>NZ_NIVQ01000001.1 GCF_002811245.1 Vibrio salilacus | reverse complement strand
GCGTTGCGAATCTGCCTTAAACGCTTTGTTAGTTGCCATTCTAAACCTTTGATTTTGTTTGTTTCCACTTTTGCCAACGCCGTTTTTCAGCACTTTGAAAAACTCAATTCAGGCGCAGCTTCAAAGCGCCTGCCACTGAAACCACTTGGAACTTACAACGCCGCAGAAAACTGGCCAAAAGCACCAAAAAGACCTTTTGGAAAAACAATGTCACAAAGCTGACTTTCAACAAGTAAATTCGTGTCTGAAACGGCAGAAAAAAACCACAATACTAAAAATCGAACACAATTTCAGCCAACCACACCCAGACACAAAAAAGAGCAAAATTGCACGATACATTAGCCCAAAATTTTCTGATTTAGCTGCATTTTTACCGCTGGCAACTAACGCTATCTATACAACACTAAGTAGCTCGATCCCACTTGAAAAAGTTCTCTTTGTTGTATTAAATAATTCTAATGTTATCACATAAGCATATGAAACACTTAGCCATAGTGGATGATTTCATGACTGGCAGCCCACAATTAGATTGCAAAGTGTCGACTAATTCTTGAAATTAACACTCAATCATTTAACTGTTTATTTATACAGTTAAGATTATATAGAGAAGATGATGAAAAATCAGTTTATTTTGAGTATAAAAGAACACATGCGGGTTCGCCATTATGCGAGTAAAACGATCGATGCTTATATCAGCTGGATAATTCGCTTTATAAGCTTCAATGACAATCAGCATCCCTCTGAGTTAAATGAGGACAACGTTGAGGCCTTTCTTACTCACCTCGCCATTCATGATAAAGTCGCGGCTAAGACACAAGCTCTGGCTCTTAATGCAGTGAATTTTCTATATCGAGAGTATTTACGTACGCCTTTGAACAACGAAATGAAATTCCAGAAATCGTTGCTAGACCGCAAACTACCAGTTGTTCTTACCAAAGATGAAATGCGGCGCTTTGTTACTCACATTGATCCAAAGTACAAACTGCATATTATGCTGTTGTATGGTTCCGGATTACGGGTCATGGAAGCGGTTCGATTAAGAGTTCATGATATCGATTACCACTACTATGCGCTTAGAATTTGGCAAGGTAAAGGTGGGAAAAACAGAACAGTAACCTTAGCCAAAGAGCTCATCCCCTTGCTGAAGGAACAACAAGAGATGGCACTTCGCTACTATAAGAAAGATATCAACACATCCGGTTATGCTGGTGTTTGGCTTAATGAATCACTGCAGCGTAAGTACCAGGGGTGCGAGCTTGAGTTCAATTGGCACTACTTATTTCCATCAGCTAAACTGTCTGTCGATCCTGAATCCAACTTACTTCGCCGTCACCATATTAATGAGATAGCACTGCAACGAGCAGTCAAACGCGCTGCCAAAGAAGCGAACATCAATAAACACGTGACGTGTCATACACTCAGACACAGCTTTGCTACGCACCTTCTAGAGTCTGGAGCAGATATCAGGACAGTACAGGAGCAGTTAGGTCACAGTGATGTGCGAACAACGCAAATATACACACATGTTATTGATAGAGGCGCCAGTGGAGTGCTTAGCCCGCTGTCGAACTTATAATAAATGTTAGGCATAAAAAAGGAGAGCCTAAGCTCTCCTTTCCTTAATCCTAAACTGCTATCTAAAGAGCAGTTTTCGCTTTTTCAACTAGAACTGCAAATGCAGCTTTGTCGAATACCGCGATGTCAGCAAGGATCTTACGGTCGATCTCGATAGATGCTTTCTTAAGACCGTTAATGAAACGGCTGTAAGATAGACCATTTTGACGAGAGGCCGCGTTGATACGTGCAATCCATAGTTGACGGAATTGACGTTTCTTGTTGCGACGGTCACGGTAAGCGTATTGACCAGCTTTGGTAACTGCTTGGAAAGCTACGCGGTAAACACGTGAACGTGCTCCGTAGTAACCTTTAGCTTGTTTTAGAACTTTCTTATGACGTGCACGAGCTTGTACACCACGTTTTACGCGAGGCATTATGCTTCTCCTAAACTAAACGATTGATAAACTAAAAAGAATTAAGCGTATGGCAACATACGAGCAACTGCAGCCACTTCACAACGAGGAAGGATTGCATTTGGACGTAGTTGACGCTTGTTCTTAGTAGTACGCTTAGTCAGAATGTGACGTTTAGTAGCGTGCTTAAACTTAATACCACCAGCAGTTTTCTTAAAACGCTTAGCAGCACCTTTGTTGGTTTTCATCTTAGGCATGATGAATAACTCCGCATTGTAGAGGTTTAATAAACAACGTAATCAGGGCGAATTGAACCCCACCGCTTTCTCTTTACAAAAAGAACGGCGGGGTTAAATCACTTGCAAGCCACTAATTACTTCTTTTTAGGGGCTAACACCATGATCATCTGGCGACCTTCAATACGGCTTGGGAATGATTCAACCACAGCAAGTTCTGCAGTATCTTCTTTCAAGCGTTTTAGAACGTCGACACCGATGTCTTGGTGTGCCATTTCGCGGCCACGGAAGCGAATTGTTACCTTCACTTTGTTGCCTTCTTCAAGGAAACGCGTCAGGTTGCGTAGTTTTACCTGATAGTCTCCAATATCAGTTCCAGGACGGAATTTGACTTCCTTAATCTGAACCTGTTTTTGCTTTTTCTTCTGCTCTTTAGCAGATTTGCTCTTTTCAAAGAGGAATTTGCCGTAGTCCATCACTCGACAGACTGGCGGCTCAGCGTTTGGACTGATCTCTACAAGATCCATGCCTGCTTCTTCAGCCGCTGTGATCGCTTCTTGAATCGATACAACACCAACTGATTCACCGTCAGCGCCTGTTAATCGAACTTCACGAACGCCACGAATTTCACCGTTTAAACGGTGCGGGTTTTGTTTTACCGGCTGTTGGCCGCGTCTTCCGCCTTTAATAGCTTATTCCTCCAGATTGAGCTTACGGCTTGAAATCTCGTCTTGGATGTAAGAAATAAAATCATCCACTTTAAACTTGCCGAGATCCTTGCCTTTACGAGTTCGTACTGCAATTTCGCCAGCGTCCATCTCTTGGTCGCCACAAACGAGCATATACGGTACACGCTTCAAAGTATGTTCGCGGATTTTAAAGCCAATCTTCTCATTTCTCAAGTCTGCTTTAGCTCTAATTCCACATTTTTGTAGTTTTTGTGCAACTTCCTGAACATAATCTGACTGTTTGTCAGTGATATTCATGATTACAGCCTGTTCTGGCGATAACCAAGTTGGGAAGAAGCCATAGTACTCTTCAATTAGAATACCAATAAATCGTTCTAATGATCCCAGAATCGCACGGTGAATCATAACAGGTACTTGACGCTCGTTATTTTCATCAACGTAAGTGGCACCTAGACGACCTGGTAGGTTGAAATCTAACTGAACCGTACCACATTGCCATGCGCGATCAAGACAATCGTGCAGGGTAAACTCGATTTTAGGACCATAGAACGCACCTTCGCCCTCTTGAATCTCGTATGGAATGTCCATCGCTTCAAGAGATTGTTTCAATGCTTCTTCTGATTGGTCCCAGATTTCATCACTACCAACGCGCTTTTCAGGGCGAGTTGACAGTTTAACAACGATATTATCGAAACCAAAAGTCTGGTACGTATCGTAAACCATTTTAATACAGCTGGTCACTTCGTCTTGAATTTGGCTCTCAGTACAGAAGATGTGTGCATCATCTTGAGTAAAACCACGTACGCGCATGATACCGTGTAACGCGCCTGAAGGCTCGTTACGGTGACATGAACCAAATTCTGCCATACGAAGTGGCAGGTCACGGTACGATTTCAGACCTTGATTAAAGATCTGAACATGACCAGGACAGTTCATTGGCTTTAACGCGTAGTCACGATTCTCAGAGGCAGTGGTAAACATTGCATCTGCATACTTATCCCAGTGACCAGAACGTTCCCAAAGAACGCGATCCATAATAAGTGGACCTTTTACTTCCTGATAGTCGTATTCTGTCAGTTTTTCACGCACGAATACTTCTAGATCACGGAAGATTGACCAACCGTTATGATGCCAGAATACCATTCCTGGTGCTTCTTGCTGCATGTGGAAGAGGTCAAGTTGCTTACCGATCTTACGGTGATCACGTTTGGCCGCTTCTTCTAAACGAGTTAGGTGCGCTTTTAATGCTTTTTTGTCGTGGAAAGCCGTACCGTAGATACGCTGTAACATTTTATTGTCACTGTTACCGCGCCAGTAAGCTCCCGCCACGTTTAATAACGTAAAATTCTGACAAAAACCCATATGTGGTACGTGTGGTCCACGACACATATCGATGTATTCTTCATGATGATAAAGACCCGGACGATCGTCGCGTGCAACGTTCTCGTCGAGAATTTCAATCTTATAGGTTTCACCGCGAGCTTCAAATGCATCGCGTGCTTCCTGCCAGCTTACCTTTTTCTTGATAACCTGATATTTCGTCTTAGCCAACTCTTTCATGCGCTTTTCGATCTTTTCTAGATCTTCTTGCGTTAGAGAGTGCTCAAGGTCGATATCGTAGTAAAAACCACTATCGATGGTTGGACCAATCGCCATTTTCGCTTCAGGAAAAAGTTGCTTAATCGCGTGACCGAGCAAGTGCGCACAAGAGTGGCGAACGATTTCAAGACCATCAACCTCGTCTTTTACTGTGATAATTTCAAGACTTGCATCTTGTTCAATCAAATCACAGGCATCAACACGAGTGCCATCTACACGACCAGCGATGGTTGCTTTCGCAAGACCTGGACCGATAGATTGAGCGACTTCAAGAGTTGAAACTGGGTTGTCATATTGACGCTGACTGCCGTCAGGAAGAGTAATAATAGGCATTTTACTGTCCTTTACAGTGGTGTTGCATACCAAGCAACACGTGTATTTAAAACGTATCTTTAACATTAAAAACAATGCGTTAAAGATAAGAAACGGTGTCCTTTTCTATGCAAATACGGATGCACAACTGAGGAACGAGCACGTATTGTAACGGATTAGTCTGAAATAACAATCAAAGTCACAGAAATGAACTAAAAAAGTCTCTTTTCACCCTAGTGGGTTGACCTTATTCTTGATTCAACCACTGATTGAGCACCGTTCTTGCTCATGGCAAGAGATCCCGAGGCGAGCAAGCCGGTATTGCCAAAACAGAGCTTGAATGAAACAAGGTTTTGACCACCCCCACTCCACTGCGCATCTCCGCGCTAGAACATAAACAATCGCGCTAGAGCATAAACAATTACGCCAAGGATTAACTTGGCGTAATAAGCAAAATGGGGTTTCACAAAGATTATGCTGAGGTGCGTGACACTAACGCTTCAGCCGTCGCATCTTGAATCGACAAAAACAATGAACGAATCTCACCCGTTGGCGTACGCATTGGGTTGAGTGTGATGTTTTGATACATAAAGTCTGCTTGCTGAGTGACGGGACGAACATTGCGACACTTGAACAAATACGGACGTTGCTGCCAAGTAATGAAACTGCGACAACCTAAGTCGTACACAGGTTTCGTTTTCAGCTTAAACCACTCACAGGGGATCTCGGGAAAGAGTTCAAAAAGTGGTTTACCAATAGCGTCATGCGCTTGAATACCACTATGGTGAGTCATAAAGCCATTCCACACTTGCACATTGTGATCTCGGTCTAACACGACTAAACCTAAATCAACATTCTGCACCATATCTACCATCCAGTGAAACTGCTCAAACTCAGCAGGAAGATTAATCATTAGAAGTCCTCCATTAGATAGGCCAACTTGTTATCCAACAAAGGCAGAGATTCATCAACAAACATAAACAATAAATCACAACGAATAGATGTACCGTCAATATTGTAGCTTACCTCGAACGTCATGGTTTTCTTGAACGAACCGGACGTGGACGAAATCACCGAATCAATCGAAATATGCTGGCCAAGCAACACTGGCGAGCTCTGGAAGAAACGGACTTCTGATTGCTCTCCTAAACCATTTAAAAACGAACCGACCAAAATATTCGACACATCCATAAGCAGTTCAAGCTCTTCGAGCTCTTCACTATCGGCAGGTACTTTCATCAATTTTTTTAAATCACTGACACTGGAATCGCTCAGTAATACTAATGCTTCCCCTGCAATTCCCTCGCCACTAAAACCTTGGCAGACGCCCGAGACTTGATCGTTTTCGGCCAAATCACGCAGCGCCATGTGCAGTTCACTGACCTCAAATATATTCACGTTCGGCAACGGAAGGTGAACAAAAACATCGAAATGCCTCGCCAATGCATCCGCGGCTCGCCCGATCGATACGTTGGCGACCTCCATGTAGACGTCACGACGACGCAATATCGGCAATTCAAGACTGGTCGGTGTAATGATTTGTGGCTGAGTAACAGGTTCGACTAATTCTTTAAGCGTCTTGTTGAGTAGCTCTTTGTCAATCGGCTTCTGGATGAAAGCTTTTGCCCCTAATTCCATTACACGTTGTTTGGCTTTGGGCTGAATATCACCAGACACAACGACGACCGGAATGTCGATGCCCTTATTACCAATCGCTTCTAAGGTACCAAAACCGTCAAGTTCAGGCATAGTCAGATCAAGAAACATCAGTTTGAACGTATGATTTTCTAACTGTTCGAGTGCATCGAGCCCATGTACGGCAAAGGTAATATCGGCATTTAGCGAAGCGGGTATTGAGCGCGCCATCTGCTTTCTAGCTAAAGCGGAGTCATCGCATATAAGGACTGGAAATGACATGCGTACGCCTACTCCTCTTGGGGTAAAGGGTGAGTGAATAAAAACAAGCACAACTATCCGGACATTTTGTCTCGACAATCATTGGCTCTTCTATATCAATGTAGCAGATCAAAAACAGGCTGGTAGCTTTACCCGCCGTAATTACGATTACAGTGGTTTAAATGAACAAAAAATCCACAGTATAATAATGAACGGTACAAAAAAGCCCTCGAACGAAGAGAGCTTTATTAGGGAGTGGGAGTGGATGTGAGTAATTAACTTGCCATACGCAAGAGAGATTTACCAATCAACCATTCAAGTTCTTTGCCACTTGATGGCCCAAACTTTGCCTCAGTAATCGTGTACAAACGTTCAACGCCATTACGGGCAAATTCGTGAGTACTGGATGTGACGATATGATGGAAAAGCAAGCGCAAAATAGCGCAGAACTCTTCGTTATCTAATGCCGCAAGCCAACTTACAGAAAACGCTTCTACGTCTTGCTCAAAGTCGACGTGCTCAACAAACATCTTGAAGATACGTTCATCGAGAGCGGCGGTAAAATCGGTCTTTTTAGGAAAGTGGTGGCTGACCCCAGTGCGCGAAATCCCCGTTTGCTGGCTGAGTGTTGTGTATGACATCTTGTCATAACCTAGACGCAAAAGTTGATCTACGACCGCATCCATGATTTTTTGAATCGTGATTTCGGTATCTTCTTTACTACGCTTTGGCATGTGCAGGCTCTTCTCTCTGTCAATCTGTGTAGCCCATTTACGGGCCAAAAAGTTACGCCTTACAGAGCTTAGTGACTAGTATAAAACCAAAACAACGCTAGTATAATGCTAACGAGCAGTAACCTAGAGAAATCGTTCCGATCAGCAAAAAGTAGTCCAAGCTCTTACTAGCTAAACACTCGATATGTTTCGCTAGGGTAAAAAGGCATTTTGTTTTTATATATTTATTGAGCTATCGATAATGTAATAAAATTTTGCCCCTTACAACGAAAGGAACACCGTACTGACGCAAAATAAATATGAATATTCGTCATTTATTGACACAAGTCACAGTTAAATGATAATCGCTATCAACATTTTGCTTAATTAGCAATCGCTTGTTAACAATTATTCGCTATATGACGGAGTTTTGTTGCTATGGTGATATCGCTAGATCGCAAAGCGCTTAATCGTTACTATAGCCACATAATTTGTAAGAGGATAGATGAGATGAGCACTGAACCAGATCAAGTATGCGAAGCTTGCGGCTGCGCAGGAGAAATAGGCTTTATTATCAAAGAAGGCGATGAAGTCGCCGAAGTGATGATTTTCGCTGAAGGTAAAGAATTGCTAGAAACTGAGCTGAACAAATACATCGATTTGGCTAAGCAGGTATCTACAACGGTCGAATACGACACCACCCCTATCAAGCAAGGTTCGACTGAGCTAACAGCTCGCTTTAAGTTCGATGTGAGTACTGAAAAACTCATTTTTGAACTCAAAACACGTTCACTGACTCGCTAAACCGGCTTCAGTTATCGTCGACAAACGGGCGCTTGTGCCCGTTTTCTTTATCACATTGATTATATTGTTTGACCTTCAGCAACGGGTCACTAAGATTAATTCATCTATCCTTACTTCTGCCTACTATGCGTTCTGTACTCTGCTCACTGATGTTATTGCTATTCAGCGCAAGCTCATATGCTCAATTGCTTGATCAATTTCGAATTCTCAATCATCTCGATAACTATGGCAATCTCGACTTGCGCAACAAACCTTACACTGAACTGCCAGCAGGCTTAGTCATTAAGGGCAATTTGAATATCGCAAAGACGCAAATAAAAACACTGCCGCAAGAGCTCGATATTCAAGGCAGTCTCAATGCCGCTAACAGTGGTCTTACTCGGATATCGAAAGGGGTCAATATTAAAGGTTTTGCCAATCTCTTAGGCTCTCAAATTACTCGCTGGCCACGAGGTATAAAAGTGGGAGGCTATATCAACCTTACCGACACTCCATTAACTAGCCTGCCAGCACGACTGAGAGTCAAAGGCGATTTAAGCGTGATGAGAACCCCTCTTGAGCGTCTACCTGAAGGCTTGATTGTTGAAGGCAACTTGTTTATTGGAGGGTCACAGATCGGCGAGTTCCCCGAGACCATGACGGTCAATGGCAACATCTTCCTTGGTGGTAACCGCATTTCGAAGTGGCCAACCAACTTAACTCTTGGTGGCGCTGTCGCCCCTTAAGCTGTGGTACCACGTAACAAAAAGCCTTACATTAACGTAAGGCTTTTTGAGGATGGTATGTTTATAAGCGCTTCGCTTAAGGGCGGTTTTTCACTGGATTGGCATAGCTTGCCACCAAATAAGGCTGCACTTCTTGTGGCAGAGCGTTCAGCTTAGCTGCGAAATCAGCCTTCACCTGCTCATCAACCTGTTCATTACCTGCCGCCAACTCATTGATTGGGAATAGCTTGTAATTGGCGTGAATCTGGCGGTCAATTTCTTGCGCGAGTTGCTCTGGCGTCTCGAAGTCTTGCTCAATGACATCACCAAACGCGACATGGACATGACCTTTGTCACCAATAATACCTTGGATGATACTTTGAATATCTTCAAACTCACCTTTTTCGTAGCGTCCTAACGACTCTTTAGCATGTAACTCGGTCGCTTTCGCTAAATCACACGGATCATGTTCATACGAAATGGCGACTGGCACGATCTTAAGTGTTTTAATGTAGTCAGAGAACGACGTTTTTTGTTTACGCCCTTCGACATGAAACATCTTTAAGATTGCGGGATCGGTAAAGTCATTGCCATCTTTTGCTCGCCCCTCTTTTTGCGCAATCCAGATTGAATGCCCCGTATCAAGTGAATGTTTTATATAAGCAGAGAGCGTTCCCAATGCTTTCATCATCTCGCGCGGGCCTTTTGCTGAACGCTTAACAATAAAGCTCTTGTTGAGCCTCATTAATTCGCTAGCACAAGGCTTTTTGAGCAGGTTATCGCCAATCGCAATCCGCACTGTTTTATGACCGCTTTTAAACAGGCCATAGTTAACCAGTGCTGGATCCATCGCAATATCACGGTGATTGGAGATAAAAAGATAGGCTTGATTCGGGTCGAGGTTGTCTAAGCCGCTATAAGTGACGCCCTTAGTCGTGGTTTTTAACGTTTGTTCAAGGTACTTTTTTACCTCAATCTGAATCGCTTCAACAGAGTTGAGCTTGGACCACTTCATCTTCAAATAGACTTTGACCATCGGCGACATCAATGTACGAAACCAGCCTGAATGGTTAGAAAAACGGTGCTTCAAAATAGCGCTAATGAACTCTTCATCATTAACAAGGCGGTCAATTGCCGCTGGAATTTCATCGTCATTATAAGGACGAATCTCAATAAATGGATCGCTGTTTGTCGTCATTTTGTAATACATTAGGTAGAAATCGACCCCATTCTACGCATAGAAAGGTGTCTTGGCAGCTACCCTTTTCGCAGAATCGTTAAGGTCAGACCAGAAATATTCTTAGAATTTGCGCGTCTGTTAGCACAAAGTTGGCTTTTTTTCCAAGAAACGTTAATCTTAGCGCTCCAAAATAGACGAGCCTCGTTATGCACTACGCGATTTCCTATCAAACCGAAAACCATGACTTTTTGCTTTCCACACCACGCCGAAAGTCGCTTAAACATCGTCTCTTTTTTGTCAAGCAGGGCTTGGTGCTGGTTAAATTAGGAAAACTCGAGTACGCCGTTGAATCAGGACAAACATTTTGGCTGCCCTTCGACAGCTTAGTCTCTGTCACTTACACACCGAACACTCAAATCAGTAGTGTCGACATTTCTTCACGCGTCACCACTGCGCTGCCCAAACAAGGGGGCTACGTGAAACTGAATGAGTTGATGATGGCGTTGATCAATCGATTAGAAACGCTAAACGAAAATCGTCAGCGTCAGCAAGATATATTGACCGTACTTCGCGCCGAACTGAGCGAACTCAAGCCGGAACTCAAAGAGAGCAAACTGACCAAGCAGGTCAATCAATGGCAAGCCGACCAAGTCTCTTCGCTTAACAACGAATTACAGTTGGTACTGCGTTTTAGAGAAGCAAAAAAACAGATGCTATCGGGTAAAAATCGTGCTCTGGTCGTTGATGGCTTATTTGGTGGCAATGATGCGATACTGAGTAGTTTGGAACAGGTGCTACTCAGTGACAAGACTGATAACAGTTAGCACGAAAGTTTCACTATTTTCTGGCTGAATTGTCATTTTATAACTATATATCTATTAATAACGACCTAATGCTTAACAATAGATAAGGAATAACAAATGAAATTCAGCCATAAAATTGTGGCGGCTTCGTCTGTTCTACTATTAGCGACCGTGACCCTACTTACCCTTCAACAATATTTCACCGTCCAAAGAGAAATAAAGAGCCAAGTGACCTCTAGTGTTGCTGAAATTGTTGACGGAGTCCGCGATACAACCGCCGCCGAAATTAATGCCCGTAAAGCTATCGCTTCCTACGCCACCAGCATGCTTGAAGTGAACCTCTCAACTCAAGCTATAACCGCAGTATTAACGCGACCTGTGGTGAAAGATACATTTTTGCTTGCCGGGCTCGGTTTTGAGAGCGACGGCTCGAACATCAATAACGACCCTTCCTGGAATCCTGGTCCAACTTGGGACCCACGCGTGCGCCCTTGGTACATTGACGCTAAAAACTCCGGAAAGCTGGTGATCACTGCGCCTTACGCAGATTCCGCAACGGGCGAAATTCTGGTGTCGATCGCGACACCGGTTCGTGACAACGGTCAGTTTATCGGCGCCATTTTTTACGACGTTAGTCTTGGTGCATTAGCCGAATTGGTCAACAAAGTAGAGCTATTTGACGCCGGCTACGTATTTATCGTTGCCGGAGATGGTACCACTATCGCTCATCCAGATTCCAAACTGAACGGCAAGCCGATGCAAGACTTTTTAGGCAGCGCTGTGATTAATGATAATCCGCAACAAGCAACAATTGATAACAAAGTTTACACTCTCGATTTCTCTAAGGTTCCGGGGGAGGATTGGTATGTCGGGGTGTTACTGGATGAGGAGATTGCCTATCAATCGCTGGCCGATTTAAAAAACAGCTCGATTATCTACACCGTCGTCGCGTTGGTGATAAGTATTGTTGTTCTACTGGTACTGATCCGCACCTTGATGCGACCTCTCGATACATTAAATGATGCCATTCAAGATGTTGCCTCAGGACAAGGCGACTTAACTAAACGTCTTAATACCAACACAGATAAAGAGTTTTCGATTCTCGCATCTGGATTTAATGACTTTACGGGGAGCTTGCAACAATTGATTAGCCAATCGAAGGCGATTGGCGAAGAGATTCTACGTGGCTCAGAAATGACGTCTGCTGGCCTAGAAAACTCAGCCGCCGCCATGCAAGATCAATTACACGAGCTTGAGCAACTTGCCACTGCTATGCACGAAATGGCCACGACCTCAGGAGATGTCGCCAATAATGCGCAAGGCGCTGCTGCTGCTGCACGTGAAGCTGATGAAGCGACTGGTGTGGGTACCGCAGTAGTCAGTGAAACCACCCTTGCCATCAACACGCTATCGCAAACCATCGACAATGCCGTTGATGAGGTTAAGGTACTTGAATCAGCCACCGATAATATTGAAACCATTTTGAAAGTGATCAACGACATTGCTGACCAAACCAACCTACTAGCGCTTAATGCTGCGATTGAAGCCGCGCGAGCGGGTGAATCAGGTCGTGGATTTGCCGTTGTTGCCGATGAGGTACGCACCCTTGCTCAGCGCACTCAAGAGTCGACGACAGAAATCCGCAACATGATTGAACAACTTCAAGCTGGGGCAAAATCAGTCTCTAGTGCAATGAGTACCAGCAAGAGCACGGCGGGCAGCGCCGTTGATAGGGCCAACGAAGCCAACGATGCGTTGGAGCAAATTCGCAACGCCATCCAACGCATCAGTGATATGAATATTCAAATCGCCTCTGCTGCAGAAGAACAGAGTTTAGTCGCCGAAGAGATCAACCATAATACAGTCAAGATAAAAGATCTTTCGACTCAAGTGGCAGATTCGGCATCTAACGCTAGCATCGCCATGCAAGCACAAACCGAGAATATTCGCGAGCAAGATGCCATATTGAATAAATTCACAGTGTAGTTGAGGCTCAATTAGTTTAAAGGCGCGTAACGCGCCTTTTCTTTGGCCTAAATCGTGATCAACATCATTGCTGAATGTGGCCCAATCTTTAGCAAACATCGACCATTTTTCGGCTCTATACTCTCTAAGCTCAGTAAATCTCGCCATTGACATTTAGTGGTAAAGTCGACACTTTGTGGTCGCTTAGATTTATTGATCACCACCATACCTTCCTCGCCGCGAGCAAAGACCAACAGATCGTCGGACGCTTCAAGTATTTTCATGCTGTTGCCATGCATACGGTTATGAAAATCGATCGCGGCAACCATTTTTTCATCTTTCCAAGCATTAACCCAACGCGACTCTCCCACTGCATTGGTGATGCCACTGGTATCTAAGTCAGTGTAAACTAATGGCACACCACCATTGCGACCAAGCAAATAACAATACGCCAACCACTCCTTTTCTTCACTCATAACCAAGTTGGCGAACACATCGTTGTTGGGAATGTCGTGGGTAATTGCAAACGTAATTGCGCGCGTTTCCGATAACGCCTGACCAAAGCAATAAGGATCGACCAAACTTTTTAGGCTTCCTTGGCTTTCAAGGGCATCAAATAGGGTTTGAAACAACGGGAAGTCATAGGCCCCCAGGCGAGTTTGAGCCAAAAATGGCTGCAAAAATAACTCGTACTCTGGTTGCGTGGCACCACCACTAGTAATGATCTCGCCAAAAATATGCACATCCTGACAAATTTCTTCACTCCACACCTGCTTGAGGTGCTCTAATGTCATATGTTTTGCTGCATCAATACGAAACCCCTTCACACCCATCGCTTTTAAAGCGTTAAGGTAGGCTTGTTGTTGCTCAATCACATGAGGGCAAACTCGCAAAGTGGGTAAACCAGGATCGCTAGGGCCGCCAGTGATGCGTCCGTTTTGTACTTGCCAGCTATCTTGCCAATCTTCAATCCCAAAAGCCTCAACGAAATCATCACGCTCAAACAGAGGTTGAGTAAGGTCACCAAACAGGCGCTGCGCTTGATAATAGTTACCGTGCGTTTGATAACGCTTAAGATCATCTTCGCTTGGGTACTGCAAATCGCTACGAATTGACGACTCGTTGGCCATATGGTTAAACACCACATCGGCATACACGTAGACACCATATTGCTTTAAGGTTTCAAGCATACGTTTGAAATCAGTTGTATTACCAAGTTGATTGTCAATCACTCTATAGTCTTGCGGCTGATAACGCTGCCACCACTGGGTACCTGCTGCAGTTTTTAACGATTTCATTGGTGGTGAAACCAGTACGCACTTGTAGCCAGCTTGCTGAATTTGCCGTGCTCGCTGTTCAACCATTGCATACGGCCAGTCAAATGCGTGTAAAATAACATCGGTCGTGTGAGACATATTCATCACGATTTCCTTTATCAGGGAGTCAACACTCACCCATGAGTGCGCCATTGTTCACTATATTATCAAACCGTGTAGCTGTCCCTCTTCACCCCTTAGCAATTTATTCACGTAGTAGTGAATAGGCGTAGATTAGTATAGAGTGACTCACTTCAATCAACCGTATTGATGACAACGCTACACTTTTTTACATAAGCAAATAAGGATCGCAATATGAATAACATTCGCATTGATATCGTTTCTGACGTGGTGTGCCCTTGGTGCATTATTGGCTTCAAGCGTCTCGAGCAAGCGTTAGCGAGCCTCAGTGATAGCGTTCAAGCCGAGATCCATTGGCATCCTTTTGAACTCAACCCCGCCATGGGTCCAGACGGACAAAACTTACGCGAACATATCCAAGAAAAGTATGGCACTAACGATGAAGCGAGTCTTTCAGCACGCAACACATTGACTCAACTTGGCCAAGAGGTCGGCTTTCTGTTTGAATTTAGTGATGAGATGCGTATCTATAACACACGTAAAGCCCATCAGCTATTACTATGGGCACAAAGTGAAAATAAACAGTTAGCCCTTGAACTGAGTTTGTTCGAGGCCTATTTTACCTACGGGCAAGATATCAGCGATGATAGTGTGTTAATTGAATGTGCCATTCAAGCGGGATTAGATCAGCAAGTGGCGCAACATATCATCAACGATAGTACTTGGGCTGAAACGGTGGCCTCAACCGAACAGCAGTGGCTTGAGGCTGGCATCAATGCCGTCCCTGCGATCATCATCAATCAGAAACATTTGATTTCTGGCGCACAAACCTCAGAACGTCTGATCTCAGCCATTGAGCAAATTGTTCAAGCCGAAGGGTAATGGCATCAACCCAGAGATGATTAGTTAAGGGGTAAGCATGATTTACCCCACATACACTTGGGCCTGCCGCCTCAAGAAACGAGAGCTTTTACTCGCGCGCCTAACGTCACGATCAAGACGACCACCAGCCCTACGAGCACTTTCATTAATTTAGGCGCGAACGCGATAAGCACTTGACCTAATTTGAATAGTCACCCTGAAAATGCACGCTTTTTGCTGGCAGTGATTGCTTGTGATGATAGCGCGCTCTATGCTATTGGCCTCTGCTAATAACAAAAAGGCAAAGTAATGCACAGTACTTATCCTATCGGCACGGCTGGTCAGAAATGGGACGAGGCCGAACGACAAGCGTGGCGCGATCAAACCACCATCAAGCGCCATTACCAACACGAAGTCGTGGCTAAAATTAAGGCGCTCGGTGAACAATTTAACGTCAAGCAATATGGTGCACTTTCTTACGACCCGGACCGTTACCCGCTGTTTTGTATCAAGAGTAAACCATGGCACTGTGACAAACCTGTCGTACTGATCACCGGTGGCGTTCATGGTTATGAAACCAGTGGTGTCCATGGCGCACTGCAATTTGCTCAATCGGAGATGGCCCGCTACAGCAAGCACTTTAATATTATTGTCGCGCCATGTGTGAGCCCTTGGGGATATGAGACCATCAATCGTTGGAATCCACTGGCACTCGATCCAAACCGTTCGTTTTATGCCAACTCTACTGCCGAAGAGTCTGCAAATCTCATCAAACTTGTCGCGTCATTAGGTGACAATGTCCTTGTTCATATCGATCTGCATGAAACCACCGATAGCGATGAAAGTGAGTTTCGTCCAGCACTTGCTGCCCGTGATGGTATTGAATACGAGGCAGGAATGATCCCAGATGGCTTTTACACTGTGGGCGATAGCGAAAATCCGCAGCCCGAGTTTCAAGCCGCAGTCATTGAGTCGGTGAGCAAAGTGACCCATATCGCCCCTGCGGATGACAAAGGTGAGATCATCGGCTCTGTGGTAGTACAAGATGGCGTGATCAATTATCCGATGGTCAAGCTTGGTTTGTGTGGCGGTGTCACTTCTTGTACTTATGGCACCACAACCGAAGTGTATCCAGATAGCCCCAAAGTCACTGACCAAGAGTGTAACGCTGCCCAAGTGGCCGCGATTACTGGTGGCTTGGATTACGTAATCAGCCAGCTAAAGTAAGCGGTTTTTATATTGCTCTGGGGTCTGCCCGGAGTATTTTTTAAACATCGCGATAAACGGGCTGGCTTGATTGTAACCAAGGGTCAGGGCGACCTCTTTAACCGAGTGGCCCTGACGCAGTAGAGCCATCGAATAGAGATAACGCACTCTTAATCGCCATTCGGTAAAGCTCATCCCTAGTTCTGATTGACAGTGCCGCGCCAACGTACGCTCGGTGGTGTGCACTCGCTCAGCCCATTGAGACAAACTGGTATTGTCGATGGGATTCTCTTCTACCGCGGCTAAAATTTTTGAAAGGTATTTATGATCGCTCGACGGCAAGAAATGGTGCTGAGTATCACGAGTGGCCAACTGATCCAACAAGACCTGAACTAATCGTTTGTCTTGTTCATTATCGGCAACATTGATCTCGCGTTGACGAAAGTCATCAACGATGGCAGAGACGATCGACGTGATTTTAATCAGGCTGGTGCGCTCGGGAAAATTCGCGGTTAGGTGTTGCGCCACATTTAGTGAACAATAAGAGAGGGGTTTGCGGTTAAAACTGGTGTGCCTCACTCCAGCCGGGACCCAAATCGCCAAGTGAGGCGGCGCTAAAAATCGCGTTCCTTCTGCTTCCATCTCAAGAATTCCGCCGCTGATCAGTTGCACCTGTCCCCATGGGTGACTGTGCATTCGCGTTTCGGTATTGGACAGAAATGCCTCAAAATTCATAAATACATCCGATGGTGCTTTATCGATTGATAACGAAGGGTGCAGATGTTTGGCCGATTTTCTCAAAACTTGTCTTCCTATGACGCGCAATGTCGTTTTAAAGATATATATAATCATACAGACCTGCCAAACTCTTCGCTACTGATTCATTTGCCAGAGTGCTCATATGGTTTATCTTCTTCCGCTATTCACCGTCATGATTTGGGGCGGAAATGCCATTGCCAACAAAATGGCCGCTGACGTCATCGAGCCCAGTGCGATGAGTTTTTATCGGTGGTTAATGGCGGTGGTATTACTTAGCCCATTTTGCTTAGCGAGTGTTATCAAACACTGGGGGGTTATTCGCGTGAACTTAACCAAACTTACGTTACTTGCGCTACTCGGCATGGTGCTCAACCAATCACTCTCTTACTACGCTGGGTTAACAACCAGCGCCTCAAACATGGCTTTAATTAGCTCATTAGTCCCGCTGTTTGCCATCTTCATTAGCGTCCCTTTGCTTAGCAAGACTATCTCACCGCTCAGTATTACCGGAGGAGTGATTGCGCTGGCAGGACTGGCGTTTATGCTCGGTAAAGGCGATGTAACCTTTTTCTTTCAGCAAACGGTCACACAAGGTGACGCCATTATGGTGCTTGCCTCTCTATGCTACGCAACCTACTGCGTGCTGCTCAAACGCTGGAAGATGGCGCTGCCTAACTGGACCATGGTTTACATACAAGGTGTATTAGCACTGCTGATGTTAACGCCACTATGGCTCACCAGTGAGCAACTTACGCCAAGTCATCAGGCATATCCTCTCATTGCTTATGCGGGGATCGCAGCTTCAATTGTTGCGCCTTGGATGTGGTTGAAATCTATCGATCTGATTGGGGCGGAATCGAGCGCCATGTTCATGAATTTAATGCCTATCGTGGCGATAAGTTTGGCAACAACCTGGCTTGGAGAAGCGCTTCAAGGCTATCACTTGATCGGTGGGATGTTGGTGATCTCTGGGGTATTCTTATCGCAATTAAAAATTCGCCGCCTGATTAGACAAGCGGCCTAAGATGTTGTCGATAAGCCTCTAGAGACTCTGTCGTCGATGCCAGCACGAAAACGCTGACATCGATGACATCGGCTAAACCATCACATCAATATCGGTTTCAGGTACGCAGCAGCAGGCCAACACTTGACCACTATTACGCTCACTCTCTTGCAGAGCAGGCACCTCTGGCTGATGGACTAGGCCCGACTCTATTGTTACCTTGCACGCGCCGCAAAGCCCCGCTCGACAACTGTTAGCAATCGCAATGCCTGCATCTTCAGCTTGTTCAAGTAAGGTCTTTTGATTATCACCGCTAAATGCTTGGCCGTTTACACTGATGGTCACCGAGGCCAATGGCTGCGCCGTCGCGACACTGACGCCAAACGCTTCTTGATGGTAGCTTTCTTCAGGTAGACCTTTCTTTAACAGGAGGTTTTTAGCTTTTTGCATAAAGCCATCAGGGCCACAAACGAACACCTGACGCTGCTCGACATCTTTAATCTGTTTAAGATGCGACAATGTAAATCGCCCCTTGAGACCAAACCAATCGACGGGCGCCTGAGATAACGAAATTAATACTGTCAGGCCAGGGTGCTGCTTACGTAACGCGTCTAACTCTGCACGGCAGGGAATGTCTTCAACACTGCGGCACTGATGATAAAACACCACATCATCAATCTGTTGATGATCAGCCAAATAACGTAGCATAGACAACATCGGAGTGACACCACTGCCAGCTGACAGCAACAATAACGGGGAATGATGGTGATTGTCACTTAGATGGAAACTGCCATTGGGCTGCTCGCAAGTGAGCGTATCCCCAAGACTTAAGTTATCAAGCAACCAATTGGAAACGCGGCCGCCATCAATACGCTTAACCGAGATCGCCAAACGACCAGGACGAGAAGGGCTAGAAGAGAGCGTGTAACGGCGACCAATCATTTCGCCTTTGACGTCAATTGAGATAGGCAGATGTTGGCCGGGTTGATAGCTTGGCACTTCACCATGCGCTGGCTCAAGCCAAAATGTGACAAAATCTCGCGCAATCTCTTCGCGCTCAACACACGTCAAGGCAATTTTTATTGGACTGTTGTCAGGATAAAACTCTTTGTCTTTATACTCTACCACTTCAACCGTATCACCTTGACGAATCATCCCCTCATTCAAAGCGATCAGATTTTGGCCAAAGAATACCCCACCACGTTCATTGGCTCGAAATTGCGACAATGTCTTTAATGGCTCTTTGGTCGGTCGAAACTGACCCGTTTTGACATCCACCGTGGTTAAGATACAACGCTCACAAGGCTTGACTGCTTCAAATTCAACATCGCCAATACGAATACGTTTCCAGCTATCTTCGGCAAAAGGTTCGCAATTTTCCACCACTAAATTGGTACGAAACTGATCCATCGAATGCCGCTCTGGACTACGACGATTGAGCTCTTGTAAAGACCCTTCGCTGATCACAAGTAACGGATAACCATCAGCAAAACTGACATTATGGCCTAATTTTTCTCGAACGCGGTTCGACTGCTCGCCACTAAACAGTAATTCAACCCGTTGACCTACTACCGCACTGAACCAGTCATCCGCTTCGTCGGTGGTGGTATAAGCAGTAAATCTATCATTCCATACCTGTGCCGATGTTTGCTGAAGTTTAAACTCCGCATAGCGGATACGCAAAGGCACATGGCCAGAAGCCGTGAAAATCAACCCATCAAAAATTAAGGTTGATTGCACCTTGACCATTTGTGGGTATTTTCTTGCCGTCACCATGGAACCGTCGGCCAGAGCCAGCATAAAACGGCGATCAAACATTAACCCCTGCTTTTCGACCCAAGCGGTAGAAAGAGAGACGCCGCCGACCGATTTAACCGGATAAACATTAAGTTGAGAAAGTAGTGGTGCTGACATTGCTAACCCTAAGCTTGTGATTATTGTCGCACCAGTATACCCAAATTCGTCTGATTTTATTCATTTTGTTGCTTTAAAACTAAGCGTTATGATGCGTAAAAATGTCTTTACCAATGATGATAAACAGCGTTCATCAATCCCCTTTTGTGAAAGAAAGTCCTCTAGCAATAAAAGGTCACTCACAATAAAAAGGGTGAAATAGATCCGCGTTTGCTCTATCATCCTGTCGCCTAAACGTAAGCGTTTGCTTTTTCAGCTTTCGCCCTGTTTCGGCTCCAATCGGATCACTCAATTTATGGTGGGAGCAACAATGACAACACTTACAATCACACGTCCTGATGACTGGCATGTTCACTTACGTGACGGCGAGGTTCTTAAGGATACCGTTCGTGATATTAGCCGCTACAACGGACGCGCGCTGATCATGCCCAATACGGTCCCACCCGTCACCACCACCGAGATGGCACTGGCCTACCGCGATCGTATTATGGCCGAAAAGCCAAGCGAACAATTTCAGCCTCTGATGGCGCTTTATCTTACCGACAACACTACGCCAGATGAGGTTCGCAAGGCGAAAGCCTCAGGTGCCGTTGTCGCGGCCAAGCTCTACCCCGCCGGGGCGACCACCAACTCAGACTCAGGTGTGACGTCAGCGGAAAATATCTACCCTGTTTTCGAAGCGATGCAAGAAGTTGGCATGCTGCTGTTGGTTCACGGCGAAGTAACCACTCACGATGTCGATATCTTTGATCGTGAAAAAGCCTTCTTAGACACAGTGCTTGCGCCAATCGTCAATGACTTCCCGAATTTAAAAATTGTGCTTGAGCATATCACCACCGCCGATGCTGCAAACTTCGTGAAAAACGCTAACGACAACGTCGCCGCGACAATTACCGCGCATCACTTGCTTTACAACCGTAACCATATGCTGGTTGGCGGTATTAAGCCTCATTTCTACTGTTTACCGATCCTCAAGCGTAATACTCACCAACAAGCGCTGATTGAAGCTGCTACCAGCGGCAACCACAAATTCTTCTTGGGTACCGACTCTGCACCACACTCTAAAGGTATGAAAGAAGCTGCCTGTGGCTGCGCCGGCTCTTACACCGCTCACGCCGCTCTAGAACTTTATGCTGAGGTGTTTGATCAAGAAGGCAAGCTGGGCAATCTCGAAGCCTTTGCCAGTCATAATGGCCCAGACTTCTATGGTCTTGAACGTAACCATGACAGTGTCACATTAAGCAAACAAGCATGGTCTGTGGCTGACACTATGCCATTTGGTCAAGATGTTGTAGTACCGATTCGCGCCGGTGAGACGATAGCCTGGACGGTTAAATAGCATAAGTGCATAAAAAACAGCCACCGCTTGGTGGCTGTTTCGTTTGCAACACAAATGACGTGAGGTTAAGACAGTTGACTCAATAAACGCTCAACCCAAGTAATCTCACCAAAGGCGATCAAGTCATAAATGGTAAAGAACAGCGCACAAATGATCGCTAACTTAATCAGACGATAAACAATAAACATAACACACTCCAAAGCGATAAAAAGGCCGCATACGCGACCTTAAAAGCGGTGTCTAATGCGCTTAATGAATTGGCGAATTCGCTTTTGTATGAAACTTGCCAAAATATTGCTCAAGCACTTCCGGTGTCAGTTTGCCTTGTGCTTCAAGTTTTTTCAGCTCTTGTGCAATTGACCTCTGCTCTTCAAGCGATGGCAGCGCCACTTCAGGCTCATCACCCATTTCCTGAGACATCTGCTCAAGCTCTTTTTCGAAATCGCTCATGATCTCACTTACCCTACTTACAAAATAACTGGGGCTAAGTTTACCCACTTAGCCCCAGTTATGCCAGTCTAGGTCACGCTTTACAGTTTGAAGCTGCCCACCATACGGTCAAGGCGTTCAGACAACTCTTTAAGCTCCGAGCTTGCCGCTGCGAGTTCTTCAGCGGTGCCGGTGGTAACCTCGTTGATGGCGTTGATCTCTTCGATATTTTGGTTAATGGTGTGCACCACCGTTGACTGCTCTTCGGTCGCAGTTGCAACCTGAGTATTACGGTCAGAAATATCGTGAATACGCTCTGAAATACGCATCAAGACTTCAACCGCCTCATCGGAAGCCGATACCCCTTCACCGGTAACACTTTTACCCGCATCCATCGCTGACACAGCGTCTTTTGCATCGCTTTGCAGTTGATTGATCATTTTCTGAATTTCTTCCGTTGAATCGGCGGTACGACTGGCAAGATTACGCACCTCGTCGGCAACCACCGCAAAACCACGACCTTGCTCACCCGCGCGCGCCGCTTCAATGGCCGCGTTAAGTGCTAACAAGTTAGTTTGTTCTGAGATATCGCGAATTACCCCAAGAATAGATCCGATGTCTTGTGTTGTTGAAGCAAGTTGTCCTATCACTTGACCAGTATTTTCAATATCAACGGCTAAACGACTGATCGCCTCTTTAGCTTTACTGACTACAGCTTGGCCTTCTTGAGTATTATCCGAAGCTTGAGAGGCGATTTCTGCCGCTGTTGCAGCATTACTGGCGATTTCACTAATGGTGGCACCCATCTGATTAATCGCAGCCACGACTTGAATGGTTTGATCTCGCTGAATCTGACTATTATTGTAAGTCGTGTGTGATTTACTTGACACGCCGTCAGCCGCAGACTGTAAGGCACTACTGGTCGAAGCCACCTCTTTCATTGATTGATGAATTTTCTCGATGAAACCGTTAAAACCTTCAGACAGTTGGCCAATTTCATCCTGCCCTTTGATCTCAATTCGTTGTGACAAATCACCATCACCTTTACCTAAATCGGAAAAGCGCTCAGCAATCGCACGAATTGGACGTGCAATACCATCAGCAAGGAAAATACCCATTATAATAAATAGCCCAGCCACGACGATCGTAGTGATCATCATTTGCTTTGCCACTTGGTTGAGTTCAGAGAAAACTTCATTAACCGGAATCACTCCGATAACAAACCAATCCATCGAGGGAATATAGCTGCTTGCCACTAATACGTCTCGACCTTCATACACAGCATCCATCAAGTTGAAATCGGATTTATTGAGTAAGGTAGACGTATTGCTGCCAAACAACTTAGACAGGGTTGATTTCGATTTACTGCTATCGCGGTGGATTTGTACCTGCCCTTGGCCATCGACCAAAAAGACAAAACCAGTCTCTTCAATTTGAAAGCCATTTAGCAGGGCCACCATGTCATCCATCGATTTTGATAAACCAGACATCGACATGCCATTGAGGTTTTGATAGTTAGTGAACATTTTTACATCGCCATTGGCTTCTTGGAAAATACTCACTGAGGTCGCGTTGCCGGACTGTTTAAAACCAAAAAACCAGCCGTCTTGTTGTTGATTCAACTGACGCAAAAAACCATTTTGATTCCAGTAGTAGGCGGTGTCTCGGTTGGCAACCGACGCATCATTGAGCTGGTACTGGGCGCGCATGTTATTCAGTTGCTTAATCAGACGCGCTTCAGCCTCTGGCGAGATATTGGTGGTATCGATGGTTTGCTTGATGAACTCGTTGTCGGCAAGCTGTTTGGCCGCTGCTAACAACTGACGCACTTCATCGTCTATTTGGCCACTGATTGAAGCAAGTGTGGCGGGCACTTCTAAGTTGATTAATCGATCTTCAAGCACTGTACGAGCCTGACGTTGAGCCATGACCCCAACGATAATGGTTGAAGCGAGGACCGCAAAGGTGATGCCTGCAACCACTTTCTGTTTTATGCTGATTGAATTCAGTTTCATTCTGTTTGCCTTTTCAAGCTTTTAGGTATTGTGTTAAAAATGGATTAACTCGCCTTAACCTGCAGCAAGTCTTCGATGTTGTGCAACCCAACTGATGTATCGGCACGGCCAATGATTTCTTAATGAAATAAGACGAATTTTTTATCGCCCGCACCAATAACAAATAAAGGTCAAGAAAGCCAAGATTTCAACATTAAAGTATTGGATCTGCGATTTTTAACCCCATATTTTAACGTACTGAAATGATTGCATTTGTGTCGATGATGGCGAATATCGCTGACGATATTTACCACCGTCTGCATTAAGCAAGGAAATGTGGGGAACTTTTTGGTTCCTGATAGCCACTAAGTGAAAAAATGAGGAGAACGACAATCATGAATTCACAAGCTCTACAGCAACTGCGTGACTATCTTAATAGCCAGATTATTGGTCAGGGTGAGCTGGTGAATCAATTGCTCGTCGCCCTGTTGGCCGATGGACATATTTTGGTTGAAGGGCCACCAGGGCTTGCCAAAACGCGCGCGGTTAAATCACTGGCCGATTGTATTGCAGGTGACTTTCACCGTATTCAGTTCACACCAGATTTGCTGCCCGCCGATTTAACCGGTACCGATATTTTCCGCCCCGAGAGTGGTGAATTTACCTTTCAAGCGGGCCCGATTTTCAACTCACTGATCTTAGCCGATGAGATCAACCGAGCGCCGGCTAAAGTGCAAGCGGCGATGCTGGAAGCCATGGCTGAAAAACAGATCACCGCTGGGCGTCAAACTTACCCATTGCCCGAGCTGTTTTTAGTGATGGCAACTCAAAACCCGATTGAGCAAGAGGGCACCTACCCGCTCCCAGAAGCGCAATTGGATCGCTTCTTACTTCAACTTGATGTCGATTACCCAGATGCACAAAGCGAACTCGATATTCTGCGCCTTAACCGTGGCGAAGCAAAAGGTCAGCAACACCAAACGCCGCCATTACTCAGTCAAGAAGCGATCTTTACAGCGAGGCAGTCTGCGCTCGATATTCACATGGCAGAAAACATTGAGCAGTATATTATTCGCATCGTCATGGCGACACGCCAACCGCAACAATACAGCCCAGAACTAGCGCAATGGTTAGAAATGGGGGTCAGTCCAAGGGCGACCATTGCACTGGATCGCTGTGCACGTGCATACGCATGGCTTGATGGACGCGATTATGTGAGCCCTCAAGATGTTCAGGCGATGGCCTTTCCTGTGCTGCGTCACCGTTTACTGCTTAGCTATCATGCTCAAGCAGAGGGGATTAAGCCAAACCAAGTCATCACCAAACTGCTTTCGTTGGTAGGTAGCGCATAAGATGGGCGAAGTAGCGAGTGCATTGCCGCCGCACAGTGACGGAGTCAACTTATCTCTTGATGAGTTGATCAATTATAAGCAGCAGTCCGTTCACTGGTTGCCACCGGGAAAAAGCCTGTGGTCGCAAATGCTAGGGCAACATCATAGCCGTCAATTAGGCCGTGGGATGGACTTTAACGAAGTGCGTCAGTATCAAGCAGGAGACGATGTCCGAGCGATTGACTGGCGTGTCACGGCGCGCACCGGAAAACCGCACACGAAACTGTTTTGTGAAGAGCGTGAAAAACCCATTGTGTTGCTGCTTGATCTCTCACCCAGTATGTATTTTGGCTCAACATTGATGTTTAAGTCAGTGCAAATGGCGCATATGGCAAGCTTAATTACTTGGCTAAGTGTCGCTCAACGGGATCGAATCGGCGCCGTCATCGATACTGGCACCAAGCGGATTGAGCTGAAACCGAGCGCCAGAACCCAAGGCGCGCTGACGCTGATTCAATCCTTGGTTAGCCAACATAACGATGGCCTTAACGAGCACAGATCACAACTCCAACCCTTTAGTCAGGGTTTACAATCGCTCAATCGACTCTGTCCAAAAGGGAGCGAGATCATTTTATTGAGCGATTTCTCTCGCTTTAACCAACAAGATGAGTCCACACTCAGCCGATTAAATCAACATAACCAAGTCCGCATGGTTCAAATTACCGACCCACTGGAATTGGGCAATACCGATTTTCGAGGCAACGAGCTCGTGGCCAGTCAGCAAGGAAGCCATTGGCTTGATTTTGCCGCGAAGCAGACTCGACACGGTATCGCTCAAGCCTTTGAACAACAACAAACTTACCTAAAACAGCTGGCACTGAAAATGGGCATCTCGTTTTCAACTCTAAGCAGCGATATACCGCTAATAAAACAATTACACGGATTTTAATTATGAGCATAGAGAGTCAATCTTCATTTCTGCCCCTGAACGCGCTTCACCTACCAGAGCCACCTGCTTGGTTACCTTTAGCCTGGGGATGGTGGGCCTTGGTAGCTGGGGTTATTTTTACTGTGCTTATCATCGGCCTATTCGTCCGTTGGAATAAAAAACGCTTGGCACCAAAAAAAGCCGCCTTGCGTCTACTCGCTCGAGGCCAAAAACCGTCTGAGGCGATTGAGTTAGTCCGTCAGGCCGCACTGTGTTACTTCCCCCGCGAAGAGATCGCTCAGTTGACGGGCAAAGAGTGGTATGTCTTTCTTGATCGCCATCTCACCATACCGTGCTTTGTCGACAACTATGACCATTGGCAACACGCCTTGTACAGTAAACAGCCAGTGAATAACGCAACTGAATTGGTGCAACATTGTCATAATTGGGTCGAACAAGCACTACCACCGAAAAAAAGGAGAGTAAAACGTGGCTAATCTTAGCTTCGTTTGGTGGTGGGTTTTTATTATGCTGCCACTGCCGATGATTATTTATCGTGTCACGCTGCCACTTAAAAGGGTGGCGAAAGTTCACCTTGCCTACGTACCGCAAAACGCTCAATTATCGCTGCCGCGCCACCTAACGGTAAAAGTGCTGTCTGGTCTATTTTGGTTAGCGTTAGTGATAGCATGCGCCAGACCAGTTTGGTATGGAGAACCCGTTACAACCCAGCCTAAACATCGAGATTTAATGCTGGTGCTCGATTTGTCGTACTCAATGAGTCAACAAGATATGCGCCAAGGCGATGACTATGTTGATCGTCTAAGCGCAATGAAACGCGTGGTAAGTGATTTTGCTAAACGACGCCAAGGCGATCGTCTTGGTTTAGTGTTGTTTGCTGACCACGCCTATCTTCAGAGCCCGTTAACCTTAGATCGCGCCGCCATTTCAGAACAAGTCGACAGCTTAGTGCTGCGCCTTATTGGCGATAAAACGGCCATTGGGGAAGGCATCGGGCTGGCGACCAAAACCTTCATCGACAGCGATGCTCCGCAAAGAGTCATGGTCTTACTCAGTGACGGGGGCAACACCTCTGGCGTGCTTGACCCTATTGAAGCGGCCAAAATAGCCAATAAGTACAACGCCACCATCTACACCATCGGCGTTGGCGCAGGTGAGATGATGGTGAAAGAGTTTTTCATGACGCGCAAAGTCAATACCGCACAAGATTTGGATGAGAAAAACTTAATTGAGATCGCGAAGTTGACGGGCGGCCAATATTTCCGCGCACGAAACGCCGATGAACTGGCCACCATCTACGACACCATTAATAGCCTAGAGCCGATTAGCCAAGCGACCCAAACTTGGCGTCCACAACAAGAGTGGTTTGGCCTACCTTTGGCTATCGCTCTGATTTTATTAACCTCAATCGTGATCCTTAGGAGGAACAGTGTCTAATTTTACTTTTCTCTATCCTGAATGGTTCGCCGCACTGATCCCGTGGATCGGGTTGATGTTATGGCTAGGTAAAACTCGCCGCAGCAAAAGCCTTATTGCACCGCACCTTACCCAAGTGATGAACCTCACCACGACTCATCAATCTTCGCCGCTGCGTAGAATGATTGCGTTAAGTGGGGTCATCGCTATCGTAGCGCTTGCGGGCCCAAGTGCTAGCGAGCAATCACGCCCGAGTTTTTCCAACACCAGTGCGCGCGTGATTGTGCTTGATATGTCTATGTCAATGTACGCCAACGACATTAAGCCAAACCGTCTGACTCAAGCACGCTTTAAATTGACCGACATGCTCAACGGTTGGCAAGAAGGCAGCACAGGACTGGTTGCCTATGCTGGAGATGCTTATCGCGTCACGCCCATGACCAATGATAGCCAGACCATCATAAATCTGTTACCAACCTTATCACCAGAGTTGATGCCCTACCCCGGCGCGGATGCGGCGCGTGGTGTGGCGCTTGCCATCGAGATGATGAAAAATACTGGCCTAGCTGCAGGGGATATTATTCTGATTGCCGATGATCTTGATGATCAAGAACGTGACGATATCGTTGACCTTCTTAGCGATTCTTCTTGGCGTTTGACTCTACTGGGTATTGGTACCCGTAGCGGCGCACCGATACCGTTGGGTAATGGCTCGTTGATGACCAAAGACAATGGTCAACCTGTAGTAGCAAAATCAAACTTTGATAATATGCGCTCACTCACCAACCAAGTTGGCGGCAGCTTTATTCCAGTGCAAGTAACTAATCGTGATGTCGAACAAATCATGGCTCGTACGCAAAATGTCGAACAAGCGACAAACGCATCAGGCAACCCAAGCTTAACCGAGCGCGTTAATCAAGGTTACTGGTTGCTGCCACTATTAGTAACCGCGGCGCTAGGGCTATTTAGGCGTGGGCTGCTGTTCAGCCTAGCATTGTTAACGTTGCCGCTGTTTAACCCAACGCCTGTCATGGCTTCTGCTTGGCTCAATCAAGATCAGCAGGCATGGCAGTTGTATCAGTCAGGGCAACATCAACAAGCTGCTGAGCAGTTTACGGACAAACGTTGGCAAGCCGCCGCGCACTATCAAGCCGGCAATTTCAAGGCCGCGATCGAAGCACTGCAAAACGCCAATGACATCGGCAGTCGCTATAATCTCGCCAACGCTTATGCGCAAGATGGTCAATTAGATAAAGCGCAAGCGTTGTATCAAGACATTCTGGCGCAAAAGCCCGATCATCAAGATGCAAAGCACAATCTAGAAGTCGTTAAACAGGCACAGCAACAGCAACAGCAACAGCAACAGCAACAGCAACAGCAACAGCAACAGCAACAGCAACAGCAACAGCAACAGCAACAAAATGACCAGTCTGAAGAACAAGGTCAAGAGCAAAATGCATCTTCATCGGGTGATTCAGATACCGATACGCAGGCGAGTAATAGGTCACAATCTCAAGCAGATAATGATCAGCCTCAGGCCGACGATGACCAGCATGACCAGAAGCAAAGTCAATCACAGGCACAATCACAGTCATCGCAAACTAAGCAAGATAATCTGCCGCAAACTTCAGGTCAAAATGAGCAGGAAACGGCCGACTCTGACCAAACTCAAGGCGATAAGGAAGGGGAAGGAGAAGGAGAAAATGAAAATGAAAATGAGCCAAACGCTGAAACCGCTCAATCTCAATCTCAATCTTCAACACTAGAACCAGAATTACGTAAGTTACAGCAAGTCGAAGATGCGCGAGACCCAAGCCGTTTGCTGCGCGCCCAACTGCTGCTTCAAGCTAAACAGAAACAACCACCTAACGATACAGGTAAAAAATGGTAAGCATGAAACCGCTCAAACGCTTCGCTGCCAGACTCCTTGCAGCCACACTATTTTTCGTGAGCTCCCATACTTGGGCGACCACGGTCGTTGCCACAGTAAGCAAAAATAAGGTCGTCAAGAATGAAGTATTTCAACTGCGCATCGTGGTTGATAAGAAAGTCGCTTCAGACGCCATCGATCTAAGCTCACTCGAACAGAACTTTTATGTCGGCCGACCGAGTTTTGGTAGCTCAGTCAATATCATCAATGGTGACCGAAATACGCGCAGTGAATGGAATATTAGTTTGGCCGCACAGCGCTTAGGCGAGGCGACGATTCCGGCGTTTACTATTGATAGTGCCCAATCACAGCCGATCACCATTCAAGTCGCGATGGACAGTAACGAGCCTGTATTAAGCGATCTGGTTGAGCTACAAAGCCAACTTGAAAAACGCGAGCTTTACCCAAACGAAAGCACCACATTAACCACGCGCTTGATTGTCAAAACCGACCCACGCCGACTGCAAAACGCGCGCATTACCCCCCCGAGCGCCGACGGCGTATCACTCACCGCGCTAGGTGAGCCAAATCAATATCAAAGCGTTGTTGATGGTGTTGAAGTGACCGTCGTCGACCAAAACTATCGTGTCACCGCCGATAAAGGGGGTCAATATACGGTTCGTGGCATTGGCTTTAATGGCAACATTATCTATGGCGACGATCGTCGTGGTACGACCAAACTCGTCTCTGCCAATACTCCAGCAGACACCTTTTCCCTCACCGTGCTGCCAATACCCGAGCAATATCAAGGCGAGTGGCTACCTGCAGCAAAACTTTCTCTTTCTCAACGTTGGCTCGATTCGGCAGGAAACAACATCAACCCGACCGATACGTATGATACGCGAGTCGGCGAGTCAATCAGTCGAGAAATTACGTTAGATATTAGCGGATTACCCGCTGAACGTTTTCCCGAGCTGGCGGCAGACTACTCCGATGCATGGCGCGTTTATCAGCAAAAGCCTCAGTTCAGTCAGCTTGCCGATGGCACGACACGTATGACGCTTAAACACGTGTTGCTCCCGCAAAAAACCGGTCAAATCGCGATGAACTCACTCACTCTAGATTGGTGGGATAGCACGAGTAAACAGCCGAAAACCGCACAGCTCAACGGACTCAAGCTCAATGTCGCCGCAGGACATGACGCCAACAGTGGCACGTTTCTCCCCGCTATGCCAGCGACGCCACAAACCGAAACCGTGACGGTCTATCAAGCGGGTTTTTGGCCCTACTTAACGGCATTTTTTGCTTTGCTGTGGGTTGCAACGGTACTGCTTTACTTAAAGAAACCGTCTGCACATCGCGGCGTAACTAAGTTAGACCAAACTCACGACGCCGAACCATCACTTATCAATGCACTTAATCAACAAGATTTCGTGCGCGCAAACTTGCTACTCAACTCGTGGTTAGAAGCGCATCAACATCTGGATCCGGAACTACTCACTGAGATCAAACAGCACATCGCGACCATGAACCAACATCGCTTTGGCGCTAAGCAGCAGCCGTGGCAAGCCAAACCGCTGATTAAGCTGATCAAACGTGGGGAACGAAGTAAACCGAAGCGTAAAAAAGACGCTATTCTTGCATCATTATAAAAACCGCTAAGGTCGCCTAGATTGGCGACCTTTTTTATGCGTTAGATTCGAGTAACGACACCGAACCAACCACTTGATTGCGTCCGGTGCGTTTAGCTTGATACAAAGATTGATCGGCCGCGTTGAAAAGGGCATCAAAATTAAAGTCGCGTTGATTGACCTCAATCACCGAATAACCGACCGAGACCGTCAGTGCTCGATGAATTGCGCTCTGTTCATGCAAAATATTTTCTTGTTCGATGCTAAAGCGGATACTCTCGGAAAGTTCAGCAACATTTGGCGCTTCTTGCGCCACGACCAGCAAAGCAAACTCTTCACCGCCAATTCGACAAAACACTTCTTGTTCACCATTTGCATGACGCTCCAACACACTGCCAACTCGCATCAGGGCAATATCACCTTGCAAGTGACCATAGTGATTGTTGTACAAACCGAAGAAATCAATATCGACCAAGATCAATCCATAGCATCGAATTGCTGGCTGTTGATCGTCACAAAAATCTTCTAACAACGACTCAAGCATGCGGCGATTGCCTAAGCGAGTTAATGGATCAAGTTTAGACAGGGTTTCAAGTTGCTCATTGGCCTTTTGTAACTCTCGGGTGCGCGCTTTAACCTCTTGTTCTAGGTTTTCGTTCAGTTCGTGAATCGCTTCTTGCGCGCGCGTTCGCAGTAAAACTTCGGTCAAATTTGAAGCAAACATGCGAATCATTTCTCGAAGCTGGTGGGTCAACGGAGTTCGCTTGAGCAAATTATCGGCCGCGATAAACGCGATCGGCTCACCACTATTGTTGACCAACATCGTCATTGCCGTCCAACCAAAGCCAACGATATGGAGATCATGATAGATGGGAACAGACTCTTCAAATACCACATCATTGGGGCTGATGCGCGCAGCATTGACAATCGAGCGGTCAACCGTATCAGAGCGGTAATAAGATTCATCAACCACATTGCCTTGTATGTCGGTGCCCCAAGTGCCTTGCATATGAGAACACTCTTTATCGGTCAAAAAAACCGCAAAGCGATCAATGCCCAAGCGATTGATTGCAAACGTCACCGCAGATTTGCACACTTCACTGACCGTCATACAACGTGACAACTCGACCATGCTAGTGTGGAGCATACGTACGTTTTGCTCTTGACGTTTGCGGATGTAGATTTGCGCCAACAAGGAACCAAATGACTCAAGCATCTGCTTTTGATAGGTGGTAATCGGCATGCGATGGATATAGTTATCCATCGCAATCCAGCCAATCACTTCATCACCATCACGTAAAATAAGCATCGCATTCCAACCTTGGCCAACGACGTTACCTGCCGTATAGAGCGGCGCATCTTCAAGCACGATTAAGCTTTCTTTACCTTCAAAAAGCGCGTTAATGTAGCCCTCTTCTAATTGGTGTAAATCAAATTGGGTGTGATGTTCACTGACGGTCTGACCTTGTTCATTGGTGCCATAAGTACCGTTAAAGCAGCGTTTTTTGATATCAAGCAACATAAAGCAGGCGCGATCAAAACCTAATTTATCGCGAATCACTTCAATTGAGAGGCGAAATAGTTGATCGAGATTAGCAGGGTTGGAGAGCTCGACCGCGACCTCTTGCACTAACTTCATATTGTCAATAAACAGCTCGCGCTGCTTAATCACATCAAGGTATTTCGCTTCTTTAATATCACGCTGTTTAAACTCTTTCGCTGCCTCAATTTCAGCGCGCACGCACTGCCAGCGCGCGGCGATAATTTGCAGCGTATCAAGCTGATGATTATGATTGAGTTTATCTAGCTCAGCGGTGTTGAGGCTCTCGACCACCAGATAAATGCGTTTTTCTGGATGATTGTCGAGCATAAGCACATAACTGTGCGCGCCCATCACAGTGCGATAACGCCATTGGCAGGTATTCATCGCGAGTGGAATCAGACCATCAGAGGTATCAAACTGTGAGACCCAAGCCCAAAAGGTGTCTGGATAGTGTTCAAGTTGAGCAGGTTGACCGTAGCTAAAAAGAAACGGCGCCACTTGATCCGACTTAGGTTGTGAAAAAATCGCCATATGTTTAGGCTTTAATGCATCGTCAAGATACTGAAATAACGCATTGGCCAAGAAACGTTGGTTTCTGGCTGACAAAATATCCTTGAGTAACATCCGTGAAAACATACCGCGCAACTAAACCTAAGTACTATGACATGACTAAAAATATCAGCTCAAGGTATGCAATCAAATGTATTTATCAGCAGCTGTTAAGTGACTCGCATTTCACTTTTTGCAACTTATCGGGATATGATAGAAGCAACAATTTGCATAATTGTATGGTGATACTTGACCGACCAATATGCCGCGATATTTATCGTTTTAGTGATGATCGATTAGAATAAAACCATAACCTTGCCAAGGATCAAGTTGTGCGTAAATGGCTGCCAATATCCGCTTTAGTCCTGAGCGTTTGTGCTCAGGCCCAAGTTGATTTGATTAAAGTGGATAAATCAAAGCGTCGGATGTATCTGATTGAAAATCATCAGGTGATCAAAGAGTATCGTATTGCCCTTGGTAAACAACCCAAAGGGCACAAAATACGTGAAGGCGACCAGCGCACACCAGAAGGCCGTTACTCTTTAGACTTTGTTCTCGAAGACTCCGACTTCTATCGCTCGATTCATATCAACTACCCCAACCAAGCCGATATCGATTATGCCATGCGGCTCAACCTCAACCCTGGTGGCGATATCAAAATCCATGGGCTGAAAAATGGTGAAGTTCGCCCAGCCAACTTTGTACAAAGCTTTGATTGGACGGATGGCTGCATCGCCATTACCAATCAACAGATGGATGAACTGTTAACGTTGGTGACGATGGGCACACCGATCGATATTAAATGGTAACTTGATACTGAGTAGAAGATTGATACTGAGTAGAAAAAGGACATCAAGGCCAACGACTTAGGCCTTTTCTCGGGTTACCCACCAGCACATCAATGATCCCACCGTGACCATGACAACGCCTTCAATAAAGCTCTGAGTCAATACCAAGCCAAGGATAAATGAGGAAATCACCGTAGAAAGCACAGGGGTAAAGTATGACAACGTCGCCAACAGCAACATGTTGCCACCAATAATGGCGTAGTTCCACAATGCATAGCCACTGCCCATCGCAATACCAGAAATCAGCAGTAACGTGCCCGACTCTAGGTTAAGCGTCATGCCAGTTTCGCTACTTAACGCATACTTTATCCATAGCGTAATAGCCGTCATAATAAAAAACAGCGTGATTGCATTTTGTCCATTCGAAATGCGTTTGGTTAAATTACAGTAGATCGCCCACAAAAACGCCCCGACAAACGCCATCGCATAAGTCACGGGGTTCGTCGCCACATTGGCCGCAATTTGAGCTAGCGTCAGACCTTGCTCACCAGTGATGCTCCATGCCACACCAAAAAACGCTAACGCGATACTTGGGTAAACCAACACGCTGGTTTTTTTGCCACTACTTAATACCGCAAGCAGCACGGTCAGCGCCGGCCATAGATAATTGATTACCAACATCTCTACCGCTTGTTGACGTGAGTTAGCCATGGCTAGCGCCAGCGCAAGACAGATCTCATAGGCGACGAACAGGCCGCCGCCAATCAATACATAGCGCAGTGAATAAAGACGCCATTTAGGCACGCCCATCACTAGCACAAGAAACACAGATGCGACGGTATAAATTGAAGCTGCGCCGCCTACTGGGCCGAGCATTTCGGTGACGGCACGCGCGAATCCCATCACGCTACTCCAGAGTAAGATCGCCGCGATGCCAGCAAGGGTAAACTTATGTGAGCTTTTGAACATTATTATCGCCCAATGAAAAAGCCGGACGCAGCGCCCGGCTCCAATGATACGTGATTAACTTAAATAATTTCCCAACTGTGCGTCATCTCAACGCCTTTACCAAGCATTAAACACACCGAGCAGTATTTTTCTAAGGAATCTGCTGCCACTTGAGCAACTACCTCAGGTGATAAGTTGTCACCTGTCACTTCAAAATGAATATTCACTAACGTAAAAATACGTGGCGCGGTTTCGCGGCGCTCGGTGGTTAGCTTAGCAACACACCCAGTGACGGCTTGTCCTGCTTCTTTCAAGCCATCAACCACATCCACCGAACTGCAACCACCTGCCGCCATTAACACCATCTCCATTGGGCTTGGTGCCGTGGCACCACCATTGCCGTCCATCACGACTGAATGGCCTGATTGTGATTGGCCTAGAAATTTAAATTCTTCGACCCATTTGACTTCAGCTTGCATCTTTTCTCTCTCGTTAGTTTGATTGCGGTGTATCGGTTGGGAATATCACCCCAGTTTGACGACGAATATCTTCAAGTAACTTAGCCACGATTAGTGAACGCTGAGTACAACTGTCGTTCATCGCTTTATTTTGATGTTGAGCGGCAAACTCCAACGCCTCATAGTACATTGGATTCGACTCTTGTTTAACGCTCAGATCAATGCCTATATTACTGCCACGGGTGTATTTGGTGATCGATTTCGCGATTGAGATCATCTCAATCAGTAATGCGCCATCTTCACCTTGGATCTCACTCGGCAAATATGAATCGCTGGTTTTCGAATGTTGCAGAACCACTTCAAAACCGTCGTAATTCAATATCACACTACCGCTACCATCGACACCAGAATCAAGTAACTGCGCTTGTGCCTGAACCGATGTCGGTTCACCGAATAACTCCACCGCGGAGCTTAAACAGTAAAAGCCGATGTCCATAATTGAACCATTGGCAAAATCGGGGTTAAAGGTATTCGGGTTTTCTCCGGCCAAATATTTCCCGTAACGTGATGAATATTGGCAATAGCTGATCAACGCTTTACGCACTTTACCAATAGAGTTTAACGATTGCTTGAGACGTTTAAAGTTCGGCAAATGTGGCGACATAAACGCTTCAAATAACAGTACGTTATTTTCACGCGCGACCTCAAACATCTGCTGCGCCAGTTGATAATTGGCCGCCATTGGTTTTTCAACAATAACATTTTTGCCCGCGCGCATCATTTGCATCGCTTGCGGCGCGTGCAGTACGTTAGGACTAGCGATGTAGACGGTATCGACCCTGTCAGAGTCGGCTAATGCCTGCACATCATCAAACAAGGTTGGTGAGTCATACTTACTGGCAAACTCTTGCGCACTCTCAAGACGACGCGAGTAAACCCCGGTCAGTTGGTATTCACCCGAGTTAAGCGCCGCTTGGACAAATTGATCGGTAATCCAATTGGTACCGATAACCGCCAGTTTTATCATTCTATTTTCTCCCTAGCTCATCATGATTGAGGTGATGAGTCTGACCGTTACTACACCGTCCAGACGACTCGCACAGCGAGCAAAATCAGGACGACACCAGACAAACGATCGATGATTAACGCTTTAGAGCGAATTTTATCAATTAATCTTGGGCTGGAAAGCAAAAAAGTAATTAAGGTGTACCACAAGCCATCAACCACGAAGGGAGTAACAACAATTAGTCCTTTTGCCGCGATGCTATCCCCAACCGCGACAAATTGACTGAACAGCGCGATAAAGAACAGCGCAATTTTCGGACTGAGCAGAGAAATCAACAAACCTTCGCGAGCAGATTGCCACACCGTAGTTTTGCGACCAGACTCTAATCGCTCTGTCACCCCACCTTTAGAACGCAACGCATTGTAACCTAGGTACACAAGATACGCGCTACCTGCATAACTGATGGTTTTAAACAGCAGTGGCGATTGTTGCAACACAACCGCCAAACCAATTAAGGTGACAAACGCATAGATGCCGATACCAAAAGCGTGAGCCCACGCAGTCGCAAGCCCATTAAGTCTTCCCCCCGCGAGGCTGTGCTTGGCGATCATCGCCAGACTTGGCCCTGGGGACATGGCGCCCAACAAGCAAATAGTAAACAGTGAAAACCAGATAGTGAGAGTCATGCGATCAATCCTTTAAATTATCTTGATGCGTAATGTGTTAGTCAGTGACTTCAACATAACCCACTAGCAAAATGACTTGAAATCAAAGTTACTCATTTAAGTAATGATTTTAAGTCATACCAATTGAATAAGGTGAGGTGCGCATTGCAGCCAATACCTTGTCACGCATCCAATGGTGCGCTTTATCTTGATCGTATTTAGGGTGCCACATCAACCAGTAACAATGTGGTTCGCTGGAAAAAGGCAACTCTCGATAGGTGAGTGGGTGATTTCTCGCCAGATTACGGGCAATATGCTCGGGGACTATCATTAGATAATCACTACTGATCAAAGCATTCACCGCAGCAGAGAAAAACGGTACTTTAAGTGCGATCCGGCGCTGATAGCCCGCATGTTTTAACCCTATGTCGGCGTTGCTGTCTTTATCGCCGCCGCCCGTCACTTTAAGGTGAGAAAAGGCCGTCAAACGTCGGCAACTTAGCGCTTCATCACTATCAAGTGGATGCCCTGTACGCATCAAACAAACCGAGCTATCTTGACCAATTTGGACATTACTCAACGACTCTGGAGGCTGCGCCAGCATGGTTGACGCAAGGTGAATACCCGTTTGTTCAAACGAAGCAAGAAAGTCTGGCTGCCAAAGCCGATAAGCAATATTCACTTGCGGCGCTTGCTCAACCATAACCGCAACCAGATCTGGCAGGATATATTGCGCAACATAGTCACTCGATGAAATAACATACTCTTGCTGCCATAACGCCGGTTCAAATGAGGTATCAGCGAGAAGCTGCTCAAATTGTTCTAGCAGCACACGCAGTTTGTGCTGCATTTCCAGCGCTCGCGGGGTTGGGACCAACTGGTTACCACTGCGGACTAACAGAGGGTCTGCGCACAATTCACGTAACTGCGCAAGCTGACGACTCACCGCTGACTGAGTTAAATTGAGCCGTTGCGCCGCATGGCTTACATGGCACTCTTCTAACAACACATGCAGTGAACGCAGTAAATTGAGATTAATATTATTGAGCATGATTTAAGGTATAAATAATTCCGTCAAGACCGTGTGGGTCATTAAATGGCGCAGTTCAGGGATTTGTTGTAAATCATCACGAATCGCATTCAAACGCGCCATGCTTGCAACTTCGACGTATAATATCGGTGTCGCCACTACCACTTCACGCTATCAATTTGGTCGATGCGCCCTGTATAAGTCTCACAGCAATGCGTCGAACTCGACATATCAAATGTTAATGCCAAGTAGGGTTTGCTCGGTCATCATCCTAAAAGTGGGCGCTTATGACAGTGCTGCTTTAGATAGTACCTCAATCCCTTGGATCCCTGAACAGCGGTTTGGCGCTCAATTTAAAGCACTGATCAGCGTGATTGGGTTTACTGTCTGCTTTGCCAGCGTCAACCTCTATACTCAAAGCCTGTCACGGATGCTGTGAGCTCAAGCGCGCGACTACAAACCAAGCAGAGCTAAACAGCGATACTGACGACCTTGTCACCACAAATCGTAACAATGGTCTGCGCATCAATCTTTCGCCACTCTCCTCCGGGCTCTAATGGCTCAGACGCAAGCACAATGTCTGAGCCACGTTGTTTGATAAACACGGTTGGCGCATCACCACTAGAGCTGTAACGAATCACCCAGAACTGTGTTCCGTCTGAGATACAGATTGACGCTTTGAGCGGATCCTCAATAGCTTGAGTTTCCATCAACTGGACAATATCTCGCAAAGTGGTACGTATCGCCTTGATCGGATTATCACGTAAGCCATTTTGTAACATCAACATAAAAATCAATTCACTGTCTGTGGTGCCTTTACGTTGTAAAAATTGCACTTCGCATAATTGACGTTCAAGCAGATAGCGTAACTGATCAAAACCACCGATTTGACCGTTGTGAAGAAACATCCAGTTATCGATAATAAATGGGTGACAGTTTGAGCGCGAGACTTGAGTGCCCGTTGAAGAGCGCACATGCACCATAAAACGGTGTGAACAAATATGGTGAGTCAGAGAGCGCAGGTTCTCATCCCCCCAAGCAGGCAACACGTCATGAAACTGCCCGGGCGTTGTACGATCGGTATACCAACCAAGGCCAAAACCATCCGCGTTAACCCGAGTAACCGCTTTGCGCGCATCAAGACTTTGATGCACCAGCGAGTGTTCTGGCTCATAGACTAATTGGTCGAGATAAATCGGGCTGCCTTGATAGGCCAACCAACGGCACATAGCGTTTCCTTGAGTGTTTACATACCTATTAATAACAGCATGATTTAAAGCTTTCAGCAAGCAAACGACGGTTTAATCAATAGACTAACACCTATCTGGCTATGGCCCCGTGATGATGGCGCTTTTTTATTCTTGGGTTGATATCAAACCGATGGCTTTTTCGTATACTAAATCAGTGAATAAGGAGAGTATTTATGTCAACCAAAGAGCGCAGCTTACCCACACACAGACTGTCGAGATTGGGCAAATTTGCCTCACTCGCCACCCGTGTCGCAGGCAATGTGATCAGCGAAGGAAGCAAACAACTGGCACAAGGCAAGAAGCCTAAGGCGCGTGATCTTCTTCTAACACCGCAAAATGTATCACGCCTAACCGACCAACTCGCTCACCTACGCGGCGCAGCAATGAAACTTGGACAAATGTTGTCAATGGATGCCGGCGATATCTTAGAGCCTGAGTTGGCGGACATTTTGGCTCGACTGCGCTCCAGCGCAGATCCTATGCCGTCCAAACAGCTTAATCAAGTCTTGGTCAATGCTTTAGGGCCAGAGTGGAAAAATGAGTTTCTCGCGTTTAATTTCAAGCCGATTGCCAGCGCGTCTATTGGTCAGGTTCATCAAGCCTACAGTGATGATGGAGAAAAACTGGCGGTTAAAGTGCAATATCCGGGGATTCGTCAGAGCATCGATAGTGATGTCGATAACGTCGGAACACTACTCAAGATCGTCGGATTGATTCCAGAGTCTGTGGACTACAAGGGCTTACTTGAAGAGGCAAAAAAGCAACTCCATGACGAAGCCGATTATCAACGCGAAGCTATGTTTATGCAGCGTTACCGACAGGCGCTTAAGAGCAGCCGCCACTTTGTGGTGCCTAAGCTGTTCTCGAGCAGCAGTTCGCAATCTGTCCTTGCCATGAGCTTTATCGAGGGCAAGAGCATCGAAAGTATCGAAGACACCAACCAACAAACCCGCGACTTTGTTATGAACGCTTTGCTTGAATTGCTGTTTAGGGAGCTGTTTGAATTCAAGATAGTGCAAACAGACCCCAATTTTGCCAACTACCTCTATTTAGAGCAGAGTCAACAAATCGGGTTACTCGATTTTGGCGCTACTCGTGAGTATAGCGAGCGATTGAGCTCTGGGTACAAAAATGCCTTTACCAGCGTGATACATAATGATAAACAAGGGCTTAACCAGGCTCTTGAGCAAATTGGCTTTTTTAGCCAGGGTATTCTGCCCAAACAGCGTCAAGCGGTTCTTGAACTGGTTCATATGGCGTGCGAACCGATGCTGGTTGATGAAGAGTATGACTTCAAAGCCAGTGGATTGGCACAGCGTCTTCGTGACGCAGGAACCATACTGAGTATGGAACAAGACTACTGGCATACTCCGCCTGCCGACGCCCTCTTCCTACATCGCAAAATTGGCGGCATGTACCTATTGGCTGCGCGAATCGGTGCAAAAGTAAACATTCGCCGCCTAGTCATGCCATATCTTAAAATCGAGCAGCAATAGAGTATTGTTTTTCTGCTACTTTAGAGTAACTTGAAGGGTAATTTATAAAAAATCTCTACATCGAGGTACTCTGTGAGTCAGTTTCAGGATCTCTCTCTGCTTATCGAACAGATTGGCAAAGCTGATGAGGAGCAACAAGCAACAATCCTTAATGACGCCATCGAACAAGGTTTAGAGCCAGGTTCTGTCGCGCTCATACTTGAAGCTTTTCCCATTGAAGAGCGTGTCAAGCTGTGGCGCAGCCTTCCACTTGAACTGCACATTGAAGTTCTAACTGAGGCGCGTGCTGAAGTACGTCACTCGATTATTGACCAACTGTCCGATACCGAGCTCAAACTGACGCTGGCAAAGCTAGACAATTTATCGCTCATTGAATGGGCTGACTCACTGCCGGAAGAGATCATTAATGAAGCACTGCATCTGATCGAGAAAGATGAGCTGGAGCTCTACGATCAAGCCAACCAATTCCAAGATGATGAACTCGGGCGCTGGGCTGAGAGAAAAGTGGTTACTCTGCCATTCAATATATCAGTGGAAAAAGCCAAAGCCTTGATGGAGCGTTACAGCTATGATGCTCCGCAACAGATCTACCTAATCAACAAACGTAAGCAGTTTCGTGGATTGGTGAGCTACATTGACCTGCTGCGAGCGGAGCCGAATGATCGCTTACGTAGCCTAGCGATAGAGAACGTGCTGACCTTAGATGCCAAGCTCACCCTCGCTGAAAGTATTGAATCACTAGAACACTCCTCCCTGTCTGCCATGCCTGTGGTCGACGAGCAACAAACCCTGATCGGTGAAGTCGACTGGCACTTTGCATTAGGCACTCAACGTGAAATTTATGAAGCGCGTCTGATGGCGGGTACCGGTATGGATGAAGGGGACGATCTGTTTGCACCGGTCATAAAAAGCTCGCAAAAACGTGGCGTTTGGCTTGGAATCAACTTACTGACGGCCATTTTAGCCTCGGTGACGATTGGCCTATTTGAGGATGTGATTGCACAGGTGGTGGCACTGGCAGTGCTGATGCCTATCGTCGCCTCCATGGGCGGCATAGCAGGCAGCCAAACCTTAACTCTAATGGTGCGTGCTATGGCGCTCAACCAGATCACAACAGGAAACCGCTGGGCACTGCTTAAAAACGAGATAGGAATTGGCTCAATCAATGGTCTTCTTTGGGCGCTGATCATCGGCGCATTAGCAGGGCTCTGGTTTCAATCCACTGTGTTGGGCGCGACCATCGCACTGGCAATCATTGTCAATATTATCACCGCCGCCATGTTTGGTGTGTTGATTCCGATTGTACTTGATAAACTTAAACTTGATCCCGCGCTAGCAGGGTCGGTTATCTTAACCACGGTCACCGATGTAGTTGGTTTTTTTGCCTTCTTGGGTACCGCAAGCTTGGTCATGATATAGACCGAATAACGACAAACTCATTATTAGCATATTTGCTAGCTTTTGCATTTTGCAATTCCAATATGCAACCAAGTCGATTAATTAGAGCCCAAAAAGGCGATATTCTACGCAATACAACGCTATAAAAGTTGGCACATATACTGCTCTATATTAAATGACCCTTAATAAGCCGAGGGTCACCTAGCCAACTGACGTTGTTAGTGAACTGGTTTTGTTCACACCTATATCGGCCAATCTCACTCCTTGAGGTTGGCTTTTTTTTGCCATTATTTTGTTGTTAACAGAACAGATAGAAAAAAGTAGCAGGTAGCAAAAAGGCAAACTAACGCTGATATCGCCTCTTGTAACCATACCTTTCACGCAAAAGAAAACCCCACTAAACTCTCGCCTAGTGGGGCCTATTCTTACTCGCAGCAATCCGGCTACTAATAGGTGCTCCCTGCATCTATTCCTTGATAGTAGGCTGAATCCTTCAGCACTTTCCTTATCATCGCCTTCCTAGCGGTGTCCCTGATTCTATCATCCTGATAGAGGTTGCCTTAGTCCGTTAAGTGTCCATTGCCTTTCCTTGTGTAACCATCCTAGTTACTAGCGTCCAGCCAATGTCCTTCGCTTTCCATGCCAATTATTCATCCTGAATAATCGAATCTTCATCCTGAAGATGACCTTTCCGTGGGTCTTTCCTGTTCCGTGTCTGCTCCTTGCTGACCACTTAAGATTATTCGATTGAGTCACTTTCACAATCATATTTTCAAGAAAATACTTCATGGAAATTGCCCAAAAAACACAAAAATCAATATAAATTAAATAGTTATGACTTATATCTAGCTATTTTCCTGGCTTGCTTTCTAACATCGCTCACGACGCCGTAAGAGATCTCTTACAAGTCTGCAGGGTAATATCTCAATAACGGTCATTTTCCGTTCAACGCGAATTGTGATCAGGGACACTGGACATCGCAAGTCGGTCAATCGCCGTTGCGCAATATGCGAGTTTTTTCTGGACTATCGATTCAGAAATTAGGATATTATGAACGCATCCACATTACACGGCTTATTACCCTACCTCGTAAAGGAAGATTGAATGATTTCTAAATGGGCGCAACGCTTTTACCAAATGGCAGAACTTGTTGGCTCTTGGAGTAAAGATCCCTCCACTCAAGTTGGCGCCGTCATTACTAAGCAAAACCGCATTGTCTCTGTCGGCTTTAACGGCTATCCGCACGGCATTTCAGATAGCGCAATGACTGACGATCGTGAAATGAAATACCTCAAAACCCTACATGCCGAAGAGAACGCCATACTTTTTGCAAAAAGGGATTTAGATGGCTGCGAAATTTGGGTGACCCACTTTCCCTGCCCAAACTGCGCAGCAAAAATTATTCAAACCGGTATATCCGCAGTGCACTGCCCTGAACAAACATCGGATTTTTTGTCTCGCTGGGGAGATAAAATCAAAGTCAGTCAAGAAATGTTCCTTCAAGCCGGGGTCAAAGTAAACTGGCTGCCTCTCGCCGATATTAGTTAATACCAGCGAGTGCGTCACTGCCGCTGCGCGCCAAACGACCATCCGTTGTTGCGCAGCGCTATTTGATACGCCTTAATCACTCCTTTAATCGCATTGTGTCACCATATCCCTCTACTTGAGCGCATCGTTTGCGCCATTGGCAAGTTTTTGCGCTACTAATTGGAAAAACTGACCATTAAAGGCGGAAATTTTTGTCTGCTATCAACGTTACATGGCCTTTCAACTGCCTCTTTCACTATTGTTGTAAAGTCGAACTCAATATTGCGCTTTCTTATTCACTAATTGAGTAGAATACGTGATCAATATCGCCTTACTACCTTTAAATATGGCAAACTATTACATAATTAATGTGCTTCAAGTATTTTTAGTCGAAAATTAAGTCTTCTAATCAAAAAATGTCAATAGTATAAACAGGCGTAAATTTACAGTATCAATCGCCACTATCAACCTATTTAACAGCATAAGATATGAACATTAATTTTTCTAGCAGAATAAGATGTTAGGCATTACAATCCTGCCGCATAAAAACTACAAAATTAACACAAGTTTTATTCCCTCTACCAGCACCCCTACAAATGCAAAGTAGAGTCAGTCCCCCAAAACGCGAAAGGTCTAACATACAATGAGCCCAGAGAAACATCTCCTAGATTGGCAAGTCAGCCAAACGATTGCGGAAACTATCTCTCCACTTCTTAGCCAGCTTTATCGCCATAAGGGCGTTGAAGTTCTACTTTTTGGTAAAACTCTAGTTAACGCGGCGACAATTGACATCATTAAAACGCATCGCTTAGCCCGCCGCTATACTGGCACCGCGCTAACGCCTCAGCAAACCCTACCTCTGATTAAAGCCCTAGCCGAAATGGAGCTCTCTCCATGTCGTATTGACGTTGGCCAACTCGCGCATCAATTTTGGCAAGGTCGCGATGACGAACACGGCGTAAAAGACTTTTTGCATACCGCTTTAATCGGAGCAATGAACGGCGAAACCGTCACTGAGCCTCGTGATGTTGTGCTGTATGGCTTCGGTCGCATTGGCCGCCTGCTGACTCGTTTACTGGTTGAAAAGTCAGGTCCGGGTTACCCGCTGCGTTTGCGTGCAGTGGTAGTTCGAGGCGGAAAAAAAGGCGATTTAGAAAAACGTGCTAGCCTACTTCGTCGTGACTCGGTTCACGGACAATTTAACGGCAGTATTGTGGTCGATGAAGAGCGTAAAGCCATCATCGCCAACGGCAACTACATTCAGTTTATTTACGCCAACAAACCTGAAGAAGTGAATTATACTCGCTTTGGTATCAACAATGCACTTGTGGTTGATAACACCGGTGTATGGCGCGATGCAGAAGGCCTAAGTCAGCATTTATTGTGTCAAGGCGCGAAGAAAGTGCTGCTCACCGCTCCTGGTAAAGGCGAGATCAAGAACGTGGTCTTTGGCGTCAACGAAGCGGTTATTGAACCTCAAGATACCATTATCTCTGCGGCAAGCTGCACGACCAACGCAATTACCCCAATCCTTAAAGCGATTAACGATGAGTTTGGCGTAGTGTCTGGCCACATAGAAACCGTGCACTCATTCACCAACGACCAAAACCTGATTGATAACTTCCACTCAGGTGAACGTCGTGGTCGTAGTGCATCGTTAAACATGGTGTTAACCGAGACTGGCGCAGCAAAAGCAGTCGCGAAAGCGCTGCCTGAACTTGCAGGTAAACTCACGGGTAATGCGATTCGAGTTCCAACGCCTAACGTTTCTATGGCCATTGCCAACCTCAACCTTGAGAAAGGCACTGATAAAGAAGCGCTTAATACTTACCTCAGAGAAATGGCGCTAACGTCTGAGCTGTCTGCTCAAATAGACTACACCGAATCGACAGAAGTGGTGTCAACCGACTTAGTCGGATCGCGCTTTGCTGGTGTGGTTGACGGCGCCGCGACCATCGCGCAAGACAACCGCTGCGTTTTATACATCTGGTACGATAATGAATTTGGCTATAGCTGTCAGGTGGTCCACTGTATGGAACAGATGATGGGTGTACGTTACAAAACTTACCCAACCAAATAGCGCTTAATAGTTTATAGAATATCGCGGAGCTCACCTTCGCCAGCAAAACTCCACAACATAATACTTATAATAATCCCCCATATTGCCATCCTCATTTATGTGAGGATGGCCTTTTTGCTTCCTCGTTCATGTTTGATTCATTTTCATTTTGTTACTTTGTGCATAACGTAAGAGGTATTGATGATGAATAAAACTATTTCGACTATTCTGGCTCTGTTTGTTGGCGTTATCGCGCTTCTTTTCAGTCTGATGCTAGCGATTCCATTAACGATTGCCGCATTAATCACAGGCAAAAAAATTGAGAAGTCGCTCAAGATGCAACGCAGTGCGTTTTCTCAGCAAAACGACGCCTCTGTATTGGAAGGGGAATATGAAGACGTATCGAAAAAATAAGTGTGAATCGATTTGTCATGCGCTCTCATTCATTTGAGTGTAACGGCCAAACCTTGACCACTCAGGCCTCATCATTTCTGCCCTTTTGCTATAACTAAAGCCATCGTTATCAATAGTGGTTGCGCTACAGTATGTGGTTTGTTATTAAAGAGTGATAACAATAACAACTTAGGAATAGCCGATGAGTACGGGTAAACGCGATATCACACTGCGCTTTCTTGCCGAACCGAGCGATGTAAATTTTGGTGGCAAAGTCCACGGCGGCGCCGTGATGAAGTGGATAGATTTGGCCGCCTACGCCAATGCCGCTGCTTGGAGTGGTAAATACTGTATTACTGCCTATGCTGGCGGAATTCGTTTTGTCGCACCCATTCATGTGGGTAACTTGGTTGAAGTCAGCGCTAAGGTCATTTATACCGGTCGAACCTCAATGCATATCGCGATTGATGTTCAGGCTAGTGACCCGACCAAGCTCAAAAATCGCCTCACGACGCACTGTATTGTTATCATGGTTGCGGTGGATCAACACGGAAAACCAACCGAAATCCCTGAGTGGACTCCTCAAACACCAGAAGATATTGCTCTGCGTGATTCCGCCATTCGTTTGATGAATATGCGCAAACAGATTGGTGAAGAGATGGAAGCTCACGTTAAGTACCTTAAATAACGACCTTGGTAACAAATCGGAGCTATACCGCTCCGGTTTTAATCAAGCCCAGTGTCATTTTTCCTTCATCTAGATTTGCTTAAATTCCTTCATACTGAAATGCGTCAATGAAGGAATATCTCTTGGCTGTTGGTAATACCACGTTGACCGAAGCGACACTATCGAATCTAAAGTCGGTCGAATACCAATGGGTACGGACTCTGTATGTCGAAGGCTACGCTGACGAGCAGATTAATCACTATATTCGTACTTGTTTTGGCGGCGATGACCTTTTTGCCGACCTATTTCGCAAAGTCGCACTCTCGCAAGAAAGTCTGTATGTGCTACTGAGGCACTTAGGTTGCGCGCCGTCGAGTCGTGAGTTATAGGCGTTATACTGAATTAAATAATCAATCGCAGGATAATTACATCGCGATTTAGTCCTGATCAAGGAATTGATACTCTGTTGAGCACCAATTGCAGACATAAAAAAACCCGGGACAAAGCCGGGTTTTGGTTACAAAAACTGTTAGTAGTCAAATAGTAAGGAATCTTGCTAACAGCCAGCTATGCGTAACGCCAGGTCTGCTCTCTATTTAACTGATCAGCGGCCAAACCAAAATTGTTAAGTAGAGACAAAAAATGAGCGACCTCGCAGTCGCCCTTATCGTTATTATTACCCTTTCACACCGCCGGCGGTTAATCCTCCAACCAACCAACGCTGCGCAAGTAAGAATACGACGGTAATTGGTAGCGCAGACAACACTGCTGCTGCTGCAAAGTCGCCCCATAAGTAGTTCTGAGGGTACAAATACTGCTGCATACCAACCGCTAATGTGTAAGAGTTTACATCAGAAAGCAGGAGAGATGCTACCGGAACTTCACCTACAATCATAATGAATGACAGAATGAAGACGACCGCCAAGATAGGCACTGATAGGGGTAGTAGGACCAATCTGAATGCTTGCCAAGGCGTTGCACCATCTAGCGCAGCGGCTTCTTCTAGCGAACCATCGATGGTTTCGAAGTAACCTTTGATTGTCCATACATGCAGAGCGATACCGCCTAAGTACGAGAAGATCAGACCACCATGAGTATTTAATCCCAAGAACGGAATGTACTGACCCAACTTGTCAAACAGAGCATAAAGAGCAACCAGTGCCAATACGGCAGGGAACATTTGAAAAATCATCATCGCTTTTAAGATGGTGTTCTTACCCTTGAACTTCATCCGCGCAAACGCATAAGCAGAAGTCGTTGATAAACACACGATCATAATCGATGAGATGCCCGCAACTTTTATCGAGTTCCATAACCAAGTCAATACCGGAAATGGCGGTGGGGTTACGGTGCCATCAGCGCTGGTGATTGAGAAGCCGAGTGCCAATTTCCAGTGATCGAGAGACGGATTTTCCGGGATGATGCTCCCCGTGGCGAAGTTACCCTCACGAAACGAGATAGCGATAATCATCAGTAGTGGAAAGATAATCAGTGATAGGAACACCCACATAGCGACATGAGTCGCCCACACTCGGTATTTTAAAGAGTTACCTTGTACCATTGCCATTTTCGTTTCCTTAATCCTGAGCGACTTTCGTTACACGTAGGTTTAGTAGCGCGAGCGCACCTACAAGTAGGAAGATAAGTGTTGCGATTGCACTTGCGAGGCCGAAGTCTTGACCGCCCGCGCCTTCAAAGGCAATGCGATAGGTGTAGTTCACAAGCAAGTCGGTGTAGCCTGCTGGCTCTGAGGTTCCAATCATGTTTGGACCACCTTGAGTCAGCAACTGAATAAGAACAAAGTTGTTGAAGTTAAAAGCAAAGGCCGCAATTAATAACGGTGTTAACGGTTTAATCATCAACGGCAAGGTGATCTTGGTAAAGTTAGAGATAAAGTTCGAGCCGTCAATCGCTGATGCTTCATAAAGATCATCAGGAATCGCTTTTAATAGCCCCATACATAGAATCATCATATAAGGGAAACCCAGCCAAGTATTGACGATAAGAATCATGCTTTTCGCCAGAATAGGGTCAGAGAACCACGAAGGACTGATGCCAAACAGGCCTTCTAAAACCATATTCACTTCACCAAAGCTTTGGTTGAATAAACCTTTAAAGATCAGAATAGAGATGAACGCTGGTACGGCATAAGGAAGAATCAGTAACACACGATAGATAGCACGTCCTTGCAACGCTTCCCACTGCACTACGCTGGCCAGAATCAGGCCGATAAATACGGTCAGTGCCACACTCACCGCCGAAAAGATAATCGTCCAAATGAAGATACTGATAAACGGTTCTTTAATGCCGTCATCTTTCCATACACGCTCGAAGTTATCGCTACCAATGTTAACCACAAAACCCGGTGAGACAGTGTCACCGACAAACTGACCGCTATCATCCACCGGTTGGTAAAAGCCCGAATCAAGATTAGGACGTAGCAACTCTTGAGTACGATTGTTGTAGAGTGACTCACCGTCGTCTTGCAGGGTATACAATGGCACGACAGCGGCAAATTTACGTAGGCCACTCATACGAATGTCTTCGCCGTTTGGTAAATGCAAATCTAACTCAGACAACGTCGGGCGGTTTTGAACGATGGTCTTAATTGTCTCTTTGTGACCATCAATACCGTCAACGGGTGCAAGATCAAGGTCAGAGAGCGAAAGGGTCGCTAGATCAAAGGCGTCAGTAGCTAAAAGCTGATCGCCATCTTGAATCGCAATACGTTGACCTTGCTCGGTGTTATACAAAGTGAAAGGATAACTTTTGCCACTTTGAAAGGTTCGATCAAGCAACACAGTCTGTGCTCGTTCGTATGAGAGTTGGTTTTTTGCACTGTAGTTTGTAAAAGCAAGACCAATGGTGTATGCCAAAGGGAATAGGATGAACAAAATCATCCCCGCAATACCCGGGTAGATATAGCGATGGGCATAGGTCTTTTTACTACCAAAGATAAAAAGTGCCAAAGCAGTAAGAATGACGGTAAGAAGGGCAAAGGCCATCTCACCTCGTGAATACATTAGGATTGTCGCGTAACCGTTAAGAATACCGATAGAGCCGAGAAGCCCCCACTTAACTAAGACACTTTTACTTGAAGGCAAGCTCGTTGTGGGTGATGTCATAACATCTGTACCTTGAACTGACTGCATATGAGAACCTGCTAGCGATAATATAAAAAGAGAAATGAAGGAGGAGTTACCCCCTCCTTAAAAGGGTAATGAATTATTTAGTCATTTGTTTATCAGCGTCAGCAAGTGCTTCGTTTACTGATTGGCGGCCATCAACAATGTTGATGATTGCGTTCTTCGCGCTGCCCCAGAAAGCATTCATCTGAGGAATGTTTGGCATAATTTCGCCATTCATTGCGTTATCCATTGTTGCCGCTATACGTGTATCGGCATCAAGCTCACGCTGGAAAGAGTTTAGAGCAACGGCGCCAAGTGGTTTGTCATCGTTCACTTTACGCAGACCATCATTGGTCAGTAAGTAATTCTCTAGAAATTCAACCGCAAGATCTTTATTTGGTGACGCAGTGCTGATACCAGCAGTAAGAACACCAACGAATGGCTTAGAAGATTGGCCGTTAAATCTAGGCAGTGTCGTCACACCATAGTTAATACCAGACTTCTCGATGTTACCCCAAGCCCATGGACCATTGATGGTCATTGCGGTCTTACCTTGGTTGAATGAAGACTCAGAAACGGAGTAATCCATATCGGAAGAGATCACGCCTTTATCAACCAAACCTTTAACGAAGTTCATCGCATCTTTTACGCCTTCACCGGCAATACCCGCATCTTTGACATCGTAGCCTGCTGCGCCATATTTGAAGGCATAGCCACCGTCAGCCGCCATCAAAGGCCATGTGAAGTACGGTTCTTTTAGGTTCCACATGATCGCAGACTTACCATCGGCTTTAAGCTTGGCATCAATCGCCGCGACGTCTTCCCAGCTCTTAGGTGGATTTGGCACAAGATCTTTGTTGTAGATAAGTGATAGCGATTCAACCGCGATTGGATAACCAATAAGCTTGCCGTTGTACTTCACCGCATCCCAAGCAAAGTCAACGATACCCTCTTTTATTTCTTTCGATGGGTTGATTTCCGCTAGCAGGCCTGCTTCTGCGTAACCACCAAAGCGGTCGTGAGCCCAGAACACAATATCAGGACCATCACCAGTCGATGCTGTTTGTGGGAACTTGTCTTGAAGTGCATCAGGGTGAGCAACTGTCACTTTAATGCCTGTGTCTTCTTCAAATTGTTTACCTACTTCAGCGAGTCCATTGTAGCCTTTATCGCCATTAATCCAGATAGTAAGTTGACCTTCTTCGATAGCAGCGTTTGCACCAAATGAGCCAAGGGCAACGAGAGTGCCAAGTGCCACCGTGCTTAGGGCGTTTTTCATGTTGATATCCTTTTTATATTTGTGTTGTAGGGCGCAACCTGAGGTTTCGCCGTATTTCAACAGTGATTCTCAGCCAAACTGACAAAAGACTCATCCTCCTACTCCCTACGCCCTTGCTATTATGAACTATTTTCGTGATCCCCATCGTTATAGGATGGCGACCGGCATCACAAATTAATCGTTTAATGTGATCAAATGCACCATAGACACAGAGAAATATTTGAGCTAGATCGCCCTATGTAGTCTACTCCCTCAAATCGCTCCTCCCCTGCTACTACCCCTGCATTTTTTTTGCTTAGGAGGATGTCTTAGGCGGCGTATTTTTCCAAACTAGCTACATCCAAGAGTGGATGGTAAGAACCCTTTCCAGTAACACAACGTAATGGTGACTGGTTACAATGCCGCAGGGTTTGCTTAAAGTACTCAAGTCACGTAGGTATTCAGGTTACTGATTCATTCGGGGGAGAAGCTTGAGTACATGGGGGAAGCAAACTTAATTTGGCTTGATGGGTGGTGTGAGAAGCTCCATCACCCATATTTTCTTACCCTTTGGAAAATTAAATCCATTCCTTACCAAATTCCTACTGTTATTGCCTGCTCCATAATTCATATAATGATAGGCAGTAAATTATAAAAATTGATCGAGGGCGAGCTAAATGGCGAGTGTCACGTTAAAAAATGTATCTAAAGCTTACGGTGACGTACTGATTTCCAAGAACATTGATTTAGAGATCCAAGAGGGCGAATTCGTTGTATTCGTCGGTCCATCAGGCTGTGGTAAGTCGACACTACTGCGTTGTATTGCAGGCCTAGAAGACATCACATCCGGTGATCTTTATATCGGTAATGAGCGCATGAACGAAGTCGAGCCGTCAAAGCGTGGTGTCGGTATGGTGTTCCAGTCTTATGCGCTTTACCCGCACTTAAACCTTTACGATAACATGTCATTTGGTCTCAAACTGGCCAAAGCCAGTAAGGGTGAAATTAACCAGCGTGTTGAACAAGCAGCAGAAGTTCTGCAATTGAGCCACCTTCTAGAGCGCCAGCCAAAGGCACTATCTGGCGGTCAACGTCAACGTGTTGCTATCGGTCGTACTCTGGTCTCTCAGCCAGACGTATTCCTCCTCGACGAACCATTATCAAACCTTGATGCGGCGCTTCGTGTCCAGATGCGTTCAGAAATCACCAGACTTCAACGTAAACTGGGCTGCACTATGATCTACGTTACTCATGATCAGGTTGAAGCAATGACGATGGCAGACAAAATTGTGGTTTTAGATGCGGGGTTCGTTGCTCAGGTCGGCAAACCGCTCGAACTGTACCACTACCCACAAAATCGCTTCGTCGCAGGCTTTATCGGCTCACCAAAGATGAACTTTATGAGTGTGTTCATTGAAGCAGTAGAGAAAGAGCGCGTGATGGTACAAATAGCAAACGGGACCACATTCTGGATACCTGTCGATGGCACCACAGTTACACGCGGCGAGCGTATGTCACTAGGTGTTCGCCCCGAGCATCTATTGACTGCGAACGAAGGCGATGCAACCATCGAAGGTGACGTTAATATTGTTGAGAAACTTGGCAACGAAACACAAGTTTACTTGCATATTGATGCCGCTGACGCTGACATGATTTATCGTCAGCCAGACACTTTAGCGGTTGAACCAGGCGATAAACTTGCCGTTGGTATTCCGGCCCACCGCTGTCACTTGTTCCACAGCGACGGTAAAGCGTGTCGCCGCTTACACCAAGAAGCCGGTGTCGATTTCGAATAACCCACAAATGATGATAAAACAAAGCCCAGCATTGATGCTGGGCTTTGTTTAGTACGGTTATAGTGTTCGGCTAAGACACCCATAACCCGAGCGACCGAAGCTGAACCAGACACATTGACCCCTTCAGCCCATCATAATGGTGCTGAGAGTAGCGATATTCTGGACAGATTAACACCAAGAAATACAAGGGCGCTCAATAAGCGCCCATGTTGATCGTACCGTTAGCAATTATTCTGCCGCTGGTGAAGCTTGGTCATCAGACTTTACTTCATCAAACACTTGGGTTGGCTTTGCGACCAAACTGCGGTTTTCTTGGTTAACATCGGTCAGTACCACTTCAACCACATCGCCAAGGCGATAGATGACTTCTTTATCGATAGAGATCGTACCATTATCGCTATTGCACTCGAGACGATCTTTGTTTGCAAGAATCAACGAGCCCGGAACAAAGGCTGCAGCGCCATTTTCCACTAGACGGATTCGCATACCTGCGCGGTTAATATCAAAGATCTCACCGCTAAACTTAGTTTGTTTGCGCGGCTCGTCAGCCAATGTACGAGCGTAAAGCCAATCACCAACATTACGTTCCGCCATTTTATGATGCTTACGGTGCAACGCGAGCTCTTCACCCACGCTGTCATCTGCCGTTTGCACTGGAGCTTTGCCCAAAATATGTGCCTTAAGCATACGATGATTGATCATATCGCCATATTTGCGGATCGGTGATGTCCACGTCGCGTAAATATCAAGCCCCATCGCATAATGAGGTAATGGTTGATTACCAATTTCACTGTAGCTTTGGAACTTACGAATACGGTTATCAAGGTAACTGGTTTCTTGTTGGCTCAACCAACGGCGCAGCTCGGCAAATCCTTCAAGTGTTGCAACCGAATCAGCAGTAAATGGCAACTCACCTTCTGGATTGATGAAACTGATCACCTCTGCGATTTTCTCAGGTTTGAAACCGGCATGCGTGTTGAAAACGCCTGAGTTAAAAGCGCTGCGCAAAATACGACCAGCACAGATGTTGGCGGTAATCATCGCCTCTTCGACCAAACGGTTGGCACTGCGACGAGTCTCCGCATGAATCGCCACTACGTCATTATCTTCGCTCAATTCAAAGCGGTAATCGGGACGATCGGGGAACACCACGGCATGCGTTTCACGCCAGTTCGCTCGTGCCAACGAGAAGTCATACAAATCACGGAGGATTTGTGCAATTTCTTCACTCGGCTGCCACTGTGGTGACTCGCCATGCTCGAGCCAATCTGAAACATGATCATAAGCAAGGCGAGCATGCGATTTAACGTTCGCTGCAAAGAATCGAATGTCGTCGCCAATCACGCCTTGTTTATCTATGGTGACCGTACAGCAAAGCGCCGGACGCACCTGATCTTGCATTAGTGAACACAACTCATCGGCGAGGTCACGGGGCAACATTGGAATATTGCGCCCCGGCAGATAAATGGTAAAGCCACGTTCACGCGCAACATTGTCCATTTCGCTACCAGGAGTGATATAAGCGGTTGGATCCGCAATCGCAACTGTCAGTTCAAAATCACCTGACTGCGTTTTTTTCACATATAGCGCGTCATCCATATCCTTGGTTGACTCACCATCAATGGTAACAAAAGGAATATCAGTCAGGTCAATACGTTGCAGATCAGGGTCATCGATAATCTGCCAATTTTCAATCCCAGCAGGTTCACTATTAGGTAAGTCGTTCTGCGCTAACGTCACCCACCAAGGCGCAATTTTGTCGTCAGCGTCCGTAATCTTTTGTGAAATTTCGACAAAGAAGCCATCGTCGCCTTTCAGCGGGTGACGAATAAGATGTGCAACAACCCAGTCTCCCTCTTTAAGATCATCACTCTTGATGCCTTTGCGCGTTTTTGCTTTTAGCGACAACTTTTTCAACTGCGGATGATCAGGCGAGACATTGAGCTTACCTTTCAACAGCTTCACGCGACCGATAAAACGATTTAGGCCTTGCTCCAACAATGTTTCTGGTTCAGCAATTTCTCGCTCATTTTCAGTGCGGATAATCGCTTGGACTTTATCGCCATGTATACATTTTTTCATGTACGGAGGAGGAATAAAGAAGCTTTTTTTATTGTCCACTTCGAGAAAACCAAAGCCTTTCTCTGTCGCTTTGATCGTGCCTTCTTTTTTAGGGAGCGTTTCTTGAATTTGCTGCTTAAGTTGAGCCAGTAGAGGGTTATCTTGAAACATCTGTCTTGTTTTATCCGAGTCAGTATCTAACCAAAAAATTTCGCACACTATATCATCGCGACTATGGGCTCGCTAGCGCGCAAGTATCACAATCTGGTGATTGGTGCGCAATTCAATCACTTAACAACCCAATTAACATGCTTATTATTTAAGCACACAGAACGATTTGGTGACGAAAATGTGAACAAAACAGCTCAATTCAAAGAAGAACTGTGATGAATTTCAATTTTTTCTGGCTTTTTTTATGTATTTAAGGAATAATCCGCACCCTTAATTACGTCCCTAGTGGCTTGATGCGATTTACGACTTTTCCGCATCTGAACGGAATCAGCTCTTAACTGGATTGGTATTGGAATTGGTAGAGCTCGTGGGACCTTTTGTTGACATAGATATAGTAGGATCCCAATGACAGATTCTGTAATTCAGTTTAGCGATTTAGCGCTTAACGATACCCTCCTTTCCGCTCTTAACGATATGGGCTTTGTTTCACCAACACCAATTCAAGCGGCCGCAATTCCGCACCTATTGGCTGGTAAAGATGCACTAGGTAAAGCACAAACAGGTACAGGTAAAACTGCTGCCTTCTCTCTTCCGCTATTAAACAAAATCGACTTTAATCAGCGTAAGCCACAAGCTATCGTTCTTGCTCCGACTCGTGAGTTGGCGATTCAAGTTGCGGCAGAAATTAAGAACCTTGGCCGAAACATTTCAGGACTTAAGGTTCTTGAGATTTACGGTGGCGCATCGATCGTTGATCAAATGCGTGCACTAAAAAACGGTGCGCAAATTATTGTTGGTACCCCTGGCCGTGTTCAAGACCTTATTAACCGTGACCGCCTGCATCTCGATGAAGTAAATACTTTCGTTCTAGATGAAGCAGACGAAATGCTTAATATGGGTTTCGTTGATGACGTAACCGCTATCATGGAACATTCTCCAGCTTCTGCCCAGCGCGTTTTATTCTCTGCGACTATGCCTCCAATGCTGAAAAAGATTGTTGAGCGCTTTTTGCGTGACCCTGAAACTGTCGACGTGGCGGGTAAAAACCACACGGTAGATAAAGTTATACAACAATTTTGGGTTGTAAAAGGCGTAGAAAAAGACGAAGCAATGTCACGTCTGCTAGAAACTGAAGAGACTGACGCGTCAATCGTATTCGTACGTACTCGCCAAGATACCGAGCGCCTAGCTGATTGGCTATCTGCACGAGGCTTTAAAGCATCAGCACTACACGGTGACATTCCACAATCACTGCGTGAGCGCACTGTTGATCACATCAAACAAGGTGTTATCGACATCTTAGTCGCGACTGACGTTGTTGCTCGTGGTCTTGATGTTGCACGTATTACACACGTATTTAACTACGATATTCCATTCGATGTTGAGTCTTACATCCACCGTATCGGCCGTACTGGTCGTGCAGGACGTAAAGGTAAAGCGATCCTTTTGGTTCGTCCCAACCAACTACGTATGCTTCGTACTATCGAACGTGTAACTAAGTCATCAATGGAAGAGATTCAGCTTCCACACCGTGACAAAGTGGCAGAGTCACGCTTAGCTAAACTTGGCGCTGAGCTAGAAACTGAAAAAGAACACAAAGCATTAGAGAAGTTCTCTACGCTGGTTGAAAAACTGCAAGAGTCTCTAGAGCTAGACGCAGCGACACTCGCCGCGATTCTACTTAAACGTCAGCAAGGTAAGCGCCCACTATTCTATGTTGGCGAAGACCCAATGATTGAAGCTATTGAGCGTGATAAGCTACGTCGCAAAGACCGTCGCGAAACAGGTCGTGATGGCCGTGAAGGTGGTCGTAGTACCAACAACCAAGACTGGGATACTTACCAGTTGCAAGTTGGTCGCGAGCAAGGCGTTCAAGTTAAAGATATCGTTGGCGCACTAGCGAATGAGCTTGGTCTCACAAAAGGTTCTATCGGTGCAATTAAACTTGCTCAAGGTGAAACCTACGTTCAGCTACCAAAAGCAATGTCTTCTGAAACTGCAGGTAAATTGCGCAAGCTACGTATTCGTCAAAAACAAGTTGACGCTGTTGTCTGTGACTTTGATGATTTCCGCGAGCCTCGTGGCCGTCGTGAAAGTGGTTTCCGCAGTGGTGGTCGTAGTGAAGGTGGTTACCGCGGTAAACGTGAAGGTGGCGCTGGTCGCGATGGTGAACGTCGTTTCGATCGTAACCGCGGCGGTGACAAACGTGGCAACTTCCGTGGCGAACGTGGTCATGGTCGTCGCACTACTGAAGCTTAAGCCTCACAGCTACACAAAAAAAGGATACGCAGTGCGTATCCTTTTTTATACTGGGGAAAATTTATTCGTTTTTAGCAAAGATGTACTTATCCATTAAGGTTACCATTCGGCCGATCTCTGGCTTGGTAATCGTATCGTTAGCACCCAACGCTAAGGCTTTAGTCCGGTTATCTTCACTCATCAATGATGAAAACATGACGATAGGTATTACCGAATAAACTTCACTTTCACGCAGACGTTTCACTAAGTGCATACCATCCATCCGTGGCATCTCAACGTCCGTAACCACACCGTCAATAAACTCACTGATTGGCATATTCTCTTTTTTTGCCACTTCAATAAGGCTCATCAATTTGTCATATGCTTCACCGCCATCTTTACACGCAATAACGTTGTAGCCTGCTGAAGTTAACGTTTCTTGGATCATGGAACGAATGAAGGCAGAGTCATCAACCACCATAACGGTCTTCGCGTTACGTTTAGTGATCATACGTTGATTCAGGTCTACCGATTTATCGACGGTCACATCGTATTTTTCCATACTCAATTCTGGGTTGATATCGGCAATGATCTTCTCGAAATCAAGAATCATGATCAGGTTGCCATCTTTACGAACAACAGCGACAACACAATCTTGCTCACCCGCTTCTAGAAATTGACTTGGCGACTCAACATCATTCCACGAAATACGGTGAATACGGCTAATGCTATCAATAAGAAAACCATTAGTCATATTGTTAAAATCAGTCACGATCACAAACTTACGTTTTAAATCATTGTTGGTCGGGACATCAAGCCAACCCGCTAAGTCAACTAAGGGCGTTAAGACATCTCGCGAAGAAAAAACCCCCACCATATGTGGCTGCGCATTCGGATAATCTGTCGTTTCAGGAACCTGGATAACTTCACGTACCTTGGCGACATTTATTCCGTAATAACAGGTTTTTTTGCTTCCATCAGCAAGCTCTTTCACTAGGTGAAACTCAATGATTTCTAGCTCATTGGTACCACTCTCCGTCAATATCGTACTATTTGATCCGCTCATAATTCTTCTTTCTTAGTTTGATCACAACATATTATCGTCAATAGTCGCTGATACTTTTGTTCTTTTTAACCGTAAAGCAAAAGATTGTAAATCGAATAGACCGTGTTACTTCAAACTTCTGCTTTTCTTCAATCAAATTACCCGCAAACTACTCAATTGCTTGCCAATGGTAAGGCATATTCAATCCCCATCGTTGGAATTCTTTACGCGAATAGATCGCTTGCCCTTGATTATCTGTCACGATAGGAATAATCGGTTCGTGCCCGGTTTGAATGATCTCATTAACGAGATTAGCGGCGTGTACACCCTGACTGCGCCCAAATAAAACCACACCACCAGCCGCTTTATTCTCTCCCACTGCAAAATCCCAGAAAGCGAAAATAGGTAACGGTGAATGACGGTTCGTCCATGAGATCACCTCTGTATCAACCACATGATTACCCTCTTCATCGACGAGTGTTTGATACAAACCGACAATAATGACACTGAAACCTGCTTGTTTAGCATTAAGGACGGTCTGCTGCCATTGTGGCATCGTTTGTATCACTTCAATTTCAACGTCAATCCCCAGAGTGTTTTTAATTAAACTGTACTGTTTTTCAATATAGTCTTTGGCAATCCTCGACGTCACGCCAGAATCAAACAAAATTCGAACCGAAAACGACTCATTAGCAAATAGGCGGCGAAGTTCAATCAGAGATTTGACAAACGATGGTCGCTCTAATACTCCCGTCACCTTCGCTTGACCGCGATATTGCATCAGTAACGCTCTCGGGTTGGCATTAACCCCGAGGAAAACGATAGAAATAGGTTGTTGATATAACTTAGGCAACAGGTAATTGAATGCGTTGTCATCGCCTAGAATCACAATCTCTGGCTGATACTGTTGGTAGACCGCAAAAGCTTTCTCAGCTTGAGCTTGGTGTTTTTCTACAGGAAGCCGTTTGGTGTCCATTTGATAGGTCATGAGCTCCACGCCTGGTTCAAGGGTTTCGGTTAGCCCTTCAACATAGCTAGCGTCCCATGGATACTCTGAGTGGTAGCTTTCTACTAACAGTACTTTTGTCGCCCAAACAGGTGACGCAGCAAATAACAGCCAAATCCAAATCAAGACCCAACGCATCATACCACTCCCACGAAAGTATGAATTGAGTGTAGTTGACTTAGCGCAACTCTCCAACTCTGAGCACACTCAATATTTATTTAATGACTATACTGATAAAAACGAGGTAATTTATGAATCGTAGCAAAAGTATTGAATATAGCCATGAGAGCCCATTCTATAGCCGAATAGGACGGCGCATTATCTTAATCATGGTTTTGCTCAGTGGCGCCATCACCGTCTTTACTACTCTACTGCAACTTTCTTGGGAATATACTCATGAATTCGATGCCGTCGAGCAACGACAACTAGAAATACGTGATATTCACGCCCCACTACTCGCGACCTCACTGTGGAGCTTCGATCTTTCATCTTTGAAACAAGAACTTAACGGCTTAGTCAACTTACCTAAACTTGATTATTTACGTGTCAACAGCGGTGACTACCAATTGGAAGCTGGTATACCAAATGCTAAGCATCCGATTACGCAGCAATTTACCCTACTCTATCGCCACCCTAACTCTTCTCTTGTTGAATCAGTTGGAACCATTTTTATTCAAACCGACGCTACAGAGATTTACGATTACCTTATCAGACAAGCAATATACACTCTGTTATTAAATGCAGCCAAGACACTGCTTGTCTGTTATCTTGTGCTTATGGTGTTTCACAAGAGCGTCAATCAACGCGTTTTTGCCATCGCTCAATACCTCAGAAAATACAATCCTCGTCATCCTAAAGAACCTTTAACTCTTGAGCATCATGCCTGGATAACAGAGAAACAGGACGAACTTGACTGGCTTGGCAATGAGACCAACAAAATCACACAAAATGTCACACTGCTTTATAACAGCATTCAGCAAGAACGAGAGAGGTTCCATGAGTTTGCCCACATCTCTTCCGATTGGTTATGGGAAACCAATGCGTTAGGTGAGTTAGTTTACTGTTCCGAAAGCATGCAGGAAGCGCTGGAAATTCAGCCCGACACCAAGCCGCAACTGAGCTTGATCCCTGCCTTGGCAGATTGTGAAACGTTACAGCACTATTTGACGCGCCAGGGTGACTTTAGTCGATGTGAAGTGCATTTGACGCTGAACAGCATCACGCACTACCTCTTATTTCAAGCCAAGGCCCGTTTTGACGACAGCCATTTCATCGGTTTTCGCGGTACCGCGCTCAATATTACTGAGCTCAAGCTTACCCAAATCGAGTTAGAGCAATTCAATCAATCACTCGAACATACGGTTGCCATACGGACATTGGATCTAAAACAGAGCATGCAGCAATTGCAACGTACTCAAGAACAACTGATCGAGTCTGAAAAGCTCGCCGCCCTCGGAGGCCTTGTCGCAGGCGTTGCTCATGAGGTCAACACCCCTCTCGGTATTGCGGTGACCGCCACCTCAGTGATTCAAGAGACCGTCAACCAAGCGAAACATGCTTTTGCCACACAAACGCTGACCAGTGAGCAATTTGAATCGTTAATGGCAACGCTGGGTGAAAGCCATTCGATGTTAGAGCATAACCTCAATCGCGCCGCAAAACTGGTGCGCGACTTTAAGCAAACCGCGGTTGATCAAGTATCTGAAAGTCGAAGCAATTTTAACGTCTATCAAGTTCTCGACGCACTGTTGGCGAGCCTTCACCCAGAGACACGCAAAGTGCCCGTCACACCGCGTATTGAAGGTGACAGGTCAATAACCATGAGTAGCTTGTCGGGCGTACTAACTCAGGTGATTTCGAACCTAATCATGAACAGCATTAATCATGCGTTTGAACACCAAAACGAACCCCAGATTGTGATTGAATTAAGACAGCAAGATGAAGACATTATCGTCGAATACCGTGACAATGGCGCTGGCGTTGACGCATCACTCCATCAAAAGATTTTTGAACCTTTTTATACCAGTAAGCGAGGCATGGGCGGGTCAGGATTAGGATTGAATTTGGTGTTCAATTTGGTACATAAAAAACTCAAAGGGCAGTTGCACTTTGATTCACAGCCAGGTAACGGGGTTCACTTTATCTTCACTTTACCGCGCACCCTGCCAACTGACTTAGACAATGAGTAAGTAATCGTTGGCTGCTTATATAGTGCCGCTTTCCGTGTTCAAACGCTTGACGGTCGAGCGCTCAACTAAGGTCGGTTCTAATTGAACAATCTGCGCTTCACACTGCGCATCCGCAAGTTTTTTTAACACCGCTTCAACTGCCGCTTTACCGAGGCGATACTTGGGCTGGTGAATGGTGGTGAGTGAGGGAGTCATAAATTTGGCAATATGAATATCATCATAACCAATAATCGAAAGCTGTTGCGGGATAGCAACCCCTTTTTCATTGGCTGCGTTGATAACACCTAGTGCCATCATGTCGTTGCAAACGAAGATGGCACTGGGTAACGGTCCATTTTGATGCATTTTATTGAACGCTTCGTAGCCACCTTCACATTCAAAATCAGATTCAATGATCCAATCTGAATTGAAGTTGAGTCCGACCTCATTTAATGCGCGTTTGTAACCCTCGTAGCGCATTTGAGCCTGATGCTTGACTAACGGCCCAGTAATACAACCAATATCTGTGTGACCGTTATCAATCAGGTGTTTGGCGGCCAAATAACCACCACGCAATGAGTTATCTTGAATTTTGTCACTGGTAAACAACATTGGTCCCCAATCCATCACCACCACAGGGATGTCAGGGTATTGTTCAAATACGTCGATACGTTCGCCTTCAAGCGAGGAACACATCAAAATCAGTCCATCGACCCGCTTTTGCAGCAAGGTGTTGATTGACTCACGCATCCGAAGGTTATCACCTTCGGTATTGCACAGAATAAGATTGTAACCTTGCTGATAACAACTTCGTTCAACCCCTTTAACCACTTCGCCAAAAAACGGGTTGGTTGAGGTGGTCACCAACATACCAATCGTTTTGGTACGATTCATTTTTAAGCTACGCGCCAACGCTGAGGGACGATAGTTTAACTCCTGAGCCGCTTGGTTTACTCGCTGAGAAATCTCTTCACTGACAAAACGAGATTTATTGATCACATGGCTCACCGTAGAGGTCGAGACTTGCGCCAATCTCGCAATATCTTTCATTGTCGCCATGTGACTTACTCCGCATATGTGCTGTCAGTTAACGGTACTCAGCTAAAAACGCATCGACTTCTTGACGTGATGGAATTGAGGTTTGAGCCCCAAAACGCGTCACCGAAATAGCTGCGGCAGCATGAGCAAACTTAATCGCTGATTCTAAAGGCAAATCCTCAAGTAAACCAGTGACCAATGCCCCATTAAATGTATCGCCCGCTGCGGTGGTATCTGTCACATCGACCTTAAAACCTTCAATCAATTGACCACGACCGTTCTGGCTAAGCCACACTCCTTTTGCGCCAAGCGTAATCATCACGATTTCAATGCCTTTTTGATGCAGTGCATTCGCCGCTTGTTGCGCACTGTCATTATCACTGACCGTGATCCCCGTTAGTACTTCGGCTTCGGTTTCATTGGGTGTAATCACATCGACGCAAGCGAGAAGTGCATCAGACAACGTGTGCGCGGGTGCTGGGTTTAGAATCACGTTGGTACGCGCTTGCTTTGCCACTTGCGCAGCCTTTTCAATGCCACACATCGGCGTTTCAAGCTGCATCAACAAGTATTTGGCTTGGCGAATCGACTCTAAGTCAGGCTCAAGAGTCTCAACCGTCAGCTTGGCGTTCGCTTCTGCTGAAATGCAAATGCTGTTTTCACCGCTATCTGATACCTGGATCATCGCAATCCCTGTTGGGCAATTGGGCGCCATTTTTACACCCGCGATATTGATGTTATCCATTTTGAAATTTTCACGAATGTTGATGCCAAACGCGTCATCACCCACACAGGCAATAAAACCGGTATCGGCGTTTAATCGCGCCGCCGCAACCGCTTGATTGGCACCTTTACCACCGGGAATAACTTGATAGTTACGACCATGTAACGTCTCGCCTGGGCGAGGGAAAGAAGGTACTTGCAGAACATGGTCAGCGTTAACACTACCTAAAACCACTAACTTATTCATAAGGTTGTCCTCGGCTCGATTGAGCCCAATAGATGTGAACAGGAGAAATAGTAATGTGCTCTGTGATAAAACACATGACTATTGGCCCTCCTTACCGAAAGCACAAATTAAAACGGCAAGGAGGACAAATTATGGCTTACTCAGTAATCACTTTAAGAGGTACGGGGATGTACTCTTCTACTGCCATGCCTTTAAGCACTTGGTCAGCCGTTTCAATGCCTAGCGCACCAATCAGGTCTGGTTGCTGAGCAATGGTCGCTGATAATTTGCCACGTTTAACGGCTGCAATACCGTCGTCGGTACCATCAAAGCCAACAATCATCACATCTTTGCCCGACGCTTGTACTGCGCGCAGTGCGCCCAATGCCATCTCATCGTTTTGTGCGAAGACGGCTTGAACCTCTGGGTTGGCCGCCAGTAGGTTTTCCATCACGTTAAGACCTTTGGTACGGTCAAAGTCAGCCGGTTGGCTGGCTAGCACATCCATCTCGCTGCCTTTAACCGCGTTCATGAAACCTTCACCACGCTCACGTGCCGCTGAGGTTCCTGCGATACCTTCTAATTGAATGACTTTCGCTTTCATGCCGACTTTTTCAACAATGTAGTTACCCGCCATTTCACCACCAACTACGTTGTCAGAGGCGATATGACTGACAACGTCTCCACGACTAGCACCACGATCTAAAGTCAGTACAGGGATGTTTGAGCGGTTTGCCATACGAATGGCATTAGACACAGCGTCAGAATCTGTTGGGTTAATCAAAATGGCTTTCACACCACGAACTGTCAGATCTTCGATGTTCGAAAGTTCTTTGCTCGGGTCATTTTGTGAATCAAGTACAATAAGTTCATAACCAAGTTCTTTCGCTTTCGCCTCTGCGCCATCTTTCATTGTGACAAAAAATGGGTTGTTTAGCGTTGACAGTACGATAGCCATCGTATCTTGCGCTTGCGCCGAAACAGAAACGGTTGAAGAAAGTAGTGCCGCGGAGATAAGAGTTGCGAGTTTTTTCATTTTCTCAGTCCTTGTGTAGGGTGGGTCAAGCAACCTCACTTGACCCGTTTTAGTTTTGTTATGTTTTACTTGTTTTTGTTGTCTACCAATACCGCCAGTAAGATAACCACTGCTTTTGCGATCATTTGGAAGTAGGAGGAAACATCGAGCAGGTTGAGGGCGTTGTTGAGGAAACCAATAATCAGTGCACCGATCAACGTCCCCATAATACGGCCTTTACCCCCCATCAAACTGGTACCGCCAAGTACAACCGCAGCGATAGCATCCAGTTCATAGCCCATACCAGCCGTTGGTTGCGCTGAAGACAGACGTGAAGTCACAATGATGCCCGCAAGTGCCGCTAGTAAACCACAGATTGCGTAGACGCCAATTTTGACACGATCCACATTGATGCCCGACAGACGCGTTGCCGATTCGTTACCGCCTAACGCATAGACGTAACGGCCAAAACGGGTGTGATTGAGTAAATACCAAACCGCAGCAAACACAATCACCATCATCCAGACAGGAACGGGAATACCTAACGCATAACCAGTACCGAACCAAGCAAACGCGTCAGCCGTGTCAGTAAAGCCTGTTGAAATAGGTCGACCATCAGTGTAGACCATAGTCACACCGCGTAGCAGGGTCATGGTCACTAACGTAGCAATGAAAGCTTGCACTTTGCCTTTGGCAATGATGATGCCGCTGATGGCACCAAGAGCAGCACCGGCAATCAGCGCGGTCGGCACCGCTATCAACACGGGTACTTCAAGCCCGATCAAACTCGCGGCAAAAGCGCCACACAATGCCAGCACCGAGCCGACACTTAAATCAATACCGGCGGTTAAAATGACCAATGTCATCCCCACCGCAATGATCGCGTTGACCGATGTCTGACGCAAAATGTTGAGGATGTTATCGAGCGTAAAAAAGTTGGGGTTCAAAAATGAGACAACAGCAATTAACAAAAGTAACGCAATCAACGACTTTTGCTCAATTAGCCACTCTTTACTAAGCCGCTTTTTGTTGTGGGTTGGACTTGATTTGCTCATGGTATCGATACTCATGCTGCTTCCTCGTTAATTTTTTTTCCTACGGCACAAGCAAGAAGTGTTTCTTGATCCGCGTCTTTGGCGTCAAATACACCACTGATTCGACCTTCATGCATCACCATGATGCGGTCACTCATACCTAGCACTTCAGGCATTTCCGATGAAACCAGAATAATGCTCATGCCATCGGCTTTAAATTTATTGATCAGTTGATAGATTTCTTTCTTCGCTCCAACATCAACACCGCGCGTTGGCTCATCTAGAATCAACACTTTGGGTTTAGTCATCAAACCTTTCGCGATCGCAACTTTTTGTTGGTTCCCCCCCGACAAGTTACCGATGATCTGCTCACGAGTTGGCGTTTTGATATTGAACAGCTTAATGAAGTCTTCAACCGCGATCGCTTCTTGATCATGCTGAATTCGGCCACCCTTGGTCAGCTTGTCTAAAGCGCATAGCGACATGTTGTCTTTAACCGACAAGCCAAGCACCAGACCTTCACCTTTGCGGTCTTCCGAAATATAGGCGATGCCGTTGGCTAATCCATCTTGAGGAGAGATAGGGTTAATGGTTTTATTGTCGAGGTTAATCACACCCCGCTCACTTGGCAGTGCGCCGTAAATCACTTTCATCAGTTCAGTACGTCCTGCGCCCATCAAGCCTGACACACCCAAGATCTCACCACGTTTGAGAGTGAAACTCACATCATGAACACCCGACCCAGTCAGGCCAACCACTTCAAGACACGTATCGCCATGGCGCACATCAATGCGGGGGTACTGCTCATCAAGTTTACGCCCCACCATCATCTCAATCAGGCCATCTTCGTCCGTGTCACTGACAAGGCATTGACCAATGAACTTGCCATCGCGCAGCACAGTGATGTCATCACAAATTTGGAATATTTCTTTTAATCGGTGCGAGATGTAAACAATGCCACACCCCTGTGCGCGCAACTCGTGAATAACGTTAAACAAAGACTCTGTTTCAGTGTCTGTCAGTGCGTCCGTAGGCTCATCCATGATGATCACTTTTGACTTGAACGACAGCGCTTTGGCAATTTCGACCATCTGCTGTTCGCCCAAGCTCAAGTCACCTAACAGGGTTTTTGAGCTGTGTTTCACGTTCAACCTAGCGAGCAACTTATCGGCTTCTGCGTACATTTTTTGCCACTGAATCCCACCAAACGCATTGGTGAATTCACGGCCTAAGAAAATGTTCTCGGCTATGGTCAACTCGGGAATTAGGTTCAGTTCCTGATGAATAATACTGATGCCCGCTTGCTGCGAGTCACGCGGCCCTTTAAACGCTGCAGGTTCACTTAGATAGTGGATCGATCCTGCATCTAGAGTATAAATGCCCGTCAACACTTTCATTAAGGTCGACTTACCTGCACCATTTTCGCCCATCAGCGCCATGACACGGCCTGGGTAAACATTCAGGCTCGCTTTATCTAGCGCCTTAACACCGGGAAAAGCTTTCTCAATCTCACTTAGTTGTAATATGGCTTGAGTCATAATGCTTCCTTCCTGTTGCTTCGTTTAGAAAACAACGCCAGCTTGAAATATAACGTTCGCATACGGCGTGCATTCACCGGTGCGTACAATGGCTCGGCTTTGCGCACTGCGATGTTTAAATTCGTCGTGAGAAACGTAATGAATCGCGATCTCTTTACCGATTGACTCACTCTCTAGTGCAAGTTCTCGAATCAGTGCATCGTGATGAGTCGGGCTGACCGTTTTAAACTCTTGCGCGATGATCACTCCCTCTATCTGTGACTCAGACAGAATCACTCTTACCGTTTCAAGAAATGAAGGCACCCCATGAGTTAATGCTAAGTCAATGCGCTGAACCTGTTCAGGGATCGGTAAACCTGCATCACAGATCGTGATTTCATCGGTGTGACCCAGAGTGGCCACCAAATAGGACAGCTCTGAATGTAGTAGGGTGTGTTTTTTCATCTCATCGACCTTAAAAAATAGACGTTTGTTTAACCATGAGCGCTTCAAAAAGTACTTTTTATTGGTAGGAAACAACTCATCGAAACGTTTCGATGAAATAATAATGGCTGACTGCAAATATGCGAGCGGTCAATAACAAGAATGTGAAATGGATCTTTTTACACTGATAAACTCTCTTTTACTCAGTGATCCCTATCACCAAGTGACAAATTCATCAGCAAGTAAAATAGCCATTTTTACCCCCGCCAAACAGACTTTTTATCAAATATTGGTATAGTTGAACCAAACCACTTTAGGAATACGACAATGATGAAAACGCTATGGTCACTTAGCGCACTTGTGCTACTCAGCGCATGTCAAGATGAGATCGGTACACAAGCTTGGTGCGATAAAATGGCAGATACCACCAAGAGTGAATGGAGTGCTCAGGGAGCAATGGACTACGCTAAACATTGTGTTTTATTAGATGCGGTTGGTAGTGAGCCGTGGTGCAATAGTTTGGCAGACAAACCTAAAGGCGACTGGAGCAGTAACGAAGCAACCAGCTACGCCAAACACTGCATTTTTTAAATCACCAAAATACAGGCCTGAACAATTCTCAAGCCCTAAACGATTAAGCAAAAGACATTGGGTGCTCTTATCGACTCTAAGGCAAAAATTTTAGGTCACAAAACCCAATTTTTTTGATATCTCGACAAAATAATTAAGCTTAGCAGCCACAAGTTAAACGGTGGAATCGATCCACCGCTATCACCTGATGATGGACTTACAGACACGTTAGCTATCGCATCATTATTAACCAATACTCTCACGCCATTATTGGTTGTAACGTAAGCTTTAGGAACCTCAAGACCGTTAATTACTCGAGTGATCCAACCTCGATAGTCATAAACGTCGGTAAAGACTGAAGTAACATTAATATCTTTATTGCCACATATGGAAGGACCAAAGCTAGTGATTCCAATTTGAATATATTGGCTACCGTGTAACCAGTAGACAGGCCCACCAGAGTCTCCACTACAGGTCGAATTTTTATAGTTGCCATCAAGAGCACCATCAAAACAGAGCTGGCTAGAGGTAATCTTGCTGCCAAATACCGCCTGGCATGTAGCTGTACTTACGTAATTTAAATCGGTTTCAAGCAAGCGTGACCCACTCGGTACATTCCCCTCAATGTATCCATGACCAATGGTTTTATAGGTACCCATCGAAGAAAATGCATTATTGATGGTTGAGTTCAGTAACGCTGAGTAATCCGAGATCATAAGCGGTGTTTCTAATTTAATGATCGCAATGTCATTCGGCCACAGCTCGATTTCAGAATCTTGATAATTGTCAGGGTAGTAAAAGGCTTGTGCCCTCGATTGTTGGTTAGACAGAAAATAGCTTTTATCTTCTAACTGCGGTGCGACCACGGTATATAGCATTAAGTTATTGTCATCGTATATACAGTGGGCAGCAGTCAAAACATATTGATCATTGATCATCGTGGCACCACAGTAAGGCGAAGTACTGTACATACCGCCATTTCGATAGAATAGGCTAGCAAAAGATGGGTAATTACTGATCGACGCATCAGAACCATTCACAATGAAGGGCGACACTTCAACAGACAAAGTTCTAAACGAGATGAGCAATATGCAACCTAATAAGGTCAATCGAATCATATGTATGCCTCAAAAATAACTCACTGTAATCCTAGTTCACGAAACGTATCTGATCCATTCATTACCTTGCTGACCATGCTGACAATTTATCACCGCTCCAGCTTTAACTCTCGATTTTCGCTTTAATCAAACGATAAAAAGCCTCTAAGAAAGAGGCTAGGGTTAATAAACAGGTAATAATTTAACCACGATAATAACGCTGTGGGACAAATGGCATTTTCTCAACCGTCATCGGTAGCTTTTTACCACGTACATCAGCAAAAACCTCGGTACCAATGGCGGCTAAATCGGCGCGAACATACGCCATGGACACGGGTTTGCCCGCATTTGGACCTGCAGTACCACTGGTGACAACACCAATTTTGTTATCTTGTGCGTCAAACAGCTCAGCACCTTCACGCACTGGTGCTTTGGTTTGACCAACGAGGCCAACACGCTTACGTGATACATCCTTAGTTTCAATTTGGTTAAGAATGATATCAGCGCCAGGGAAGCCACCTTCGCGCTCACCACCAATACGGCGTACTTTTTGAATACCCCATAGTAGACTCGCCTCGACAGGCGTGGTGGTTGTGTCTAAGTCATGACCATAAAGGCACAAGCCACACTCCAGACGCAATGAGTCGCGCGCCCCCAAACCAATCCACTCGACTTCTTGTTCTGCCGTGAGTTGTTGCGCTAGCGGTTCAGCGTGTGTGTTCGGCACTGAAATTTCATAACCATCTTCACCCGTGTAACCGCTGCGGCTGATAATACACTCCACACCCAGTAGCTCGAGCTTTCTAACATCCATAAACACCATGTCTGCGACATCAGCATTAAAACGCTTGAGCACGTCCACCGCTTTCGGTCCTTGCAGAGCAAGCAGGGCGCGATCATCAATGATCTCAAGTTCAACACCTGCTGGAAGGTGTGCTTCTAGGTGCTGGATATCTTGGTCTTTACAAGCGGCGTTCACAACCACAAACAGATGGTCACCTAAGTTGGCCACCATAAGGTCATCCATAATGCCGCCTTGCTCATTGGTAAAGAAGGCATAACGCTGATTTCCATTTGACAGATCGATAATGTCGACAGGAACTAGAGACTCAAGAAACGCGGCCGCGCCCACACCGTGTAGACGTAACTGCCCCATATGTGACACATCAAATAGGCCAGCGGCATCACGAGTATGCAAGTGCTCTTTCTTGACACCCAACTTATATTGAACAGGCATATCGTAGCCTGCGAAAGGAACCATCTTCGCACCGGCTTCAATGTGCAATGCATGCAAAGGGGTTTTAAGTAGTTCTTGAGTCATTGTTGTCTCCGTTTAATCAGGTTCGTTTTCCATGCAAGGAAACCTTGTTTCCAATAATAAACACGAGTGGAGATAATTTGCACGATCAACGCGTTGAGAAGTATGCAAAATGTGATGCTTAACATCATATTCACATTCATCACAGACAAAAATAAGCGCCGCCTTGGCTTCAATTCAACCAAGACGGCGCTATTTTACTGATTTAAGTTACAAAAGCAAACGGTTGCTTCCACTATCGGAAATCAACGAATCCGATGATTATTTAGCCGTCACCCACAGAATATGGGCATCTTTCTCACTGGTTGAAACCAACATATGGCCCATATTAGCGTCATAATAAACGCTGTCACCTTGGTTCATTTCAACCGGTTCATAGAACTCTGAATAGAACATAACCGAGCCAGACAGAATCAACAAAAATTCTTCACCGTCATGACGAACCCAATCACTGTACTCTTCAAAATTGCGGGCATGCACTTGGCTTTTGAACGGCATCATTTTTTTATTTGAAAGCTGTGTCGCCAACAGTTCATGTTCATACGTTGGCGTCGGATGCGGCTTTCCTTGGTCTGACTTAGTAATGTCCCTTCGCCCTGTTGCCACTTTTTTTCTTGGTGGCTCAAAGAGTTGCGGCATATCTATCTGCAAGCCCATCGCAAGTTTCTGCATTGCTTGAAACGTTGGGGAAATTTGTTCGTTTTCGATTTTGCTTAACGTTGAGCGAGCGAGTCCGGTTCGCTGACTGGCCTCTTCAAGGGTGATCCCTAACTTGCCACGAATCTCTTTTATACGTGGCCCTAGTTTCAGTGGCTCGATATTTTCATCAATAGACTCTTTTGCCAGAGTCAATGACGGGTACTCGTCATAGATATCTTCGGGCATGCTTCCCTCTTAAATATGTAGCTACATCCTGTGTGATTTTCATTGTGCACCAAGCGCATAGTAGAGGAAAGGTACGAACAACAAATAAACCGTGCTCTCGCTAACAAAAATAGAAACCTTGTTTCCAATAGGAAATTTTTTATTGATTGTTGTTACGACAACCGCTATGTTACCAACTTGTTAGTTGTAGAGATGCGATTTCCGACACCAAACGTTGGCTATTTTAACGCTTGGAATCGGCTTTCCCCACCATTTTGGGGTACAGAAATTCACCCTGCTCTTACGTAGATAAGAACAGTAATAAACGCAGAGCCAGCGAGAATCACTAAAGCACATAATAAGCTCGCTGGCACGAATGGAAGGTCATCTACCATGAACAAACCGTTTCAAAATCACAGCCTAGAGAATTTTTTCTCTACTAACCTTGCTGCTACAGACGACGCTGTTTTCGCCGGAATTCAGGCCGAGTTCACTCGTCAGAACGAACAAATCGAGCTTATCGCTTCAGAGAACATTGTCTCTAAAGCGGTAATGCAAGCCCAAGGCACTTGTCTAACCAACAAGTATGCAGAAGGTTACCCTGGCCGTCGTTATTACGGAGGTTGTGAACATGTTGATACGGTTGAAGCGATCGCCATTGAGCGCGCTAAGCGATTATTTAAGTGTGAATACGCAAATGTTCAACCTCATTCTGGCGCGCAAGCCAATGGTGCGGTGAAACTGGCACTACTACAACCGGGCGATACCATCTTGGGAATGTCGCTTGATGCAGGTGGCCATTTAACTCACGGTGCACGCCCTGCCCTATCGGGTAAATGGTTTAATGCCATTCAATATGGTGTTGATCGCGAAACACTAGAAATCAACTACGATGACGTGCGTGCTTTGGCTTTAGAACACAAGCCAAAAATGATCATTGCAGGCGGCAGTGCGATCCCTCGTATTATTGATTTTGCTAAGTTTCGCGCCATTGCCGACGAAGTCGATGCGATATTAATGGTCGATATGGCGCACATCGCAGGTTTGATTGCCACCGGTGCGCACCCAAGCCCACTGCCATACGCACACGTTGTTACTACGACAACACACAAAACGTTACGTGGCCCTCGTGGCGGCATGACCCTGACTAACCACGAAGACATCATCAAGAAAATCAATTCCGCCGTGTTCCCTGGTCTGCAAGGTGGCCCACTAATGCACGTTATCGCCGCTAAAGCCGTTGCCTTTGGCGAAGCGCTTGGCCCTGAATTTTCAACTTATATTGATTCAGTGATCAACAACGCAAAAGTTCTCGCTGAAGTATTGCAAACTCGCGGTTGTGACATTGTGACTGGCGGAACAGATACGCACCTAATGTTGGTTGACCTTCGCCCTAAGGGCTTGAAAGGTAATCAGACCGAAGAAGCATTAGAGCGTGCAGGGATCACATGTAACAAAAACGGCATCCCGTTCGATTCAGAGAAACCTATGATTACATCAGGCATCCGTTTAGGATCGCCTGCGGGAACAAGCCGCGGCTTTGGCGCTGAAGAATTCAAACTTATCGGCAATTGGATTGGCGACGTTCTGGATGGGTTAGTTGAAAACCCTGAAGGCAACGAAGCTGTCGAGCAACGCGTTCGCAAAGAAGTGAAACTATTGTGTGCTCGCTTCCCTCTTTACCAATAAACAATTTAATCAAAGTTATTTTTGGAGAATAAGCAATGGACAACACACTGAAGTTTGCAGATAGCCACGAGTGGGTACGTGACAACGGTGACGGTACGGTAACGATCGGTATTTCAGAACATGCACAAGAGATGCTTGGTGACGTCGTTTTCGTTGACCTTCCAGAAGTTGAAAGCGAGATAGAAGCCGGTGATAGCTTCTCACTGGTTGAGTCTGTTAAAGCCGCTTCAGATATCTACGCACCTATTACTGGTGAAATTGTAGAGATCAATGAAGAACTAGAAGATAGCCCAGAGCTTATTAACGAAGAACCTTATGAAGGCGGCTGGATTGTTAAAGTGAAGATGGCTGACCCATCTGAACTCGACAATCTAAAAGACGCGCAAGAGTACCTAAGCTCAATCGAAGACGAGTAATTAGGAACAATCGGAAAGCTGCCCCCCACTTTGGGTGGCAGCTTTTTTTCTAAGTTCGGACGTATAACCAGAGATATCAGTAACGATAGCCATAAGCCGAACACGGAGCAGGTAAAGGACAATGACTGAATTACTTCAAAGCCTCAGCACACAAAATGAGTTTGTTGCTCGCCACAACGGACCAAACCAATCTGATCAACAGAAAATGTTGGCCGCCATCCAGGCGACAAGCCTCGATGCCCTAATTGACGAAACGGTTCCGGCGCAAATTCGCCTTGAGCAACCCATGACGCTTGCCGAAGCAAAGAGCGAAGCGGACATGTTGGTTGCGATGAAACAGTTCGCCAACCAAAATCAAGTTAAGCGCACTTTCATTGGTCAAGGTTATTACAACACCTTCACACCCAATGTCATTTTGCGCAATGTACTAGAAAATCCAGGCTGGTACACCGCGTACACGCCTTACCAACCGGAAATTTCACAAGGCCGCTTAGAGTCACTGCTTAATTTCCAACAAATGGTGATGGACTTAACGGCAATGGATATTGCCAATGCATCACTGCTTGATGAAGCAACGGCCGCTGCCGAAGCGATGACACTCTGTAAACGCGCAGGTAAGAGCAAGAGCAAGGTGTTCTTCGTTGCTGATGATGTGCACGCACAAACCATCGAAGTGGTCAAAACTCGCGCAAAATACATTGGCTTTGACGTTGTCGTTGGCTCACTAGACTCGCTACCAGAGCAAGATGCCTTTGGCGCTTTAGTCCAGTACCCAGGTACAACGGGTGAAGTTCGTGATCTAACCGACCTCATTGCCAAAGCGCAAGCCAACAAAACACTGGTTACTGTTGCAACAGATTTACTGGCCTCAGCACTGCTTAAGCCAGCCGGTGAAATGGGCGCCGATGTGGTGATTGGCTCAACACAACGCTTTGGTGTACCGATGGGCTACGGTGGCCCACACGCCGCCTTTATGGCAACGCGTGATAAGCATAAACGTACTATGCCTGGTCGTGTGATTGGTGTTTCGATTGACTCGCATGGCAACCAAGCACTGCGTATGGCGATGCAAACCCGTGAGCAGCACATCCGCCGCGAAAAAGCGACGTCGAATATCTGTACTGCGCAGGCGCTACTGGCCAATATGGCTTCATTCTACGCGGTCTACCACGGTGCAGAAGGGCTACGTACGATTGCTCGTCGTACCCATCATATGACGGCGATCCTAGCAGCAGGTCTGACTAAGTCAGGCTTTGAGCTGGCGCACAACAGCTTCTTTGATACCATCACGATAAACTCGGCTGACCAAACTGAAGCGCTTTACGCCAAAGCACAAGCGGCGGACCTTAACCTTCGCAAGCTTGATGGCAAATTAGGGGTAAGTTTTGACGAAACAACCACGACTGAAGACATCAAGGCACTATTTGCCGTCTTTGGCGTGAAGCAAGACGTCTCTGCACTCTCTTCAGAAATCGCTGCCAACGAATTTGCCGCGATTCCAGAGTCACTACGCCGCACGTCGAAATACCTGACGCACCCTGTGTTCAATACGCACCACAGCGAAACGCAAATGATGCGTTACCTTAAGCAGCTTGAGAACAAAGACTTCTCACTGACACACGGTATGATCCCACTAGGTAGCTGTACCATGAAGCTTAACGCTGCTGCTGAAATGATCCCTGTGACTTGGCCAGAATTTGGCTCTATTCACCCGTTTGCTCCAGCAGATCAAGCCGCAGGTTACGCAGCACTTGCCAAAGATCTTAAAGAGAAGCTGTGTGAAATCACAGGCTACGATGCATTCTCATTGCAACCAAACTCGGGCGCATCAGGCGAGTACGCAGGTCTTATTGCCATTCAACGCTATCATGAAAGCCGTGGTGAAGGTCATCGAAACATCTGTTTGATCCCAAGCTCAGCGCACGGTACTAACCCTGCAACGGCGTCTATGGTGTCAATGAAAGTCGTCGTGGTGACATGTGATGACGAGGGCAATATCGACATCAACGATCTGGCAGCGAAAATTGAAAAGCACGCTAAAAACCTTTCTAGCATCATGATCACTTACCCTTCGACACACGGTGTATACGAAGAGCAAGTCAAAGAAGTGTGTGAAATGGTTCACGCCGCTGGCGGCCAAGTTTACCTTGACGGTGCCAACATGAACGCTCAGGTTGGTTTGACATCGCCTGGCTTCATTGGCTCTGACGTATCGCACCTTAACTTGCACAAGACTTTCTGTATCCCGCACGGCGGCGGCGGCCCTGGCATGGGACCTATCGGTGTTAAATCTCACCTAGCGCCATTCCTACCAGGACACATCGAGAACGGTGTTGAAGGCGAAGCGTTTGCCGTTGCTGCAGCCGACCTTGGCAGTGCATCAATTTTACCTATCTCGTGGGCTTATATTGCCATGATGGGTGAAGCTGGCCTGACAGACGCAACCAAAGTGGCGATTCTTAACGCCAACTACGTGATGGAGCGTCTGCGTCCGCACTATCCGGTTCTTTACCGTGGTAAAAACGGCCGCGTCGCGCACGAATGTATTATTGATATTCGTCCGCTTAAAGAAGAGACCGGGATCAGTGAGGAAGATATCGCTAAGCGCTTGATGGATTACGGTTTCCACGCGCCAACCATGTCGTTCCCAGTTGCGGGTACTCTAATGGTTGAACCGACAGAATCAGAAGATCTTGAAGAGCTAGACCGCTTCTGTGAGGCGATGATCGCGATTCGTGATGAGATGCGCAAAGTCAAAGAGGGTGAATGGCCACTGGACAACAATCCGTTAGTCAAAGCACCGCACACTCAAGTTGATCTTGCAAAAGAGCAATGGGATCGCCCATATTCTCGCGAGACAGGCTGCTTCCCATCGGTTGCAACTAAGTCTTGGAAGTACTGGCCAACGGTTAACCGCGTCGATAACGTCTACGGCGACCGCAACCTGATCTGTTCGTGCCCAAGTATCGACAACTACGAAGAGTAATTATCGCTTTTGATCACAGATAAACAAGTTGGAAACCGATAACTAAGTTAGAAACTAGCTTGAATAACAAAAGGCGAACCATTGGGTTCGTCTTTTTAGTTAGGATTAGGTTTAATTTAGTGTCGAGCCTGAACCATTCGATGATGAACAACCATGCTGCTGCTTTAAGTAGCAAGCTGACGTCACACTTCGTGTCAGAAAATTTTAAATTGATGACTAAAATCAGCATCTTCTATTGTTTGTGCTATACGTTAGTAAGTTAAACATAAAAACAAAAATTACTTGTTAAGTGAGCACTTAATGTCCAATGATGCTATTTATGACCAGGCGCCTTGGGTCAAACTCTACACTCCTGAACAACTGGCCTTACATCAAGGTCATGCTAATGCCAGCCATGCTTGGAATAGTATCCCAGAAATGCTGACTGAAGCTGCCGCAAAATACAGCCAACGTAAGGCCTTTACCACCTGCATGCCTAATGGCATGAACGGCAGCCTTACTTTTCGCCAGGTAGATGAAATGTCGACCGCTTTTGCCCATTACCTGCGCGGTGAACTTGGCTTAAAAATGGGGGATCGCGTTGCGGTTCAGATGCCAAACTGTTTAAGCTTACCGGTCGCGGTGATGGGAGTACTAAAATCCGGCTGCATTCTGACTAGTGTTAATCCACTTTACAGCCGACGTGAAATGAAACATCAATTCTGCGATGCCGGGGTCAAAGCGATTGTGATCTGCGATATGTTCACCGATAAACTGCAAGACATTATTAAACAAACTCCCATTCAGCATGTTGTCGTCGCCTCTTTAGCACAATGGTTTCCTCCTGTGGTGCGCGGCATTCTCAAGTTAGTATTACAATATTGGAACAAGGTAATCCCCACCCACCAACTGCCCCATCACTCCATCGACCAAGCCATTAACCTTGGCCAGCTTCACGATAAACACGATAATCTCAATGCCAAAAGCTATTGGCAAAGTTTGACTCGCGACGATACGGCAATACTGCAATATACAGGCGGTACCACAGGCATTGCAAAAGGCGCTATGCTCAGCCATGGTAACTTACTTGGTAACGTAGAGCAGATGGATAGCTTAGTCCAAGGGCATATCACTAGCGGCCAAGAAACAGTGCTCACTGCTCTACCGCTTTATCATATTTTTGCTTTCAGCGTTAACCTGTTAGAGTTTTGGCATCAAGGCGCGCACAATATTCTAGTACCGAGCCCAAGGCCAATTCAAAACTGTCAACGTGCGTTTGATAACTACCCCATCAGTTGGATGACCGGCGTGAATACCTTGTATAACGCCCTACTCAACGAAGAGTGGTTCACCACTTTTCCACCTAAGCAACTAAAAGCCGCTTTAGCCGGCGGCACAGCGTTACATGCCACGGTTGCTGAACGTTGGCAAACCGCCATTCACTGCCCTCTAGTCGAAGGTTATGGCCTGACAGAAAGCTCGCCAGTGCTCTGTTTTAATCCCTTGACCGATCCCCGTACCGACTGCATTGGCATTCCCACACCCGGCACTCAATTACGTTTGGTTGATGAAAAAGGTCATACCGTCCCACTTGGCAAGCCGGGTGAACTGATTGCCAAAGGCGTTCAAATTATGCAGGGCTACTGGCAACAACCTCAAGAAACGGCTCATGCGCTACGAGACGGTTGGTTATACACCGGGGATATTGCCATTATGCATCCCGATGGTCGACTACGGTTGGTCGATAGGAAGAAAGATCTGATCCTTGTCAGCGGATTTAATGTCTACCCCAATGAGGTTGAAGAAGTGATTGCTGGCTTAACGCAGGTGATGGAATCAGCGGTGATCGGCGTTCCCGACCCACTAACCGGTGAACAAGTTCAAGCTTATGTGGTGCTGCGTGAGCAAGGTTTGGATGCACCAACCTTGATTAAATATTGTAAAAAAGCACTTGCCGCTTATAAAGTACCCAGGAAAGTCGTTTTTGTTAATGAGCTACCGAAAACCCCTGTCGGCAAGGTCCTTCGCAAAGATGTTCGTGCCATTGCTCTTGGCCAACCCAACCTTTCAACTGATTAGGAGGCCACCATGTTAAGCGCTTTTGAAGAAACCTTATTATCGATGATGATGGTCATCATTATGTTTGGTATGGGCGCTAGTCTGACCTTTCGTGATTTTCGCATTGCATTCAAACACCCCCAAGCTATCGCTGTGGGATTCAGTTCGCAGTATGCACTGATGCCCTTTATTGCCTTCGCTTTGGCTTGGTTACTTAACCTTACTCCTGCACAAACCGTGGGCATGGTACTGATTGGTTGTATGCCCGGAGGGACGACTTCTAACATTTTCGCCTATTTTTCACGCAGCTTACTCAGCTTGAGTATTATGATGACTATTTGCTCGACAATCGCTGCCTTTGTGATGGTGCCACTGCTGATGCAATTCTATACCCACGGTATTGACGATGCCCTGCGTATTCCGCCCGATCAAATTGGGCGCCTGCTATTTGCGCTATTGATTCCCACTCTAATTGGCATCTGGCTGCGGCGCAAAAATGCCAACATTGGCGCAGTAATCGAGTTAACGGGAGGCGTATTAGGCGCTTTAGTCATTATATTCTTGCTTGTTACTTGGGTGCCACGCAACTGGCAATTGCTATTAACAACACACTGGACTGTTTATGTCGCGGTGATCATGGTTGGATTAATTGGCTTTAACTTTGGTTACCTCTTCTCACGTTTTTTAGGGCTAAATCCGCAAAAGTCTCGTACGGTATCCTTAGAAACCGGCATTCAAAATGGCCCTCTTGCTGCTTTGGTCGTTAGCCTGAGTTTCGTCGGTGAAATGCAGCAGCAAATCTTATTGATTCCCGTAATGTACTCGCTATTTATTGTCATCAACTCCACTGTTATCACTTTTTTTTACCGTAAGCAGACCTTTAGTGAAGAGCTGGCGCGCGATCAAGCGAAAATCGAACCCACGAACAACAGCTCTAAATAGTAAAGTGACAAAGTCCAGTTATTCATCCTTCGGCTATTTCGATATGACATATACGCACAGCATTACCCGAGCGTATATGTTATTGATTTGCCTAGAGGCTTGACTTTGAAGTATTCAAGGTCATACTTTTCAACACGTTATTCTTGCTCACCAAATGGTGTTTCAATGCCGCCGTTACATGCAGTGCTACCAAGGTGGTTAGTGTGGCACAACCGATACGATGAACCATAAAAAAGAACCCATTAACTTCAGCATTAGAAATTGGGGTTGGAATCGTAAACAGCCAAAAAAATAAGTAATCATGTTCCAGCATTAAAAAGCCACTGACAAACACTACAAACATCACAAGATAGATGACGCTATGTGCCAGTTTTGCAATGCTTTTCTGTGTGCTGGAAATCGTATTTGGTAACTCTGGACTCTGACGAAAGAAAGACCACAGCCAACGTATAACCAGTAACACAGCGGCAATAGTCGCGAACGACATATTAAGCGTCGACAAAACATGAAACAGTTGAGGCATATCCATAACAAACAACATGCCATAACCTGCAATTATGGTGTAGATAATGATCACTGCCATGATCCAGTGTAACCACTTACTCAAGGCATCATAGTATTGGGGCGAATTATTTTTGCGCTTGGATGAGTTATTTTGGGCGTGCAGAACCGCTTTCTGGTACTGACCAGACTCTAAGTTTGACATATTACCACCACAGGGTTTGCACGGGCATACGGCGAGTGAGAGGTATTCCCATGCTGAAGATTGAAGAAAGAACGGAAGGCATCAGCGCCTTCCGTCGTTCAAGTAGATTACAAGATGAGGTGAGTACTACTTGCTGACACTGATCATGTCGTTGAAGTAGTCAACTTGCTCTGCCATGCTCAAACCTTGGTTATTTGAACCTAGCGTCCACATAAAGAAACCACCGTAGCCGTTGTCTTTCTGCCATTTAGCACGGTCTAGGTTGTTTTGACGCGTTTCAACAAAGTTACCACCCGGTGCCCATTGACTGTTGATCGTGTTACCTAAAACAATTTTCGACTTATCTCCAATATATTCAGCATAGTTCGCCATCGCCACATCGTAGAGGAAGTTTCTACCTGCGTCATATGTCATTACGTTAAAGAAATCGAAGTCATTCTTGGTTGCTTTCAGCAAATCAATAACTTCTCCGTGGTGAGACGAACGGCCAGACTCTTCAATGTAAGAGCAGTTTTCAAATACGTTCGCGTTCGTACATTCAACTGGATCGGCACCGACGTGGTATGTTGTTAGAGACAGCACTTTCGTGTTACCCACTTTCTCGCGGATCAGTTTGATCAAGGCGGTCAGGTCTTGATTCTCTTTATCAGTAATTCGTGCTGCTTTTTCAAAGTCAAAATCCAAGCCGTCAATATGTACGTAACCCGCTAACTGGTACTTACTGTAATCACAGTTGCCATCTGGTTTCGATGTAAGACATTCGCCTTCCATCTCTTCTGGCTGCAAGTTCTTTTTGTATACAGGGAATGGCGTATGTACCAAATCAACCAATCCAGTTGCGACGGCTTCACGGCTTTGTGGCGTGCTGATCGCTGACCAAATGCTTTCGTACGTTTGACCACCGAACGCCACCATCATAGTCACGTTTTCATTGTCATGCTTAAGCGTTGACCAAGCTAGGTACTGTGTTGGCATCCAATCCGGATTGTAATCTGGTGGCGTTAGCATGCCATCAGAGATCGTGATGTTACCGCTCGCGTCCCACTTACCAAATGACAATAGGTAACCATCCCCCTCTGAGTTAAATAACTCTTCGTAATCATTCAAACCCCAAGATGTTAAATAGCTGATAGAGCGGTCTGAGTTATCAACTAAGCCGCCACCACCTGTACTTTCTTTAACGGTAATGTTGGACGTTGGTGAAGTTTGCTCTTGATTTATCGTATTGATCGCTTTTGCTGTGACGGCATAAGTACCCTGCTGTGCACCTAACCATTCATACTCATAAGGAGCTTCAGTGTCTCTGAACAGCTCATTACCATTTGCAATAAAGCTGACCGATGCGATGTCGCCTTCGTAGCTCTTCGCCTCTGCTTTGATTGAAATCGCACGACCTTCAAAGTAGCTCGAACCGTCCACTGGAGATGAAAGTGAGACCACCAAATCTTTATCTGTGATTGCGAGAGAAATAGGTGTTGCTTCTGCACTTGCCCCTTGGTCATCATAAGCGACGACGGTTAACGTGTATTGGCCTTCGTCCTGTGCAGGCACCGTGATGGTGTAAGTATCCCCCTGTGATGGAGTGCTTGATGTCGCCACCACTTGACCATTTAGTTGAACGTCAACGCGAGCGACTTCAGTATCGTCAGTTGCACTAACAATCACATCGAATGCTTGGTTTGGTGAAATTTTTTGTCCATCTTGAGGAGATTGAACATCCACCACTGGCACTGGGTTCGGATCACATTGTCCTACTTCGTCCCACGCCTCTTTCCACGCATCCGGATAATCTGGGTGACCGGTCCCCGGCGTCCAAACTGGGTTTCCACACCAACCGGCTACGGTACATGAATAGATGTTACCGATGTTGGTAACTTCATCACCCACCTTGTATGAAACGCCATTTTCGTATTGAGGAACATCGCCACAACTGGTGCCCGTGTCCGTCACAGTAATGGTTAGGCTCTTACGAGTAACATGTTGTTCGTCATCTTGAGCTTCTGCGCGAAGCGTTGTCGAACCTGCCGCTTGAGCAGTCCAGTCACATGAGAAGTCTTGCGTCGTTGCCGCATCAAGGCTGCACACTTCTGCATCATTAGCAAAGAACTTGACCGTTGCTAGGTCATCATCCACATCTGTGATATTTGCTGAAATCGAAATCGTGTCGCCTTTTTGGTGAGTAGAGCCTGCGTCTGGCGAGATAAACTCAATCACAGGAGGATTCGGCGCGGTAGATTCTGATTCAACCGTCACTTGCACTGATTGTTCTGTTAGCTTTTCGCCGCTCTCATTGAACGCCATCACTGTGATTGAAGCCGCGCCAATTTCCGTTGGAAGCCAAGCTTGTTGATATTGTGTTGTGCCTTCTACCACAGGTTGTTCTGTCAGCTTGGTGTTGTTGACCCAAAACTCTAGCTTGCTTGCGCCTTGCCCCTCTACACTGGTAATAATGTCAATATTTGCGCCAGTGTAGATCACTGAGTTTTCTGCAGGCGATAAGATATCCAACGAAAACTCTGGTGGAGGAATAACTTCACCATCCACTTTCACCACAACGGACTTTTCAAACGCATCGAGATCCTTCAGTTCACCGCCAAAAGAGATAGTTAACACCGCCGACTCACCAGCTGCCAACTCACTATCTACCCAAGAGCCTGCTGGGAACTGGAGCGTCACAGCGTTCAACACGCCGTCAGCTTGAGTCGTGTGGGTAATTTCCCAAGATGGGTATGAAAGATCATTTGACGCCCAACCGATATCGTTAATCGCAACTGGCAAAACAAATTCAATCACCGCTTCACGCATGTCTGCGCTGTCTGAGCCAGTGTTTTTGATGTCTAGCTTATAGGTGCTCCAGTATTCGCTTTCTGATTGTGCAACCGCATCGGTGCTGAACTCCGCCGCCATGGCTTGTGAAATTGGGTTCAACAATAAACCAGAACAAAGCATCGTTAACCCTAACGTACGATAACCAATGGAGTTTGTCTGGGTAGCACTGCTCTTTCTTAGATACATAAATACGTCCTTAGTTTTATATTAATTATTTAGGTACTGCACAAAAGACCTGCAATTGTCGGTTCAATAAGTCTCTGTAAGCATACTTAATTTATTGGTAAAAATAACAAAGTCAAAAAACGTCTTTTACTTCTGGGATAAATATCAAATTACACTTAAAGTTCATATTTAAAAAACCTCACAAAGCAGTTGAAAATTAACCTTAAAGTAAAAAATTAATAAATAAATTATACTTAAATGTCAAAAAAAATATTAAATATAAATTAATGACTTATTATTTATTAGTTTATTTACTCTAAAAAATAACTAATAAATAATAATACATTGGTTTAAGTCATTGTTTCAAAGGGACTTTTTTTAAAATAGCCACTTATTATGAGCATGTGGGAAACGAAGAATTGTGACATCCATTCACATTAACAAAAATCTGACTTCCATTGATTTTATTTATATATTAATTTAACTACGCTAGAGCTATAAATATGAAATGATTGATATAAATCATATAAAAAACCTTCGGGTTATTTAGTACTAATAAATGGTAGAAGTAAAAAATGAAATCAAATATAAACATTCTTACGATCTCAGTGGGTATGACGATCCTATCAGGACTACCTACAGCTGCAAATGCTCACGGTTGGTCTGAGTTCCCGAGTGCTCGTCAGAACACATGTTATGAACAAGGTGGTGTTTGGTCTGGAACCCCACCTAATGCAGCATGTGCTCAAGCAAAAGAAATCTCTGGTTCTTATCCTTTTGTTCAGCGTAATGAATTCGCTAAGAACATTACCGATTATAACAATATGGCAGCAGTGAAAGCGGCAATTCCTGATGGCACATTGTGTTATGCAAATGATCCTCAGAAAAAGGGGATGGGTGCACCGCATACGGCATGGACTCGTACCGAGCTAAACACGGGTACATTTGAATTTGTGTTTAACCCGACTGCACCTCACAACCCATCATTTTGGCAATTTTACCTCACTAAGCCGGAGGCTGATTTGAGTAAATCGCTAGCATGGAGTGACTTAGATTTGATTCAAACGATGGGGAATGTTCCTGTGGACAACGGCAAATACCGCATGGACGTTACGATTCCTTCAGACCGTTCTGGTGATGCTATTCTATTTGTTCGTTGGCAACGTGATGACGCTGCTGGTGAAGGCTTCTACAACTGTTCAGACATTACTATCTCAGGTGGTGATACTCTTCCTCCAGAAGCTGATCTTATTCGTGGTGATCTGTACATTCCTCAAGGGTTTGTCAATCCAGAAGTTGGCGACACCGTAAAATACGATATCATCAATAAGTACGGTGATGTCACACGTAGTTTTGATATTAAGGTTGACGCTTCAAACGTCAATGACTGGGCTCGTCTACTTGCATCAGAAATCAATGGTTGGCACGCAGAATTTAGAGATGGCGACGTGTTTATCGGTGACTGGCATGAAGAAATGTCTCACTACATGTATTTTCAAAACGACCCATTACGTAACTTCTTCAACTCGAAGGATGGTCACGCATCAGGTCAGATCTCCGTTATAGATAGTGATAACGGTGGTATCGAACTTCTAACTGGTGATATCTACGAACTTGTGAAGAGTGACAAAGTCGTTAATGCTGGCGACCAAGTTGTGATTGCAGTAAGCGAAGCTGCGAACCTAACACAAACACAAGGTTCAACGGTAAGCATTCAAAACAACGGCACTTCATCTATCTTAGTAAACACAAGTTCAATTACGCAAAACGAAACACTGTCGTTTGCTGCTCATGCAACCAATAGCGACAGCGTAGAAACGTTTACATTTGAAGTTATTGCTGGTGGTGACCAAATTACACCTCCGGACCCGAAACCAGATGAAAATGGCACTTGGGATGCTGCAACAACATACTTAGGTGGTGAAATAGTATCTTACGCTGGTCAAAACTGGAAAGCACAATGGTGGATTCAGGGTGGCGACAACCCACAGGCCGCCTATCAAAAAGACCGGTGGGGTGTTTGGCGTCCAGTCAACTAGTCTAATTAGTATTAGTTCCGACCAGTTCTGACACTTTAATTTAAAAAGTTGAGAGTTACCCATTTTGATTAAAGGCACTAAATCTGTAATCAAAGACCAATAAAGGGTAACTCTTATGCTTGAGCTTGATACAATCCCCAACAAACTGAAGCTACTGGCTTGGCGGCATCTTCTAGTATGTTGCAGTGTGAGTAGATTACTTTACAATCACTTCTTAATCATCTTTGCTAAATCAGCAAATGGGTTGTATGTCGCCCCTTGGTGTTCATCTTCACCAGGCTTGATTTCACTACCATAGCGTTCATGTTCTAGGTATTTACTATGCTCATTATCGTGGCAATAGAGACATAACAATTCCCAGTTACTGCCATCTTCGGGGTTATTTGTGTGGTCATGGTCTTTGTGGTGAACGGTTAATTCGCGCAGATTTGAATATACAAACTCTCTAGCACACCTTCCGCATACCCAAGGATATAGTTTTAGTGCTTTCTCTCTATAACCAGATTCTTTTCGTGCGTAATTAGCACTGGTTCCGTAATGGTCTGATGACATGTTTGTACCCTAAGTAGTAGTTAAGCTCAGATGCTAGCACGAGCACAAATTGGAACAAAGTGACCAATGTTAAGACTCACGTTATTGTTCGCGATCAGCCATTGAGCTTGAAATCTAGCACACAAGTAGGAAATCTGAGTTAATCACTTGGTGATCACAAACAAACTGCTGACGCTAAAACTCATAAATGTCGGATAGGTGGCACCTGTTACCAGATGCCGCCATTCGACGTGCATCGGTGTTCCAGATGTCGCCATCAATTCCTGGCGTTTTACTGCCTTTGTTTTGTGATACTCGATGAACAGCGAGAAGCTTTGCTGCTTTCGAGTAAGTCAGTATCCACTGTAGTGCTTCCGCCTTACCGTGTTTACCTTCTCGGATTTATTTTGCAATGCAGCATTCGCTTTTTAATCAGAAATTTGACTATTTCTTAATCTGTGGTTAGGATCACATTTTATTTTTTATGGAGCGACTCGATGTCAATTACGCCGCCTTAGACCACCCGCCTTCCTCAATTCCTTTCTATACATTAACTAATTTATTAATTTTACGAGTAAATTCATGATTGAAACAATGAAACGTGATTGGTTATCCAATGTGCGTGGTGATGTACTGGCTGGCATAGTTGTCGCACTGGCTTTGATCCCTGAAGCGATTGCTTTCTCCATTATCGCTGGTGTTGACCCTAAAGTGGGTCTTTACGCCTCATTTAGTATTGCTTTTATAATTTCCATTGTCGGTGGACGTCCAGGAATGATATCAGCGGCAACAGGGGCGATGGCTCTGTTGATGGTCACGCTCGTTAAAGAGCATGGCTTACAATACCTATTAGCCGCAACCGTGTTGACAGGCATCATCCAAATCGCAGCAGGCTATCTCAAGTTAGGGGATTTAATGCGCTTTGTCTCTCGCTCGGTGGTCACTGGCTTTGTTAATGCGTTAGCGATTCTTATTTTTATGGCGCAACTACCAGAGTTAACCAACGTGACCTGGCATGTTTATGCGATGACGGCTGCGGGTCTTGCGATTATCTACCTGTTCCCTTATCTTCCTTATGTGGGCAAATTTTTACCGTCACCACTTGTATGCATTATCTCTCTGACGGTAGTCGCGATTGTCTTTAGTATCGACATTCGTACGGTTGGCGATATGGGACAGCTACCTGACACTTTGCCTATTTTCTTATGGCCTGATGTCCCTCTGAACCTTGAAACACTTTGGATTATTTTGCCTTACTCATTCGGTCTTGCCATTGTGGGTTTGCTTGAATCTATGATGACAGCTACGATTGTGGATGATTTGACGGATACAAACAGCGATAAGAACCGCGAGTGTAAAGGCCAAGGTATTGCCAATATCGGTTCTGGTTTGTTAGGTGGTATGGCAGGTTGTGCCATGATTGGCCAATCGATTATCAATGTTAAATCGGGCGGGCGTGGTCGCCTATCTAGCTTTGCCGCAGGTGTGTTTCTTCTTGTTATGGTTGTTTTTTTAGGTGATTGGTTGAAACAGATCCCAATGGCCGCGCTCGTTGCCGTGATGATCATGGTATCCATTGGTACTTTCTCTTGGAGTTCGATTAAAGATCTTAAGTCTCATCCGTTATCGACCAATATCGTGATGATTGCGACGGTAGTGGTGGTGGTCGCGACTCACAACCTCGCCATTGGTGTGTTTGTCGGTGTCTTATTGGCTTCTCTATTTTTTGCCAACAAGATTGGTCGTTTCATGGTCGTGAAAAGCGATCTGTCTGAAAATGGTGAAGAGCGTACTTATAATGTTGTCGGACAAGTCTTTTTTGCTTCGTCAGATCAATTTTTAAAAGCATTTGACTTTAAAGAAGCGCTTGAGCGTGTCACGATTGATCTCTCAAATGCGCATTTCTGGGATATTACCTCGGTTTCTTCTCTCGATCGTGTTGTGATTAAGTTCAGACGTGAAGGCACCGATGTCAATTTGATTGGCATGAATGAAGCGACCAGCACCATCGTTGATAAGTTTGGTATCCACGATAAACCAGAAGAAGTTGAAAAACTTATGGGCGGACACTAAGGAGTCAAATATGACAAACATAATCGCGTGTATCGATGGATCAAGCTATTCTCAATCGGTTGCCGACATCGGCGCATGGACATCACAACAACTATCTGCGCCCCTGACGTTACTTCATGTATTAGACAAATCGTCACAAGAAGCAGACAGTGAATTAAGTGGCAATATTGGCCTAGGTGCGAGAGAGCAGTTACTGGCAGAGCTTGTTGAACTTGATGAGCAACGAGCAAAGATTGCACTTAAGCATGGTAAAGCATTATTAAGCGAGCTAGAAAGCCACTTGAATGCTCAGGGTCACAACGATATTCAGAAGCTACAAAAGCACGGTAACCTCGTTGAAACCTTAACCGATATGGAGCGAAACATTCGCGTTTTGGTCGTGGGTAAGTCAGGTGAAATGCATCAAAATGACACCAAAACCATTGGCTCACAGTTAGAAAGTGTTGTGCGTTCCATCAAAGCACACATTCTAATCGCATCGGATCGTTTTTCTCAGCCAGATAGCTACATACTTGCCTTCGACGGCAGTACGATTAGCGAGAAACTGGTTGAAAAAGCGATCAACACGCCGCTTCTAAAAGATATGACCTGTCATCTTGTGATGGTTGAAGATTCTGATAGTAAATCCGATGCTTTTTCAAATGCCGCACAGAAACTCAAGGCCAAGGGCATCAACGTTGTTGAAGCCCAATTACAAGGTGAAGTGCATTCCACTATCTTGACCTATCAGCAGAAGCAAAAGATTGGCATGATTGTGATGGGGGCTTACGGGCATTCTAAACTTCGTCAGTTCTTCGTCGGAAGTAATACGACGAGGATAATTACCGACACGACGGTGCCTTTACTATTGATACGATAGAATCTAAAGCCTTCCTAGCGGAAGGCTTTTTTGGTTAAAGTAAGTCCTCAATTGGAGTGTTTTTGATTATTTGAACAATTACATTTTTGATCAGTTGATAACCTAGCTCGCGTTGTGCTCTTTTGATGCCGTATTCATTGTCGGTTTAATATTGAATTTTTGCCCTTCATTTGGCTTTGCTTAATTCAGAGAGAAGGCATACCTATCCCATAGTGCTTGATTCTTAAACGATATACTGAGTTTAGAAAACCTTGCAGACCTCTCAGCGGCATTGAAAATATTCGTTTCACCATCAATACGATAGTAATAACCAAGTCACTAAATCGACGGGGTCTACCACGCTTACCTTGTTTGTTTTGCTTTCACTTGGCTATCGCTTCCTCATCAATCCAGAAGGTCAGAGAACCACGGTTTATTAAGGCTTTGTTGCACTGTTTCCAGTTAGTTGTTTTGTAACGAGGTTTAGACATGAGACTACGACGATTAATGGATATAGCCGATCAGATTGTAGCTTCTTGATTTAGTTGCATCGAATTACGCAACAAAGCCGCGGACAGCATAAAAATAATGGATAAGTATTAGTAGGGTAAACGCGCATTAACAGCACGTGATTAGGTAAAAGGCTTAGCTCATAAAGGGGCAACTTCATGTTACCCCATTTATGCTCCGCTAGGCATTCGTGGCAAGTTACATTGTGACTTGTATCTGAACTCCTGATTCACAAGCAAAATCATGGTCATGGCTTACGAGAATAAAACCACCGCGATAATCACATAGAGCCTGTGCTAGCATTATTTTTGAATCGAGGTCGAGATGGTTATCTGGCTCATCGAGTAGTAACAAAGGTTGATCTGGCTGATGACTGACAATAAGCATGGCTAACTTCATCTTCTCCCCGCCGCTAAGCATGCTGCCAAGACGAAATACACTGTCACGACGAAAACCAATACCTGCGAGTAATGTTCTGGCATCACTCTCTTTGATACCGCGGCACTGTTGTATCAAGTTATCTAGTATCGATAATTTCGCTCGAATGACGCCAAAATTCTGGTCAAGATAATACAATGGCGTATGCAGTTGCAGCTCCCCTTGCTGAAGCGAAATCTCACCCAATAGTGTTTTCAGCAGTGTTGATTTACCACTACCGTTTTTACCTGTGAGATGTATCTTATCATTGGCATATACTTGCAGTGAGATAGGCTTAGTACGACCAAAAGGCAATACACCTTCAAACATTGAAATCACTTTGCGTAAGCGGCTTGGGTTGTGTTCCAAGTGAAGCTTTTGTCCTTTCAGTTGTTCTTTTCTTGTCTTCAATAACTGCTCTTTATCCAGTAAGTGAGCTTGACGACGTTGCTCGTTTTTATTGCGATTAGAAGCACGAGCGGTCGCTTTATCTTTTTTGCCATCAAGTAGGATTTTGGGCTGACTCCCCTCTTTGCGTAATTTAATGCCTTGTGCGGCTCTCTGATCTGCCTTTTCACGGTTTCTCTGAGCTTGCATTTGCAACTTTTTTCTATGCTTATCTACGCTGGCAAGTTGTCGATCTACTGCTTGTAACTCGGTACGTTTTTGTTCGGTATAGAAATCGAAGCTCCCACCAAACACTTGTAACCCAAGTCCAGAAAGCTGCCAAATTTCATCCATTTCACGCAGTAACACTCGGTCATGGCTAATAAGTAAAATCGCACCTTTGAACGCTCGCATTGATTCAAGTAACCACTGCTTTGCATCAACATCAAGATGATTGGAGGGCTCATCTAAAATCAGTAACTCAACCTCACTCTCAAACAACTGCCATAGTTGTAATCGCGCTAATTGTCCACCACTGAGTTGAGTGCAAGGAAAATCTGCATCTGGTGGTAGGCCCATCTCTTTAAGTTGCTGAGTAAGGAATATCGGCAAACCCCATTGCTCGCCAATTACATCAAACCAATGCTGTGAACAATCACCTGATTCAACCTGCTTTATCGCTTTAAGCTCCTCCTCTTTACCCAAGAATTGAGCAATAGACAGTTCGCCAGATAACAACTGAGATGGTTGCTGACGATATACCGAGAATGACTTAGGTAACGCGACAGTTCCACTCGATGGTGTTTGTTCACCACTTAAGATCGCCGCAAATATCGATTTACCAACACCATTGCGACCAACCAGTCCAATACGATTCTTAATCATGGAACATGATAATTGTTGAAACAATATCTCACCGTTATCAAATTGATGACTAATATTGTGGGCCTGTAATACTGGCATACTTTGCCTCCTGTATGACAGAGACAACAGCCGCAGCTAAACAATTAACAAAGATGAAATCAATGCAAATACGCGCTCATATCTGAGCGATTAAAGTAGCCAAAATGTACTTGTAAAGAAATATCGGAGAGTGAGCTACGCCTACTAACCCTGTAAGTCCAAAAATAAAATGAAAAATGGATGACAGGCTTAGTTGTTCATGTTGGCGTAATCTCTTGAAGAAGTGATAGGCAAATGCTAATTTATCATTCTTGTATAGTCAAGATTCACAGTACTACTAGCACAAGATTACTTTGTGACCTGATGCCCTTGATTGATGCGTCACAAGAATTGAATGTGTATGAGTGACGCGACACTGAAGAATATACAAGCCTAGACAGTGTCTAGGCTTGAAGTGATATTAGAACTAAATACCATTTTATAATTATCTAGTTACAAGCACTTAATTTAAACTATCAATAAGAACAGTCTCGTGAGCAGCACATGCGCCGAGAATGTTACCAAGATAGTAGCCTATCGTTAGTTGCTCGCCAGCGTACAGGCTATCTATCTCAAACTCGCAATAGCCCGCATATTGACTTGATTCCATGTTATAGAATCCAGCCAGTGCAATCTCGGTACCAGTGATATCATATAAGCATATTCTGTCGCCATTAACCTTTGGATTCATTCCCTCTAGAAGGCTGTACTGAACTTTTAATTTAAAGCCCGTTTGTGTTTGACTAATAGGCTCAACCAAAGACATAGAGCAGTTTAAAGGAGCAACCACTGAGCCATGGTTTAAGTGATTGTAAGAACAAATCGTACGTTCAGGATCACTTCCGACACAAAGTGCGACAGTGTATTCACCCGATAGGAAGTTACAGCTTGGAACTTCCACCTCAATGTGGCCCTCAAGTGACGCAACAACATTATGCTGGGTATAAATAGGAGCACGTCCAACAGGACTAGTTAGACCACCAAATACCGCAATCGAATAATTTTTGAAAGGTACACCTTCCGACGTTTTAGTTACTGAAGTGGCATAGTTGATACTTAATTTACTTGGTGAAGACTTGTTGATCTCGATATTGTTGATACGACTTGATACCTGATTAACTACACTAAAGCTCATAATATTTCCCTTTACAATGTGATTAGAAGCGGTGCTGTTTTACACTCGCAATATGAATATAGACTCATATTTTGGAGCCACAGATAAATTTCGAGTTGAATAGGAAAAATCCAACGCTATTGCGATCGTTTCCGCACAATATAGGGTTTATAATGAGTATGAGGTGAATACCACTTGCTCTACTGTTCGCTAGCACTGATTGAGCGCAAAAGGGTTTCAGACATAAATACCATCGGTTGTCACAAGGTGGGCAATATTAAAGCCTTTAAAACCTTCACCAAAGACCGCAATACACATTCTACCGATCGCCGATTCGCGCTCTTCAACCACCTTAGTGTTACCCATGACGACTTTCAAACCGAGCACTTGAGTGTAAAACTCAACGGCTTTGTCCATATCACCAACTAAGATACCAACATGATTCATTTTCATAATACACTCCTAAAAATTCAGTTTTTTGCTGCAATGCTTGTTTCGATGAGGAGAGTATAAGTAGCCCTGATAATTAAATAAAATTATTGATTATTATACAGCAATATGTTATTCACATTCACGTGATTGCCTTTATTGGTTTCGACTCATGGTGGCTAGTTTTACATCCACCGATGCATATTGATTACCAAATGTATGAGTTTCCCTGTCAGCGAGTTATTGATTTTCCTCTCAAAGCCGATAGAATCAAGCGGCTTTATTAGCAAACGTTTAATTTATTCTCAGGGCGGGGCGCAATTCCCCACCGGCGGTATTCCCCACCAACCTATAGGGGTGAGCCCGCGAGCGCTCGATTCGTCGAGGTCAGCAGATCTGGTGCAAATCCAGAGCCGACGGTTATAGTCCGGATGAGAGAGAATGAAAACGCACCATCACGCTCTGCGTGTCGTGGTGTATTTCGTTTTGGCTGGGGTTATCGTCCCCAGTGCTCATGTATGCCCTGATTCTGGTGATATTTAGGAGTTAACCATGAATCAGTCATCTCTACTTGCCGAATTTGGCGACCCAATTATTCGCGTTGAAAACGCACTCAATGCATTAAAACAAGGCCGAGGCGTCCTGTTGCTCGACGATGAAGATCGAGAGAACGAAGGCGACATTATTTATTCTGTTGAGTCTTTAACCACGGAACAAATGGCGCTCATGATCCGCGAATGCAGTGGCATTGTTTGTCTTTGTCTACCAGAAGAGCAAGCCGATCGTCTTGAGTTGGTGCCGATGGTGACCAACAATAACAGTGCCAATCAAACCGCATTTACCGTGTCGATTGAAGCAAAAATTGGCGTGACCACTGGCGTCTCTGCTCAAGATCGAGTCACCACGATTAAAACGGCCGCTAACCCAACGGCAATAGCGTCTGATCTTGCTCGTCCAGGGCATGTATTCCCTCTGCGTGCACGCAAAGGTGGTGTGCTCACTCGTCGAGGCCACACTGAAGGGACTATCGATTTGATGCAAATGGCCGGATTACAACCTGCGGGCGCTTTATGCGAAGTGACAAACCCAGACGGTAGCATGGCGAAAACCCCAGAGATTATTGCATTTGGCAAACTGCATAATATGCCAGTACTAACGATTAAAGATATAGTCGCGTACCGTCAGCAATACGATTTAAAGCTCGCTTAAAGCGATAATTTGCCAAGTGTTCACGGCACTTGGCTGTCATCCTATCTACCCCAGTGTAACTGCCTGTCTCAAAATACTTTCTGTTCTTCGCAACTCTGCCGATCTGTGACTAAACTTTTAACTTAGCCATACTCCGCAATATGAGGAAGCGATGAACAATAAGCACAACGAATCTGATGATTTGATGGCCATCATTGAAGATGACTCAAGATCAAGTGTCACAGCGCTTCCCTGCCATAATTGGCGAATCTTGGTTGTGGATGACGACGCTGAAGTTCATCACGCAACCCAATTAGCACTGAAAAATTTGATCATTGAAGATCGTCCGCTTGAACTGATCCACGCGTATTCGGCAGCTCAAGCAGAGCAACTTCTTCAATCTGAAAAAGATATTGGCGTCGTTTTGTTGGACGTGGTGATGGAAACCGACAGGGCCGGACTCGATTTGGTTGAAGCCATTCGAGAAAGACTCGACATGCACGCGATCCGAATTATCTTACGTACTGGTCAACCGGGTTATGCTCCCGAAATGGAAACCATCCAACGTTACGATATTAACGACTATCGAACCAAACCCGAGCTAACTCGTATTCGCTTATTTACCATTTTAACCAGTGCCATTAGAGCTTATAAACAGATCCGTAGTCAGCAAATCATGCGTCAGGGGCTAGAGAAAGTCGTCAAAGCCAGCACTGAGTTGGCCAACCTTCATGGAATGCGAATGTTCGCCGAAGGCGCCGTGAAACAAATTAGTGCCATCATCCAAATTGAACCTGATGGGCTGATTTGCGCACAAGAAAACCTAGATAGTGATGAGTCGTTTTTGAGCCCACAGATTATTGCGGCATCAGGGCGCTACAGCCGATTTGTTCACACCCCGCTCGAAAGTATAGATTCAGAGATGATTCGTCATTCCATTCAGCGTTGTTTGGAGCAAAAGACCAGCCTGTTAGAAAGTGGATTAACGCTCTACTTTTCTACTGAGCAAGGTCGTGGTATCGCAGCTTATGTAGACATTAACCGGCCATTAGAAAGTATTGACCGACACTTACTCGAAGTGTTTTGCGCTAACCTTTCGGTCGGATTTGATAACGTCATTTTGTACAACCGTCTTGAAGAAAAGGCCTTTCACGATCCTCTGCTCAATATTCCTAATCTTAATTGCTTACGTAATTTTCAATATACTCCCAAATACGACAAAGATTGCGGCCGGCTGGCGTTAATCGATATCGACGACTTTTCCGCCTTCAATGACAGTTTCGGCCACGCCACCGGTGACGGCCTACTTAGTTGCGTGGCCGCTCGCTTACAACATTATTTCCCCAGTTGTTTCTTGGCCCGCGTTGGTAGCGATGTTTTTGCTATGGTGGGTTCAGCCAAAGAGGTGATTAGCGAACAGATCCTATCGCTGTTCGAGCAAAGCCTTTTAGTTGATGATCAACCATTTAAGATTACCGTTAGCATTGGGCTGGTTGACTTGTCTTGCCAAGACTTTAACTCAACAGCACGGTATAAAGATGCGCAAGTGGCTCTCAAACAAGCCAAACTGCATCATCGTGGTTCAACAGTGTGCTTCTCGGCTGGAATGGGCCAAGATGCGCGTGACCGCATGCAATTGCTGACCGAATTAAAACAGGCACTCAATGACCACGCCTTGTTTATGATGTATCAGCCAAAATATAAACTCTCCACCTTAGAGCTAACTGGAGTGGAAGCGTTGCTACGTTGGCGCAACAAAGACGGTCAATTGATTCCGCCTGATCAGTTCATTCCCCTCGCAGAGCAATCTGGATTGATGGTCAGCATTGGCGCTTTTGTTATCGAGCGCACTTGCCAAGAGTTTAAGCAACTCCAGCAGGCTGGCTATTGTGAGCTGACGATGGCCATTAATGTTTCTCCAGCGCAACTTGAAGAGAGCAATTTTGTACCCTTGCTGCAAAGCGCCTTTCAACGCCATCAAATTAATCCTCACTGCATTGAGCTTGAAATCACCGAGACAATGGCGGCGAAAAACTTATCTGAAATTTGCCAGGTGCTAGACCAAGTACGCCAGTTAGGCTGTAAGATTGCCATTGATGATTTTGGCACTGGCTTTTCATCTTTAAGTATGTTGCATACTCTACCCGCGACTCGGCTAAAAATCGATCGAACCTTTGTCGAATCGATAGGCCAAGACGACAGCATCGCCAAAATGATCGTCAACTTGGGCCAAACCTTAGGCATGGAAATAACCGCCGAAGGCATCGAAAACCAGGCTCAACTGGAACAACTTAAAGCCTTCCAATGTGAAGAGGGACAAGGTTGGCTGTTCGCAAGAGCCATGGTGATGGAACAGTTGATCCGCTTTGCCAGTACGCCACTTGATATTGACTAGGGACGAAGTGCAAGATGAAAGAGTCAGACAACTGCAACGATAGTATGTACTCACAAGGCGCGGCTCATATGAGCTCAAAAGCGTTGATCACTCGCCACAGATTGATGATTTACGGCGCACTGGTTTTGATTATTTTACTAACCTTGGGCAACGCGCTCTATTTAAGTAAAGAGATTCGAACTCAGGAGGTAAGCAAGCTCCGACATCAAGCACTAGAGACCATGTTGGCGCTCAACAAAACCATCTCTGTTTCTATCAACCATGTTGGAAAAATGCGCAACGCGATAGAAAGCGCCTATCGATATCCAGATCTTACTCCAAGTCAGTCCGCCCTTGAGTTTCTTAGTAAAAACACCCTTGGTTCACCAAAAAATGCGCCGTGGGAAAACCTTCCAGAACAACTTAAAAATCACATCGGTCAGCTTTACGTTCGTTCCAACAGTCGAGATTACTCGTTTGACCAACGCGCTCTACTGACGATGGTTCCTGAAATCGTCGCCACCCACGCCCAGCATAACGATTTCCAATGGAGTTATTACTACGATGCCAAACAAGCACTGAGCTATCTTTATCCTTGGTTGAGCTATAAAGACTTACTGCAAGCTACCGAAGCGAGTGATATGGACCGAGCACTCGATATTATTTATCAGGCGGGCGGCACCTACCCTCTCGACCTGATTAAGCCTGAAGCCAATCCACAACGTGACCAGGTATGGACCACACCCTACATGGATGCGGGTGGCAAAGGCATGATGATTTCTCTGCTAGCGCCTGTCTATGTTGATGGTGTTTTTGTCGGCGCAGTAGGTACCGATATTACGCTTAAGGTATTAGATACCATTTTGACCGAGCGTCCACTCGATATCGCACGTTTGGTGATTGTCGATGAGCAAGGGTTGGTGATTGGTGATAGTCAGGGCACACTGCAAAACACGACCGAAGCCGTGAAGCAACAAGGCGTGTTGACGTTAGTTGCACAAGGTGAAGCTCATCAAGTGGACCACGCGACCTTACACAGTAGCGCGCAAGGTTACTGGAGCTCGTATCAACTGCCTAATACCCCTTGGCGATTGGTGTTAGAAATTACTGATGCGCAGTTAGGATCGCACATCTTCACCATTGTTATGCCCAACTTAATTATGGCAACCGCCTTCACCTTACTGTTGCTCTTTGTGGTGCTTTATCAGCACTGGAACTTTAGCCAGCCCGCACTCCGATTAGCTCAATTTGTCGAAGAGTTACCTAGCAACAAAACGCTGGTGATCCCCGATATTCCAGATAGATGGTCATACTGGTTTGAACGCGCTGCCAACACAGAAAAAGATCGACGTGACTACCTTGAAAAAACCAAACAACAAACCGAGGATCTCGAGCAACGGGTTGAAGAACGTACTCAAGAGCTCAAACAAGCACTTGATATATTAAAGGCAACCCAAGAAGAATTGGTACGATCAGAGAAACTCTCAGGGCTGGGCTCACTGGTCGCGGGCATTGCCCATGAACTCAATACCCCTATCGGCAATGCGATAGTGGTTGCTAGCAGTTTGAAAGACTTTAACCGAGAGTTTGTCGAATCGACCAAAGAGGGATTGCGCCGGTCGGTGCTCGATAACTATATTGAACAAAGTGGTCAATCCGCGGACAGTATTGAACGTAATCTCAGACGCGCAGCAGAGCTGATTTCAAGCTTCAAGCAAGTGGCGGTCGATCAATCCAGTTATCAGCGTCGAACCTTTGAACTTGATGAGATCCTCCACGAACTTAGGATCACCATGTCGCCCAACTTATCACGCAGTAAAATCACCTTAAGCGAAGCCTGCCAACACAAAATAAGAATGGATAGTTACCCGGGTCCACTCACTCAAGTGCTGATGAACTTGCTGTCAAATGCCTTAGTCCATGCCTTCACCGATCATGAGCAGCGTCAGATTGAAATCAAAGGGTCATTAGAGCAGCAACATGCGGTGATCACCGTCACCGACAATGGGCTAGGAATTGCTAATGAACACCTTAACAAAGTCTTCGATCCTTTCTTTACCACTCGACTTGGCCAAGGAGGCTCAGGCTTAGGGCTAAACATTGTTTACAACTTAGTCACGGGATTACTGGGTGGAGAGATAAAAGTCACCAGTGAATTAGGTCAGGGCTGCTGCTTTACTCTCACTCTGCCTCTTGTTGCGCCAGAGAATGAAAATCCTGACGCTGACGAATCTATCATTGATATCCGCTAGCCAGTCTCGCTCATCTAACCTGTCACTGCGCGCCCAGAGCGGCGCAGTGACAGCTACTGACTCAAGCCCCCTTAAACCGCTGCGTTACGCAAAGGAGTATCAACACGTGTTTTCAATGAAAACACCATTAATAAAATTACCGCCAACGCTGAACCACCAAGTGACACATATAAGGTGCTGTAATAGTTAAACATTTGCGCCACTATGCCAATCGACAAGCTTGAAACCAACATACTCAGACTAAGCATACTGGAAAAAAGCGTCGAAGCTGTACACAGCCTATCGCGCATCATATCTTGCAGTACCACCATACCTAGGGTGGCGCAAACACCAATAAAGAAACCATTGAGCAGCTGCGCACCCAGCATGGCGATAAACGAAGTGCTGGTTAACATGATGCAATAAAACACGATACCGCTGACCACCGCCATCGTCATCAGTTTGATGGTGCCGAGTTTCTGTGCCAATTTACCCGCCCATAACATCACTGGAATTTCACACAACGCGCCAGCGCCAAATAAAAAACCAAGCCAGTTAGGATTCACTTGGAGTTCTTGTGAGAGGTAAAGCGGCATGCTTGTGATATAGAGATTATTGGCCGAAAACGCCGCTACCAACGCCAAACAGTACAGCGCAATTAGGCCATTGTTGTGACTCGATTGCACAGCTGTCGATTGGGACGCTTGATCACCTTGAACTTTAACGCTGTGATTAGGTGAACTAGCATTGGGTAAAAACAGCACGACCACGCCAATACCTACTGTCACTATCGCCGCCGAAACCATAAACGAAGCGTTAAAACCAAAGCTTGCTTTGAGAATAAACGCCAAAGGAGGCCCAAATACCCAAGCGATGGCAATGCCAGCGCGCATAGTCGAAAGAAAGGTGGTGCTGTCACTGACATGTTTATCAGCGTACTCACGACCTAGCGCAAACAATTGGCCAAAAGACGCCCCACTGACACTGCCAAATACGGTGGCAATCATAACCGCCGTCCAATAATCACGCACCACGGTAAAACTGACGACCGTAATTAAATAGCAAAAAAGTGCAGCCAGTAAAATCGATTTTCGTGACCAACTGCGGTCTGATTTCGCCGCCAATAGTTGTGAAACAACCACCGAACTTACCACAGACAAAAACATGTATAAGCTCAGCTTAGTTGGTTCTGCACCTAGCTCTTCAACGATAAATAAACTAGAAAGCGGGTAAAAAAATGCACCACATAAGCCAGCAACAAATGCGGTAAAAACAAACAACATGGCAGTTTTATCTTGGTACATTTCCGCCCCTCTTTAATCGACTATTGAACAATGATTTATTGCCGCTAGTCTAACCAAACTCATTATGATGAAATGATGTTATTCGAGCCAACTCTGGTACTAATCATTCAATATATAAGAACTCTTTGACAGAAAAGAAGTAGTAACATTAATCTATCGCCTCATTGAGCTTGGAATTGATATGAAACCATTTATCGAGAATGTGCTCTGCACGCCCAACTACGATTGGCTGGTACGCGACTATCGTTGCCAAGTGAACAAGCAGACGTTCTCTTGCCCTTGGCACTACCACACTGAGTATGAGTTAGTGCTCTATCTTGATGACGATGATGTTTTTACTGGTCATTACTTAGCGGGCGATGCGATTGGTAAAGTGAGGCGAAATACCCTGTTGTTATACGGTCCAGGTCTACCCCATTTGATTAAAGGCACCATTTCTGCCACCAAAGAAAAAGAGCATCGCTCAATCGTAATATGGTTTAAACAACATTGGGTTGAAAGATTACAAGCGGCCATTCCAGAAGCCCGTCATCTTAGACGAGTACTGGAACAGGCCGCATATGGGCTTAAATTTTCTCAAGGTACCGCCGAAACCGTTGCTCAAGCATTAATCAATATTGAAGATTTACCGCGACACCATCAAGCCGTTCGCTTGATGGAGGTGTTAATTCACCTCAGTGATGACCTCAATACCGGGAAAATTTCATCGACACCTTATCGCCTCAACCAATTAACTGACGACAAAGACGCCCATCGAAAAGTCGCGCTGGCGTCACGTTTCATCGAACAAAATTATCATCGTTCGATCAAAATTTCCGATTTGTGCCAGTCGCTCCACCTTAGTGGAAGCTCAGCCTATCGCCTTTTCGAAAAGCATTATGGGGTGAGTTTTTCTGATCATCTTAAACAGTATCGAATCGGTAAGGCGTGTGAGTTACTGGTGAATACCAATAACCCAGTTTCTTTGGTCGCAGAAAAATCAGGATTTCAAAATCTATCCAACTTTAATCGCCAGTTTAGGGCAGTTAAACAAATGACCCCGTCTAAATTTCGCCGTCAGTTCGAGTTGGCGAGCCACTAAAGCAGTACTTAAGTGAACCTGGCGATCACTATTTTGTCAAAAGTCCGTCAAAGATAGTGACAATGGGATCTTACGATCCCATTTTTGATTTCATTTACTCAGTTGGCTCAATCGTCACTGGCTTAAAGGTCGCAATCGCATTGCCCCCTGCGCCCGGACGGTCAATATAGGGTGTGTTTTGCATTAGCGTATAATAAACGTCTAGATAATCATCGTCATTGGTGAGAACGCCATCAGGAATAACATCTATAATCTTACTGGTAATTTGCGTAATGATCGCATATCCCTGAAGTTCTGGGGCTGGGATCATATCTAAGATCTCCCCTGCAGCACTGACCAAGAGCTTAGCTAACTCTTTATAATCTGTACCATCATCTTGCTCCATCAAAATCATATCGACCGCGCCCCAACGGTAACGAGGCCACAAGATGATGGTCTGCCCTGGGTAGTAATCTTGGCCATCATAGTCGAGGTATGGCATTTCGACGAGATCGATTTGTGGTTCAGCGCGGCTTGGGTCAACACCAGTGATGATCGCATAAACTTCAGCTTTACCCGAGATCCAAGGTTCTTGGTCGTCATTTAGACGGATTTTAGTCAACTGGGTAGTGCTCAAAGGTTGGATATCTTCAGACAGCACGGAACGACGGACTCGATTGCTTTTCTTTTTCACCTTCGGTTCATCTATGGTCAGGTTCGTTTGCTGGCCTAAACGCTGCATCTCAGCCTGCATCGCTTGAAGACCAGCGCGCAGTTCTTTGGCACCGTTGCTGTCGACAACCAATACTGGTACGTCAGGCAGTTGATAGACATCAAGCTGGTGAAGCTGTCCGTAGATATCGTACGCCTCAATATATTGCCAGTTTGAGTCATCGCCAGCAGGCTCAAACGCGAATAATGGGCTCTCGCCTTGTTGCCATTTTTCGACCATAGAGACATCAGCGATACGTAATTCAATCAAAGAATCCGTAAAATCATCGACGCCTTTCATAGTTCGGTAATTTTGATCGGCTTTTTGTAGTTGGCGACTAAACGCCGAGTAGGGTTGAACCGCTTGAATATCAGAGATAGACGCAGAGAGGTGTTGCTCTGTAATCCGATTTTTTAAGCTCGATTCCAAACTTTGGTATCGCTGACTGAACTGAAGTGCCAACTGTTGTTTTTGCTGGCTGATTCGCTCCACTTTAGACGCTGTGTCTAAAGATTGGAGATCGATAGAATTTGCATTGGCTTGAAAGCCAACCACTGCCGTTGTAAGCATTAAGCTGATGGAAAGATTCGGTCGCATTAAACGTTCCTTGTTGTAATAATTATCAGTAGTAGGGCTTTTGCTCTTACCTTTACAACCTAATCAGCTTTATTGATGAGAGGAAGAAAAATGATCAGTTTCTAAGCAAAATTCTTGCTCAAGATCACTATATAACATTTCTGTATTGGTATTTAATTTTACTTAAATTGTAAATTTTAAACTTTAAAATTAATAATTTGACATTTAAAGGATAATTAACTAAGGCACTGAGATTAGTACCTTAGTCATAAGCCTTGTCGGTTAGTAAGCCGTAAACAACTCAACCACACTATTTGGTTGCTGTGCTGACAGGGTAAAGTGCACATGACCCGGTTTTTCGACCTCAAACTCAAGGTATTGATTTATTCCCTGACCTTGTGTGGAAAAATCATATTGCTGCATTGATGCCCACCCTTCTAATCCAACAAACATACTGACTGGGCTTTGGTCAACTTGCTTTCCTGTTAACCAGACTCGCACGATACCCGGCCTATTGACATACAAACCTGCGTACCGAACTTGATTGATGGTCAGTACATTCGCCTGACTATTTTCCACAACAATAGGTGCGCGCTCATCGGCTAGTTGAGCACTCTTACTCTTAGCGTAGGTCTTCACCTCAACAGCTCGAAACGATTCACGTGCCGTCAAACTGAAATAATAACGCCCCGGTGCAACTAGCCCATTTGCTTGAGTTTGAAATTCAATCACTTCGTCACTACCCAGACCAAAATTAGAAGTTTGGTAATCATAGTAATGAGCAACGTTTTGGTAACTAGCATATAGATCGGCATCACCATCACCAGTGATTGATACATTGAACTGTTCAGTACCTTCGGGGACATCTACATAGAAAAGGTGTTCTTGATAAGCTTGAGCTGAAAAGCTTTGTGTATGATTAAGGGCAAGGCTTGTGATCTGATCCACGTTAGGTTGTTCAATATCGTCTACCTCATTATCATTACCAGAAGGATCATTCGCTACCGTGTCTAACCAAGCAGAAAATTCTTGGTCAAAAGCGACACCTAGTGACGTCACCTCTTCAGCCCACTTTAGGTAGTTTCCAGCTCTTGCATACTGCAAAAGAGTATCAACTTCGGTCGGGTGATGCTCAAACATAAATCGTACCGCCAAATAACCCCAACGATAAACTCGGTTGACGTCATGCTGGTAGGTCGTAGCGAAAATCTCACTGAGTGAATATTGCTCTAAGCCAATCAGGTCAACAGCGGCTTGGTAACCTTTCTTGTAGTGCATATACTCAGCAAAGCCTTCTAACCACCAAACAATATGGCCTTGGCGAAGATTTTCATCAAAACCTCCATAGAGGTTAAAACGTCCATCAAGGTAATGCACATACTCATGCTCCAAGTTCAAAATCGCCAGTTCATCACTGGCATAACGATAGGCGATAAAGCGAGCCACATTATCTTTTGCTCTTGGGTTGCCTTCGAGATACTGACCACCATTATCGGTGCTATTGCCGAACAAAAAGTTTGAATACGTAGTGTAGGCAGCGTTGTCTTGCCACACCACAACTTCAACCTGACTGTTGTTATCGTCTGCGACAGGAATCTGGCCTGAATTCACCACTTGATGGAAATCCGCTTCTTTGTCATTGAGGATGTCACACGCATGCTGAGCTTGTTGTTGAGTCAGATTCTGTGAGCGAATAATCGCAGGGCCTTGGCACTCAAATCGATGTGCCATTAGACGCTGCTCTAACTGTGCCTTACTAGTTTCAATATCAAGATCTTTGGCTTTGTCTGGCGCATAAAACAGTATCATCTCAGCGGCTGCCAGCCACAGTTTTTCACCTTGTGTACCAATGCCATGCTGCGCCATCACTTGCTCTAAAAATGGCATCACCTGTTGGTTCAGCGCTTGATTACGGCGCGCTAACAGACGCCCCGTTTCACGTACGGCATTGTAGACTAAGAATTCACTATCCGTTCCGAGCGCCCAAAGATTATTGTCAACAAACCGCTGTAAACGCGCTAAGTATTCCGGATGACTCACCATATCAGTGTAAAATTCGTCACGAGATACATGACCATGCATCGCACGAAACAGATTATTTAAACCATCAACATATTGTAAATTCTGCGCATTTTGCCGATCGAAGGACTCAAGTAACGTCAGCATAGAATCCATCGCCACTGGCAGTTGTTTTACACTATCGATCAACAATGTAATAGAAGCCATCGCCTGAGTCTGCTCACGACCTAGCTCTGTTGCATAACCAGAACGGATAAAGCGTTGCGAAATATCTGCAATCGAACGACTAAACGATTGACTAAAATACCCATGCTGAACTTGAGTCGCATAGCGAGCGTAGTAAGCCGCTTTAAGAAACTCACTCATATTAGCAATACGTTTGGCTTGCTCTTTTTCGGCACGGTATAAATCAACCTCAGTGGATAAACGTTGTGCTATCGCGGTTAATGATGTTTCACTATACAGTGTTAAAGCCGCCTCTGATGGCGCATTAAACCAAGATCTATAGCATGACTGCTCGGCACTGGCGACCCTCTCTATCCAAGCTTGGTTTTGAGTTAAATCTTGGTAATCACATTGCACGTTAGCGTGAGCGTAACTACCTAAGCTACTCAGTAGGCAAGCACCCGCAACTTTGGCAAGCACCCATTGACGTTGTTTCATTATTAACACCTTTTTTACTGATAATTTTCAGGTGCCTTATAACAAAAATCAATGGGATGATTAAAATGACATCAGTTGCATTTTAGACTCTGATTCAGAAATATTTCTTCTACCCCATAAAGCAATCGTTTCTTTTAAACACTTATTTAACAATTAATTACTGTCAAAAAAATCAATACGAAATTGATCAATCTGCTGTTGGTAATAGGCTTGCCATTGCGAATCATTCATCTGAGCGAAGGTTGTTATGCGTTGAGAACTTAATGAAACCTTAAGCTCAGAGAGCTGGCTCTGGTAGTCTATAACCTGTTGCTCTTGCGTAGCAACTTGCTGCTGGCGATCAAGAATATCGCTCACCTGCGTAGGCGTCAGATAGAGAGACGATAACTGCTCAACCACCTGCTGCCTTTGCGCTGACGCATAGCTTGATGGAAGCAAAGTGAGCGCTTTCTCAAACCTAGCAACATCGCTTGTAAGACTCAGCGTGGCCTCATTAGCTTGCCAGCGTTCAATAAGCTGTTGGTATTGGTGCACATACACCTCAGAAGGTTGTGATATAAGAGATTGCGCATCTAAAGAGAAATCGTAGAGTGTAAACTCGTCAGCCAGAACTCGGCTGGACTCTAGCCCCCACACCATTTCAGCGTGTCGCTTTACTTGTGCCACTTTTTCCGCCAGTGTCGCAAACTGATTGAGATCCATCGAGCCGATAGTGTATTGCCACTGCTGCTTTAACTCTGGGTAATTCGCCACTAAGTCATAGTCTTGATCAGACAGTGACGCTCTCAACTGTGACAATTGGGTTTGGCAATTTTGTTCACTTTGACACGTCAGCCAAAACGTCTCCAGTTGCTGCTGTAGTGCTCGTCCCTGTAACTCAGAAAGTGTCATAGATGAATCTGCCGTGTCTTGTGAGGTCACCTTTCGCTTTGATGGTACTTGCTTGAAAAGCACATTATGGTTTAACGCGACTTGAGTAGAATCAGCGCGATCCACATTGCTCTCGACTGACGGCAACGGGTTATCTGGCCCGAAGTCTAACCAACCAACAATGCTCGCCAAAAAGGCGAGCATTAAGATTAACAAGAGGCGAAACATTACTTAATCACCGCAGTAACAGGAAAATGATCCGATAGATTGTAGTGTGTCCACAAACGCTCATCGGTGGAACGTGGTACATCAACTCGATTGTCACTTGATGATGCCATCCGGTACTCATTACTAACCATCACGTAATCTAAATACTCAACGTTCTCGCCCCCTGACGTCACTTTTCCGGCAAAGTCGTTGATGCGTGGATCAAACGTTGAAGCGCTGTAGCCAGAGTAACTTGGCTCAATCGCGCTTAAGTTAGCGAGCATCTGTTGGTAATCGCTAGGGAACTTAAGTTTGTTCACGTTAAAGTCGCCGCTATACACTACGGTCTCGCCAGGCGGAATGTCGAGCGATTGAGCAAGTTGACGCATCTGTTTAAATTGGCGTTGACGATAATAACGCGCGGTATCGGTATCGTAAGACGCCGTATGAGTGGCAAAAACATGGTATGCCACTCCCTTTTTGATCACTTCTGCGTAATTCACGCCTTTGTCAGCAAAACAGTCAGTACCAGTACAGTCCGGGAAAACATATTGCGCTTGATTTACAATCGGGTAACGGCTGACAATCATCACGCCACCGTCGTAAATATTAAAGCCGTCTTTGTCGAGCATGCTTGTCTGATAAGGGTACTCTTTAGCTAACTCACGTAAAAAAGCTTCTCGTCCACTGGCAAACACCTCTTGCAGCACAAGCACGTCGTAGCCGTTGACATATTCAGGAATCAAATCAAAGCGATCTCCAATGTGTAGAGCAACCGCCGGAAGCGCCCAAATGTTATAAGTCATCATTTTTAGCGTGTTGGCATCTTGCTCAACCGGCTCATCTTTTTTTTGCGGCGTAATAGTGTAATGCAGGTCGTCATAGCGCGCCGTCTTCATCGATTTAAATGCAAGTTCTGCACGGCGTTCACCAAACGCTTGGCTAGTAAAGCGGTGGACGTTGCGATCATTGTGCAGCGAAAGAGCCACATCCGCCGCTGAGACACCATGCGCGAGTGTTGAATTGTACCAATGCCCTTTCATCACTTGCTGCAAAGTAACGCTTTCACCAATTGAGTTTGAAACCACCGTATTAAAACGGTAGATCTCACCCGACTTAACCCCTTCCCAGCGATTAAAACTCAACACCGGTTTGGTTTCCCAAGGGCCAAGGGTTTCTGTATGTTGCTGCCACTCTTCGCCATATTTGAGAATATCAGAACCTTCCTGACTAACTTGAATGACTAAGGGCTGTGCCGAGTTGTTGGTGAGGTAAACATCGGTATCAGCAAAAACTGCGTTTGCCATCAGAGAGACTAAAGCGATAGAACACTGCTTAAGATTCATTACGTTATCCTTGTTGGATTTTATTGGATGACTCGAATCTAGAGCATATGCCTTACGCCCATGTTATAAAAATGTGACAGTTGTTAAAAATGAATTTGATAGGTCAGAAACGTGAATTAGAAACAGAATTTATGCAACCAGTTGAATATTTTAGACCAGATTTGTGACATAAAGCCAAGCATTAATTATTTGGGTTATCGCTCATTGGATAACGTGGCACTGTTGAAAGCGTTAACTAGACGCAATGAAACACAAAATGCTTTGTTTGATTTTCGAGCGGGTAACCAAAGCAACATCCCACCTTGTGGATAACTGATCTTAAACGTATCTTGCAAGTAGATGATGAGATGATCAATCAAAATAGAGGAGGAACAATACAAGATAAGCATCTAACTCAGGAGCGATGCTTATCCACATTTGGCCCGATCATAAGCAACATTACGCACTACTTGGCAACCAAGTAGTGATGAAGCCTATCTTTCATTTCTGCTCGGTTGTGTTTCATCAACAACATTTCTTGGTCACTAATGGGCGAGTCACGCATCTCTAGTTTACGAATGTTTTTGTCGAGATCATTGTACTCCTTCATCAAACTATCAAAGTCATTATCACTTTTAGCCAATGTAATGATGGTCTGTTTGTATTCTGGAAACTCTTTTAAAAGTGAGTGGTCTTCACCAAGCATATCGGCACCTTCTTGTTACTGGACATTCGTGTTTGGACGTTTTTTAACCATAGCAATGAAGGCAGATTTTGAAAGCGATCTATCGCACTTACTGACATAAAATTTATGCAAGTTTGCAACGAATCTAAGGGGGTTCAATAAAAGTAATTGAAACCAGAAATGTTTTGTTCCCAAATCGGCGGAGTGCCTATGTATTGCTGCACCACATCAATAAACAAAGAGAGTTGGTTTACCAATGCCATATCAACGCCCTATTTTTGCGCACGCTGCCAATGCACTAACCACTTATCAAGATGGTTGGCGAATTGCTGACGATCGGCTTGACTGAGTGGTGCAGGGCCACCAGTTTGAATGCCGCTGCTGCGCATGGTGTCCATGAAATCACGGATATTAAGGCGAGATTTGATGTTCTCTTTAGTAAACATTTCTCCGCGAGAACTCAATGCGTGGCCACCTTTAGTAATCACTTCATCAGCTAATGGGATATCGCTTGTAATAACCAAATCTCCTGCCTGACAACGGCGAACAATTTCGTTATCAGCGACATCAAATCCTGACTCAACTTGCAGCATGATGATTTTGGCGAACGCTGGAGTACGGATAAATTGGTTAGCAACCAAGGCCACTTCAACCCCAGTACGCTCGGCGGCGCGAAACAAAATATCCCTTACCACAACGGGACACGCATCCGCATCAACCCATATTTTATTCAAACTCACTTCCTCTCTACTTCGATAAATTGCGGTCATTAGACCGCAATTTATCATCGTCGAACAGTGTTATTTGAATTTGACTGCGGTTCCACTGACACTCACCATCATCATGCTACCGCCACTGCCAATCACTTCGTAATCAATATCGATACCCACGATACCGTCAGCCCCTAGATCACGGGCACTCGCTTCCATCTCTTGAAAGGCAATTTCACGTGCACGGCCCATTTCACGCTCGTAAGAACCGGAGCGGCCGCCGACGACATCACGAATGGCGCCAAACATATCTTTAAAAATATTCGCACCGAGAATCGCCTCACCGACCACGACCCCTAAGTAATCTTGGACCGGTCGCCCTTCAACGACAGAAGTGGTTGTTTTAATCATAGTGAACTCCTTATTTAACTCGCATTAAGCGGTGTTTTACGTGCATCAATTCGAATTCTTTGACTTGCGAGCATCGCATTGCTTCAACTTGAACAAGCATTGCCGGCGAATACCCTTTGCGTTTCATCCACTGAAAAGGTTCGCTGAAACTGTCTTCGTTGACGACAAAGGACTCCCCCTTACCTTCGCCACTAAAGACATTGACCACCCACACTCTGGATTGGAAATCGAGTACTTCGAGTAAGCTGGCTTTCATCTTGTCGAACATCTTCATTGCTAACTGGTCAACAGCCATACACCGACTCCCATCATTAACGACCCCGCAATTCGATTCATTAGCCGAACGTTTTGCGCTTGCCCCAATAGACGCTTAAGCCCCTTCCCCCCTGTTGCATACAGTGTCATACAGATAAACTCGAACAGCAAAATGATCGAAACAAGTACCATCAGTTGAGGCGCTAAATCGCTGCTTTGATCAATAAAAGGCGGCAATAATGAAATCATAAATGCCCACCCTTTCGGATTCGCGATCGCCGTAACAAAACCCTGCACCACTAAATCCCAGTCGCTGTGTGAGACTTGGGTTTGATCTTCTAAATTGATCGCCAGTTTGCCCCTTGAGCGCCACATTTGTACACCAAGGTAAAATAAGTAACCGCCACCAATAAACTTAAGGGCCACAAATAACCATGGATAATTGAGCATCACGGCGGCAATGCCAAGTACAGCAGCGACAGCCACCAAACCGACACCGACCAACTCACCGGCCATCATCCATAGAGCACGGCGATAACCGATGCTCATGCCTAAGGTCAGTGCAAGCGTCATACACATGCCCGGAGTGATCGAGACAAAAAAGAAGGTTGGAATAAACATTCCCAGTAAAGCGGTATTCATAACTTGTCTTATTGTGAGTATTTGTCTCTAACATAATCGAATGTTTTAACAAAACCAATCCACTTATTGAGTTGTTTAGTGGTAACACTGAATAGTCAGTGATTATATATGCACTTATTTGTGTCATACATTATAATGTGCACTTAGTTTCTCATGTAATAAGAAACGTAAAAGTTTTAATAATCAGCATTTACAATGTTAAGAAATACAATATTTAGATGCAAAAACCACCAAATATGGTTAATAGAGTGTTAAACGCTACAAAAACAGCGTGACAAGGGTCACATATGAACGCGTTGTTGATGAATTTGCTTTCTGATTTTCTACTTCGCCTGCTAACCTCCTGCTCGCCTTGAATTGAACTCAAGGTGCATAACTATAAGGAGTGTTCACTATGAATACCAAGAAACCCAATTCGCTAACTACCCGTGTCATTATCGGTATGGTAGCAGGTATCTTGACAGGCTTTGCGATTCGCAGCCTATTTGCAGACAACGGATTTGTCGATGCATATATCGTAAATGGATTGTTCGAAGTTGGCGGAAAAGTTTTCGTCGCAAGTTTAAAAATGCTTGTTGTTCCTCTTGTGTTTGTGTCGCTGGTTTGTGGTACAAGCTCACTGAAAGATCTCTCAACACTCGGCCGAATGGGCGGTAAAACACTAGGCTTCTACATAGCAACTACCGCTATTGCGATTACACTAGCACTGACGATGGGACACGTATTCCAACCTGGTGCTGGCGCAGACCTCACTGCCGCAAGTTCATTCTCATCGGCTAATGCACCGTCACTGGGTCAGGTCATTATCGACATGTTCCCAACTAACCCAATCAATGCGATGGCTGAAGGGAAAACATTACAAGTGATTGTGTTCGCCGTACTGTTTGGTATTGCGATTAGCGCCGCAGGAAAACCTGGCGAGCGCATTGCCTCTTTCTTCTCAGATCTAAACGAAGTGATCATGAAGTTAGTCGCGATTCTAATGCACCTAGCACCTTACGGTGTCTTCTTCTTAATGGCAAAACTGTTTACTGGCCTCGGCTTGGATGCCATCTTCAATCTGGCAGAATACTTCTTGGTGCTCGCGGGAACACTGGTACTACACGGTTTGGTGACCTACAGCCTAATGCTAAAAGGCTTTACTGGTTTAAGTCCAATCACCTTCTTGAAGAAGATGGAAGATGCAGTGATGTTCGCTTTTTCGACTGCCTCTTCTAACGCGACGATTCCAGTGACGATGGAAACGGCGAAGAACCGCATGGGTGTTGAAAACCGTGTCGCTTCGTTCACTGTTCCATTAGGTGCGACAGTCAATATGGACGGTACTGCGATCATGCAAGGTGTCGCAACCGCATTTATCGCGCAAGCGTTTAACATTGATTTGACCATGAGCGATTACCTAATGGTGATCATGACTGCAACCCTCGCTTCTATTGGTACAGCAGGTGTCCCAGGAGTTGGTTTAGTTATGCTTGCCATGGTACTCAACCAAGTGGGTCTGCCACTGGAAGGTATTGCTCTTATCATGGGTGTTGACCGTCTATTGGATATGATTCGTACCGCTGTCAACATTACTGGCGACAGCGCAGTCACTGTCATTGTTGCCAAGTCCGAAGGTGCCCTAGATGAAGCGCGCTTTAATGACCCGATGGCGGGAGTGAAGGAAGAAGAAGTGTATTTGAAACGTTCTGAGGCCTAAATTTCACTATCTTAAGCCAAACCCGAGAAAAACTTTCTCGGGTTTGTTTTTTCTACTCAATGGCTTTACTTATCCGCACAGATGTTTTTGTCTAATCATTACGCATATTTAATGCACACCGCCATTAATTAATTATCTGAATTTGAAACAGATCCAACCTAACTCACACATAACATACGGTTTCAGCTCTAAAATAGTCACAGCATAATAACAACTCACTTTCAAAGGAGTGAACGTATGAAACTGCAGTGGCCCCTTTTTGTTGCCCTTTTACTATTATTGCCATTTTCAACTCTCGCGGCGTCCTCTACTAGCCAAGTCTTGCCTCTGACACAATCAACCACAGGTTATGCGGCGTTAATCATCTTTGCTATCGCTTATAGCTTAGTGATGCTCGAAGAGTACTTACAACTGAAGAAATCCAAACCAGTGCTACTGGCCGCAGGTTTAATTTGGGCAATGATTGGTTATGTTTATTCACAACATGGCCAAATTGAAGTCGCCCAAGTTGCGCTCGAGCATAACTTGCTCGAATACGCAGAGTTACTGCTGTTTTTGCTGGTGGCGATGACTTATATCAACGCGATGGAAGAGCGACGTTTATTTGATGCATTGCAAGCGTGGATGGTTGGAAAAGGTTTTAACTTCAAAAGCTTATTTTGGATAACAGGCATCTTAGCCTTCTTTATTTCCCCGATTGCTGACAACCTTACGACTGCCCTGTTAATGTGCGCCGTAGTGATGAAAGTAGCGGGGGATAATACTAAGTTTATCAATCTTGCCTGTATTAATATTGTCATTGCGGCTAATGCAGGAGGTGCCTTCAGTCCCTTTGGTGACATTACCACGCTAATGGTATGGCAAGCGGGTCACGTCTCTTTTTCCGAGTTTATGCCGTTATTTATCCCATCGGTATTCAACTATTTAGTTCCTGCAATAATCATGTCGTTGTTTATTCCCAGCACCAAACCTGACGTCGTCCACCAGCATGTCGAGCTCAAACGGGGTGCCAGACGTATTGTCGGCTTGTTCATTCTTACCATTGCCACTGCGGTCGCTTTCCACGCAGTGGTGCATTTCCCTCCGGTCATAGGAATGATGATGGGTTTGGCTTACTTACAGTTCTTCGGTTATTTTTTGCGTAAAACACTCAAAACGTCATTACACAAAAAAGCCGCCAAAGCGATTGAGAACCGAGATGACTTCGCTCTAAAACGCTTGGGTTCAGTCGTGCCATTTGATGTATTTAGACGAGTCTCTCATGCCGAGTGGGATACGTTGCTGTTTTTCTACGGCGTCGTCATGTGCGTCGGCGGATTAAGTTTGCTTGGCTACCTCGGGCTTATTTCTGAGGTGATGTATACACAGTGGGATCCCATCTGGGCCAATGTGATGGTCGGGATCCTGTCTGCGATTGTCGACAACATCCCGGTGATGTTCGCGGTATTAACCATGAATCCCTCAATGGACATGGGTAACTGGCTTCTAGTGACTTTAAGCGCGGGTGTCGGGGGAAGTTTACTGTCTGTTGGCTCTGCTGCGGGTGTTGCTTTAATGGGGGCGGCGCACGGAAAATATACTTTCTTTGGTCACTTAAAATGGACACCAGTGATCGCTATCGGGTACGCAGTTAGCATTGCCGTGCATCTGATGTTGAACGGGGCTCTATTTACCTAAACAAAAACGATGACTTAAAAGCTGATGACATAGAAAGAACTATGGCGAAGGCGTGAAATCACGCTTTTGCCAAGTGCTGGCAAGCTGATATTTGGCGCACACACTGCAAGTCAGTAGTTCATTATTCCCATGAATACGCATCACGATGTTTTCACGTTTCTCTTTAGAACTGTTGCGCATTTGAATAGTTAAAAAGTTGTCATTGACCTCAAAAGGCTTAATAATATCAATCCCTTGTTCCTTGATAATGGTAACCTGAGCATTGTTAAACTCTAGACGATCGTCATTGTAGAGGTTGTCATAGACGCCGACAAAAGAATACGTCTCACGGTTAAACAGGCGCTCGGCTTCTTCTTCTGAGCAGCCACTAACAGCGATCACGACACTGCAAAAAGTTATCATTGCGATCAAACGCGATTTTATCATTCGATTACTCCGTTTTTTCAAGAGCGAGTAACTGCGCTTTTCGCTCTACGCCTCCAGCGTATCCGGTTAGTTTACCATTTTTACCAATCACTCGGTGGCAAGGAACGATGATTGAAACAGGGTTTTTACCATTGGCTAACCCTACCGCTCGCACCGCTTTAGGGTTACCAATTGCATCAGCAAGATCTTGGTAACTCCAAGTTTGACCATAAGGAATCGTGGTTAGCGCTTGCCAAACTTGTTGCTGGAAAGGCGTTCCTACAGCCGCTATAAATAGATTAAAGTGTCGACGTTGTCCTGTAAAGTACTCTTGTAGCTGTTGAATTGCTTGATTAAGAATAGGGTGATCCTCACTGTACTCTCCTAAGCAATCAGGTTGCGTCGTCTGAGTTTCAAACCAAACCCCTAACAGTCCTTGAGCATTGGCTTGAAGGGTCACTTTACCCAGTGACGATATGTAATACGTGTAATAGGTCATGCGTGACTCCAGCAATGAAATGTTGCGTAACTGCCCCAAGGTGCGACAGATAACGAAGAAAGATGGGAAAACTGTTGCAGCGTTTTTTTCACGACTAAATCGCCCTCTAAGAAACAGTTTGGCTCACTCAACCCGCGTAATTTTGCGTAATTAACTGTCCACGGGCCGATTCCCTTCAGCGCCAACCAATCGCTCGGATCCGCATCAGGTTGTGTGACAACGAAATCGGCAAAACGGGCTAAGGCCTGCTTGCGACTATGAGGCATTCGCAAAAAGGATAAATCACCATTCGCCACTTCAAGCGGGGTAGGAAAATGGCTGACGTGATCAGGTTGTAATGTTTCGACGAATAAGTTGAGTTGACCAATTGCCGCTTTGATTGACACTTGCTGTCCTAGGATCGCGCGTACTCCCGCTTCCCACGAATTCCAAACACCGGGAATACGAATACCAGATCGCTTAACCAGACTCGGCTCCAGTCTGCGTAAATGTTGTTCTATCACCGCAACATCTGTGTCTAAATCGAACATGCGCCGCAGCCGATTAACTAACTCTCTAAGCTGGGATATATCATCGAGCTGAAATTCCACCCGCATTATGCCCGGCTTAGCGTGACCAATAGAAAACCAAGCTTGTTGACCGTTGAGCTCTACATAGCGCTGGTAGTGCGTTTCACTGACTGTTTCTAGCCCGCGAATAGCCCGAAGACGATAAAAATCCAGCATATGTTGCCAGTCAAGTGCCCCACGGTATGCTAAATCGACAAAGTTGGTTTGGACATCATCAGGCGTGTTTTTACGCACCTGTGATGGAGAGAGCTTAATCACTTTCTTAAACGCATCATTAAAGCGGCGTAGACTGTTAAAACCGCTCGCTAATGCAATATCAGTGATCGACAGCTGGCTATTGTGGAGCAACTGTTTGGCAAACATCAATTGATAGTAAAGAGCGTATTGCTTGGGTGACATTCCTAAATAATGGGCAAACAGTTTGCGTAGATAGCGATCCGAAATACCTAAACGCAAGCAAAGCTGCTCAAGAGTACTGGTCTGTAATTCCCCTTGCTCAATCATACGTACTGCGCGTTGGAACGTCACTTCGACACCTTTCCACGCCCACGAGTTCGGCGCGCTATCAGGGCGACAACGCAAGCAAGGTCGATAACCCGCTTGAAGAGCTTGCGCTTTGTCATAGAAATACTCTACGTTTTGCTCTTTTGGCAAATTAGCCGGACAAATCGGTCGACAAAAAATACCGGTGGTCTTGACCGCGACATAAAATCGGCCATCAAAACGACTATCACGTGCCATTCGCGCAATATGGCAATCTTTTTGCGACAATTTAGCAAATCCGTGGTTCATGCTTTTTCCAATACTCTTCAAGGCGTTATTTGAAGTCTAATTTCTCTGACACTAATTACTAGCCATTTTCGGAACTAAATCGTAGTTGCCAAGTGTGATGCTTGTTCTAAAGTTAGCAATGCAGATTAAAAATAATAAGGAAGTTGGCTATGAACCTGCACTCTTGCACTATTGTGCTTAAAGATGACCTCACTATGACGTGTAATAATGTTGAACAAACACTCAGCATTATTGATCAACATGGTTCGGCAAATATCGACAGAATTTTAATTGATGCCTTCGACGGCTCAGCAGTCCGGTCTTATCACCAGTTATCCATTGAGGAGTCGATAGAAAGTTTGATGAACCTCTAACGCTAAGGAAGCAACTCTACTCGAGTTGCTTCCTGTTGCCGTACCCGTCATTACTGATGCTTATTCGAAGCAAATCAGTACTCATTCGAAAAACTTGAACATTACGCTCGAAATCTGCCGATTCTCACCGACGCGGCTGTCCCTTATAGTGTTTGCAACATAAACGAATAGGTTTGCATGCAGCAAACCAATCAGTGAGGCAGTATTATGAAGAACACTCTTGTCCTAAAATCAAGCATCCTTGGCCCACATTCTCAATCAACACTATTGATTGATCAGGTTCTAGAAGGAAAAAACGGCATTATTGAACGCGACCTAGCGGAGAACTCGCTGCCGGTATTGGATAGGGATGTAGCGACCGCATTGCGTGGTGGCGAAAACCTCAGCAACGAGCAAAAAGCAATTCTAGCCCTGTCTGATCAGTTGATTGATGAACTTAAAGCGGTCGATCAAGTGGTGATTGGCGCGCCAATGTATAACTTTATGGTCCCAACTCAGTTGAAAAACTGGTTCGATATGATTGCCCGTGCTGGCGTAACCTTTACTTACACCGAAAATGGCCCTGTCGGTCTGATTGAGAATAAGAAAGTGATCGTGGTCACCACCCGTGGTGGTCTACACAAAGACTCGCCGCGCAACTCCATCGAGAGCTACCTAACCACAATGCTGGGCTTTATCGGCCTTACGGATGTTGAATTTGTTTACGCTGAGGCGCTAAACATGGGTGATGAGCCAGCTCAAGCCGCTCGTGAGAAAGCCGCCAAACAACTCAAAGACTTGGTTTAAGATCCAAGATGAACAAGCCTCACTGCTGTGAGGCTGGTTATATTGTTACATTCAAAATAGGCAAATTAGGTAAGGTTGATGACTCTTTACTGACTCAATCAGCCATTTGCTGAAAGCTGAACCCGCTGACAGGATCGATCGTTTTCGCCATCTCTTCTACTTGTCTAATCGCCTCAATCGATGTACTGGCCTTACGATAGCTCAAGTAGATTGGGCGACACCATGCTGGCACTTCACTCACTTCATATAACTGACCACTGACGATAAATGGTTCGACTAACGGCGTAGGTAAGTAAGCACTCCCTCCTTTTTCAAGAATGAAATCCAAAGCGATACGTGCATTTGAAGTACGCAGATAAGGCGCTGGAACCTTAGCGTGACGCTCTGCATGCTCTGAGGCAAATTTAGTTCCCCAGTCCACATAAACATACTTGCCTGTAAATACTGATTCTAAGCAGTCCGGCTTGGTCGAAACCAAAGTTAACACCACATCGGCGACCTTTTTACAGTACAGTTCGTCGGCTTTGATTTGATCAAACGCAAATGCCATATCTAAAGTGCGCTCTTGCAAATTACGCGTCAGCGCCTCTCGGCCCATAATTTCAGCGATAAAACCATAGCCATCGAACTCATCGGTGACTAAAGATAAACAGTTTTGCAGATACGCATCCCACACATTAGGGGTGCCACCGAGTGTCAGTTGCAATCCTTTACCATTTTCAAGAGAAAGCTCCATTTTTGCCTGCTGAAGAGTGCTCACCATCACTTCAGCATAACTGATCAAACGCTCTCCTGATGAGGTCAACTTAATGTTATTGCGATCACGAATAAACAGTTGAGTATCGAAGTAGCTCTCTAGTTGCTTGATACGCGCGCTAACGGCCGCCTGAGTGATATATAGGTTCTCGGCCGCTTTGCCAAAATGTCTGACCTGAGCCAGTTCTAGAAAGGTTCTGAAGACTTTTACGTCCATGGCTTTTCCTCTGCCAGTAAGCTTTCGAAAAGTAGCAAATTGAGTAATTTTTTTAATCTTAAATTCACCAACGTGTTATATAAAATCAATAAATTTATTCAATAGTGAAGATAGAAATTTTTTGTTTTTCTTTTGGTAAATTTACGCCTAACTTTCGATCTAGATTAACCACGTAGGCATACAGAGGCTACCGAAATGTCAGACACCCAATTCCGTCATGGCAAAAAACGTTTTTACGACAACACTAAATTTCCACGCGGTTTCGCCAAATCAGGTGATTTTACGCTTGGAGAGGAAGAAATACTAACCCTTTATGGTGATACCATGCTCGGCTTAGAGTCTGGAGAGTTAGCCCCTGAAAACGCGGAAGAAAAACATTTTGTAAAAGCGTTATCTAACCCGGGTAAAGCCAAATCTAAGCTTGAGCGAGTCTGGCTAAAATACACCCAACTCGCACGTGGACGAAAACGTTTCCACACTCTGAACGGTCGTAGTAAACCAGACGTCCTTGGTGAAGATTACTCAGAAGATGAGAATTTAGTAGCAGAAGTTTAAGTAAAAAGCCCCAAACACCTGAGTGGTTGGGGCTTTTTCTCGTTTGGGTTACTTGGTTTAAGCGTTACTTTTTTGATCACATTACTTGCTTTGATCAAAGCTACTTGGCCAACGTCGCGACCTTTTTCAAAAAGCTCTCTTTTTGGTGCTCTTGGTCGTAGTCAAGATGGTAAGTATTGTGAAAACCGATTTTTAACTCAACACCGTTACCACGCATATAAACGGTATAGCCATCATAATCGGTAAAGGCTTCGATTCCTTGATAGATTCTCCCTAGAGCTGTCGGGGTGCCATTCGACATCACAGTTTCGTAAGCTTGCAGAATTTTACCTGGATCAAGTTGATTTTTCATCCGTCACCTACCTTAGTTCTCTAGAAAAGTATGAGCAAAAAAGGCCATTTCGCCAACATAAACCCTTGAGTTAACCCAAACACTAACCACTTAGATTACATCACTGGCACAAGCCGTCACCTAGAGATGACGTATCTGATGAGCAATAACTTTACTTTCGGTGGTATTAATACATCAACTATTTTTGCCAAACCTTAGCGATTACAGCCCCGTAGGAGGTATTTAAACAGCCAAATGCAAAATAATTTAAAAAATGTTTAAATAAAGCTTTACACCCCACGCCCAAAAGGTATTATGTACGTGCTCTGCAGAACAGGGTTATTAGTGAAACCGCAAGTCAAAAGTAAATCCTTAGAATTACCGCGTCATCGTTGTTATCCTCAGTGTTTCCCTTAGCTTCACCGTTACATTAAATAGTCAAAGTTTCAGCGCACTACATTAAATTAAATATAAGGGACACATTATGTCTAACAAAACAACTGGCACAGTAAAATGGTTCAACGAAGAGAAAGGTTTCGGATTTATTTCTCAAGAGAATGGCGGTGCTGACGTATTCGTTCACTTCCGTGCTATCGCATCTGAAGGTTTCAAAACTCTGAAAGAAGGCCAACAGGTTGCTTTCGAAGTTGAACAAGGCCAAAAAGGCCCACAAGCTGCTAACGTTGTAGCTATCTAATTTGAATTGGTGCAAGCAACATCAGTTGCTTGCACCAACTCTTCTCTAACCCTCACTATTTATCCTCTTTTTCGAACCTATCAAAACTTTGCACCTATCCTCACAAACTGTGCTTCTGTCTTCCTAGCTTCTCGTTTTCCAAGATAAATAACAGGCAACACCCCTATTAGTTTGATTTATGATCAAACCGATTTTTCATTAAGGCTTATTATGTCTCGTTCAACCGGTCGTAAGCGTTTTTGGTTTCAAAACGCACGCAGTACTAAACAAATTTCACAAAAATAAGGAGAACTATGACAGTCTACTTTCATATGTTCCAAACTAGCCAGATCTGGCAAGCCGCTGTACACCAACTCAACAGTGATATTCTGCTCCGACATATTCGTGTTAACAGTGAAGTTGGTAATAGCCATCTTGCTCTCAACTACAGTGAAGACACTCACACTGGTCAAATTCTTAATCAAGACAATGGCATTATTGGCGAGTTCATGGTTGAGCAGGCATAAACACTCGCCAATTCATTAGATAAACGTTCTGATTACCACATCAGATCGTCAGGTACGACAAAATCTGCGTATGGGTCATCTTCCGCGGCAATATCCTCTGCCAACGCATTTTGTTCAATCAACACACTGTCGTCACGCATGGCAATCTTCTTCGCCACTATGCTAGGAATGACGACATAAGACTCTTCATGACGCGCTATCGATAAAATCCCTTTCGCTAGCTGATCACGAACCAATGACTCAACATACAGTGACTTAACTAATGTCCCATCAGTAAAGTTGTACTTGATATCACCCTCTTTCTGATCGAGTTTATTCATTTCAATAAGCTGCTTAATCTGCGCCTGAATCTCTTTATTTAAACGCTGCTCTTTTTGCTCATTGCTGAGCGCTTTATCGTGCTCTTGTTGCTGACGTTTACTCTCTTCAACCGCCGCTTTTACTTCACGCGCTTGCACACGCGATTTCTTAGAGCCTTTTTTGGCCTTTTTCAGCTTTTTCTCATTCACTAAGCCAGCTTTAAGCATCTGCTCTTGCAGGGTTAATTTTGCCATGGTCATTCCACCGATAATCAATTTTCACACAGTTTAACGGTTCAGCTCAGGCAAATAAAGGCACGTATTCACATTGAAAAAGCATTTGCCAAACTTCCGGTAAAGCAATCCTAACGATAAATTGTTTTTGTTAGACACGATAAACGTTTTAACCGTTAATACGCTCGACCTAGCGGCCTAGAATTTAGTACCAACCCTATGTCTGGTATGGCTTCCCCTACCTGTGAGCCATGTTTATTTCCTCTGTGTTTTTGTGAGTTTTGATGTGGAAAAAATTTCCAAACTTGATCGTATTCGTGCTGATTACAACGTAGATTACTGGAGCCAAGGCTTCTACGGTATTGATAACCAAGGTGAAGTTTATGTTTCACCTCGTAGCGATAATGCTTTTCAGGTTCCGCTAAGCCGTATTGTATCTAAACTTGTGCAGCGCCAACTTAACCTGCCTGTATTAGTGCGATTCCCACAAATCTTGCACCAACGCGTGCACGGTATTTGTGAAGCGTTTAACCAAGCGATCGAAGAATACCAATATCAGAATAACTATCTGCTGGTTTACCCGATTAAGGTTAACCAACAAAAAGAAGTGGTTGATGAGATTCTTGAAAGCCAGGCTCAACTCGAAACCAAACAGCTCGGACTCGAAGCAGGCAGTAAGCCTGAATTGTTAGCAATATTGGCACTCGCGCAGAAAGCCAGCTCAGTGATCGTTTGTAACGGCTACAAAGATAGAGAATACATTCGCCTAGCATTGATTGGCGAAAAACTTGGTCACAAAGTCTTTATCGTCCTAGAAAAACTATCTGAGCTTGATCTCGTACTGAAAGAAGCCAAGAGTCTAGGTGTAAAACCACGTTTAGGTATTCGCATTCGCTTGGCGTCGCAAGGGGCAGGAAAGTGGCAATCGAGCGGCGGTGAGAAATCAAAGTTTGGTCTATCGGCTTCACAAGTATTGACGGTAATCGAGCGTCTGAAACAAAAACAACAGCTCGATGCGATGCAACTGGTGCATTTTCACTTAGGTTCGCAAATGGCCAATATTCGTGATATCCGCAATGGCGTGAATGAATCGGCGCGCTTTTACTGCGAACTTCGGGAAATGGGAACCGACATCAAATACTTTGATATTGGCGGTGGCCTTGCGGTCGACTATGACGGCACGCGCAGCCAATCATCTAACTCAATGAATTATGGCTTAATTGAGTATGCACGAAACATTGTGACCACCGTAGGCGATGTATGTGAGCAATACGCTCAACCAGTGCCTGTGATTATTTCGGAATCGGGCCGTTCATTAACAGCGCACCATGCCGTTTTGATCACTAACGTGATTGGTACCGAGGCGTATCACCCAGAAGACGTCACTGTACCAAATGAAGATGACCCAACATTACTGCACAATATGTGGAGCAGTTGGCAAAATCTGCAAACTGGTAGTGATGCTAGAGCGTTGATTGAAACCTATAATGATACTCAGAGCGATTTGGCCGAAGTGCATACCCTGTTTGCAACTGGCGTGATGAACCTTCAGCAACGTGCATGGGCAGAACAACTCTCATTACGAATTTATTATGAGTTGAGCCGCCAAATGAGTAACAAAAACCGTTTCCATCGCCCTATACTTGACCAATTGAGCGAACGTTTAGCGGATAAATTCTTCGTTAATTTCTCGCTGTTCCAGTCGCTACCTGATGCTTGGGGTATCGACCAAGTATTTCCAGTGCTGCCCTTATCAGGCTTGGAAAATGTCGAAGATCGTCGTGCGGTGATGCTCGATATCACTTGTGACTCAGACGGCGCGATTGAACAATACGTCGAAGGTCAAGGGATTGAAACCACCTTGCCAGTACCCGCTTGGAGTAAAGACCAAGAGTACTTGATGGGTTTTTTCCTGGTTGGCGCATACCAAGAGATCTTGGGGGATATGCACAACCTATTTGGCGACACCCATAGCGCGGTAGTCACCGTTGACGAAAACGGTGAAGCACAAATTGAACGTATTGACGAAGGCGACACCGTTGAAGATATGATGCGTTATGTTCATATCGACGTTGATAAAATTCGCCTTAACTATCGTGAGCTCGTTTCTGAACGCGTTAACGCCGATGAGCAAGCTTCGATTCTCGCTGAATTAGAAGGTGGCCTGACGGGCTACACCTACTTAGAGGATTTCTAAATGAATGATTTGTTTACTAAGACTGATTATTCACTCTACTCAAACTCGATGAGCTTTTTGCGCAGACCTTATCTGCGCAACCCTGTCTCTGCGGATGCCGACCTTGTCGTACTCGGTGTCCCACTCGACATGGCAACGTCTGGTCGCCCTGGTGCTCGTATGGGCCCGGATGCGATTCGACGCGCGTCGGTCAACTTGGCTTGGGAAGGCAAAAAATTTCCTTGGGACTTCAACGTATTTGAACGTGTCAAAGTGATCGATGCCGGTGACTTAGTGTTCGATAGCGGTGATGCAGAAGATTTCACCTACCGCTTAGAAGCGGCCACCAGTGAAATTCTTAAAAGCGGCAAAACCATGCTCGCATTAGGCGGCGATCATTTTATTACTTTGCCGATTTTACGCGCCTATGCCAAACATTATGGTGAAATGGCTTTGGTCCACTTTGATGCCCATACGGATACCTATGCCAACGGCAGCAACTATGACCACGGCACAATGTTTTATCATGCGCCGAAAGAAGGCTTAATTGCACCAAAGCATTCGGTACAGATTGGCATTCGCACCGAATACAAGCAGCAAGAACATGGTTTTAACATCATCGATGCAATGCGAGCTAACGATCTCTGTGCAGACGAGATTATCATACAAATCCGCGACATCGTCGGCGACAAGCCTGTCTATATCACCTTCGATATCGACTGCCTTGATCCTGCGTTTGCTCCCGGCACCGGAACACCCGTTTGTGGTGGCTTGAATTCAGACAAGGTACTTAAGATTATTCGTGGACTGGCGGGGATAAATATCATCGGCATGGATGTGGTGGAAGTCTCTCCTCCATACGATCACAGCGATGTGACCGCCCTGGCTGGTGCGACGATTGCTCTTGAACTGATGTATGCCTGGGCGTCAAAGCGCGAAAGCGAATAAGCTCTACAAAAAAAAGCTGACTTTCACCGGTCAGCTTTTTTGCTTAAACTAGTCTGAGTGTTAATTATTTGTAAATAGAGCATGATAAAAACTCAAACGAAACCCGAGCGTTTAATTGGCCCAAAAGGTAAGCCTAACTATGGCTACTTCAATGCTGCGCCAAACCAGCTCGGTATCGATGACTTTGACTATCGCAACGCAATGGACAAGCCAGCAAGCCGTTTAGCCAAGCACTTCGATTTTAAGCAATTTCAGTTTGTTAGCCTATTTACCAAACGCTATGTAGTGGGTATCGCTATCGCCGATATTCGTTATTTAGCTTCTGCTTTTTGTTATGTCTACGACCGCGAACAAGACACCTTAGTTGAGCAGACGTGGCTGAGGCCATTCGGTTTTGATCACCAGATGTCTGGCTCTAGTTTCCATGGAACCTGCGCCATTGCAGGTAAACTGAGTTTTGATATTCACCAAGGTCAGTGGCACGTTCATGCGCGTAGTCGTCACCTCGAATGCGATTTAACACTGCGGCCACTCAAAGCAAGTTTACCACTCGCGCTATGCACACCAACGGGTTACACAGGCTGGACCTATACCCAAAAGCACAATGGATTAAGGTTAGATGGCAAACTTGAAGTTAACGGCCACCAAGTCGACCTCAGTCAGGCTTTCGCGGGTTACGATTTTTCCGCTGGGTTTATGCGCCGAGAAACCAGTTGGCGTTGGGCCAGCATAAGTGCTCACAACCAAGGAAAGGTCATCGGCCTCAACCTCGCTGCGGGTGTTAACGAAACCGGAGCCTGCGAAAACGTACTTTGGATCGATGGTGAACGCCATTTGCTTGGCCCCGTGCAGTTTGAGTTCAATCGTGACGATCTAAGCCAAACTTGGCGAATTACCTCGATTGATGACGCGATAAATCTCACTTTTCAGCCGCTTAATAAACGCAGTGAAAAGCTTAATCTTGGTTTTCTAAAAAGTAACTTTCGCCAGTTTATTGGTCATTTTAGTGGCGAGATTTGCGATAATCACGGCGAAAAACATCAACTACACCAAATCATCGGCTTAACGGAAGACCACTATGCTAAGTGGTAAGCTGAAATGATCACCATTACGAGTCACTGAGACATGGATTTCACGACCTTAATCGACAACCCAGAGTGGCTGCTGATGCTACTCGCACCGTTATTTATTGGCCTGATGCTGGCCGAGTACTGGATAGGTCAAAAACGTGGTCACCTGCCAGAGAACTCTGCCTATAAACTGAGAGAAGTGGCGTGCAACTTTACCCTAGCAGGGATGCATCAATTGGCTGATTTGATAACGGGATTGCTGATTGTTCAGCTCTACCTATGGCTGTTTGGTTGGCATCTGTTTGATATTGAGATGACCGTCAGCACTTTTTTGCTCCTGCTTGTGCTGCAAGACTTCTGCTACTACTGGTTTCACCGCGCCAGCCATCGTATACGCTGGATGTGGGCAGCTCATGTCGCGCATCACAGCTCAGAGCGAATGAATTTTAGTACCGCCTTTCGCCAAAGTTTGATGTACCCATTCGCGGGCATGTGGCTGTTTTGGGTGCCGCTAGTTATTGTGGGCTTTGAACCCAAATGGGTCGTGTTCGCCGTTTTGCTCAACCTCGGTTTACAGTTCTTCGTCCACACTCAGTGGGTGCGCTCATTAGGTTGGTTAGAATTAATTTTCAATACGCCGTCACATCACAGAGTACATCACGGACGCAATCCCCAATATATTGATAAAAATTACGCCGGAGTCCTGATTGTTTGGGACAAATTGTTTGCTACCTTCGAGCCAGAAATCGAAACGGTTCGTTATGGCATTAGCAAACCCATCAAAAGCAATAACCCTTTCGTTGTGACATTCAAAGAGTGGCAAACGATGTTTAATGAAGTGCGCCGCAAAGGTCTCTCGTTCAAGCAGCGACTCAGTATTCTCTTTTCGCCACCACATGATTAAGACGCTTTGACAACAAAGTGTTATTGCCTATCTTTCTAATTAGTCAAAAGTGTCATAATCGTTATAAGCGTGCTTATCGCGACCAAATCCGCCATCTCACGCGCTTGTAACAGATTAGACACTTTATAATCATCGCTACTTGCTTAGCGTAGTGAACTCTGGCGATCGCTCTAGCGCACGATACGACGGCGTAGGTTCGGCTTGCAATCTGACATTCGTATCTTGGTAGGCATCAAAGCAACACTCGCCAATTTCATTGCGAGGACAAACATGAATACCGCTTCTAGAAACTAATTCACTTCGACAAGATGGGCAAACTTTCATAATTCCTCCTGCGTAATCGCATTGGTGTCACACCCACTCAATCATGGATGTTGTAACATTGTAGCGGGCAAACATTACTTGGCGAATAGGTATTCGTTTCGAGTTGTTTCAAACTAGCAAGTTTAGCCAAATTCGCAATACTCGTTTACAAATCAGACTTGGAAAAACATGGCCTTTGTATGCACACTTAGAGTGCAATGATCTACTTCAACAAGCCCTCGATTTGCGCTAAAAATGTCACTCAATGGTAATCGAGATCCACTGCCAATCAAGGAGATAGGTATGAAAAAATTTAAGAACATACTTTATGTAAGTCAAGGACAATCAAGCGAAAGTGACTCGATAAGACAAGCGCTAAGGCTATCATCAAATAACAATGCCATGCTTAACGGTTTAATCGTCAGCCCACCTCTCCCAGGCCATATGGAACAGTATCAACAACTCTACCGTGGCTCACTATTTAAATCGATAGAGCAACAGATAAGCAGCGTAAGACAAAGTGACTCAATCACTGAATCACAGACGCCTTTCCCATTGCAACTTGCTTGTGATGATCACCCAGCGGTGAGTATCATTCGCGCGGTTAATCATAACGACTATGATTTAGTGATCAAAGATGCCGAGCCAATTGAAAAAGATGGTGAAGGTTTCAAGGCTATAGATATGACATTGCTGCGCAAATGCCCATGCCCCGTTTGGCTTAATCGAACCACACACCATAAACAGGGTAGACGTCGTGTAGCGGTCGCTATTGATCCAACAGCCAATAATGACGAACATCATCGACTATCATTAAGATTGCTCCAACTAGCACAATCGATTGCTGATAGCTGTCACACTCGCTTAGAGGTTATTTCCTGTTGGGAATATCCGTTAGAGCGTTATTTACATAATAATGTTTGGATAAAAATCGAAGACGATGAGCTCAATAAGCAGATAGCACTCGCTCAGAAGCATCACAGAGAAGCTCTCGACCAACTTATCAAAGAATCACAAATATCAGATAATATTCAGGTCAATCATATCCATGGTCTCGCTGATGAGAAAATTGCCGTTTGTGTAGACAAACAGGATATCGACATTCTTGTTATGGGGACACTAGCCAGAACAGGGATCCCTGGCTTTATTATTGGCAATACCGCTGAAAACATTCTTCAAACGGTCAAATGTTCACTGGTTGCACTCAAACCCGCTGAATTTGTTTCACCAATCATTTAGCCGGTGTTTTTCTGGTTATCACGAAAGCTTTTTATTATTCAACGGTTTTTTATTGCGCCACATTGGGTAACCACTATGGCGCATTGCTTTACCAAGTAAATGAGTCGCGACCGGAGCCGTTAAGAAAATAAATAGCAGTGTGCCTATCACCCGAGAGAAAACGGTTAAGCTGGGAATCGCTAACGCAACAGCGAGCAGTAACGCACTCAACCCAACCGTACCTGCTTTAGTCGCCGCATGCATGCGGGTATAGAGATCTGGCATACGTAAGACACCTAAACTAGCCACCAAAATAAGCAATGTGCCGCTGATAAGAAGTAGACTAATTACTATGGTCATTATCTTCCCCAATACGTTTAACAATTAAGCGAGCAAATACGATAGTGCCTAAAAAAGCCACCAAAGCAAGAGTAATGGCAATATCGAGCAACGGCTCCTGCCCACTTTCTAAAGTGAATACGGCAATAAAACCGACAGTAACAAAAGAGATCAAATCGAGTGCCACAACTCTATCAGCCAATGTTGGACCTAACGCTAATCGGACCATGGCAAGAATAATACTGACTAACATTCCAATGTATGCAAAAGTAATTGCCATATGTAACCAATCATTCACGTGTCACCTCCAGAATTCGCTTTTCTAACCCGTTTTTAATCGGTTCTATGACGTCTTGATGTTGTTCAGCAAACATGGCGTGGACAATCAAATGCTTTTTGTCAGGCGTCACATCCAAACTCAAACTTCCTGGTGTCAGCGAAACCATGTTCGCGAGAAGCGTTATTTCGATATCGGTTTTCACATCAAGCGGAACATAGACAATATCTGGCTGGCTGAGATGAGTCGGTGTAACCACATCCCAAACGACACGGGCAGCGGATGCTATCATCTCATAGGAAAAAAACACCACTAAATTGATTGTGGCGGAAAAACGTCTAAAATAGCTAGTTTTCAAACCAAACGGTTGACTTAAGCGCAGCGCTAAGAAGCCGACCACAAATCCAATGGTGAAGTTAACACTGTCATATTGACCATTGAGCATCATCCACGCTGCAGCAAGAAACAGATTCAGTAAAAAATAGTTCATTGCAGACCTCCTAATACCGCCGTTAGATAATCTATCGGATCAAATAACTGCTTTGCTGCAACCTCGGCAAATTGATAAAAAGGTTCAGCAACCAACCCTATCACAATAGTCAGTGATGTCAGGGTGATAATAGGGAGGTAGTAAAGCCACTTTGTTTCAATTTCGCATGCTGGCTGCACTTGCTCTTTAAGAGGTTTCCAAAATGCCTCACTCCAAATTTTACTCATAGAAAACACTGTCAACAGACCAACCACCAGAGCAACCGCGGCTAATAAGAAATACTCTTCCTCTAAGCTTGCTTTAATGACCAGAAACTTTCCCCAAAAACCCGACAGTGGCGGGAATCCGGCCAGAGAAAATGCCGGAATGAGAAACAATAACGCTAAACCGGGCATCGCTTGATAAGCCCCTCCAAGATAACGCAACTGACTCGAACCATATTTTCGCTCTAAGACACCACCAATTAAAAATAAATTCGCTTTAACGATAATATGGTGAATGATATAGAAAATTGCCCCAGTTAACGCCAACGGTGTATAGATGGCGAGCCCCATTATCATGTAACCAATTTGGCTAATTATGTGAAAAGAAAGGATTCGCTTTACATCAAACTGACTTGCTGCGCCTAACACCCCGGTTAGCATTGTTAACGCCGCTAACCAGATAAATACAGGTTGCAGAGAAGTTTCCGTTAATGGGAAAACCAACGTAAACACTCGGATCAATGCATAGACACCGACCTTAGTCAATAACGCAGCAAACAATGCGACAACACCGGTTGGTAACGTATGATACGATGCAGGCAGCCATGCAAATAATGGAAATAAGGCCGCTTTTATTGCAAATGAAAAGAAGAACAAAACCGCAATCATCTGTTGCGTACCTACGGCAATTTGTGACGATTTAGTGTGTAAATCCGCGAAGTTTAATGTGCCGGTGGCACCATAAATCAAACCAATGGCAAGCAATAATGTTAAAGTCGAAATAAGATTGAGTAGAACGTATTTAACTGCACCCTCTATCTGTGTTTTGGTCGCATCGAGCACCATTAAACCAAATGAAGCGATCAACATAACTTCAAACCAAACGTAGAGGTTAAATATATCTCCGGTAAGGAAAGCACCATAGATGCCTGCGAGTAAGATATGAAAATAAGTATGATACAAACCGTAAGATTTTTTATTACGCAAATCACCCATCGCATAAATCACAGCAACCATACCGATAATCGCGGTAATCATTACCATAGCTACACTTAAATAATCCGCGACAAAAACAATCCCAAATGGCGCCTCCCAGCCGCCAAATGCGACCGATTGAACGCCACTAGAGATAACCCGAACAAGCAAAGTGCAACACACCAGAACCTGAATTAAGGCACTGAGCACACTCAACCACTCCGTTAACTTTAAAGAAGCACGAACCACATACAAAACCACCGCTGTTATCAAGGCGAGTAATACAGGCAAGGTCAATAATAGATTGATCATAATTCACGCTCCGAATCACGCATTTGATCAACATCGGCAGTGCCTGTTTCAATAAACGCACGATAAATAAGCAGTAACGCAAACACTAACAAACCAAATCCGATCACAATCGCAGTAAGAATTAAGGCCTGCGGCAGCGAGTTAGCCGCTTCAGCGGGCGGGAGTAAAGCGTTACTATCAATCAAAGGTGGCATAGCAACGGTTAGACGACCCGCGACTAATATGGCTAAATTTACCGCACTGCTCAATAGGATTAGGCCAAACAATACACGCAACAGGTGTCGCTCAAGTATCAAGTAGACACCGGCACAAACCAATACGCCGACCACAAAACTCCAGAGTACTTCCATTAATCGAGCTCCTCATTCACTCTGAGCATCATGCCCATAACTCCACCGATAACCGCGAGGTAAATCCCCACATCGAACAGTAAAGGAGTGCCAATAGGCAAAATATCTTTCCACCATAACCCTGTCAGAAATGCTTGCCCCAAAATAAGCCCTACCACGCCAGCTGATATGCTTAATGAAATACCGGTTAAGGCCAGGCCAAACGGAGAAAAATAGATTCTACGTTTCACATAGCTCGGTGACTCTGCCAACATAAGAAGTGATAAGCCGAGTACCGCGATCAATGCTCCGATAAAACCGCCACCTGGAGCGTTATGACCTCGAAGTAATAAATAGACCGAAAAAACTAACATTAATGTGGCAACAATATGCGCCGTAGTAGTGAATATGAGTGACTGAACTCGATTAATGTAGCGATTTTGTTTAGGCAGTAAACTCACTGCCGCTAATCCCGCAATCACGACAACAACCACTTCACCGAGCGTATCAAAGGCACGAAAATCAACCAAAATAACATTGACGATATTGCGGCCATAACCACCAGGTAAGCTATTTTGCGCAAAAAAATCACTGACTGAAGTATCTAAAGGTTGCGCCGTAATCGCAATCAATAAAATGGTAATCGAACCACCCACGACTAAAGCAATAGCACCATGGAGTAAACGCCTTAAAGCCGTATGCTGTGGCACTTGGTTCAGTGAAGGTAAATGGTGCATTAATATAACCACAAATACCACCATCAAGGTTTCGACTAACAAAAGAGTTTTAGCCACATCAGGGGCACTAAAAATCATAAACACTAAGGTGGTTAAAAAACCAATCACGCCTAAAGATGCGACAGACAATAGTCGTGAACGAGAGCGTAGAACAATACCCACAGCGGCCACAATCAATGCCGCAATAACAAGCTGATAAAATGCCAAGCTCAACAAACTTTCCCACTGTAAATCGGGCAACTCGGCACCAAAGGTGAGTAGGAATAATGCCAAGGTTAGGAATGAAATAGCGGCGTACAAAGACAAGCGTTTTTTTTGCAGTAAATTCGTTTGAATGTTTGCGAGCAGCATTAAGCCTTTAAGACTTTGATCGAACAACACATCCGCACTCGGCATTTTATCAACCCATTGAGACAATTTATCAATACTACGGCTAGAGTAACGATATAGGACCAAGCCAAGTAATAGCGTGACCACGCTCATGAGCAAAGCAGTATTCAGGCCATGCCATAACTTCACGTCTTGTATTGAATGATTTGGGCTCACAGCCGACACCCCGTGAGTTAGTACGTACTCGCTTAGCCAGTCAAGCCCAATAAGGGGTATGAGAACACTACTGAACGCAAGAAATAATGCAGGGAGCCATAGCCCCATATCGTACTCTATCCTTTTCACCGGTGGTGAATCAGAGGTAGTTTTAGACAAAAATGGCTTAATCACTACTATTAATGCCATAGTGACCATTAATATGTTCACTAATAAAAGTACGATGGATGGTATAACGCCGATATCAAGCGCGGCTTTATACATATATTCTTTGCTGATAAAACCAAGCAATGGTGGAAAACCGGCTTTCGATAATGCAGCACCAGTTGCAGCAATAAAGCTTAAGACCATAAACGACTTAAGACCTTTTAACTGTTTTAAATCACGTGTACCTGTCGCTTTATCTATATTACCGATCACCATAAATAATGCCGCTTTATAAAGCGAATGAGCGAGAATAAAAATCAATGCAGCAAGAACAGCAAGTTCTGTCGCTATCCCTAATAATAGTGTTAATGTCCCCAAGGCTACATTAGTACTGTAAGCTAGCATGAGTTTTAAATCTGTTTGTTTAATCGCTAGCAAAGCACACCATATAGCCGTTACTGAACCAGTAATTGTGAGGCTATAGAACCAAATTTCATGATTGGCATAAATCGGCGAAACTCTTGCTAATAAATAAATCCCAGCTTTCACCATTGTCGCAGAATGTAAGTATGCACTCACAGGGGTAGGCGCTGCCATCGCATTTGGTAGCCAAAAGTGGAAAGGGAATTGTGCAGATTTAGTGAAGGCTCCGATAAGAATCAGAATGAGAGAGGCCACAAATGCGTCATGCTCAATAAAAAGTGGTGCACGCTCAATGATCACGGCCAGCTGATAACTGTCCGCCATCATACCTAGTAAAATCAAGCCGGCAAGCAATGCCAGGCCTCCCCCACCGGTAATAAGTAACGCTTGCAATGCATTTTTCCGAGCGACGGGTTTTTCATGATTAAACCCGATCAGCAAGTAGGATGTAATCGTAGTTAATTCCCAAAACACAAACAGCAGCAGAATATTGTCACTCAAGACAATCCCTAGCATCGCCAGCATGAACAACGTTAAGTAGAGATGAAAAGAAAAACGGGCCTGGATATGACGAAGATATGACCAAGCGTAGATCTGAACTAAAGTCCCGATTCCGGTAATTAGGGCCGCAAAGACTAATGACAATCCATCGAGTCGCAAAGCAAATGGAATACCTAAACTTGGTATCCAATCAACTTGATAGCTCCAACCTTGAGGTAAATAAGCCGATAAAATAGCCACAAGCAAACCAAATGGTAGCGCGGCAAAGAGCAACAAAAAACCATCCCCACCCCTACGGTTATGTTGATTTATTTTTTCTGAACCAAGCAATTCCATAACTGCCACTGACTGTGTTTAAAATATTGATTTAAATGTAAACCATTAATAGTCAGTCTGCTAGAGTGATTCACTCAAGGCCGGTGTTTTTACTTTTTGATACATTCATTGTCGTTTTTTGCACTGTAGGCCGTTTTAATCAATTAGAAGCCATAGAGACCGATATCACAGGCAGACAAGTCAGAGCGCCCTAAAATCAAAAAGAGCCCAAAAGGGCTCTTATCAATCAAACGACAAGTTAAACCAAACCTTGTTCTTTCGCCATATGGCTAGCAATTTTCGGCGCTTGCCATAAGCTTGGCAACAATATGAACGAGACCGGTACAGCGGTAATAACAATGAAAGATTGCAAGGCTGAGATTCCGCCTGCTCCCATCGATATCAACGCAATCGCGACAACCCCCATCATGACACCCCAAAACGCACGGATCGCAGCACTAGGCTCGGTTGAACCTGTCATAACGACACTGATGGTGTAAGTCATCGAGTCACCAGTCGTCACGATAAAGGTGGTGGTTAAGATCAAAAACAGCACCGACATTAATATCGGGAAAGGAAGCTCTGCGGTAATAGCAAGCAGCGCAGCCGGTAAATTAAACCCTTCAAATGCCGTTGAGATAGTGCCCGGATTCGCCAGTTCAAAGGCTAAGCCGCTGCCGCCAACAATACTGAACCAGAAGCAAGTGATCAATGGGGCTGCAATACTAATCGACAAAATGAGCTGTCGAATCGTGCGGCCACGTGAGATTCGAGCAATGAAAATCGCCATCATAGGCCCATATCCAATAAACCATCCCCAGAAGAACACGGTCCACCAGCTTAACCAGCCCGTATCACCACGGTAAAGCGCCATCGGGAAGAAGTTGTCGATCATGCGGCCAACTCCTTGCACATAACCATCAACAATGAAGCTTGTTGGGCCAAACAGTAAGATGTAGCCAATCAGAGCCACTGACAATAAAATATTGTAACGACTGACAATTTGGATCCCCTTACTTACGCCACTAAGTGCCGACAAGGTGTACATCGCAATGGCAAACAAAATCACCAAACTTTGAGTTAAAAACGTATCTGGAATAGCAAATAATTCGTTTAAGGCATAACTAATCTGTAAGCCTAGGAAACCAATCGGGCCGATAGTACCAGCAGCCACAGCGATAATGCTGCACGCATCGGTTACATTACCAATCCAACCATCGATCGCTTTACGACCAAAGATGGGATAAAGCAGAGTGCGAGGCTTAAGTGGCAGACCTTTGTCGTAATGAAGGTGCATCAATACAATCGTTGATAGACAGCCTAAAATGGCCCAGGCTAAAAAGCCCCAATGCATAAAGGATTGCGACAGTGCGTTAATCGCAGCTTTTTTTGCCGTCGCTTCGCCATACAACGGCGGCGCAGAAACATAGTGCGCAATCGGCTCGGCGGCCGCCCAAAAAACACCACCACCTGCAAGCAGAGTACAAAGTACAATTGATAGCCACTTAAAGGTATCGATTTCTGGTCTCGCTAAGCCACCTAAACGCACGTAACCAGTGCGGCCAAGAGCGATTGCCAAACCAATAAGGAAATTGAGTAAAAGAAGAACTTGCCAGTAGGCACCAAAGTATTGCGTTGCAAAGCCAAAGCCTGCGTTAACCATTGCGGTTAGAGAGTCTGAACTCGTCAATGCGAGCACAACGAACAGGGAAAGGAAACTACCACTTAACCAAAATACGGGGTTGGTTAACTCAAGGCGCTTAAGAATAGAGGGAGGGTGGATAGCAGAATAATCTGCGTCCTCGATCGGGACATGAGGGGCGGCATTCGTCATATTTGACATAAGTACTTCGCTTTTTAGGGCTCGGAAGCCGTGTGTTTCCCTCACACAGATTACAAAAAAGTGTGAGGACGTTCAAAAAGCTAGCAATAATAACATGCTCTGGTCCACATGATAACCACCGAAGTAACAATGAATAATACTTATTCTATAAACCGCTGATTTTAATCCAATGATTTTTATCATGGTCAGATAAGTACGCTGCTGTTTTTTTGACCTAACCCCATAACAGAATGCACCATATGCAACCACAATAATTACACACATTAAATCACGTCACAATAGTACTGAATCCGTACGCTGGATCGCCACGAATTGCTATTTATTAACTAACGTAAATCACTCAAACGTTTATGTCCCTTTCTGCCTTAGACCTGTTACTCTCAAGATTCTTCACTATCGAAATTTGACCTGATTTTTCTAATGTAACACGATATGTTTAGTTGATTAATGTTCTGACTGACCTTGGATAATCAACTTGGGTTCAGACCACTCTATAAAGAGAAAAAAGAGACATCATATTGATGTCTCTATAGTTTTGACTAAGCTCTCACCGATACCGATTTGGTTCGAGTTTTTATAATGTCTGATATTGAAAACCAGACTATCAAGGCCACCGAACTGCTTATCAACATTACCTCTAGGATCGAAGGCTCCGAATATAGCGCCGACTCGAACAAGTAAGAGATCGCAGGAATCACAGATAGCATACAGACCGTAAGTACAGGCTTGGTAACCTCCATTCCTTTCTGAAGCAAAAAGAACGGTAGCACAAAACCAAAAACAGAAAGCCCGAACACCTCTGCCAGACCTACTTCCCCACCAAGGCTTGCACCCGTTGAGAAGGCCACGCCCGTGGCGACAACACCTGACAATAGAAAACGAAATGCCAAGATCTCATCAATAGACAAATCACCCATAAACTTTGCGTTCGACTTTAATGAAATTAGTGCAGCACCGATTCCGGCCAATGCAGCCAAAACCAAGCCCAGCAGCAACGCTGCATCCATCACGTTTGCCTTAACTGCAAACAATAGAGTTAGCAAAGCGATGGTGAAAGCCTGCGCCAACCTGCCTAAAGTTTCACGAGTAATCACAGACACTACAACCACGGCTACTGCCGACTCAAATAGAGCCGCGCTGGATGCTGGGATATAAGTCAAAGCCAAATGAAACGAGAAGAATGCTAGCAAGGTATATAAATTCATCTTAGCTAACGACAGTACCTTATCCCTAGTGAGATTCAGCTTTCTGGTAACCACCAGCTTGCACAGAAAAAATATCGAGCACAAGAAAAAGGAGGTCGCAGAGAAAATCATAATCTCCCCACTACTGAATTGGAAACTAACACGAGACAACGCAAATGCCTGTAGAGTCACCGAGGCCAAAATAAACACAAAACCCAACATATCTAATCCCTTATGCCGTATAAACCATCATGCTCCAAGATCTTTAGACGCATCAGAGTATTCTCAAACACATCCTTCGAGTCATGAGCAATATACGCGATCCCAAAGTCTCCAGTTGTAAGCTTAGGGTTCTCCGTCACGTAACCAAGCGGAGGAATCTGCCTTAAGCTATGAAACGCAGGTAGTCGCCTCATCTTGCTCAAATCAATCCGACTTGTCACGGTTCCTGCCTTGTGACCACGCAGGTACACCATAGCGAAGTTCATTTTCTTAGGCTTACTCACTCCTACACGCGACAGAAACCTCTCAGGCTCAAAGATTGACTCAGCCCATAAAGACGCTTGACTGTACCCCACACCAAAAGAAAATGCGTCAATGTACAGATCCGGCCCCATTAATCGGAAATTCACCTCGATAAGCTTTACCCCAGATTCAGTTACACGAACCTCGGTATGAGCTGCGCCGTTCTTTACACCTAAAGCATCAAGGCAGCCAGATACATACTTGATAATATCTTTGCTCACACCTTTGTTGTAATCGATATCCGTTGCCGAGATCTCCCTGTATACGGGTGTCCCATCGACTTCCTCTAGATTAACCTCAAGAATGTCACCATATACATGATTGGAGTCTAAGCTCACTGTATTAACAACATATTGCTGGCCTTGGATATACTCCTGAACCATTACCCTTGTATTGATGTTTCCTAGCAAGTTTTCCGCATTAACCAGACTCTCAACTCGGCTTTGTAAGCTATTGATGTCATCACAACGGAAACACCCATCGCTACCCGCACTGTTTACTGGCTTAACGAATACTGGGAACGAATCTTCATCATAACTTGGAAGCTCTGAAACAGACTTAACCAACTTAAAACCAGCCGAGTCTAGCCCCAGATCTTGGATCCGCGAGAGCAAGATAGCCAAAGGCCGTTGTTATTTTGAGATTGATGTACTTCAACAGTATAACCCTCATCGTTCATGTCGACTTTCGCTTCTCGCCCCTTGGTGTAATTGACACTTACGTCCTGAATTTGAGTCGATCGCCCTCGTTTCCCTACGCGATACCACAAATCATCACCACTCGGCGAACGATGTGTAGTGACAGTATTGCCGTTTTGTGATAGCGCAACAGAAGGGAAATGGGCAGTGTCGTAAATAAACGGATAGGTAGTGGCCAGTCGAACGCGGTTTGTTATACTGGCACGCTCTACGGAAGAATCAACATTGAATTCAATATCTAATTTATTCGCGTCTAAATGACCGATACGAGTCCACCCCTCCCTTTCTCCCGACTTGCTTTTTTCCCAACTGACGATAAGTTGGTGGGAGTCATTGACATCGACTTGGGGCCGGCTCAATGAACTGCCTTCATCATTTATCACCGAGTGATGGACATCAGGGAAATCGATCGTTTTATCACTTGTCAAAGTACCAACAGCATAATATATATTGTCGTAATCGGTATCACTGAACACCACAACAATTTGACCATCATCAGTTAACACTACGTCTGGGTTGTATCCTTGAAAAGGTGATTTTTGAGGACTTTCCCATCGTATGTCATCATTGATGACCTCACCTACCACCAACCAAATAGCGTTATTGTTTTGCGATTTATGTACAGCCACAATCATACCATTATCGTTAAGGGATACATTCGGTCTAACCCCCGAAGAGTATCGCCCATGCCCTTTCCAGTTAATGCCATCTTCAGCTTTATCCAGTGTGCCCAACCGATACCATAAACCGTCATTATTTTGTGAGCGGTGGACTTCTACGACACGATTACCGCCAACTTGAGAGTTGATCGATACAGCTGGCTCACGCCCTTGAGCATAATTGCTACGGTGTTTGATAGTGAAGGTCGCAAAATCTTGTTCGCGCCAGACATTTTGATGCTCGCGCTGAAGCAATTTTTGATACTGACTATAGAATGGGTAGTCGCTAGCGGGAAACGTTACCTGAATATTATCGTCGTAAAATCGATGTCCGTACTTATCCCATTTATACACCCGTGAAAAACGCTTGGATTTATTGTCTTTTACCTTCGATGTTGCCGAGGTATCACTGCCTTTGAAATTAGCGAACTCTCGAAGGCTACCATATAAAAATTGGACATCGTTGCTTTTATCGTATAAACCACGATTTCCGTCGTCAGAAAATTTTTTATGGTTTGAAATAACAAAGACTTTGCCTTTAGCGTCAGTAATGGTCATCTCTGAGACTGCAGGGACATGATTTGGGGTAACAAGCTTGTTACCAAACACGCTTTTCACCCCATCGAGAAAATCAGATAAACCTAGCTCAGTCCAGTCATCTCTATTCTTAAAATCGACCGAAATGAACAAAGGAGGGTGCAATGGATGTAAATTTGACCAGTCGTTAATCAGGTTAAACCAGATTCGCAGATCATACGAAAAGGGGTTAGCATTGTATTGGAGGTAAACTTCGTCTCCAACGCCGTCGTGTCCAACTCCCCCCATATCGTACTTGGGGTAAATATCGAACTCAAGGCCATAAACTCCATTGTCTAACTGTTGAATAATGGAACCACTGTTACTATAGCCTTTTAGACTACCGGAATAACTATTGTGAGTTGTTGCAAATGATTTATCTAACAATAGCACATTGTCTGATGAGTGGACGAGTGAAGGTATCAACATCGCCACAGCGAGACTAGAGAACAAGCTTTTTTTAGCAAGCATTATACACATCCTATGTAATTGGAGGATTTCATTCATTTTCCCTCATCGTCAATCTAGTGAAGTAATGAGGCATGGATAGTGTATAATCGCGAATTATGTAAACCCAAGTGCATATTGATATTTTGTGATTGCTTTCTAAGTGTGTCTCAATGTTATCCTTAGGCAGAAGTTAGGTGATTGCGAATTAACATAAAGGAGTTCTGGTTATTGGTTGCTCTGCTGGGATGAAAATACGCAGGTGATTGACTTCGGTATAACACTGCAAAAGCACAAGCTTTTCCATATTTTTAGTTATCCACGGATTACCAACATTCTATTCCCCCAAACTAATTTTTGTCCACGGATGATTCTTATCACCCTGAACGACTGCTTGATCGATGGCTATCAAGGCTGGAACCGTTTCAGTTTATAGCCAGACTTTATGTTGACCAATAATATTGAAGAGGAGGTCAACATGAGAAAGTTATCTTCGGGAAAATGCAGCGGCATTAAACGACCATTCAAGTTGGAAGAAATTTGGCGAATTAGAACTAGGCTAGAGCTTGAAACCGACCTAATGCAGCTTGCACTACTGAACTTAGCCATTGATAGCAAATTAAGGGTAAGTGATTTACTAAAGCTGCATGTATATGATGTTTCTTCACAAGGAGTAATCTATGAAAGGGTTCCATGCATCCAGCAAAAAACTGGCACCGACGTCCACTACGAGATTACCCCGAGAACGCAACAAAGTATTAGCCGATGGATCTACTCGGCATCCTTAGAGGCAAGCAGTTTTTTGTTTCCAAGTGGTCGCCCTCACAGATTTTATCTGTGAGGGCGATGCAAAGGAAAACTAGCTGAATGGGTTGGGGCATGCCACGAGGTGGTCTGTAACGTCGCCAGACTCGATAGGGCAAGCTGATTTGGTTGCTTTTTCTTTTTGCAGCAGCAAGCGTTGACTCGTAGTGAGTTCGGGAGAAAAGTGCAGTGATAGTGTGCTCATGGTCACAGTGCTAGACAGGGAGTAAACTTTCTTGCGGTGATCGGCAAGATTTGTCCAGATCGTATAAGACGCTTTCTCGGCGCAATAGGGGTTAAAGTGCACAGGCACAGAGCAAGCGGCCACCAATGATTTAGCTTGATACACCGCTTCGCGTCGTTTTTTTGCAGGCTGAGCAAAGGTGAAGTAATAACTGGCGCGCTCAAAGCGTTGTGTAGCGCTATTACCGCCAGGCGCAGAAAATACTGGGTGTTCAACTGGAGCGTTAGGTCTTTTGCCCCAAATATACTGCCAATAGGCCGTCAGCATTCGTTGAGTTTTGTAATCCGGTTGATTGGTGACAACGGTATCCTGAGAGCTCTCATAGAGTTCAAATCGACCGTTGCGCACTTCGATTACGCCTGAACAGCCATCTGCATCGGAAAGAGCAAGGTGAAGATGTGATTGTGTGTTAGAGGTGTCTGGTAAAAGCTCCGAGACAATTGTAATGTTGTGAGTGGCAAAATACTGAATAGCTTGCTGGACGTTAGCAAAGCGGTCGAGCACAAACTGAACCCAGCGATTGGCGCTGAGGAACTGACCTTCACCGTCAGTGGGACCATAACTGACATGAGAATCATATAAGCCGTTTACTGCAAGCCCCGCTTCATTTAATCCGTCTACGGCGGCATAACCCTTTTTGTCGCTACCCATGACGGTGGTCAAACTAGCGTATTTAGATGTCCATTGCAGTACCTGCTGCGGAGCAATATGGATTTTTGCCGCTGACTCGGTACTAAGACCTCGGTTTACCGTGCCCTCAGGGAAGGCGTAAAAGTAAGTATTGACGGGCCAATACCAATCCATGTTGCGCGCTGTCACTGGAAATTTATCGTTTAAGTTATTAAATATACGTGTGCACATATGCGTTAATATCCTTGTTATCAATAAGTTAATCAGGTTATCATATACGAGCCTTATAGGCATTTAACCCATGGACGAACATATGGACATAAACGAGCTCGATGGCAGCTTAACACTACGTCTCAAAGTGCTTAAAGGCATGAGTCTCGGGATCGGAAGTTTAGCCGCCTTGCTGGCTATCGGTAACTTTGCTATTAGCCAGAGTTATCTATACGGCACGTTGGAAGGCTTATATGCGCTTTACTCTTGGCATGTTTATCGCCAAATCGATAGGGGAAATGCATACAAGGGCCATAAGTACATTATGTCACTGTGCCTGACGTTACTCGTCATTAGTGGCACTTTCCTCAAGCCAACAGTTAATGGTGTATTTTTTTGGTCGCTGGTATTACCTATTGTTTACTATTTGTTGCTTGGCTACAAAGTGGGCTTTGTAGCGACTGCATGTTTGTTTTTCATCCAGATCGTCAACATCACTTATCAATTTTACCTAGAGCAGTACTTTGACATGTTGACGATGATGATCAATTTCTCCTTTTGTTATTTCAGTATTTCGGCGATCTCACATGTGTATGAGTTCAACCGCGAGTCAACGGAAAACAAACTAAGTAAGTTAGCCACGCTTGATCCGCTAACTGGAGCTAATAATCGCCTCGCATTGAAGCATCGTTACCAAGCGCTAAAAGTTCAAGGAACATCATACTTTCTATTGGTATTAGATATCGATTACTTTAAAGCCATCAATGATGAACACGGTCACGATGGCGGAGACTGCGTACTTCAGTCTGTGGTGAAAACGATGGCTCATGTGGTGGGAGGAGAAAATGTGTTTCGCCAAGGGGGAGAGGAATTCTGTATTCTGTTAGCTGGTGTCTCTCAACAACATGCTCTCAAAAATGCGGAGGCCATTCGTCAAGCAATTGATAGGACGCCTGTTCGCTATCTAGGGAGAGCGATCTCTGTCACGGTCAGTATTGGCTTGGCTGAGGCGCATACGTCGAGTTATATCGATGAAATCCAGCGTGAAGCAGATGCTAATCTTTATGATGCCAAATCACAAGGGCGAAATAGGGTTGTTACATAACACGATTGAACATCGACCTTCTCTGCTGTCACTTGAGGCTAAAGTACACTTTTATTCATGGATCCTATTGTCCGTTAAAAGCTTGGCTAGATCTGACCGGGCCCTAGTATTGCTGGAGGCTTCACCAAGCATTTTTTCAATACCAAAAGTTATCCGTTTCAAACTAAATTATTAGCATCTCTAACGCAAAAATGTCCAAACGCAATTTCCCATCCACACTCTAAGCTGAATGCCTGTCAAAAAAATCCTCGAATAACTTCGAGGATTTTTTGCTCTTATATGGAACTTAACGCATTCATTACGTCCAAAAACTTAGCGCGATAAAGGTCAGTGCGCCAATACATGCTATGTTGAGAATAATCCCGACACGCATCATCTCACTTTGCTTTATATGCCCAGAACCAAACACGATGGCATTAGGCGGTGTCGCCACTGGCAACATAAAGGCACACGATGCCGCCACTGCGATCAACACGGATAAGACAACCGGCGACATACCAAACGCTTCTGCCACACTGGCAAAGACTGGAATTAACAATGCAGCGCTTGCTGTGTTGCTTGCAAACTCAGTCAGGAAGACAACAAATACTGCGATGACTGCAATAATAAAGAAAATACCAAGGTGCGAGATCATCTCACTCAACCCATTGGCCAAAAAGACACTGGTGCCCGTCGCTTTAAGTACGTTACTCAAGCAGATACCACCACCGAACAACAGCAACACACCCCAGTCAGCAGTTTTTTCAATATCTTTCCAGTGCACGACACGTGCAAAATTGACTGCGACGATCGCTCCCAAAGCGACCAGAGTATCAAACTTAGCGTAACCACCAAGCATGGCATTGATCGGTTTGCTAAAAATCCACAAACTAACGGTCGTAGCGAAAATCAGCAAGGTAACAACTTTTCCTTTGTCCCAATCGACTGACTCATGATTAAGTTCAAACTGACCTGAAAGATCCGGTTTTAACACCGCAAACAGTACAACTATCGACACAGGCAATAAAATTAAGCTGGTGGGTACACCAAACCTCATCCAGTCAGTAAAGGTTAACCCCACTTCAGCCGCTGCAATCGCGTTTGGTGGGCTACCGACAATCGTTGCGATACCACCAATACTGGCACTGTACGCAATCCCCAGCAGCACAAACACATAGGTTTTGTGGCCACTTTCAGAATTCACCTTGCTCAATACACCAAGCACCAATGGCAACATCATCGCAGTTGTCGCGGTATTACTGATCCACATAGAAAGCGCAGCTGTGACACCAAAAAGCATAAACACTGCTACACTCATTTTGCCTTTCGCTACAATCAGTACTTTATCGGCAATGACCTTATCTAGACCTTGACGATGCATGGCAGCCGCAAGTGCAAAACCGCCCAAAAACAAAAAGATGATGGAGTTAGCGAAATTATTTAACGCGGTTTGGGTATTAAACACACCGAACAGGACCGCCATAATCGGGACTAAAATAGCGGTTACCGTAACGTGTAGGGCTTCAGTTAACCAAAGAATCGCAACAAACGTTAGCATACAGATCCCCAAGACAACTTGAGGATCAAAGGGTAACGTAAAATACATCACCGCAAACAAAATTACATCCGCTAAGATGATCATGCTGTTACGGTTAAAAAACCATTCTCGGGTATTGGTGGGTAAAGGGACACTATCGTTTCTATTCATTATTATTTTCCTTATGAGGGCCATGTGGCATGCAAAGGATCCCACATAACCTCACGTGAAAATAATTTTTCACTGCGAATTTGTTAACCATATCAACAACGAGGTTGTAAATGTTAACGCCATGAATAATTTGAATATTTTTCCATCCATAAAGTGCTCATTTTTTCAGCTCGTCATGGATAGGTAGTGCCAATAAGCCTCCAAGCATACATTGACATCAATGACCAATTTAAAAATAGACTAACCATAAAACATAAGTCACTAAGAAGACTGACTGTCAGAAAGTTGTAACACGGTGTTAGAAACGTTCTCGGCACCTTTATATATGTCATCCATCACCGATGATACTTCGGTAATTTTGGCATTCCCAGTTTCTGAAATTGATGACATTTCAATTATTCTAGTGGTAACTTCGTTGATAAGCCCCTGATTTTCTTCAACAACATTAACAATCTCGTTAGTGGAGTCTGAAGTCCGAGACGCGAGTTTGCGCACTTCATCAGCGACAACAGCAAAACCCCTTCCATGTTCGCCCGCTCTTGCTGCTTCAATGGCCGCATTTAGTGCTAATAAATTAGTTTGGTCTGCTATGCCTTGTATGGTAGATACAATATCTTGAATATTTTGCGAGCTCAATTTAAGCTGTTGTACTTTTTCGGCGGTCTCTTGCGCTTTTTGGGATACGCTTAAAGAGACGGCAACAGAGTCGACCAAAAGCTTAGAACCTTCTTGAGCGATTTGGGCCGTCTCTACCGACGTAGAGTAGGCGATCTCTGAAGCTTCAGTTATCGCGCGGTTACGTTCAACACGCTCTGTGATGTCAGTGGCAAGTTTAACCACTTTTATAACATTTCCAGCACTATCCATTACCGGATTGTATGTAGCCTCTATCCAGACACTCTCCCCGTAAGAGGTTCGACGCTGAAAAAGTCCTGACTTTATCTGACCGCTTTGTAGTTCTTGCCAGAATTTAGGGTTTTCATCATAAAAGTCATCAAAACAAAACATTCGATGATGCTTTCCTTCAACTTGGTTATCACTATAGCCTAATGTTTTTAAGAAGTTAGTGTTGGCACAAAGTATGGTTCCGTTAGGATCAAACTCAATAATGGCCTGCGATTTGTCCAAGGCTGAAAAAAGAGCATCATTCTTTTGATTTCTGTAATACAACTGGGTGATATCTGAAGCAATCTTTGCGATGCCCGTGACCTTACCGTCCATGTCATTAATCGGGAAGTAGCTGGCTTCAAGAATGATGGTTTCGCCTTGCTTATTCTTTCTCTCAAAAGTTCCCTCTTTAGAGACTCCATTGGCAAGATCTCGCCAAAAACTCAGATAAGTAGAAGAACTGGAATAACTATCAGAACAAAAGATTTTGTGGTGTTTTCCCTTCACTTCGTCCAACGAGTACCCTACGACACTCAAAAACAGTGAGCTCGCATCTTGGATAATTCCTTCCGGGTTGAACTCGATCCATGCAACATGTTTTTTTAATGAAGTGTACACATCATCGGCATGACTAGACTTCAGCGGTGACTCTTTCTTCTTGGTAAAAAACATAACGAACCTTAGGCAGAAACCTTGTTGATACTTATATAGCTATAATAGTCGAATAATGAGATGTATGTAGACCAATAACCTTCCCTAATTGCTTTGCAAAATCCGCCACACTAGGCAACGAACTTATCGAAACTCTCCATGACTTGTGAGCACTTCATTACTCGGCCGTGACATTGGCCTTGCGTGGTGACTAACTCGACATTGTCCATCTCCTCAGGGGCCTTTTTCGAACAACATCGTACCCGTTCGACGAGCACTCACGAGTTACAGCTTGAGGAGCCTTTCTCTTCGGCGCAACACTCTTCTTGCAAAAAATCGATAACACCTTGTAAACATTGGTAATCAGTCACACAGTAAAGCGTGCGTCCTTCACGACGTTGGCTGATTAAGCCCACAGACAGCAAACTGGAAATATGATGAGACAAGGTTGAACTAGGAACTCCGAGCGCTTGTTGCAACCGGCCTACCGCCATGCCCTGATAGCCAGCTTTGACTACCCGTTTATAAATGCTGAGTCGGATCGGATGCCCAAGTTCTTTTAAAGCTTTAGCAACGGCTTCAAGCTCCATAGGTTTTTCCTCATAATTATATATTTCCAAAATAATCGAATAATAAGCATTATGCAATCGCCGAACTAACGGGTTAACTTTTTATGCTGAGAAAACGCAGACAAAGTGAACCATCGCTCAATCAGTCGGTATATGTTAGGAATCAGCAGATAAACTAAGCCAACAAACAGAATCGACCCGACCAGATCTATCGGACGGTGCATCCCGAGCCATAGACGGCTGTATGCGACCATTATCGCCCAAACACCCAGTCCAGCCGCCAGTGCATAACGCTTGTACTCAATAAACACGCCACCAAAAAATGCCAAGCAAATCGCAGAGAAAATGGTATGTCCTGATGGGAATGAATAGTCTTTTTCACCCTGCCAGTGCTTGGTTCTCCAATGTGATACTTGTTTTGAAACCTGTTCAATAACGTGCGTTTGCTGAGCATCATTTAATTTATAGAAATGTTCAGCTTGAGGAATGAATAACTGATGGACAAGAAGAGCGGTGTAAGGACGCGGGCTTTCCGTCATATGCTTTAAACCGGTTTTAGCCACAAAACCAATCACAAGCAAAATACTGAGGTGAACCAAAAGTGCGAGCAATCGAGAACGACTACCGACCAAATACCAAGTGATGGCGACTAACAACGTCAGGGTGATGAGAAAACCATTGGTCCCTGCTGAATCGGTTATAAGGGTAAAAACCATACCTAAAAAAGGACTCACATCACTTAATAAATCGATATGGCTGACCAACGCAGACATTGGCGCGACCAACAATAAAAACGCAATCAACAACAGTAAACCTGCGCGTTTGTTTTGAATAAAAGCTTGCACAATACACCACACAACTAACCTCACCTACCAAGTAGGTATATTAGCTGAAGGTGTCGACAAAATTCATCAACCTAATGTCAATTTGACGACAAGTTAATGACTAATCTTTCTGGGCTCACATTAGCAAAACGGTCAATGTTTAGACTTAAACATACGTTGATCAGCCATCTTCAATAACACTTCAAGATTCATATCACTCTTTTCTTTGGCCGACGCTACACCTACGCTAAATTCAAGTTTGTAGGGTGCCTCTTGGTTTTGATTAAAGGCATCAATCGCCTCATTAAAACGGCGGATGGCCACATTCGCAACCTTTTCACTTGCCCCAGACATCAACACAACAAATTCGTCACCGCCAATCCGTGCAATAACATCCGAGTCTCGAAATGATGAAGTAAGCAGTTGGGTAAAATCGATCAACGCCTGATCACCTACGGCATGACCGAGTGTGTCATTAACCTGCTTAAAGTGATCTAAGTCGAAAAATGCCAACGAGACCGCTAACCGACCAACCAAACAGTGTTCCATCGCCTTGGGGGCGAGCAAGTCGAAACCTCTGCGATTAGAAATGTGAGTTAGTGTATCGGTTGTTGCCGTTAAGCTGGCAGAAAGCTCGTTTTCAGCTATCTTGGCTAAATCAATCAGATCAATAATTTGCTCTTGGTTCAGCTGACGCGGTTTGGTATCGAGGATACACAAGGTGCCAAGCTGATAGCCGTTTTGATAAATCAGCGGGACCCCAGCGTAAAATTGCACACCGAGCTCCCCCGTCACCAATGGATTGTCGCAAAAACGTTGATCCTTGAGCGTATTAGGAACAATCAGCGGCTTATTACCCAAAATAGCATGGCCACAGAATGAAACTTCTCGTGAAGTCTCTTTGACATCGATCCCATCACAAGATTTAAACCACTGCCTGTCACTATCGATCAAACTTACAACAGCAACAGGCACATCAAAACAACGTCTTGCCAAGCGAGTTAATCTGTCAAAACGTTCTTCTGGTTTGGTATCTAGAATATTGAGTCGTTTAAGTGTTTCTACTCTTTGCGCTTCATTATTTGGCTTTTTTGGACCCTGCATTCAACTGATCTCTTAATACTTTATGGTTAGATACTAGCACCTAAAAGAGCACATGTTGGGATAGGACAACGATTATTCCACTATGATATGAATAGCAAGGTCAACCCGGAATACATTTATCTAAAGACAACGTATTGGGTTTAACGCACATGTGAATACCCCGCAAAAAAGTGATGCACAGGACCATGTCCCCGGCCAACGTCAAGCTCATCAGCATGAGTTAACGCCTGAGTCAGATATTGCTTTGCTAAACAGGCGGCTTTATGCAATCGATGTCCCTGAGCCAGATAGGACGCGATAGCAGCGGAGAGCGTGCAACCTGTGCCATGGGTATTGGTGGTCACTACTCGTTGAGAGCGGATCAACTCACTGTGATGATTCGTTACAAGTAAATCATTACTATCGGAGGTTTGATCTAAGTGTCCTCCTTTAAGTAGCACCGCTCGGGCCTGAAGGGCGCGAAGTGGCTCTATTAGCGCCCCCATTTGGTCTTCATTGGTTGGCGTGTTAGCCCCGATCAATGCTGCCGCTTCAGGGAGATTCGGCGTAATTAAGTCTGCGAGCGGTATCAGCTCGTTTTTGAGACTCTCAATTGCGCTGCGCTGCAATAGCAGATCACCACTGGTGGCAACCATAACAGGATCAACCACCAGCCATTGAGGCTGATACTGACGAATTTTTTTTGCAACAACGCGGATGATATCAGCATCGGCCAGCATACCCACTTTCACCGCAATAACCTGTAAATCAGAAAACACCGCATCAAGTTGACTCGCAACATGCTCAGTGGGCACGGGATGAATAGCACTCACACCCTGGGTATTTTGGGAGGTAATAGCAGTGATCACCGAGCACGCATAGCCACCGGTTGCTGAAATGGCTTTGATATCAGCTTGAATTCCAGCGCCGCCTCCACTGTCTGAACCAGCAATGGTTAATACAATAGGTGGCGTGTCTTGTAAATGCGGCATATAAGCTCCTACAACAAGACGTAGGACCCCTTGCTTGATGACCGAAAAATTTGATCTCTCCGGTATTAAGTAAGGCCATCGAACCCAAAGGAAAGCACGACGAAAATAGTTCCCTACGTCAGTGCTAACTGAATCAGGTTCAACGGGTCTCGGTTACGATCTCAGCCTAAATAGGCTCCCCGACTATGAATGCAAACAATAACAGCAATTTGGATTGATGTGTAGTGTGCGCACAAACCAAGATGTGGACTCGTTTGTGAGCAACTGAGCAAAGTCGGACACTTTTTATCCTTGCCGCTGTGAAACAATCTCGTCCAGTCTACGAAGCATATTGCCATTGGAATCCGAATTGAAGGCAAACTGCGACAATAAAATAAGGGATAAAGCGTGAACATAAATAGATTGACCGTGGCCACGGTCCTTATTGCATGCACATCACCAAACGTATCGGCCGCGAATCAAGGGTTATCTGGTAGCTTAGGGGCAGTCATTGTCTATAACCAAAGCCAAAACAACTTGTCTACCGCGGCAGCTGAAACACTGACGTCACTTAACGGCGAAGCTGAGCATGTCGACTCAAGCACACTGCTTCCTTTAGGGCAAGTTCGTTACCAATTTCATCAACATCAAATCTTCGTTGGTCAAAGTGAAGATACCTTTGTAAAAGGTCTGCTCGGTTTGGAAATCGGATACAAGAACCAATGGCACGAAGGCTCTTCGTTTACGCTTGCTTACGCACCAACCTTGGTCGCAGGTGAAGCGTGGCAGAACGCCTACTTGATCGATAATAAACGAGAGAAGACCTCAATAAAGGGGGATGTGGTTAGAGTGAATTACGAATATCAGTATGCTGGATTAAAGCTGGCCTATTACGATCGAGCGATTAAAAATGAACAGGCGCCGAGCGATTTATTGAATAGAAATGGCGATGGGTATTTCGCTCAGTTTGCCCTGACTCTGCCACTCTCTGGCAATCTATTCATTGAACCTAGCCTTTTTTATCAACACGAGAACACCCAAGGCAAAGCCAATACTTTCGACAAATTTGGGGCGGGCCTCGCTGCTACATTGACCCTCTATCCTTATACCTTGGTTATCGATGCTCGCATCTCTGGTAGCGACTATGAGGTTAAACATCCTCTGTTTAAAAAAGTACGAGAAGACGAGCTATTTCATTTGCAAGTCTCAGCCGAAGAGAAAGACTTCCTCGGAATCAATCAGGTCAGTCTTATCGCGCAGGTAAACTACCAACAATCCAATTCAAACCTGACTTTTTACGATAGCGAAGAGTTTGGCATGCTTATTGGTGCCTTATACCGCTTTTAACTAACCTGAAACAAAAGGAGTCAACATGTTGCAAATCAGAAGGTCAGTTTTAATGCTAATAGCCACGTGGATCGCATGTTGGAGTCATGTGACTTTGGCTCAATATGTCGAGCAACGCCCCTATTTTACACACCAGAGTCACCGCCTTTCTGCTTATTTCAAAGCCCCATCTGATAATAAGGTCAAAGGAGTAGTGGTGTTCGTTTCGGGCGACGGGGCTATCCCTTATGATGCACATGGATACTATGAGCCTATCTGGCAAGTGTTCCTTGATGCTGGCTATGCAGTTTTTAGCTGGGACAAGCCTGGCGTGGGCAAATCGAGTGGAAATTGGCTTGAACAATCGATGTCAGATCGACAAGACGAAGTTCGCACAGCAATTGAGTTTGTAAAGCGCCACTATACAGGCCAAGCGAAAACGATCGGTCTAATGGGATTTAGCCAAGCTGGATGGGTCGCGCCCGCATTAATGCAAAACAGCTCGGATGTGAACTTTATGGTAGGAGTCGGCTACGCCATAAACTGGTTAGATCAAAGTTGGTATCTGACCCAATCACGATTACAACGTGAAGGTGCTGCGGCGCAGGTGATCGCCCGCTCAAAGAATATGCACCAACAAGAACGATCATTTTGGCATAACAAGCCAAACTATGAGGATTACGTTAGGCTTTTTTCCAATCAGGAGAAGCCAATTAGCAAAGCGCGTTTCGGTTTCATCAAAAAAAATGTATTGTCTGACGCTGAGCAAGACTATATCGGCCTTCACCAACCTATGATGATATTACTTGGTGATAATGATGAACAGGTGGATACCACGCGAACTTTCAAATTATTGCACGCTCTCTACCGTGAGCAAAGTCATGCCACGATTAAGATGATCCCCAACGCTACTCATGGCCTGCTTAATCACCCAGAGTTTAACAGTCAAACCAATGACATCGTGGTGTTAGTAAAAATCGGGCTATTCGGTGAACGCGTTTACGCGCCAGGCTTTTTCGAGGCGCTTTCTCACTGGCTGGATACACTCGATACTCAACTATGATCATGAGTAAGGTCAGGCACTAAAACAGGAAGCTGAAACGAAAAGGTCACCCCGCCCACTTCAGAGAGTTCAATGTGGCGAATCATCTCAACCAAGTCGCCTTCCACATCAAGCTTAAGGCCCTGCGTGTCAGCGGCTTTAAACAGTGCGTCTAATGCCATGCTGTAGGCAACATCTGAGGCTAAATAAACGTCACTGCACAAATAATACCCTTCGGGAATAATCCGATCGTATTGAATTTTCGCCACTTGCCAGTTGCCTATTTCGGCTTCAATCTCACTCCACGCTTTATCCACTTGTTTGATCGGTGAGAGGCTCATTAACTGCATCGATTTTTTGCCGTACCTCTCAAACACCGTGTCCCAGTCGGCGCTCGCTAATTTAAGCCTTTTAATACCTCGCTGCGGATACCACACCAGCTCGGTAGGGATGGATTGGGCAAGTTCTTGCTCCATCGAAGAGTGGCAACTTGGATGGGCGAGTTGTTGAATAAACTCGGTCGTTTCTTTCGGTGTCGCTCGGGAGCCCATCGCTCGGATATACTTTGCTGTGACACCCAGTTCGCGCTTCAAGGCCTTAGCTAAAGACTGTGACGATGAAAAGCCGCAATATTGCGCAACGTCAATAACACTCCACTGCTCATCGTTGATGAGTAAACCGACGACCATTTGCAAACGTACACGGCATAAATATTGACCCGGAGTTTCATTAAACAGTTCGGTAAACTGACGGTGGAAATGATAAGGCGAGATTGCGCTCTCTGTAGCTATCTCTTGCCAGGCACGGCGTTCGCTCCAGTCTTTGTGCATCAAGGTAAGCGCATGCTTAAAGCGTTTCTGAAGGTGGTTAGGTAGCGTGTCAATCAGTGCCATTTCAGGAACCAGATTATAAGCAGTGATACTCTCGTGTTCTATTGAGCCTTTGCATTCAGCCAAGCTAGACTTACTGGCCCTCTTGTCCTTTATCGATTCTGTCATGATTGCTCCAAAGTGAATGCTGCAGATGAATCTTGCGGACGTTTCGCAGGCTGGCGACAAAACAAACCTAGCAGCACAGGAATGAGAATCAAGGTGACCATGGTAGCGAACAGTTCACCAAACACTAAAGAGACAACCGCAGGTTTTAAATATTGCGCTTGCTCTGCTGTTTCGCTCAGTAATGGCAATAAACCACACACAGTGGTCACTGTGGTTAAAAAAATCGCTCTAAAACGACTGATTCCTGTAACCAAAAGCGCTTGTTGTAACGTTACACCTTGTTGGTATTCTCGATTAAAGCGCGTGACCAAAACCAGCGAGTCATTAATAACGATACCCGTCATGGCCATCATCCCGAACATGGAAAGGATGCTGATCGGCAAATCCATCCAGTAGTGACCAAAGATCGCGCCGGCCAAGCCAAAGGGGATTACAGTCATGATGAGTATCGGCTGCCAATACGATTTCAAAGGCAGTGCCAACAGAATATAGATCATGACTAGCGTCAGTGCCATCGCCGATTTAAAGCCACCGGAGACCTCACCTATTTCCTCAAACTCACCACCCGACTTAATCGTGATATTGGGGTATTGTTGATGCAAGGAGTCAATGGTTTGTTTAAGCTGATCGAGTGTTTTCTCTGGTGATTGCTGGTCGCGGTTTTGCTTCCAATAGAGGTGGATAACTTGCTCTCGGTCACGACGATGAATGACTTGAGGCTGCTGCTCATGACGCAACTCAGCGATATCACCAACCAACACACTACCGCCATTAGATAACATAATGGTGGCTCGTTTTAACTGTGCTAAAGTTCTTCGCTCATCTCTAGGATAGTGCAACAAAACTTTGGTCTCTTGTCCGTGATCTAACAGACGATGCACTTCTCTTTCACCATAGGCCTCACCGACAAGTTGAGCAAGCTTGGCTTGGGTTAAACCTAGTTGCTGACCATATTGATTTAATAGTAAACGGACTTGTGGAATGCCTGCGCGACTGTCATCGTATACATCCGCTACCCCTTCGAGTGACGCTAAAACATTCATGAGTTGCTGACTGACTCTGGTCACTAAATTCCGGTCATTGCCAGAGATGGTCAAAAATGTGCCACCAGCAGGCTCATCGGCGGCACTGAAAGTAACCGAATGTGCCCCCTCCACTTGCGCGGTATTTTCTCTCCATCGCCGTAATAGTTCATTACCGGGGAGTAAACTTAACGATTCAGTGGTGAGTTCGGCGGTCACCTCAATGTCACCGAACCCATCAGACCAGGCTAACAAGTTCACCACTGGCTTTTTTTGCAACGGGTAATCATTGATCAAGCTCTGCTCTACCTCTGTCATCGCTTGCTCCACCTGTAATAACGCTTGTCGCTGCCAAGGCAAAGAGGCACCATCTTCAAGCTGCACCTGCGCGGTAATGTAACGACTAGGGATTTCGGGGAAGAACGAACTGCGAATGGCACCATTGGCCCACATACCATAAGCCAAGATAATAGTGGCGACAAAACCAAGCATAGTACCCATTTTATAACCAAGCGCAAAACTGAGAACAGGCTTGTAGATATAGAGGCTTACCCACTGCAACCCACCTTGTGCTAAGACTTGAAGTTTTGTAAAACTTCCTAGGCTTACGGTTGTTTTAGCGCGCTTGGCTAAGTGAGACGGCAAAATGAATTTACTGTCAATTAGGGAAAATATTAACGCAAAAATCACCACGGCAGAGAAGCCAGCAAGCACCTTGGCGAGTTCGTTGTTGATCCACAACATGGGAGAAAACGCAGCGATGGTGGTGAGTACACCGAAAACGGTCGCCACTGATACCGAATTCACCCCCTGCCAAGCCGCTTGCTTGCCACTGCCATTGGCTGAACTTTTATCATAGATCGCTTCACCGACAACGACAGCATCGTCGACAAGTACACCAAGAACTAAGATAAAACCGAATAAGGTAATATCGTTGATGCTGAAATCGAACACTTGCATCACTGCTAGTGTTCCACAAAGCGCAATCGGTATGCCCATAGCAACCCAAAAGGCAAGCCTCAGCTCTAGAAATATACCAAGCAAGATCAGCACAATCAGTAAGCCTTGCCATGCGTTTTCACCTAGACGGAACAGTTGGTCTTCAATATATGGCGCCATATCAGCTAGCATGGTTAATTCAATATCCGCAGGCAATATCATGCGCTGTACATCAAGCGTGTTGCTGATCGCTTCACTGACTTTGAGTAAGTTGTCGCGTTGACTCGTGCTGACGAGCAAGGCAATCGCGCTCTCACCATTATTGCGTACGATTGCACCACTGTATTGGTAACCGCGACTCAGCTTGGCAATATCTCCTAAGTACACTTGCCCACTCTGACCAGAAATCACAATAAGTTGTTGCAGCTTTTGCAGATCATCTGCATAACCATCACCGCGAATCACCATGCGCCCCTTATCACTGATGAGTTCACCGCTACGAGTTTCGAGAGATTGCTGCTCTATAAGGCCAGCTAAATCTTGCAAGCTTATTCCCAATGCTCTCAGTTGTTCAGGGTCTGGCTCGATCACAAGTTGAGAAGTGCGTGCCCCCCAATTCGATACGTTGGAAATTCGCGGACTCTTCTTTAACGCTTGCTCAAGCTGCTTGGCAATAGGTTGCAGTTCGGCATCGGTTCTTGGGCCAGATACCACAACAAAAGCGGCCAAATTAGTAAACTCATTGCGTGTCACTTGTGGCCTTTCGGCGTCTAGCGGAAAGCCGTTAATCGCATTGACTTGATTGCGAATATCATCCAGTAGCTTATTAAGATCAGCGCTACTTTTTTTAGCAACAATCACTTGAGACAAGCCCGCCCGAGATTGACTGGCAATCTGTTTAATACCAGCCATGCCGCTAATCGACTCCTCAATCCGTTGAGTAATCCCCTCATCTATTTGTTGCGCTGTTCCACCTGGGTAGTCAACAGTAATACGGATCGAAGAAGGCTCGATTTGTGGAAACGACTCAACACGCAAATGCCGCAATGCCAAGAGACCGCTGATCACGATCGCCATCATCAAGAGATTGGCGGCGATAGGGTTATCAATGAACCATTTAGTCATGCTCTTCATTCCATTGGCTCCCGTTTTAACGCATCGCCACTTGGTAACAATGGGGCAACCTGTTTGCCCGGCAGCATCGACAAAAGTGGGTATCGAACCACTCTACGTGCTGTCTCGCTGTTTTGCTGAAAGCGAACGTGGAGCCTATGCTCGCCTTGTTCAATTAAGACCACTGACTCTTTACGTAATCGGTCCTTGTTGTCTAATGTCCACACGTAACCGTCACGCGTCATTGCACTCAAAGGCACACTCACCACGTTGTCTTGGATACCTAAGCGGATCACAACATCAACTTGTTGGTTGGGATAGAGCCGGGGCGACACTTGATAAGGATCTTCAACCGAGAGCACGACCTCTCTTTGACGAGTCTGTTTATCCATCTCAGGTGAGATATAGCGCACTTTGGCTGACCATTGATGACGAGAGCGACTCTCGACCTGAATGCTTGGCTTAGTAAGCGCCGCTTGAACCTGTTGCCAGTGCATATCAGAAATAGGTAGCTCGACATTCATCGAGTCACTGGCCGCCAGTTCAAACATGACTTGGCCTGCCTCAATCCACTCTCCTGGACTAATATGACGCTGGGTGACCACTGCATTAAACGGCGCTGTGATCACTGCCTCTTCGAGCAACTTTTTTGCACTTAAATAGGCTTGCTTTGTGTGGGTGAGATGAGCTCTCGCGGCCAATAATTGCGGCTCTCTGCGCGCAAATGGTGATCTTGTTGATGGATTGAGCATTTTTATCGCAACCGTTTGTTCATGCCTGGCTCGTTGTAACTCTAATTCGGCATGCTTTAGATGACTAAAGGCTTGTGCGATACTCGCGTTAATCGCACTGGGATCCAACTTGGCTAATACCTGTCCTTTTTTCACCAAACGACCCGGTTCAATGCTTTCATCTAACCATTGAAGTTTCGCACTAGTCGATGATCTTATCTTTAATGGCCAGCGCGCCATGGTTAAACCCAACAGCCTCAACGTCGATTGATAGCTTGAGGGCGTGACTTCGATTACAGATACAGGTGGGTAAACCTTTTGTTGGTGAGTAATTGAAGCAGGTTGAGGTTCCAACTCATCAACCACGACCAACGCAACTAAAATAGCCACGCTACCAGCAAATACAGACAACCACTGGTTAGATTTCATTCTGGCTCTCCTTCGTCATTAGCGGCTGAGGGAGACAATTGAGCCGCAAGCAAATCTCACTTAACCGTGACAGCGTTTGTAGTGTAATAGGCAGCATTACGGCGGTTTCTACAAACTCAAGCGAATAGGTCACGATTGAAAACACTTGTCCCGCGGTCGGGTCGATAAGCTGGCTGACCATCCATAGATTGGCAATGATCGCAACAAACAGAGCAAGATAGATAAAGCCATACACCACTGCTTCTGTATCTGAGAGCTTGATTTCACACTGTTTTAAGCGCTCAAAGTGACGTCGAAATGCAGATAATCTGACACCAGTCAATACCTCCACCTGCTGCTCCATTTGATCGTTAAGTTGCCCGTTGAGTTGGATGAATCGAGAGTGGAAACCGCTATAAATCATCAACATCAATAGTCCGGAGAACAACATGCAAAGGGCTAATGACATATGGAATATTGCGAGGATAGTCACGGTGGCGACAAGCTGCACCACGGCTGTGAGGACACTTGGCAGATCATTTTCAAGAAAATCGACCAACTCTCGAGACATGGTAAGTCGTGCATCTTTGGTCGACACTGGCAAGCCGCGTAGGTTTCGCTCAACAAGATTGGCCAGCTTAAGCCGAATAGCCCCATACACACGAGTATCAAAAAAACGACGACCTACACCGATGATCACTAAGGCAATAAATAGAAATGCCAACATGAATAGCGACTGAAAATGTTGATTTAAAACACCATCGATAGCATGACCGATAAACAGTGGCAGTAAGATAAGCATCACGTTTTCAGTCAGCACCATTAACCAAGTAACGCCCACTTTGAGTGGTTCAAGCCGAATAATCGTGACAAGAGAAATAGGATGTTTGAACAGCATCATTGAACCCATAATGGAACATGAGCTCAGTATGACCAATTCGATAGCACAACAAGTGTCTCAAATTGCTGAGTTACCCCACGACGCAGTGCCTGGGCAAACAAAAAGGAGCCATAACGGCTCCTTTTTTGCTTAGCGTAAAGTCATTTATGCTTCAAGGACATCTTCACCTGACATTTCTGATATTAACAGTAAGTCCGACTCGTCCAGCTTCATACCCAAAACGGGCAGGCCATGCTGTGTAACCCAGCAGCACATAAACACGAAGAAAGCTAACGCGATTATACCTAGTGATACCATAATCATTCTCCTTCTGGGTTATCAAGTAATGTATCGATAACTCGTAGGTGAGAGACAAAGAGTGGTAAAGCAAAAGGCCGTTGAAAATACTGATTCTTATACGTTTTTCGATGCACGATAACGAATTGCTCGTTAGGCTATGTGTGTCAATTGCGTTCAGTTGTTCGTATTTGCTCTGGGAGTTTACTTGGTTCTCTACACCTTTGAAGTTATTTGGATACCCTATTAATATAGTAATAGCGTTTAGACGACACAACCATCTAGCGTAGTTATTTTTAGATGCGCAACTGCGCACTTTAATGTAATAAAACACCGATTTAATACAAAAAAATGTGACCACAAGCCTAGATATTTTGTCCGTTGGCCGCTACATTATCTTTTGTTCATGAGGAACTGGGTTCACAAAAGATCATTGATGAGCAATGTTGTTTTTAAGTGAGGGATTATCATGAAAAAAATGAGAAAAGCGCAATTGCATCGCGTTCGTATTCAGTACTGGAAAGAGTCGAACAAAAACGCGAGCAATCATAATCACGCGCAAATTCACCGTACTAAGCTGGCTTAACCGCCAGCTTTTGTGTAACTAGCCCCTACGCTGCTCTATCGCGCAAAGCAACCAAGGCTTCCAACTCGTGCAGTATACTTTGCGTCTGTTTCGAGTAGAGATGCTTGTCTTTATAGCCAACCAACTGAATCAGGCGAACTTTGCCACAAATCATTAACTGACGCAGCATTCTATTGACCATTTGTACCTCTAGTGCCGTCTGATTTTCTAACTGGGAACGTGGATAGAGGCAAGCCAAGTCGATATTGATGATCACATCATCACAATGGGTTAAGTAACTGGCCAATTGTTGTTTGACTTGAAAACGATGACTAAAAGAGCATTCTTCCATGGTCAACCAATCACAGCCAAGATCTTGCGCATAGTCAGTCCATCGGTTTTCCACCAGAGCGTGATCGATACCAAGACAAAATAGCCGACATTCATTATAACGAGAAAGAGCAAAGTGAAAGGCACTGCCCTGCTCTGGCTCCAAAGAGTCTTTAAGTTCAAACTGACGCCCGATGTGCACAATACCTAATTCTCGCTTTGGCGAGTGAAGCAAAGGTAATGAGTGAAGTAAGGTTTCACTGTGATTGGTCAACACAACTGGCATAGCCGCAGAGCCTAAACATTGGCTTAAGTGCAACTGGTATTCACCACGGGATCTGACACTCAGATTAAAATGACCACCGTTAAACCAACGCTGGCCGTGATTATCGATCATCCATTGATAACTCTCTTCTAAGTTCTGATTAGCCATATCGAACTCAACCTGACTCATGGGTTTAAGCGATTCGCTTACGCTAAGCATGACTAAACGTTGCGACGTCAGTTGTGCAGAATTATGTTGATTGTGACGGCGAAATAACCCAAACATTTCCATTACCTCTCGGGGGGCAAAGCCCTTGCTGCTTGAAGAACGTGAAGAATAATCCTTTGTTGATTCATTTGAACTCGATGTGCAGGCGCCATCACCGAAATCGCCCCGACCAGTTTGGAACCTTTCATGACCGGAGCGCTGATACCAGATACCCCAACATCAATTTCTGATGTACTCACCGCATAACCTTGACTACGGATCTGCACCAGCTCTTGTTGCCACTGTTCAATGCGTTGGTGCTCGTCAAAATAGCGCAGAATTTTGTCACAGCGAGCCTGAGGCAGGTAAGCGAGCATTACTTTAGATGAGGCGCCTCGTAGCAGGGGTTGACTTTGACCCTGGACGTAGCTGCAACGAAGCGCCTGCATGCTCTCTTTGCGACTAACACACAATGCTCGATACCCGACCGGAACCATGTAAGCGGCCATTTCGCCGGTCTGCTTTTGCAGTCGGTTCAGTACAGTGTCAACCACATCTAAATCGTGCTGACTGGTTTGATAGCTGCGCATTAATAGCAAAGCTGCCGGACCGATGATCAAGGTTTTGTCATTCGGACTTTCTTCAATCAGGTTCCATTCACGCAGCAGCTTCAAATGGCGATATAAGCTACTGATCGGCGTACCTAATTGCTCACTAAGCTGCTTTGCTGTCACAGGGTGATCATTAACTGCAACTTGCATTAAAAGCTGCAATACCTTCTCGTTAACTTGTCCACTATTTTGCTTCATAGAGTTCACACTTATTTGTATCGTCACCTTAGAGTCACGAGCAAATTCTATTCTTATACTGCGAGAATACACAATATCTTTCCGCGGTATTTTCTCACCAAGTGGTAATAACAATAGTTGTAGGTAGAAAGAAGGGAGCTCGAAAGCTCCCTGTCATTATCCTTTGAGTGACTCGCCGTTGGTTTGAATCACTTGCTGATACCAGTAAAAACTTTTTTTACGTTTTCGGGCCAAACTACCACTGCCGTCGTCGTGACGGTCAACGTAGATGTAACCATAGCGCTTACTCATCTCTGCGGTTGAATTAGCCACCAGATCAATCGGTCCCCAACTGGTAAAGCCCATCAGATCAACACCATCTAAGATAGCCTCTCGCGCCTGAACTAAGTGGTCATTCAAATAGGCGATTCGATAGTCGTCGTTAATCTCCCCTTGCGGGTTAATCTCATCACGCGCTCCTAAACCGTTTTCTACAATGAACAACGGCTTTTGGTAACGGTCGTAGAGGAAGTTGAGTAAAATGCGCAGACCTTTCGGGTCAATTAACCAGCCCCATTGGCTCTTTTCCAAATAAGGATTAGGCACACTATCGACAATATTGCCGACCTCTTTATGCTGCTCATCTGCACTGGCGCAGCCGCTAGCGTAATAACTGAACGAAACAAAATCGACGCTGGCACTGGCCAATAACTCAAGATCGCCCGGTAACATCTGCACATCGATATTGTTATCACGGAAGTAACGCAGCATGTAGCCTGGGTACTTACCACGGGTTTGTACATCACCAAAGAACAACCACTTGTTATTCTCATGCATGGCCGCCAATACGTCATCCGGGCTACAAGTGAACGGGTAATTGATCGCCCCGAGCAACATGTTGCCAACTTTGCCATCAGGGATGATTTGGTGACACAAGTTGACCGCCTTGGCGCTGGCCAATAGTTGATGATGAATTGCTTGATAGATGTCCTGCTCCGATGCCTCTTCTGCGAGACCGACGCCGGTAAACGGCGCGTGGAGTGACATATTGATTTCATTAAACGTTAGCCATAGCTTGACCTTGTTTTGGTAACGCTCAAATACGGTGCGTGCATAGCGCTCAAATAGAGTGATCAAATCTCGACTTGCCCATCCACCATAGTTTTCCACCAGCGCATACGGCATCTCATAATGGGAAAGAGTCACAAACGGCTGAATATCGTACTGGGCCAACTCATCAAAAATCTTGTCGTAGTAGGCAAGTCCTGCTTCGTTGGGCTCAAGTTCGTCCCCATTGGGAAAAATACGCGTCCAAGCAATCGATAAACGTAAGCAATTAAACCCCATCTCATTAAACAATGAGATGTCTTCTGGATAACGATGATAAAAATCGATGGCAACATCTTTAATACCCGCACCGCGCTGCTCGCGAGTTTGGTGAGGGCTTAAAATACCGTTTGGCAACATGTCCGAGGTCGATAGCCCTTTACCATCGCCGTCAAAATGTCCCTCAACTTGGTTAGCCGCGATGGCTCCACCCCACAAAAAGTCACTTGAAAACGTCATCATTTACTCCGATCAATTACATTCACTGATTCCAGTGTAGCGATAAAAAACGCCGTAAATGAGGCTCAGTTCACCGAAATAAATTTCCTCGTTTGGCGGCGAAGTAAAGATTTTGCTATTTTCGAGACATTCGCGACAACTTTATTGTCACTTAGAGATTATGCTTAGATTAAGCGAGCTACAATAAGGTCACTATTATGAACTACAAACATATTCTCGTTGCACTAGAACTCAGCGAAGAAACGAAGGAGCTAATAGACAAAGCGAATTACTTAGCGACATTGACCAATGCGGAGATATCCTTCATTCATATTGATGGTTCGCACGGTGAAATCTATCCTGAAGTGGCGGATATTCAAGCCAATGACACTCAACGGCCTTTCGGTGAACACACGATAGCTCAGATTCGCGCTTTTGAAGCCTATAGCGAGCATCCAATCAAGCACATCTTAGTCGGCACCGGCGACTTAGCTAACAAGCTAAAAGCGACCATCGAAGACAAACAAGTTGATCTGTTGCTGTGCGGTCATCATCATGATTTTTGGAGCAAAATTGTCTCATACTCCAAACACTTAGTGGATAAATCGCCGATCGATATTCTTGTTGTGCCTATCTAATCGAGCCAAACTGACAACGGGCTTCCTTTAGGAAGCCCGTTTACAATGTAAATTAGCAAGCGGCTGGCAACCGCACATTATGCTGATTTCTCAGCGCTAGCAGCCACCACTCGGTTTCGCCCTAAACTCTTGGCTTGGTACAGCGCTCGGTCGGCCTGATTGAAAAGCGATCGGCCATCATTCGAACCATCACTTCGCTACGCACAACCAATAGAAGTAGAACAGCGTACCTCAACCCCATCAATGAGTATTGGATGACCAAAAACAGCCTGACACAAAGATCTATGTGAATAAGAAACTTAAACTCTCCTTAAATAAAAAACACCCGCAGTGCTTGCTGCGGGTGTTTTATGGGTGGTAAATCACTAAAGCTGTTGTTCTAAATCATCTTCTTCGAACATCGATGTGAACTTAATTTCAAACTGATTGAATGTAAAAACACTCGCGCCGTGACTACGTTTAGTAATAACCTTTTCATCACCAAACTGGACCGTAACATGACTGTAAACTTTACCCTTAACCTCAACGACTGCTTCTTCGAGGGCAATCTCAAGTTCATTGTCATGGTTATCACGTACGTCTTTAACTTTCTCTAAATATTCATTAGCTGCTTGTTTATCTTGCTCTAGCTTTTGTTCTTGCTCGGGTGTTCGCTCAGACTTAGGTATTTTTTTCAACTCGAGCTCTTTACGCACCAAATTCATGGTACTTTCTTGAGCTTGACTATACTGATCTTTAAGCTTGGCTTTCTTATCTTTGTACATTTGAAAGCGAGCAAAAGCATGCACGTAGGTGGCCGTGTCTCCCTCGACCCCTAAGTTTACACAAGTTATTTTTCCGCCAACCTTGGCGCGGCCACCACTGAGCGTACCTTGCTTTTCAGAAGCATCACAAACCACGAGGTCATGACCACAGCGCAATTCATTACTCATACAGTGAACACTGAGTTTGATATCATTCGCTGCCTGCAGTTCAGAAAACTGTGCGTAGTTGGCGGTGATAGAGCCACCGGATTTTACGACACAGCTCTTTTTCTCGTTCTCAGACACATTGTGGCCAATAATGCCTTTTGCGACTTCAATATCACCTTGAACTTGAACATCCGCTGACTCGATAAATCCGCCGACCGTCAAGGACCCGGTTACTCGAACCACCATATCTGACTCGATATCACCAAGTACGACAACGTTGCCCTTGAATTTCACATGCCCCGTCGCCACACCAATAGTGGGCAAACACAAAGCATTTTCAACGTCGGCACTGCGTTCTTTTAGGATCGGCATGCCCGCAACTTCAGCAATTAAAATGTTCGGATCATCAGGAGAGATTATGGTTCCTTTGCCGACTTTTAACTCGGCATCGCTGCCCGGTTTTGGCGGAATAGGTTTGCCTTGAACAGTCAAGCCAGTCGTCCCTTTGGTCGCAGGAACACGCTTCATTATAGGCTGATTTTCCGCAACATTTATGGTTTCGCCTAAATTAAGCATATCAACTTTACCACCAGGAGAAGATTCCTTAGGCGCGAGTATTTGTTTGGTGGGATCGTCAACCAGTGGAATAAATTTAGCGTCAGTGCCTTGGATGGGATCTTTACCTTTGGCGATGGGTTGGGTAAATGTTTCGCCTGGTTTTAACTGATGACTCATCACCAAGACTTTTTTTAGTGCTAGTTTGTTGATGCCTTTGGTTACATGCGCTTCTGCTAGCGCTTGAACAATTTGCGGCCCTCTTAACGGCTTTCCTCGATAAGGCCCAGTGACGATCATACTTGCCAGCATATCTTGCTCAGAAAGCTCAATCTTAATTGACGCATCTCTGACTTCAGCGATAGCAACCCCAACGTAGGCCTCGCTCTTCATTTCCTTGGCGTAATTGATAAACTTAGTCACCGCCTCTTCGATTAGATAAAGGTCACTTGCATCTATCGCGGCAAGTGCTTCGTTTAGGCCGCGCGTATCGAAATTTGAGTCAACAGTAATATCAGACAAAAGCTTAGCTATTACCTGAGTGTTATCGTCAGAAAACGCGACAAATTTATCCCACATGTCATTCTGTCCTTAATACTTCCAGACTTCAGTGTATAGAAAATATTCGCGGGACTGTATCAAAAGTGTGACGTTTTAAGGCTTACATCACTAGATGTTTTTTACACTGTAAATAACCCTAGCTTGAGCTCGGAAAGTGATGCGCTACCGACAGTGAATAAACCGCAGTAACACTTCGCCCCTGTTTCGAATATTCTAATGAATCACATAATTCAGAAGCAAGAACAATGCCGCGACCATGTGTGAATGACTTCTCTGGGCTGCTACCGCGTATGTGATAGTCAAACCCTTCACCATTATGCTCTAGCTGCATGGTTAAGCGTGCCTGAATGGGATCATAGTCAATCATGAGCTCAACCCACATATCATCGCCGATCTGCTTCAGCTTCTGTTCGCGAAGTTGGTAAAATAGAAAAAACCCGTCCTGCTCCTCTTTAATTGACGAGTCCAATTTTAACAAACCATGTTCAATTGCGTTGGCAAACAACTCAGAAAGCACTGAACAAACCAAATCAAGATGCACACCACCGTGTAGAATACCGGCTAGAAATTTACGAACCTCTGTCATCACGCTAATGCCACGCAACGCGCTGCCACATAGCTTAAGATTTGATTTGATAGGTATATGATTAAGAACGACCTCATTAGGCGGTGCAATTTGGCTGTTAGCATTTGAAATAGGAAATGTCATGGCTAAGATAGATAAGTCATCGCCTACCGTTTTATCGGCAAACTGACGGACTGAATCGTAAAGTGTTGGGATAATGGCGCGATTTTGTTTGAATACTTTCTCTAGCCGTTCTTGGCCAAACTGCTCGCCATGTTCATCTGAGGCTTCGATGACACCATCGGTATAACAGATAATTTGTTGATCTGGCTCTAAACGGAAATTGACAATGTCTGCTTCAAATTCGTACGGCTTAAGCACCCCAAGCGGCATGTGAGTTGACACCAGACGGTGTACGATGTCTCCTTGACGATCAATCAAATACCCGTCAGGTAACCCTCCTCCCCACCAAGACACTTCAAAGCCATTAGCACGCACTTCAAAAATACTCGCGGCAAGCATCATACCCATCGGCAGAAAGCGCACCAATACTTCATTCACTTCACGTACAATTTCTCCCAAAGATAAACCTTTTGACGCCATCGAAAAAAAAGCGCGGGTAGCCGGAATAGCCGAAATGGCAGCAGGCAGACCATGCCCGGTCGCATCAGCAATCATCACATAAACGCCACCATGAGGTCGATTGGCGACCACGATTAAATCCCCATTGAATACGGTTGAAGGGGTCGAAAGATAATTGATGCCATAGATATTTTGCACTTGGGCACTCATCTCAAGCATCAGATTAGAAAAGATAGACTCGGCTATCGCATATTCATAACGCACTTGTTCATGAAACTGGCTTAGTTCATCACGCTGCTCCATCACTTGGTTGTGTATGCGGACAATACGATAGTGAGCTTGAACTTTAGCCGTGATCACACTGCGTTCAATCGGCTTGAGAATAAAATCATCGCCATAATTTAAGCAGCGCTCAAACGACGTATCGTCGTCCAACACCGTTAAAAATATAATTGGCATATGTATATCAGGAAAAGCATGTCGAATTTCTTGGGCAGTGGTAAAGCCATCTTTCACTGGCATCATGACATCAAGCAAAATAACATCTGGCAGAGACTCCATTTGTTTCATTGCCGCTACAACACCTTGACCATTTTCAAACGTAGTCACCTGCTCGGCGAGATGACTCAACATAAAACGACATAGTTCTCTATTCGTTGCATGGTCGTCTACGATCATTACATGCATACGATCTCCTTCGTCATTTACTCAATATCGAATTTTTTATCGAATCGAGAAATTGTCAGTATTTTCCTCACTTGAGGTAATGTGTTGGTGATACGTATCGTGCCATCTTGTTGGCCGAGATAATTGTGCATATTGAGTAACATACCTAAACCAGCGCTATCGATGTAATCAACTTTACGCAGGTCGATGGTAAAACGAAACTCTTGACGATCACTGTAACTACGCCGAAAATCTTGAACCAGATTAAATCCGAAAGCCCCCTCTATCATTATCGTTATATGCTTTGCTGTAGAGTCTACTTGTGCTTCTACTGTCATCGTTTATTCCTCACTATCTGTCGTTTTCGGCTCGCGATATGTTTTTTAAAACAGCTCTACCTCACCTTCTTCTATGCTGTGCTGTGCAGCGGCGGGCGCATCACGATCAGAAATCTGCTGTTGTAGTTGATTAGCTTGCTGGGTGAACTCTTGGGTTGACAACGATCCGCTATCGTGACGCTGACAAAGCTCAGAGAGTGAATGCAGATAGCCAACGCTATGCTTAGCATAATCTCCTTGTTGAGTGATGATGTCGGCAAATTGCAACGCGCGAATTCCGTTGTCAACTTGGACTCGCAATCTATCGCCACTTGAACTTATTTTATACACCTCTTGCTCTACAGATCGACTCATCCGTTGAACCCCTTTCAACATTTCATCGACTTTTTCTTTTGATTCGATCGCCTCTGTCATGTCAACCGAGGCCATTTCCCCCACGGTTTTATTGGCTTCCTCAACCGTTTTTTGTGCGATGTTAATTTCGGCCTCGATCTGTCTATTTAACTGTTCTGCTTTTACAGAAAGATTACGCACCTCTTGTGCCACGACAGCAAAGCCACGCCCTGCGTCCCCGGCTCGTGCAGCCTCTATCGCAGCATTCAATGCCAACAAATTGGTTTGCTCTGATAAACCTCGCACTTGTTCAAGTAGTTTGAACACCGTGACAAGCTTGTCAGACATATCATGAATACTGTGCACCGCAGAAATACTCTTATCCGACACATTGATCAGCGTATCGACAAATTGACGAATGATGACTTCAGTCTTGGGCAACACATTACTGATATCGCTCTCGTTATCTTGATTACCGAGTAAATTCTCAACCAACTCTGAGGTGATTTTATTCTGCTCTTCGGATAGTTGCTGTAAGGCAAAATAGCTTTCATTTAACGTCTCGACAGATTCATCAACGACGCTGCGCTGATGATCAAGCGGTTCACTTAATTGATGAGAAATAAGATCCAGTGTCTGACTAATATAAAAACGAGAGATTTCTTTTTCGCTCGTCTCTATGACGACCGCACTTGCTTGCGTTTGTTGTTTTTGAATGACAAACCAAGGAATAGCTGCCGCAAGAATCATCATCGCGACATTGACGATAGAGGAGGCCATATTGAGTGCAATAAATAACAGCATAATTTGCAGGCCGATAGCAACCACATAGCGTTTTTTTACATTAAGTTTGTTGTCTATTAGCATTTTTGCTTCCTTGACATAATGTCAGCAACTAACCATCCGGTGAAAGATAATGAACGATTTGTTGTGCTACTTTGTTAATATCGACAACCGACAGTGCTGCGCCCATTTCGATCGCAACACGTGGCATCCCCCATACAATCGATGAGCCTTTGTCTTGTGCAATAGTTCTAGCGCCAAGTTGTTTCATGCGGAGCATTCCATGCGCACCGTCTTGGCCCATACCCGTTAAGATGACGCCAATCGCTTTTGCGCCTACCGTTTCTGCAACAGCGTCAAACATGACATCTACCGATGGCTTGTGACGATTTACCGCAGGTCTGTCATCAAGTTGACAATAGAGGTGCCTGCCCCGCCGTAATACCGTTAAGTGTTTATCCCCGGGAGCGAGATACGCGCAACCCTGAGTTAATGGTGCTTGAGTTGCTGTCAGCTCTTTGACTTCGATATCACTGTAATCATTTAAACGCTGAGCAAACGATGCGGAAAACTTCGCACTAATATGTTGCGTTATCACAATTGGAGGTAACCCTGATGGTAAGGAAGACAATACTTTTCTCAACGCTTCTGTTCCTCCGGTGGACGCGCCTATTGCGATCAACTCGATGTGATGATGATGCTTAGGTACCACCAATTTTTCTGGAGCAGAAAGCATAACCGAAGCGACATTGGCACCTGCGGCAACCTTAATCTTATCGTTGACAAGACTTTTGTAGTTGAGCATCTCTGCGGTATTTTCTACCGATGGCTTGGGAAAGTAGTCGACAGCCCCTAATTCGAGCGCGGCAAGCGTAGCATCCGCTCCATGTTGAGTTAAAGTCGAAATCATCACCACAGGCATGGGGCGCAAACGCATTACGTTTTTTAAAAACTGGACCCCATTCATTTTCGGCATTTCGATGTCTAACGTCAGCACATCGGGGTTGTGTTGTTTAATCAACTCGCGCGCTTGAAGCGGGTCTTCCGCTGCAGCAACCACTTCTAGATCAGGATCTGAGTTAATTAACTGTGACAACAACGCGCGATAGACAGGTGAGTCATCCACAATCAATACTCGTATCTTTTTCATAAAAATAACTCCACGTCATCAGACTGATGATGGCTCTGTTTACCAAGTTGGTCAGCGTATTGTTCTTCTTGGTGTTGCAAACGATAAACTTCAGGAAATGGAATTCTTTTTAACCATGCTTGCCCACTAACAGGGTCGAAGAGTACTTTTCTTGGCTCTAATCCTCCCAAGTCTTGCGAGATAACCGTCATGCCTTCTTGTGCAACATAATTGAGAACAAAGGCGATATTCTTTTCGCCGATCATTGAATTGCGCCCCATCATTTGCGCACCACCAAACAGCTTCAAGCGCAGCGACTTACGTTGTGCTCCGCGCTCAAGCATGGCATTAAATAACATCTCCATGGCGTAACTACCGTAGCGAGATGCGGTCGATACAAGCTCTTCAGGCTGCCAAGATTTGAGCTGTGATTTGCTATCAAAAGGCAATAGAAAATGGTTCATCCCGCCAATATGCAGCTTAGAATCCCAGATACATGCCGCGACACAAGAGCCCAAACCAGTTGCGATCAACTCATCCTCAGCGTCAGTACAATAGACACCACCAGGAAGCACTTTAACGATGTGTTTATCTTTTAGTGGGTGATAAAAACGGTTAAAGTGACTGTTTTCGTATTGTGGTGGTATCAATTTCGAATCTCGCAACATTGCCCCCTATTTTTTAACATAAATGGTATGGCCCAAGTGATGAAACAAATTCATATCCGCTGGTACACTTTCTGAGTGGCCTAAAAACAGCACGCCATTTGGCTTAAGCTGCTGGTAGAATCGTTCGAGTAGCTGCCGCTGGGTATTTTTATCAAAATAGATCATCACATTGCGGCAAGCGATCAGATCAAACACCTGCTTAAATTGCCAGTTCTGCAATAAATTAAGTTGACGAAACTCGATCAACTGCTGCAAGCCGACTCTGCTCTTTATCTTGCCTTCTTGCACACCAGTCCCTTTAACGAAACATGGCTTAAGGTACTTCGCCGGAATACTCGACACCGCCGCGTTATCGTAAATACCAAGCTCTGCGTGGCGAAGTACTTTAGTATCAAGATCAGTTGCTAAGATTTTCACATCTTTGATATGTTCCAACACGTTAGCCCAGTGCAACGATGCCACTAAGCTGTAGGGCTCTTCCCCAGTCGAGCAACCCGCCGACCAAATACGCAATTTATTCAGCCCTTGTTGCTGCCACTCCTTAATCAATACCTTTTCGAGAAAATCAAAATGATGATATTCGCGAAAGAACTGAGTTTTATTGGTCGTCAAGCAGTTGATGAAATTCGCATGTTCTTGCGAATCTTGCTCTATGACCTGACGATAATCGCTAAAGCGGCGTAGGCCTAACCGCCTTAATTGACGACTAATACGCCCATACACCATGGTTCTTTTACGATCGGAAAAGTAGATGCCAACGTTCTTGTGCATGAACCACTGAATATATTTAAAATCTTTATCCGATAGCTCAAACTCATCTGACACTGTCTTTTCGGATTGTGCTAGAACTCTTGCCATTCGTCCCCATCCTCTTCCAGCTTGAAGCTCGAATTTGCGACTTTTGGTGTTCTGATCTCTCTAATATTCGTATCTCGACTTGCTGAACCAGGTTTTGACTCAAACGTCGTCACATTCGTATCTGTGACAAAGAAATTCATTAAATGGAGCAGTTGTTTACCTTCATCTTTGAGAGATTGGCTTGCAGCTGACGTTTGCTCGACCAAAGACGCATTTTGCTGCGTCATTTCATCCATAGTGGCCACCGCTCGATTGATTTCATCAATACCTGTCGACTGCTCTTGGCTAGAAGAGGCGATTTGTGCAATCAGCTCAGTCACCTTCTCGACGGCATCCACGATTTCATTCAGTGTCGCACCAGACTCATCGACCAGGCGTGAACCTTCATCCACTTTTTCTACACTGTCTTTAATCAAGCTTTTAATTTCTTTTGCCGCTGCCGCGCTGCGCTGCGCTAGATTTCGTACTTCACCCGCCACTACCGCAAAACCGCGGCCTTGCTCACCAGCCCTGGCAGCCTCAACTGCCGCATTCAGTGCCAATAAGTTAGTTTGGAATGCAATTTCATCAATGACACCGATAATGTCAGCAATCTTCTTGCTCGCGGTGTTAATCTCTGCCATCGCCGACACCGCCTGACCGACCACTTCTCCACCTTTACTGGCTTTTTTCGCTGCATCATCAGACAGTTCATTCGCACCACGGGCATTATCGGCATTTTGACGTACCGTTGCCGTCATCTGCTCCATACTAGCTGCGGTTTCTTCTAGGTTAGAGGCCTGAGCTTCAACGCGTTGGCTCAAGTCGTTATTACCTTCTGCAATTTCCGTTGATGCGGTTGCCACGCGTGCCGATGATTGAGTGATTTTCTCAACCATATTGCGTAAATTCACAATCGAGGTATTCACCGCGTGGGATAAACGAGCAAATTCTCCGGTATTATCATCCGGCATGGTGATATTGAGATTGCCATCAGCAACTTGACTCATCACATCAATACATTGTCCAAGGGGAGCAACCATGGTATCGAGAAGGTTATTAATACCGTTACCCAATTCACGCATAAAGCCGTTATACACACTGGTATCAATACGATCCGTCAATTCTCCAGCAATGGCTTTTTGAATTAATGACTCGACCTGACGCTGGCCATCTTGCTGCTCGGTAATATCGATCCACTGCAGCGCTGGGCCAATATAGTTACCTTGGCTATCGTGCATCGCGATACAGGTTAAATTAAATTCGAGTCCCCCGACGCTAATGTTGGATGAAAAAGGTAACCGCTCAGGATTGGCGATAAGGTTACGTTGATGACCTGGATTCTTATGGAAAACATCGATATTTTTCCCAACCAAATTACTTGCATCAAAACTGGGGAAAACTTTTTGCAAATCACTTTCACGACTGCGCATTAAGTTCTCTAGAGAAGGATTTAAGTAGGTAATGATGCCTTCTTTATCAGCCATCATTAGGTTAGTGGTCATCCCAGCTACCGCAGAGGCTAAGCGACCAATTTCCTCTTCTTTAACACGCTCTTGAGTCACGTCTCGCCACTCAAGTGTATTGCCAATATAATTTCCCGATGCGTCATGAATAGCGGCAACATTCAATTCGATCTTAAGATCTTGAATTTGAATGTCGGTGCTGAAAGGCAAGTTCGTTGGATCAGCAAGTAACGCTCGTTGACGAGCCGGATTACGGTGAAAATCATCAATACAACGCCCCATCAACCACTCTTCACTCGCAGTAAAACCTGTCCAAACACTGCGCATCGTCGCTTCGTGAAGGCCAAATAGCTTCAGCGTTTCTTGGTTGATATAGGTGATGAGAAAATCTCGGTCTATCATTACCATCGCAGTTTGTGCTTGATCAATCGCCGCTTGAAGACGACTCAATTCCTGTTCCTTGCGAATACTGTCGGTAACATCAGACCATTCAAGAGTATTACCGACGTAGTCACCAGACTCATCAATAATCGCTCCGACATTAAGTTCTATTTTGACATCCTTAACATTAATCGTAGTAATGTAAGGCAGGTTTGCCGGATTCGATAATAGCTGACGCTGATGACTAGGGTTGGCATGGAACAAGTCAATGCAGTATCCCAATAAAAAGTCCTCAGAAGCCTTAAAGTTTGGCCATACGGATTGGAATAAGACTTCATGAGTTTTAAACAACTCAAGTGACTTGCTATTGAGATAGGTGATGTTGAAATCACGATCGATCATCATCAATGCCGTTTGTGCCGCATTGAGTGCAGAAAAAAGCTGACTTTTGCTTAAGCCTTGCTCTTCTTCGATGTCAAACTCCTGCGTGAGTGTGTCCTGCGTTGGGGCGACAAACTGAGTTTCAGGCGCAGTATTTCTATTCCAAAATGCCATGAGTTACCTCTCACTGGTTATTTCATCTGAGGTTGTACCAAAACGAATAAACTGTCATTACGTTGGCATTAAGCCCAACTCTCTTCCGTTTGGCTGAGTTGCGCGAGCTCTGTTGTATCGAACAAAGCTTGCATATTAATTAGAACCATATGTCCGTTGGGTACCGAAACAATGCCTTGCACATATCGATGATCAACATCGACACTGACGTGCGGCGATGGCTTTATTTGCTCATTAGTCAGTGAATACACTTCTGACACCCCATCCACGATAATGCCCAGGGGATGACGTTGCTGATCATTCAGTACAATCACAACCGTTGTCGCGTTGATTTCGGCGTCAGATAAACCAAAGCGTAATCTCAAGTCAACAATCGGTATGTACTCGCCACGAATTTCCAGTACGCCTTGCATATAGTTAGGAGAATTGGGCACCTTCCTCACCGGTGTCCAGCCCCTGACCTCTCTGACATCGAGAATGGGCACGGCATACTCCTCGTCTTCAAGCAAAAAACTGAGGAATTCCTTAGTCATATTGGGTTCCTTAAAATCCGCTCAATATTGAGCAGTTCATCCGTATCAAGCAGAGACATTACACGCTCACCAACATTCACAATGCCTTGAAGGTATGGCGTAACCAATGAATCGCCAACACTCGGCGACAGCACATTGTCCCCCTGACTCACGACATCACTGACCGCATCGACCACCAGTCCCATCATTTTGTCATCGTTATCACCACTGGAACGCAGTACAATCACCACGGTGGTTGGCAGGTATTGACACTCTCCGACCGAAAATCTTGCTCGAAGATCAATGATCGGAACGATCATGCCGCGCAAGTTGATCACGCCCAGCACAAAACTCGGTGAACGTGGTATAGGCGTTGGTTTCTCCCACACACGGATCTCTTCAACATCTTTGATATCAACGCCATAGAGTTCATTGGCTAACTCAAAACTCAAAAAGTCGGCATTTTCACTGACTTCATTACTCACGGCTTCGTTAAGAGCATCGACTTCGGTAAGGTGTACTTGCGATGACATCGCATTGTGCTCGGGTTGGGGTTTATCTATGCTGATGCTGTCCATCGCAACTCCCTAAGCGGCCAAACCATTGTGTGAGGAATCGTTACTACGATGGGTAAAGCCAGTAATCAAACCTTGAATATCTAAAATCAGTGATACCGAACCATCACCTAAAATGGTGGCACCAGAAATTCCAGCGACTTTACTGTAGTTAGATTCGAGGCTCTTAATCACAACCTGTTGTTGATCAAGCAGCTCATCAAGCAGCAAGCCGACGCGATTCCCCGCCGCTTCGACAAAGCAGATCAGCTGTCGGTCAAGCTTTCCGCTAACGCCCATCTCCAATTCATCTTGCAGGCGCAAAATCGGGATGTTCTCGTCACGTAAACGGTAAAGTTCAACGCCTCCTGAAGCTAACTTAATGCTCTCAGGGTCAATTTGTATCGACTCGACAATAGTGAGCAAAGGAATCACGTAGACCTCGCCACCCACTCTAACCAACTGACCATCTAAGATGGCTAATGTCAGTGGCAAACTTATAATAAAACGGCTACCTCGCCCTAGCTCAGACTCCACTTCAATGTGGCCACTTAGCTCTTCGATATTGCGTCGAACAACATCCATCCCGACCCCACGTCCCGAAATATCAGAGACTTGTTCTGCGGTCGAAAATCCGGGAGCAAAAATAAGATTCATCAGTTGCTTGTCAGAAAACTCTTCGCGGCGAGAGTCACTCGGCAATACGCCTTTTTCCAGCGCTTTGTTCCACAACTTGTCGCAATCGAGACCGGCACCATCGTCACTGATTTCAATAACAATTGAACCGCCTTGATGGTAAGCGTTGAGCTCTATCGTCCCAGCAGAGGGTTTGCCTTTTTCAACTCGAACAGCGGGAGCTTCTATACCGTGGTCAATGCCATTTCTGACTAGATGAACTAAAGGATCAACAATGCGCTCTAACACGGTTTTATCTAATTCGGTTTGTTCACCCTTTATTTTCAGATCTACTTTTTTATCAAGTCGACCAGAAAGATCGCGAATCAAACGAGGGAAACGACTAAAAGCAAAGCTAACTGGCAACATACGGATATTGAGTACGTTCTCTTGCAGATCTTTACTATTTTGCAACAGTTGTTCGAGACCGGATTTGAGGTTATCCAGTTTATCCAAGGAAAAATCGTTGCCAATTTCTGTCAGCATCGATTGGGTAATGACCAATTCCCCGACCAAGTTAATTAAGCTGTCCACTTTATCAATATCGACGCGAATTGAACTAACGCTAGATTCGGGTTTGGTCGTTTTCTGCCCTGGCTTAGCCACCGTATTTTGCTCAGTCGGAGCAAGACTGCCTGCCAGAACCTCTTGCTCAACTAATGGTTCTACGCCAGATTCTGTGGGGGAAAGTTCAAGACGTTCAATTATGAGATCGCATTCATCTTCAACCCATTCAAATATCTCGGTTATTTGTTCTCGTTCAATAGAAGCGCCAAGCGTTGCAGACCAACTCAAATAACAAAGTTCAGATTCAATCGCTTCTATCTCGGGTAAACGAGAGCAGTCAACTTGGATCACGCAACTCTCATCAAGCTCATTCAACTCCCTTAATATCCTTAATGGGTCATTGCCACTAAAAAACATCTCTTGGTGAGGGGCAAAATGAATCAGCCATGACTGCTCACTGGCATCGGTTTCAACAGCATCGGACGGCTCGGCATTACTGTCCGTTACCTCGTCAGTGGATGACGCTGGTTCATCAAGCAGTGCCACCAGATCTTGCGTAACTTGCTGCTTGAGCTCGGTATTAACCTCACTCCCCAGTTCATGACCTTCAAGCATATTGTGAATACAGTCACCACTTTTGAGCAGCAAGTCGACCGTTTGCGCAGTGAGATGACGCTGATGATTACGGACCAAATCTAGGTAGGCTTCGACACTATGAGTAAACTCACTGATGTCAAGGAGGTTAAACGTCCCTGCCCCACCTTTAATAGAGTGTGCAGCACGAAAAATCGTATTGATCGACTCGTCATCGACCTGATCGACCTGCAAATTCAGCAGTATTTCTTCAAGCACATTAAGATTTTCACGACATTCTTCGTAAAACATCTTGCGCAGTTGTTCCATGTCTAAAGCCATTATTCGCCCTACCGTGTGACGTTGTCGTGACGACATATACTATTTTCAAGTTTAAATTACGCGTTTTAATGTTTTTAGTAGCGTGTCAGGATTAAATGGTTTTACTAACCAGCCCGTCGCACCAGCAGACTTACCTTGTTGTTTTTTTTCAGTACTGGCTTCGGTGGTCAACATTAAAATTGGAATAAACTTATACTGAGGCTTTTCACGTAATGCCTTAACCAGTTCAAATCCCCCCATGTTAGGCATATTAACGTCCGAAATAACGACATCAAATTTAGCGCTTGTTACTTTACTTAAAGCATCGCGACCATCGTTCGCTGTCTCGACCTCATATCCTGCATCTCGCAGAGTATGGCTCACCATTTGGCGAATCGAAACAGAGTCATCTACAGCAAGAATTTTTGTCATATCCTTTCTCCAACTTAGTGATGAATATCAAGTTGATTATTTAGTCCAAGAGTCGTAATACTTTCGACGAGAAGTTCCGTCGGATGCAGTAGGCGAATAGTGACTTGATTGGATTTGGCACTAGCAAACAACGCTGTGAGCGCCTGCAAGCCAGCCGCATCGACTCGCTTAACGTTCGACGCATCTATTGCTAGTGAACCGTCGCTGGTTAACCAATGTTGGTATAAATTAGTGCTATCAAGAACCGTCGAAATATCAAGGTTCTCGGGTAATAAATATTCCATTTCATCACCGTGCTGCTTTATTATTGTTCCTAATCACATACTAATCGTGTTGCTTATAATGCAGTGTAGGAACATTTCAACAATACGCAAGCCGATACAATAGACATATCTGGGGAGCAGCCTCTCATTACAGACATAGTTATAACTATTTTTATCTATTAATTAGCTAGTTAAATTGAGTTTTTTATCTAATAAAAATTTATGCTATTGATACATATAATGTTTAATGTCGTCATATATAAATCATTCTTCAGACATGATACGAGGATAAGGAAAGGATTGATTTACAGTGTAAAATGCGCTGATTCTGGGGCTGTTATCGTCATTTTACACTGTAAATCATCAAATGAATTAATCATCTGATTGTGGCTAAACATGTTGGATAAGTGATTGCAACTCGCTTCGAAAGGTCAGTTCAACCTGTTTCCGTCCAGCTAGCTTTAACCGCTCAGCACATTGTGGCCAACTGTGCCTTTGTACCACACGATAAATAAACAGTGGGCTTGCTTGTTGTAATAATTGCGGGCACTGTTTCCACCATAAATCGAGTATAGGTGCGACACTTTCAAAGCTTGCTCCACCTTGAATATAGTTTTGTATAAGGCCCTGAGCGCTAGGAAAATCAACGGAAGCATTATAATTGCTGAACAAACTACGGACGACATCAATCTCAAGTGACGCAAAATTTTCACTCAACGCATAACATAACGTTTGTCGATATAATTGTTCCGCTTGCTGTCGCCAGATTGGCGCTCCATATAGCATAACAATCGAATGACACCCACTCGCCTGATCACGTTGAGTCCCTAACCTAACCGGGAAAAAGTCACTTTGACGCCAAAATCGAACCAGTTCTTCGGTTGCGCCAAAGCTGGTGGAGTAATAGTCGAAGTCGGTCTGCTGAATCAATTGTGTGAGCATCTTGTGTCCAATGCCGTTGCCCTGCCATTGTGGATGGACCGCGATGCGCATGATTCGCAAGCTGTGTTGCTCGGCAGCGAGCGCAATACCTAACTGATTGGCCAAGGTTACGGGAACCAAATGACCTTTAGGGCGACGTTTGCCACGTTGGATTTGCTCAATAAGCGTGTTGTCGAGCCTTCCTTCTTCAACCGTCAATAGGCAACCAATACACACTTGCTGTTCAAAACAGCCATACAGTTGAATCGCATCATCAGCGAGTAACAACATCAAATCATTTGGGGTAGTCTGATAATGCGCATTAACGAGCAACGCAAAACAAGCGCCTAACAACTCTGGTTGTTCCAATACGGTTAATTTGTCGAGACGAGTTAAATGCACATCTCCAGAGAGCGATGACACAGGGCTAAGTTCAGCGTTCAATAGAAAACTATCGAAGAGCCACTGCTCTAGCGGATCGTTAACGTTCCATCGGATCGGTTGGTCAAGATGAATAAAGACGCTGCCTGGACGCTGCGCTTTAAGCCAAGATTGAAACTTAAGCGTAAAACCCCGCCCACAGCCTTCGTAGCCATGAATAGTGGTAGAAAATACCACTCGATGATAACACTCAACCATGGACTTAAGCATCGGGATTGGAATAGCGGATGCTTCATCAACGAGCAAAAAATCACTCTCAACGTTGCGTGATAACAAGTCATCAGGTGCAACAAACTCAAGAGTGGAGCGCTCAAATTGGATAGAACCATTGGTCAACTCAGCTTCTGGCAACAGCCGTGCTGCATGTTCAAATACGGGTTTCACGGCAGCTAGCGAAGGCGCGGTCAAAACAATATGGATATTTCGATTTTGCATCAGCTGCGCGGCGGCCATACCTAGCGCACTGCTTTTACCACGCCCACGATCGGCCGTCATCACTAATGGCCGTTTACGATGTCCTTCAACGACATTGATGATTTTATCAATCGCTTGTTGCTGCTGTGAATAAGATTGGAAACCACTCGACACTGCTTTAGCTGGTAATACTTTAGGAGACAATGCTTCGGGAATAGCAGGCATCGCTGTATTAGGCGTTAAAACCAACAAGCTTTCCAGTGCACGCGTCAGCCAGTGCTCGGCTGGGGTGATTGGCTGGGCTTGGCTAGCAATCACAATCACTAGCCCCCCGCCCCGAACACAACCTGTCGCGGCGCTGAGACTGTTAGCGTCAAACCCATCACGAATGTCACACAACAATACTCGACACTCTTGGCCTAGCAGTTGATGACCTTTATTGAAAGCGACCTGCTTGGCAGCTAGGTGATGACTTTCACCACCAAGACAAAATAGCTCATCCGACTTAAGCGGTTGGATTAAGGTTGCGATAGCTTGATTCTGCCACTGTTCGCTTCCTTTAAGCACGACCCCAAATCGATGGTTTCGCTGCAAGGCACGAGTAAGAAGCTGCGAGAAAAACAGTTTGATCGGATTCATTGAAAGTAGCATGGCGATTGGATTTTGTTGGGCTTTATTATGGCACAAAAAAAGCCGCTAAAAAGCGGCTATGATCTGGGAGAGATCGATTAATTGAGTTTTTGAGCGACCAAGTCGAGGATCTCGTTCATCAAGGTATCGTCGACTTTTTTAAGGTTAAGCGTTAAGCTCGTGCCTTTACGCGAGTAGCTCGCACGACCTTTAATCAACTCAGTTTTTGCCACTGCGCCTTTCTTAGTAGGTGCGAGTTGTTCAATCCAAGCTTCAATAGTTTCACTGACTTCTTTCGTAATGCGGGCTACCCCTTGAGATTCGCTACGCTGCCAAACAAACCCGTCTTTAGTGCGACACTTTTCTAGTAGCTGCGTGCGTTGGCCTTGATCGAGACAATTGTATTGCTTGTGCAATTTAACGATAGTCGGGCGACCCAGATCAGCAACGTTTGGGTAAGCTTGCAAAAGCTCCAATGGCAAATCGGCCGCTTTCAAGGCACCGCTAACTAAAGCTTCGCTGCATTGAAACATCTTGGCTAACGCTTTTTGGTCCTCAGCTTCGCCACTTTCAAGCCTTGCCAACATCTCTTTGCCTTTCTCGTATAAAGAAAGCGGTTTATGGGCATTGGCTACGTCTGATAAAAACTTAGCGTGTTTTGAGCTAATGTTCTCGCCAACGTAGATAAGAAACTCTTGCTCAGCCAACAGACAAGACATACGACGACGACTGCCATCGAGCACTTCAATTTTACCATCTTGGCGTTTACGGCCAACGGCTGGATACTGCTGACCTCGTTCGCGGAGTGTAACCAAGACATCAGACAAGGCATGTTCGTTAAGAAATGACTGTTCACGCGCATTCTCAGCAAACACAACGGTTTGCTTAGTGATTTGGTCAGCAGGAATTCGAACCAACTCAAACTGCACGTTACTTTCGCCCGCAACGGCTAGCTCAATAACTTGCGTCTGCTCTTTCGCGGCCTGCTGTGCTTCTTGTGGCGTCGATACATTACGCTTGTTCGCTTTGCCAAATAATCTGGCGTTCAAATCTGAAGTTTTAATAGCCATTTTTTAATTACCCCTGATTTAATGATGACCAATGACTATGCAATACACGTTCGAGTTCTAAAGCACTTTTTTGAACCGCATCTTGTGCCGTCGCCAGAGTTTTCTTACCACCTTCAAAGTCACCAGTTGTAAGGTCAAACACCGTGCTATAAGTATCGGCACAGGTTTCAAACGCGCGACTACGTGGAATCGTCGCCATCATCACTTGATCACCAAGCAAGTAGTTCATTTCGGTCAATACAGCGACTTGTTTTTTATTATCGTCTTCAAACATCGTTGGCATTAGACGAGCAAACTCAAGGCCTTGCCAGTCGTCTGGGAACATTTCATATACTGTCGGTAAATGTTGGAAGAAGTTCACCGTTGATGCCCAATCAAGACGTTTAGCTGCACAAGGAATCAGTAACGCGTTTGAGGCGTACATTGCATTCCAAACTAAGGGATCAACGTGCGGACCAGTATCGATCATAATGACATCGAATTCGTCGGCAATCTTATCGATTAACTTCTCTTTAAGCAGCTTTACAATATCAAGCGACTGGTTTTTAGATAGATGCTGCCACGCCTCAGCATTAAACATTGCGTCTTCAGGGAAAGCTGACACAGTTTTCAAATTTGGGTATTGCGTCGGTAACAATACGTTTTTTTGTAAGAACTCTTTGTCAATCTCAACCCCATCAGGAACATTATCGAGCATAACATCTACCGCAGAGTAGATATTGTCATGGTCATTTAGACTAATCTGAGGGTTTAAAAACAAACGCAATGAACCTTGTGGATCCAAATCGATTAAACAAATACGGTAGCGCTTATCTAGATTTAGTGCCAAACAGGCCGCCAAATGAACCGCTGTCATCGATTTGCCTGTGCCACCCTTCTGATTCTGAACATTAATAATCCACGGTTTATTGTCACCATTTTTTTTACGTTCATAGAATTTAGGGATACCAGCAGCATCCATCAGCATATGGGCTTCTTGCAAAGAGATAGAATAGTGGTTGGCGTTATTTTTAGTAAATTGATGGCCATCCGCTTCAAGCTTGCTAATTGCGTCATCGAGCTTGCGGCGTGTTAATCCCGATCGAGTTTCCATTAATGCTTTCGACATTGGAGGAAAATGTTCATCGCTGCGTTCTTCCAATACGATTTCGATACGATCAGCCTGAACCTGGGCTGTTTGTTCTGCTAGCTGAATGAGACTCGCAATGGTTTGTTCTCGTTTCATTTGCCAAATTCCGTTGTTATTGAACTGATGCAATTGTACAGCATTTATAATTACATACAATAAAAAGGTGAACATGCAATTATCGATAAAAATCACACTAAATATAAAATTGACATAAATTTAATGTTCCATGGATAAAATGACGTCAATTTATAGTCTAAAAAACGTCGGTATAAACTAAAGATATTAAAACACATTTAAAATGTCACAACGTCACATATTTACATTGTAAATAAAAAGACTCATTGAACAAGATTTACTCGGAACGATTAAGATTCATCGCTAATTTACGGACGGTGCCGTTTCAATTTGAACGTACCAGCTAGGGTCTATTGACCTTTCGAGCTGATTTTTGCAGCACGTTATGGGAAATTTATACAAGGCATCGGCTTTGACGTGTAGCTACTCTACATAAAAAGCCGATAACGCAGTAGAAATGAACCACAAAGGCTGCCCGAAGGGTTCGGCTAGAATCGTTTTATGCTTTGTTAAGTCGTATTGACTTAGAATAACTAGGCGACATACTTCTTTCCGCGCCTAAAACGATTCTATCTCGAACAAAATTTAACCGCGAAAGATAAGCAGACCCTAGTGACAGTAGATGCCAGTCATCGCGCATATTTGACTTATCAGGGTAGGGCAGTGACCTAAAATGCGGAACAATGATCAAGAGGGTATTTGTGATCATGCTTTCGATGCGATTCGTCATACTAGGAACGATGATCAAGGTTGTTTTACACTATTACTTGTGATCGCTTTCGGTCTACAGACAAGATCAATGATCGGAAAAATGATCAAGTGTATATGCGTCCCGGAAGCATACAAAATATCAACTAATTTACGGTTGAATGTATATGGATTCTGACTTTAACCAAAATGAGCTCGTTCTAACGCGAATATTGAACAGCAAACAAAATGATAGCCACCGCCTCCCCAATAACATGATCATGCTTTCGGACATTTAAATGAATATGCAGTGATGTGGATAAAACCATCAGATTGTTTTTCGATAGAAAATATGCTGAATTAAATAGCAAAGAAGGTTAAAATAGTCCGCTCCTTGATCATTGTTTCGTGATTAAAAACCACTGTTCCCTTTTGATGGCAATGATATAAGCGACCTCACTCGCCCAATCTGTGGATAAAATGTGTAAGAGTGATGATCATGCTTTCAAGATTACGATGATCATTAATTCAGGCTTTTAATGATCATCGTTTCTAGTATTTTTGATCATGCTTTCAGCCACTTAATGATCATGCTTACGTAATTTCATGATCATGCTTTCACATCTTAAAAAAAATAACACTTTATATACAACGGGTTACGACCAGAATACGCGCTGGATCATTAGATCATATAATCATTTAAGATCATATTAATCAGAAAGATCAGTTATTTAAAAGCAACTAATTTTTCTTTATTTATGATCTTTTTTTCTTTATTCTAACGGAACTATAGCGATATTACGGCTAATGTGACACGGATCCTAATAATGAGCTCAGAAGAAAAACTACTGATCAAAGCGCCAAGAAGCCACAAAGATGGACATTTGTTTGAAGTGTCGGAATCTGCGGTCAATTGGATCGAGCAATACCAGCACTTCAAAGGTGTGACGAAAAGTATCGTTGAACTTCTGAATTTAATTTCTTTACGTGGATTTAGTAGCAAAGATGGTTTGGTCTCAACGACAGAATTAATTAATGCCACCGACGGTCAAGTCACTCGCGCCGCTATCCAACAACGACTCAGAGCAGCCGTTACTATTGGCCTGTTCAAACAGATCCCGGTACGTTTCGAACAAGGCCTTGCAGGCAAAACCATGCTGCACCAGTTTGTAAACCCTAACCAACTGATCTCCGTGTTAGGCGCCACCAGCTTGGTGACAGAATCGGTCAAGCTCAATGAAAAGCAAAAACGTTCCAAGGCATTAGCGCAGACCCAAGTCAACAAACGCCTTCTCAATGAACACGGTCTAAACACGCCACCTGCGATGAAAGACGAAGCGGATCAGTTTGTCGTTTCTCCAACTAACTGGGCTGGGATTATTGATCAAGCGTTAGCGCCACCGCGAACTCGAAAAAGTTATCAGAAAAGCATGGTCTCGATCTCGGGGACTCGTGCCGTGATCGAAACACGATCATCAAAAAGTATCATGACCGTGGATGATCTGATGACGCTGTTTGCATTGTTCACATTGACCGTTCAATATCACGAACATCACCAGCATCAATACCAGCTTGATGGTACTCATGTACCCAATAAAACGCCGCTCTACATCACAGATATCTTGTCCCTACGCGGCAAAAAAGACAGTGGTCCGGCACGTGATTCAATCCGTGATAGTATTGATCGTATCGAATTTACCGATTTTCAACTGCATGAACTCACTGGGCGTTGGTTAAGTGAGAACATGCCAGAAGGCTTCAAGAGCGATCGTTTCCGTTTTATAGCCCGTACCATTACCGCATCGGAAGAGGCACCTACAGAAGGCGCTGACGGCGAAATACGCATTAAACCGAACCTATATATTCTGGTTTGGGAACCATCATTCTACGAAGAGCTACTGACCCGCGATTATTTCTTTCTGTTCCCACCTGAAATTCTAAAGCAACACACGCTTGTATTTCAGTTGTACAGTTATTTCCGTAGCCGTATGTCACGCCGTCATACCGACTCCATGTTACTCAGCGAATTGAATCAGAAGTTAGCTCGCAATATTGAATGGCGTCGTTTCTCAATGGATCTTATCCGAGAACTGAAGAAGCTGGCAGACAATATAGGATCTGACGAGTTATTTGTGGTCAATCTATGGGGTTACCATTTGACCATCTTAACTTTGCTCGACGGCGACAAAATTAAAGATTATCAATTTGATATCAAGTGTGATGCAGACGAAGTGTTAAGGTACTCTCGAGCACGTATGACCAATGCGGGGAAACGCAACATGGCACCAACGTTGCCTAACCCTCTGCGCAATGAAATGGTCTCGAAACAGCAGCTTGAAGAGATGTCGCAAATCATCGACGGTGAGTTTGAACCTATTCAGCGTAAAGAGCGTTCTCCACGTGGCAAATTAGGCCGCCGAGTCAAACAACGAAAACATTTGGTTGAGATAAACGCTGACGAGATCACCATCACCTTATCCAAATACACCTCCTCAGAGGCCCTAGAACGCTCTATAACGGCTTTAGCGGCTATGACTGGCCATACTCATGCCTCAATCCAAGAAGAGTGCCTGGAGCTTATAGACAAGCTTGATTTCTTACGAGTCGGTGAGCATGTTGTTCCCTACGAAACTTTGAGTAAAATGGTTGAATTGTACAATGGCCAAAGTGAGAACAAACATTTGTCGATTGAGCGATTGATTGCCGGCCTCGCGGTTAGACGCAAAGTGTGCAAACAAGTTTTTGAAGGCCATCTTGATGAGACGGTATTCAGGGCGTTAGACGAAGTGGCGGTTTAATCGTTAACGTCACCCATTACTAAAAAGCCAGTGAGATTTGCCGCTGGCTTTTTTGCCTGTGCCGCGACTTGAAATACGCTGTTACACTCTTGATTAGATCAGACAAAAGAGCGACATTCCTCTGACCACAAGCTGACAATGATGAGCGGAAGCTTAGTTATTATTTATTCCGAATAGACAACCTTTTGTCCTTTCTGATAAATAAGGGATAGGATTGTCCCTGATAGATTGGCTCATATTGTTACATTCATTCTGAATAGTTTGCGAGTTCTTTGAACTCGCTTTTTTTTGTATAAAATTCAGTATTTACAGGCGTTTTCGAGCAATCTAAAACATAATCATACCTTGATCATTGTTCCGCATTACTGTTAATGGACGATCCGTTCCCCTTGATCATTGTTGCGGGACTCATTCCAAGCAAGGCTTTGGTTGAAACGTACGTGTGCTTCGATCAATTGTTTAGATTCAGTTTGCCAATGATCTTCCGGACGTTGATTGCAAAACTCCAAACTCATCACCACCAAAAGCTGCAAGCGTTTGATTGCCCAATCTTTGACAACGAATTCATATTGATTCGAACTGGCTAATTGTTGCAGTTGCGCGCTAGCGAGTTGAAGAAACTGATAGGCTTTGATTGGTTGGCTATCATGACAACGCTTGAATATTCTCAGACAACCGTCTAACCACAATGCCATGGCTTCGCTTTGCTCATCACTAACCGCGTCTAGCCAGAGTGTATGGGGAGTTGCGAGCAGTAAACACTCAAGTGATGGCTCTTGATCATGCTTTCGGGTCTGGTGCCAGTTCATCATATTTTCTAACCAACGTTCTAGCTCGCTCATACTCTCAATCCTCATTGATTCGCTTCTTGCAACCTTGTGAATTACAGACGTCAGCATTGCTTTGTCAATAAATATAGTGTGGCTTGAGAAAAGTGACTTCGCCACTGCACATTGAGTTAGTAAGAGAATATCGAGTGGAGTTTGACCAAGAGAGTTGTTAGAAACGCGCGCTGGTAACACTTAAGCGACAGGAAAATGAGACGTTGATCGCCTTGATTTAGCTCGGGGTAATTTTGTCAATGTACTGCGCAATAGCAGTAGACGCAAAGCTTATTTATACAAAAAACACTAAGAGTTATCGAACTACTAGCACAATCACATTATCGAGCTAAAATTCTTAACAAGGGGTGGCAGATTTTGCTACAGATTAGTTGTCCCTTGCATGGTTTGTTCGGAGGTATTTATGTCCATTAATTCTATTGACCATGATGAAATGAGTAAAATTGCTAGCACGTGGGACTTCACGGAAGAAGTAGAGCAAAAATCGCCAACTAAACAGGTTAAGTCTGCCGAAGCTCGTCGTCGTATTGAAGCATTAAGAGAGATTCGGGAAAGCGGGTTGACTATTGAAGAGGCGAAGGAACTGGGTATTTTGCACTAGTTTTGAACTCATACACAAATACTAGAGGGCGGTAGTGGATTACCACCCTTTATTTTTACCATTTTTTTGATCTATTCCGTAGCACACATAGGGATTGGCTCTCTATAATAGGTGCTTGTGTGGTATATTCCCTCCCCATATTTTGCAGATAAGAGCCTTGGTATGTCGATTAACCTGTCTACTCTTCCGCCGAGCGAGAAAAACAAGATAGAGCTTGATAAGCAAGCGTCGTTTTTGGTTTGGAAACTCCGAGAAGCGAAAGCTATGCCTGATGAAATTAATCAGCAAGCAGCGAGAATTGCCGATGATGCAGAAAAAGTGTCATTCTTAGAGTCTGTTGAAAAATATAAACGAGTAATGGGCGTGGCGTAATTCGCTTTATTCCTCTGCAAAGCGAGAAATTGAAATGTGCTCGCATTTTGCTAAAATCCTTCGCGTTAAATTGAATTAGAGAGAAGATCCCGATGGGAAGAAGTTTTGAAGTGCGCAAAGCCTCTATGGCAAAAACTGCAGGCGCAAAAATTAAAGTTTATTCCAAATACGGTAAAGAAATTTACATGTGCGCGAAAAACGGTGGTCCAGATCCAGACATGAACTTGTCTCTGAAGCACCTGATCACGAAAGCGAAAAAAGACCAAGTACCAGCACACGTTATCGACAAAGCGATCGATAAAGCGACTGGTGGTGGTGGTGAAGACTACCAACCTGCTCGCTACGAAGGTTTTGGCCCTGGTGGCGTAAGTGTGATTGTTGACTGTCTGACCGATAACGGCAACCGTACTTTCCAAGATGTGCGCCAATGCTTTGTTAAAACGGGCGCGAAAATTGGTGTTGAAGGTGCGGTTTCTCACATGTTCGATCACCAAGCGGTATTCCAGTTCAAAGGCGATGATGATGAAGTGATTCTAGAAACGCTAATGATGGAAGACGTTGATGTCACGGATGTTGAGCTAGAAGATGGCGTGATCACGGTATTCGCTCCTCACACTGAGTTCTTCAAAACGAAAACAGCGTTGAACACCGCCTACCCAGACTTAACAATGGATGTCGAAGAGATTACTTTTGTTCCTCAGACTCACACCCCTGTTGCTGGTGACGATGCTGAGAAATTCCAAAAGTTCCTTGATCTTCTTGATGACTGTGATGACGTACAGCAGGTTTATCATAACGCCGAGTTGTAATAGCCATATTGCTTTATAAAACCGAGCCTTAGCGCTCGGTTTTTTTATGTCTTCACACTGAACACTATGATAGTAAACGGTTAGTCACGGTTGATTTTACAGTGTAAAGTAGGGCGATAAAGGCATGTTGAAGGAACAATAATGAACAACGTTGTGATAGTAACGGGGGCGGGTCGAGGTATTGGCGCTGAAACGGCCAAGCTGCTTGCCGGGCAGGGGTATTTAGTTTGTGTCAATTACCTAAATAATCATATTCGGGCCCAACAAGTGGTCGAGCAGATTACTCAGTTAGGAGGGCATGCCTTTGCTTTTCAAGCGGATGTGTCTGATCAAGCGCAAGTTGAGGCGATGTTTACTGAGGTGAGAGCTTGCTATGGCATGGTGACTCATCTGGTAAACAATGCCGGGATTCTCTTTGACCAATCGACGCTGTGTGACATTGATGTTGCTCGTTTTAAACGAGTGATGGACTCCAATGTAGTGAGCTGCTTCTTGTGTTGTAAAACGTTTATCAACCAACTTGATGGCGTAGGAGCTATTGTCAATGTCTCTTCTGCAGCATCCCGGACAGGCGCGCCATTTGAATATGTTGATTACGCCGCTTCCAAGGGCGCGATGGACTCGTTGACGAAAGGCCTATCTCTAGAGTTGGCTGGGCGAGGTATTCGAGTCAATAGCGTAAGGCCTGGGTGTATTTATACGGAAATGCATGCCGATGGCGGCGAGCCAGGACGTGTTGATCGATTGGCTGAATTTATCCCGCTTAAGCGAGGTGGAACGGCGCTTGAAGTGGCTAATGCCATTGCTTGGTTACTCTCAGATGAGGCTTCATATGTCACAGGCTCGTTCATTGACATTGCTGGCGGGCGATAGGCATTGTCCCTATTAGTCGCCTCTTGTGCGTAACAAGAGGCGCTATAAAGACACAGAACTCAACAGCAGCCAAAACTAAGAGATGACAATGACTAAGGCGTGAGAGGCAAATGTCCGGTTTTGACCAGTATGATCGTTTCTTGCTCAACAAAAGGGAGATGTTCACTCATATGTGGGCTGCGAATCCAACTCCCTATCGGATAAACGCCGTGTTCATCAGCAAATTCTCCAGATAACACAAAAATCTCTTCACCGCCGAAATGACGATGAGGCTGAAATCTCTCTCCTGCTGGCCATTTAACCAAAGCAACGTGCTCATGCTCAAAGTCATGCAGTGGCATGACTTGTAAACCGCCCATGCCTGCTAGCCATTGCCGGTGATGAGTATTAAGTCTGATAGTTGCGCTATCGCGTTTATCAAACTGATTGAGTTTGACTAAGATGACACAGCCCTCAAGACTGAATGGTGCATGATGGCTGCCTGGTGGGTTACGTAAATAACTGCCCGCTGGATAGTCGCCATGTTCGTCAGAAAACACACCTTCAAGCACGAAGATCTCCTCGCCCATCGGATGATAGTGCGTGTTAAAACGAGAGCCCGCGTCGTAATGCACTACGCTGGTTGTATGGCCTGATTCTGATTCTTCTCGCTCTAATGGTTTACGCCACACACCCTTGGCAGGACTGGCAACCCAATCTAATTGCTGCGTTTCTATCACCACGCGCTGGGAAAAATCCATGTTGTGCATACAAAACCTTATTCATTTGGTGACCATACGGTAACTATTGTACCAAAATACTTACCACTCGATCATTACTGGGCAATACGCATTAAATTATGCACATAGTGGTAAGTCTCACTGCCGATATCGCGCGGGTCACATACAGAAAGTAAATCTTGGATAAAATGCCCTAAAGCTCTTGCTGCCACTTTACATACGCCTTGTTGCTGACACAACTCTGTTATTACTTCGTGAAATCAGCGTTCACTTCCTTGTGTTAGCCTTGAAAACTCATCCAATGGCTAATTTTGTCTCCGCAAAACGCAGCTTTTTCTGGCGTGGGCTGGCTAAAAAGTACGCCAAGGTTAATGGTCCTAATCTCCCCATATACATCATAAAGATGATAATGAGTTCACCCGATGCGGAAAGCTGACCTGTTAAGCCACGAGATAAATCCACCGTACCTAATGCTGAAACCGCTTCAAACACGACATCTATCATCGGGGCATTTTCCGTCAAGAGTAATGCAAAGATGGCTAACCACGTCACTACAACCCATGACCTAAGGACAAGTAGTTATTCACCATAGGGTCGTTTAGTGCCTGAGCGACACGCACGCCCATTTCCTCTTCTGGATGGATAATACGTTGAACGCCAAGTTTCGGTACGATGGTGTGGTGTACTTTGGTACTGGCCTTCACCCAAATTTCTTTAACACCGAGATTTTTCAATGCCAAAGTGCAAAGCAAACTTGACTGCATATCGTCCCCAATCGCTATCAATACCGCTTCACTGTTGCCAAGATCTAATTCACGCAGCGCATTCTCATCGGTGGAGTCACAAATAATGGCTTGCGTTAACTCCTCGACATATTTCTCAACAATTTTGGGGTCGCGATCAACGCCCGTCACAGTGTGTCCGAGATGGATCAGTTCAAGACTGGCCGCGATACCAAAACGGTCAATGACGCTTTTTACAATGTGTACTATGGATTCTTGTTGCTTCTGGATGCGAACCACGCCGTGTTGCAATTTCGTCGCTTGCAAAAGGTTCTCTATGTATTGGTGTAAGCGATGGCTTTCTTTGATGGCACTGTCGAGCAGTTCATCCTTTTCTTTGGCTTGCAGTTGCGTCTGATATTCTTTGAAAGTGGTGAGATTGCCTATAATCCCCGCGAGTGGGGTTCTCAAATCATGGGATACGGAGAGCAAAATTTGGTGGCGCAGTTGCACTTGTTCTAGCGCATTTTGTTGGCGTCGATATCGATCTGCGAGCTGGCTAGTGGTAAAGGCAACCACAATAAAAACAAGTAAGTTGATGATGTCATCCAAGTGGAACATCTGAAGCGAATATCGAGGTGTGGTAAAAAGAAAATTGAAACTGACCGCCTCGATGATGGCCGCTATATACGCTAACCGTGAGTGACATTGGAGTGCAATCACAACGATAGAAAGCTGGAGTATCAGTAACACCGCGATGGTTGAGCCTAACCAGCGATCAAGCCCTAAAGAGATGAGGAGAGCGACAGAAAACACCAATACAGATATTAGGTAGCGACGATAAAGCCAACAAGTTGTCATAGAAGTAGAGCCGCGACGATAAACAGTGTTGCTCACTCTAGCAAATACGTCCAAAGGCTTCGCGTAAAAAAAGCGTAAAATTTTTAAGAGTTTGACCGTTTCTTAATCTGTCGTTAGGGTCACGTTTTTTATGTCGCTAAGATGAATTCATTATAGTTCAGAGTCTATCCTTGCTCTTTACTTACTCTAGATTGTTTATCAATCAACATATTTCTTGCTACGCGATATAACCATGCTCTTAGGCATAATATTTACGTTTCATTCGCAAAGCGACGTTAACCAAAGCGATTAAAACAGGCACTTCAACCAACGGCCCAATGACGCCTGCAAACGCTTGATCAGAGTTTAATCCAAATACAGCGATTGATACGGCAATAGCCAGTTCGAAGTTATTGCCCGTTGAAGTAAAGGCGATAGAAGCATTTTGGTCGTAAGGGATCCCCATATGTTTCCCTATATAGAAGCTCACAAAAAACATCACCATAAAATAGATGATCAGTGGTACTGCAATACGCAATACATCCATCGGTAACTCGATGATCATTTCACCTTTCAGACTAAACATTAAAACGATAGTTGCCAAAAGCGCAATCAGGGTGATTGGCGATATACGCGGGATGAAGACTTCGTTGTACCACTGTTCACCTTTTGCTGATACCAAGATCTTACGGCTTAAGAAACCCGCTAAGAAAGGGATACCTAAATAAATTAATACGCTTTGTGCAATATCCCAGATAGTGATATCAACGACGAAACTTTCCAGACCAAAGTAAGGGGGTAAAACAGTGATAAATAGCCATGCCATAAAACTGTACGTGACAATTTGAAACGCGCTATTTAAGGCGACTAAGGTTGCTCCGTACTCTTTGCTTCCGCCGCTGATATCATTCCAAACCAACACCATGGCGATGCATCGAGCAAGGCCGATCAGAATGAGTCCCACCATATAACCAGGTTGATCGCGTAAGAAAATGATGGCTAGTGTGAACATCAAAATCGGTCCTACGAGCCAGTTCATCACTAATGAAAGCGTTATCGCGCGTTTATCGCGAGTTACTTCGCCCAGAAGGCTATAATTTACTTTCGCTAATGGTGGGTACATCATTAAGATTAGGCCAATGGCAAGTGGGATATTGGTTGAACCAACAGATAGGCTTTCATTCCACTGAGCCGCCTGAGGGAACCACACTCCAATCCCGACACCAATGGCCATTGCAAGAAAAATCCATACGGTTAAGTATCGGTCAAGAAAACTCATTTTTTCAGATGCGCTGGTCTTGACACAGCTTGAGATATTACTCATACAGCCCTCTTTAAATTAAAATTGATAAACCAACGGAATAGAACATTATTCGTTCATACCATTCGAACATGACTTGCCAGGGATGAACTGCAACTCTGGCGCGATAAGTGTCAAATTATGTTTAAGTGTGATCTCCAGCACTTGCTTGACCCAAGGAACTAACGCGGGGTTAATTCGATAGTAAACCCATTTACCACGTCGCTCATCCAGAACAATCCCGTGCTTTCGTAATTCAGCAAGATGGCGAGAGACTTTGGGTTGACTGAGATTGAGCGCCTCCATGAGATCACAGACACACAATTCTCCTTGTTTCTGCATTAACAGCAGAGACTTAAGCCGAGTTTCTTCAGAAAGTGCTTTGTAAAGAAGGATTGGATCAAACATAGGAATTATTCAACGCCATAAAACATATGAAATATCATATATCTTATTTTCCATATGTGTCAACTTTCCAATTAAACATGTGCTTCTTGATGACGCGCGTACAAGAAAAAATAAAATGCCATGGCTTAACAACCATGGCATTTTACACTGTAAACAGAGGTTATCGATTGGGTTTATTTGGCTTTTTGTACGCACGGTGTCAGGCGCATTTTTTTTGCTCTTAGCCTAGTCAATACTTGCGGTAGCAGTGACATCGCAATCATGCTCATCATTAAGCTGTATTGAAATAGGCTGAACGATTCGCCCAGTAACAGCAAGCCTGTGACGATCCCTGCAATCGGATTGGCAATACCGCCAAAGGTAAAGTCGACCACAGACATGCGTTGCAATAACCACACATACAAACCGTACCCGAGTGCAGTATTGAGTATGACCAGCCAGCTTAAGCCAACAAGATTGAGCATCGATAAATGACTCAATATTTTGCTGTATTGTTCCGGATCGATCACGGCTTGTAGACCAGAGGCGACAGATAAAATCGCACCACCGAGAATCAATTGCCAAGTCAATACCGTCCACCAATGGATGCGATGGCCCAATGATTTGGTCAAGGTACTGCCGATAACGATACAGGTAATCGCACCTAGCATAGCGATAAGCCCAATAGGATTAAGACTGATTGAACTAGGATCAAACAACATCCACGCCAATGCGATTAATGCCACACCACTTAGCGATTGAACATTATTTGGCCGCTGTTTGCCGCGTAGCCAATGATAGAGCATGGCAAATACTGGAACCGACACCATACCAACGCCGGCAATGGCTGACGGTAGATTTAATGCCATCACAAAAATTAAACCAAAAAAGGTGGCAATATTAATTAGTCCAAGTCTGAGCAAGATTGGCCAATCGCTTTTTTGCGGCAAACTTGGCTTTATTGCCAGCAGCAATAATCCGGCCGGTAAAGCCCGGATGGCACCAAGCAGCAACGGCGGCCAATCCGTCAGTGCATATTGTGTCACCGCGTAGGTGGTTCCCCACAAAAACGCAGGGATCATAGCAAGTAATACATTCATGTTAATTATCTTTATGTGAAGATAGTTTGATTAAAATATACGGTTAAAGTTGCTGTTTGTAAAGTATCTTTATATTAAGATAACTCTTCTATTGTTGTTAATACCTGTGGAGATAAAACGAAATGGATGCGATTGACCGCGTTGTGGGCCAATGGGCGGCAGAGAAACCAACGTTAGAAACAGAACCCATGGCAATCATGGGACGCCTGATGCGCGTGGCGAAGTACATGGAAGCTGAAGTCGCTCAGTTACATAAATGTCACGACCTTAAGCCAGGGGAGTTTGATGTTTTGGCGACTTTGCGTCGTAGTGGTCAGCCTTACCGCCTAACGCCTTCTGAGTTGATGGGCTCGATGATGCTGACCTCAGGGGCGATGACCAATCGACTCGATAAACTGGAATCTAAAGGGTTGATTGCTAGGGCGCATAGCCAGTCTGATCGTCGCAGTGTAACGGTCGAGTTATCGGCTGCCGGACTGGCGCTGATCGACACCTTGATAGAACAACACGCCGCAGTACAAGCCAGTTTGATTTTAGGGCTTAATAGCGAACAAAAAGCGCAGCTCAATCAAACTCTTAAAGCTTGTCTCGCGCAGTACGAATAACTTTGTCCACCTGTCTAATGGAATCGGTGTTATGCAGTTAAATAGCTTGATTGCTCGGCAAATTGTCGAGCGAGCGACAAACATCATTAAATATCCTGTGAATGTGATGGATGAAAATGGCCAGATCATTGGCTCAAGCGATCCATCGCGTTTATATCGGACTCATGAAGGGGCTTTGCTCGCTATTTACGACAACCGCACCCTTGAAATTAACCACAGTGTTGCCAGTACGCTCAGTGGTGTTAAAGAAGGGATTAACCTACCGATTGTGTATCAAGGCAGTGTGATTGGTGTGGTGGGCATCTCGGGTAAGCCTGAACAAGTGCGAAATTATGGTGAGTTGGTCAAGATGACGGCGGAGCTGATTGTCGAGCAAGCGGCGTTAATGGCACAGATCCAGTGGAATAAACGCCACCGTGAAGAGCTGTTATTGCAACTTATTCAAGGGTCGACCCTCAATGAAAATCAGCTGCTATCGATAGCCGAGCGACTCGATCTTGATCTATCTCAGCCGCGGATTGCCGCAACAGTTAAGGTGATTCCAAAACCCGGAGAGCCACTAACTTTGGAGCAATTGCAACAGTTAGTCCATCTGTTGGAGTACCCAGAAAGAGACAATATTGTCGGCATTGTTTCTGTGTCGATGAATGAGGTTGTCGTGCTAAAGCCCGTGACGGTGGTGGAGGGGACGTGGAATAAAACGGAGGAGAAAAAGCGGGCCAAGCGTTTGCTCAAACGGATTGCTCAACAGGCTGATTTCTCTGTCAAAATCGCTATGGGAGAGTATTTTGCTGGGCTTGGCGGATTATCTCGATCTTATGCCACTGCCAAAGCGACCCTAGCGTGCAATGCAGAGAGTAAAGCGTCGATCCTGTTTTACCAGCAGCACAAGCTATCGATATTGATTGATGGGCTGAAACAAGACGACTGGCGACGAGAGCAGTTGATGCACCCGCTCGATAGGTTGGGTGAGAAAGACGCAAAAGGTATGTTGCTTAAAACCCTCAAGGAATTTTTTGCTCAGGATTGCGATCTGGCTCAAACCTGTGCAGCTCTCCATATTCATCGCAATACGCTACGCTATCGCCTAGAAAAGATAGAGCAAATTACTGGTTTATTTATCAATAAGTTAGATCATAAAGTTCAACTCTACCTCGCGATAAAATGCTTATAGTTTGATTACCTAAATTGTGCTTTTGCACAGTTTTAATGCCTCTTGTGTGGGAGGAATTTGTTATTTTGCATAAAGAATTTCACGCTAACGGCTTCTACTCTGCAGGCAGTTAACAAAATAAACGGAAACAGCAAAATGATAGAAGTCTCTACGCTCGGAGCCTTGACGGCCTTAGTCGTCGCCATTGCTCTAATCCTCAAAAAAGTACCACCTGCGTATGGCATGATTATCGGTGCGCTTGTCGGTGGTGTTGTCGGCGGCGTATCGCTGACGGATACCGTGTCACTAATGATTGGTGGTGCGCAAGGTATTGTGACTGCCGTGCTGCGTATTCTCGCTGCTGGTGTATTGGCTGGCGTATTGATTGAGTCGGGCGCCGCGACCTCGATAGCGGAAACCATCGTTAAAAAAGTCGGTGAAACGCGCGCGTTGTTAGCACTTGCTATCGCTACGATGATTTTGACCGCAGTGGGTGTGTTTGTCGATGTTGCGGTTATTACGGTTGCGCCGATTGCTCTCGCGATTGCCCGCCGCGCAAATATCTCTAAAACGGCAATTTTATTGGCCATGGTCGGTGGTGGTAAAGCGGGTAACGTGATGTCAGCCAACCCAAATGCTATTGCCGCGGCGGATGCGTTTAATGTACCTCTTACCTCGGTGATGGCGGCAGGGGTGATTCCAGGTATATGTGGCTTACTGCTGGCGTATTTCATCGCTAAAAAATTGGTTAACAAAGGCACTAAGGTCGAGGCCAGTGAGGTTGTCACAGTTGACTACTCACGTTTGCCGGCTTTTAAGGCGGCCATTGTGGCTCCTTTGGTGGCGATTGCGTTGTTGTCATTGCGCCCGATTGCAGGAATTAACGTTGATCCGCTTATCGCGTTGCCGCTTGGTGGCTTACTTGGTGCAGTGGTGATGGGGCGATTTGCTGATACAAACCACTTCGCGGTTGCAGGTCTTAGCCGTATGGCACCAGTGGCGGTCATGCTATTGGGCACCGGTACACTTGCCGGCATCATTGCTAACTCGGGTTTAAAAGATGGCCTTATTGATGTGTTAACGGCATCAGGCTTGCCATCGTTCGTTTTAGCACCTGTTTCTGGTGCGATGATGGCATTGGCGACCGCCTCAACAACGGCGGGCACGGCAGTGGCGGCGAGCGTCTTTAGCAGCACCATTTTAGAGCTGGGTGTGCCAGCATTGGCGGGGGCGGCGATGATTCACTCGGGTGCGACGGTCCTTGATCATATGCCACACGGCAGCTTCTTCCATGCCACTGGCGGCGCGCTACACATGGATATTCGCGAGCGTCTCAAGCTTATCCCTTATGAATCGGCGGTAGGTTTAATGATCGCTTTTGTTTCAACCATGATGTTTGGCGTATTTGGCCTGTTTGTTTAAGGATTTCTTATGAAAATTGTCATTGCTCCAGATTCTTACAAAGAAAGCCTCACTGCGATGGAAGTGGCGACGGCGATTGAAAACGGTTTTAAGCAAGTCTTCCCACAGGCGAACTGCATTAAATTGCCAATGGCCGACGGTGGAGAAGGAACGGTTCAATCTTTGGTTGATGCCACTGGGGGAGAGATTGTTAACGCGTTGGTCACCGGCCCACTAGGCCAAACGGTGGAAGGCTTTTATGGCTTACTTGGCGAAGGCGCGACAGCGGTGATCGAAATGGCGGCGGCCTCGGGCTTACACCTAGTTGAGCCAGCGCAGCGTAACCCTCTTTTAACTACTACCTACGGTACCGGCGAGCTGATTAAAGCGGCGCTAGATGCTGGGGTGACACACATAATTGTTGGCATTGGTGGCAGTGCGACCAACGACGGCGGTATGGGGATGGCGCAGGCGCTCGGCGCACGTTTTATCGATAGCAATGGCGCAGAGCTCGGTTTTGGCGGCGGCGCATTGGCTCAACTGACTAGCATTGATTTATCTGGTTTAGACCCACGTTTGGCTGCGATTAAACTCGAAATCGCTTGTGATGTTGATAACCCGTTGTGCGGTATAAAAGGCGCATCGCACGTGTTTGGACCACAAAAAGGTGCGACGCCAGAAATGGTCGCCCAGCTAGACGCAAACCTTGCCCATTACGCGCAAGTGATTCACCAAACCAATGGAAAAGAGGTGATTGGCCAAGCGGGCGCAGGGGCGGCGGGCGGTTTAGGCGCTGCGCTACTGGGCCTATTTGACGCCGATCTTCGCCCTGGCATCAACATTGTTATGGACGCGGTGAACCTTTGTGAAGTGGTGAAAGATGCCGATTTGGTGATCACTGGTGAAGGTCGCATTGATAGCCAGACGATTTACGGTAAAACGCCGGTTGGTGTGGCGCGCACAGCGAAAATGTACAATTTGCCAGTGATTGGTATCGCCGGCAGTATCGCTAAAGATTGCCACGTGGTGCATGATCATGGGATTGACGCCGTTTACAGTGTGGTGCTCGGTGCAACCGATTTGCCCACCGCACTGAAAGAAGCGGCATTTAACGTTGAAATGACCTCGCGCAATGTGGCCGCCACCCTGGCAATGACGTTTAAGTAAGCCTTGCGCTTCACTCTGACTAACGGTCGCTATTTAGCGGCCGTTTTTTGATCGCCAAGCTTAAATATAGGGATATTTAGGCCCGATAATCTAGCAGCTTAACGAATCTGAAAGTGGCACAAGCAAGTGAAGCCGTCTATTTGGTATACTGACTATTCTACTGATATTAAGGGTGACAATGTATGTCAAAAACCGCGAAACTCTTGAATGAAGACAAGTTGGTAAAAAAGGCATTAGAGGTTGGTGTCAAGATGGCAAAGATGCAGGGGTTTGATTTACCTATGTCGCCACAACCAGTTAAAGTTAAAGCGATTTATCTATTTTTGGTTGGTGCAAAACAAATCACACCACTGCCAGAGAGTAAATTAGACGGTGCCAGTATCAAACATCGTTTAGCACTATGGATACATAACGCCCTACCTGAGAATGATCCTTTAAAATAGGCACTACCCGTATCAACTGTCTGTCGTTACAGCGGTGGAATGAATAACAAAGGCGAGCCAACAGGTTCGCCTTTTCTGTATGTAAACTTAACCCTAACCCTAACCCTAACCGTTATCAATCGATGATAGCGGTAAAGAAGCATGTGATTCAATTAAGGGCGTAGGGCTCGATTCTGCTCTACAAATTGAATAAAGTTATCTCTCGCAAGGTTCTCTAACTGTTCATTCCAAATTAGACCAACATCCCACGAGCTATTTTCTCCTGAAATTTCCCAAAAAGCGACGTGCTCATTCGCAATATTCTTGACACTTGCTGGAACAATAGTGAAGCCCAAATTTGCCGATACCAGCGCCAACAGTGTTTGAATATCATCAGCCTCTTGAGCAACGTTCAGTTTTTTCTCATGCTCTCCCAATAACATGTTTATTTGTTGGCTTAGACCCATGCCTCGTTCAGGATTGAGCTGTAAATAATCGATTGAATCTAACGAATACCACAATTTGTTTTTGTCTATGATTTGGCTGTTATGCGTCGCTATTACTAGGTAATCTCTCGAGAGCCTCATCCCTTTCAGCGGGGTAATAGCAGGAAGTCGACTAAAACTGAGCTGAAGTTCTCCTGAAAGCAACGCCTCCGACTGGTTTTGAGATGGTATATCGTTGAGTGAAATATGGATTTCTGGGTACTTTTTTTTGAATTTAGCTATGTAACTTGGTGCCAGATGGTAAGAAGAGATACCAAAACCTATATTGAGATTTCCTGCAGTTCCCTTGGCGACTCGTTGGGTTAAAGATCTATAAGACTCAAAATTCGACACAATACGCTGCGCTTCAGGTAAAAGAGCAACTCCTGCCGCAGTAAGACTGGCACCTTGTCTTCCTCTTTCAAATAATACTACCCCACAAAAAGCCTCAAGACGTTGAATCTTCTTAGTTAAAGCTGACTGAGTGATATGTAAGTGCTCTGAAGCTACTCGATAGTTACCATCTTCTGCTAATTGGCAGAATGTGCGTAAATCACCAAAATCCATTCCGCTTGCTCATTAAATATAGGAATTTTATTCATTATACGGAATTAAAAGAGCTTTTTAAAATGATTGATATTCACTAAGTAAAAGGAACAATCATGAAAGATATCCGTGTTGCTACTGTTCAATTTAACCACCATGCGAACGATAAAAACTACAACTTATCGCTCATTCAAAGTTACGTAGAAAAGGCGGCTAAACAAGAGGTGAAAATCATCGCCTTCCCTGAAATGTGTGTGACTGGTTACTGGCATGTTTCGAAACTTCAAAAGTCAGAGATCTATGATTTGTCAGAATTCATCCCACAAGGGGAAACTACTCAACGTTTACTAAAAATGTCTGAAAAATACCAGCTCAGCATTGGTGCAGGTTTAATTGAAAAGGATGAGGACGGAAATCTTTATAACTCTTACGTAATGGCAATGCCTGATGGTCAGATAGCCAAACACAGAAAGCTGCATACGTTTGTCAGTGAACACATGAGTAGTGGGAGTGAATATACTGTATTTGATACACCACATGGATGCAGGGTTGGGATTCTTATTTGCTGGGACAATAATTTGGTAGAGAATGCACGAATTACAGCATTAAAAGGTGCCGATATCCTAGTTGCTCCTCATCAAACAGGTGGAACCAACTCACGCAGCCCAAATGCGATGGGGTTGATTGATCCCCAACTTTGGCATAACCGCAAGCAAGATCCAGAGTCGATTCGTTCTGAAATGCAAAGTTCAAAAGGAAGAAAATGGTTAATGCGTTGGCTACCCTCGCGTGCTCATGACAATGGCATGTTCCTGATCTTTAGTAACGGTGTTGGGGTTGATATGAATGAAGTTAGAACGGGTAATGCAATGGTACTCAATCCTTACGGAGAAATTATCGCAGAAACTGATAGCGTTGATAACGATATGGTTATTGCAGATCTGAATGCAGAACAATTAGATATGTGTACAGGTAAACGCTGGATCAGAGGTCGTAGACCTAATCTCTACAATCCCCTAACAGTTGAAGGGAACGAATTAACGCCTTATCACGCGAGGTTTTCGGATCAGAAGTAGATGGACCAACTGTTCTGAACAGTCGCGATGCTAATAATGTGTTGGCCTTAACTTAACTGAGGTTTTATACTTGTTTTAAATCGAACATGCCAACGTTTAAGAGTGGTTCCAAACGCTGTCACAGCTTAAATAGCTGAGGTCGGTGGTTGTGTTGCCCACTACTTAGTTGGCCATTAAGTGCTTAAATGTCCCCATTCATCAATTGAAGGATTAATTTTGATTATTAGAGAAGCAAACGTAGACGATATTTCGCGATTACTATATTTAGAACAATGTGTTATAGACGCTGAAAGACCATATAACTCTTCTTTAAAAGATAAGTCAGCGCACTATTACGATATAGAAAAGCTTATCTCATGCTATAACTCGCATCTGTTGGTTGTAGAGGTAGACAGCGAGATTGTTGGCACAGGTTATGCTCAAATACGTGACTCTAAGCCCTCTTTAAAGCATGAGCAACATTGTTATCTAGGTTTTATGTATGTATCTCCAAACTATCGAGGCCAAGGGATTAATTCTAAGCTAGTAAGAAAATTAATTGATTGGAGTAAGGGAAGGGGTATATCCGATTTTTATCTTGATGTGTATTCAGAGAATGACTCAGCGATTAAAGCTTATGAAAAAGTTGGTTTTAAAGGCGGGTTATTAGAAATGAAGCTTTGTCTTACAGAGTGAGGCAATGCACCTTAGTAACTCCCCTTGCAAGGGAATAACACAATGCATGGAACTAAGTTACTGAAAGAGAGAAGTGGACCCCAATGGTTAGACACATAAGCTAACTTCTTAAGTGGTTGATCCAGCTCATGCAGCGTATCTCTGCCGACCAAAGTAGGTTTCATCAGGGGTGAGGTCATTGAGTCCCTGATGGTTACGCTCCTCATTATAAAACACCATGTAGTGGCCGATTTCAAGCTCTGCTTCTCGGGGCGTGGTGTAAGCTTTTAAGTAAACCTCCTCATATTTCAGGCTTCTCCATAATCGCTCGATGAAAACATTGTCGACCCAGCGTCCTTTCCCATCCATGCTTATCCTGACTCCATGGTCGATTAGCTTCTGTGTGAATTAGGTGCTGGTAAACTGACTGCCTTGATCTGAGTTGAAGATATCTGGCGGTCCATAATGTTTAAGCGCCTCTTCAAGGGCTTCGATACAAAAGCTCGTGTCCATCATGTTGGATAGCCGCCAAGAGAGCACCTTTCGGCTATACCAGTCGATAATGGCGACTAAATACAGGAACCCCTTAGCCATCGGGATATACGTGATGTCAATCGCCCAAGCTTGGTTCGGGATAACAACCCCAAGAAGAAGAAATAACGAGTCAAAAAAAGTCGGTTTATCTATCAACGATAGAGATGATTTGTTCATGAATAATACCCTTGCATGAGTAATGGTTTTTATCATTAATCTCTCCGTTTTTCTAACTCAAAATTTTAACCGTCACAACAAACTAAAATTATGCCATTTAGCTTTGCTGATATAACATTGCACCGTTCAACACGGTTTTGGACATTTTGGTGTTGCATGCTCCGTTAGCACACCTTTGAAGGAAAAATGTTCAGTGATATACCGCTATTCGACTTACGCTAGATTAGAAAAAGTATGCTTCACAAGAAGACTGAGCGTGTTGATTTTTTGCGAGTACTTTTTGAACTACATATAGAGCTATTTGAGCAGGTATGACAAGCTAGAAAGGAATAATGCCACCATATGATCGCTGGGATTATTGAACAATTATGCTTAATTTTATTTACTGCTGAGCCAGTTTTTGATTTGCCCCCGTAGGCAACCAAAACGAAATAATGGTAGCCAACGCCAAGAAAGTAAAGGATACCCATAGGCAGGCTGAGAACCCCCACATTTGGAATACCCATCCAGATAGGACCGTTCCTATCAAGCGTCCCATTGCATTTGCCATGTAGTAGAATCCGACATCCATCGAAACCCCATCGCTTTTGGCATAGCTGACGATTAAGTATGAGTGCAGAGATGAGTTAACGGCAAATACAGCACCAAAAATCATCAATCCGACGACAATGATTACTTCTGGGTGCCATTGCTGCTGCACACTGTAAGCAATTACGCCAGTCACTATGGAAAGTACCAACGCCCACACTATCGCGGTTTTACCATCTGGAGTATGCCCCGATTTACTGCCTGTTATCCTTGGTGCAATCCCTTGGATAATTCCGTAACCGATAACCCAAATAGCAAGGAATCCACCTACGGCGCTATGATCCCATCCAAACACTGATCCTAGGTAAATAGGCAGTGCGATCACAAACCAAACATCACGCGCACCAAACAGGAACATACGAGCAGCAGATAGAATGTTGATGCTGCTAGATTTGGAAAAAATTTCAGAGAACTTAGGTTTATTTTTCGCTTTGCCTAGGTCGGATTTAAGGCTAATCACACTGCCGATAAAGACCAGTAAAAGAACACCTGCCATCGCAGCTACAGCATATTGAAAACCAATCAGAGAAAGCAACGTACCGCCTAAGAAGAATCCCGCACCTTTTAACGCATTTTTAGAGCCTGTAAGTATGGCTATCCACTTATACAATGCTCCTTGCGCATTCTCTGGCACCAAGGTTTTGATAGAGCTTTTCGCACTCATTTTGTTTAAGTCTTTGGCAATGCCTGACAAGGCTTGTGCCGCCATGACCCATGGAATCGAGAGCAAACTTGCAGGAACAGCCAGCATTGAAAGAGCGATGATTTGCATTGCCAAACCAATATTCATCGTTCGGTTTAAGCCAAGACGAGCACCTAGCCAGCCACCGATGAGGTTAGTGACAACGCCAAAGAATTCATAAAAAAGAAAAAGGGAGGCGATCTCTAAGCTTGAATACCCCAAATCATAAAAATAAAGCACTACCAACATGCGTAGTGCACCATCGGTGATGGTGAAATTCCAATAGTTAAATGTGACCAACATGTACTGGCGGACATTTTGGTTGAGCTTAGACAACATATTCACTCTCTTTAAAAAAGAGCCGCCTAAGGCAGCTCTTCAAGGCTTTTATTGATTAGCAAATTGGTGGATGTACTCAACTTGTACATCTTTGGTAAACGCGCCAGGTCGTAACGACTGGACATGGGTAATGATTTCTTGCAACTCCCAACCTTTCTCTAGCAATAGGTGGGCAGCAAGCAAACCAGTACGCCCCGATCCACCCATGCAGTGCATCGCTACCTTTTCGCCATTGGCGAGGGCTTTATGTAAAGAGGGTGATAAGTGTGTCCAGCGAGCTTGGAACGCTTCGTTTGGTGTACAGTCATCTTCTATTGGAGCATGGAACCATTGCAAGCCTGCTTTCTCAATAAGGTCTGGCAAGTCACCAACACCTTTTTTTTGCATCTCATGAGTGCTCAGTGCCGTAACAACGACGGTTACACCTTGAGACTTGAGTTGATCAATGCTGTCACGTAGCGACAGGTCTTTAGTGCCAGGACAAGGAGTCAGTACTAACGCTGCGTTATTGTCTTCAACCGGCAGTTCCCACGTAGGATGTGTCATTTGTTTGCTTCCTTATGCTAGGCCGACTTTACGAACAAGTTCTGCAGTACGTGTTGCATAGCCCATTTCATTGTCATACCACGCATAGACTTTCACCATACGTTTGCCAACAACCATAGTCGAAAGCGCATCGACAATCGTTGAGCGTTGGTCGCCTTTGTAATCAATAGAAACAAGAGGGCGCTCTTCGAAACCAAGTATGCCTTTCAGCTCATTCTGCGACGCTTCTTTAAGTAAATCGTTCACCTCTTCAGCCGTGGTGTCACGTTGAACATCAAAAATAATATCAGTTAATGAGGCGTTAGCTAACGGTACACGTACTGCGTGACCATCAATTTTTCCTTTAAGTTCTGGGAAAATTTCGATAATTGCTTTCGCGGAACCTGTGGTTGTTGGGATTAAGCTCATACCACAAGCACGCGCACGGCGAAGGTCTTTATGCGGGGCATCGAGAATGGTTTGTGTATTCGTCAAATCGTGAATTGTCGTAAACGATGATTGCTCGATACCGAGTTGTTCATGAATTACTTTCACAACAGGTGCAATGCAGTTGGTGGTACAAGAAGCTGCCGTAACAATCTGGTGTTTCTCTGGGTCAAAAATGTGGTCATTCACACCAACGACAATATTAGCAATCCCATCTTCTTTAACAGGAGCTGAAACCACAACGCGTTTGACACCTTGTGCTAGATACTGATTCAAAAACTCAGATTTGCGGTGTTTGCCTGTCGCTTCGATGACCACATCACAACCAGACCAATCGATGTCACTGATCGCTTTTTGTTGTGAGGTACGAATAACTTTACCGTTGGCAACAATCGCATTACTGTCGTTTGTCACTTCGTGATGCCAGCGGCCTTGTATTGAATCAAACTCGAGTAAATGAGCCAAGGTCGCCGCGTCACCCGCAACGTCGTTAATCTGCACAAATTCGATCTCAGGCCAATCAAACGACGCTCTCAGCGCTAAACGTCCAATACGACCAAATCCATTAATTCCTACTTTGATAGACATCTTGATTTTTCCTTTAAACACAACATTCTGGACGAGATTTCATCTCGGATAAGCGTTGAATATCTTGCTGGTATTCTGCTTTCAGGCAGTTAGATTCTACTAACCCCTTAATTTGTTTTTTCATCCAACCAGGTAACTGTTCAGATAAGCGGTAAAAAACCCACTGGCCTTGACGGGTATCAACCACCACACCACTGGAACGAAGTAGAGCCAGATGGCGAGAAATCTTGGGTTGGCTCTCATTTAACGCTTGTGTCAACTCGCCGACACACACTCGTTGTTCGCGGGCAATCATCAGCAAACAGCGCACTCGCGTTTCATCGGATAGCAACTTAAAAAATTGATGAGGTAGCATTTACTTATCTCTGAATATATGGATGTACATATATATCATATAAAAAGAGATCGCTGTCAATATAAAAGTTACCGCTGAGTTGCAAAGGATGATGTTAAAGCGAGCAGCAAAATAGCTGATAACATATTGCAGAGTCTTTGTGGCATTTTGATTACAGTCGACTTCCCAATAGACCTGTTTTTGATATGCCTCTCTGCGTTTATTGTGTTGGTACATTGCATAGTTAATATCGATAACGTAATCATAGACGGGCTCTAATCTTTGTGTCGGCTCGATAAAGGTGTAGCCAAAGTAACCCAACTTTTCCAAATGGCTTTGATCGGGTAAGTCGCTGCCCTCAATCGCCTCACAGTTATCAGGTCAATAAATATATCCCACTGATTTTTAATTGTAAAAAAACTAACTTTCAAACAAAAAATCCACATGGTCATAAAATTGTCATATAAAAGATATTTTACTGTCACATTTTCTGCTCAATATTCATCTCAGCTAAACACAATACAAAGCTGCTTACGAAAGCTTTTCAAAACGGTCTATGGTTATGAAATTTAATGAGGGAAATATTATGAAGTTCGGACGCAATGCGCTTTTGCTTGCTTCAACCATCGCAACCGCGATCTCTGCACCAGCAATGGCACGTGATACGATCCAAATCGCTGGCTCTTCAACCGTTTTGCCTTTTTCTTCTATTGTTGCAGAAGAATTCGGCCAAACCTTCCCACAATTTAACACGCCGGTGGTTGGCTCAGGTGGTTCTAGTGGCGGTTTACGTCAGTTTTGCCAAGGTGTCGGGGTCAATACCATCGATATTGCTAACGCCTCACGCGCCATTAAATCGTCGGAAGTGGAAAGTTGCCGCGCCAATGGTGTAACAGAAATCGTTGAAGTGAAGGTTGGCTACGACGGCATCGTGTTTGCTTCTCGTTCTGACAGTGGTTCTTTTGCCCTTAAGCCAGAGCATGTATTTAAAGCGGGTGCCGCACAAATACCACAAAACGGCAAAATGGTTTCAAACCCTTATACCAACTGGAAGCAAATTGACGCCTCTCTTCCTGACCAAGAAATTCTGCTTGTGATCCCAGGCTCTAACCACGGCACTCGTGAAGTGTACGAAGAGAAGGTCGTTCACCCAGGTTGTGAGACTTTTGCTGAAGTTAAAGCGATGGACAAAAAAGCCAAAGGCAACTTCTGTAATGCGATTCGCACCGATGGCCGCGTAGTTGAAGTCGCTGGCGATTATACCGAAACCCTAGCTCGTCTTGATGCCCAGAAAAATGCACTTGGTGTATTTGGCCTAAGCTTCTACGACCAAAACCGTGACCGCTTGAAAGTAGCAACCGTTAACGGCGTAACCCCAAGCTTAGAGACGATTGGTAACGGACAATATCCAGTTTCTCGACCACTGTTCTTTTACATCAAAAATGCTCATGTAGGTGTAGTACCGGGAATCCTCGAGTACGCACAGTACTTTGTCAGCGAACAAATGGGAGCAACAGGTAGTCCACTTGAAGCGGCTGGCCTTATCCCAATGGATGATAAAGAGCGTGCTCAAGTATCTCAAAATATTAAAAACCGCAAAGTCCTTTAAGGCTCTCTGATTAGCTTGGGTCGGCATTTGTCGGCCCAAGCTAACGCTTTAATAAGGTAAGAATACTAATGAATAATCTGATGCTGATGGTTGTCCTACTGGTGGTAATGACACTCGCTTACCACCTAGGGCTGACGCGCAGTAAAAAAGTAGCATCAACCAATACTGGAACTCAGCGTTTACACTCTCGCCCTGTTTATCACGGCATGTTAACTCTGCTTTGGTGTGTGGTTCCTACGTTATTAATTTGGATAGTGTGGAGCCTATGTTCCCCCATACTGATCCAGCAAATGGTCGTTGATAGCCTTCCTACGGATCTGCAGCCCACGGCAGTCGAAAGCACCCACGTACTGATGAACAAACTGCATAATATCGTCAGTGGTTTCGCTGTACTGGATAATTTTTCTCCTCAAGAAATTACTGCAGCAGACTACTTCAAGCAGTTACAACAACGCAGCGATTTATTACTCACGGGTTTGATGGCAACGGTTGCCGCGGCCGGATTAGTCTTCAGCACTCGACAAATCCGCCCTGATCTTCGCGCACGCAACACAGTCGAACGTGCACTACATATACTGCTGATTTTATGCTCGGCAGTGGCAATTTTAACCACGGTAGGCATTGTTCTTTCGATGGTTGGAGAAGCGTTACGCTTCTTTAGTTTTGTTAGCCCGAGCGAATTTTTCTTTGGCACCACATGGAACCCTCGTTTTTCAACCGTAGGAACAGAGAACCAAACTGGCTTTGGTATGTTGCCGTTACTGGCGGGAACTTTTTTAATTGCCTTGATTGCCTTGATTGTCGCCATTCCGATCGGTCTGATGTGCGCCATTTATCTGGCTGAATACGCGCCAAGTCGCGTTCGTTCGCTAGCCAAACCGATCATTGAAGTGCTCGCGGGTATTCCGACCATCGTCTACGGCTTTTTTGCTTTGATCACGGTTGGCCCTTTTCTGAGTGAACTGGGGCAGTGGCTCAATATTGACATTCGCGCGACTTCCGCTCTCACCGCAGGGATCGTGATGGGCTTAATGGTCATTCCGTTTATTTCTTCACTATCCGACGACATTCTTACGCAAGTGCCCAAAACACTAAGAGATGGTTCGCTTGGCCTTGGTGCAACTAAATCAGAGACCATCCGCAAAGTCGTACTACCAGCAGCGCTACCGGGAATCACAGGCGCAGTGCTGCTCGCGGCCAGCCGCGCGATAGGTGAAACTATGATCGTGGTCCTTGCCGCAGGCAATAGCCCGGTGTTGACCGCTAACCCATTCGAAGCAGTGTCAACCATGACGGTTACCATCGTCAACCAACTTACTGGTGATACCGATTTTGCTAGCCCACAGTCATTGGTCGCGTTTGCGCTTGGTCTGACCCTATTTGTGATCACTTTGGTTCTTAATGTGATCGCACTCGTTATCGTGCGTAAGTACCGTGAACAGTATGAGTAACGCTATGGACAACAGTATGAATACCTCCAGCCTTTCAAATGATGACGCTTTAGCCCTGCGTAACGAAACAAAGCAGCGCATTGCTCGCTCGCTGAAAAAACGTCACAACAGTGAACGCCGCTTTAGAGCTTTCGGTATTGGCGCAGTTGCTTTAGCGTTAAGTTTTGTGGCGATATTATTTACGTCGATTCTTTCCAAAGGCATTCCGGCATTTTGGCAAGCCACCGTGACATTAGATGTCTATTTTGACCCAGATGTGGTGAAAATTGATCCTAAGCCTATCCAGCAAAGCGATGAGAGCCCGGCACAATTCAGACAGCGCATGCTGACATGGCAAAGCAGTGTTGGCATGGTTAATTTCAACCGTATTATTGTCAACAGTTTGGCTAACGAAATCCCTGAAGCGACTCGCTACCAGCGTGATGCGATCAAATTGATCACCAGCGGTGAGCGTTTTGCTCTACGCGATATGATAGTCAATGACCCTTCACTGGTCGGCCAAACCTTACGCCTTGATTTACTGGCCGAAGCCAACGTCGACGTGTGGTTGAAAGGCAACATCGACCGTGACCTACCCGACTCTCGTCAGCAGTTAAGCGCTCGTACTCGCGCATGGGCTGATGAATTGGCTGAGCGTGGCGTCATCCAGAACAAATTCAGTACCGCGTTGTTTATGAATGTCGACTCTCGTAGCTCGTTAGCGTCGGCAGGCTTAGCTGGGGCGTTTATGGGGTCGGTGTTTATGATGTTAATCGTTATGGTATTAGCGGTACCGATTGGCGTTGCCTCTGCTATCTACCTAGAAGAATTTGCACCCAAAAATAAGCTCACCGATTTGATTGAAGTCAACATCAACAACCTAGCGGCGGTTCCTTCCATTGTGTTTGGTTTACTAGGGGCTTCAGTATTCATTTTGTGGTTTAAGTTGCCGCTCTCCGCACCGCTTGTCGGTGGCTTGGTACTAACCCTAATGACGTTGCCGACGGTGATCATCGCGACGCGTTCAACCTTAAAAGCCATCCCGCCATCGATTCGTCAAGCGGCACTCGGTATAGGCGCATCAAAAACGCAAGCGGTATTTCATCACGTATTGCCATTGGCACTACCGGGTATCCTAACTGGGGCCATTTTAGGTATCGCGCAAGCCTTAGGTGAAACTGCGCCACTGCTCTTGATTGGGATGAGCTCATTTGTCGCGAGCGTGCCTGCGACACCGCTTGATCAATCAACTGCGCTACCAGTCCAGATTTTCCTCTGGCAAGGTAACGAACTGCGTAACTTTTTTGAAGCAAGAACCTCTGCTGCAATCACCGTATTGTTAGCATTAATGATTAGCTTAAATGCGCTGGCGATTTGGTTGCGTCGACGCTTTGAAACTCGGTGGTAATAAAGATGATAAGTGAAGCTATTATGAACAAACACTCCCTTGTGACACCACAGGTAAAGAGCACAGCTAAAGAAGCAGCCCAAGCCACACAAATTAAAATGGCCGCGCGTGATGTGAAAGTTTTCTATGGTGAAACCAAGGCGCTACACGGCATCAATATGGATATCATTGAGCATGAAGTGGTCGCCTTTATCGGCCCTTCAGGTTGCGGTAAATCGACCTTTTTACGCTGTTTAAATCGTATGAACGACACCATCGATACGGCTCGTGTTGAGGGTTCAGTGACCTTGGACGGGCAAGATATTTATCACCCTAGCTTAGATGTGGTGCAGCTGCGCGCTCAAGTCGGCATGGTGTTCCAAAAGCCTAATCCGTTTCCAAAATCGATTTATGAAAATATCGCCTACGGTCCGAAATTACATGGTTTAGTCAACAATAAATCCGACTTAGACGAAATCGTCGAAACCAGTTTACGTCGAGCAGGGTTATGGAAAGAAGTCAAAGATCGCTTATCAGCGCCAGGGACAGGGTTGTCTGGTGGTCAGCAACAGCGTTTGTGTATTGCTCGTGCGATTGCGGTTAACCCTGAAGTGATTTTGATGGATGAACCTTGTTCGGCGCTTGATCCTATCGCGACCTCGATCATTGAAGACTTAATCGATGAGCTCAAAGGCAGCTACACCATTGCGATGGTGACACACAATATGCAGCAAGCGGCGCGCGTTTCAGATAAAACCGCCTTTTTCCACTTAGGTAACTTGGTTGAACTGAGCGAAACACGAGAGCTGTTCACCAACCCACGTGATAGCCGCACTGAAGATTACATTACTGGCCGTTTCGGTTAACGACTGTTTTAGGAGAACTTTATGACAACTCATCGTGTCGATGGGCACACCTCTCATAGCTACAATAGTGAAATGTGTTCTATTGTGGATAGCGTGGTGAATATGGGTGATTTAGTCATCGCACAAGTGCGAGATGCACTCGATGCATTTATGACAGGTAATACCGATCTGGCCAAGCAAGTAATTGAAAACGATCATAATATCAATTTGCTAGAGTTGGCTATTGATCAACGTTGTATTGATATTTTAGTTAAGCGCCAGCCCGCAGCCCGCGATTTACGTGCGGTATTTTCGATCATGAAAGCGATCATGGATCTGGAGCGAATTGGCGATCAATCTAAACGTATCGCTCATGCGGTGTTACGTTTAAAGGAACATCATCCGGGTGACAAAGACTATTTTGATGGAATTGAATTACAACAAGATGCGTTTGAAAAAATCAATGCTAACGTGATCAATATGTTACAAAAGTCGATGATTGCCTTTCACGATCTCAATGCGCACGATGCGCTAGAAGCAGCAATGTTGGATAAGCAAATCGACAACAGCTATGGCGATATTTTGCGTCAAAATGATAAAGATATGCTGGTGCAAGGCACTAATTATCAAACCATTTTAGAGATCACATGGATAGGTCGCGCCGTTGAGCGAATTGGTGATCACGCACGTAATGTTTGCGAGTACACGATTTATTTTGTGACTGGCTTGGATGTTCGTCACCAAAACGATAAAGCGATTGCGGAGCTTTTGGCAAGCCAAAAAAGCCAGTCGTCGTGATATTACGGGTAGTAAAAAACGGCGACGGAGAGAGGTTGTCTCTTGAGCATAAGTCTGGTTAATCAAAATACTTAGCAAGTTGATACCCTTCAAGGATGGTTTGTAAGCTAAACCATCCTTGACACTATCGCTATATGGAACCTAATTTCTCACATGTAGTTGTTGGCATATGACAATAACTGGCGGTATAGTTTCTTTATCACCTTGATAATGGAACTCACTATGTTATTTGCCATTCCTAGTCGCGAATCTTCTCTTTACAATCACTTTGCTAAAGCCCCTCAGATCATGCTTTGGGATAGCGAAACCAACAGCAAACGAACTCTCGAACTACCCCAATCATCGGCTCGTTGCAGACATAAGAAGCATTGGATCCAAGTGCTGAAAGATCATCAGGTGGATGCTGTCGTGGTTCGTTTAATTGGCACTAATATGCTTAACACCTTGTTTGAGCTCAATGTGCGGGTATTGAGTGCACCACGAGGGTTTGATCTAGAGGCCTTTGATGTGGACCAACTGACTGCAGTCACTCAAATTGAGTTTGCTCGTCCTTCGGCCAAAACAAATAAAATCAGTTGTTCAGCACACAATATTAAACACTCCCCCTCAAGTGTTACACGCTTATCATCAAATAGAGGAGGAGCTTCAGGCCATCAAGTGCCGATTAACAAGCTTTCTCCAAGAATAATGTGTCGCCTTGCTAAGATTTTGAAATTAACTGCACAGTCTGAGTAAAAATAATGACATATGTGATCAGCTTTATTGTGTTTTTAGTCGTTGTGGTCTTAATGGCGATCGGTGTTATTTTTAAACGCCAAGCGATACAGGGGAGTTGTGGCGGGCTTGCCAATATTGAAATAGAAAGAGAATGCAATTGCGTCGAAACATGCGATGAGCACTCTCGTGTGCTCTATCAAATTCAGCAGCCGCACGCACCAAGCTCTTTGAGTATAACTAGTGCTCGCGACTAAACATAAGTGCCTGACCATGAACTAAGCTTTGAGCCACTTTGGCTCGCGCTCGTTTTACGATATTGCCAAATGTTTGCCTCGAGACGCCCATACGAGTCGCTGCTTCTAATTGACTTAGAGATTCTAAATCGGCTAAGCGTAACGCTTCGAGTTCTTCCGCTAACAGTTCAATTTTATTGAGTTTGGAAAGGGGCACTCCATTGGGTTTAAAGCATTCGTATGGCGCATTACCGCATATTTTTCGCTCTATTTTTGGTCTCGCCACTTTGTTTCTACCTTTTATATTATTTTGTCTAGGCTCAATGATATTCTCTAACCCAGCGGTATGTTATGTTTATCCACACACCTAAAAATCACCAACAATGTGCGATTTGCTGCCAACCTTTTTTCAACCACCATACTGCCATTCAATTTATCTTAATGTCAGATGGAGGGGTGCAGGGCGAAATTGTACCAACAGAAAAAGTACAAGGCTACCAAGGTGTCATGCAGGGCGGTGCAATTACCACCTTGCACGATACGGCCATGACCCATTGCCTATTTTCTCGTGACGTTTGCGCGATGACGGCGCGACTTGATGTTCGCTTTATAAAGCCCATTCCTCTGAATACAGTCATTCAGGTTCAGGCCCATTACCTAAAAAGTAAACGAGGAGTACATTTACTGCAAAGCAACATTTATGTCGATGGTCAGTGTTACTCAAAGGCTAATGCAAAATTTATGCAATTCCTAGATAATTAAGGGCTGTGCTCGTTTCACGTCAGTGCTCATGGTTAGAACTTCCTGGGTAACTCACTCGGCATCAACGTTGACCATGACACACTTGAAGCCATACGCGAATACAAAAAGTTTGTGGATCTGCAACAAATGGTCACTGGATTCCACTGAAAACCGTCTCTACTACCAAGAGGTGGAAAAAGACAACCTTGAATCGCGCCGCAGCCGTTCTCAAGACGCTTCGGATTATCACTGTAACCTCGATTTCGCTACCCGTGCTGATGGTTCATTCTACTGGTAACAGCCGTAGTGATGACGATATCAAACCAAGCGTTCCAAACCGCTACTCAGTTCACTCTCGCTCTAAGCCAATCTCAACGTGGCTGGATGTTAGCGCATCGGTGAAATATGCCGAAGTGGTTTTTGAAACGCTGCAAGGACAAAGTCACTAAGGCGTGGCATTAAACCTAGAAACCTACAAGGCTGCGTTTACTGTCTTTTTAACCAATCGGCAGTTGAAAGGTACTTTTGATCTCTTTAACTGAGACATTGGACTGAATCGCACTGACGCCTTTTACGCGGCGCATCGAGCTGATGCGTTCAAAGTATTCGTCTAAATCCTGCGCTACGACCTGCACAATATAGTCAGCGCCGCCTGCGATGCAGTGACACATAAGAATCCAATTGTTCTCTGCGACAAAGTCCTCAAACGGCTCGGTATTTTCTACCTCATGACTACCCAAGGTGACAAGAGTAAATCCCGAGACTTGAAAGCCAAGTTTCTTACGATTGAGCCGCGCGGCATAACCTTCGATGTAACCTTCATCTTCCATGCGTTTCCAGCGTCGCCAGCACGGCGTTTCACTTAAGTTGACCGTTTCGGCGAGCTTGCTGTTACTCATGCGGCCATCGCGTTGAATATGGCTGAGAATGGAGAGATCGGTGTTATCTAGAATAAACTTGGTGGATTCTTTCTTTTTCATACTATTTTTAGAAATATCTTGCTCATTGATAGCTAAATCATAACGTAGATAGCAACTTTATTCCTGCCTAGTTAAGTAGACTGTTGTGAAATTTAAATCATAACCTTAAGAGGGAGCCAATGAGTGCTCAACTGATGACCGCGTTTCTGCTTTTTTCGATATCCATTTCAATGACGCCAGGGGCAGGCAACATTGCACTGATTGGGCTGTCCAGCCGTTACGGCTTTAGCGCGACATTGCCATTTGTATTGGGTAATGCGGCTGGTGTTATCGCTATTTTGATTGGAGCCAGCGTAGGCTTAGTCGGACTGTTTAACCTTTATCCCGACGTCTATACCTTATTAAAGTGGTTGGGTGCAGCGTACTTGCTTTATATGGCTTGGGGTATCGCTAACATGGAACTCGATGGCAACAAGGTGGTAAAAAAATCAGGCTTTACCTCCGGGGTGCTGGTGCAGATCCTCAACCCTAAAGGTTGGGTGGCTTCGCTTACGGTATTTTCTCAGTTTGTTTCACCGACCGACGATTACCTAATGCAGGTGGTGGTTATTATTAGCGTAATGGTCGTGACGGGAGTGCTTGGTATGCTCGCTTGGGCCTATTTTGGCACTATACTCAATCGGTTGGTGCAAGCACCGCATAAAATGGCCTGGGTGAACCGTGGGTTTGGCGGTAGTCTTGCGCTGGTGGCTTTATTTGTCGTCAGCCAGCCAGCGTAAACACGCTTGTTGAGTCGATTATTGAACTCGCTTTCAGCCCATAACCGCGCTATTTGGTACTGCGGTTGTGTTGCCTTTTAACTAAAAAAGCCTGCATCGTGGCAGGCTTTTTATCGTCTTGAGGGCAAGAAGCTGTCGACTTAAACGTAGTACGCTTCTACTGTTCCTTTGAGTTGGATCAGCATCGGGTTGCCGTAGCGATCTTTTGCTTTTGGCGAGGCAATTTTAACCCAGCCTTCGCTAATACAATACTCTTCAACGTCGGTGCGCTCTTTACCGTTAATACGAATACCGATCTGGTGATCGAAGCACTCTTTAACAAAGAAAGGGCTGCGAGGGTTACCCGCTAGGCGGTCTGGAAGCGCTGGTTTAGTCGTATCGTTCATATTTTGAGACCTTGAAGTCATTAAAAAAAGTGCGCCATTGTAGTCATAGCTTGGCTGGCATTCAAGTACTGGCTAGCTTCTAATTGGCGTTTCCCGCCCTATGTGATGCTGAGCATTTGCGGTTGGGCAAATGACCTGATCTCTAAGTTTATGTTGATGTCGAGATGGATCGTAGAGCTTTAAACAGCCCTTATTAATCGGAATCAACAAATGGACTCGGATCTTAAAAGATGTGTTTAGGGTTGCATTTGTCTTTAATTGCTATAGTGTTATACCTATATATAACACCAACTCGAAATCAATAGGGTATCGACCATGACAGATTGGAACGAAACACAGCCTATATTTCGTCAACTTGCTGACAGGATCATCGAGCAAATTTTGCAAGGTGTGTGGCAAGAAGGTCAGGCGTTACCGTCAGTTCGATCGGTCGCGGCAGATATGAAAATTAATCATCTTACCGTGATGAAAGGTTATCAACTGCTGGTCGACGAAGGATTGGTTGAAAAGAAACGAGGCCAAGGGATGTTCGTTGCACTGGGCGCATTAACTCAACTTAAAGCGACACAGAAGCAAGCGTTTATTGAGCAACAAATTCCATCGATAGCGAAGAAGTTGCAACAACTGGACATTCCATTAGACGAATTTATTGTGCAGTTAAAGCAGCACGTTGAGGGTGAATCATGAGTGTATTAATTGATGTTAGGCAGGTTTCTAAGCAGTATTCTGGCGGCTCTCAACAGCAAAGAGAAGCGCTAAAAGACATCAGTTTTGAATTGAAAGCAGGGCAAGTGCTTGGCTTACTCGGACATAACGGCGCTGGCAAGTCGACCTTAATTAAGAGTTTGCTTGGTGCTCACCACTATCAAGGTAAGATCAGCGTGCTTGGGCTCGAACCCGTGACGCAGCGAGCGAAAGTGATGCAGCATCTTGCTTATATTTCGGATGTTAATGTGTTGCCCGAGTGGATGACCGTTCAGCAGTTGTTGCGTTATACCTCTGGGGTACACCCGAGCTTTGACGTCAACAAAGCTAAGTCTGTGCTTGAGAAAACCGATATCAGACTAAATAGCAAAATTAAGTCGTTATCCAAAGGGATGAAAGTTCAACTCCATTTAGCCATAGTGATTTCAACCGATACTAAGGTTCTGATTCTTGATGAGCCGACCCTCGGTCTTGACTTGGTCTATCGCGATACCTTCTATCGCCATCTGCTTGAGTGGTTCCATGATGGTGAGCGCGCCTTGATCATTGCCAGCCACGAGGTGTCGGAAATTGAACACCTGTTAACTGATGTGTTGATTCTGAAGCATGGTCAGGTTGTGTTGCAGTCCGACATGGACAGCTTGGCGCAAGACTATGTGGTAGTAGAAACCAGTGATGATCATCATGCTGGGATTGAAGCTTTAAAGCCCCTGTCTCGCGAGCGAGGGCTTGGCAGTACACGTTGGCTGTTACCTGCTGCCCAGATCGAGCAGCTTGATGGCATCAGCAAAATTTACAATGTAAAACTGGCGGATCTGTTCTTAGCGCTGCAAAAGGAGGCAGTATGATGAATGCCCATGTGTCTATGCTGGAAAAAGAGTGGTTAGAGCACAAAATAATTACCCGAGCCCCTTTGGGATTGCTGGTTTGTGGCGTGTTACTGCTGCTCGCGGTGCTAATGAATTCGACCATTCAAAGTAATGTCACCTACGAGTTAACCTACGATGTTGACGGAATGGGATCGGGTTTTGAGTTGGGCCAGCAGCTTAGTCAAATGGTGTTTGGCTTTACTGGGTTGCTGTCTATCATGTTAACCACGTTTTATTTCCCCAAAACACTGCGTAAAGAGCGCCAAGAGGGCAGCGTGATGTTTTGGCGCAGTATGCCAGTGTCTGACTTAACAACTCATTCGATTAAACTGGTATTTGGCTTACTGGTGACCCCAGTCATATGCTCGATACTCGTGATCAGCGCGGATCTATTGATGTGGTTAGTTAATGTGATGATGGCGCAGAAATTCCCACTATTTTTCACTGGTGAATCAATTCTCTACGTGTTGACGCATTGGGTCGAATTTATTGGCAGAATGTGGTTAGTTGGTGTAGTCCTTGCGCCCGTGGCGATGCTGGCGATGGCAATTTCACAAAAGGTTCATTCGCCACTCTTGGTTATGCTGATAGGTTTTTATGTGATCAAGTTGTTTTCAGATAGTCTGCTAGGGACTTCTGTTGTCGGTGACTTTCTTATCGAGGTCACTATGTTGCCGTTAGACGTGCTTCTGGCCGATAACCCATTCATCGCGATGAGCAATATTGGTTTGATTAGCCTTGTGGTGTATTTCTTACTTGGAGCGATCGGACTACTGGCGAGCTTGAGATTAAGCCGCGTTGTCGATTAGACGATAACCAACAAAAAAAGGTAGCGAGATCGCTCGCTACCTTTTTAATCAAGTGACAAATTTAATCAAGTGACAAATTAAGCTTTCTTTAGGTCTTTTGCAGGGTAAGTGAGTTGCATACCGTCTACTTTGACGTGGACATAGTTACCGCCGCCGCTTAAGCCAGTGACGACCATTTTACCTAAATCAACGCCTTTTGTTGCGACAACAATATCATCGATTGCAAACATGGTTGCTCCTCCTTATGAACAGATTCAACGGATTTTTCGGAGCGGATTAAAGCAATAACGATGTGTCTTGACCAATCAAGTTTTTTATTGACATGACAAAAAAATCTCATGGCAAGGCTTAGTTTAACTGGTTATCTTTAAAGCTTTGTACGTAAGCTTTATCTTCTTTCATGATGTGCTGCACAAGCCAGTTTTTCAAAAAGGCCATCAGCTCGTCGCCAATCTCTTCACCTTTTTCTACTCGAGCTTGAAAGTCCAGTACTTGCTTGACGAGACTATGATGCTTATCGATGTGTTGTTGAGTTTGTTTATAGTCAATTTGCTCGAACAAGATCTCTTCGTATTTAAAGTGGTTGGCCGTATAGTCAATTAAACCTTGTACGACTCGCTTAATCGAAGCTAAGCCATAGTTGTGGTTGAGTAAGTGGTACAACTCGTTGATGAGATGCACCAAGGTTTGATGTTGGCGATTGATCTCGTCCAGACCAATATCCAGTTGGCTGTTCCACTCCATCAGTTTGTCTCGTTTGGCTTCCTCTGCTTCTATTTGCTTGCTGTCTGTGGCAAAGCGGTGCAGTAATGAATCTATCTCACCCGATAAGTTGCGCACGGTAATGCTGGCAATCAACGTTTCTTGAGTGGCACGGACGTTGTTCTCGGATTCGCTCGCAATCAACTGCAAGCATTCATCCAAGCTCAATGTTTGACCCAATTGTTGTTCCGATGAAGTGGCGATCTGCTGACCATATTGGCGTACTTGATCGATTTGAAGGTCGAGCTCTGCAAAGGTATGTTCAGCGGTAGAGGCTATCTCTAATGATTTGGTCATGCTCGATTTATTTTCTTGCATGGTATTCATGACATCATCAGTCTTGGCTTGTAGGTTGGATATTTTACCGCGTATCTCTTCGGTGGCTTGCTGAGTTCGCATGGCTAAAGAGCGAACCTCATCAGCGACCACGGCAAAGCCTCGTCCTTGCTCACCTGCTCGAGCACTTTCGATCGCAGCGTTTAGAGCCAACAGGTTGGTTTGTTCAGCAATACTACTAATGGTCTCCATCACTTGGCTAATTTGTGCGGTCTCTTCCATCAGAGATTGGAAGTGTTGGTTGGAATTATCAATATGTTGATTGGCGGTATCTAGGGCCTGTTCAAGCGCACGCATATCTTGAGTGCCTTGGTCGGCTTTTGCTTTGGCTTGATTGGCTAAGGTCGCGGTTGACTCACAGTAGTCCGAGACATTCTTAGTGATGTCAGACAGTTGGCTAATGATCTCTTTGGCAGTATCAACATCGCGTTTTTGTCCGATCGCCCCTTTTTTTGATAACGCGGAGTCTTCTTGCACAGTGTCAGCGACTTCGACCAGTCGCGCTGTCGATTTTCTTAAGGCGTGGACGGTGAGCGAAATGTCTTCGCCGATACGATTAAAGGTCTTGAGTAAAGGAGCATTGACTGGCGCTTGCCCGGCAATGCGCACAGTGAGATCACCTTCAGAAAGAAACTTAGCCGCGCTGCTGAATTTGCTCAATAAGCCGTTCATCGAATGAATCAGTATCACAACAATAAGGTGATAAAGCACTAATAAAGTAATCCAGCCCCACCACTGTTGGACTAACAGCTGATAGGCGATAGGTGAAATCAGTACCGTTAACAATAATGACCACTGCATAGAGGAAAGTTGATTCAGCTTCGCCAGTAGCGTTGTAAACATATTCCTACTCCTTAGTGGATAATCAGTACATTGCTCCATTAAAGATAGACCAACGGCCAAATTTGAATTGAACTTATTACGCAAATATTGAACCAACTCGTGCTTAACACGATATGCGTCTATTTGGCGAATCATAGTGTTGGCGAATCATAGTGGCCTCGAAAGTGTGCTTGAATCCAACCCGCTGCACAGCGACGATTTCTAACCATCTATGCCACAGATCTGCCATTTACACCTTTATTAATAAAATGTAGTGATGTTTCATTGGTGTTGTTGATTAATTGCTACTTAAAGTCGTATGGTGTTGAGTGAAAGAGAAAGATATCGCCTCCCTCGAGAATATGAAAGATCTACACAAGCAGGGGGTTAACATTATCTCTCCTCCTCTCTACGCCCTGATTGAACTCGATGACAACAAGATAGTTGAATCCAATTACGCTAAGCTCGCCAAGCAAGCCGATCTTGACATTATTGCTTGGACGCTAGAACGTTCAGGCCCTTTAGCGCAAGGTGGCGGTTGGTATTATCAATCGGTGACCGAGCAAATCAAACGTGATGGCGACATGATGAAAGTGCTTGATGTACTGGCAAAAGAGGTCGGTGTAATAGGTGTATTCAGTGATTGGCCATCAACAGTGACGTACTATGCAAACTGTATGGACATTTAAGTTTTAGACGACGTCAATAAGCAACTGAAAGGGCCGCAAGGTCCTTTTTTTGTCTTTATTTTCACAGGACACAAATGACCCAAATAAAATTGAGTGAGCTGACTGAAGCTTGGTGATTACAGAGCGTTGGATTGAGACCCATCAACTGGATCACTTCGAAAAGGCTGTCAAAATAATCGATATGGTTCGATCTGGCCGGTAGTTCTATGTCTGTGCCTCTTTAGCTCTGCGGGGCTTTACTTTATAATTGCCGCGCTTTAATTTGCCAGCCCTCATACCGTGGACATATTATGATTTCGAAAAACCAACTCAAATTACTTCGTGCTTTAGGCCAAAAGAAACAGCGTAAGACGCAGGGTTTATTCTTAGTCCAAGGCGAGAAAAACGTTCTTGAACTGGTGAATAGTCCCCTCACGGTAAAGCAAATTTTTGCCACCACAGAATTTTTAGCCGAGCACCGCCCATTGCTTCCCTTTGAGTGTATTGAAGCGTCTTTGGATGAGTTGACCAAAGCCAGTACGTTAGTCAGCAACAATGCGGCGATTGCCGTGGTGGCAATACCTCAGATTGAAGTACCAAAAGCGCAAGGTTTGATGATTGCATTGGATGGGGTTTCTGACCCTGGTAATTTAGGTACTATTATCCGTGTTGCAGATTGGTATGGCATTAAGCATATCGTCGCCAGTTCTGACTGTGCCGACCCATATAATCCTAAGACGATCAGCGCTACCATGGGCAGCTTTGGCAGAGTGACGGTCAGTCAGTTGGATTTACCTGCTTACCTGCAACAGACAGGGCTACCGGTTTACGGGGCGTTCCTTGAAGGTGAAAGCGTACATAAAACGCAATTTGCTGCCGAAGGTATCTTGCTGATGGGTAGTGAGTCGCATGGTGTTCGTCAATCAGCGGCTCAATATGTTACCGATAAAATTACCATTCCAGCCTTTGGTGGCGCAGAGTCTCTTAATGTCGCGATGGCGACTGGGATCATCCTCGACAATATGCGTCGTCAAAACGGCTAATCGTGTCTTGGACCTGCTCGTGAATAAGTACTGCGGCTTAGTCTTAAGCAACTCGCGGTACTTGTCGCGGAGCAGGAAAGCACATTTGCCTATATTGATGCGATTACACTCGATAATCAATCTCTGCTCAATAAATACCAACATTCATCAGAACGATAAACCTCATCCTCCCTTTCTTAAAAATGCAATATTAAGTGTGACTTAAATTCCATTAAATACTTTTGTTGATTATTTATCAGTCAATAACTACCTTTTTATTATCGGTCTTAAAAATTAAAGGGATCAGTTTTGAAAAGTTTAAAATTAGTCTTTCTTGTCCAAGTGATTATCGCGCTAACTTTTGTATTGCTGATTTCTGCATTTATCAAGTATCAAGGTTTTAAAGAAGACTTGACGTCAGAGCTACAACAATCGGTAGAAAATACCACTCAGCGCATGATGATTAGTTTACCTAAATCGGTTTGGGACTTCGATTTAGAGTCAGCCAGGGTGTCCATTTCAGCCGAACTTAAGCTCCCGGAAATATCGGCGATTCGGTTGATTGATAATGAGGGCAGTGATCTACTATTCCTTGCACAAAACAGCACTAGCCAAGAGCGTGAAACTATTGATGTTGAGAACAAGGGCGCTTATTCAATCGATAATAGTATCAAGGCGAATCTCACTTTTGTTGAATACGGAGAAGAGAATGCGGTTGGTAGTGTTGTGGTTTACTTTGATACCCATGCTTTAGACACTAAGCTCGCTGACTCGCTTAAAACTAGCATCATTGAGCTGATTGTACTCGATATCGTCTTATCTGTGGTGATTGTTGTTGTACTATCGATGACGGTAATTCGACCAATAGCACAACTTACTGAGGTAATTAAAAATCTAGCATCTGGTAATGGCGATTTAACCAATAAACTTGCACCAGCCAAATACCGAGAGTTTAATGCCATTACGGAAGGGATTAACAGCTTCACTGAGTCTTTAAGGCAGATAGTACAAGATGTCAATTTATCTTCCGAAGCGTTGGGCGAGAAAGCATCGGCCAACGGTTCAACCGCACGGGTAAATGCTGAAAAATTAGAGATGCAAAAGCATCAGCTTACCACCGTAGCCGCTGCAGCCACTGAGTTGAATCAATCGGTTTCTACCGTGGCTGACACCGCAGCAGAAACAGCGCAGCAAGCTCACACTGCGACGACTTTGGCTTTGGATGTAAACCAATCGATTGAACACTCCGCCAATGAAATCATCAACATGCGTGAAGAGATGAATCACGTCAATGCAGAAATGCACATCTTGATTGAGGAGGGGGAAAAAATAACGACAGTACTGAATGTCATCAATGATATTTCTGAGCAAACGAACTTGTTAGCACTGAATGCCGCCATTGAGGCTGCAAGGGCTGGGGACCAAGGGCGTGGGTTTGCGGTTGTGGCTGATGAAGTGCGTAACCTTGCGGTGAAAACCAGCCAGTCGACTGAACAGATTCAAAAAAACATTGTAGCGCTTGGTGGGGCAACCAAATCCGTTGAAGATGAGTTAACTCGTATTGCTACGCTTCTTGAGCAGACTGCCTCTCGAGTGAGTGAATCGCAAGTGTCGGTCAATGAGGTCCAGAATCTCATTAGCGTTATTTCCGATAGAAGCGGCCAAATCTCGCAAGCGACAGATGAGCAACGAATGGCTGTGGAAGAGATAAGTCAAGCAATTGTTGAAGCGTCGGAAGCGACCAATGATGTTTCATCTGGTGCGACGACTAATGCGAAACGGACGGAAGAAGTACTCAGTTTAAGCCAGAATATCGCCAACCATATGGCGAAATTTCGAACTTAGCCATTCAATAGAGGATACGTTATGAGAAGTTTATTGATATTAGTGTTTGGGGCCTTTATTACATTCCTAGCTCAAGCGGCAACCATTACGGCCGCACAAGACCCATGGGCGCCCTTTGTTCAAAAAGATAAAGCTAACCCAGGTGTTTCAGTAGAAATTCTAACTGAAGCGTTGAAGTCTCAGGGACACCAGCTCGATTTCAAAATTATGCCTTGGGCTCGAGCATTAAACGAGGTAAAAGAGGGACGAGTCGATGTGTTAGTGGCGACGTGGTATACCACCGAAAGAACTTCGTTTTTAAGTTACAGTGATCCTTACTTGGAAAACTCACTCAAGTTCATTAAACGCGCAGGCGATAGTTTTGAATACAATGGCATGGATAGTTTAAACGGGAAAACGGTCGGGATTGTCCGCGATTATGGTTATGGTGATATGTTTTTAGGGGCGAGTAACTTTAACAAGCCTGAAGCGAATGATTTGGTCGGTAACGCTAAGAAGTTGTTAGCGAAACGCATTGACTTAACTCTAGAAGACGAGTTGGTTGCAAAATCAACCCTGTCTGGGGCAGGCATGAATCTCAGTGACTTCGAGTTTACCGACAATGCCTTATCCGTTAATTCGCTCCATATCACTTCCGGGTTAGCTAACCCAAATCATCAGATGTACATCGATGCGTTTAATAAAGGCTTAGCGGAAATCAAAACAAACGGCACCTTTGATAAAATACTGGTTAAATATGGCATAAAATGATTCGTTGCCCTCAATATTAATTGACAACGCTCTCACTGGTGGGAGCGTTTGTTGGTTTTTGAACATTCAATTCGCTTGATTATTGCGTACTGCCAATCTGTAATTGAAAACTAAACGTTTGATTTAGATCTCAGCATTATTGATGATAAAACGGTGTCAAAAAAATACCACGCAACTTTATCAATAGCATCTAACCTGCTGCTTTTTAATGACCAAAACTTGTCTAGTTACCTTACCATGTCTTAATGTTAGCCATTTATGTAAATTAAGAATGACATTCTGTATAAAGTATTTCTACGGCTTAGTTGTTCGTTTTCGATATTATCTTCCATGTTAATGGAGCGATGTGTCGCATTATGCTTCCTATGAAGTGGTTGGGAAGAAGGAGTTTCATAATTACAGGATTGAATAATGAACCAACAACGTCAATTAAGCTGGATGATTTCAGCGATTCTAGGTACGTCTTTCACTGTCACGGCTAATGCTGCAGAAATGGTCCAGGTCAACGATAGTGCGCTATTACAACAAAGTTTACAGGCGCAATCGAACAGCGTGGTTCCAGTAGAAACGGGGTTTACTGAGGTTAAACGAGTTGTCCTACCCAATGGCAAAACCAAAGTTCGCTACCAACAGACCCACCATGGGGTCCCTGTTTTTGACACCTCAGTGGTTGCAACGTTGAGTAAAGAGCAGTTCAGTCAAGTGTTCGGCACAATGGCGCAGGGTATCAGTGCGGATGTCACAACCCTCACCCCCTCACTTGATCACAAACAAGCGATTGCGGTTGCGGTGAGTGATTATCAAGCACAATCATTGAGTGCGGATAGAGTAGAAAATCAAAACGCCAAATTGATGGTAAGGCTCGACCAAAATCAAACCGCTCAGATGGTCTATATGGTCGACTTCTTTGTCGCGGCAGAAAAGCCGGAACGCCCGTTTTACTTTATTGATGCCATGACAGGTGGGGTGATTGAGCATTGGGATGGTCTTAATCATGCAGACGCGTCAGGCACAGGGCCTGGAGGTAATCTTAAAACGAGTCGATATGATTACGGCACTAACTATCCAGGCTTTCTCGTCAATAAAACCGGTACGACCTGTACCATGAATAACAGTGCAGTAAAAACGGTTAACTTGAACAATGGCACTTCGGGAAGTTCTGCATTCAGTTATGATTGTCCTGATGAGACCAATTACAATGATTACCAGTATGTCAACGGTGCGTATTCGCCGCTCAATGATGCGCATTACTTTGGTAAAGTTGTATTTGACATGTACCAAGATTGGATGGATACCTCACCGTTGTCATTCCAGTTAACCATGCGAGTTCATTACAGCACTAACTATGAAAATGCTTTTTGGAATGGCTCATCAATGACATTTGGTGACGGTAAAGATACTTTTTACCCATTGGTCGATATCAATGTCAGCGCTCATGAGGTAAGCCACGGTTTCACTGAGCAAAACTCGGGTTTGGTATATAAAAACATGTCAGGTGGTATGAACGAAGCGTTCTCTGATATTGCTGGTGAAGCGGCAGAATACTACATGAAAGGATCCGTTGACTGGGTTGTCGGGGCGGACATTTTCAAATCTGAAGGTGGCTTGCGTTACTTCGACCAACCATCAAAAGATGGCCGCTCAATCGATCATGCCTCTCAGTACTATAGCGGCTTAAATGTGCATTACTCGAGCGGTGTCTACAACCGAGCCTTTTATTTGCTCGCGAATAAATCGGGTTGGGGGGTACGCAAAGGCTTCGAAATCTTTACCTTGGCAAATCAACTATATTGGACACCAAACAGTACCTTTGATGCGGGCGCATGTGGCGTCGTCAAGGCTGCGCAAGACTTCGGCTATAACGTTGTCGATGTTAAAGACGCCTTTAATACTGTCGGTGTTAACGCAAACTGTGATGTCACCACTCCAGGTTCTGTACTTAAACAAGGAGTCCCTGTGACAAATCTAAGTGGTAATCGCGGCAGTGAAAATTTCTATACCTTTACGGTTGATCGTGCTGCTAATCTTATCGTCTCGATTGCAGGTGGTTCGGGAGATGCGGACTTGTATGTGAAAGCAGGCAGCAAACCAACAACCAACCGTTTTGATTGTCGTCCATACCGCAGTGGTAATACTGAGCAGTGCAGTGTTGTGGCACAAAGTGGTGTTACGTATCACGTCATGCTCCGCGCCTACAACAACTATTCCGGTTTAACACTGCGCTTAGATTAACTCAAGGTTAAGGGCATCTCAGGATGCCTTTGTTGCGCGACTTAGTATCGTTCGAGAGTGTTGCAGTACATAGTCACGGTATAGACTTATCTTTTGAGTCGACACAACAATAAGCCCGCTTTTTCTAGCGGGCTTATTTATTCTAGCAATGTAGTGTTTACACTTTAAAACGATCAACGAGCTCGTAGAGTTCATTCGCTCTTTGGTTAAGCTCTTGGCTACCAGCGCGGTTTTCATTGGCAAGTTCTGCCGATCGCAAACTTTGGTCTGAAATGATCACCACGCGTTGAGAAATTTCTTGACCAACCAAACTCTGTTCTTCAGTTGCGGTTGCGATTAACGAGTTCATATCCATAATAGTGCCGATCGATTCTTGAATTTTAACCAACGCTCTTGCCGCTGAGTTTGCTTCTTCAACCGTGGTTTCGCCCCGTTTTTGGCTTGATTCCATCGCTTTCACTGCATCGTCAGAGGCGGCTTTGAGCTGTTCAATCATCTGGTGAATTTCACCAGTGCTGTCTTGTGTTCGGCTAGCCAGCTTACGGACTTCATCGGCAACGACCGCAAATCCACGACCTTGCTCACCTGCCCTTGCCGCCTCAATCGCGGCGTTTAATGCCAGTAGGTTAGTTTGCTCGGCAATATCCTGAATCACTGCCAGAGACGATGAAATATTTTGTACGTCACCCTCTAGGCGAGAAACAACGCCATTCGCTTGCGAGACTTCTTGTGCTAAGGCTTCGACTGACTGAGCCGCAGAGTTCACGATGTTTTGTGCTTCCTTAGCGTTATCGTCCGCCTGTTTAGCTGATTCTGCTGCTTGGCTGGCGTTGTTTGAAATCTCACTTGCTGTGGTGGTCATTTCAGTCATCGCAGTGGCGACTTGCTCTGTTTCCTCTCGCTGGCCAGAAGCCAGTTCATCCACTTTTGCTGCGCGTGCCGACATATCGGTTGTTTCAGACACCACTTGTTGACCTACATTACTAACACTGCCAATAATGGTTTGTAGGCTGGCGACAAAGGCATTGAAATTGCTACTTAGTTTAGAGAACTCCGGCGCTTTAAAATCTTCCATACGGGCGGTTAGGTCGGCATCACCGCTGGCAAAAGAGCTGATGGACTTATCGAACAGCTCGATCGGCTTCATAATGGTACGGTTAACCGCAACCGCGAACGCAGCGACAAGAATGGCTATAACAATACAGAAAAGCACAATCGTTGAAAGTGTAGCTTGCAGAGCGCTGGTTGTGGAGCGTTCCATTTCGGCAATAATTGCATCGATATCATCAGTATAAAAACCGGTCCCAAGTATGACATCCCACTCTGGTATGAAGACCGAATAGGCTAATTTAGGCAGTGCTTGTGTTTGCCCCGGCTTGGGAAAGTAATAAGTGGTAAAATTGCCGGTTTTGGCGTTGCGAACCAAATCTTGAATAAACCTATTGCCCTGTCTGTCCTGTAGCTCCCAGAAGTTGTCACCGAGCCCTTTGTCGCTTTTTCCTAGAGCAACGCGGACACCTTTTGAGTTGTAACCGAACACATAGCCAGACTCTCCATATTCGATAGCTTTTAAGGTTGGTAGAGCCTCTTCAAACGAAGCGCCACGCTGTAGGAAAGGGGTGATAGCGGATTTGGCCATTTGAATGTAGTTTTTTAGTTCCTCTTTCTTCATATTCATCATATTTGAACGAGTAACTTCGATTTGTTGAGCGTTGAGCTCGTTGGTTTTGAGGTAAGTGACCCCCAGCATACCTAAAGTGATCACAAGCAGCGGAACGAGAGCCAAAATATAAAGGCGGGTACGAATAGAAAAGCTCATACAAACATCCTGTTAGTAGCTAGTAGCGTATAAGGGCTTCGCGCCGGGAATAGATACTCACCAGACAGCCATATAATTGGATTTATCTTAATAGACACAAAGTTGTCTATTAAGAATAGCTAATGTATCGACGAATGACTGTGAGTTTTGAGAGTATTTTTATGTTTCGTGACTGAACATGACTAATATCTAGCGAGAACATTGACCGCCTTCACATTTACTTTTACCTGTCAGCAGCTTAGACCATCGATAACGATTGCGTGCAAACTTGAGGTAAGCCCAGTCGGCTAGTGGTTTGACCAAGGACCAGCGCAATGGTGCGTATAGCCAGCCTTTTCCGACCAGTTTCCAAGCATAATAAGTTACATCAAGCCCAAGTAATAACTGACCATCTTGTTTTAATCCATGCAGAATTTGCCCTGCACGGTATTTATCGATAGCAGGGTAGAACTGCATATCATTGCTCTGGGTGTCAACCAGCTTAATGGCGTGGTTTTTGTCATGACGATGTAGCGAGTCCATCTCTTTAACGCAAAGCGGACAAAGACCGTCGTAGAAAATTGTTAGTTTTATCATCGTTACTCCTTTGCCATTTTTACGCATTAATCAAAACTATTGATCAGTGACAGGCGTTTTAAGTAATGATGCCAACTGTTTGCCACGGTTGCGCCGTTTCACTCTATTCAATCATCATTACTGCCACGAAGTGGTCGATGGCATTCATCGATTTTATCGTGACACAAAAGTGGCTATATTGCTGGTTGGTTGCGATAAAAGCCCAGCCACGCTAACCTGACTATAGTTGATGATAATTAGGGAAGTGTCAGCAAGCTTATGCTACACTCGCCGACCTTTTCTGTTTCCAATAAGAGTAAAACCATGAGCCTTAAGCAAGAATTACAAAACCTACATAATCGCATTGATACTTGTCAGCGCAAATTGGAGGCTGCCAAAGGTCGTGGTGATCAGGACATGATCAGCAAATTTACTGACGAAATAGAAAAGCTCAACAAAAAAGCCAGTGCCATGAAGCATAAACAGAACTATGACATCAGCAAAGAGGGTAAAACTCTGACTGATATGCCATTTTCTCGTCCAATTACCAAAGCTGAACAAGCGGATATGGGCAAGTTGAAAAAATCGGTTAAAGGGTTAGTGGTTGTACACCCAACGACTAAACTTGGCAAAGAGCTGAAGCTTGAAGCGATGACAGGTTACGCTCCGAAGAAGTTCTAATCGAGACAAGATTTAAAAAAGCGCCAGTTAGGCGCTTTTTTACGTTTTAGGTACGTGTATTTCTGATGATTGAGCAAAAGCCCAAGCGTAGAGCCGTGCGCTTAGAGTGCTGTCTTGATGACGGCGAGCGGTTAATAGCCCATCAGTTGCAGTAAGTTTTCTGCAGTTTTAATCGCTTCTTTGCGGTTGGCGATATTGAGTTTTTGATACAGATTACGAATATGCGTTTTGATCGTAGTGCCGGCGACATCTAACTCTTGGGCGATCTGCTCGTTACTAAAACCAGAATAGATAAGGCCCAGTACTTGCCATTCGCGTTGAGTCAGCGGGCTGGTGCGTACCAGCTCAGGAATATTGGGATGATTGACTAGTTTTTCGACAAACTCTTCATCAAAGTGGATAGAGCTGCTGCGTTGAGTGGTTGAAATGTCTTTGAGTAGTTGCTGAGCGCGGTGGCGCTCTAGATCACCCAGTTCATTCTTGTTGTTGAGTTTCTCAAGAATGTGACCAATTTTGGCACCATCGACTAAGAAATTACCCAGCATTCCCGTTTGATTGGTCAGTTCGAGCGCTTGCTTGAGCGCTTGGTGTGCTCGTTCTTCATCGTGTTCGGAAATCGCCAACACTGCTTGAACAATCAAGTTGCGATTCTTGTCGGTCAGTAGTTCGTTCTCTTGTGTTTGTTGCTGAATAAAGTCTAACGTGTCGTGCGCTTGTTTAAAGAGGCCTAATGCAATCTGTGCGCGCGCGATGTTGCGCCACTGCAGTTGAGTGAAGTGGTTGCAAGCTTGCTCTGGTCGAACTGTGGTTTCTAGCCATTGCGCGATCGAGTCGAGATCGCCGCGAGTCTGCCAGAATAATATCAGTGATAATGACGCATTCGCTGTCCAATCGACATGATAGGTCGATTGTTTGAGAAGGTGGATAATCTGGTCGATAAACTTACCGGCTTTGTCTATCTCGCCGCGTCCAATCGCAATACGCGCTAACATCGAATAACTATGTAAGTGCTTACTTGGGCTATGATTACCCAGCACATCAAGTCCCTTATAAGCGCACTCTTCTGCCTCTTCAAGGCGGTTCCAACACCACAGAATTTGCGCACGCACCCGTAGTACGAATTCATGCAGTGGCACTTGATGAAGTTGTTGTTCTTCAATCAACTTAAAGGCATTGTCCTGCACTTCATACGCCGCTTGTACATAGCCTTGGGCAATTAAGATTTCGCTTTGCTGCAGCATTGCCCATAATGCCTGATGATAGACCTGATATTGACGTGCTAATTTTTCAGTTTGCTGCATCATAGGTAACGCACGACTGAGGTGGCCAAGTACGTGGTTAACTTCACCAACCACAGAGGTCGCGACAATGCGGCTCCGGTAGACGGTGGAATCAAGTTGGCTCAATGCCAATTCCGCTAGCTCAAGTGCTTTTTCAGGTTGATTTTTATTGATGGCGACCTGAGCGCGTAACGCATTAAATTCCCCTTGTTCTTTTGCGCTTAACACTACATTAAGCTTGGCCATTTGCTCGTCAGTTTTGGCCAGAAGATCGCCGACATCATTGTATCTATGCTGACTTTGTGCCAGCCAAGCTTGTAACATGCACAGCTTAGACTCGCTATAAAGTTGCTCAGAGGTCAGAGAGTTAATCGCTTTCTCTAATGTCTGTAGCTCACCGCTGTTAAACATCTTCCAACCATATTGACTAAGAATATCCGCAGTTAACTGGCTGTCTCTGGCTTCTTGCGCATGATGCAGTGCTTGATGGGGCGAAGATAAAGTCAGCCAAGCGTTGGCGGCTTTGCGATGCAAGGCTTTTTCTTGACGTGGAATGCGCGCCGTACGTTCATGCGCTAAAAATTCTGCAAACAGATTGTGGAAGCGGTACCAGTTTTGCTCTCCTTCCAGTGGATGAATAAACAGGCCGAAGCGGTTGAGAGATTCAATCATACTCAGAGCGTCTTCGCGTTCGGTCAATTCAGACACCAGATGATCGTTAAAGTGGTCAAGTACCGAACATTGCAGTAAAAATTGGCGAGTCTCTTGATCAAGTAAGTCAAACACCTCTTCAACCAAATAGTCCCACAGATGAGCGTGATTAAACTGTGAAAAAGATTCCGCCGATTGGGCTAAGGTTTTATGCTGATGTTGAGCTTGCAGGGCGATGAGTTGCAGCGCTGACGGCCAGCCTTCAACGTAGTTACGTAAATTGTTGGCTGTGGTGTCATCAATACCATCGCTCACTCGTTGATTAAAGAATCGTGTCGTTTCTTCGGTATCGAACGCCAGTAATTCATCCCCAATTTCGATCATCAAATCACGTACGCGTAAGTTGGCGGTGCCAAGTGGTGGCGATGCCCGGCTCGTGACAACTAGGGTCAAGTTATCTGGCATATGCTTAAGGAAAAAGCGCATCGCCTCGTGAATGTCATCATCAGCAATAAGGTGGTAATCATCGAGCACCAAATAACACTCTTGATGAAAGTTGGACATCTCAGTGAACACTTCACCAAACAGCGAATGAAGCGATGAAAATTGACGCTTTTCAGCCAGTTTCTGTGAGTTTGGGCAGCTGTCATCGGTGGCTTTGTTCAGGGCTTGGAGTAAATAATTCATAAAGCGGAATGAATCATTATCGCTGTCATCAAGACTGTACCAACCGACATGAGGTTTGTCAGACAACCATTGAGCGGCCATCGTGGTTTTGCCATAACCTGCTGGGGAACGTAGCAGTACCAATTTGTAAAAAGGCGCTTGCTGAAGTAAATCTAGTACTCTTGGCCTGACAATAGCGTTATGCAGTCGGCCAGGGCGCGTCAATTTCGAAGGAATCCACATCTTCTTAATCCCTATAATATTGTCCTACTGGTTACGGCTAACACGGTGGAGAGGCTAGCGATAACATAAAGCACAAGTATTCATTTTTGCTTATTGGCAAGAATATTACTGGAGATTGAATTCGACCGTTATTGATCAGAGGTAGGTTTCTCGTATGTTTCACAGTTCGCCCTCTTCTACGCCCCATATTTGTGATTATGGTCACTAAACGCCTATCTGCGAAGTGTGTCTTGGCTCTATCTCTGCACAGGAAATAGTGAAATTTGCAGTTAAAGGGAAAACAATATGTGATCCGATAGACAGTTTTGTCAAATACATACTCCCCGCTACATGTATCTTTAATACAGCAAAGCTAGGCTAAATTCGTTGATGGTGTGATCTTAATCACCCGAGCTCAGACGTTGGTGATTTTTATTGAGAGTTAGATCACTGAGCCTAGGGTAATACACCCTCTACGCCCTATATCCTCCTCCTAAATCGGGCAGTTGGTGGGAGGATGTTTTGTTGATCTTGTCCATGCACGATATGGCATAGATGGATTAAAACTAATAAGTGAGATTTCTCGAATGAAACCTACGCAACAGAAAAATTTCGATAAGGCTGCATTTCAATCTGATGTAAAAATGCACCTTTCTGCAACTTACGCAAAGACGATAGAAACAGCAACCACGCGTGAATGGTACCTTGCTATGGGCAAAGCTCTAGCAGAAATCACCACTCTGGATCTACTTAAAACTGAGCAAGACCCTAGAATTCAAAAAGCGAAGAGCGTTAACTATCTTTCGCTTGAGTTTTTGATTGGTCGCTTAACCGGTAACAACTTAATCAGCTTAGGTCTGTATGAGCAAATCACTGACGCCATGGCTGAGCTAGGCCAAAACCTTACCGACTTGCTTGAAGAAGAGCGTGACCCATCATTGGGTAACGGTGGTTTGGGTCGTCTTGCTGCATGTTTTATGGATTCATGTGCTGCGCAAGAATTCCCGACTGTGGGTTACGGACTACACTACGAGTACGGTCTGTTCAAGCAGTCATTTAAAGATGGCCGTCAGCAAGAAGCTCCAGACGCGTGGCGCGGTGTTGAAGGTTACCCGTGGGAAATTGCTCGCCCTGAGCTTGCGCAAGAAATTGGCTTTTATGGCAATGTTGAAGTGGCGTACGAAAATGGTCGTGAAGTGCGTAAATGGGTACCGGGCATGACAGTGAAAGCGATGCCTTGGGATCTACCAATCGTGGGTTATGAGTCAGAAACCGTCTATCCACTTCGCTTATGGGAATGTCAGGCGATTGCTCCTTTCTCTCTTGCAAGCTTTAACAACGGTGACTACTTTGAAGCCCAGCACTCATTGATTGATGCCGGTAACATTACCAAAGTTCTTTACCCTAACGATAACCACGAGAAAGGCAAGACGCTACGTCTGATGCAGCAGTACTTCCACTCAGCAGCATCGGTACGTGATATTCTTCGTCGTCACGAAGCCGCTGGTTTTGCCCTTGCGGATCTGCCTAAGCAAGAGACAATTCAGCTTAACGATACTCACCCAACAATCGCGATTCCTGAATTGATGCGTATCCTGATTGATGAGAAAGGTTTATCGTGGGAAAAAGCGTGGGAAATCAGCTCACAAACGTTTGCTTACACTAACCATACGTTACTACCTGAAGCGCTAGAAACATGGCCAGAGTCGTTGATCCAGCGTCTATTGCCTCGTCATATGGAAATTATTTTTGAAATCAACCACCGCTTCCTGCAGCAAGTCCGTGCTATGTGGCCTGGTGATGGTGAAAAGCAAGCTAAGCTATCGATCATTCAAGAAGGTTTCAACCGCATGGTGCGTATGGCTAACCTCTCTGTGATTGGGTCTTATGCGGTCAATGGTGTTGCGGCGCTTCACTCTGCGTTGGTCAAAAAAGATCTCTTCCCTGAGTTTCACGAAATGTACCCAACGCGTTTGCATAACGTCACCAACGGTATTACCCCTCGTCGCTGGTTAAAGTTCTGTAACCCAGGTCTTTCGAACCTGATCACGGATAAGATTGGTCCTGAATGGCCAGCCAAACTAGAGATGCTAGAAGGTATCGCCAAATACGCTAATGATGAGCAGTTCCAACAAGCGTTTATGGCGGTTAAAAAAGCCAACAAACAGCGTCTGGCGGATTGGGTGAAAACCAATATGGATATCGACCTTGATACCAACGCCATCTTTGATGTTCAGATTAAACGCCTGCACGAGTACAAACGTCAGCACTTGGATCTTCTGCACATCTTGTCTTTGTATCATCGTATCCTCAATGAACCAGGTTTTGAGTGTACGCCTCGCGTGGCTATCTTTGCTGCGAAAGCCGCACCAGGTTATCACCTAGCCAAAGAGATCATTTTTGCGGTCAACAAAGTGGCGGAGAAGATCAACAACGATCCACGAATCGGCAATTTGCTGAAAGTCGTCTTCATTCCTGATTACCGTGTGAGCATGGCAGAAATCATTATCCCGGCGGCAGACGTTTCACAACAAATCTCGCTAGCGGGTAAAGAAGCGTCAGGAACCGGTAACATGAAGATGGCTCTTAACGGTGCATTGACTATCGGTACGATGGATGGGGCAAACGTTGAGATCCGTGAAGAAGTCGGTGATGACAATATTTACATCTTTGGCCTAGAAGTCGACGAAGTCGTCGCGTTGCAAGCGTCAGGCTACAACCCTTATGACTACTACCATGCCGATCCGCTGCTGAAAGCGTCACTGGATCTATTGCTTGGTGAAGAGTTCACGCCAGGTCAACCGGGCTTGCTACGAGCGACTTACGATAGCTTGCTTGACGGCGGTGACCCGTACCTATGTTTGGCGGATTTTGCCTCTTATGTGCAAGCACACGAAGCTATGGGCAAACAATACCAAGATCAAGCGGGTTGGGCGGAAAAAGCGATACTCAATACCGCTTTGGTGGGCAAATTTACCTCTGACCGCTCAATTCGAGATTACGTCAACAACATCTGGAAACTCGAAGCGGTGAAACGCTAATTAGAGACCATAAACAGCCAAGGCATCGTGCCTTGGCTGTGAACATTTTATCAACTTAATAACCCTACATTTTGAAGGTACGAGCAGTCCTTCGGAGAGAGCGATGAAACAACACAACGCATTAAAACAAGTCGCTGAAATGGCGAGAATTGCCGACAGCTACGTGAGCGCGTGGGGAGATGAAGCGAAAGTTTCAGACGAGACTATTCGCCACCTACTTACGTCGTTAGGCTACGATACAACCAATGATGAAACTCTTCTAAAATCGGCAGAGAAAAAACACAAGAAAGCGGTGTTGGATCCTGTGCTTGTGGTTCGAGATGGTGAGCTCGTTGAAGTCACCCTTAACCTAGGTGTAAGCGCTCGTGAGAGTGAGTTTAGCTGGCGTCTAGACACCGAGCAGGGAGAGGTACTTGAAGGCTATCTTCAATCGCAAATCGTGCGTGACGAGCGTCGCGAGGGTGGCCCTTTAGTGTTTGCATTACCGAGTGATATCGCTTGGGGTTATCATAAGCTGACCGTGATGCGCAAGCGTCGTAAAGCGCCGTATGAGATGACGCTCATCGTGACGCCTCAAGCATGTTACAAACAAGAGGCGATGGAGCTCCGCAAAAAAATGTGGGGGCCTAGTGTTCAGCTCTACACATTGCGCACTCAACATAACTGGGGCATTGGTGACTTTGGTGATCTGAAACAGCTAGTGGCCGATATTGCATCGCGAGGGGGCGATTTTGTTGGCCTTAACCCGATTCACTCATTGTTCCCAGCCAATCCTGAGGGCGCAAGCCCGTATAGCCCATCTTCGCGCCGTTGGTTAAACATTCTTTATATTGATGTGAGTTCGGTGCCTGAATTTGCGTTGAGCATCGAAGCGCAGCAAAAAGTCGGTAGTGCTGAATTCCAACAGCGTTTACAAAAAGCGCGCGAATCACACTGGGTTAATTACACCGAAGTGGCCGAGCTTAAATTAAGTGTGCTACCGCTATTGTTTAGTGAGTTTAAAAAACGTCATCTTGATAACAATACTGAACGTGCTGAACTGTTCTTGGCGTTCGTCGAACAAGGCGGTGAGAGCCTAGTTCATCAAGCGGCATTTGATGCTTTGCATACTAAGCTACATGCTGACGATGCCAACGTGTGGGGCTGGCCTGTCTTCCCTGAAGAGTATCGCCAATTTGAGAGTAGCGCGGTGCAAACGTTTATTACTCAACACCAAGATCAAGTACATCTTTACATGTATTTGCAGTGGATCGCCGATATTCAGATTAAAGAAGCTCAAGCACTGGCTGAAGAGAAAGGCATGTCAGTCGGTCTGTATCGTGACCTAGCCGTTGGTGTGGCCGACTCGGGGAGCGAAACTTGGGCTGATGAAGGTAATCTGGTGATGGATTGCAGCATTGGCGCGCCACCTGATGTCCTTGGCCCGCTGGGGCAAAACTGGGGTCTTCCGCCACTTAACCCACAAGTGTTACAAGCGACCAGTTACGATGCGTACATCAAGTTGCTACGAGCAAATATGAAGCACTGTGGGGCATTGCGTATTGATCATGTACTTGGTTTATTGCGTTTATGGTGGATTCCCAAGGGTGAGAACGCAACCCAAGGCGCTTACATTTATTACCCTGTAGAAGATATGTTGGCGATTTTGGCGCTCGAATCACATCGCCACCAGTGCAGTGTGATTGGTGAAGATTTAGGCACAGTACCGGATGAGATTGTTGATATTCTGCGTGATGCAGGCGTTCACTCCTATAAGGTTTTCTTTTTTGAAACATCAGAGGGTGACGGCGGTTATATCTCTCCTGCCCATTACGCAGAGCAATCTATGTCGGCGTTGTGTACGCACGATATGCCAACCTTACGCGGTTTTTGGCACTGCGATGACCTGAAGATGGGCGAAGAATTAGGTTTATATCCAGACCCAGAGCAGCTAGAGGGTCTATTTGCTGATCGTCTGGCTGCGAAGCAGGGTATCCTAGATTCAGTGGCGTGGCATGGTTATTTACCAGAAGGCGTTGGCCGTGATGCCCAATTCGTTCCCATGGACGCGTATTTAGCCGAAGCGCTTCAACTGCATGTGGCGGCGGGGTCATCGGCTTTGCTCAGTGTTCAGCTTGAAGATTGGCTAGAAATGGATAAGCCCGTCAACATACCAGGTACGGTTGATGAGTATCCTAACTGGCGCCGTAAATTATCCATGAACCTTGATGAAATTTTTGCTCATGAAGGGGTGAATCGCATCGCGCATAAACTGACGGAAGTTCGAAATAAAGGCGCGAAATAGTGGCTCAAGGTACCACCTACATAGAAAACTTGAGGATAGGTCACTCTATGTAAAGCAGGAATTCGGTAAACTTAAAAAATGCTAATTAAGCCCGCTATTTAGCGGGTTTTTGGCTTTTTTGACATCGAAACTATTTGATAGAGAGTTCGATAAGAGAGTTCGGTTAGGGAGAGATAAGACTTGAAAATAACAACGTTAGATAAGACAACAAAAATTTATAACCAACTTTCACATGCAACATGTTCTGATCCTTTTTCATTTATTGGTCCTTTTATCGACCCCAAGCAAGGCGCACTTCGAGTATGGATGCCAGGTGCAGATAAAGTTGAGTTGGTGATTGATGAAGAGCGTATAGAGTTAGATCGTGAAGAGGCATCGGGATTTATTCTCAAGCAGCCGCGTGACTTGCACTTGACTCACTACTTGCTCGCGGTAGATTGGAATGGCACAGAACAACTCATTGATGATCCATACCAATACCACAATATCTACGCAGAATACGATGAACTACATACTCCGAAAGAGATGTACAAACATATGGGTGCGCAGTTCGTCACCATAGAGCGCGATGGTAAGCAGGTCTCAGGGATCCGCTTTCTCGTTTACGCGCCTCATGCTTGTGCGTGTAGTTTGGTCGGCGAATTTAATCAGTGGGATGGTCGTCGTACACCAATGCAGCGTCTAGACTATGGTATTTGGGGCGTCTTTATCCCTAACTTACCCGAAGGGACGCAATACAAATTTGAACTCAAAGGACCTAATGGGGAAGGTTTGCCACATAAAGCCGATCCATGGGGCGCATTTGCAGAGCAATATCCATCGTTTGCTTCGATCACCTACGATCACAGCCGCTATCAGTGGCAAGATACACAGTGGCAACAACGCCCGATCACTGAAAAACGTAAGCAGGCGCTGTCGTTTTACGAACTTCATCCGGGCTCTTGGCGTCGCGATAATAACGGTGATTTTCTCAATTATCGACAGCTTGCCGATCAATTGATTCCTTACCTCATCGATATGGGGTATACCCACGTTGAGCTAATGCCAGTGTCGGAACACCCATTCTATGGTTCATGGGGTTATCAACCGGTTGGGCTGTTTGCGCCAACGAGCCGTTATGGCTCACCGGATGACTTCAAATACTTCGTCGATCAATGTCACCAAGCAGGTCTTGGCGTTGTGCTAGATTGGGTTCCAGCGCATTTTCCATCTGATGACCACGGCTTGGCTAACTTTGATGGCACACCACTGTTCCATGACCCAGATCCACGTCGCGGTTGGCACCAAGATTGGAGCTCATACATTTATGATCTAGGCCGTGAACATGTACGTCGCTTCCTTGTTTCGAATGCGCTGTATTGGTTTGAGCAATTCCATATCGATGGGATCCGCGTTGATGCGGTGGCCTCGATGCTCTATCTCGATTACTCTCGAAGCCATGATCAGTGGATCCCGAATGTGGATGGCGGCAACGAGAATCATGATGCCATTGCGACCCTGAAGTGGATGAATGAGGAAGTATACAAATACTTCCCGAATGCGATGACGATTGCCGAAGAATCGACAGCATTCCCAGGCGTTTCTGCACCTACTTTTATGGGAGGCTTAGGTTTTGGTTTCAAATGGAATATGGGCTGGATGCATGACTCGCTTGCTTACATCAAAGAAGATCCTGTTCATCGTAAATACCATCACGATACCATTACTTTCCCGTTAATTTACGCACATAGCGAGAACTATGTGTTGTCGTTATCCCATGATGAAGTGGTGTATGGCAAAGGTTCAATCCACAATAAAATGCCAGGGGATGAGTGGCAGCAAACGGCTAACTTGCGCGCTTATTTAGGTTATATGTACGCGCAACCTGGCAAAAAACTCAACTTTATGGGTACAGAGTTCGGCCAAACTGGCGAATGGGATCATGATGATCAGCTGCAATGGTTCTTGCTCGATTTTGAGCGTCACCAAGGTGTTCAGGCATTAACTCGCGATCTCAACAAACTCTACTGTAGTGAAAAAGCGCTGCACGAATTGGATAGTGAGCCGCGTGGTTTTGAATGGCGTTTGCAAGATGCGGCCGATGCATCGATATTGGCGCATGAACGATTGAGTGATCGTGGTGAACGTATTTTGGTGATCAGTAACTTTACTCCTGTCCCTCACGAGGCATTTCGTTTAGGCGTTCCGCTGCAAGGTACTTATCAGTTATTGCTCAACAGCGATGACAGTAAGTATTTTGGTAGCGGTTATGAGGTGATGACTTCGATCACTACGGACGCGATACAAAGTGAAGGCTTAGCGCAGTCCCTCACGTTGCGCATTCCACCGTTAGCAACGCTGTTTTACAAGTTAAGCTAATCGTTCATAGGCGTGGTAAAGCCACGATGGGCTTTTAAACACCCGTTACCCTAACTAAAGACGATAACCCATAGTTATCGTTTTTTTGGGTCAATGGCATTATTGTTTTATGCGCTTACGTAATGATTTAGTTTGTGATTTTATCCCTTTGCTTTTCAATCTTCGCTCTTTCGATGCTCGCGTGGGTTTAGTTTCTCGACGTTTTTTTTGTACTACCATGGCTGAACGAATTAAGTCAGCTAAACGATGGAGTGCATCCTCTTTATTTTGTTCTTGAGTACGATATTGCTGCGCTTTAATCGTAATGATGCCTTGTTTTGAAATACGCGAGTCACTGAGTGCAAGCAGACGTTCTTTATACAGTGAAGGCAGTGAGGAGTGGTTAATATCAAACTGCAGGTGGATGGCCGACGACACTTTATTGACATTTTGGCCTCCTGCACCTTGAGCGCGAATCGCGGTCAATTGGATTTCCCACGCTTGCAGGGTGACGTTGTTTGATATCTTGAGCATCGGCATCTTTTGAACCGTTAAAGAGTGGTATTGTAACGGGTTCGCTAACGAAAATCCTAACAGGGGCCTCTTGAGGGCCAAAATAGTTAAATCAAAGTCGCCGCTGTTTGTTCACCCATTGCGATTAAAGTGTCGAGGATTTTCTCGCCATCTACGCGTAAACCATTGTGTTCATATTCGTTCGTTATCCACGCTTTGGCGTTTGGCATGATTGCCAGAGTTTCGCGGCTAATATCCATCTCAACAAACATATCATCGGCGTACACAGCGCAGCTTAGTGGAACTGTGTTATTGGCGAGAACGTGTTGATCGTAAAGTGCTGGCCAGTCAGATTTTTCGGCTAAAATTTGTGCCGCTGGCTGGAGTGGCTGCAAGTTTTTGTATTGGTCGAACATCCAAGGGAATACCATCTCACCCGTAAAGTAGAAAGGTTGGCCTTTTTGATAGTTAAACTCGTTGTGGCTTTGGCGTACACGCTGAGCACTCCAGTTGGAGGCAAATCCCTGGCAGTATATCGATTCGTGCAAAATGGCATAAATAGGGTTGGTCTGAAATCCTTGCTCCATCAGCATGCTATTAAGAAATTCGTAACACAGTTGAGGTTGACCAGCCACTTCTATTAACGCGTTCTCAAGGGCGTAGTAGATTGGCAAGAAGGAGTCAGCGACACCAAAGTTAATGCCGATTTGTTGGAATTGCTCAACCGTAAAACGCTGACCATTTGGTAGAAATTCTTGATGGTCAATAAGGTGATCGGCAATTTGCTGACACAGTTGTTGCGCTTTAGGAAACTGCTGAAAGAAAGCTGTGTTCTTGTCGATGGTGCGTTTAAACGTGGCTTGATACACATCGTCTGGGTGGCGAGAAATAGAAGGTACGCCACCTGTGATGTAGCTGCGTGACAGGCTTTCGGGAAACAGGGATAAATAAGTCAGTGAGCAAAACCCACCAAAGCTTTGACCGAGGATAGCCCACTGCTCAATAGCAAATTGCTGGCGGATAAACTCGGCGTCACGCACGATACTATCGGCGCGAAAGTGAGTTAAGTAGTCCGCTTGCTGCTGCGCTGATAAGTGTGCCAAGGTTTGGTGGTTGATCACTGAACTGTTGCCCGTGCCACGTTGATCAAGCAATAGCACGCGATACTGCTGCAGAGCGCGTTTGATCCAGCCGTTATGGCCGTTTTGTCGTGGCGAAGGGAAACCTGGTCCGCCTTGAAAATAGACCAACCAAGGTTTAGCGCTTTCCCCATCGCTGGTTAAACTCAGTGCACGAGCAAAAATGGAAAGGGTCCCTTTACTTGAGTCGGCATAATCGAGAGGAACATCAAAGTAGTACGGTGTATAAGTGACACCCGCGTCGGTAAATGGTTGAGCGTGCATAGTGATTGTCTGTTGATATGGTATAAGTGGCACTATCTTAGCTTGTTGCCGAATCGAGACCAATCGCTGAGTCACGTTCTACCTGATAGAAGGGGCGGTGACATAACAAACGGTGATCTTGATCGTCTTTGAGTGGTGAACCGTTGATGAATATGAATGTGATGAACATCAGCGTTTTGATTTTACCACAACTTATTCGAAAAATTTGAATGAGAGGCTCTAATCTGCCCGCTCTTCTTTTTAGCCTGTTGACATAGAATCAATCCATCGAGTGTAGGAGGACAGGCTATGAGCGTGTTACGACGTGTCAATCAAATCATCCAAGCCCATGCGACATCCGATGGTGATGGCGTAAAGATTAAACGGGTAGCCGGTTTTAATAATCACCAGTTCTCTCCCTTTTTGATGGTGGATGAGCTCAAGTCTGATCAGCGAGCGGATTATGTTGGCGGCTTTCCTCCGCATCCTCATCGTGGTATCGAAACGTTGACTTATATGCTGAAAGGGCACTTTGAACATCGTGATCATATGGGCAATGTTGGCGAACTCAGAGCCGGTGGTGCTCAGTGGATGGCGGCAGGACGCGGCGCACTTATTTTTTCAGGTCAACCGATTGATGAACCCGTCGTGCATTACGGACCATTCGTGATGAACAGTATCAAAGAGATAGAAGAGACAATTCGAGATTACAACATGGGTGTGTTTGAAACCTATTAACCCGTTTTATTTGAGGTTGGCTTTTCAACCTCTCGTACACAAAAGCTAACTATTATCCACTGCCAGTTGTTTTTGTTTTGCCGCACTTTAAAAAGTGCGGCTTTTTTATGTGCCGAGAGCTAGTTAACTTGTTCTCCCTGCGGTTGCTCGCCAATAAACCCCCCGGTTTGGTGCTGCCAAAGTTGAGCATAGATGCCACCTTGTTGCACGAGATCTTGGTGAGTGCCTTGCTCAACGATGTCTCCTTTATCGAGCACGATGAGTCTATCCATCGCTGCGATAGTCGATAGGCGGTGTGCAATCGCAATCACGGTTTTTCCGTGCATTAATTCATTGAGGCTTTCTTGAATCGCGGCTTCTACTTCAGAATCGAGCGCAGAGGTTGCTTCATCGAGAATCAACAAGGGCGCATCTTTGAGCAGGACTCGCGAGATCGCAATACGCTGACGTTGCCCGCCTGAGAGTTTAACACCGCGCTCACCGACTTGCGCATCGTAGCCAATGCCACCAAACGGATCGCTTAAGGTTTCAATAAACTCATGCGCGTGCGCTTGTTTGGTTGCGCGCAGTAGATCTTCCTCTGAGGCGTCTGGGTTGCCGTAAAGAATGTTGTCACGAATCGAGCGGTGGAGCAATGAGGTATCTTGAGTCACCATGCCGATGTTACTGCGCAGTGAGTCTTGAGTGACGTCAGAGATAACTTGACCATCAATCTTGATTTTGCCGCTTTCAACATCGTGAAAACGCAGCAACAGATTGACCAAGGTAGACTTACCTGCGCCAGAGCGCCCGACTAAGCCGACCTTTTCTCCCGGTTTAATAGTAAGATTTAACTTGTTGATAACCCCTTTGCTCGCATCACCATAATGGAAGCTAACATCTTCAAATTCGATGCTACCTTGGTGAACAACTAATGGTTTCGCATTGGGTTTATCTTCAATATCAACCGGTTTAGACAGTGTTTTCATGCCATCAACCACGGTGCCCATGTTTTCAAACAGCGCACCGACTTCCCACATGATCCACATCGACATGCCGTTGATACGTAGTGCAAGGGCAATCGCAATCGCAATCGAACCGATGCTGATGGAATTGTCCATCCACAAGTAGATAGAGAGGGCACCAATAGAGAACACTAAAATGTAGTTAGTGATTTCAACGGCAACATCAAACCCAGTCACTAAGCGCATTTGACGATAAACGGTGTCTAGAAAACCACTCATGCCTTCTTCAGCGTACTCGGTTTCGCGCTTGCTGTGAGAAAACAGCTTAACGGTGGCGATATTGGTGTAGCTGTCAACAATACGCCCGGTCATGGTTGAACGCGCGTCGGCTTGCTCTGAGGCCACGCTTTTCAACTTAGGCACAAAGTAAACTTGAATACAGACGTAACAAATTAGCCATACCATCATAGGGATCATCAAGCGCCAATCGGCCTGGGCTAGCAGGACTACCATAGAGGTGAAATAGACGCTAACGTAAACAAATACGTCCATGGTTTTCATCACGGTCTCACGCACGGCCAGTGAGGTTTGCATCACTTTTGTCGCAACACGGCCAGCAAAGTCATCTTGGTAGAAATTCAAGCTCTGTTTGAGCAAGTAGCGGTGTGCTAACCAACGAATCGACATTGGATAGTTACCGAGCAAGGTTTGATGAACCAGCAATGAGTAACAGATGGCCAAAATTGGCATCACGACCAGTAATAGCACCCCATAGAAAATCAAGTCACGATGATTTTCTTGCCAAAAGGTCTCTGGGTTACTGTTAGACAACCAGTCGACTAAGTTACCCATCGCCCCAAATAAAGAGACTTCGACCACGGCGACAATCGTCGCCATAATCGACATGATTAACAGTGGGATTTCGAAACCACGGGTATAGTAACGACAAAATGCAAAAATACCCGATGGCGGTTGGCCAGGGTCTTGCTCGGGGAAAGGCTGAGTAAAACCTTCAAACTTGTTAAACATATGTTTTTCCTAAACACGCAATGAGAATAGAGCGCCAGACAGGCGCATGCGTTCGTCCTTAATAGGAAGGGCTGCGATATGGTAACCCTTCGGCTTGGCAAATGTAACCAGTTTATTATTCCCTGCTATGCATAATATCCATTTTATTTGATTGCTAAAGTTACCAATCAGTTAAATTAACTACCCCTGATTGACTGAACAGTAATATTTGCTGAAAGTGAGTGTCTTTAGTCGTTAACTTCAGCAAATGTTTGCTTAACATTATGTCTACAATTGGCGTTATTGAGTGAGATTAATTGAGTTTGTCACAATGTTGAAACAGCAAACCATACTAGAAATTAAACGGTCTTCAGTGCAAAACGCTAACTGTGTTGTGATGGTGCCTCCTAAAGAGTTTGCCTTTAATGCTGAAACGGCCAAAGACAACGAATTTCAACACCAAATTAATGATACCACTGGCCACATTCGCCAACTAGCGATGCAAGAATTCAACACGATGGTGGGTGAATTACGTCAGGCGGGCGTGCAAGTGGTGGTGTTTGATTACCCCCAAGGTGAGATTGAAACGCCAGACGCTGTTTTCCCTAATAACTGGTTTAGTACTACGGCAGATGGTCGTCTATACACTTTTCCGATGGCATGTGAAAACCGCCAACAAGAAGTCAAAACCAGTGCATTAGTTGAGGCGCTAGAATTGGCTGGACGCCCTGTTTTAACGCAAGATAATTTGTTGTCTTACTTAGAGCAAGATGCGCATCTCGAAAGCACGGGGGTGATGGTCAAAGACCACCTCAACAAGACGGTTTACGCGGCGCTTTCTCAGCGTTGTGATAGAGAAGTGCTTGAAGATTACGCCGAGCGTATCGGCTATCAACAGGTGGTTTCTTTTCAAACCGCACTGCCTTCAGGCAAGCCGATTTACCATACCAATGTCATGATGGCGATTGGTGAAAATTTCTGCGTTATTTGTGATGAAGTGATCCCAGAGTTTGAACGTCGTTTTGTACTCAAATCATTAGCCAAAGATAAGCAGGTCATCTCAATTTCAGTTGAGCAGATGAATCGCTTCTGTGGCAACATCTTGCAACTGGAGGCCGCTAATGGTGAGAAGGTAATTGCCATGTCTCAGTCAGCATTTGAAGCGTTTTCTCCTGCGCAGTTGGCTCAGTTAGCCAGTCACGGTAAATTGCTGCCATTTAACGTGCAGACTATCGAGAATATCGGTGGTGGCAGTGTGCGCTGTATGTTGGGCGAAGTGTTTCTGTCTAGTCACGCACAAAGCTTGTAAATCCATAGCTCAGTTTTAAATATCGTCAAAAATAAACCGCCCAAGCAAGAGGGCGGTTTGGTTGTGTAAGTTAGAATTTAACTTGGTAGTTCAATGTATAGGTACGGCCACGGCCTTTGTAATCGTAAGCCGCTGCATCATAGTGAGCCGAGTAAACTATCTGAGCTCTTTGTCCCCAGATGGTGGTGTAATCTTTGTCGAAGAGGTTTTGAATACCAAAGCCTAAACTGCCGACAGGAAGTTGGTAGCTACCCACTAGGTCAAAGATGGTGTAACCATCAAGCTTGCTTTGCGCATCATCTTGGTAATCAAACATGGTTTGACTTTGTACTTTGACAGCCAGCTCGTTGTCATACCAACCTGCCCATGCATTTGCTTTTGAAGTACTCGCTTCGCCAGCCGTCATATCTTGCCAACCATTATCGCCCTTGATCTCTGAGACGACATAATGGCCTGAAGCGCCAAGTTGAATATTGTCATGCACCCAGTAAGATGCCATGGCTTCTAGTCCATAAACACGTTTCTTATCTTCTAGCTCTTCGATAAGTAGCGTCTTCTTGTTGTACTTAACCGATTTGTCAGAGAGCGAATAGTAAGCGGCAGTTTGCAAGTTAAAGCCCGCTTTATCTAACCGGTAACCTAGCTCTATGCTGTTGGTTTTAATACCAGACATCTTCGATTCGTTGACATTGATACTATCGTTCAGTTGCCAGTGATCACCCACTTGGGTGTAGTCACCTTGGCCATAGTATTTGGCGGGATCGGCGAGGTCGAAACCTTGTGAAAAGTTTGCCCAAATCTGCGAGTTGTTATCCAGATGATAGATAGTACCCACATTGAATAGACCTACATTGTAGTCGGTCTCACCACCCGGTACTGCATCGGCCGTGGTGCCATTACCTGCGGCGATTTTCTTTTGTTGTTGGTAACCGACAAAATCATCGATCTTGTTGATCATGTGTTGATAGCGGAACCCCCCTTCAATCGACCAATCCTCAGTAATGGCGTAATCGGCCTGCACAAAGCCTGCAATTGAAGCGACGTCGATCCCTGGGTAGCGGCCAACTTGTGCGTAGGTGCGATTGATTAAATTCCCCGAATTATTCGCGATGGTCGGATCATAAAGCGCTTGGTTACTGTCGAGTTTGTCTTGGTAGGCATCAATACCGTAAACCAAGTTAAGTTGCTCAAACTTTTTGGCTAATGCAACTTTCAGTGACAGGACATCGGTTTTTTGCTGACCAGAAGATTGATAGTAAGGGGTATAAGTTTGATCTTCTTGACGGTATGACGCTTCAGCGATAAGTTGGTGACCTACGAAGGCTTCATCCACATAAGAGGCGCTCAACATCATACGTTCTGTGCCGTGCTCGCGATCTGAGTCAAAGCCCTTTCTTACATCAACAAAATCACCGTTTTCGATATACAGGCCGTAAGGCGAATCTTGTTGACTATCATAGTACTGAGCCAGCAAGTTGAGCTGTTTGGTGTCAGAAATGTTCACGTTGGCGGTCGTCATGAAATCAAGGGTTTGGTTAAATTGCAGCGAACCTTGTGATATATCCGGTGTGACGATATCACCATTGGCATCAAAATAGCCTTGGGTTTCTGTGTAGATTACCGATGCACGTGCGGTAACTTTGTCATTGCCACCAGAGATCGATTGTCCTAGTTTGTAGTCAAAATCTTCACTTGAATTTAAACCAGAAGAGCCGCCGACATAAGACTCAAATTCAAGCTCTTGGCCGGTGGCTTTTTTAGTAATGATGTTGATGACACCACCGGAAGCGCCAGCACCATAGATAGAGGTGGCACCAGACAATACTTCGATTCGCTCAATATTAAATGGGTCGATAGAGTCCATGTAACGGCTGATCTGACGCGATGATTGCAGAGACACCCCATCAATCATCACCAACATTTTGCGTCCACGTAGGTTTTGACCGTAGTTGGTGCGTGCACCACTGCTGATGTCTAAAGAGGGAATCGAGGTCGCTAGGATTTCGCCTAATGTTTTGCCACCGCGATACTCTTGCTCGATTTGCTCTGAGTCGATGTACCAAACGGTGCCGGGAATGTCGCTGATCGCTTTCGGTGTGCGGCTAGAGACCACCACCATCTCTTCAAATGAGGTCGCTTCTTGGGCGGCAACGGGCGTGGTGAGTATTGCACTGGCGACAGCGATCGCCGTCGTAGACAGTAGCAAGTTTCCTTTCTTAACGTTCATTTTCTTCTCTATGTTTATAGGAGTAATGAGCCCACGGCTGGCGGTTTACGGACCAGCTCGCTCGTTGGGCGGGTGGAAACGTCACCCACTCAAGCACAGTGAGTGACAAAAAGGTGTTTGGCTAAGCGACCAATTGCTGTGCCTGCGTACTAGGCGAGAGCCAATCAATCATGCCCTGACCTGAATCCGTATCGAACAGGGTCTGGCCAGTTAAGCGATTGATGATGCGTGCGCTGCGCCAAGCCATTAAGCTCAGTTGAGGCTCAGCAATGCCGTGGCTGTGCATACCAGCATTAACCGCAAAGATTTTATTGCGCTGTTGGCCTTCCCATTTGATCTCAAAGTCAGGTGTCATTTGATATCGGTGTTGTTGATCAAGATCGAGCAGAGGCAAAATGGCGCTTAAGCATGCAGGGCTGGGCGCTTCAAACCCGGTCGCAAGAATGACGATGTCGGCCTGATGCGTCTCTAAACATTGGTCTAGTGCGTTGCTGGCGGTAAGTTTGAATGCGCCGCCGACAGCATTCATCTGAGTTAAGGTGCGATGTGGTAATAATTTGACCCACTTCTCTTCTTTGAGGACATCAAAGCGGTGGTACAACTCTTGATAAATCGTGAGTAGTGCTTTTTGAGTAATACCGTCAGAAGTGAGTTTTTGCTGAGTAATCTCATTGCGCTTTACTTGTGCATCTAAATTAACGAAGGCATCGACATAATCAGGGGTGAAGAACTCGTTGGTAAACGCGGCTTCATCAAGTGGCTGATAGTTGGCACGACGTGAGAGCCAATCGAGGGATTTTGGCTTGCCCCATTTGTGTTGCAGCGCGTTGATGAAGATGTCTGCGCCGCTTTGACCACCGCCAACGATTATGATGCGTTTACCGCTAAAATCATGCTCACCAAGGCCAATTTGTGCAGCGTGGAAAACGCGTTGGCCTAAATGCGCTTTGGCACATTCAGGGATTGCGGGTACTTTGCCTGTGCCAATACAAAGGTTGTCGGCGAGGTAGCTACCTTGGTTGGTATGCAGTTTAAATGCATCGCCAGTGTACTCTATCTGTTCAACACGGGTTGAGAGCTGAACGTTTTCGAGTTGGTTAGCCGTCCAAGCAAGGTAATCCGAGAATTCGTGGCGGCTGATACATTGCAGCTCAGCAGACAAGAAACGATAAAATTTCTTGTTTTTAACCAAGTAAGAAAGAAACGAGTAGCGACTTTCCGGATCGACAGCGCTGACCAAATCTTTCAAAAACATGGTTTGCATATGGGTGTTATCCAGAAGCAAGCCTGGATGCCAAGCAAAGTAGTCACGGCTTTCAAAAAAGCGTGATGAAATCTGTGGCTTACCTGCAAGTAGTGCCGCGATACTGAGGTTAAATGGGCCGACGCCGACACCAGCGAGATCAAGTTTGACGTTGTTAGTGTGTTCCATAAGAACAATCCTTTTCTTGGTTTAATGGCGGCTTAACTAAGCACTAAATTTATAGTTATGTTGTTAATTAGCGTTGATGGTTGTCGTCCATTGCTTTGAACAGCGGGTTATCGAGCATGTCATCCATATCGGGTAACATTCTCGATACACTGGCGTCCGTGCTATGGCGCAACTTGGCTAAGTTAAGGCCGATGCGTAATATTTTCGGTTTGAATAGGTCGAATTGCTCGAACCGGTGTTGATACTCACGATGAGAGGCCATGTAGGCTTTAAGCCGGTCGCCAAGCAAGCGATAAAATTGCTGCTCAGAGAAGCCTAGTTTGGCCACCCATGGTGAAATAAAGCGTAATGTGGTGACAAAGTGGCCAGTCTGTAAATCATGAATAATTAATGATTCATCGAGACGGACAGTAACCTTTTTGACGCTATCATCCAAAGACGCTTGTTCAGGGTAATCTTTGCTGACCAAGCGCATATCGCCTTGGAAATCTTTGAGTAAAATGCGTTTAGGGGCGTTATTTTCTAGTATTAAGGTGACGTTTTGGCCATGGGCGATCAGTGAGACCCCGTATTTACACAGCAGGTGGTAATAAGGGATCACCACTGCATCAAACAGTTTGCTCAGCCATGCTTCGATACTTAAACCGGAAGCGTCAATGTACTGCTCAATCAGCGAGTGGCCTTGGTTGTCACTCTCCATCAAGGCTGCCATTAAGATCGCGCATTCACCCGATTGTAATTTTGAGGCGGCAGATTCACGCCAAATGACACCGAGCAACTCGTGGTAACGATAAGGTGCGTTTTGTAACAGGGCATAGTCAGCTTGCGCAGCAAAGGCGGCGGCAGGCTCTTGCAAGACTTGCGCTTGTTTTTGTTCCAACAGTGGATCTGACTTGAACACGTCATCAATCCAGTCAGAGGCGGTTGGACCAGCGAGAATATAACGACCTGGAATACCGCGATAGCACGAGGTATTCATGATGGTTAGCGGCAATTTGATGTCGTAGCTTTCAGGGCGCGTAACGTTGCTTAAGGTGCGTAATGACAGCTGAGGCAAGAAGCGATCGCCAAATTCACCTAAGTAAACTAGCTGTTTAACGGCCAGTTCACGCACAAACAGTATTGACAGCTTTTGGTTCCACTGCCAAGGATGAACGGGGATGTAGCCGTACTCGCTGATATCGACATTCAGTGCGGCTAATTGGCTGTCCATCTGCTTTCGTTCATCATCAGCAATGCAAGAGTTCAGCAGATCTTGCCAGCCAACGTGGTCATTAGTTGCACGTTGCAAAATAGACAAGTGCACCGCAACCCAGCCTAATTGAAAGGCATGTTGTGCTTCTGGGGCATACTTTGCCAAGTCATCGCTACCCCATCCTCGACGCCCTTTATTGAAGGCAAACTTGGGGTGACCGTCAAAGTAGCTTTGTTGCTGCTCGCAAGGTAAAAATGCTAGATCTTGCGCAGTCATCGCTTGTTTACGATGGATTAATTGACAGTCGCCAAGCAACGTGGCGTTAAGATCTTCAAGGTGTTCAGCCAAGGCTTCATCAGACATCGACAGCTGTGATTGAAGATCGCGCATCAATAATGCCGCTGAAACTGGTTGGTTAGGATCACTGTCTGAGTCGCGAGTGATCGAGGTAGGCTCAATCATCACTTGCCCCCAGATGTTCTCACTGCCGGTAAAACAATACTGAGTGCCATTATCGAGTTTGAGTTGATAGCCCGAGCCGGTGACAGCAAAGTGAAACGCCTGTTCGTAAGCGAATTCACTGAGGATTTTGCCGACCATTTTTTGGTTGGCTAACGTCCAATAGTTGTGCAAGGCGAACGACTCCATTACCACTGCTCCGTAAAGAATGTTGCGCGATTTAGCATCAATAGCGCCGAGCGTTTATGAGGGAAATTAAACTCAAAACATTTTTGATAACCCAGTGGCAAGATGCGATTAAATAGACGGTCATTATCCGCCCGCGGCTCGAGCACAATGCGGTTAGTGCGCACATCATCGATAAACAGATAGTGGCTAATCGCACGCATCCAAGCGTTAAAGAACTTAGGACCTCTGAATGCTTGCTCGCCGACCAGTAGGTGGATACCACGATCGAAGTATTGCACATCGTAATATGGGCTAAGTCGGTCTTCGGCAACCCAATAGGCTTCAACGTAACCAAAGGGTTGGCCGTTAAACTCACCAATTAATGGAATAATGTGCGGGTCTGCAAGGCGCTGTTCAATAAACTCGGCCAGTTTTTCTTCACTCCAAGCCTGCTCCCAAAAGTGGGCGACTCTCGGGTCGTTCATCCAGCGGGTAAAACGGGCTAGATCTTGCTCTAATTCAATCACGCGAAAGCTGACGTTAAGTTCGGCATCAAAATCATCCCTTTGATACACCTGGCCTTGTGGCATAGGCGGACGTAAAGGGTGATGGCGGTATTGGTTGTTGGATTGAACGAGCTGCTGCGGGAAGCCGCTTGACGTTGGGTGTTGATGCCAAACGAGCGGCAATTGGTAAAAAGCTTGGCGTGATACCTGTTGTTCGACCAAAGGGAGTAGCGTGTTTACCCACTGCAGAATTTCGCGATCGTGGCTGATCACTTTGAGCGATTCAATTTGCTTAAATTGGCTTAGAAGTTGATCGATATCTCGCACCAATTGTGCGCCGATTTCAGAGCAGACTAAGTCACTAGCGTGTAGTGTCAGCTCAATCGTAGCTTGAGGTTGTTCGTGGTAGATAAAGGTATTGAACTCAAGCATGAGTCACCTCCTTAACGCGAGCCAAAGGGTTGGCCAAATCAAAATAGATAACGGCAGGATCTGGGATAGAATTCTCGTTAAAGTTTTGTAGGTAGCAAAAGAAATTACCTTTGCAGCACAGCGCGTCACTCGTGAGCACATAGCGCAGGCAGAGATCATCTTTCACTCCGCTTTTCAGTAGTGCATCAAGGTGGTTGTAGAGAATTTCAATTAATTCACTTTCCTCAACATCCAAGTGAGCGCAGATGGCGGAGATAACATTAAAAGTTGAGTTAATGATCAGGTAGTAGGCAAAGTAGCGGCGTACTTTGTCTTGGTTCCAGTAGTTCTCAAGCGCCTCTTTTTCATCACCGAGTTTATCGCCAAAGCGCTTAAAGGCGAGGTCGGTATAGCCGGTGCCCTGACAATCGCGGTAGTACATTCCGACCGGGAAGCCATGCTCTAACTGCATCACGATATTTTGCTGGTGGGCAAGAAAGACGATGCCCCAGTTGGCTTGTAAGTCAAACAGAGGCACAACAGCATGACGGCAGTATGCATCAAACCAGCGTGTGGCGGCGTGGTGGGTAGGCAGCCCCTGTTGCTCGGCATAGTGTTTAATGCGTTCGGCCACTAAACTTGCGCCGCCATATGGATTTTGTTGGGTGAGCGTTGCTAGAACCACGGCTTCTTGAGCTGGTTTGTCCATCAGAGGATTGTCTCTAAATGCCACAAGACTCTCGTCGATAATCTCGCCGTGGCAATCTTTGAGGCCGATAAACGCCGGCTCTTGCATTAGTTGAAAATCTTGACCATCACCCAGTTGTTGAGCCAGTTCAGGGTGTTGGAATAAATCGTTGAGTCTTGTGCCACGCAGCACTTCTTTAAACGATAGATTACGAATGGAGTTGGTCAGTTTAACGCTGAGCGAAAACTTAAGCATGTAAGGTAAGCTCGGCGCATATAACGAGCGAGTTGACGAGGTAGGGTACCAAGTGGCGCCCAGTTGGCCGAGGTTCTCAATTTGCTTAGTGGCGATATAACCTTTAATCGAGGTGTTATCTGCCATGACATGCCACTGCCATGGGTGAACGGGAAGCAATAACTTGTCTTGTTGCTGTGCGTTTTTTAGAGCATCAGCCAGAACGGCATCATGTGCGACAAGGTCATGTAGGCGTTGAGTAAAACTCACTTCCGCCGAGCTACCTGTTGTCAGGATCTCTTGATTGACGCTAAGCCAGAACAGTTTGAATTGGCCGCCGAGTTCGGGTGAGTAACGCTTAGCGTCACTCAGGCTAAACTGTTCGCGGCTCTTTGGTGCTGGGTGGAATGAGTGACCAATCAACAAACCTTGCTCTGCGGTTTTGAAGTCAAGCGGTTGGCTAAATAGCTGTTGTTGATAAGGTGAATGCGCAATCGCTTGTGCGGTGTTGTCTAGGCTCTCCAAAACTCGATTGGTAAAAATGGCTTTTTGCTCTTCGCTGATAATGCCAACCAGTGCTGGTTCGTTAACGATAGTGTCGACAAGTTGGTCTATCGTCAGCGCCGTCACTTCATCGCCGCTGAGTAGCAGGGCTGGGAGCTGGTATTCATGGCTGCCCAAGGCTGAAAAATAGCGCAGAGGGATATGAAGTGTTTGTGAGTTTGACAGCGACAATTGATACGTATGCTGACCATCGTCACTGCGCAGTAATTGTACTGACTGACTTTCTCTGGCTAATGAGTTGAGAAAACAAGCGATAGACGCTTGGTTGGTGTCGATTTTATTGGTTGAGCTCTCGAGGTTAAGCCGATCGTTGTTACGATTCATTTTCTTTCTCGTTATGTTAATAATTAAACTGACTAGAGAATGCTAATTATTATCATTCGTATGATCAACTTGTTTTTGATGATTTAATAAAATTATTTTTACAAAGGGGAGAAATAATGTGGGTTAAGTATTGCAGTGTAGTTAACAGAAGGTGCTGCGAGGTCACCTTCTGTGGTATCAAATATCTATCGTCAACGTCTCATCAGATAAAGGAAATAGCCACCGCCGATGAGCGAAGCAAGCAGTCCGGCGGGGAATTGCCAAGGAAACCAGAGGTTGCGTCCGAGCCAATCAGCTAACACCATGACTAGCGCGCCGAGTAGAGCCGCGCTAAGCATTTGCGTTCGCGGTTGATATTGATGCAGCGAGCGCGCCATATGGGGTGCCAGTAAGCCGATAAAACTCAATGGACCAATCACGATAGTGCAAAGGGTTGTCAGCGCCGCGACAAGCACGAGCAAGACAAGTCGCACACGAGTCGAGTTAAGGCCAAGGCTGGTCGCGGTTACTTCTCCCATTTCTATTATGCCAATCCAGCGCTGGAGTAAAAGTGCCACCAGTGCCACAACGCTGACACCGGTCGCAAGGAGATAGATGTCAGACTCGGCCACTAAATAGGTTGAACCCGACAACCAAGTCAGCAGAGCCGTGGCATTATCATGGCCTGAGCTCATGGCAATGCGTAACAATGCATCTAGTCCAGCACTGATGGCGATGCCGGTCAGCAGCAGTTGGCTTGGTGCAAAGTGGTGTTTACGACCCATAAACCACAATAAAGCGGTGACCGAAAGTGCGCCTAGTGTGCCAAAGAGCATCTGTTGCTCTCGCTCTACGGCAACACCTAATAAACTGCCAAGCACCAAGGCTAGTGCGGCGCCTGAGCTTAGCCCGAGGACTTCGGGGCTCGCCATCGGGTTGTTTGAGACTCGTTGAATGATGGTGCCAGCAAAGGCCAACCCAACTCCGGCGAATAAAGCGGTCATTACTCGTGGTGCGCGCAGTTCAAGTAGGCTTGGGTTGAAGCTTAAATTCCAGCCTGTTTGGCCCTGGCCTAAGAGTAACGCCAACACTGTCACTGCAATAAGTACCGTCATCATTAGTGGCAATACGACTTTTGCCTCTATGTTGATGTAGCGTTGGGGCGGTTCCTCGCGGGCGCGAAGCTGCGATTGTAATTGGCTGCGTTGCAGGAGCCATAACAGAAAGGGGGCGCCGATTAATGCGGTCATTGCGCCAGTTGGTAGTAGCGCGCCACCAACGCCAGAAAAGGGCTGAATGGCTAAATCGACCATTAACAACATCATGGCACCAATAAGACCACTGACCATCAATTGAGCCGTTAATTGCCTGATACCCAATAGCCTTGCGATTGCCGGGGCGACAATACCAATGAAACCAATCAAACCGACCTCGCTGACCACTGCCGCGGTGATGAATATCGCCAAGCCAAGACAAAGCAGCTTAATCTGTTTGATGTTGATGCCCAAAGAAGAGGCAACATTATCACCAAACTGCAGAGCAGACAGTGGACGCTGCAGCACCATCAGCAACAGGGTCGGCGCCGCAATTAGTGGTGCAAGAAGCTTAGCGCTGCTCCAGTCATTTTGATTAAGGGCGCCTGCTCCCCAAACAAAAATACTGGTTAGCTTTTGTTCGTGCAGCATCAGTAACATGGTGTTCAACGAGCCGAAAAAAAGGCTCACCACCATACCGGCCAGAATCATATGTAAAGGCGCAAATCCGCGTTTTGCACTAAGCAGGAAAACCAGTGCCGTCGCCAAGCAGCCGCCCAAAAACGCAGGCACAAAACTCGGCATTGATAATCCGGCAGGCAGCAGCAATAAGCCAAGCACCATGCCCAATTCAGCGCCAGCGGCAACACCGAGAGTGGTGGGTGACGCGATGGGATTTCGCAGCACAAACTGCATCACGGAACCAGCTATGGCTAATGCAAAACCACTTAGCAGAGCAACAGTGAGTCTAGGTAAATAGGTCAGGTAGGTAATCAAATGTTGGTAATTACCTTGGTCGAAGTGCCATAAGGTGTCCCAAATTAGCGTGATACCTTGTGAGTATGGGGCGGTGATGTGCAAAAGGGTGCCTACAAGACACGCCATGGCTACCAACAACAAAGCGGTAGTGGGAAACTTGATTGGGTGTGAGCGAAGGAGGTTAGTGCTACTCATGGTTGTGCGGTTAATGGTTGGGCTGTCGTTAGTAGCTGAGTAATATGATCGCTAAATCGCTGCGCGGCAATCAAACCGCCGAATGTCCAGATAGGCGGAAGTTCATAGACGGACTCACTGCGCGTAAATTGCATCGCTTGCCATAGCGCCGAGCTTTGCAGAGATTGGCGCAACTGTGGTTGAACTGGGCCAAAAATAATCACACTGCTTTGCTGATGTTCCGCGAGTTTTTCCACTGCCGTGGTGGTAAAGCCCCATAAATTGGTTGTCTCTTGCCAATCATTACTCAAGCCCATTGCTGAGGCAGTGGCGTCAGCTAACGAACCTTGACTGTGAATGCGCAGTGTTTTGTCATTGATAAAGCGTGCAAAGAGCAAGTTTTTCTGTGCCTTATCATGAGCGCGAATTTTTTCACCGTTGGCGGCGAGCAAGGCATAGGTTTGCTTGATCACTTGTTCAGCTTGCGGAGTTTTATCGAGTAATACTGCCAAAGAGCGTGTCACTGACTCGGCAGCATTAAGTGGCTGCTTTTGTTCACTGTACAGGGTAAAAACTACTACTGGGGCAATGTTGTTGAGTTGTTGATACGCCGCCGCCATGTGTTTACTGATCAAAATAACATCGGGCTTTAGCTCGCTCAGCAGCTCTATATTAGGTTCACGTCGCGAACCCACGTTGATCACACTCGGATTGATCTTGGGTTCGACGACCCACTGATTATAGCCTTGTACATCGGCCACGCCTTGGAGTTCGACACCTAAACTGAGTACCGTTTCGGTTAACGCCCAGTCGAGAGCAACGACTTTTTTCGGTGGGCTATCAAATGAAGCAATGCCCATTTCATGTTCAATATCAAAAGCATACGCCTTAAATGCCATGACTGAGACCAGCATGATAATAATGGTTTTCACAACAGATTCCTTCTACTTATTGTTAAGGGATATAACTAATAGGTTGACCAGTATGTGGATGGGGAAAGAGCGCCAGTTCCATGCCGTAGATTTGCATTAAGGTCTCGCGATTCATTAATTGTGCGGGTGAACCATTGGCAATGACGCGGCCTGAATGCAAGGCAACTAAGTGGTCGCTGAACTTTGCCGCCATATTGACGTCATGCAGTACCATAATCACGGTCAGATTTAAGCTCAAATTCAGCTCGCGTATGAGACTCAGTAGTTCATGTTGATGGGCCACATCAAGCGCGGAGGTTGGTTCATCGAGTAACAACGTTTTGCTTTGCTGAGCGAGCAACATCGCAACCCAAGCGCGCTGTCTTTCCCCTCCTGAAAGGGTCGCAACAAAGCGCTCGGCAAACGCACTTAAACCGACTTTAGCAATCGCATCGTCAACAATGGCGTAGTCTTGCTTATCATAGCGGCCAAATGCCCCTTTCCACGGGTAACGGCCAAAACAGACTAATTCTCGCACGGTAACGCCATCAGTCAGCGGTGGGTGCTGTGGTAAATAGGCGACTTGGTGAGCAAACTCAATATTGCTTAACGCGGCAACAGGTTGATGTTTATACAGAACGTGACCATTTGTCGGTGAGTTTTGCCGGCTCAGTAGCTTGATTAAAGTTGACTTACCACAACCATTGTGACCAAGCAGTGTCGTGACTTTACCCGGCTCAAAAGTTAGATTGGTGGCAGAGAGAATCGTTTTATTTTCAATGCTAAATGAGGCGTCGACTAGTCGAAACATAATGCAATAGACAGTTGAGTTATTGGTTACAAGTCGTTAATGTTACCACAATAGAATAGCAATGATAATTGTTTTCATTATCAATAATTATGTTAATAAAACCATCAGCAATGATGACCTTTTCAGCTAACTAAATAGCGGCGACTCTCATTATGTCTCTTATAAAAAAACACTCCTTTCAGCTTGGCATTATTGGCTCGGCGGCAGCGTTAATGGGTATTGGACAAAACGGTCTGTTAGTCTCGTTACCTTTTTTGATCGAGCAATCAGCGTTTGATCTTCCGACTTGGTCTATCCTCATCGCGTTAGGCAGTTTTATCTTTTTACCTTCGGCGCCATTTTGGGGCAGAGTGAGTGACCGGCATGGTCCGAAACGTGTTGTCATTCAGGCGTTGTGTGGTATGGCATTCAGTTTCGCATTGTTGGCGCTATTTGCGATGATGAGCCAAGGTGCATCGGCATGGCTAGTGTGGTGTTTAGTCGGTCTAGTGGTCGCGCGTATCATTTATGGCGCAACGGTTTCAGGCATGGTGCCAGCCAGTCAACACTGGGCGATTTTACTCTGTGGTGAGCAACATCGCCTGCAAGCCATCACTTGCGTTAGCATTGGATTAAGCACTGGGCGTTTGGTTGGTCCGGTTCTCGCCATTGTCGCGCTTAAACTCTCGCCGTTCGCCCCTTTGGTGGTCATGATTTTGCTACCCTTGATCGTTTTGTGCGCAGCGCTTTTCTTACCTTCCCCAGCGCTGTTAAATCAACACTCTAGCGCGCCATCATCACTGCCCTGGTTACCAAGCCGGAAAATATGGCGTTTTTTATCGAGTGGGTTGTTGTTGTGTTGCGCAATCGCCTTGCTGCAATACAGCTTCTCACCTTTGATTGGGTCGATGACCGATTGGTCGACGAGTCAAATTAGTGATGCTATTGGTTTGTTACTTACTCTTAGTGCGGCTTGTACGTTCGCCACTCAAGTAGGCGTGATTAAGAAAAAGAAAATGAGTCCCGAGCAGATGTATCGTTTGGGGTCGGCGTTATTTGTATGCGGTTTAGCCCTGTTTCTTGTCCCTTACATTTGGCTATTTTCTGCGGCGATGATATTGACCGCGTGTGGTGCGGCTTTGTTGGTCCCGGCGTATACGTCTGCCGCGACCGCCCAACATGCCAATGCGTCCGGAGCCGTTGCGGGCTATATCTCGATGTCGCATACGCTAGGTTACGGATTTGCCTCCCTGTTGGCTTTTACGGCGACATTTTCACCAAGTTATCCCATTTATTTGTGTGTGTTATTTGCTGCGATGATCAGTTGGATTGCCTTTTCATCGCCCCGCTCAACAACCATTATCCAAGTGACGCGTTAAACTTTATTTTCCGGATGCCTTGGGCAGTTGCGACACAGCGCCCGACCTTGACATTTGTACACTAAGCAACAGCTGGTTCGGACTAAGGTTAGGTTGTGGCTGTCTGCATTGTAGCTCAAGGAGTTAATCAGTTTGGCTGGCAGACCGCATGCGTCAAGCCACAGCTGGCCTTGTTCAACAAGATATTGTTCAGAAAGGTGAGGATAGTAGTGGCTTAGTTTAACTAAACAGCCAAGAATACCGTCGGCAAACAGGTGGTTGGTAAAGCCAGGACGAATTCGCGTCCACTGACTCATCTCATCACGGAAATAGTCAAATAGCTCAACCAATTGCTTGCCAGCTTGTGTGATCAGCGTTTGCTCAGGGCCTTGTAGACGCGCTAGTGAAGTAAAATGAAACCCGCTAACAAAGTCCGTTTTGATGTTTTGCGTCATGCTTGATAGCGGCGGTAATCCTCGACAGGAGTATATGGCGACAAACGCCACATAGATCGGCTGCCAACACAATAAGGTCCAAGTACGAGTTAACCAATAGGCCGACCCCGCTTCAGGATGGGCCAATTGCAAATTGTTATATAGGGTTTGAATACACGCTGAGCTCGGCTGGCCGAGGCCAATCAACGTCGCTGTTTGCAACTCGTTTGGCTCGATCTGCCCCTCTAGATAAGGAGTCACTTGTCGTGAATGTTCAAATAGCGTTTCAAAAAATGCGTGCTCTGTCATGGCGAGAAGGTCTTAACATCTATTCGTGCCAGCAGCTTAATAAAATATCAGTCTTGTTGCAATTAGTTATCATTACCACTTTGACGGGGTAATAAAAAAGCGACCCTACATAGGTCGCTTTATCAAACTAACCAGGGATTAGACGTCATGACGCTCGGCATACTTTTCCAGCCCAAGAACTAAGCCTATCGCACACAACATACACACAATCGCTAAACCTAACTGTGAAGACTGCGAGGTGATAGCTTCAAAATCAAATGGGGTTAGATTGTGTTCCACTAGTGGCACTTGTTCCCCTTTCGAGTTGATACGCCAACTGATGGTTTCTTTCCAAGGCCAAATTTTCGGTAATGTACCTAACATCAAGCCAGTTAAAAACACTAATGTCAGGTCGCGAAAGCGTCTCAGTAACCAAGATAGCACATGAGAAAAGCTCAGTAGGCCGATCACACAACCGCAGAGAAACAGTGCCAAAATTGTAATATCAAGCGATTTCACTGCGCCGAGCACAGGCGTATACATGCCGATTAGCAGTAAGATAAAACTGCCCGAGATACCAGGTAAAATCATGGCGCAAATAGCAATGCCTCCGGCGAATAGAACATTGAGACTGGTTGGTTCAAGTTGGAGCGGATTGAGAATCGTAATGCTATAAGCGAACGCGATACCCAGCAGCAGCATCACCGCGCTGTTAATGCTTCTTTGTTCAATCTGCTTGAGCATGTGAAACACAGAAACAAGGATCAAACCAAAAAAGAATGACCACAACGGGATAGGGTGGGTCACGAGTAACCAAGAAATCAGCTTGGCCAGTGTCGCAATGCTGGTAAACACTCCAGCAAAGAGCGCGAGTAAGAATCTACCATTGATGTGATTGAATGCGGCTTTAAATCCTTCGCGCTTCCAGATGCCAATGACATTGGGGTTAATGCGACGAATACTTTCCAGCAAAGTATCATAAATACCGGTAATAAAGGCGATAGTACCGCCAGAAACGCCAGGGACGACATCCGCCGCTCCCATGGCCATACCTTTAAGAAACGTAGAAAAATAGTTCATGATGACTGAGTCGTTAAAATAAGTGGGTTGAGTATATCGATTCTGAGTTTGAAAATGTATGGAAAATCAACGTTGATAAAACTGTTTATAAGAGTCTGGTTTAATATGCTTTTGCGAAAGTTTGCAAAATGCAATTTTCATATTGCATTTTGATACGGTTTTTTGACCTAATAATGCGGCACAAGACTAAGAAACCCTACTTTTTATAGTTGGCACGCAACCTGCATTAATTAGTTTGACCCTTCTTAAGCCGAGGGTCACCTAGCCAACTGACGTTGTTAGTGAATGTTTTTGTTCACACTATATATAAGCCAGTCGCAATTTTGCGGTTGGCTATTTTTTTGTCTCAACAGTGTAACGTCGTTGTAGCCTGAGTGTGTGAAAAACGCTAACGACATCCCTGTTTCGCTACAATTTCGCGACTTTTAAATTCTATACTCGACATTTTGTTGTGTTTTTACTAATAATGTCCGCTTTATTCTTCGCAGCCTGCTTGATTAAGGGCACGGCTCACCTGTTGAAACGAACATCTCAACGTTGTTTGTATAAAGGATACATTTCAATAGAAAAACCAGTTTATGAGCAATGCTCAGTAGAGCTGTTGAGCTTTCAACTCATTAAGGACGATGAGTGCGTAACTAATAAGAGGTTATATGAATCAGATAATTTCAGTGGGACCACTAGAATCATTCTTAATTGCTATCAGCGTGTTGTTCTTAGGTCACTTCGTTAACTTAAAACTCCCGATTCTTAAAAAGTTCAATATTCCTGAACCAATCGTCGGCGGCCTTATTGTCGCATTTATTATCACTCTTGTGCACTTTAATGGCATTGATCTCGAGTTTTCATTACCACTGCAAAAAATCTTTATGCTGATGTTTTTTGCTACGGTCGGTTTGGCTGCCAACTATACCCAGTTGGTGAAAGGTGGCGCTAAAGTTTTTATCTTCTTAGCGGTTGCTTCCTTCTATATCATTATTCAAAACGGAGTTGGAGTGACACTGGCCACAGCTCTCGGGCTCGATCCTCTGATGGGATTGATTGCGGGGTCGATTACACTGTCAGGTGGTCATGGTACAGGCGCGGCTTGGGCACAAACATTTAATGAGAGCTTTGGTTTATCGAATACGCTCGAAATTGCGATGGCATCGGCCACTTTTGGCTTGATCATTGGTGGTATCATCGGTAGTCCTGTCGCACAAAAATTGATCAATAATAATGGTTTCGAGTCTGAATACGGCACTGGGGTTAATACTCACCAACGTTTTCCTGAGCTTGTCACATATAACGAATATGAGGAAGATAAGGTCACCGCGAAAAAGGTTATCGAAATACTGTTCATTCTTCTACTCTGTGTTACCGGCGCTAAGTATCTTGAAATGTGGGTGAGTGGCTTTGAGGTTAGCTGGTTAATGATCCCAGATTTTGTTTATGCGCTGTTTATCGGTGTGTTTATCACCAATATTCTTGAAGTGACCAAGGTGCATAAAGTGGACGCTGAGACGGTTGATATTCTTGGTACTGTGTCTCTTTCGTTATTTCTTGCGATGGCGTTAATGAGTTTGAAACTATGGAATATCTTCGATTTAGCGATTCCGTTCTTGATCATTCTAGCCGTGCAATCAGTGGTGTTAGGCATATTTGCTTATTTCGTGACGTTTAAAGTGATGGGATCAAATTATGATGCCGCGGTTATTGCCGGGGGCCATTGTGGTTTCGGTTTAGGAGCGACACCGACAGCGGTGATGAATATGGGCTCATTGGTCAATAAATTTGGCCCCTCTCCACAAGCCTTTATGGTGGTGCCGATTGTGGGAGCGTTCTTCATTGATATCGTTAACCTGATTATTCTTCAGGGGTATATCTCGTTTATCGGTTAACTCAAGCAAAACGCCCTACATTAGAGGGCGTTTTTTTTGTCGGTTCGAGTATTTATCAGCGAGACTACCTGAGTGTAAGTTTGGTGCCGTTAAATTTAAGATGGCCTAACAAGACTTTGGCGTTATTTTTGCCTAGATCGGTAAATGCCACTCCGTAGCGGGCATAATGCATCGAACGTTGTAAGTTACACACCTTGCCAAATAAAGGTTCGAATTGTGTGCCTTGTAATGTATTTAGCTCAACTTGCAATGCTATCTCCTCACCCACTTGGAACGGTCGGCTAAGAGGCGCTGTGATGAAACGACAGCCTCCTTTTGATAGATCACGTATTTCACATTCAAGTCGATGACTCTCTGCCGTTACTTTTGCCGATAAGTTAATATCAAACCTAGGTTCTTTACGCAGTTGGGTGACTTGCATCGTTTGGGGAACAGACAGTGCGACCATCGCAACCGGAGCCCTAAGGACGTGTTGTAATTGGCTGCGAAAGTGGATCACAGCGCCTTCACCGCGAGGAGAAATGGCTCGTATTGTTGCCCAAAAACCTTCTTGGAAAAAGAACTCAAGATCGTCTTCGGAAATTTTTGGTAACTCGGCTAAAACAACATTTTGCGAGTGAGTGCCAATAAATGAGGTTTTGCAGCGAAATGTCGTGCCAACAGGTGTCGAAATACCAATCGTGAGTTCTCCACCATGCTCGATCATTGCTAGTGCATCTGTGCTGTTGAGAACCGAGACATTGCGTTCACTTTGCTGTTGATCGTTTTTCGCTTCCGCTCGGGTATTCATCTAGCCTCCGGTGCTCCCATCATGTTATTGTTTTGTCGATGGGTCAAAAAGTGTGTCCGTATGCGATTATAAAAACACACCTCGGAGTCCTCCAAGTTTATGTTTGGATTTGTTATTGTTCAAACATCAATTTACCTAATAATTTTGACCTATCTATCATTTTTGGGAGTCAATATGTCGCATATGATAATTCTTGACCAAGAAAAGCATCAATTTCGAGTTCACTTAGAAGGTGAGCATTATGCGACAGTGACTTTTATCGAGAAAGACAACGTCTATATAATGACCACCACTAAGATCCCTGAAGCACTCCAAGGCCGTGGGTTTGGCAAGGTGATGATGGAAGCGGTTTTGCCTGAAATCGAGCAACTTGGTATGAAAGTACAGCCTATCTGCAGCTATGTGGTGCATTATATGTCTCGTAACCCGCAGTGGTCACATCTACAAGTGTAATGACATTGAATCGATATAAGCCCATTATTGAAGCACTCGGATTCACGACGCTTCACTCTAGTCAGCGGTTACAGGTATTGTGGGGTGGCTACGGTGAGCTTGTTCGGCTTTATGTTGACAGCACCAGTATTGTAGTAAAACATGTCCAGCTGCCCCAGCAACATACTCACCCTCGAGGTTGGAATACTCAACTTTCTCACCAACGTAAACTGAAATCCTATCAAGTAGAGCTGAGCTGGTATCACCATCAGGCCGAGCACACCAACGCGCGAGTGCCGAAAAAACTGCTCGCTCAGACGGATGGGCAAGAGTATCTACTCGTGATGGAAGACCTTAAGTCGGTGGGGTATAGCGAGATGGTAAGCACTGCCAAACGACAACACATTACCGCATGTTTGCGTTGGCTCGCTCAATTTCATGCACAATACATTGGGGATCAAGGTAAAGATTTATGGCCTGTAGGGTGCTATTGGCACCTTGCGACCCGGCCAGATGAATTTGATGCCCTGCAAGATATGCAGTTAAAGCAGCACGCACACACGATCGATCGTGTATTAACGCAAGCGCCATACCCAACCTTAGTTCATGGTGATGCTAAGCTGGCTAATTTCTGTTTTACGCCAGATGGAAACCAAGCGGCGGCGGTCGATTTTCAATATGTCGGGCGCGGATGTGCGATGAAAGATGTTGCGCTGTTTATCAGTAGTGCCGTTGAACCTGAGTTGTGCGCGCAGATGGAAAGTGAGTTGCTCGACGAATATTTTGCGCATTTGCAACTTGCGCTCAGTGACAGTCAGCCTCAACTCTGTGCACAAAGGGTAGAGCAGGCTTGGCGGCCATTATTTGCTATCGCTTGGGCCGATTTTCAACGCTTCGTTAAAGGATGGAGTCCGGACCATTGGAAGATTAATGCTTACACCGAAGCGCTCACTGCTCAAGCGCTAGAAACACTTAAGGCGTACCGCTAAGTACGCCTTATCGTAACGAAATAGGTTGACTGAGCACTAAGCCTGAATCCTCGCCATGTAATAGGTGTTAATCAATTGACCATCACGAAATGATCCCCATTTGGCTTCGCCTTCGATTTTAAAGCCAAACTTTTTGTAGCAGGCTATCGCTTTTTCGTTGTCGCTGTTCACTTCGATTTGGACTCGTTTAATTTGCAGCCAGTTATCGGCCAAATCGAGCACGGTCTCAATCAGCTTACTGGCTACTCCTCGACCATGAAAGTCATCATGAACACCCAAACCAAAGCTAGCACAATGGGCGGTGCGAGGTCGTTGAGAATGTTCAAAGCCAATATTTCCCACCACTCGTCCATCTATCTCTGCAACAAAGCTGTAAACGCCTTGAGGCATGCTTTCCAGTCGTTTCGTCCACATGACCACTGAAGGTTTCGGCAGTTGCAGCGTTTCTCGTTGTGCTTGCGGTTGTGAATAGATATCACATAATGCAGCGGCATCACTAACTTGAGTCGGACGTATTATTATTTCCATATTATTGCCTTAACTTAACGACTGATTGAACATTGATACACCATAACGACATTCGAATTTTTGTTAAAGCACTGTTTTAGATAATTATTATGTGATGAATGTTAGGCTGGCGGGCTGTGGATCGTTTAGTTAAGCAACTTGAGGCGCAATCGGCGAGCTAACTGCTTTCGCTTAGCGCGTTTGGTCTATTGGCTAAATCGCTGTTGTAAATATTCGACAAAGGTTTTGATCTGTCCCGGAATGAACTTAGACTGGGCATATTGCGCGACAATATTGCCCTGATAGTTCCCACCCACATGCCAGTCTGGCAATATTTCAATCACTTGACCTGACTCGATATACGACTGAATAGCAAATTCGGGGAAAACCGATATGCCAGTATGACGAATCACGGCTTCACGGCGGATTTCGCTATGGTTAACGGTAAAAGAACCTTTGACATTGATTGAGACTTTTTTAAGGTTATTAGTAAAGTCCCATATGCGGTCGCGTGGGTTCTCCCCCAAGCACAAACAGTTGTGGTTGGCGATATCTTCCGGATGAATTGGTGTGCCGTGTTGTTCAAGATATTCAGGACTTGCGCACATAACCAAGCGGCAATTGGCTAACGGTTTGGCAATCAATCCCTCGGTGGGTTTATCAGTGATATGGATAATAACATCAACTTCGTCACCAATGGGGTCAATGTAATGGTCAGCGACTTTTAACTGGAGGGCAACATAAGGGTAAAGCTCAATAAAGTCGAGCACCATGGGCATTAGGACTTGACGAGAAAGTGCTTTGGGCGCCGCGATTCTGAGCGTACCAGAGACCTCACTTTTATCGACCTGGGCGGCCGATACCGCAAGTTTAGCCGAATTCATCATATCGCTACATAAGGCGTAAACTTCTTGCCCTGTTGAGCTTAAACGCATCTTGCGTGTCGTCCGTTCAAGTAATCTTTCCTGCAAAGCATTTTCTAATCGCGTCACTGAACGGCTAACGGAAGAGGGGGAGACACCAAGCTTTTGTGCCGTGCTAGAAAAACTCCCCGATTCAACCACATTAACGAAGATCGCCATCTCAGAAAGTAATGGAATAAGCTTATTTGTGTCCATGGTGCAAAAATCCTTTGCGAAATGGCTATATTGTTTCAATTAAGTTACTTATGGATACTAAATAAGTCAATGAATGACAAGATGAGTGGAAAGGACATCGTGAAAAAAATAAGAAGTATCGAAGATATTCAAGCGATCTCACCTGCAGTGAAGCATGTATTGACACTTTTTAGTGGGGGATTAGACAGCAGTTACCTACTTGAAGTATTAAAAGAGATCGATGCGAAGGTTACCGCGTTAGTGGTTGATCTCGGCGATGGTATTGATCGCGAAAACCTAGAACTGATCACCAACCATTATGGCGTCGATTTGCAGATCATTGATGCCCAGCAAGAATTTGTTGAGCACAGCATCGTCTCTGCGATTCAGGCCCAAGCGCTTTATTTGGGCGATTATCCGGTCAGTTCTTCATTATCTCGGCCAATTATCATCAGTAAAGCGATCGAAGTGGCGCAGCAACTCCAGTGCGATGCCATTATTCACACCGCTAATCAATCGCAAAACAGCCTTCGACGCCTTAATGGTGCGATTGAGGCAAGTGGCTATCAAGGTTACTACGGCTCACCCTATGAGTATTCCGCATTGAGCCGAGAAGATAAAGCAAACGCGTTGTTTCACTCTGGCCTGGTGGGATTTAAATCTCGTTCGGTCAGTGGCGATGCGAATCTTTGGTGCCGCGAGTTTGAGTCAGGTGTTCTTGATGACCCTGAAGGTTTTACACTTTCTGAGTCGCTGTTCTCGTGGTCGCAGTGGCAGCCACAGCAGCAACTCGATAAACATCAAATTAAAATAGGATTTCGTAAGGGGTATCCGGTAACGATTAATGATTTGCCGATAAACCTTAGGGAAATGATTGCTTTCATTAACAACCACGTTGGCGCGTATGAAATAGGTCGTTACATCGGTTTCGACCATTTAGATGACGATGAGAAAGTATTAGAGGTGCGCGAAGCACCCGCTGCTCTTATCCTCATGAAAGCATATAAGTTGCTAGAAACAGCAACGTTACCCACAGATGTACTCAAAGCTAAAGCTATGCAAAACGAAATGTGGACTCAAGAGGCCGTAGAAGGTCGTTGGGGAAGCACTCTACAGTGTGCAAGCTATGCGTTCATCGCTCACACTGCCGAGTCTATCTCTGGCAGTGTTCTCTTCAAACTATCGCGCGGAAACGCGTTGGCGACCGCTATTGTCGCTGATAAGGCTAAGTACTTGCGTGATAGAGACCGCTGGGAAGTGGACACGGCTAAGTTACGCAGTCAGCGCACCTTAGTGATTCCTTCTCCTGCTGTCAGCCGCAGCTGTAACTCGGAGGCAACGTCGAATGGATATCGTTAAGAAGCCCAGAGAACGACACGCCTCGGTCATTGCTAACTTGCTCAATCAAAATCGCTATGTGTTTGTCAGTGGCAAACAGATGACCAGCATGCTCGCGACCAATGTTGATGAAGTGGTGCGGTTTAAAAGCTGTTGGCATAACCTTGAGCGTGACCAGTATATGGCCGATGGAGGCACTTATCGCTATCGACGTTACGGCCAGTTTAATAAGGGCAAACATAGCCAGCAGTTGGTGATGCTACCTCATCAAGCTTACGTTCAGCCCGCGGCGGTTAATCCACTAAATGGCGATGTGAAACGCCATTTTGAACCTTTGACTGACCGATTCATCATGTCACCAATTTTGGAAAAACTATTGCTGATGATGAGTGATGTTTACGATGGGGCGCAAGGACAAGCAACCAACTGGAATATCCGTTTACATCCATATCGAATTATTACTGATGGCCATAGTGTCGGCAAGCCGACTCCAGAAGGGTTGCACCGTGATGGCGTTACTTATATTGCTTCATTGATGATTAACCGCACCAATATCACGGGTGGAGAAACGGTGATTACTGATGACAACAAAAACGTATTGGAGCGTCTGACCTTAGATAAGAGCTTCGATATTGTGATGTCCGATGACCTTGCCACCATGCATGAAGTGTCGCCGATCACGCCAGTTTGCTTAGATAAGTGCGCGTACAGGGATGTACTCGTGATCGCTTTTACAAAAATGGAGGAATAGGATGACAACGGCTGCGGGTCAATTAAAAAAAGGAAGTTTTAGGTTTCCATTAACCGAATCACTATTGTTGTTAGTGGCGATATTCTGGGGTACCAGTTATGGTCTAACCAAAAGTGCCCTGGTTTATACTAGCGTGCTGGTATTCATTTCGATTCGTTTCTCAATCACTTTTTTATGTATGCTACCTGTGGTGATTCGAGACTTTCGCCGAGGACTCAACAAAGACTGGAAGATTGCCATACCGACCGGCTTTATTCTATCGGCGATTTTTTTCTGCGAAGTGTTTGGGGTCTCGCAGACCTCTGCATCCAATGCGGCGTTTTTAATCAGCTTATCGGTTATCTTAACCGCTTTTGCCGAGTTGATTATTAACAAAAAGCGCGTCAGTAATACCTTATGGTTACTCACCGTATGCAGTGTGGTTGGTGTGCTGCTGCTGACCAGTAATCAAAACATTGAATTATCTTTGAACAGCGGTGACTACTTTATTCTCGCCGCTGCCTTATTGCGCGCTTTAATGGTGACATTAACCAAGCGTTTTACTGAAGGGAAGGCGATCACTACGACCACACTGACCTCATTGCAATCTTTGGTGGTCGCGCTTGTTGCGATCAGCTGTGCTTTGATTTATTTGCCCGCGTCACAGATAGTGATTCCAACCAGTAGTGAGTTTTGGATGACGCTGGCCTATTTGGTGGTATTTTGCACACTGTTTGCGTTTTATGTTCAAAACTACGCCGTACGACGTACCTCACCCACGCGCGTGTCGTTGTTGATGGGCAGTGAACCACTGTTTGGCGCTTTGTTTGCCATGATCTGGTTACAAGAGTCGCTCGGTGTTATGCAGTTGATTGGTGGAGGACTGATTCTATTTAGTGTTGTTGTGACATCAACCAAAGAAAGCTAAGTGGTCAGCATTTTCAACCTCTCAAGGCTACTCAAACTGGGCGTTCCATATTAGAGTAGCAAGTAGAGTAACCTAAGGCGGGTGATGGATACCCGCCTTTTGGCTGTGAGGATGAAAATGACTAAGCCGTTAAATCAATCAATTGTTCCCATGTACCCGACCTTGCAAGCGCTGGACGTCAACGCGCTTGAACCAGGTGAGCATAAGTTTTGGTTTGCCGTTGCGACCGATGCGATAGGCCATCCACAAGCCTTGCCTGTTCGAGTGTTTAAAGGCGTAACACCTGGTAAGCGGATTGTAATTACGGCGGGTGTCCATGGTGATGAGCAAAACGGTATTCTCACCGCGCATCAAGTTGCGCGTGAGCTCGAAGGACAAACCATAAGTGGTTGTATCACTATCGTGCCAGCGGTTAACTTATCGGGTATCGCGCGCCATAGTCGCGACTTTCACTCTGCAGCGCCTGATAGCTCTTCGTCTAACCTAAATCGTTTGTTTCCTGGTAACCCCAATGGTGATGATGCCAGTCGCTACGCGCATAGCTTATGGGAGAACTTACTCAAGCCTAATGCCGATTTGGCGATTGATCTTCACTCACAGACCAGTGGCAGTGCGTACCCGCTTTATGCGTTTGCTGATTATCGACTTGCAGATGCCTTGCGTATGGCGAGGCTAATTAACCCAGATGTCATTCTTAACGATCCTGGCGATCCGGGCATTTTGGAAACCGTCTACAACCGATCGCAGATTCCATCGATCACGATTGAAGTCGGAGTAGGGCGCTACACTGACCTGACCATGGTCGAGCGTGCCACACAAGGGGTAATCAATGTATTGCGCGCGTATGAATTGCTTGAAGGTCAGGTCACTGAGAATAACAATGCTTGCATTGAAGGCAGCCAGATTACCAGCATTCGGGCCCAGCAAGGAGGCTTTGTTCTGTGTCATGTTGCGTTGCTAGAGCGAGTTGAGCAGGGGCAGCAACTTGCAACGCAATACAATAGCTTTGGTGATGAAATCTATAGCTACTTTGCGCCATCCAATGGCACGGTTATCAGTCATAACGTCGAATCGGTGCGCGCTCCAGGCTCTTTAGTTGTTCGATTAATTTCATAATAAAATAACGAGCTGAATATAAAGGCAATCTATTTTGTGTATAGCGTAGCGCTATGATCTACAAGACGTTACATATCCGACTGTTATGGTCTATCCTGCTGTCTATGGTGTTGGTTGGTTGAAGGTGAAAATTATGCCTCAGGATATTCAGGCGGAATTGCCCGAAACAGTTGGCTGGTTAAACGACTGTGTAAAGAGATCGTCATGAAATTGAGCTTTAATTTTGAAGATGCTGGGCAAATTTTTGTCGGCGCTTTTGCGCTGGCGGTACCGATCTCTTTTTCGGAAGAAGCGTGGCGACTGGGAGAGACGCTGCCAACCAGTAACTTATTAATGTTAATGACCTTGTCACTGACATTTTTGACTTTGTTTACTTATGAGAGTGTCTTTCAACGCGATATTCAACACCGCAAAGGCGTGTTTGTTTTGCGGATCGTCTCGGCTTATGTCATGGCGGCGTTTGTGGTGGCGTTGGTATTAGTGTGTATCGACAAACTTCCCTTGGTTGATGATCCCGTGACATCGTTAAAGCGAGTGATTGTCATCGCCATGCCCGCGTCTATGGGCGCGATAGTGGTTGATAGCTTCGATAAAGAGTAATCCTCTAGTCAAGGTTAATTCATCTCACCAAATTGTTTGCGATATTGCTGCGGCGATACACCGACCAAACGGCGTAATTAACTTGCTCAACTAAACTCTATACGCTTGTCGTTACGTATAAACTCAGCGAGGCAACCTAGGCCTCGCTGATTGTTTTACAGGAGAGAAAATGTTGCAGCAAACGATCGGGCTTTATTGGTTCAGTCATGACCTAAGAGTTGAAGACAACAATTTGCTAGCGCTCGCCGCAAAAGAAGTGGATGCGTTGATTTGCGTCTATTGCCCTGCTGCGATTAGCCCTTTTTTGGCGCAATTTTCACAGCAAACTCAGTTTGGCACTGAGAAACAACGATTTATTGATCAGTCATTACACGATCTTGCTTTCCAGCTATCTCAATTCGACCAACAGCTAATGATGTTAAACGAGGACCCTTTTGATGCTCTGCATGAGCTTGTCAGCTCCGCGAAGGTCACTCATCTCTATTGCAATCGACATAGTGGTTACAATGAGCAGCGTTGCGTACAAGCTTTGCAGCAAACTTTCCCGTTACTCAAAGTCAGGCAAGAAAATGTCAGCAGCCTGTTCCATGCAGAGCAACTGCCTTTTGATCTCGACAAATTGCCGAATACATTCACGCAGTTTCGCAAGCGCGTTGAGTCGCTTGAGTTACTTGCTTGTGCCAGCGTGAGTTCACTGCCGCAAGCGATTGAGCTTCCTTTTGCCAGCCTAGCTCCAGTTAAATACTCGACCAACGAGCAATGGTTGACTGGCGGTTCAACAGCAGGGCTGCAGCATTGCCGAGACTATTTTGCAACTCACAATGCAAGTCAGTACAAACTAACTCGCAACGGTTTGGAGGGCAAAGATTACTCGACCAAATTCTCTGCTTGGCTTGCGCTCGGGTGTGTATCACCAAGGCAGATAATGCGTCAGCTCTTAAGTTATCAAGCTCAGCATGGCGCTAATGACTCGACCTATTGGATCTATTTTGAGCTGCTGTGGCGAGAGTTTTTTTATTGGTACGCGATAAAACAGGGGCAACGACTGTTTGTTCACTCGGGTTTAAAAACAGCGGCAGTAAGCAAGCATTTTAATCAGGCACGCTTTGACGCTTGGGTTCAAGGCCGAACAGGGTATGCCATTGTTGATGCCTGTATGCGCCAGCTTAGCCAAACCGGATATATGTCAAACCGTGGCCGCCAATTGGTCGCCAGCTGCTTTATTCATGAGCTCGGATTAGACTGGCGTTATGGTGCGGCTTACTTTGAAACTCAGTTGATTGATTACGATGTCGCGTCTAATTGGGGCAATTGGCAATATTTGGCGGGAGTCGGCGCCGATACCAATCCAAATCGTCAATTTAATCTCGAAAAACAAACCGCGATGTATGATCCACACGGGGTATTTATTGCCCGCTGGCTTGAGACCAACAATCATGGAGTGACACCATAGTGCAATTTAATACCATTCGACTGATTTTGGGCGATCAGCTTAATAGTAACCATTCATGGTTTGCTCAGGTCGATGATTCAGTGCTTTATCTTATTGCAGAGCTTGATCAAGAGGCGCACTACACTCGCCATCATATCCAGAAAATATGTGCTTTCTTTGCCGCGATGGAGACGTTTTCCTATCAGTTGCAAGAGCAAGGCCATCAGGTGCTGCATTTGACCTTAGATGAAACTAAGCCGTTCGACTCGCTCAGTGACTTGATTGGTCATTATGTCGCGACAACGGGCGCGAGTAAGTTTGAGTACCAAAGACCCGATGAATACCGCCTCTCTATACAGTTAGAGGCGCTCAAGCTAGAACAATGTGCATCACAGCGTGTTGAAACGGAGCATTTCTTATTGCCTTACCCAGAGATTTGCGAGCATTTCAATAAAGGCAAACATGTGATGATGGAGCATTTTTATCGCAAGATGCGTAAGCGCTTTGATATTTTAATGGATCAGGGAAAGCCGGTGGGCGGAAAGTGGAATTATGATGCCAACAATCGAAATAAGCTCAAACCAACCGATATTGAGCAACTTCCTGAACCGCTGATGTTTTCTGTGCCTATCGACGCAATACTTGAGCGCATTGAACGCCACAAAATTAGTACCTTAGGCAAAATAGGACCGACGTTACTTTGGCCCGTTAACCGCAATCAAAGTTTGTCACTGTTGGCGCATTTTTGTCAGGTTTGCTTGCCTCTGTTTGGTCGTTTTCAAGATGCGATGACCACGCAGCATTCGGCGAAGTGGAGCTTATACCACAGTCGACTGTCATTCTCGCTCAACAGTAAAATGTTAAGCCCGCTTGAGGTCGTTGAGGCGGCGTTGTCGGCTTATGCCAAAAACCCTGACATTGATATCGCTCAGGTAGAAGGTTTTATCCGACAAATCATCGGTTGGCGTGAATATGTTCGTGGTGTCTATTGGATCAACATGCCAGAGTATGCGCATAAAAATCATCTTAAGGCACAAAACCACCTTCCTGACTACTTCTGGAATGGCAAAACCAAAATGGCCTGTTTGAGTCAAGCGATAGGTCAATCGTTGGATTATGCGTACGCGCATCATATACAGCGCTTAATGGTAACGGGGAATTTCTGTTTAATCAGCGAAATTGAACCGAGTCAGGTCGATGCTTGGTATTTAGGTATCTATATTGATGCGATTGAGTGGGTGGAAATGCCCAACACTCGTGGAATGGCGCTATTTGCCGACGGCGGTGTGGTCGGTACCAAGCCTTATGCGGCCAGTGGTGCGTATATCAATCGTATGAGTGACTACTGCAAGAGCTGTCATTATCAGATTAAGAGTAAAAGTGGTGAGCGTTCTTGTCCGATGAACAGCTTGTATTGGCGATTTATGGTCAAACATCGTGATACGTTAGCCTCCAACCCTCGTATCGGTGTGATTTATCGTTCTTGGGATAACATGGACTCTGACGCACAACAAGCGGTGTTAGAGACGGCGCAAGGCTATCTGAATCACTTAAATCACTTATAGATAAATTGGTTACATGGTGGATAATCGCGGTTGATTAGATGTTCAATTGGACTATGATAGGTGTTCATTTTCCTTTGAATTAAAGGGTTTATATGCTCGCCGAGTGGATAACACCAGAGGCAATGATTGCCGCGTTGCTGATTTTTTTGGGCTCTTTTGTTCAAACCGCGATTGGTTTTGGTTTGGCCATTGTTGCCGCGCCGCTGTTGTTTTTGATCTCGCCGGACTATGTGCCTGCGCCTATCTGTTTAGTGGCGTTATTTATTTCAATACTTAACGCGTTGAAGCATCGTGATAGTGTTGAAATCGGTGGATTGAAGATGGCATTGATTGGCCGAGTGCCAGGCTCGATAGCTGGTGGCGTGCTATTGGTGATGGTATCGACCGATTTACTTGCCCTATGGCTTGGATTTCTCGTGCTGCTTGCCGTGGTAGTGAGTTTATTGCCGTTTCGCATTGAGCCTACGCCAACAAGAATGGGCGTAGCTGGCTTTTTCTCGGGCTTTTTTGGTACCAGTTCGGCGATTGGAGGCCCACCAATGGCACTGCTGCTGCAACATCAAGAAGCCAACCAGCTGCGAGGTAATCTGTCGGCTTTTTTTGTCTTTAGTTCGATTATTTCGCTTATTATCCAAATTCCTGCCGGTTTTCTGACCTTGCACCACTTATGGATCTCTGTACCACTCATCCCGGCTGCATGGCTTGGTTATAAGTTAGCGCGAGCAACGACACAAACTTTGCCCAAACAACAAATTCGTATCGCTGCTCTGTTGCTATGTTCAATCAGTGGCGGTACTGCGGTATGGCAAGGAATGAGCTAGGCGTTTGGCAATCGCCCCAATATCAATCGGTTTATAGTTAATTAGCGAGGAAAAACGCAGTGCTAAGAGTATTAGGTAATATTATTTGGTTCCTATGTGGCGGCATTATTATGGGGCTGATGTGGTGGTTTTTCGGACTGTTGGCCTTTATTAGTATCATTGGGATTCCATGGGGACGTGCGTGTTTTGTGATGGGAAACTTTTCGTTTTTCCCATTCGGTCAAGAAGCGGTTAGTCGCAACGAATTAACCGATGAATTAGATATAGGGACCAGTCCACTAGGAACGATTGGTAACATTATTTGGTTTTTGCTCGCGGGAATTTGGCTCGCCATTGGTCATATTATGTCGGCGGTGGCGTGTTTTATTACCATTATCGGTATTCCTTTCGCGTTGCAGCACCTGAAACTCGCGCTGATTTCATTAGCGCCAATTGGCAAAACGGTGGTGCCGAAAGAGCAAGCAGCGATGGCACGTTACGGTAAACGGTAACCCATGGCAAAGATTATGGCCGATCAGTTTAGTTGATAGGCCACTCATCTGCTTGTGTGACTTAAACGCCTTGGGTAAAGAAAATGGCCATTGAGCTAGGTGCAATTAAGACTTGCTTGTGATCAATACTCTGGTGCACATCATGCGAGTCGGTGTTGCAGATCATAAGCCAGCTGTTAGCGGCTTCTGGTAGGGTAAAACGCGCTGGAGCATTAGTTTGGTTGATGCAATAGAACAGCTCATTACCTTTTTCGCCAATGCCTAAGTGTAGTGCAAGCGAGCTAAGTTGGTTCCAGTCATCGTGTTCGATAAAACGCCCATCCAGACGGCGCCAATAAATGCGATTTTGATTACGTTGCTTGCCACTGAATGCCTTAATGAAAGGTACCATATACGTTTGACGCGCTTTAACCATATCCGCAAGCCACGCTTTAAAACGCTGTTTATTGTCGCTAGATTGCCAATTTAGCCAGCTAATGTCGTTGTCTTGGCAATAGGCATTGTTGTTACCTTGTTGACTATGAGACAAGACATCCGCAGTCAGAATATGAGGGATACCAAAGGCGAAGAGTAGACTCGCCATAAAGTTGCGCTTCTGCTTTTCTCGTTTTTCAACAATCAGAAGATTTTCACTATGGCCTTCGACGCCATAGTTATCTGAGCGATTATCACCGTGACCGTCACGGTTTTGCTCGCCATTCGCTTCGTTATGTTTATGCTTGTATGACACAAGATCTTGCATGCAGAAGCCATCATGATAGGTAATGTAATTGACGGTCAGTTTGTATGGCCAGTTAGCTGCGCTGTAGAGATCGCGTGAGCCCATAAGACGTGTCGCGAACTCTTTCAGGTAGCCATGATCACCTCGCCAAAAGCTACGGGTAATATCGCGCAGGCGATCGTTGCATTCATTCCAACCCAGTGGGAAGTTACCTACTTGGTAACCATTAGGGCCAATATCCCAAGGTTCGGCAATCAATTTAACCTGTTTGAGGATAGGGTCTTGACCTACTGCTTTAAAGAACCCCGCATCTGGGCTGAATTGCTCACCTTGACGGCCCAGTGTCGCCGCCAAGTCGAAACGAAAACCATCGATCTGATATTCGCTTACCCAGTAACGTAGCGTGTCCATCACAAGGTTAAGCGCAGGTTGATACGAAAGATCAACGGTGTTGCCACACCCTGTGTAGTTAGCGAAATGCTCTCCTTGCTTAATGTAGTAATGCTTGTCTAATGCTTTTAAATTGAACACAGGTCCATCAGCGCCGCCCTCAGCAGTATGGTTATAGACTACGTCTAAAATCACCTCAATGCCGTTGCGATGCAGCTCGCGAATCGCTGTTTTGAGCTCAAGGACGGCGTCTTTTTTAGCATAACGAGGGTCGGGAACCATAAATAAGTAGGGATTGTAGCCCCAGTAGTTGACCTTATTCATTTTGAGTAAGTGTGGTTCGTGCATACAGGCAGCAATAGGCAAAAGTTGTAGGGTATTAATGTTTTGCTGTTTATAGAATGCCAACATTTCAGAGCTGATAAGCCCGAGGTAACAACCTTGATGACTAGGACTAACACTTGGATTGAGTTTCGTTACCCCTTTGACATGGGTTTCGAATAACACCATTTCTTCTCGTGGGCGATTTGGCGGCGTTATTCCTTGCCAATCGAAAGCATCGTCAACGACGACACACTTAGCAAGTTGGAAACTTTTATCGCTATTGTAGGGAACTTGATAATGCAGTGGTTTGTCGATTGCTTTAGCGTAAGGATCAGAGATGAAGTGGGCCTTGTTTTTGACCTCAATAATATAACCATAGCGTTGGCCTATCGTTATGCCGGCAATGTGAGTGAATCTGATGCCCGCGTACTCATTGTCCAACGGGTAGGTTTTGAACTCGCCACTTTTTTCAAATAGGGCGAGCTTAATATCTTCTGCGTCAGGAGCATAAATTGAAAAATTGCATCCTTGGCTATCGGTTGTCGCCCCTAAGGGGTATGGACGTGAACACTGCATCGTAATTACTTTGTTTTTTGTTTCATAATGAAATATTAGTAAATAGTTTTGTATAGATCAGGTCAAGCTTCTTTATTAAAAAATACTTCTGTAATTTAATTTCATTATTTGTGTTTTTTATCGATAAACAGTGAGCGATCTGACATTCTGTGGTGACAATCTTTTCCGAATCTATTCATCTCCGCCTTACTTTTGTGATTCAACCCTTAAAAACGTCGTAGGGTATGATCTCTACTCCTTTCTCATCCCCCTTAACTATTTCTCATCTGGAGGATTTTGTCTGTCTACTCCCCAGTTAATCTTACAGCAGTTGAAACATACGGGGACAAGGGCAAGAGCCTAGATCCCATCTTACCTCTCTTCTATTTTGAGTCTGTTTCTGCCTTTTACAGAGTTAAGCACCAAGAGAGTAAAAGAATAATAATCCCTAAATGGAGTTAATAATGAAAAAAGTAAGTGTAATTGCTGCTGCAGTGGCGACGACTCTAGCTGCTGGCTCAGCTTTCGCAGAAGACAAAGTGAATCAAGGTTGGCAAGTAAATGGCTACGCGCACCTTTTATATAATGTAGGAGAGTCTCTTGACAACAAGAGAACGTGGGAAAACCGTCGTGATTATCGTGCTGCTGGCGCAGCGTTTTCTGCTAACCCTAACCAAGTGGAGTTTACAGTTACTCGTGGTGACAATTACGAAAATGGTGCGTGGTCGAAGTACGTATTAAAAACTGAATATGGCAACAACGAAGGTAAAAATGGCCGCGGCTACTACACTTCTTCAGGTGGTAATGAAGGTCATCTAGAGACAGGTCAGCTTGAATTCAAAGAAGCTTATGTTGAGCTAGGTGATCTATCGTTCTTTACTGAAGGCACAAGTATTTGGGCTGGTAAGCGTTACTTAAACCGTCAAGCGGGTATCATTACTAAAGAGTTTTGGAAACAATCTGCTGGTCTGGGTGCAGGTGTGCAATATGACAACATGGGCTTAGCTGTTGTTTCTGCTGATGCTGGTGACGGTGCATGTAATGGTCAAAACTGTAAGAATGGTGAACTTGATTCAAACGGCAATAGCAAGACAATGACTTCTGTTGACTTATATTACTACGGCCTAGAAGCTTTGGGTGGTAAGTTTGATTTTGACATTAAAATTCAGTCTCGTACAAACGTAGAGAACCCTGACAATGCTGATGACGGTGTGGGCCTAGCGGTGACTTACTCTTCTAGCTTCTACGGCCTAGATGGTTGGTCAACTACTGCACTTACATACGGTAAAGGCATTTCAGCGACTAAAGGCGTAAACTTTGGTTCATGGAATGGTGGGTGGGATAAAGATGATGAATCTCTATTCTTTACTTCTTACGGTGTAGCTAACGCGACAGATAACTTACAAATTGGTACTGAATTAGTTTACTGGGATCTAAATAACGATAGAACTGATTCTGTTTGGGGTTCAAAAGATGGTGTAACTCGCGCGTTCTTTGGTGTAACTCCATCGTACAAGGTTAACGACAATTTCCGTATGGAAGCGGTACTAACTTATGCTCGTGAAATGCTAGGTGAAGATGGAGCTTGGGGACGTGAAAAAGCAGATACTAACTTCTACACTGCTACGTTAGCTCCTGTATTTACGGTTAATGCTGATTACTGGGGCCGCCCACAAATCAAACCATACATTACTTACATGAAGTCAAGCGACAGCAACTACGATGGTTGGACTACCAACAACGATGACTCAGAAACTCGCTTTGGTGTAGAAGCTGAAATCTGGTTCTAACTTCTTGGCGTTAACCTAGTTTACTGTTAAAAAGACAAGGCGGCCATTGGGCCGCCTTTCATCCTATAACAATTAAGGAAATAAGATGAGACATAGCTTAGTATTATTGTTATCTGGCCTTAGTCTGATAGGTTGTTCTTCTAACAACAGCCTCGAACTTTCACAAAATACCTCCCCAATTACTGCGGAAGTTTGTTGCCAGAGTTCTCAAGATTTTCCTTGGGTGTTCTTAAATCAAAACCAAACTCTTAAATTCAATATTGATAACTCTTCTCCAGCGGCTCAATTTGACACAGGTAAGAGTTTTTTTGTACCGATGGCTTTTCACCAGCAATCAGGCAATGTTGATATTGTCTTAAGAAGTCTGATGCTCGACAGTCAGGTCGCTATCCCTTCAGTACAACTGCTGAACGAACACTTTGAAGTAGTGAGAACCTTTGGGCGCGAAGATTTTGAAGTTCTTTTCTCTGATGCGCTGGCCAGAAACCGCTTTGAGTTAAAAACAGAAGTTAATACAGCCGATACCCCATATATGGTGGTGTATTCTGACAACAGCCAGTTGGGTGACAAAGTTGTTGTCCCTCATCCTGCTAAAGTTCGTGCTGAAGAGTCAGGAGAACCATTACCGATTGTCACTGACCCAACTTATTTATCCTCGACACAAGGCTCGTTTACGCTAGAGTTAGAAACGCTCACCCTCAGCGGACATGGGCAGAAAAACGTCATAGCTGACTCTCGAGAAAAGCAAGTAGCGACTAGCTCTGAGCCCATCCAGAAAACGGCAAAACGAACTCCTTCAGTCGTCCAACCCGAAACTCAAGTCTACTACCACAACGCGATTGAGTCGGCGGTGAAATCAGACAATTTAGATAAAGCGCTTAGCTTACTTGAAGAGGCCAAAGCACTTAATGTTGAAGGCGCACAACAAGTCTTTATTAAAGCCGTGAACCGTCGATAGTCACGACATCATTGAATTGATTAAGCCCTCGTATTGTCGAGGGCTTTTTGATTATTTGCGGTTAGTGTCATTTTAGCTCGTCGATTTAAATAACCTATGCTGGGATCAAGACTGAAAAAATGCCTTTCTATCATTTAATTACTAGTGACTTTGATTAAAATAGCCGCTGTTTGATTAATCAGTCAGGGAAGATGGCATGTATAGTGTGAAAGTCGGTGAACAATTGCTTCAGCCAAGTAAAATTTTATGTGTTGGGCGAAACTACCTTGAGCATATTCAAGAGCTCAATAACGCCATTCCCGATCAGATGGTGGTTTTTTCTAAGCCGCCGACATCAATATCGACAACGTTGCACTCCTTTCATCAAGAGCCTCTTCACTATGAAGGAGAGATCTGTTTCGTGGTTGAAAAAGGGGCTCTTGCTGCGGTTGGCCTCGGTTTAGATTTGACTAAGCGCGAGCTTCAGTCGCGCCTCAAACAAAAAGGGCTTCCCTGGGAGCGGGCGAAAGCGTTTGATGGTTCTGCCGTGTTTAGCCGTTTTGTGCCGTTGAAAGGGATTGACGTTGATTCGCTTGAAATTGAGCTATTCATTAACTGTGTGCGGGTCCAGAAAGGATCAGTCAAACAGATGATGTATTCACCTAGCACCATATTACAAGAGCTTGCTGGCTATACTACCTTGTGTGATGGGGACATTATTATGACGGGGACGCCTCAGGGCGTGGGGGAGGTTCACCCCGGCGATCTGTTTTTAGCGCGCCTAAAGTCGCATGACACCACCTTGATAGAAATAGAGTGGGTCGCGCAATAAAGCCCTTTACTTTAACCTTGGGGCAAGGATTAACCTCTTATTGATTGCTCAATAGGAGGTTTTTTATGGGATGTTGTAACCGGGCCCCCAAAGGAGGCACCAACAGCTTGGCTACGCTTATCAAAAGCACATTAGTGATTGGTTTAGTCTTGTTTATTATTGTCGCGTTGTTTGGTTAAAGCAGTTTCAGCGCTAAAAAGAGGACCATACTCACAATGGTAGTCAGTAGTACATTGTTAGTTTTCCAGGCCAATAGTGCTGCAATAATGGCAGCGACCAAGTAAGGGTTAGAGCTTAAAAGCGATAGCTCCTGTTCTGGCATAAATACGATCGGAGCCCAAATCGCGGTCAGCACAGCAGGGCTTGAATAAGTCAGCAGCCTGTGTGCTTGTGAGTTGAGCTTAAGTGGCAAACGTGGCTCTAGAAACAGATAACGACTTAGAAAAACCAACACAGTCATAGCAACAATAGAGAGCAAGATCATGCTTTTCCTCCACGCAGTGTCTCGGTGAGATAACCCGCTACCATACCTGCGACACTGGCGATCATTAGCCCTGATTCTATTTGTAGCGCATAGCACCAAACCGAAAGTATCAGTGAAACTAACACTGCCACCAAGACTGGCGAAGATTTGATGTTAGGGACAACGATGGCGATAAAGGTTGCAGCCACAGCAAACTCTAAGCCAAGTTCATTGATGGCGGGTATGTGTGTGCCTGCGATAATGCCAGCCAAAGTGGCGAGATTCCAGCATAGATAGAAACTCAAACCTGCTCCCAGTGCGTACCAGCGATCAAACTGTTTCTCGGATTGTTGGCCACAAATCGCGAACAGCTCATCGGTGAGCAAAAAGCCCAACCCCAAGCGCCATTTAAGCGGGAGTGGTTTGATTTTCTCTCGCATTGAGACGCTATAGAGTAGATGACGAGACGTAATAAAAAATATTGCCAACAGCATAGTGGCAAGTGTTGCGCCTGCTTTGAACATCCCAGTGGCCACCAGTTGGGCTGAACCTGCGAACAAAATAGCAGAGAGCGCTTGGCTTTCTAAAACCGTTAAACCGGACTCAATGGCAAAAGAACCCGCTAGCAGTCCCCAAGGAATTACGGCAATACTTAATGGCACCATGGCGATAGCACCTTGGCAAAATAGTTTACTGCGGTTTAAGCGTGAATCGGTATTGATAGTCATTGTATCCATAGACGTTTGTGATTATTGATCGTGAGTAACGCTACCTAGCTATGCGATGAGTGCTAGCCATTGTCGGTTATTGTTTTATCTTTGTCGGAGATTCGGGATAGCTTACCGCTTGTGTGATTTTTTGTACAAAATTGCGTTTTTTAACGATTTCTATATTTGCTATTAATTTGGTTAATTACACTGGATTTTCCGGTAGTGACTGTTGTGATTAAGATGGAAAGTGGCATTTTATTGATATAAAATATCGCACTTTATTGTCTAACTAAAATTATAAAATGATTGATATTGCTGTGCTGCCGATATATCTAACAGCTGTTGTTGCACTGTTATTGCTACCAGGCCCAGATATGCTGCTTATTGCCAGCTCTAGTATGAGCTACGGCAAAAAGGTGGGAATTTTCGCAAGTTTAGGTAACGCCACCTCGGGAATCATCTTGACGTTGTTGGCCGCTTTGGGCGTTTCTGCTTTGATTGCGATGAGCCCAATTGCGCTCAAAGTTCTTCATTTCCTCGGTGGCGCGTATCTACTTAAAATGGGTTGGGATTGTGTTCGCGCGAGTGCGGCAGATGCCCCCGATTTAGGCGAAGGAAGTAAAGTCGCAACCACTTTTTACCAGCGCGCCTTAGTCAGTAATTTGCTAAATCCAAAAGCCTTAGTGTTTTTTGTGATGTTCTTACCCCAGTTTGTGTCGAGCAATATTAATGCAACCTCGGGCGAGCAAATGCTCGTGTTAGGATTACTACTGAATGTGTTGGGTTTGCTGTTCAACCTTCTGCTGGTTGCTTTGGTTGGTACTATAGGTAAGCCTTTGCTAGAGAACGCGAATTTCCGTGCTTATCAACACAAATTTATGGGCTTGGTATTTGTTGTGTTAGCGATATGGATGTTAAGCTCATTGGCTAGCTAAGCATGAAGGTCAGCATCAGCTGGCCTTTTTTATATCAGAATTGACTCACGTGACCATATACTCGCGTGGCAATTTACTCATGTGACAAGGTAGTCGTTATGAATGTTCAGTTTGTCTTAAACCCTCCGAAGAATATTAAAGATGTCATTTACACTGGCCTTAAGTCTTTCAATATGAAGCATTTCCCTGACCAAGACGTCCATAGTCTAGCTTGCTATGTCGAAGATGAGCGTGGAGAATTTGTCGGTGGGTTAACGGGTGAGATATTTTCCAATACTTTATTTGTCGAGTTTTTGTGGATAGATGAATCACAGCGCAAATCCGGTGTGGGTTCGCTGTTGATGGCGCGCCTTGAAACGGAAGCGAAAGCATATGGAGTGACCGACTTGTATCTCGATACTTACACTTTTCAGGCCCCTGGCTTTTATGCCAAGTTGGGATTTAAAGAAGTGGGTCGTTACACTGGGTTCCCGACAGCTGGTATTGATAAGATATTTCTACAAAAGAACATTGCCTAAAGTAAAGGCTCAAACTGGTGGGTTTGAGCCATTATGGTCTTCGTTAACCAACGTATTATAACAGGCTGTGTTGATGCTCTGAGATGAGCATTCCCATTGATTCAGATGCCTTTTCTAATACTTGCTCAAAGCTATCAGACTGTGCAAATGCTTCAATAACTTCATAGTAACATTTGATTTTTGGCTCGGTTCCCGAAGGGCGAACAATGACCCGAGCGCCACCTGCTAGGTGGTAGATCAGAACGTCACTCGACGGCAAATCTATGCTTTCAGTATCGCCATTGGCAAAGCGTTTGGTTAAAGACTTCAGATCTTCGGTGATTTCGATTGGTTTCCCGGCGATCATCGTTGGTGGTGCTTGGCGAAGCTTGTCGCCAATCGGCGCTGCCTTTGGGTCAAGGGCGATACTGCGTTGCGCGTTGAGATACATCCCATGTTGACGATAAAGCGCCTCTAGCTGATCCCAAATGGTTTGCCCGTGGCTTTTTAACTCAGCCGTTAATTGCGCAAATGCCACCAACGCCGATAAGCCATCTTTATCCCACACCTTATTGCCAACGGTGTAGCCAAGGGCTTCTTCATAGGCAAACAGGAACGGTTGCTCATCGCTTTGCTTTTGCATCGCAACATTCGTCAGCCACTTAAAGCCCGTCAAGGTTTGGTAGTACTGAGCGCCATGCGCGGTCGCAATTTTACTCAACAGACTCGAAGAAACGATTGTGTTACCGACTAATTGTTGATTCGATTCGGCTTTCGACAGTAGGTAGTGGCCAAACAATGAACCGACCTGATCCCCCGTTAGCATTTGGTAGTCGCCATCTGACGTTCTAACTGCGACAGCAAATCGGTCTGCGTCTGGGTCGTTCGCGCAAGCTATATCGGCATTATGTTGCTTGGCGAGTGCAATCACTTTATCCATTGCCCCTTCTTCTTCAGGGTTGGGGAAGTTTACTGTTGGAAAGTTGCCGTCAGGCTCACGCTGTTCTTTTACACTGTAAACCTTGCTAAATCCCGCGTCGTTTAACAGTGTTTCAGCCATGACCGCGCCAACGCCGTGCATCGCAGTGTATGCGATAGAAACATCCTCGGGTTGATTGTGATTGTTCAACAATGGATTTTCGTTGATTGCTTGGCGATAGGTTTGGTAATAGTCCTCTTTTAACCAGACTAACAGCGCTTGTTTTTGTGCCACATCAAGTGACATTAATGGGATGGCTTTCGTTGCTGCATTATCGATTGCTTCGGCAATCCCTGCATCATGAGGAGGAATGATTTGCGCGCCGTTTTCCCAGTAAACTTTAAATCCATTATATTCAGGTGGATTGTGGCTGGCGGTTACAACGACCGCAGCGGCAGCGTTAAAATGCTTAACACCAAAGGCGACAATAGGTGTTGCTGCAACGGCGTGAGTGAGGTAAACCTTGATACCGAGTGCCGTAAGTACACTGGCGGTATCATGAGCATATTGTTTGGAGTCGTTACGGCCATCATAACCAATCACGACACCGCGACTTGCGGCATTGTTGACCTGTTCAATCAAGTAGTGGCCAAGACCGGTTGCGGTTTCTTGGATCACTAAGCGGTTCATTCGATTCGGGCCACAACCAACTTTGCCACGTAGTCCGGCGGTACCAAATTCAAGTCGCTGGCTAAAGCGCTCTTCTAACTCAGCCAATGCTTTTGCATCAATAAGGTGCTGAAGCTCTTCTCTTGTATGTGGGTCAGGATCTTTTGCTAACCAACAAGTTATGTTTTCCATCATCTTAATGTACCTGTTTATTTACTTAGGTTTATCCACCACTTAAGTCTATGTGATCTCATCAATTTCGCACGACTTTAATTGATATTGATTATCATTTAGTTGAGCGCAATCGCTAAAACCAATTGACCACCGCGGCTCTGTTATTTTGAGTAGGACTTTCTTGCACAATTTCGAAACGCCAACTAACATTCGTTAACATAAATATAACAAATTACACACTATTTGCGTTTTGACTCTATTTTCTCAAGTCGACGGGTCGCTTGATTCCTTTTTGTCTGCTGAGTAATCCTTCAGGTAGTTGTACCTTAATCACACGAGATGGCTTCGGTAGAGGAGAGATCGTTTGAAACCACTACACAGTTCAGTCAAGGTGCTGGCGATACTAGCGCTGCTTGTTGTTGCCAACGCCAGTGCTGAAGACAATGCTTACAACATGACACAGGGCGTTACAGAGATAAGCGGCCAAGTCTATGATTTGCACATGCTTATCTTCTACATCTGTTGTGCCATTGCACTGGTGGTGTTTGGTGTGATGTTCTACTCGATGTACCACCACCGCAAGTCCAAAGGGGCCGTTGCGGCCAACTTTCATGAAAGTACCAAAGTTGAAGTTATCTGGACGGTTATCCCAATCATCATTTTGATTCTGATGGCGATCCCTGCCACTCAAACCTTAGTTGCAATGGAAGATACCTCACGATCGGATCTGACGATCAAAATTACTGGTTCTCAGTGGAAGTGGCACTACAGTTATTTTGATGAGGATGTGGAATTTTTCAGCTTATTGGCGACCAGTCAGAAATCGATAGAAGGTATCGAAGAGAAAGGAGTTAATTATTTGCTTGAGGTTGATAATCCGCTGGTATTGCCGATAAACCGTAAAGTGCGCTTCCTACTCACCTCTGATGATGTTATTCACTCATGGTGGGTGCCTGATTTTGCCGTCAAGAAGGATACGATTCCTGGTTTTATTAACGAGGCGTGGACTCGTATTGATAAACCGGGCATATACCGCGGTCAGTGTGCTGAGCTATGTGGTCGCGCTCATGGCTTCATGCCGGTGGTAGTTCAGGCGATGGAAGAAGACCAATACGATGCGTGGTTAGTGGCAAAAAAAGCGGAACTCGCTCAAGCGAAACAAGAAGCCGCCGCGTCATTGACAGCGTCGCTCTCTATGGATGAGTTGATATCGATTGGTGAACAGGTTTATCAAGACCGATGTGCCGTTTGTCACCAAATCAGTGGCGCAGGAATCCCGGGGGCCTTTCCCGCGATTACTGGCAGCAAAGTGGCGACTGGAGCTGTCAATGAACATGTGGATATTATTGTTAATGGCCGCACTGGTACTGCGATGCAAGCGTTTGCTAGTCAATTAACCGATAAAGAAATCGCTGCGGTCGTTACCTACCAGCGTAACGGATTAGGAAATAATGTGGGGGATTCAGTTCAGGCCTCAGATGTAAACCAGTTTAAGGCGTCTAAGGAGGGGCTATGAAAACGTCCAAACCTGATTCTGTTGTAGAAGATAAATCTAAGCTCGCTCCCGTAACCGATGCGGAGATCTCGCGGGCAAACAGTTCGGCTGCGGTTGAAGCCGACGATCACCATCATTCACCACAAGGCATCACTCGTTGGCTTTATTCCACCAATCACAAAGACATCGGCACACTCTACTTGTGGTTCAGTTTTATTATGTTCCTAACGGGTGGGGCAATGGCGATGGTTATTCGCGCCGAACTCTTTCAACCAGGGCTACAACTTGTTGAACCGCATTTTTTCAATCAGATGACGACCATGCATGGTTTAATCATGGTCTTTGGTGCGGTCATGCCAGCGTTTACTGGCCTTGCGAACTGGATGATCCCGATGATGATTGGTGCGCCAGATATGGCGTTACCACGCATGAATAACCTCAGTTTTTGGATACTCCCTTTCGCTTTTGCCATTTTGCTCGCTTCACTATTTACCGAAGGTGGCGGCCCAGATTTTGGCTGGACTTTCTATGCACCATTGTCGACGACATACGGCCCCGATAGTACTGCGCTGTTTGTGTTCTCGGTACATATAATGGGCATCAGTTCGATCATGGGGGCAATCAACGTCATTGTCACTATCGTTAATATGCGTGCTCCGGGAATGACGTGGTTCAAAATGCCGCTGTTTGTCTGGACGTGGTTAATCACGGCATTTTTGCTTATTGCGGTAATGCCGGTTCTGGCAGGGGCCGTAACCATGGTACTGACAGATAAGTACTTTGGCACGTCATTCTTTGACGCCGCTGGGGGCGGTGACCCGGTAATGTTCCAGCACATTTTTTGGTTCTTCGGCCACCCTGAAGTCTACATTATGATCTTACCATCGTTTGGCATCATCTCAGCAATTGTACCGGCTTTCAGCGGCAAGAGACTGTTTGGCTACCACTCGATGGTTTACGCGACGTGTAGTATCGCCTTGTTGTCGTTTTTGGTTTGGGCGCACCATATGTTCACAACAGGGATGCCGGTGTTTGCCGAACTTTTTTTCATGTATTGCACCATGTTGATTGCGGTGCCGACGGGAGTCAAAGTGTTCAACTGGGTGGCAACCATGTGGCGTGGGGCTATGACGTTTGAAACGCCGATGTTGTTTGCGATTGCGTTTATCATCTTATTCACTATTGGCGGCTTTTCTGGCTTGATGCTGGCGATTGTGCCGGCTGATTTTCAATATCACGATACTTATTTTGTTGTGGCGCACTTCCACTATGTCTTGGTTTCGGGGGCGGTATTCTCGATTATGGCGGCGGCCTATTACTGGTTGCCTAAGTGGACTGGACACATGTATGACCACAAACTGAGCTTATGGCACTTCTGGTGCTCGGTCATTTCCGTCAATGTTCTATTCTTTCCGATGCATTTTCTCGGTTTGGCGGGGATGCCACGTCGTATTCCTGACTACGCGATTCAATTTGCAGACGTTAATCAAATTGTTTCACTTGGCGGCTTTGCCTTCGGTTTATCACAACTGATTTTCTTATGGTTAGTCATCAAGTGTATTCGCGGTGGTGATAAGGCGCCCGCTAAACCTTGGGAACGTGCTGAAGGGCTAGAGTGGACAGTACCAAGCCCGGCGCCTCACCACACTTTTGATACGCCACCCCAAATTGACTGAGGGTAACGATATGAGCGAAGCCACCAACGCTAACCGCAAGCTAACGTTAAAGCTGCTCGCTGCAGTGGTAGCGATGTTTGGTTTTGGTTTCGCTCTCGTACCACTCTACGACATCATGTGTGATGTACTGGGCATCAATGGTAAAACCAACAGCGAATCTGTGTTGCAACCACAAGGTATGGTGCCCGATACATCACGTAGCATTCGGGTTGAGTTTATGGCCCATAATCATAATAACGTACCTTGGTCTTTCGCACCCAAACAGATTGCGATGGACGTTCATCCTGGGCAAGTGATCCAAACCGCGTATTTAGCCCAAAATCTTTCGTCACGCGATATTGTCGGTCAGGCGGTACCATCGGTCTCACCTGGGCTTGGCGCCACATATTTTAATAAAATTGAGTGTTTTTGTTTTAACCAACAACCCTTGTCTGCGGCGGCGAAAACAGAAATGCCTTTGATCTTCTATATTGAACCCGATATTCCTCAGTCGATACATACTCTGACCTTGTCATACACCTTATACGATATCAGTGAGAGAGCGGCTGAAAATGAGTTAGCGAAAGCATCACAACCAATAAAAAGTGATGCTGTGCAAGGAGCAACGCCATGAGTTCAAAACATCAACCCTATTTTGTACCAGCACAAAGCAGTTGGCCTATCGTTGGCGCGGTTGCTCTATTTCTTATCGCGGTGGGCGCAGGCATTACGGTACAGAACATGGCCGAGGGCGGCGATGGCAGTGTGTTCGGTAAGTTGATTTTATTGTCGGGCTTTCTGTTTTTGCTGTACATGTTTGCTGGTTGGTTTAGCAACATCATCACTGAATCTATGAGTGGTCAATACTCTGCGCAGCTATCGCGTTCTTTTCGACAGGGAATGAGTTGGTTTATCTTCTCTGAGATTATGTTTTTTGGTGCCTTCTTTGGGGCTTTATTTTATGCGCGGATGATTTCTGTACCTTGGCTTGGCGGAGCGAGTAATAACGCCATGACTAACGAGGTGATCTGGCCAGCGTTTGAAGCCATGTGGCCGCTGATTATTACGCCCGATGGCGAAACAACCACGGCGATGCCTTGGCAAGGTATCCCGTTAATTAACACCATCATCCTACTGACTTCATCGATAACGCTGCACTTGGCGCATACTAGTCTTGAGAAGAATAAACGTATGGCACTGATTGTGTGGTTAGAGGTGACAATCGTATTAGCGTGTTTCTTTTTGTATTATCAAGGCGTTGAATATGTTCATGCTTATCAAGACCTTGGATTGACGCTGCAATCGGGTGTGTACGGCAATACCTTTTTCTTGCTGACGGGTTTTCACGGTATGCATGTATTGTTAGGCACCACGTTCTTAATCATCTTGTTAGCACGCGTTGCCAAAGACCATTTTGCGCCGAAGAATCATTTTGCTTTTCAAGCAGGGAGTTGGTATTGGCACTTTGTTGATGTGGTGTGGTTATGCTTATTCGTCTTTGTGTATGTACTTTGATTTAAACAAAGTCCTTTAGTAAGGGCGACCATGGGGTTCAATAAACCCGCTAAGTAAGGCCGCAATCAGCAATATGATCGCGAAGGCAGAGAGAAACACCCGGCGGCCAAGGTAAAAGCTCATTGGTTTGTCATCCGGCTCGGCGTTGTCTTCATCATCATCGCTACTTCTAACCATTTCAAACATGGCTCGGCCAAGGTTGATTAGGATGAAAAGCACTAGCAAGAGCAGTACAAGTTTGAAGACGAACACCATGATGGATTCCTTATTCGGGCAGATTTTAACATTACGTTTTGCTGTGGTTTGCCTATTAACTGTGGTTGCCTTTTCTATATTGATCAAATTAGGTTTATGGCAACTGGCACGCGCTGAAGAAAAAAATGAAATAGAGCAAAGAGTTAGTCAAAGGGAAGAACAAGGCCCAGTTTTGTTAACGTCGTTGTCATCGGATCAACGCACGATACCAACGGGGCTGAAAGTGAAACTGAGCGCAGCACCAGTAAAAGATCGTTATCTGCTGCTTGATAATCAACATTATGCTGGTCAGGTCGGGTATTTGGCTTTACAGCTTGTTGAGGCAAAAACAGGACAATGGGTATTAATTGAGCGAGGCTTTGTTGCCGCTCCGAACACAAGAACGCAACTGCCAACGGTGGAATGGTTAACAGAACCGATGGAAATTACTGGTCGGCTTTATCGCAAGTCGCTCAATCCGTTAAGCCAAGATCTGATGATGGAGCAGCGCCAGCCGAGTCGTATTCAAAACCTGAATTTTGCTCAGCTTGAAGCGCTGTGGCAGCTAACACTGGAGCCTTACGTGGTTCAACCCCTGGCTGAGGGCTGGCCCTATCCACAACCTTGGCAACCCGTTTCGATGAACGCGGAGAAACATTTTGGTTACGCCGTGCAATGGTTTTCGATGGCGACAGCTTTGGTCGTGCTGAGTATTTTGCTGTTGATACGAACATTAAAACAAGGAGCGAAAGATGATTAATCCAGTATATCGCGGACGAGTAATTTTTTTGGCTCTTGTGCTGCTATTTGCGTTACCTGCGGTGATTGCGAAAACGATTCTTAGTCAACATTGGTATCAATCGGGCGTGACCAACAAAGGTGTGCTTATTGAGCCTACTGCATCGTTTAGTTCCTTAGCGTTAAACAATCCTTATCAACACAAACAGTGGCAATTGGGTTATGTGATACCAAACCAATGTGATGAATTTTGCCAACAACAGATTTTCCTACTCGGTCAAAGTCATATCGCGCTTGGCAAATATCAGCAACGGGTTCAACCCGTATTATTGAAGTCATCACACAGTGCGGCACCTAATATCGAGCTAGGTGATTATCCAGTGGTCGAGATTGATGACGGCTTTACCCAGCTTGTCGGTCAATTTGAGTATGTCATTGTTGACCCGTTAGGTCAGTTGGTCATGCGTTATCCTAAGGTTGATTCGTCATCAGAGTTGGTGTCACAAAGCAAAGGGTTGTTGGCAGATTTACGCAAACTGCTCAAGCTATCGCGCGTCGGTTAACAGCAAGGAGTGCTGAGATGAAATTGATAACCCTAGTCAGGTTTAGTTTGATACTCACTTTTATCGTGGTGATGTTAGGGGCTTATACGCGTCTTGCTGACGCTGGTTTAGGATGTCCGGATTGGCCGGGGTGTTATGGTCATCTGACTGTGCCCAGCGAGCCCCATGAAATCGCCTTGGCGCAGTCGCTGTTTCCGTCGTTAACGGTAGAAGAGGATAAAGCTTGGCTTGAAATGATTCATCGTTATTTTGCTGGAAGTTTAGGTTTAGTCGTGTTTGCCATTAGCGTTATCGCCATCAAAACCCGCCAGTTGCCGTTATTACTTGCAGGCGCTATCAGTGTGGTGGTGGTTTTCCAAGCGCTACTTGGTATGTGGACCGTAACGATGAAACTGATGCCGATAGTGGTCATGGGACATTTGTTGGGAGGCTTTACTCTGTTTAGTTTGCTGGCTTTTTGTCACTGGCAGCTACGACAAAAAAATGCGCCTAAACAGCCTGTTAAAATGGTGTTGCATTTGCGAATGGTTGCCACTATCACGCTAGTTGTAGTTATTGCTCAGATAGCACTAGGAGGGTGGACGTCCTCTAATTATGCCGCCTTAATGTGTACCCGTTTACCTATTTGTGAAGGTGACTGGACTGCTTATCTTGATTTTGCTACTGCGTTTGATTTGATTCAGCCTCCGCGAGACAGCTATGAATTCGGCACATTGGATTATGCAGCTCGGATGACCATCCATGTTACGCATAGAATAGGCGCGCTGGTGGTGACGTTGATGGTGTTACTGCTCAGTTATCGGTTGTGGGTGACTCAGCAAGCAAGTTTACGCTCTGTTGCCTTAAGCATGTTAGCCATGTTAGTGATACAGATAAATTTAGGAATCGGCAATGTTTTGCTCAGCTTACCTCTGATTATCGCCGTCGCACACAATCTCGGCGCCGCCATGCTTTTACTGACAGTGCTCAAGGCTAATCAGCTTGTGTGGTCATTGGAAGAAGAAACGCAACCCCAATCATCTTTAATTGCCGAGGAGAACGCTCATGAGTAAGACTATCTCGATTAGCTCTGCCAGTGACAATCCCCTATGGAGAAGCTATCTAACATTGATGAAGCCTAAGGTGGTGGCATTGATGTTACTCACCGCCTTGGTTGGCATGTGTTTGGCCGTTCCGGGGACATTACCTGTCCAGCAGACGATATTAGGTTTGATTGGTATTGGCCTGATGGCTGGATCGGCGGCAGCGTTTAATCATCTTATTGATCAAAGGATCGATGCCATCATGGCGCGAACCTATCAACGTCCTCTGCCTCAGGGCAAGCTGTGCTCTAACCATGTGTTTGCTTTTGCAAGTGCCATTGGTGTCGTGGGTTTTGTCATTCTCTACTTTGGCGTCAATAGCTTGACTGCGTGGCTGACGTTGGCTAGCTTGCTTGGCTATGCAGTGGTCTACACCATGTACTTGAAACGTGCAACCCCGCAAAATATTGTTATTGCTGGCATCGCGGGCGCAATGCCGCCTCTTTTGGGCTGGACAGCGGTCAGTGGAGAGCTGCATGCCAATGCATGGCTACTGGTGATGATTATCTTTATTTGGACACCGCCTCACTTTTGGGCGTTGGCAATCCATCGTAAAGATGACTATGCCAAAGCCGATATTCCGATGCTGCCAGTTACCCATGGCGTTGACTACACTAAAACTTCAATATTACTCTATACCGTTTTACTCTCTTTAGTTTGCTTATTACCTGCGTTGGTTGGAATGGCAGGTACGCTGTATTGGGTCGGGTCGATAGTGCTTAGTCTCGGGTTTATTGCCCATGCTTGGAAACTGAAATTTAATCCACATCCCAAGTCGGCAATAGAGACCTTTAAGTTCTCTATATACCACTTGATGTTGCTGTTTCTACTGTTACTTGTCGATCATTATTGGTAATAGCAAAGCTGGAATGATTAGCGTCGAAGGTGACACATAGTGCGTTTCTCAAGTTTTTTAAAAAACAGTGAGAGTGAGAGACAAAGTGCCAGATAACAAAGCCCAACAATCAACCAAATTTCAAAGATAAGACCAGAAGAGTTGGCGATTTCAGTGCCGACAAATGTCATCTCTTGAATAGAGATCAGTGACACTATCGAGGTGTCCTTTACTAATGAAATCGCTTGGCCTGCTAATGCTGGTGTTATAGCCGCAAGAACTTGGGGGGCAATCACGTAGCGGTATTTTATCCATACCGATAGGCCGAGTGAGTCTGCCGCTTCCCATTGTCCTTTAGGGATATTGCTTAACCCAGAGCGAACTACTTCGGCGACATAAGCTGACGATAATAGCCCGACACAGACAATACCCGATAGCAGGTTTTCCCATAAATTCGCTGGGCCAAAGAGTACCGCTTGAAGCGAGTTAATCTCGCCACTGTGTTCGCGTAGCAGGGTACCAAGCCCGAGTAGTGGAATTAATTGGTTGGCGATGAAAAAATAAAAAATAAACACAAACACCAATGGAGGAATGTTACGCATTATTTGGACAAAAGCGTTGGCAGGGGCGCGAAATATTGCGATAGAAGAGTGCCGTGCAACACCGAGTAAGGTACCTAAACTCAACGCCAGTAACATTCCCCAAAGACTGAGTCTGATTGTGGAGATTAACCCTTGAAAGAAATAAGGTAGTGAGCCATCTGCGCGTTGGGTAAAGATCAGCGTCCACGCTTCACTCCATTGCCATTTGTAGTGCACTCCGACAGCGGAGCGATAGTAGAGCCAACCTACAAAAAAAATCAAGATGGTTAGTAACAGAATATCGAGACGATTCACTCGTGGTTTTGTTTTTTTGTTGGTTACTAATTTGAGCATATTCTCGTTGGCCACAACAGATCCTAAGTAAAAAGAGCCCTACTCTGACGAAATAGGGCATCACAGGGTTATTGTCCGGAGGCGGTTTTTTCCTGCCAGTCTAAGGTCGAAAACCAGTACTCATAGCGTTGAATTAACCAGCCATCTCGAGTGCGGGCTTCAATCCACTGATTAAAGAAAGCTTCTTTATCAGCCTCGCCCAAGCGCACAGCGAAGGCTTCATTTCCTTGTGATAAACGCTTATTAAAAGGAATAAATAGTTTATCGCTGTGTTTGACGGTTTCGTGTTCTGGTTTTGGGCTAGAAGCGATGACCGCATGGGCATTACCGTTGATGACTTCTTGAAATGCTTGTGAATCATCATCAAATTGAAGGATTTTGGCTTTAGGGAATGTTTCTCGTGCTACCTGTACCGTGAAAGCGCCACGACGTGCAGCAATTTTTACACGGCGAGAATCAAAGTCGCTAAACTCAGAAAAACCTTCAGCAAGCTTTTTGTTGGCGGCAACTTGAACACCAGAGTGCGAGTAAGGCTGTGTAAATAGAACACTTCGAGCACGTTCTTCGGTTACACTCATACCACCAATGATGACATCAAACTTTTGCGCTAATAGTGCTGGAATAATACCATCCCAAGCGGTAGGAACAAACTCGACTTGCCAACCTGAATCTTTCGCTAGGCGTTTTGCTACATCGATTTCAAAGCCAATTAATTCGCCTTGCTTATCCCGCATCGCCCATGGAACAAATGTAGACATGCCTACACGTAGAGTGCCGCGCTCATTAATTTTATCAAGGTTTGGCGTTTCTGACGCTAAGCTAGGTAAACTTATGGCTAAGCTAAGTAATGCGACACTCGTAGTTCTAAAACGAGTTTTGGTGCGTATTGCAGTGATGAGACATCGTATCATTGTATTTCCTTTATTGTTTTCGCCAGCTAGCGCCAAGTCGCTTCTCCATCCATGCGGAGAGTGCTGAAAGAGAAAGCGTGAGTAGCAGATAGATGCCAGCAACGCTAAACCATATTTCAAACGGCATGGCGGTTTCTGAGACGATATTGCGTCCTTGAGTGGTGAGATCAAAAATTGCCATCACACTGACAATCGATGAATTTTTGATTAATGACACCACCTCATTGGTTAGAGGAGGTAATGTACGTTGAAGTAGTTGCGGTAGGATCACATCGTAATAGGTATAAAACGAACTTAATCCTAGCGATTTCGCTGCTTCAAATTGCCCTTTGGGAATATTGTTCAAGCCGCCACGGAAAATTTCTGCTGTATATGCACCTTGAAATAACGACAGCGCTAATACCGCAGTAGCAAACCTATCTAAACCGATGATTGGGCCGAAAACGAAGTACAATAGATAAATTTGCACCAACAAAGGTGTATTGCGAATCAATTCGATATAGCCGGTAGCTATTGCGCGACCTACCCATGAATCTGAGAGGCGAAGGAGTGCTGTCATTAGTCCTATTAACAGAGTAAAGCCCATGCTGAGCGCTGATATCTTAAGGGTAATAAATAATCCGTCAATGAGCTCGGCAGGCCACCATTGTCCCTCTTCATAAAACGCGATGTAATTAGCAACGCGATGCCACTGCCATTGATAATCAATACCTTTTGCTCCGAGATCGAGTAAGAAAAAGACGCCAATTAACAGCAATAGAATCTGCCCTATAGCGGATAAGGCGGGTTTGATAATTTTGTGCATATCAGTGATTGAGTATTTGTTGAAGAAAGTGTTGTGTCCGAGGATGAGTTGGCGCCGAAAATAACTGCTCGGGCGTACTCATTTCTAAAATTTCTCCCTGATCCATAAAAATCACTCGATGCGCTACTTTTCGTGCGAAGCCCATCTCGTGAGTAACACACATCATGGTAATACCATCACGAGCCAAGTCGACCATGACGTCCAGTACTTCTTGAATGGTTTCTGGATCGAGTGCCGAGGTGGGTTCGTCAAACAGAAGTATCTCTGGTTGCATACATAGCGAGCGGGCAATGGCTACACGTTGCTGTTGCCCACCCGAGAGTTGAATTGGGTACTTGTTGGCTTGCTCAGCAATGTTGACGCGTTGTAAAAAGTGTTCAGCGCGCTGTGTTGCTTGGTGTTTTGTTAACCCGAGAGTACGTATTGGGGCGAGAGTCAGATTGTCGAGCACCGTTAAATGAGGGAACAGATTAAAATGTTGAAAGACCATGCCTACTTTTCCCGGTTGCGAGTCGAGATCGGTATCACCGAGTACCGTAATTTTACCTTGGTTGATGGACTCTAGGCCATTAACCGTTCGAATTAGTGTTGATTTTCCCGAGCCTGATGGGCCACAAATGACCAATATCTCTCCTTTGCGTACACGGAGGTTAATGGCTTTCAAAGCTTGGAATGATCCAAACCACTTGCTGACATTGGTAAAGTCGATGGCATTCATCTAATGGCCAGTGTTATTTTTAGATTGTTAATACCTTAACAATATCAGTTGCATATTGCATCTTGAGAATGGTGAAACTGAGTGAAAAATCTATTGGGTAGATCTTATTGGGTGTAAATATAAAGTTACACCTCATGTAAAATGTAAAAATGGCAAAAATATTGTCTTTTATTGCAAATAGTGGTTGCAAGCTTGGTTTTTGATAGATAAGTTACAGAGACAAGGCCAAGAAAGTGTGAGCATTTTTTCACCAATTTATTTAGGCGAAGCGCTCAGCAAAGAGAAATAGGAAGAAGTAAGCAATGTTCCAGACCGATGATGTACGAATTAATAAAGTAAAAGAATTATTACCACCAGTTGCGGTTTTAGAGAAGTTTCCGGCAACAGAATCAGCTGCTTCTACTACGTTTCGCTCACGTGAAGCGATTGCAAATATCCTCAAAGATAAAGACGACCGCCTTCTTGTGATTATCGGCCCATGTTCGATTCATGACACTGAAGCGGCGCTTGAGTATGGTAAGCGTCTTAAAGTCTTGCGTGAAGAACTGGGTGATCGTCTTGAAGTGGTTATGCGTGTGTACTTCGAGAAGCCACGTACCACTGTGGGTTGGAAAGGCCTGATTAACGACCCTTACTTGAATGACACATTTAAAATTAATGATGGTTTGCGTACAGGGCGAAAGTTACTGCTTGATCTGACCGATATGGGGATGCCGACGGCGAGTGAATTCCTTGATATGATCACGCCGCAGTATGTGGCTGATTTGATCAGTTGGGGCGCTATCGGTGCTCGTACTACTGAGTCTCAAGTTCACCGTGAACTGGCTTCTGGTATCTCTTGTCCGGTTGGTTTTAAAAATGGTACTGATGGCAATATCAAGATAGCGTCTGATGCCATTCGTTCAGCGAGTGCATCGCACCATTTCTTGTCGGTGACGAAATTTGGTCATTCCGCCATCATAGAAACGGCAGGTAATCCTGATTGTCACCTTATTTTGCGTGGTGGTAAAGAACCAAACTACAGTGCTGATCATGTTGGTGCGATTAAGCAGCAGCTTGAATCGTCTGGTCTACCACAGAAAGTAATGATTGATTTTAGCCACGCTAACAGTTCGAAACAGTATCAACGTCAGATGGTGGTTGCAGAAGATGTCGCAAACCAAATCTCGGGCGGTGAAGCCGCTATTTTCGGGGTGATGATTGAATCTCATCTTGTCGAAGGTCGTCAGGATCTTGTGGATGGTAAGGCGCCAACTTACGGCCAGTCTATTACCGATGCTTGTATTGGTTGGGACGATACTGAGAAAGTTTTACGCCAATTGGCAGACGCTGTTGAAGCGCGCCGCAAAAACAAATAACGGTCAGCTCGCCTATTTTTTACATCGAAGAGCTCCTGCGGGAGCTTTTTCCAGCATATGCTTGCCGAGTCGAAAGCGGACCAAGAGTATCGAAACCGCTTAATCAACCTTAATTACGAACCTTAAGATAGGGGCTGCAATATAGAGAAACCAATAACAGCCCCTATGTCATTAACGTCCTACATAGGCGATAATAACTTTGTCATCACCTAGTTGTCTTGAAAATACATACGCGTCTTGCCCCTTGATTTGTTGGTGCGCTCCTCCTCCAATCGCTGGGTGAGCTTGCCTGAACTGGGCTACTTTTTGCCAATGCGCTAACAGTTGTTGTCTTTGCGCATCAAGTTGCCAAATCATGTCAGAGCGAGTCCCTTGGTGGAAGTCGTCCGCATAGGGGCCGAGTTCACGTCCCACTTCATCTCCGTAGTAAATCTGCACTGCACCTGGGCTAAGTAGGAGGGCATTGGCGGCATTCCTCTGCATATCAAAAGAGTTGAAACGATTAAAGAACAGCTCGGTATCATGAGAAGACATGTAGCTCACAGGCGTATAATCGGGCGTTGATTGAATTGAATCGGCATAGTTTTGGTAAATATCCTGCATATAACTAAAACAGGCCGCACCTTTGTCGAGTTTCTTTTGCATGTCGAAGTTGATTAACGCGTCAAAACCTTGGTCGGCATACGGAGAGCGATAGGCCGAGTGACCCCATACTTCTCCCATCATCCAGAATGGTTGACCTTGTGAGCTATTTTTACTGCGCCACTGTTCAAGGTTATCACTGGCCGCTTGCTTAAGCTTTAGCCATACATCGCCCTCAACGTGTTTGACAGTATCAACTCGAAAACCATCAATTCCAAAGCGTTTTACCCAGTCTGCTTGCCATTCAACCAGATAGTCTGCGACGGTATAGTTACTGCGCGTTTTTACTCGGGTATCAGGATTGTCGAGTAACCATTGAGGTGGCGTTACATATTGCTCAGACTCGGTCTGAAAGTCCGGCAGACCCGCTAGGTTCATTGTCGTGTCGCTGCTACCTGGTTGAGGGTAGTGAGGTAAACTGGCGCGAACCCAATCAGGTCCCCACCAGTTGACCCAAGTTTCGCTTTGATAGTCAATGGCCTTGTTAAAACTGTGCCAGTTTTCGCCTGGTTTTGGTGTCCACTGTGACCATTGCTGCGGCATTTCTTTTCTATTCACCACTTGCAGGTTATCCATCTGAAGATCGGCAAGTGTCGCGTAGCCAGCGTGGTTGAGCACCGCATCTAGGAGTATTTTTATCCCGCGCTTGTGCGCCTCTGTCACTAAAGTGCGTAAGTCTTGTTCATCGCCAAAGTTTTGGTCAATTTTGGTAAAGTCGCGCGTCCAATAACCATGGTAGGAATAAAACGGGAAGCTGCCACTTTCACCTCCGCCAACAAAGCCATGAACCTGTTCAACGATCGGTGACAACCAAATGGCATCAGTGCCGAGGCTCTGGATGTAATCGAGTTTAGCGATCACGCCTTTTAGATCGCCACCATGAAAGGTGCCCACTTGTTGTTGGTGATCTTTTTGTCTGCCATAGCTTAAATCATTGCTGGTATCGCCATTGTTGAAACGATCAACCATGACAAAGTAAATATTGGCGTTGTGATAAGTGAATTCGGGTTTATTTTGACCTGAAATGACAGGTTCTAACAACACCAGACCACCACTCTCTTTTGCAGGCAATAGCACAACTTGATCGTTATGCACAGTGACGACCTGACCGCTTAATGCATCTTTAAGCTGCTGTCCTTCGTTGAATGAGCCACCTAAATGAAGGGTCACTTCACCACCCGAATAGGTTTCACATTGTACGTTAGGGATCGGGCGTACAAAGGTTTGTTTACTCTCTTTAGCTTCTCGAGCCACAGTTAGGGTATTGCTTTGCTGATCAAAAGCGAAGGAGTAATCACCTTTAAAGCGAATGTTGACAGAAAATTGTGTCTCTTTACCGCAATTCAGTGCTAGAGGCCGACGAAATTTGACTTTTTGCTCGTTGATATCGTCACATTTTCCCTCAATGCCTGAAAGCGTTATTTGATACGTCGCTTTGCTCAGTGGCAAAACGATAGGTTTACCGCTCTGAAGAGGAAAATCGCGGCTAGTGGTCGTGGTGGAAATGGTCAAGTTTGGGCTGGCCAACGCTGTGGCGCTACAAGCTGTTGCAAGCAGGGCTAGCGAATAAGTCGAGATGTTCTTCACGTTACGTCCTTGATGTCGTTGTTTTTATACTCGACTACCTTACCTAACTCGTTATTCCACCACATCATTCTTAATTTCTACGCCTTAGAATCTGATGCATTTCACACTCTGCCAACCAAAGGATGAGAGAGCGAAGAAAGGCGACTTGTAAGGCATAGCCACAGCAAAAATCAGGTTAATAAATTCTCACTTTTGAGAATTTCACACATATATTTTCTTTATATTTCGGGGTGGATCAGTTGCCAAGCCCTTAGCTGCTTAGTTGATTAGTATATTAGCCTATTCTTAATGCTATTATTATCGTTATTAGGGGCTGCTTTTGTGAACAACGTTTGCTACTTTTGGCCGATAAAATAAGAGTGAAACAGAATATTTCTATCCCTTATCGTCGTGAATAGGGGAGCTTGCCGGGGAACACTTATGGACGTAGATGTAGTGCGCCAAACCACTGTAGTCAAAGAAGTTATTGGTGACGTTGTCGTTGTTACTCCTGAAGGGGGGTCACACCAGGCGGTCGTTGGGGAACGACTGAATGCGGGTAATATTGTCATCGTTGCTGCTCAATCGAACTTGTTGCTTGATGCCGTAGGAGCAGAAATAACGTTTGATGCCAATGCCGTTGCTGTCGAAGGTGATTATGGATCTTGGGTAAGCTCACCTGTTGCAGGAGAAGTCAGCATTGATGTTTCGCAGTTGGGAAACAATGCTATCGGTCCCGACGAGTTAGCCGCCATTCAAGAAGCAATTTTAGCAGGGGCTGACCCGACCCAAATACTCGAGGCAACAGCTGCAGGCGCGGGTGGATCGAGCTCAGCAAACGCAGGCTTTGTGACCATTGATTACAATGGCGCGGAAAGTCTAGCCAGTACCTTCTTTGAAACGTCGGGCTTTGAGGTTAGTGTTGATCAAGACAATGATGATCAAACCAGGCCGCTTGTGTTCGCCTCGGGTGGTGAAAATATTAGCGATTCACTCATTGAAGGTTCATTGTCTGCTGGAAGTTACCCTCAATCGGTGACTACCACTGTAACTATTTTCGCCGGCGATCTTCCACTCGACTCTAATTCATTCATTCCTGAACCAGTTTCTCTTGCGGTTTTGATCAGTGAGCTCAACACGGATATTACCTCGAACGGTCAAGCGGTTTCGTTTAGTTACAATGGCGTTGATAACGCCATTGTTGGTGCATTAAACGGCGAAGAAGTTGTGCGAATTGACATCGAGGCCTCCAATCTAGGCAAAGATGTTAGTTTAGCGCTGACCACGACAATTTCTCAGCCGATTGATCATACATCGTCGGTCGGTGGCGGTTTGGTCTCTTTTAGTGGTGATCAGATCAATGTCTCGTTTGACATCATTGGCAGTGATCGCGGTGGTAACGCGATTCAAACGCCAATCGATGTTCAGGTAAGCATTGGTGATGGGGCCGATCCAGTTTTTTCTAACATCGATTCAGCCAATGTCTATGAGGCTGGCTTAGCAGATGGCTCTCAGGATGGAGCGACCGACACTGAATTTGTCGGTACGCTAACGGGCGCGTTAGGCAGTGATACCGTCACAGAGCTGCGTATTGATGTTGAGGCTTTCAATCGTTCACAGCAAACCTCAGCAGTTACTGCGCAAGGTCAAACGATCGTTTTAGAGCCTGTTGCAGGTGAACCCGGCGTCTATCTTGGTTACATCACCTTAGCTGGCGTTAGAGTTGATGTGCTGAAAGTCTCTATTGGTAACGTCACGACCACAGACACAGAGTTTCGCTCTGGCTATAAATTCGAGTTACTTGAGGAAATCGACCATGGCTCGCAAGGTATGGATTCTATTGTCATATCATTGCCCGTGTTTGCGATTGATGCAGATAACGACCAATCTACACGTTCCGATCTTGTCGTCAACGTTGGCGACGATATTCAGGTGGTCGTCGATGGCAGCTTAAGCGTGACTGAGCCGACCATAGGGGAAGCCACTCAAAGCAATCAGATTGACGTGATCACCCAAGCGGGCGCGGATCATGGCGTGGTGACCTCATTTAGCTTTGATGGCAAAAACTACCCGTTGGTTGAGGGTCAAAGTGACTACGTGGTGAGCGACGGTAAAGTGGTGATCAGCGCGGACGGCAAGCTGTCGTTTATCCCTGATAGCAATCTTGATCATTCAGCGAATGACACCATCAGCCATACCCTAGTTGTAACCGTGACGGATAAAGACGGCGATACGCTGCGCAGTCAGGTCGAGTTGACCATCACCGATGGACAAGATCCCATCATTACCGCGATTACTCAAGGTCAGGTTTATGAAGCGGGCTTAAATGACGGCTCGAAAGTGGGCGCAACGAATACCACGGCCAGTGGTACGATTAGTGTTGCTACCGGCAGTGATGTGGTGAGCGCGCTTAACATTGATGTGGCTGAGTTTAACGGTCGCGATGCGGCAGACGGTGTGTTCTCGGCCGGTCAGCGTGTGGTCCTCGAAGAGACGGCCTCAGGGACCTATCGCGGTTACATTACGCTGCAAGGCGCGCAGATTGATGTGCTCAGCGTGACTTTAGACCAAGCGAACTTAGGTCAATACCAAGTGACGCTGCTCGAAGAAGTCGACCATGCGCAGCAAGGTATGGACTCGTTAGCGATCAGCATTCCCGTGTTTGCGGTTGATAAAGATAACGATGCGTCTATTAATCATAATCTCGTGATCAACATCGGCGATGATGCTGCTCAAGTTACAGGCTTCGACCCAAGTAGCCGTTTTACGGTACAAGAGGACGATACGCAAGCGGGCTCTTCGCCAGCGGCTGCGACAGCATCGGGTCGCTTAACCACGATTGAAGGTGCAGATTCCGTTGTGCGATACCAATTGGTGAATTTACATAACAGTGAAGATGGCCTTAAATCAGGCGGTCATGAGGTTACGATTTCACTAATATCCGGTAGCGCAGGGGAAACTAGCTATCAAGGCGTAGCTAACGGCGAAGTCATATTCACACTTACGCTCGGAGATAATGGCAGCTATACCTATACTCAGATTAAAGCCTTGGATCATGCCGAGGGTTCAGACTCGTTGACGATTCCTTTTGCGGTCGCCGCTGTTGACCGTGACGGTGATGTTTCGCCATCTCATCTGCTGCCAATCGAGGTTATTGATGATAAGCCTAGTCTTGCGGGCACAACGGGTGAACGACGAGTTGATGAAGATGATCTAACGTCTATTGGCTCAGACCAAAGTCAAGCTACCCAAATCTCGGGCCATTTTGTTGTGACTGAAGGGGCTGATGGTGTTGCTGATTATCAGTTGGTGAACGCAAGTCAAACCTTAAACGGACTAGTCTCTGGCGGTGAAAATCTAGAGTGGGCTCCTGCGACCAATAATGGCACCGTATTTACCTATACCGCGCAGACAGTCTCGGGCGAGCCTGTGTTTATGATTAAGTTTGATACATCGGATAATCGCTATACTTTCGAGCTTCTTAAACCGCTTCAACACCCCGATGGCCAAGGGGAAAACTCGCTTGATATTAACTTCTCGATTAAAGCCATCGATTTTGACGGTGACGAGAGTGAAATCATCACCCTAGCGATTAACGTGGTCGACGATGTACCTACTTTAAGTGGACAGTCGATAACGCGCGTCGAGGGAGAGGGACTGAGTGGATCTCTGGTCAATATGTTTGGCGATGACACCGATAAAGGTGCCGACCACGCAGCGCTAACCAGAATTGAAGGTACGACAGACAGTGACGGTGCCGAGATTGTTTTTAGAGATGGCCATAGTTACGTTAATTCAATTGATTTGACGGCAGGGACTCAAGATATTGCCGTGTATCAGCAAACGACGAACAGCAATGGTCAGGTTGCAGATCGCCACTTAGGTTGGTTAAGAGTCGACAGTGACGGCGAGATAATGTTTGCCGCCAATCCGTCGCTGCAGCATCAAGGGAATGAAATTAATTTTACCGTCAATGTTACGGCAACCGATGGCGATTTAGATACCTCGGTGGCACCACTGGCGATCACCATTACCGACCAAGACGCCAGTCCGGTTGCGATGAAAGTCACCACATTTGAAGATGCCGGTCGTGATAGCAGCATCAAATACGCCGACGGTGACGAACCTACGCGAGACAATGCACACGATAATCAAGCGGGTATGCCAGATGCGCCAGCACAAGTCTCGCTACAAGTTAACCTACATGATCAAGACAACGGCGAATCGATTGGCGCGCTAACGATTAAAGCGGGCAATCACCATGGCAGTTTCTTCTATCTTGAAAATGGCGAGTTACATAAATTAACGGTCGATCCTGCAACGGGCGATATCGTCTTGGATAAGTCGCACCTGCAACAGAGTTTTAGTCAAAGTGGTAGCGATACTATAGCGACGATTAACAATCTCTATTTTGTGCCAGACCGTAACTATTCGACAGAGCATGCTGGTATCGTCATTAACTACCAAATGCAAATCGATAACAATGGAATCGCCGACCATACCCTTGACTCGAATTTCCATATAGCAGTAGAAAGTGTCGCCGATATTGCGACTTGGAATGATGCTAAGAGTACCTACTATTACCAAGTCGATGAAGACGGCAGCAACGTTCAAGTTGAACTCGCTGCGGCAACCCAAGATACGAGTCGCCCGGAAACGATTAGCTATGAACTACAAGTAACGCAAGGTGAAGGTCATTTTGAGCTACTCGACGCTCAAGGAAAAGTCATTACCCCCACAGACGGTGTTTATACGCTCTCGGCGCAAGAGGTTAACTCGATTCAAGTAAACCCAAGTGATAACTACTCAGGGCAGATTCGCTTCGAAGCAACCGCAGTCAGCACTGAAACTCGTAATCCTTACGTCGATGGGACGACAGACAAAACCACTGCGCGCTCTGAAGTTAAAGAGTTAATTATCGATGTGCCGCCACAAGCCGATGCTGGCAGCTTCAGTGTTAATCGTATTCAGATTAATGAAGATAATATCGCTGATCCAGATTACACCGGGCAAGATGCCAACCACCAACCTTTCACTCTCAGCGAAGTGATTGGCATGAAGCCGTCGTCAGATAGTGACGGCTCAGAAACGTTGTATGTGCGCATTTCGGATATAACTGAGGCAGCAACGCTGGTTTGGACGGGGAGTGGTGTCAGTCAAATTACGTCTGTGACAGTCAATGGCGTAACCTATCAAGAGATCCCTTACGATCAATTGGCGAATGTCGAAGTGGTTCCTGATTTGCATAGCAATAAGGACTTTACCTTTGCTGTGACAGGGGTGATCAAAGATAGCGCAACTCTGTCTGACAATAGTATACATGTTGATGAAAACGTGTTGGGCACGAAAACGGTTAACGTCGAAGTGATCGGTGTGGCGGATATCCCTGAGCATCATATCGGTGGCTCAAACTGGAGCGATTTTGTTGATGACAATATCTCTGGTGTTGAAACCACCATCGATGAGAATAGCTTTGCGACAATAGATTTCTCGGTAATTTCTGGCGAGCATGCACAGCGGCCTATAGATGGTTCAGAAACCATTACGGTACTGCTATCTAACATTCCTGCGGGTGTGGTCATTGAAGATGGCAGTGGTGACACGGTTAATCTGAATTTTACCGGTTACGATGCCAACGGCCAGCCTATCTATGAAGCTAATATCACCAATCTCAATATCTCATCGGGGATTGTGATCCGTCCTATTGCCTCTTCGACGGAAAATATCCATATCAAAGAGACCGTTGTTGTCACTGAAAATGATGGCCATACACTGACTTTTGATAGAGAGATCCGAGTGAAGGTTGAGCCCGTCATTGATACACCACTGCATTATACCAATCAGTCCGTGGGTGACGAAGATTCAGTAATTAATATCGCTTGGCATCCCAAAGTGGGCAGTGATTACACCGACTCGGATGAACACTTTGCCTCGATCCAGATCAGCGGTATTCCCGATGGTGCAACGGTATATGTTGGTGGCAGTCTGGTCAGTGTTAACGGTGGTGTCATTGAGATTTCACCCAATACAGGTCAGTCATTGGCAGCATTTACACAAGCCGCGTTACAAGATGGCTTCATCCAAATTGTGCCGCCAAAAGACTCAAGTACCGACTTCAATTTAACAACCACGGTGCAAATTGAAGAGCTCGACCACGAATACACCAGCGATAACATCCAAGGTGAAGGTGGGCGTGTTAGCGCCACCATTAGCGGTGATATTCACGTCGAAGTGCGTCCTGTGGTTGAGCCAACAGATGCGCGTAATAAACTGATCGTAGCAAATGAAGCGGGATCTGAGGTCGGTGATGCGGCGCATAAAGTCGTTGCCAATTCCGATGGCACGATTGTTTTCACCACAAATGAAGCCAAAGCGGCGTTATCGGGTGAGTATGTGATTAGGTATCAAGAGACTGATGCTCTTGACTCTCAGTATGAATCTGAGGAATTAGTCACACAGCTGGTGGTCCAGTTCGACGATACGCGTCAAGAAATCATGGATCAGCTTTTCATCGAGGGCGCTGTGTATGAAGGTAATGGTCGCTGGGTGATTACCAACGAAGATGCCTTTAGTATCAAAGCGCCGAATGGATTAGATTTTACCCCTGCCGATGCAGGTAATCCGAAAGTATTCAGTGATATTGGTTTAACTATTTTCGCGCAAGTCGTTGATAAGGGTGATGATGGCACTAAGCAGAGTGTCGTGGAGCAGCGCGAGACAAAAGTGGTGTTATCGTTCCCTGAGCATGCGGACGGTAATGACTATCAAGCGGGTGTTGTCGACCTTATCGACAACAGCGTCATCACAGGTGTGGAAGATACAACTATCGACCTTGGTCAGCAGCTAAAGCCTATTATTACCGTCACATCCCATGACAATCATGAGGATACCGTGACGATTGTGATTGATAGTCAGGTGACGGTGGGTGGCGAGACTTTCGCAATTGGCATTGAGGGCTCTAATTCTCATGTTGATTTTACCAATGGCAAGTACGTCTTCCAGGCGACACTGACTGACGGCGGACTCATTACAGGGCTTGATGATCTCACGCTTATTCCGCCAACAGACTATTCGGGGGACTTTCGGTTACCTCTGACTGTTATTACTACCGACAAAACGTCAGGTGATGAAAGCGCTATCAATGAGTCAGTGATCATCAACGTTGACCCGATCGCAGATGTAGCCTCTGGTGTCAATTCACAACCTGAGATCACGTTGGAGGTCAAAGGGTCACTCGACGATTCGCTCAACCCGATTGATCAAGATGGTGCGGTAGGTGCTGATCCGATTGGTTATGAAGATAGTTACATTCAACTCGATCTGAGTTACGTTTTGGCCGATAAAGTCACGGGTGACGAAGGTGGCCGCGAGGTGCTTTCATCGATCACTTTAACACTAGCCGAACCCATCAACGGTGAGTTTTTCGACCAATCCGGTAAGAGCTTGGGGCCTAGCCTTGAGTTTAACAAAGAGATGATTGATAACCACGCACTCGATAACATCTTGTTTAAACCCAAAGCCAACTACCCCACGGAAAATGACGATAACAAAATCACCATTAACGTGACGGGTACGGTCACCGATACCGCAACATTCAATGAAACGGTCAGCGAAACGACCTCTACAGACTCAGATAACTTTTCAACCAGTGTTAGCTTTGAAGTCACGCCTGTGATTGATGAGGTTGTTGTCACGGGACCTGGCTCTGATCCAAGTCAGGTAATCGAAATTACGGGCGATGAAGACCAAGCGATTTCCCTTGGTAACTTTGGCGCTGTGTCGATCGCCTTGACCGATACTGATGGTTCCGAGTCGTTTGTATCGATTAAGTTTACTGAGGTGCCTGATGGATTCTTGCTAACCGCCGATCCCGCTAGCGGTTACACAGTCAAAAACAATGGTGGCGGTGAGTGGAGTGTTAAGCTTCCTTCGGGAACAAGCGATTCATTGGACTTAAGTGCTATCTCTGTTCAACCGCCGAAGCACTTCAGTGGTACCGCTGAGTTTGGCGTAACGGTCTTTAGCCAAGAGTCATTATTAGGTGTACCGACGGCGGCGAAAGATTTGCCTAAGTTTTCTCTGACGGTGAATCCGGTTGGCGACGTAGTTGATACGGATGCAACTGATTCAGTCTCTGGATCTGAAGGCACTAACATTGATATTGCAATCAACGCCTCAGTGATTGATAAGGCGATGTCTGCCTCGGGTAGTGGAACTTATAGTGAAAATGCGCCAGAAACGCTGCGGGTAGAAGTGAGTAATGTGGCGCAAGACGCGCAGATTTTCTATCCAGATGGGACAACGCTGGCAAATTATGATCCCGTTACGAAGGTTTGGACGTTAGATATTCCGGCTCAGCAGCTCGATAAAATTGTATTTAACTCAGGTGAACACAACAGTGATACTGCCAGTGTGATGGGTATCAACCTCCCTATTCATATTGCGGTTCAAGCGGTGGATAAGGATACCAGTGGCAATGAATATCTGGGGCCTAAGTCAGAGTTTGATGTTGATTTGATGATTGACCCAGTCAACGATCAACCGACCTTCGTGAACGTTATTAGCCTTGAAACGACAGAAGATGTGGTCGGGGGATTAGCGATTGACCAATTTTCGATTGCCGATGTCGATGCAACTTATGATGATCCTAACGCCATCTACACTCTAACGCTGAATGTCGATAAAGGCGTGTTGGAATTTGTCAGTGACCCGAGCGTTGACTTCTCGCTCGCTACAGATGGTCGCTTAATCATCACAGGTAAACTTGAGGATATCAATGCAGTGATTGCCGCTGGTAAAGTGAAGTTTAACCCTGATACGGACAGTAATGATCTTAATTCAGGTGGCGCGGTGACAGTCACCGCAAGCGTTGATGATGGTGGGAGTTATGGCGCGATCATCGCCGGAGATGCCAGTACGTCATCCACAAATCAAACTAACTTCTTGATTCATGTGAAAGAAGTTAACGATGCTCCAGAGCCGAAAGACTTAGATTTGGGCACTATGCTTGAGGAAGGAAGTCGCATTATTACTGCTCAAGAGTTGCTTGATGCCACCAGTGACAAAGAAGGTGACAGGATCAGTGTTGAGAGTTTGATGTTAGCCGAGGGGCAAGGAAAGTTAACCCTCAATCCTGATGGTGTCTCTTGGACTTTTGTTCCGGCACAAGATTACAACGGTGAGGTTAAGTTTACCTATGTAGTCAAAGATGATGGCATGACAAATGGTCAGTCTGACCATCAATCTGCTAGCGCAGAGATCACTTTGCTTGTTGAAGGGGTGAACGATCAGCCAGTGCTTGATATCGATGATATTATGGTCGGCATTAATGAAGCGCCAGCGCAGCTGATTAGCGGTATTAACGTAAGTGATGTTGATTATGTCGATGGACATGCGAACGACTTGATGACCGTCACCTTGAGTGTTGATTACGGTCATCTATCCATTTCGATACCTTCGGCTTCGAGTGTGATGGTGACTGGCGCGAACAGTAGCTCAATGACGTTAACAGGGACACTCTCAGACTTAAATACTCTACTCGATAACCCCACGCAGCCAAATGGCGTTTATCTCGACGCGAGCCGTGCACCGAGTAATAGCATTGATTTGCACGTTACCGCAAAAGATAGTGGTAACCCATCAGGGATTGCCTTAGAAGCTGATGCTAAGCTCTATACCATCGCGTTGACGCCAGTGGCTAATGCACCAACGTTGATGCTAGATTACAAGTGGAGTCATATGCAAAATATGACAGTAAGCCAGAATGCCAGTGCGAGCGGAATCGCCGTTCTTGGGTTGATGGCAGCACTGACTGATACGACCGAAGCGTTAACACTTGAAGTGTCAGGTGTTCCGGCAGGGGCGAGCTTAGACAGTCGAGATGGCAGCGTAAGTTTTGACAATGGAGTGTGGTATTTATCGCCCGATGCTATCGATACGCTCAGCGTGAAAGATGCGGCAGTTGGCGAGCATACCTTGACGTTCAAAGCGATCTCATCAGAGTTAGACGATAGCGGCGCAGTGCTTGATAGAACAGAATCGAGCAATCACATCGCTATTCATCTCAGTGTGGTTAATGATGCCACAGTGATCGATAAGTCTGCTTCAATCGAGGGTGTGCACCTTGATGGTAGTGGTGTTAATGGCACTTTAACCGGAGGAAGCGCAAGCGACTACTTGGTTGGTGGTGCAGGCCATGATCAGCTCATCGGGGGCGATGGTGACGACACGCTGGAAGGCGGTTTAGGGTCTGATATTTTAGTTGGTGGCACGGGTATGGATACTTTTGTTTGGCATCAAATTGATAATGGTTCGACGGATACCATCAAAGATTTCAGTGTCAGTGAGGGGGACAAAATCGACTTACGTGACGTGTTACCTGAGCTCAAATCAGTATCCGTCAATATGGATAAGCTACTTGAGCACCTTGATGTCAAAGTGGATGAAGATAATGTTGAGTTGCTTGTTCATCCTGATGGTTCAGGAATGCAAGAGCAGTCTATCGTGGTAGAAAATTTAGCCCATCAGCTTGATAGTGGCTTTAGCGGGATGTCGCAACATGACATGCTCTCTGCATTGCTCGATCATGTGATGATACACGACAACAACTAACGGTTTCTGTCCTCGAGTAACCAGTAACGCCCCTAATGCTAAGTTAGGGGCGTTTTGTCTTGCCTATGATTTAACGCAGCAGATAGGCGCCCTGCTACGTAAGGTCGAGGCACAATTACAGTGGTTTAACTGGTAGCTCACCGGCGTGTTGCGGATCTAACCGGATGGTTTGAGTTGGGAAGGCGATCTCAGCATCATGTTGTTTGATAATGTCATAAATTTTTAGCAACACATCCTGTTTTACCTTGTGGTAGCGAATCCAATTGACGGTCTTGGTAAAGGTGTACACCATTAAAGTCAGCGAGGAAGGGCCAAAGCCATTGAAGTTGACGATTAAGGTCTGTTTCGCATCAATATCAGGGTGATTGGTCAGCATCGTCTTGATATCTGAAACAATGACGTCAACTTTGCCACCATCTTTATAACGAATGCCGATATTTTCGTTAATACGTCGGTTTTGCATACGTGATGGGTTTTCAACCACAATATTACTGAATATTGAGTTGGGGACATAAAGCGGTCTTTTATCGAAAGTACGAATAATGGTCATACGCCAACCGATGCGCTCCACTGTCCCCTCTATTTGGCGATCAGGAGAGCGGATCCAATCGCCAACTTTAAACGGGCGATCAAAGTAGATCATCATCCCACCAAAGAAATTAGACAGTAAGTCTTTGGCCGCTAAACCGACCACCAGACCACCTACACCGCCGAAAGTAAGCAGGCCAGAAAGGCTCAAACCGAAGGTTTGCATTACCGTTAAAGTGGTAATCACTATGAAGAATAAACGCGCTATTTTACTTACTGCTTGTACGGTGGTTTCGTCGCGCTTTCTTTGCTCTAAAATGTACTCTTCAATATTGTTGATTAGGCGAATGGCTATCCAGAGGAAAATGCCAATCAGTAAAATTTCTTTTAAGGTACCCAACCAGTTGAGTTTGGAAATGGTGTAATCTTGCAGCAAAAACCCAATTGAAATGGTAGCAGGCCAGCACCAAATTAGGGTGCTAACGGGGGTTTTAATTGCAGCAAGCACAAGATCATCCCATTGGAAGCTGGTTTTTCCAACTAACATTTGCAACTGATTGTAGGCCAGTCGCCAGGCTATCCATGCTAGAAAACTTGCGAGAGTGATCAGTAATACATTGGTATCCCAGCTTTGGATTAGTGAAGCGAGGAGTGACGGAAGGTTTTCAACGAACGCAGTCATTATTATTATCTAGACCCAAACAAAGATAGTTTGGGTCAGTATACGGCTTAGCGTGATATCAAACTAGTGGCTTGACCGTCATTTAGTTATCACTAAAGTGATTAGAGAGCGCAGAACGGCGGTTTTTAGCTGAGCCCTCACCGCTCATATCAATCGTCTCTTCAAACCCTTGCTTAATAAAGCGCTGAGTTGGACTATTAGGTTGTATGCGGCGTAGTTGTGGAGAGCTAAAGGTACCAGCAATTTGATATATCGCGGCTCCTTGGCCTGTTTTAATTAAGATCTGTTCACCATCAAATTCAAATTGCGTTGCAACGAGTCTATCGTTCCTAAATACGCCTTGTTTGTTTAAGGTTAGGACTTCTGTTTTATAAGGGGGAGCGCCGATCTCAATCCAGCTTCCATAGACGTGCTTCGGATCAACATAGTCTTGGTAACTAAAGTAAATCAAGCCACCAAAACCCAGAGTGAGAATGGTAAAGACTACCACAGCGAGTGTTTTGAACATCGAGCCTTTGGTCATAATAGTGTGTGCTCATCCCTTCGAAAATGAAACATCAAGAAAAGGAAATATTAAATAGCAGACTGTTAGCTTGGAAGAGATCGCTTTTTAACGCAATTTTGATGAAAAAAACTTTGAACCTGACCCCAGATTAAAAATTTGCTCATTTAGTTAATTATAAAGTCTAGCTTATTAATTTGCTTACTGCGCGATACTTCCTTCTGATCTTCAAGTGACACAATCGACCACCTACCTGTCACTCCAAGTGGTTTGGGTATATGTGATTTTGTATTGTAATTGTTATCTGTGTTAATGGATAAGTTTGCTCATTATAGATTTCGGTTTTTACGAACTATGGTTCAGTTTTAATCAAAGCTATGTACAACAGAGTTGACTATACTTTACTTAAGTCAGTCTATCCGAGAGGAGGTGGTAATGGCTATCGTTCCCAAACACAATGACTCCAATAATCGGTATGACCCGAATCAGGATTTGACAGCCGATCAATTGCATCGCTTTGGTAAGGCGGCACAAAAAGCGCAGAAGCGTCGTGAAGAGCATGATGAAAAAGCGACGATCGCTTCTACGGCTAGAGCGGCGAGACGCGCAGCGTTGAGGCCAGTTATCCAACCCAAAAAAGACAAGCCTAATACAGTTCGCTATGCGGTTTGGATGATTGTCTTTATGGCCATTTCTCTTTGGATCATGTACATGACCCGCTAGTCTTTTTTATGGAAGTGACACTAGCCAATGGTTTTGGGCGTTTAAATCCGAGGTGATCATTTCGATAAAATCGATATTGGTTTTTACCAGAGTGTTTTGCGACATACATGGCTTTATCTGCGCAGCGTGTTAGCTCGGCAAGGGTTTCGGCGTCTTCAGGGTAGAGCGCTACGCCCGTACTTATCGTCAGTTGATTGATCCTCTCTGTAACTTGATACTCACTAGTAAATAAGCCACTGATACGTTGTAATATGTTTTCCAGATCTTCGATGTTTTTCACATCGTACAATAGCAGCACAAATTCATCTCCAGCGAAACGAGCAATAGAGTAGTCATGCTCATCGGTTGAGCGATCTTTATTCCTGATGTTGTTTTTGAGTCGGCTGGCAAAGTGCTTTAATACTCGATCACCAACATCATGGCCATAGTTATCGTTGATCAATTTGAAGTTATCAATATCTAAGAACACGAGCGCAGTGAGTGATTGACTGTTTTGACGCTCTTCAAGCTTATCTATTGCCCACCTCTCAAAGCTCCAACGATTGGCGAGCCCAGTCAGTTGGTCGATATAGGCGAGATCTTCGATCCCTTCTTTATACAGTATTTGTACGAAGGCTAACATTCTAGCGTAGTAGAAGGCGTAGATGTTGCACAAGATAGACAGGGCAGACAGGCTGAGTAGAAAGCGTATTTCAGGCGTATCCATAGCTAGCGTCGCCCACTTAGCTGATATCAGGAAATAAGAGGTGGAGACACAAAACAGTGAGCTAAAGGCCAACCCTACTTTAAATGGATTCACGAAAATGAGTACGCAAGCAATAGGGTAGAGCCACAACAGACGCTGTGTAATATTGTCACCATTAATGAGAAACAGCATGGCGTGAAATATCAGGATCGTGCTGAGAATGATATTTGAATAAATAGGTTGTTTGGCGCTTAGCAGATAAATGATGTTTAGCACTAAGATGACTGAAGAGAACAGATTAAGTTGAGCGAGAAAGTAATCTTGTTGGAGAAAGCGAACCACACTGTAAAGCGTGAGGTAAAAAACACCGATCATAGAGCAAAGCATGACAATATTACGCTTACGCGTTGCCTTTATGTCAGCCATTTCTTTGATTTTCTGCCCTGCAAGTCGTGGCATACTGATAGTTTCCTCGATACTAAACTCCTAAAGCAAAGTCTAGATGAAAAAAGAAAGCCTGAATCAAAAAAAAAGAAATAGAGGCACTGTATTTATACATCTAATTATGCGTCTTAATGCTTATTTATTTTTATAATGGCAGATAAAATCTTTATTGATAATTGGTTAACATTCTGTATTTTAAAAAGAAAAGTACTAGCATTGGTTTGTTGTCTGCGGTGATAAGCTTGTAATTTCGGGCGATAAGCTATGAATAAGAAGACGCTTATAAATAAATGTTCTAATTGTTTAGCATTCGTTAAATTATTGTGGCTTAGCTCTTTACGCTGAATAAGAGATCACTCAATGTGATTTGATAGGAATAAGGCCATAAGGCAAATCAGAAAATACACTAGGATCGCTTTCTATAGTAGGGGCGTGATTGACTGACTTCCAATCAAGTAACATGATCGCCAATACGTTGCGATGTTCGCCATATTTAAGATCAAAATCACCAGAAACTGAAGGAATCATGCCTTTATCTTTATCAATAGCGCGTTGAATTACCTGACGGGTTTGTTCAACCACAGGGTCTTGATCTAAACCTGCGAGTAGAAAGCTAATCCCTACTTCAGCAATCACATCTTCTTTTGCTCGCAGTAGTATAGTGTCGATATTGTTGCGTAAATAATCATAAATCCACTGGTATTGTTTTTCATCAACGGGATGCTGATAGTACGCAGAGTCGGCGAAGATAATGTGGGTTAAACCGTAGATCTTATTGCCGTACTGCTGGGCACTTAAGCTTTTATCTTTATCATCGGGGTACGCGTATCTAAACGCTTCAATAAAAGGCTCTACAACATCTTGCTCATCCAGTTGGCGCAGCCAAAAGACTTGGTTTGCCAGTTGCGCGGCCCAAGCTTTAATCATCTCTTGATCTGTCGCGTATCGAGCAAAGTCATATCGACGAATCACTTCACGTAATTTTTTATCTTGTTGATGCTTTAGGCCGTACTCGTTAGCACGAGCCATCGAACCTAGTAGGTCTACACCCAGATAAAGGTATTCAGGCGTGTGCTTGGTGGCGGCGTATCGACGCTGACTTCGCTCATCATTGTCGTTTGCGTAACTTGCTAGGCGTCTATTTGTATAGAGAAGTATTTGTTCTGGTGTATTCACCTCTGCAGCGAAGCGGTTGAGTCGACTGGCAACCCGCGCCATGTCGGTCCAAACTGCCGCTGAGTATTTAGGGTCAAGGGTTTGGCGATACATGCGTAAACCATAATGGCCTTCTTTAAACGCTGGCAATGTATACAGTTGGCGCTCGTAGGTATTACGAATCAGATCCGCAGAAGCTGCGAAGTTGTCAGTTTGAGTCGCGGCAGACACAGAGCAGCTAACAACAATACCCAACAATAACCGAACAAGCATTCGACGCATAGTAATGACCTTCGACTATAATTAACAATAAATGCATTATTGTAACTGTTATTTGTACTCTGAATGTGAGCAAGGTGTCAGCGATGGGTGAATATTGTTTGATTACATCTATTCAACAAGTTACTCTTTTATATTAACAAATTTGTCGATTAGACGGTGAATTTATTATTGAATTAATGTATTTTCATACAATAACTATAAATCTTAATACTTATTTTGGCGTGGTTAGGTGAAGTGGTTTCATCAACAAAGATTGCACGTGTTGTACGATATGTGGGGGAAGAATGGCCTATCGTCTTGGCAAGCATTACTTGATTAAGAGCTTGTTTTTGATTTCATTCGTTTTTTCTATAGGCTTGGTTGAATCTCTTGACCGAAGCCAAAAGTCCTTTCTACGTGACAGTTTATTGGCAAAAGCGAAAGAAGAGCTTTCTATCGTGCGTTCGCAATTAGAAACAGCAATCGTATCTGATGTTTATGTTGCCAATAGTCTTTCTGCTTTAGTGGCGTCAGATACTGATTTCGAATTTTCTGGATGGGCGCTGATTGCTTCAACGGTTTTACGCAAAAGCCGTCATGTTGAGCTAATTGGATTAGCACCTAATGACGTCATTGAGCATATTTATCCACTCCAAGGTAATGAAAAGGCCCTCGGGCTTGATTATCGAACCATCCCCGAGCAATGGCGTAGCATCAAAAAAGCCCAGCAGATCCAAGAGATCTTTATTGCAGGGCCGGTTGACCTTGTTCAAGGCGGGCGAGCTTTGATTGCTCGATTGCCAATTTTTGCCGATCCTCCTTACAATACAAGGTATTGGGGGGTGTGCAGCCTGGCGATATCACTACAGTCGCTGTTTACTGATACCGGTATCGCCTCGTTTGAGTTCCGTCATAACCTAGCGATACGTGGTACAGATAGTAAAGGGATGGATGGTGAGCTTTTTTACGGCTTACAATCGACGTTTGATAATGCGTTTGCGATTGAATCTGTCCATTTTCCTTATGGCAGTTGGGTTGTTGCCGCATCAGCAAAGCAAGATTTACTATCGAATAGTGCTTGGTATCGTGTGCATGTGGTACGTTTAATTGGTTACCCAATGATTGTTTTGTTAATCGCAGCATTTGCAATGACTTATCGATTGTTCTTAACCGCTAGTAAACGTTCATTGCAAGATGAACTGACTCGTCTGCCCAACCGACGTTACTTTATGTTCACCCTCAGTGAGCATTTTGATGCGATAAAAAAAGGCTCTGGCGCCGAGTCTTTTGCGATATTAAATATAGACTTGGATGAGTTTAAAACTATCAACGATACCTATGGTCATTCGGCTGGTGACAAAGTGCTGATTGCAACCGCAGAGCGATTAAGAAGCGTATTGCGTACCTCTGATGTTGTTGCCCGCTTGGGAGGTGATGAGTTCTTAATATTATTGCCGAGAATCGAAAAGGTCGAAGATATTGATATTATTAACCTCGCCCTACAAAAAGCGATTTGCCAAACGCCTGTGATTTATGAACATCATCTAATCAATCTTAAGGTCAGTGTGGGTTATGCGGTCTATCAAGATGATTTTACTGATATTGATGAAATGCTGAAGTTAGCAGATAAGCGTATGTATCAAGAAAAGTACTATCATAAACACAAAATTACCCCAGATTAATGCCCTGTCGCAGCAGGTTCGGAAAACTCATGCTATAGAAATGATAGATAACATTTTTTAGGTGATAGCGTATGAAAGACCTGACTCAATGGTTGGCTGAATATGGCGAAAGTCATCAAAATCCACTTAATCAAACCATCCATAAGGTCGCGGTGCCTGGGATTTTTTTATCGGTGGTGGGCCTTATCTGGTCAATTCCAGCGCTTCAACTCTATGGTTTTACCCTAAACTGGGTGTGGGTTACTGCAATACCTGTGATGGTATTTTATTATCGTTTATCGCTGAGCGTGTTCTTAATGATGCTTGGTTTTACGCTTGCTTGTATCTCGCTAATTTGGTCGCTAGAACAGCTTCAGGTATCAGTATTGTTAGTTTGTTTGCTTCTGTTTTCTGTGTTGTGGTTGCTTCAATTTATTGGCCATAAAATCGAAGGTAGGAAACCATCATTTTTTGCTGATGTGCAATTTTTGCTTATTGGTCCTGTCTGGGTATTTCGTAAACGTTAGTCTTAAGTTCAGCGCTACCTGACTCATAGTCTTTTGGTGTGGGCTGATTCACACTTCCTCTTTTTATTGTTAAATGTTGTCATAACACATTAAATAAATGTGATTCATGTCTCTGCAAACGCTTGCTTGTTACCGGTAACATTGCTCCTGAAGTTACCGGTAACATAAGAATTATACCCGGTAGCCTATCTAAGAGTCACTCTGACTTGATTGGATAACTGAAACAAAACAAGGATACCCCTACTATGAAAGCAATGACCAAAACTCTGCTTGCTGCCTCTATCACTGGTCTCTTTTCCGTCTCTGCCTTAGCAGCTGACTTCAATCTAAAAATTCAATCTTCTGATCCGTCGGGAGATTTGAACTATAAAGTTCAACAAAATTGGGCAGAGCGCGTCGAGACAATGTCTAACGGACGTATCGAGATTGACTTGCTGCCTGTCGGTTCGGTAGTCAAGCATACTGAAACGTTAGGTGCCATCAAAATGGGTATCCTTGATGGTCAAGTGACAGCCACGGGTTACTTTTCGGGGAAAGATCCAGCGTTTGGCTTGATTGGCAATATGGTTGGTGCTTGGTCTGATACTACCCAACTACTGCAATATATGAACTATGGCGGTGGTAATGAGCTCATGACCGAACTTTATGCGCCTTACGGTGTGAAGTTTGTTGGCGCGTCGACTACGGGTGTTGAGTCCTTTATCTCGAAAAAACCAATTGATGGTGTCGATGATCTGAAAGGTCTTAAACTGCGCGCCCCTGAAGGGTTGGTGCAGCAAGTTTTTGCAGCGGCGGGCGCAACCCCAGTAAACCTGCCTGGTTCAGAAGTTTTTACTGGCTTAAGTAAAGGTGTCATCGATGCTGCAGATTACACGGTGTTTTCAACCAACCAAAAAGCAGGCATGAATGACATCGCAACTCACCCAGTACAGCCAGGCTTTCACTCTTTGCCCTTGATTGATATCTCTATATCACAGAAGAAGTGGGACAAAATGCCAGCTGATCTGCAGACTATTTTGCAAACCTCGGTACGTGATTTCTCTTACGACATGACTACGCAGCTAAAAATGGCGGACATGGCCGCAGTAAAAGAAGCGCAAGCTAATCCAGAGATCACGATTCACAATTGGTCGGACGTAGAGCGTAAGAAATTCCGTGAAATCGCGAAAACACAATGGAAGGTATTTGCTGAGCGTTCTTCAAATGCACAAAAAGTGTATGACTCTGTCACTCGCTTCCTAGAAACCAACGGCCTACTGTAATTTCTTACGCCCTTGTCTCGCTTCTCGTAGGAGGGTTATGCCCTCCTAATTTTTGGGATTTTTTATGAATGATAACACGCCTCACTCCACCCGAGAGCCCGAAGAACAGCCAAGAAATGTTCTTGATCGTGCGATTATTAAAATCAGTAACCTACTCAGCTGGTTCTTTATTTTTACGGTGCTGATTTCATTTTATGAAGTGGTGATGCGCTACGCATTTGATGCTCCTACCACTTGGGTTCACGAGACCGCCTCGTTTATTGGTGGTTCGCTATTCATTGTTGGTGGTATTTACGCGTTTGCAGCCAATAGGCATGTCCGAGTGGTGTTGATATACGACGCTGTCTCCCATCAGACGCGCAAATACCTCAATATGGTTCATCATATTGTCGGTTTGGCTTTTGCTGGCATGTTGGCCTATGCCTCTTATTCTCTTGCTAAAGAAGCTTGGTTTACGCCATGGGGCGAACTCAGGCTCGAAACCTCGGGTTCTGTGCTCAACGCACCATACCCAGCTTTGCTCAAAGGACTGATTTTTGTCGTCCTATGTATTCTCGTTGTCCAATATGTATTGCACCTAATCCAAGAGATTGCTGGGCTAAGGGATAATGACGATGTTTGATTTATCTTCAATCGGCCTAGCATGGGGCAGTATCCTAATGCTGGTAATGATGATCGCTTTGTTGCTAACAGGGATGCAGCTCGCTTTTGTGACCGGTTTTGTTGCGATCTTTTTTACCCTGTTTTGGTTTGGCCCTGATGCCGTGCCCCTGATTGCTAGTCGTACTTACAGTTTTGCCTCTGGTTATGTCTTTTTAGCGGTGCCGATGTTTGTCTTGATGGCCGCGCTGCTCGATCGCTCAGGCATTGCCAAAGATCTGTTTGATGCAATGAAATCCGTCGGGCGTAAAGTCCGTGGTGGTGTAGCCGTACAGACTCTTTTGGTGGCGGTATTGTTGGCATCAATGTCAGGGGTTATTGGGGGAGAAACCGTACTGCTTGGTATTTTAGCCTTGCCGCAAATGCTGAGATTGGGTTACGACCGAAAGTTGGCGATTGGTACCACGTGTGCAGGCGGCGCACTGGGAACGATGTTACCGCCAAGTATTGTACTTATTATCTATGGCATGACCGCGAGCGTTTCGATTGGTGATTTGTTCAAAGCCTCGTTTCTTCCGGCGTTTATTCTCGCAGGCTTCTACATCGCTTATGTGCTTATTCGTTGTAAGTTAAACCCTGCGTTGGCACCGATTCCAAGTGACAGTGACGAAGAAGACGAACCTCAAGTCAGTTACTTCAAGGCGTTGTTCTTCCCGTTGCTCTCAGTCGCCGTGGTACTAGGCAGTATTTATACTGGTATCGCCTCTGTCACCGAAGCCTCTGCATTGGGCGTCGTTGGTATCATGATTTCTGCGATTATCCGCGGAGAAATGAGTCTCAACATGCTTAAAGAGAGTGCTATCGCAACGATGCGAACGTGCGGAATGATCATGTGGATTGGTATTGGTGCGAGTGCACTGGTGGGCATTTATAACTTGATGGGCGGCATCGATTTTGTCGAGGAAGTTATTTTAAGTCTAAGTGGTGGCAGTGCGATGGGTACTTTGCTGATCATGATGGTGATTTTGCTTGTGCTCGGCATGTTCCTTGACTGGGTCGGCGTGGCACTTCTTACGATGCCAATCTTTGTCCCTATTATTACTGGCCTTGGATTTGACCCGGTTTGGTTTGGTGTTGTTTTCTGCCTTAACATGCAGGTCTCTTTTCTCTCGCCACCCTTTGGCCCAGCCGCTTTCTATCTTAAATCAGTGGCTCCAAAAGATATCAGCTTGGGAGAAATCTTTACGTCGCTCTTACCATTCATCGCTTTGCAGGTGTTGGTCTTGAGCCTAGTGATTATCTTCCCAGATCTAGCGATGTGGTGGAAGTAAGAGCTTCCAAACAAAATGAAACGTTATTTAGTTGGAATTCACAGCCTTCGCATCAGCCACAAGGCTAAGGATAGTATTGTCCAATGAAAGCAAAAAAAATAGTAGTGATGGGTGTATCAGGCTGTGGTAAAAGCTTGATCGGCAGCGAAATTGCAAAAGCCCTAGCGTTACCTTTTTACGATGGTGATGACTACCATCCCGAGGCTAATGTCGAGAAAATGCGTCAGGGTATGCCGCTGACCGATGAGGATCGTAGTGGGTGGTTACAAACGCTCAATCGTATTTATACCGATAACGACGCGGCAGTGATCGCTTGTTCTGCGCTCAAACCCGAATATCGTCAGGTGCTTCGTCACAATAACCCCGAGTTGGTGATTGTTTATCTTAAAGGCGACTTCGATACCATTTGGGCTCGTCATCAAAAGCGCGCCAATCATTATTTTAACGGTGAGTCGATGCTACGCAGCCAGTTCGAGGCTCTTGTTGAGCCGAGTTGTGATGAAGCACTGCATATCGATATTTCACTGCCGATTGAAGGTGTGCTTCAGCAAGCACTCCAAGCGATTAAGGAGCGTCAAGGATGAGTCAGTCCAATATTGCGATGATAGGCTTAGGTGTTATGGGCAAAAGCTTGGCGCTGAACCTGATTGACCATGGGTTTGATGTCTCGGGTTTTGATGTCAATCCGGTTCATCGTGACAAAGCCATTGCAGAAGCTGCGTTGGTGAGCCAAAAAGACCATAAAGGACGGTTTATCGCCTTAACGTCTTTGAGCGATTTATTGGCAAGCCTTGAGACACCGAGGGTGATCGCCTTATCGGTTCCTGCTGGGGAAATTGTTGATAACGTCATTGATGATTTACTAAACGCCGGTTTAGCCAAGCAAGATATTGTCATCGATACTGGCAATAGCTTATGGACAGATAGTGAACGTCGAGAGCAGCAATATCAGGGTAAATTGCGTTTTTTCAGTACCGCAGTGTCTGGAGGTGAAGTTGGCGCTCGAACTGGGCCGTCACTGATGGCTAGCGGCGAGCAATCAGCTTGGCAATATATTAAGCCTATGTGGTTAGCCATTGCGGCGAAAGTCGATAGTAATGGGCTTGCTGTGGGGCCGTTTGAAAGCGGTGAAGCATGCGCGGCCTATTTGGGGCCTGCTGGCGCAGGTCATTACGTCAAAATGGTGCATAACGGGATTGAATACGCCGATATGCAGTTGATATGTGAGGCGTATCATTTCATGGCGCAGGCGCTGAGACTAAGTGCTGCTGAGATTGGGCAGATATTCGGCCAGTGGAATCAAGGTGTGCTGAATAGCTACTTAATGGAAATTAGTGCTGAAATATTGCAAACAAGCGATCCCATTACCAATAAGCCATTGGTTGAGGTTGTGCTTGATAAAGCAGGGCAGAAGGGAACCGGGCTTTGGACGGCCGTTAATGCGCTTCAAGCCGGTGTACCCGCACCGACCATCGCGCAGGCCGTGTTTGCCCGCGCGCAAAGTGGCCAAAAAGCATTACGTTTGCAAGCGGAAAAACAGTTGAACACGCCACTCAAGCAAGTCAACTTCTCTGACGTTGATGCCATTTTGACACAACTGCATGATGCGCTGTTTTGTGCCAAAGTGACAGTCTATGCGCAAGGCTTTGATCTACTTAAAACCACCTCATGTACTGAACATTGGGCATTGGACTACGCCAACATCGCCAAGATCTGGCGAGCAGGTTGTATAATTCGAGCGCACTTCTTACAAGATATCACCAAGGCGTATCAAAATGACCCGGAGTTAGATAACTTACTGCTAGCACAAGACTTTGCCACTCAAATAGAGGCTAAATCTTCCGGCTGGCGCTCAACGGTAGCCAATGCGGCGATGTCGGGAGTGCCAATGCCAGCAATAAGTTCGGCGCTGAGCTATTTTGATTCATTACGCTGTGGTGTTCTACCGGCGAATTTGCTTCAAGCGCAACGAGACTACTTTGGGGCTCATGGCTATTCTCGGCTTGATGATGCCGAATCGAATCGTTATCACCTAACCTGGAGTGAAAACGAAAAACGTCAAATTTTACAATAAAATCAGCGCTCACCGACATGTGAGCGCTTTTTTGTTATCTAAACCAATAAAAGTTATTCTCGATGCAGGTACTATGTTACCAGTAACACAACATATCGATGATAAGAAAACCGTCATGGCCAACAAGAAAAAAAGACCGACATTACAGGATATAGCCGATAGAGTCGGTGTGACAAAAATGACTGTAAGTCGTTGTTTACGCGATTCTTCGCAAGTATCGGATGCATTGAAAGAAAAAATTAACCAAGCCGTTGAAGACCTCGGTTACATCCCGAATCGCGCCCCTGATATCCTTTCGAACGCCAAGTCAAATGCGATTGGTGTATTGGTCCCGTCTCTAACTAACCAAGTTTTTGCCGAAGTGATTCGAGGTATAGAGTCAGTGACGACGCCTGCAGGCTATCAAACTATGATTGCTCACTACAGCTACAGCACCGAGCTAGAGGAGCAAAGTATCGCTTCACTGCTCTCTTACAATGTTGACGCAATTATTTTGTCTGAGAACATTCATACTCAGAAAGCACGTAAAATGCTCAAAACGGCGTCTATCCCTGTGATTGAGATTATGGATAGTTACTCACCTCGTATTGAACAAGCGGTGGGCTTTGATAATGGCCAAGCATCACTTGATATGACCAAAGCTCTTCAAGCGAAAGGACGCAAGCGAGTCGCATACTTTGCTGCGCGTATGGATGAACGTACTCGGCTTAAATTACAAGGCTATCGGCGTGCGGTTGAGCAAGTTGGGCAGTTGCCGATCAGTTTACAAACTGAAGAAGCATCATCATTTACCTTGGGAGCGAAGCTTTTAGGTCAGTTGCTTGAGTTGCACCCAGATGTGGATGGGATTGTTTGTACTAATGATGATTTAGCGATTGGGGCATTGTATGAGTGTCAGCGACGTGGAATCAAGGTGCCGGAACAAATGGCCATTGCAGGGTTCCACGGTCACGATATTAGCCAAGCAATGATACCGAGATTAGCGACGGTCGTTACACCTCGTGAAGAAATCGGTCGTGTAGCAGCCAGTCAATTAATTGAGCGGTTAAAGGGCGCTGATAGTTGGCAAGACAGTATTGATCTTGGTTATCAGATCGAGTGTGGAGAGAGTATTTAAATTGCAATATGCAATGGCGAATATTTGCATTTTGCATTGAATTGCAACATGAAAAAGTATTATGCGCCTAGTTTTTGTGAAATGGACGGTTTTTTGTGCAAAATAGACGCTATACAGTGCTTTGAAAGTTGGCACGCTAAATGCTTAATATTAGTTGACCCTTATTAAGCCGAGGGTCACCTAGCCAACTGACGTTGTTAGTGAACCTATTTTGTTCACAAATATATATAGCCAATCACGATTGTTGTGATTGGCTTTTTTTCTATTAAGCGCCCGCGTCTTGGCAGCCGTTATAGCAACTAGGTTTTCTTGGGCATACTGCACCTCTTGAACAAATCACTCTGGCATCAGACTGAATACCTCGCTCTATCCAATTAATATTGAGAATTTTTGCGACGGTGGTGAATTCTTTCTGCATATGACGAGGAATAGGCGCACTGCCCCCATTGCCGACACACAGCGCTTTTAACTCTTCAGCTAATTCCAGTGAGTTTCCACCCTGAGCATCGATCGCTGGGTTTAAATCTATCCCGGCACACAGGACACGATTGTTTCCGGCAGGATCGGTCATGTTAACGGATTCACAGCAGTATATTCTTGGCTCATCACCCACATTAAGAATGGATATCTGGGCGGAGCTTCCCTGTTGTGGCTCAGAAAGACGACGAAAAACGGCCCAGTGCTGACAAGGATCATTCACTTTGCGCATATTCCCCCAAGGAAGCGGAATGCCATTACCACGGTAGACGGCTTTGAGTTTGTTCTGCCCATACGCATCAAAATAATGCCAGTGTGGGTAAGGGGATACGACGGTCATGCGACGCATAGCGACAGAAGGCGACACTCCAGCCTTTTGGTGCACATCAATTTCATAGCCACTGCGGTCAAGCAATTGCCTAAACGGGACTTTAGGGCAGAGTAGGGCTCCGGCGAAAAAACTCGACTCAAAATCACGCCACGCTTGCAAAATATCTTGTGAGTTTAGCTCTGATGTTGGCGTTGCTTGATCGTATTCTTCCCAGCTATTGGCATGGCCGACGGAAAGCACACTCTTTAACCCTTCTTTACTGTGCAATACGCAGTGACCTATATAGACAGATAAATCGTATTTGAGCCGAGTAGGGTAGTGCTTAAGGACTTCATTGAGAAATATTGTACCGGGTGGCTCAAAAAATGAGGTAACCACTTGTTTGGCGCTAACACCAAGTTCATCAACCACATCTTTCGGTGGACGTGAAATCCAACGTATCGTTAATCCCAAACTACGCGCGATATCCATGAGATCTTCTGCTGAGAGATTGAGTCGTTTCAGCCCGACTTCTTCGGCCGCGCGCTCAAGATCGGGAAAGTGATTTTGATTGCTCTCTTGGTGAGCGCGGATCAACAGATGAGCAAATTGGCGGCCAGTAATACCCGTTTGCGATAACATCTCGGGAATGGCGATTTGTAAGATGTCATTAGAAAACAAGAAACTCGGCTCTAGAGCCATGCCGCTGATGCCACCGCGGTTGCCTTTATCTGGGGTGATGTCAGCTTGCTCTGGTTCATCATCTAAAAACCAAGACGGATCCTTTTGGAAAACTTCAGCGATGACTTCCAACATATCAATACTAGGCACTCGTTTTCCGCGCTCGATCATCGAGAGGTAGGAGACCGAAGGTGCATATTCTGGGCTGACTCTAATGCAACGCGCAGAGAGATCCTCCATGGTTAAATGGTTGCGTTTCCTAAGATTTCGTATCTTAGTCCCTAAAAAATGAGATTGACGAATTAAGCTTTTTGACACGGCCATTTTGTAAAATTCACACTGTAAAATTTTTGTTGTGAAATTGTAGTCAAAAATTCACTAGTATACAAAGTAAGCAAAGTCACAAATTAGCAAAACAGTTAAATGCCAATTTGGAATATTTGCTCTAGGACTTAAAAGTTGTGCAATATCCGCGAGGGAAACGCTATGAACATGCTGACATTCGATAAGACTGAAATCCAAAAACAAAATAAGCCATTTATCGCTGAAGCAGTCTTCGCGGTAGAAACAAGCCAAGCGATGGAAAAACAAGTAAAAGCTAAACAGTTGCTTGATCGCCTGTTTCCGTTAGAGAACGGCTCGCACAAAGAAGTTACCGCTTACGTTATCGACTACCGCCACGTGATGGCATATTTCAAAGATGGTAGCCACAGTGGCTTAAAGCATCCAAAGCACTTTGTGGCTTACACGGGTGAAAAGGAAGATCCAGAATCTATCTTGTTCCGTGATGGTACAGGTAGCCATGTTGAGGTGACATTTGGCTATCACAAAGGGACAGGTTGTATTGAGTTAATTGACATTGAAGACATTCAATTGGAAACATGCACCACATTCCCGCAAGAGATGGCCGAAATGGCAGCAATGCGCCACTGGATCAGCCTAGTGAAAGGGGATGCGCATGGCAAACCGAGAGCATGTAAAGAAGAGAAAGAATACACGGCTAAAAATGGTGAGGATTATCCACTGGGATGCTGCTACACCGTTGGGCAATAAGCTAAGGCAAATAAAAAAGGATACCGCGAGGCATCCTTTTTTATTGTTTGAATATTTAGAAATGCAGTTGAATCACTGACGTAATCACGGCCCCTGGGCGACGAATACCTTCAATTTCAACCTTGATTTCGCGCTCTATTTCTAAGCCTTTACGAATTGGAGTAACTTTAGCTAAGGTGCTGACTGCACGTATTTTATCACCGGGTTTAACGGGATACGGAAAGCGCACCTGGTTTAAACCAATATTGACGACCATCTTAGCCGTAGGAAATAAGTTATTGTCTGGATCTACGCTGTCAGTCAACTTAGGCAACAATGCTAGCGTTAAAAAACCGTGTGCAATCGTCGTTTTAAAAGGAGACTCAGTTTCAGCACGCTCTGGATCGGTATGGATCCACTGCATGTCTTCAGTAACTTGACCAAACTGGTTAATACGTTCTTGAGAAATACTCAACCAATCGCCAGTATGAATCACTTGGCCGATTTGTTGTTGCAACTCTAGATAGACTTTTTTCGCTTCTGGCTTGAGTTCAAATGGTTTTGGCTGCGTAGCTTTGGGTTGATCAACTGGGAGTTGTATCTCGTCGTTGACTGCAGGTGCATTGAAATCACGTAGACGTGTAAACAAGTGGCGGTTATGAGCCTTGTTGACAATTTCTCCCCAGTATTCGCGTACAGTAGGGGTCATCCACTGCATAAATTCTGAATGCTGTTTAGAGTTTGTATCACCACGATGTTTAAATAAGTCTGCGACTTTCATAAAACCTCAGTTCTAAGCAAAATTACTCGGTTAATACGCCAATTTTGATACAGTTCACACTGTTGTGCAATTGTTTTCGAGCGTACAAGTGTTAACTGAACACTGTTTTATTTAATTAAATCATACAATTAAAAATAAAACACTATTTTATTGAATGCATAGAGCTAAAGTTGTTTGTGGATCTTTTTTAACAATGATTTAAACAAGAAGGGAACGGCCATGTCAATAACTGCTTATAATCTAAACACTTAAACTAGGTTGTATGAATTTATGCTTTACAACTCTAAGGGTTGAACCTAATATACCTACCGCACCGGAGAGATGGCTGAGTGGTTGAAAGCACCGGTCTTGAAAACCGGCGTACGTTAATAGCGTACCTAGGGTTCAAATCCCTATCTCTCCGCCACTTATTCTTATAAAAAAGCCTTTAATAATAAAAGGCTTTTTTCGTATCTGAAGCATAGAAAAGTCACCTAACACAGATAGGTGATACATATGTATTTGATAAAACTGGCTTCTGGCGTGTACTACACACGTATTGCCCCCCTGTTTTTCTACAAAACTCCCATGACTATCCGAAGGAAGTTCGCTTCTCTTTGCTCACCAAAACGCGCCGTGAAGCGATTAAACGCAACACTCGTTTAACCAGTGCTATCTGTTTCCTCTTCGACAGAGCACTCAATCAGTACATGCCATACAAAACGTTCAAAGCCATTATCGGAAATCGTCGGTCATGCTCATTCCAACATTACCTATGGTCGCTATGGTAAGAATACTGACTTGCAGAAGCTTCATGAAGCGGTGAATGCTTCCCCAACTATAGAGGTGAAGTATTCGTAAACTAGCAAGCTTTGAGCTTAAAGCGATTCTAGAAGCCATTGAACATGCTGATTTTACAAATAACTATGACTTTTTCAATCTGTTAACTTGCGGGATATCAATAGAACAAATTAGAGGAGTATAGACTCAGCTCAGCTTTGCAGCGTGACTCTTCTAAAACGATCTTCGATTATCCCTTCTTTCTTGAGCAAATTTACTCGAATGTTGAATCCTTCGACTCAGTGAAGGAGACTCTTGGATACGAATAAGTTGATACCCAAGCAATAGAGCGAGAAGATAAGCTTATATACACGTGATCATTAAAGATGCTTGATTTCTCATATAAGAAGCCGAAAAGTATACCGCACAAATTTAATCCAGAGATGCAGCAAGCCTTTATCGAAGATTACAACGAGACGCCAAGAAACAGCGAAGAGCCCGAGTTGTTCATGGATGCCGTTCATCCTACGCAGTCAACAAATCTCAGTTATGGCTGGATACGAAGAGGCCAAAACAACGTTATTGAGACAACAGGCCGTCGAACTCGCCTTAATATTATCGGTGCGTTGCCACTTCAAAATATTGGTGCAACGGTGACAGAAACGTATGACACGATAAACAGTGAGAGCATCGTTCATTTCTTCTGGAAGCTCAAAAAGGAGCATTATCCGTTGGAGCAAAAAGTTCACCTAGTTCTTGATGGCGCAGCCTATCACCAGTCAGAATTGGTGAAAAGTGCGGCAAAAGTGCTCAATATCGAGCTTCATTATTTACCGCCTTACAGTCCAAATTTAAATCCAATCGAGTGGCTTTGGAAAGTGATGAATGAGCATGTACGGAATAATATTTACTTCTCCTCCAAGTAAGCATTTACTTCAGCCATCAAAGAATTTTTCGATGTAACATTACCAGAAGTTGTAGGTTCACTCGTATCCAGAATTACGGATAACTTTCAGATTTTGAAACCTGCATCTTCAAGTTGAATGGGTATTATATCTCTTGAAAGTAAAAATAAGATTATTCTTATATATTTATTTTTTAATATATAGTTAAATAGATATCGCACTAAGGGTGTGAGTTTAAATTTACCACGTGATGGTTATATAACATTTTACATTATTGGATGATACGGAATTTAATTATTTCAATATTCCACTACACCTGGAATCTGGAGCTCTGTTGGCTTCGCCAGTTAAGTTCAGCGTATAGCTATAATCTTGTCTTAGCTCATTTAATGTTCTAGGAAGATTGAGTATGAAAGTAATTTATATTTCTGTATTCAAATAAGTCTATGTTATTGGAAATACATAGCTTACATCTAATAACTATCCCCTATAGAATTAAGGAGTATAACTAATGAAAAGAATATTAAGTAAAGTAGCCATAGCTACTGTAATTACAGGTGTAAGTATTTCAGTTTTGGCTGATAGTGCAGGTGGTGCTACTAGCCCTACTAGTGGCAAAGCTTCCGCCTCTTTTCAGTGGCTCGGAGCAGTGCCAGTGAAACCAATTTCCGGTAAATTTGAAATATATAATAAAGGCACTGTTGATTTTAATAATGCTTCATTATCGTTTCAAGAAAGTGAATCGGAACCTGGTAAATATGAAATAAGTGGTTCATCAGTTGTCTCCTTCGGGGTACGCGACGTTGATTCAAAGAAGGATGCTGCCTCATTTGACTACGAAGTACAAAGAGTACGTTACAGTGCTGGCGGATTCGCTCGTCCTGTCAATAGAACAAATCCTGAGTTCGTTGTTAAGGCGGAAGATACGGTATTGGTCGAGGGAACTCCAGTGTCACATAAAGTAGGAAAAGCAGTAAACTTGACAGTAGCGACACCAAACCCTACTGATGTTGTGAGGCAAGGCTCAGATGTCATTGTCACTAATGCCATCATTATTTCAAATGCTAAAATTTAGTACCCACGGCGAGCCTGTTTGGCTCGTCTCTTCTTTTTATTACAATTAGTCTGGTGAGTAATGAGAATAATAATAATAATAATATTATCTACTGGCTTATTGTTTTTTTCTTTTGGAGCATTCAGCGGCATTAGAAAAGATATTAACATCAGTGTATATATAACTAAAAAAAGCACCTCTAAAGAAGTTCAAATTTTAGGTGGTGATATAAAATATCAAGCCAATTATGATAGGAAGGCGCAACGATTCTCTCATTTATCAGTTCCATTTTCTATCCGCAGCCCTTTATCTGTTTCTGATTCATATGACCTAACTTTGACTGAATCTATACACTATTGCTCTGGCTCAGAAATAATGGTGCAAACGTATCTTGATGATGATTTTTTTAAAAAAAAAGATGTAAAGAAAAATCTGATATTTAATCATTCTGATGATACATATAAATGGCGAAAGCATATATTAGGATTTTCTTTTCCTCAGATAAAGCAAGGTGATAGTGAAATGCAGTGTTACGGCCTAGTTGGTCTTATGGTGGAGTTGACATTGTGAAATTTGTATTTGTTATCATTATCTTTATTAGCACTCAGACCCATGCGAGTAAAGCCTATTATCCTGAAGAGTTTTCAGATTTTTTCGATATTACTTTGAAAAATATAGATGTTGGAATTGCTGGTGAGCGAGAAGCTGTGCAGTTACCAGCTCTTGTTAACTTTGATACATTCAAACTTGAAGCAGGCAGTCGTGGAGAAGAAGCTCTATCGCATTATTTACATGAAAAAGGCCTGAAAGTTAAGTCAGTTAATGAAATATTATTGTCGGCAGAGCAAGGTATTCATACTGATGCCGCATGTATTAGCCGCATGGATAAATGTGTATTAAGTGTTGAAAATGGCGAACTACGTTATGTATTTGATTTTGATCGTGCAAAATTAATCATATTTGTTCCTCCACAGCACTTAAAAGACATTTCGACCGATGCTGAATACGAATCAGCGTTTAATCTGTCTCATAATGCGATGATTAATTGGTCACGTTTATATGTAACGAGCCATGGACATAGTGATGAATCGCTATCTTGGTCGAATGAGAGTCTGCTAGGTTTACCTATTGGCGCTATATTACTTGATACCCAATATTCTAGTTCAACTGATGATTTTACTATCTATAAAGCTATTTATGATTCTACAATTTCTGGCTACCGTTTTAAAGCAGGGAGCAGTCAATCTGCATTATCTTTTAATACCACTGATTACCTTAATTCAGGCACATCGTTATCGATGTATGGCGTATTTTTAGGTTCTAGTGCTAATTTACTCAAAGGAAAGTCAACCGAACGGCAACGTATATATTTTTATGCGCCACAAAGTGGGCAACTTGAAATATATCGTAATGATAGGCTGATTTTTACTCGAGTTGTAAGTGAGGGACGTCACCATATTAGCTACTCAGATCTACCGAGTGGAGTTTATGATATTCGCCTAGAACTTAAAGTCGCAGGAGAAGTGGTGGTCAGTGAAGATCGACTGATCGTTAACAATCAGATATTTTCTTTACCTGTAGGAGAGTGGGACTATGTGATTGGTGGTGGACGATTTAAAAATGATGATCGTGGCGATGAGTCTTATACTTCAGCAGCATTTTTTAGAGCAATGGTTAACTATCGAATTAGTGAGAATTTAATGCTAGGGGGGGTGAGTACTTTTCATAATAATGAACAGCAACTACAACTAGGGGGGCAATATTATTTTAATGACTTCTTGGGATTAACTTATAACGCTGAGATTTTTACAGGAGGATCAGCTTATCACTATGCATTTCTTAGTGCTGGACCTATCTATATAGATTACCGTAATTTTTATAATAATAGCGTTTATAGTGATAGTTTAGCAAACTATATGTATGGGCCATCAGGATTTTCTGATGTAGGTGTTGGGTTGGCAGGTAATTTATCAAATAAAAGTAGTGGTTATCTTTCTTATCAATTATATCAACGACAAGACTTAGATGGCACTAGGCATTATATTTCTGGTGGTATTTCTACACCAATACTTGGCGGTGATTTGATGCTTTCATCGGGTTATACCATTGAACCCGATGGGGGCGAAGAAATGCGAATTGACTTGAATTTGAGCTGGCAATTAGGCAGTAATTGGTCTGCACACGTTAGACTTGCCACTGATGAAAATGGATTTTCTAATAATTCGAATTACTTGAAAATTAATGGTCATACTGACAGATGGTCTGCCAGTGCATCACTAGGTACTATGGTGTCGAAAGATTACCTTGGCAATCATAATTTTACTCAAGATGTTTCAGGAACATTAAACGGCCATAATGACAATTTTAATGTATATGCCTATGCCCAAACAGGTAGTAAAGGTCCGAGAACTTTTTCGGCTACTTTATCAGGAACGCAAATGGTCTCAAGTAGTGGGATAGACTTTAGTTATGAAAAGGCAAGATCATTTGCCAAAATTACCACTGAAATTGATGATGTAAATAGTGAAGAGTCTATAAATAGATCGGTTCAATATAGTGTTATTCGTGATGGTGATTATCAAAGGCGTGGCTATATTCAGAAAAAAAATACGTTGATTAAAGTTAATGAGTACAGCCAACTGTCACTAAAAGTAGACGATGCAGGATATAACGTTGCTCTAGAAGGGGATAGCTTGGATGTCTTTGTCCATCCTGGTTCATTATATGAGCTGAACACTCATGTGATTCCTGTCAGAACACGGCTTGTTGTACTTGATGATATTTTTGGTGATCCCATCACTCAAGCACAATGCATCGGTGCTGGTTGTGTAAGCGTCGAACCTCTATCAAGTGATGGCGTTTTTCGGGTCCGTTATAAAGATAGTACTCCTTATCAGATCGTTTCACGTAAAGGTCTATGTCTTACTGAGGCGCTTCCCATGATTGGAGCAAGTAAAGGGTTTTGTATGCCAGGCATTGATGGTAGCTATGTATCATTTTCTTGGAAGAAATCTGAGTTATTACTTGATAATGCTTTAGATAATCAAATTTTAGTTTATTTGGGACGTTTTAATATTGATGCAGAGCTTGGATTTATGACTGATAGATTGAATGCTTTAGAACTGAAATATAAAGCAGTCTATTTGGATAAATTTGCCTATATCTATCTAGCGGATAATCACTTTTTCAACTCACAACAGCGAGCTTTCTTGGAGGAACTGGATGCCCATGTGATGCTTCAAGATGAGTCATTTGATCTGTTAACTTTTACCTCTATGTGGAGTGAAAATCATGGACATTTATAAGCTAATTAGCCTACTGATTTGTATACTTTGTTTGAGTACCCCTGCCCAAGCTATTCAAATTAGCTCATTAGCAGAGATAGCGAATGAACAAGGTGAGGCGGTCTTTACAGTGAAAAATACTGAGTTAGATAGAGTATTTCTTAATGTTGTAATGTATAAGTTGAGCGTTAAAAACGGGAAAATTGAAAAAACGGAATATACCCGAGAAAATTTGCAACAATGGAAGATCAATGTTTATCCTGCGCGGACTATAATTGAGCCTGGATTTGAAAAAGATTTTCGCGTGACTTTGGTTGCACAACCAAATCAACAGCGGAAAGAAGATGAACTCTATCAGTTAGCTTTTATCCCTACCCCATATTTTAAGGATGGTGACGATCATGCCAATCATGCTGTACAAATGGCTGTAGGCTTTGCCAGTCTATTTATTGTTCCTGGGCAAGATATCCAGCCGAAAATCAAAGCAGATTATGACGGGAAGAGTGTACAGTTAATCAATATTGGGCCTAACGCAGCGCGTGCCGAAATAAATTTCTGCACCGATCGAATGCCGTCTACTAATCGTCGAGACTGTCGACGCAATGTATATATTCTTTCTGGTCGAGAGTTGACGATACCTAAACCTGATTCTGTTCCAAGCGATAGCCACCGTGCCAAAGTTGAGGTTAAGTCGTTAAGAGGCTCACATAGTCAAATTTTGCATCTAGAGACTAAACCAACATGATGCGACGTCTGATAATAATGATTTCTGCTACCTTTTTTTGGTCGGTGTCAGCTTCGGCAATGACGTTTAAGGCATACATAAAGAGGAATGAAATTCAATGGAAAGATGTGGTTGAAGTTGATAACAATACATTTACGCCTTCTTTCTGGTACGTGGAGAGTGGATTGAAACCGACCCGTGAATGGATACCTGGCGGTCTTACTGCCACGAGCCCCTCCGAAGTGCGCCTAACATCAGGTAACGAGAGTGTTGTTCTACCATTAACAGTAAGTGGTTTTGAATACAATATTGGTTCTACGAATGCGGTTTTAGGTAGAACGCAGAGTGGACTATTATGTTCTGGCAATTACACAGCTGGTATTGTTAAGGTGATAGGTCAGGCAGGTTGTTTACATCCTCATGCTTTGATTACCACCAATGCGTATAATCCTTATAGTTTTATACGTCCATTAATTAAGATAGAAACAGAAAAGCTGTCAAAAATTTTCGAAGGCAAGCCGGCTGGTTATTATGTTGGTAGTATCGCTGTGGGTAGTTTTTATGACTATTATTTACCGTCATCATTGCGTACTCGGTATCATGCAAATTATCAGATCCGTTTTGAGTTTAACTTTCAACCAGCATTTGTTTTTTCAGTAGATATAACTGGTGAGTCGGAGTTAAAACCTCATTATTCCCCAAAAGCTGATTATGTATCTGGTGAAAGTGTATTTAATGGACGGGCAAGTGGGTGGTTTAGTGATGGTTTAATGATGACACTGAATCGTTCGCGTATTAACTATGAAATGAAAGGCCCTCAATTAACAAAGATACCCTATAGTATCGAATGTCTTGAATGTGATACACCGCTACTTGTTAGTAAAGGTTTAGTCAAGAATTATACTGCAACTGTACAGGGTAATCGAACAGAGGAAATCCCATTTCGTTTAAAAGTAAGTTTTACTGATATTGATTTATCAACTCTTGAGAATGGTCAATATAATGATACGTTTTACTTGATTTTTGAGCCTAAAATTTAAGGCGATCTATTATCTGGATAATATATGGCTTTAAAAATTATTATACCTATTCTTAGTATGGATTAAATTTAAACCCTATTGACTTCGTTAACAAACTTATTGAGTTTAATAGTGTTTTTATTCGTAACGCAAGAGGTATAAAATACAGGATAAGACAATGAGAAGAATATCACATCATGCAAGAACCTGGATGTTTTTACTATTATTAATATTATACGGCTGTGGCCAAGATGATAATAAAAATACTCATCCCTCCTTGCCTACAGCACAAGCCACACCTGTTGTTGCTAAAGATGGTTTTAAAGAGGTAACTCCGTCAGTCGCAAGCTATATTAATTTAAGCCAGTATGTGAAAGGCGGGAGTGGTTCTAACTTGCGTTTAGAAAATGTTGCTTTAAGTAATATCGATTCATACTGTGGTACACCCAGTGTCGATGGTCTAGGATTTCACACCACGGTTTCTTCTTCAGGGTTATGTGAATACCGATACACGGTTACTAATGGTGATAATGAAGCTGATGGTAAATTTGTCTTAATGTCAGCTGGAATTTTAGACGTTATTTTACCGCAAATACCACTGGCTATTGAAGTCGGGCAAATGAAGAAAGTAAACCTTAAAGAAGCTCTTAGTGATAAGTTTCCTATTGATACCATTCTTAATTCAGAAGTCATTCTATTAGGTAATGGAAATGCTATCGTAGATCAAACAACTCACTCGATCAGTTATACTGCGACAGCTACAGGGTTATCTCGAGTTTTGTATCGTTTAGAGGATCAGAAAAATACTGTCTATATCGGTTTTATCGATATTGCGGTTTCAAGTGCATTGAATCAAGCGCCGATAGCAAAAAAGTTTAAACTCAATAATAAGGTGCCTGCGGGTGTCACCGTTCAAATCGATGTTGGACCTCACGTAGAGGATCCAGATCAAGATCAAACATTACAACTAGTTGAAGTTCATAGTTATAACGCAGACGTTGCTTCGCTCAATCCAGAAGATCTTAGTAATACGAGTTTTACCTTTAAAGCAAATAATTCAGGGGTTTATTATGTTGCATACGTCATCTCCGATCAGTATGGCGGCTACGCAGTCTCACTGGTTGAAATTGAAGTCAAAGATGATCTAGGAATATGGCAAGGGATCCCCCTTCAAGGGCATTATTACTTTCCTGCAATAAAAGAAACCGAAGCGATAGAAAAGAAAATTGATTATTCAGGCGTTGTTACCGATGATGATTATACTCCTTCAGTTAAGCTAGCACAGCTTACCATCAATCAACTTAATGACTACTGCTCAACACTTAATTCTCGTATTTTAGAATGGAAAGATTGGCAAAAACTGATTAGCTCAACAGACATAAAAGTGAATCATAATTGGCCGACCAAGTATCCATATGTCATAAAAGACAAGGATTCTAAAGGCTATGTTCGTGTTTGGAAATCTGAATACAGTGAAAAAGCAGACTTGTCGGGTAAGTACAGCACGCTATGTGTTACCGATGTCGCATTATCTTATTTATCTAGTGAGTCAAAAACAGAAGCAGAAGCTGATGGAATGGATAAGGCTATCGTTGCCGTTCAAATTAGCAAACCGCTGAAAGGAGAAATAGTATCAGCGACGCTGAATGCAGACAGCAGTGCTAGCCTAGATGCACGAACGATTGAAACAGATTCTAATGGAGTTGTCCGCTTTAAGCTAACTAATATAAAGTCAGAAACCGTGACCCTTACAGCAGATTATAATGGTAAGACGGTAGCGATAAAAATACGCTTTACAGGTAGTATTGCCACTGCCGAGCTTACTTTTTTAACGACAACGGATAATCAACCCTATACGGGCGTTAATGAGGTTACCGCAATCCTCAAAGATAGCTTTGGTAACGGTATAAAGGGATATTCTGTAACAATGTATCCAATTACTGGCGGAACAAGCATAAGCATAGATATGGATGAAGAGACAGACAGCAATGGAATACAAAAAGCGAGGATAAGCTGGAAAGGGAGTGCCCCCAGTACTGACAGCAAGATTACTCTGCTCGCTTACTATACTCGTCCAGATTCACAGACGTTGTCTAAGACCAGCCAAGTGACATTTAAGGTGAGCGCTTTAGGCTCTGGGTTTACTGACATTTGTGGTGGTGCTATAAATGATAGGAATGAAACTAATGCAGCTGGTAAATGCTTAAAAATTGCCTCTATACAGCATGGCGGTGAGATCAATAAACAAACGAAATGGTTCACCAGTTCACCTTCAGTAGCACTTTTAGATTCACTTGGTTATAAGATCTATGATAGAAATGTTACCACCAATGCCAATGCCAGAGTATATCAGGATGCATACTTCAACAAAGAATTGGGTGCATCAATGGGCCTCTTTAGTAGTTTTTATAAAGTCAAGGATCAGCCAGGAAATTTTCATGAGCGCTGGTGTGCTCATATGGCGGAGGAAGGCTTTGCCGGAAGAAGTAATTGGCACCCTCCAAGTTCATCTGAACTCAACTTCTTAATAAAATATATGAGATCAATCGGAACAGGTTATACTCGCTTTGGATGGCCTCGAGGTTGGTATTTAACACCTGAAATTCAATCTTACAACAGCTATAAGTTTTCTGTTTCGCTTGATAGTGGCGCCAAGCATGCATTTTCGGGTTGGGAAGGTGGACATGCCTCTTGTGTTTCAGATTTATAGCGTTTTAGTGTGATGGTCTAATGGCTCCTTAGGGCTGTCTCTCATACAAAAATCCCTGAGCTATGCTCAGGGATTTTTTTTGAACTTAT
>NZ_NIVQ01000019.1 GCF_002811245.1 Vibrio salilacus | reverse complement strand
ATGGTGCTCTCCCGAAAAAGGGAGTATATGATCACAGCTAAATGTGATCGTCAAACCGATCGTTATTTTGATTAAAAAATGTTCGCGATCTCACCCTGGGGCTACAGCCATAATTAATACTGAATGATAAATAGATAGTTTTTAGTTAGCTCTAAAGATAATGACAATTATAGTATTTAAGTGGGGGGCTAAATTAAGACTAAAGTTAAATGGGGAAAACAACAGTAAAATTGCCTAATTGCCTAATTGCCTAAGTTCGCTAGTGATAATGATGCTGTTTAAATAGTGATCAGACTGAGCCGTATCTATGTAACATTAATTTTATCTATATAAAACAACACGATAGATTCTTGCTGATAATAATAGTTAATAATAAAAAGCCTTAAAAACAAAGACTTAAATGAAATTGACATAGTTATAACATTTCATCCTATATGAGATCTTGTTCAACCTTATGCATTTTAACCAATAAAATATTTGAAGTGTAATAAAAAGGGTTTAGTTTAAATAATATAGAGACGATGTAAGTCTTAGACGATTATTAATAACGTGTTTTGGTGCTTTGTATGGAGCACTGTTCAATTTATATCAATGAATACATTAATTGCTGTAAGGAATGGAGTCTCTTGATGAAGAAAATCGCTTTGATCACTGGATCAAAAGGCGGAATTGGTTCTGCTATTTCAACGCAACTAGTCGAGGATGGATATCGCATTATTGCTACTTACTATACGGGTAATTATCAATGCGCACTTGACTGGTTCAACGCTAAGGGTTTTACCGAACAACAGGTGCGATTGTTTGAACTTGATGTAACGGATACCGAGCAGTGCGCTCAACGTTTAGCTGCATTGCTTGAAGAAGAAGGTACCGTGGATGTTGTGGTAAATAATGCAGGTATCACACGTGATTGTACATTTAAGAAGATGGATGCTTCTGCTTGGAAGGACGTTATCGAGACTAATCTGAACAGTGTTTTCAATGTCACTCAACCACTGTTTGCTGCGATGTGTGAAAAAGGTCATGGACGAGTGATTAATATCTCATCGGTTAACGGTCTCAAGGGGCAGTTTGGGCAAACAAATTACTCGGCGGCAAAGGCTGGCATGATCGGCTTTTCAAAAGCATTGGCTGCAGAAGGCGCTCGCAGTGGAGTTACCGTCAACGTTGTTGCTCCCGGTTACACCGCCACGCCAATGGTTGAAGAGATGAACGCCGAAGTTCTTGAATCAATTAAAGCGCAAATTCCGATGCGTCGTTTAGCGACACCTCATGAAATTGCTCAGTCCGTCTCTTTTTTAGTCAGTGAAGCCGGTGCCTATATTACAGGAGAAACACTCTCTGTAAACGGCGGCTTATACATGCATTAAAAGGAATAACAATGGAACGGATCTTTATTGTTGGGGCTAAGCGCACGCCTATCGGTTCTTTTGGTGGCTCATTAAAAGATATCTCTGCGGGTAACTTGGCTTCTATCGCCATTAAAGCCGCGCTATCGGAAAGTGGTGCATCGGTTGATTGCATTGATGAAGTCATCGTTGGCAATGTGATTAGTGCTGGACAGGGGATGGGGGTCGGACGACAAGCGGCGCTCTACGCTGGTATTCCACATCAAGTACCTGCGTACTCACTTAACATGGTATGCGGCAGCGGTATGAAAGCGGTGATGGATGCGGCTAGTCATATTAAAGCTGGAGATGCGCAAGTGGTCGTTGCTGCCGGTGTTGAGGTCATGTCACAAATTCCTTTTACTGTGCCAGCGAGTATTCGTGACGGAAACAAGATGGGCAATATGACCCTGACCGATCTGCTTATTAATGATGGGCTGACCGACGCTTACAACCAGTACCATATGGGCGTGACGGCTGAAAACGTAGCAAAACAGGTGGGTATTAGCCGAGAGCAACAAGATGAATACGCACTAGCGAGTCAGCTCAAAGCCGTCTCTGCCATTGAAGCTGGAAAGTTCAAGCAGGAAATTGTGTCGGTCGATGTTAAAAAGCGCCGTGAAACCGTAACTTTTGATACCGATGAATACCCAAAACCAGAGGCAACCATTAGTGGTTTATCTCGACTTCGTCCAGCGTTTGAACGCGATGGCACAGTTACTGCTGGCAACGCGTCTGGAATCAATGACGGTGCCAGTGCCATTGTGATTGCAAGTGAATCGGCACTGAATAAGTACAATCTCACTCCTCTTGCCGAGGTCGTCAGTTACGCTCAATCGGGTTTGGAGCCTGAAATTATGGGTTTAGGACCTGTCGAGGCAGTGACCAAGGCGTTGGCAAAAGCACAGCTCACCACTGACGATATCGATCTCTACGAGCTTAATGAGGCATTCGCTGCGCAAGCGCTGGGTGTGATACACAAACTTGCTGAGACGCATCAGGTGTCAGTTTCATCAATTCTAGATAAAGCAAACTTAAACGGTGGGGCAATTGCATTAGGACACCCCCTTGGTGCGTCGGGTAACCGAATTTTAGTCTCACTTGTACACGAACTAAATCGCGAAGCGCGTCAATATGGTGTGGCTTCGCTTTGTGTCGGTGGTGGTATGGGTACTGCTGTCGTAATTAAATCAATTAGTTAACTATTCATAAATGGACTTACTTTAGGAGTAACACGCATGTACACAGATTTTTTTAAAACATTTACTGATCAAACAGAACAAACTTTAGCGCCGTATGCGAAATTCAACAAACTCGTGACAAAAAATGTTGAAGTACTGACGGAGCTTCAGCTCAATGCTATTCGTACTTACAGTGAAATGGGTTTGACGCAAATGAAAGCGGCGAGTGAAGTGAGAGACGTGACGTCACTGACTGCGTTTAATAGCCAGCAGTTGAGCGTACTGACTAAGTTATCTCAACAGATGATGGACGATAGCAATAAGTTACAATCGATTGCCAAAGAGTTCAAAGATGATGTTGAGCAGATGACATCGGAAAACCTTAAGACAGTGACTCCTGCATAACACTGACTTGTTTTGCCGCCGAAAGGCGGCATTTTTCCGATCTTAGGAGTAGTATTATGTTACAGCACTTCTTTTCGGACTACCTTGTTAAGCTTCAAGAAACCAATCAAAAATGGTGGGATGATCTCGAGCTCAGCAGGGCAGCCGCAAACACCCCTCTCAACAAAGCAATGCAAGAAGTCAATTTTGAAGATAACGCCAAACTATTTGAAAATGCGGCGAATCAACCGGCTGCATTGTTAAAGTTACAAGCCGAATGGTGGCAACAACAGCTGCAAATTTGGCAAAATGTTGTATTAGCAGGCAACACAGAACAAGAGCTCATTTCGGCAGAAAAGGGCGATAAACGTTTTTCTCATCAAGAATGGAAAGACGACCTATTTTATAATTTTATTAAACAGTCCTATTTATTGTTTAGTAAAACTTACCTCGATACGATAGAGAGCATTGAAGGCTTAGATGAAAAAAGCAAAGAAAGGATCAGCTTTTTTTCACGTCAAGCCATTAACGCGCTATCGCCAAGTAACTATATAGCCACCAACCCTGAACTGCTTAAACTGACGTTAGAGCAAAATGGACAAAACTTACTGATCGGTCTTGAGCAACTTAAGCAAGACGTAGAGTCAAGTGCAGATATCCTTAAGATCCGTATGACGAATAACAATGCGTTCCGCATTGGTGAGGATGTGGCCAATACACCGGGTGATGTGGTTTACCGTAACGAGTTGTTCGAACTTATTCAATATCGTCCGCTGACGGAAACCGTCAATGCAACACCGCTGCTGATTGTTCCGCCATTTGTGAATAAATACTACATCCTTGATTTACGTGAAAAAAATTCGATGGTGCGCTGGCTTTTGCAACAAGGCCACTGTGTATTCATGATTTCTTGGCGTAATCCAGGTGAAGCGCAGCGTGAGGTAGAATTTGGTGACTATGTTACGGAAGGCGTTGCCAAAGCAGTTTCAGCCATTGAGGACATTACTGGTCAGGAGCAAGTTAACGCTGCAGGGTATTGTATTGGTGGCACCGTGTTGGCAAGTACTATTGCTTACTATGCGGCCAAGCGAATGAAAAAACGCATTAAGAGCGCTACGTTTTTTACCACTCTGCTCGATTTCTCTCAACCGGGAGAGGTGGGTGCTTATATCAACGACACCATCATCAATGCGATTGAACTGCAAAATAACGCCAAAGGCTATATGGATGGTCGTTCTTTAAGCGTCACCTTTAGTCTTCTGCGCGAAAACAGTTTGTATTGGAACTACTACGTTGACAACTACCTTAAAGGGCAAAGCCCAGTAGATTTTGACCTCTTGTACTGGAACAGCGACAGCACCAATGTGGCAGCAGCAACCCACAACTTTATGCTGCGTGAACTTTATCTCAATAACAAGTTGGTCCAAGACAAAGGCGTCAAAATTGGTGGTGTCTGGATTGATCTCAATAAGATCAAAGTTCCCAGTTATTTTGTCTCCACCAAAGAAGACCATATTGCGTTGTGGCAAGGGACTTACCGTGGTGCGCTTAATGTTGGTGGCAATAAAACTTTTGTTCTTGGTGAATCTGGCCATATTGCTGGAATCATAAACCATCCAGACAAAGGCAAATATGGTTACTGGGTTAATGACTCTTTAGACGATAACGCCGATGAATGGCTTGCTAATGCCGCGCACAATGAAGGTTCGTGGTGGACGCATTGGAACCAATGGTTACTTGGATTTAGTCCTGAAGAAAAAGTTGAACCCTGCAGTGTTGGCAGTGAGCAATTTCCGTCACTGGAAGCCGCGCCCGGTGGGTATGTTAAGCAAGTTCTGCCAATTAAAGTTTAATATAATTAAGTCTAGGTCGCGTCATTGAAAGCCTCTAGTTTTTTCTAGAGGCTTTTGTTTGTAATGAAGGACGGGATCTGGTTAATTATCTGAGCATGAAAAGATCAACTGTTTGGCACGGGTAGGGAAATAGAATGAAAACCATTGGTGTTATTGGTGGAATGAGCTGGGAATCGACCGCAACGTATTATCGTTATCTCAATGAGCAAATCAAACGACGTATGGGTGGATTACATTCAGCCAAAGCCATCATTAATAGCGTCGATTTTGCCGAAATCGAGCTGCTACAGCGGTGCGGCGTTTACCATGGAGCAAGATTTCTATAAACAAAGGCTGATCGATAAATACCCTATAGATGTTGTGGTGCCTAATCGTGCGCAGCGTTCGGTATTAGCTGATGGGTAAGTCTAAACTTGCGCCCCATTCAGTCCAAGAACCGTCATAAACCACTAAGTTCTGATAACCACAAATGTGAGCGGCAAGTAAGACAATACAGGCGGTAACGCCTGATCCACAGCTAAAAATAGTTTGTTGTGCTTGATTAGACAAGGTGCTCGATAAAACACGCTCAAGCTCTTGATTCGGTTTAAACTTGTGTCCATCGACCAATTCGGCAAATGGGAGGCAAACCGAATTTGGAATATGGCCACTACGAACGCCCACTCGCGGTTCTTTCACTTTACCGTCAAAGCGTGCACGACCACGAGCGTCCACCGTGAGACTGGCCTGATTGTCGATATTAGCTAATACATACTTGGCATCAACAAAGTAGTTAGGATCAAGCTTGCCTGAGAAGTTACCTGCTAGCTTATTCTCTACATAGGATTGGTTAAGTTCTAAGCCTTGCTTCTTCCACTCAGTCAAGCCACCATCAAGCACATAAACCTGTTTATGCCCCATGGCTTTTAGCATCCACCACGCTCGGGGGGACGCGAAAGTGCCGCTGTTATCGTAAACGACAATCAGCGAATCAGAATTTAATCCTAATTGGCGTGCAAGTTGATTGAAACGCGCTTCGCTGGGCATCATATGCGGTAATTGAGATTCGGGATCGCAAAAAACCGTGTCATAGTCGAACCGGCGCGCTCCTGGAATAAGGTTGACGCGGTCTTTTTCGACTTCTCCAGGGATCTGAAAATCGATACTGGCATCAAGTACAACCAATTGCGGGTTGTTGCTCTGCTGCATAAGCCACTGAGGGCTGACTAGAGGTGACATTATTATTCCTTTAATTATCTATCGAGCCTGATTACACTGTACAAGCTGGTAAGTGACAATGTCACTAAATAAGCTTTGCTTTTGTACGATATATACTTCAGAGCCATCAGGACAATCCGTTTTTGGGTCGACTTGCACAAGCATGAGTTGTTGTTTGGTTTTAATATTCAAAAACAGTCGATGCCCGTCTAAAGACTCAGTTAATGTTTGCGCCACAACGATGCCTTCGAAGTGTTCATTGTTCGGTGTTTTTATCCCTAGCAATAACGCAAGTAGCACACAAGCAAGGGCAGCGAGATAGTATTTTGGACTGTTCATCGTTTTACTCTCGCGGCTCCGTTAACTATGCACACACTGGGCAGGTTGGCATTTTCATTAAGTTCATTTCACGCCACGACATCGTTAGCGCGTCTAACATGAGGATTTTGCCTTTTTTCGCGTTACCATAATTAGCGATAACCTTGATGGCTTCCATTGCCTGAACTGCGCCAATAATTCCCACTACAGGTGACATGACGCCAGCTTCCACACAACTTAAAGCGTTGTTACCAAAAAGGGCGCTTAAGCATTGATAACAAGGTTCAGTTGGGTCTTGATAAGTGAAGACGCTCACTTGGCCTTCCATACGAATGGCGGCGCCAGAGACCAGCGGAATTTTATGGGCAAAGCAGATCTTGTTGAGCTGATTGCGTGTCTCGACATTATCCGATGCATCAACGACTAAGCTATGAGCTTGGATTAAAGTGCTAAGTTCATCATCATTCAAACGGCGATCTATGGTTTCTAGCTTAAGGTAAGGATTGAGTTGCTTGAGTGAATGTGCCGCTGACAAGACTTTTTTTGTGCCTATATCAGCGTCATGATGCAAAACTTGGCGTTGTAAGTTCGATAATTCCACAACGTCATCATCAATTAAAGTCAGCTTACCAATACCGGCAGCAGCTAAGTATTGACTTGACGCGCAGCCTAAGCCTCCAGCGCCAAGGATCAAGATTGAGCTCTGCTTTAGCGCTTCCTGGCCGTCAAAATCAAACTGTTTAAGGATGATTTGGCGGTTGTAGCGCAGCATCTCTGGATCAGAAAGAATTTCCACAAACACCTCTAGTAGAGCGTTGCATTGAAAAGTTGAATATTGACGGTTTCGCCCACTTCAACTCGTCCACGCTCGCGTTCTAGTACCACAAAGCAATTGGCAAGACTCATTGAACGAAACGCGCCCGAGCTTTGATTTCCCGTTGTCTCAACAACAAACTGGCCATTTTCAACCGAATAGATGCCACGCTGATAATCGGTGCGACCAGGTGCCTTTTTAAACGCGCTGCGAGTAATCGCAGGGATAGACTGTGGTGCTTTCCACTCGCTGTGTCCGCCAAGTTTAGCCAGTAAAGGTTGAACCAATACGTACATTGTCAGTACCGCCGAAACTGGGTTGCCGGGAAGGCCGCAGAACCAAGCGGTTGACAGTTTACCAAACGCAAATGGCTTACCAGGTTTGATAGCCAGCTTCCAAAATCCAATTTGGCCCAGTTGCTCAAGGATGTCTTTAGTGTAATCGGCTTCACCAACACTTACGCCACCAGAGGTCACCACCACGTCTGCAAGGGTTTGCGCTTTTTCAAACGTCGCTTCGAGCGTTTTAGGGCAATCGGGGATAATGCCGAGATCGATCGCTTCACACCCAAAATTTTCAATCAATGACTTAATGCCGTAACGATTACTATCGTATATCTGGCCTTCAATTAAGGGCTCACCGAGCGGCTTGAGTTCGTCACCAGTTGAGAAAAAAGCCACCCGAGGTTTACGCACGACAGTGACATGGCTAATGCCTAAAGTCGCGATCATTGGAATATCACGTGCGGTCAAACGAGCGCCTTTCAGCAATACGACATCGCCTTGTTTAATATCATCACCGGTAGGGCGGATATTGTTGTTTGGCTTTACGTCGATTTGGTTGAATTGAACACCAGCGTCGGTGACCTCGGTATTTTCTTGCATGATGACCGCATCACAACCGAGTGGAATTTTGGCTCCGGTCATAATTCGCACGCAACTCCCTTGTGGCCAATCGCCTTCAAAAGGTTGCCCTGCGAATGACTTACCCGCGACAGGCATGACTTGCTGATTGGCTAAATCGGCAATACGAATCGCATAGCCATCCATCGCTGAATTATCGAATGGCGGCACAAAAATTGGCGACTGAATCTCTTCGGCGATAACATAACCAATGGCATCGGCAATCGGCAGTTGTAAAGTAGTTTGGATAGGTGTGATTGGCGACAACATCTTTTCCATCGCTTCTTCAATTGGCATCAAGCCTGGTGCGTCACAGCAGCCCATATTTGAATCCTAATTTTGTTCTTTTTTATTGTTGTTAGCCACTTTACCACAATATCAAATCGGCAATAATGACCCCTGTAAAATATGGGTGTAATTATTCAAAAATCCGAGTATCCTTGTCAGCCATCCTAAAGGGGTAATTAAGAGGAAGTGGAATGTCAGGTCTTAGCGAATCCGCAATATTGGTCAAAGATGCGCTAGAAAGCCGTGGATTAGAGACGCCAATGGCGGCTAATCAATTCAGCCGAGAAGAGAAAAAAGAAAAAATTCAGCATCATATGCGTGAAATTCTTTCTTTACTAGAGCTTGACCTAACGGACGATAGCCTTGAAGAAACACCGCAACGTATAGCAAAAATGTACGTTGATGAGATCTTCTCTGGGCTAGACTACGCCAACTTTCCAAAAATCACGGTAATCGAAAACAAGATGAACGTCAGTGAAATGGTTCGTGTAAAAGACATCACGGTAACCAGCACTTGTGAACATCACCTTGTTACTATCGATGGCCGCGCCGCAGTGGCTTATATTCCGCGTGGCAAGATCATCGGTTTGTCGAAGATCAATCGTATTGTTCGTTTCTTCGCTCAGCGCCCTCAGGTGCAAGAACGCATGACACAGCAGATTTTGGTCGCACTACAAACCTTGCTTGAGTCTGACGATGTTGCTGTCACGATTGATGCGACCCATTATTGTGTCAAGTCACGTGGTGTCATGGATGCCACCAGTGAAACGACGACAACTGCTTTAGGTGGTATTTTTAAATCAAATTCCGCGACCCGTCATGAGTTCCTACACGGAATTCGCTAGGGAAACTGCTGCGATTTAACCAATTCAAACCGCTTCATTTTTGAGGCGGTTTTACTTTTTCTGCCAGGACAAGCTTTCTGGCGAGTCCTTAAAGGATACGACAGTGACAACCTCATTTAAAACACTTGGCCTACGACCTGAGATGTTAGAAACGCTCAACAGTTTAGGCTATACAGAAATGACTCCGATTCAACAGCAAGCTTTACCTATGGTACTGCAAGGTAAAGATGTGATTGGCCAAGGTAAAACGGGTTCAGGTAAAACCGCTGCGTTTTCTCTGGGTCTATTGAGCAACTTAAACGTTCAGCGTTTTCGTGTTCAAACCCTAGTACTCTGCCCAACACGTGAACTGGCTGATCAAGTGGCGAAAGAGATCCGAACCTTAGCTCGCGCCATCCACAATATTAAAGTTTTGACGTTATGTGGCGGTATGCCAATGGGGCCGCAAATCGGTTCGCTTGAACACGGCGCGCATATTTTGGTCGGTACACCGGGTCGAATTCTCGATCATATGTCAAAAGGGCGCATCAATCTTGATGAACTAAATACATTGGTGCTTGATGAAGCCGACCGCATGCTTGATATGGGCTTTGAAGACGCGATCGATACCATTATTGCCGCTGCGCCGAGTAAACGTCAGACCTTATTGTTCAGTGCCACGTTCCCGGACGATATTGAGTCACTAGCGCAGAAAGTCATGGTTGATCCGCAAATGATCAAGGTTGAATCAACCCATCAGACCACGACGATTGAACAACGCTTCTTTGAGGTGAAGTCAACAGAATCACGTGATGATGCGTTAGAAGCGTTATTGTTAACGCATAAACCTGAATCTTCTGTGGTTTTTTGTAACACCAAAAAAGAGGTACAGAATGTCACCGATGAGCTTCTTCACCGCGGATTTAGCGTAGTTGAATTGCATGGTGACATGGAACAGCGTGAGCGTGAACAAGCATTGACGATGTTTGCTAACAAAAGTATTTCGATTTTGGTGGCGACTGATGTTGCCGCGCGTGGTCTAGACGTTGATAACCTTGATGCGGTGTTTAACTTTGAATTGTCACGCGACCCAGAAGTGCATGTCCATCGAATTGGTCGTACTGGTCGTGCAGGTTCAAAGGGGATGGCCTTTAGCTTGTACAATGAAAAAGAAGCGTACCGAGTTGCTCGTATTGATGAGTATATGGATATCGCGATTTCGCCATCTCAACTACCAGAAAAACCACTAGAACGTCCTTTCTATCCTAAAATGCAGACGATCCAAATTTTGGGTGGCAAGAAGCAAAAAGTCCGTGCTGGCGATATTTTGGGTGCGTTGACCAAACAAGCTGGGCTAGATGGCAAAAAGATAGGCAAAATCAATATCCTTTCAATGGTTTCTTATGTTGCCGTTGAACATGACATCGTCAAGCCTGCGCTTAACCAACTGCAAACGGGTAAAATGAAAGGTCGCAGCTTTAAAGCGCGCGTAATGAAATAATTAATACGCTGACTTTCAACCAGTAAAGAGCCAACTTATGTGAGTTGGCTTTTTTATTTGTCCAAGATTTTTAACTACCTAAGACAGGATTAGCTGTCAAAGAGATAGAGATAGTCTTGGTAGCCTTGCTCGGCCATCTTTTCTTTGGGTATAAAACGCATCGCCGCGGAGTTCATGCAGTAGCGTAAACCGGTTGGAGCAGGGCCATCTTTAAACACATGACCTAGATGAGAGTCGGCGAAACGGCTTCTCACCTCTGTTCTTTGGTAAAGCAGGTGATTATCGGTTTTTTTGACAATGTAACCTGAGTGAATCGGCTTGGTAAAACTGGGCCACCCAGTGCCGGATTTGTATTTATCCGTAGATGAGAACAAAGGTTCACCAGACACGATATCAACGTAGATGCCCGCTTGTTTGTTGTCCCAGTATTCGTTACTGAACGCACGCTCAGTTCCTTCTTCCTGAGTGACATAGTATTGCAATTCAGACAAGTTTGCTTTAATCACCTCATCAGAAGGTTTGCCGTATGGTTTGATATCGCGAACTTGTTTTTGTTCATCGATCATCTGGCGCAGAGTCACGGGGTTGTCTTGGCGATCATCACCGAAGATGTTGTCTAAATACTGATCGCGACCAGAGGCATAACGGTAGTAGTTATAGCGAACCTTATTTCGTTTGTAATAGTCTTGATGATAGTCTTCTGCGGGCCAAAATTTTTCAAACTCAATCAGTTCGGTTTTAAGTGGCTTTTTGTATATGCCCAGTTGATCTATTTCGGCGATAAATTGCTGCGCGATGTGCTTTTGTTGCTCATTGTGGTAGAAAATGGCTGGGCGGTATTGCGGGCCACGATCGACGAATGAGCCTTTGTCATCGGTTGGGTCGATGTGACGAAAGAACTGATCGAGAATTTGTTCGTAGCTGACAACACTGCTATCGTATTTAACTTCAACCACTTCAATATGGCCTGACTTACCGGATGAAACTTGCTTATAGGTCGGGTATTCTAGGTCGCCGCCTGAATAACCAGAAACCACATCAACCACACCATCAAATTTCTCTAGATCGGATTCCGTGCACCAGAAACATCCTCCGGCTAAGGTGGCAATCTCAATCTCTTTTCCTGCGTGGCTCTTCGACAGATGATTGTCTGCTATACCAAAAAATGACGCCGTTGTGGCAATAAGTGCCAGTGATAACAGCGCCGATTTAAACTTTACTTTCATATCAACCTCATCGATTGTTTTCGTTATCGATTAAATAGAACGGTTAAGTGGAAAAAAAATTACACCGCTTGTTAGAATTTTATTGAGGTTGTATCAATAAAGATCAAAAAAAAGCGCTCGAAAGCGCTTTTAATCTATTTCAAATTGCGTTGTCAGCCCAGAGCAGGGAGAAAGCCCGCGGTGATGAGTAGCTGTGCGCCGACAATGAATACACCGACACCACTGGTGACGCCCAGAGCTAGGTTACCGCCTGCTACCTGATAATGACTCAGCTTTGATTGAGCACGTGCTTTGCGCACCATCATGATGGGTAAGAAAATAGCGAGAACCACTAAAGCGATAGCGGCGTAGCCTAACGCGGTGATAAAACCTTGAGGGTAAAACAGCGCAAAGCCCATCGGAGGCAGAAATGTAACTAAGCCGACCGCAAGACGAGAACTGCTGACACCGCGTTGCTTCATCGTGTCTCCAAGAAACTCAAACAGCCCCAGGCTAACCCCAAGGAACGAAGTGAGCAAGGCTAGGTCGGCAAAGATACCAATAGTTTGCCCTAGGTTTGATTGATGAACCGTTGTTGCCAAGGTGGAAATGAGTGCGCTTAGTCCTTGATTTTCGATCAAGGTTGCTTGATTGACCACCCCCAAGGTTACTAACTGCCAAAAGACATAGATGATAAGTGGAATGGCAGAACCAATGACAATGGCCTTACGTAAAGATGGAGTATGACCATCGAGGTAATTGACAATGGCCGGAATACTGCCATGAAAACCAAATGAGGTAAAAATGACAGGGATAGCGGCAATCACAAGGCCTTGTTCAATAGGCATACTCATCAAGTAAGATTCAGTGACATTTGGCGCGAGAAAAGTCAGCACCACTGCCATCATCAATACTTTAATGGTGAACAACACACGATTGACTTTATCAACAGTCGCCGTACCAATAATGACGATACCTGCGACCAGAAAAGTAAACAACAGAATCGCATTTGAGCCAGAGATTTCGACCCCAGTAAAATTTGCAATGCGTTCGGCGAATTGAGCGCCACCGCCGGCAATGTAAGCAGCACACAAAGCATAAAATAAGAACATCATCGCGAAGCTCGCAAGCCATTTGCCTTTTTTGCCCAGAAACTGCTTGGCTAATGTGTGCAGTGTCGCGCTCTTATCGGCATGCTGATGAACTTCTATCATTAAAAGCGCGGTATAAGCCATCAAAGCCCATAAAGTGATCATAATGATAAGAGAGGTTGTAAATCCGATTCCCGCAGACGCGAGAGGTAGGGCGAGCATGCCAGCACCAATTGTGGTGCCTGCAATGATCAAAGTACTACCGAATACCTTTGAATTTTCCATTGTAATTATTTCTTTACACTTTGAGGTTGAGTTTAGACTTTTTGGCTATTAGCTACTCATATTGTGGTGAGTAAGCCTGCTTTACTGGCCATTGTGTAAAACATTGACGATGACATCAAGCAAAATGTACAAATATTTTACCGAAACCGTATTTTTATTTTTACACTCGTTAAAGCATTGGTAAAAGACAACGTTTGCGTGAGACTTGCCTCAAAGCGCGTGCAGAATTTTCTTTGCCCTTTCAAAAAACTGTCATATAAGTGGTTTAAAAAGGGAGCGTAGACCCGCATATCTCAAGTGTCAGACAAACATTAGGGTCTAACAATATTGTTTTACTAAGGAGGTCAGAATGAGTGACCAAATAAAAAGCGAAGAGTGCCTAGAGCTACTAGATGCCATGGAAATTGGCTTGGAACTGTCAGAGTATGAGCAGTCAATCGAAGAGCTCGCTGAAGTTATCTTTAAATAACGACACGTTATCTCAGTCGCTATTTCGCGTAGCAACCAGAATAAGCCAGTGCCGACGCGCTGGCTTTGAGCTTTCAGTGGGGTAAATAATCTAGCTGGCTTTTTGACGTAAACTTTCTTGCTCATTTACACATTGTTTATCATTGCTAATCCAGTCTGTTGGGCAATTTACTGGGCGACTTTGTCAAAGGTAACCCCGAGGTACTAACTGCCAGTCGAAGATTCTGATAGAATCGTCCGCCTTGCAATTATAGGTAAACCGCATGTCGACAGAATTCGCCGCGTTAGGGCTATGCACACCATTATTATCAACGATTGAATCTTTAGGTTTTAAACAGCCAACAGAGGTTCAAAAACAGGCGGTTCCGCCTCTGCTGGAAGGTAAAGACGTCTTAGCTGGCGCGCAAACTGGTACGGGTAAAACCGCCGCGTTTGGACTGCCGATTCTGCAACATTTGCTTCAGTCACCAAGTAAACGCAATCCGCAAAGCAATGATGTGACCGCTTTGGTGTTGGTACCAACTCGAGAACTCGCGCAGCAAGTCTTCGACAATATCAGTCAGTATGCCCAACAGACTGAGGTTAAAGTCGTCACGGCTTATGGCGGGACTAGTATGAATGTGCAAGTCCGCAATTTACATCAAGGTTGCGATATATTAATCGCCACGCCTGGCCGCTTGCTCGATCACCTGTTTTGCAAGAATATCCGTTTGGCTAAGACGCAGTATCTGGTGTTGGATGAAGCAGACCGAATGCTCGACATGGGCTTTATGCCTGATATTCAACGCATCCTTAAGCAGTGTAATCCCCAACGTCAGACAATGTTTTTTTCAGCAACCTTTGATAAACGCATCAAAGCTATTGCTTACAAGATGCTCAACGAGCCGGTTGAAGTGCAAGTAACGCCTTCGAATAGTACCGCAGATACCGTCGAGCAGATCGTTTACCCGGTGGACAAAAAGCGCAAAGCAGAATTGCTCGCGTATCTGATTGGATCTCGTAATTGGCAACAAGTGTTGGTGTTTACCAAAACGAAGCAGGGCAGTGATGCCTTAGCGAAAGAACTCAAACTAGATGGAATAAAAGCGGCATCGATTAATGGCGATAAAAGCCAAGGAGCGAGACAAAAGGCGCTGGATGATTTTAAAGCCGGTCGTATACGTGCTTTAATTGCGACGGATGTAGCTGCTCGTGGCTTGGATATTCAACAATTGGAGCAAGTGGTCAACTTTGATATGCCTTATAAAGCGGAAGATTATGTTCACCGTATTGGGCGGACAGGTCGTGCTGGCCAGCAAGGCTTCGCAGCATCATTAATGAGTCGTGACGAAGAGTATTTACTTGAAGCTATCGAGCGCTTGCTTGATACCAAATTGCCACAAGAATGGTTGCAAGGGTTTGAACCAAGTTTGATTGAAGAAATCGAGCCAGACAAAAGCCCGCGGAGCCGTGGACGTAATGCTGATAAACGTAAAATAAAAGCAAAATTGAAGATCCATGCCAATCGCGGTAAAAAGAACTAATCAAGTGAAATCGGCTTATATTGATGACGAGTATGAGCTGCTTTCACCTCGAGAAAGGAATGATCAGTGAAACTCACGTTAATCAATCTAAACGATGCACAAGCACTGTTAGAGTTTGAGATAACCAATAAACAGTGGTTTGAACAGTTTATCCCACCGCGTGAACAACACTTTTATTCTTTAGTTGGCATCAAGCAACACATCCGTGAATTCTTGCTTGATTTCAAATGCAACGAAATGATCCCATTGTTAATTAAAAGCGATAATAATAGGATCATCGGTCGTGTCAACATCACCAATATTGATGGCAACAAACGTCATGCTCATTTGGGCTATCGGGTCGGAAAAAGCGAGATCAAGCAAGGTGTCGCAAAATGGGCGGTTGCCGAAGTCATAGACATGCTAAAAAAGCAGAGAATTGAACAACTGTATGCGTATACAGAGCTAAGCAATATAGCCTCGCAAAAGGTATTGACTACAAACCAATTTAATCGAGTACGGATTGTTGCAAATTTCGCTAAGTTGCATGGAAAACCTATTGATTGTATTGAATATAGGCGGTCCATTTGATAGGTTTTAAATCACCGAAGTGTTCAGAACTATCCTAATCTCTAACATCATACTTACGTTTCCCTTAGTTACAAACATTTATACCAACAGTTTTTATTGTTATGAATGGTCTTCTTGACTTGATGGTGTCATGAACTATTACTTATTCATGGTATGAAAGAATGAATTACACGTCTTTGGGAGGCGATGATGCGAAATATAGTGGTAATTATTTGTGCTCTGGCGTTGAGTATGCCAGTAGTGGCTAAAACTGAAATTATGATTCATGGTGATGATTCTTACCCCCCATATTCCTATATGGAAAGCGGTCGACTAACGGGCATTTATACAGTGATCTTAGAGAAGGTTTTTGCTCAGATGCCTGATTATAACGTCACCTTAAAAGGAACGCCATGGAAAAGAGGCTTGTCTGAAATTGAGTCGGGCAAGCTGTTTGCTCTTTACCCTCCGTATAAGCGCCCTGAACTGCGACCATACATGGAGTATGACGTGCCTATTCTGGATGAAAAACTAGTGGTTGTTTGTCAAAAATCGGTAGTCAGTAGCCCAAGGCCGAATTGGCCAGCAGATTATATGGGGTTAATCATTGGCAACAACTCAGGTTTTTCAGCGGGTGGTGATGAGTTTAGGTCTGCAGTGGCATCAGGGAAAATTAAACTCAGTGAAACCAAAGGGACCCCTAAAAATCTGCTAAAACTGATTGCGGGCCGAGTGGATTGCTACATGAATGATGCTCTATCAATTCAATGGGAGTTGAAAAAGCTTAAAAATGAAGGCAAGTACGATGGCACAAGTGTTGTAGAAGCGGCGACGATTAGTTCTGAACAAGGTTTTCTGGGGATTGTGACCGATGGGACTAACTACCCTTTTAAAGCTGATTTTAAGACTAAATATCATAAAGTATTAGGCGAAATGAAGGCAAGTGGTGAGCTGGATCAAATAATCAATGATTTCATCCAGTAGTTATTAGGTTTATCACAGAAACGGAAGCGAAGGCTTCCGTTTCGGTTTGAGTAGAAACTAGGAATACTGGGCGACTAACATTTCCCAGCTTCGTCGTTGCGCGACAAGGTCTTGTTTCATTTGCTGATAACGTATTTTAAGTAAAGAGCATTCATATTTTTTTGCTAACACGTCTTTCTTTGCTTCCAAAACTTGTTTTTTAACGTCGTAGTAATCAACCATTTTAGTGACAAGATCCTCAAACTCTTGGTTTAGTGTCTCGTTAATTAATCGTGCATTTGGCAATTTTCGAATGTTGTTTGATGCTGTTAAAAGCGATTGTTTAGCGCGTGCTTTTTCGGCCTTGAGCTTAGGTGTGACCCGTAACTTAGACGCGAGACCGAGCCATGAGCACGACTTGATTAACCACTTCGTTGGATCGTATTGCCACCAATAAATACCATTTCGGTAGTCATTTTCGAAGATATGGTGGTAGTTATGGTAGCCTTCACCAAAGGTAAATACGGCTAGTATAGCGTTATCACGTGCAGTATTTTTGTCTGTATAGGGTTGGCTTCCCCAGATATGAGCTAGTGAATTAATAAAGAAGGTTGAGTGATGGCTAACAACCAATCGAAGTACGCCAACAATCAGTAACATTCCCCATATATCCTCATACAACACACCAAGCAATAATGGAATACCGACGTTTGTCGCTATCGCAAGTGGAACATAATACTTGTGTTGCCACATAACAATGTTGTCTTTTTGTAGATCGCGACAATTGCTGTAGTCACAGTAAGTGTTGGCACTGTATTCACGTAACATCCAACCAATATGAGAGAACCAAAAGCCGCGTTTGGCGGAATAAGGATCTTTATCATTATGATCGACGTGTTTGTGGTGAATTCTATGGTCAGAGCTCCAGTGCAGCGCACTGTTCTGAAGGGCAAAAGCGCCCCCTAAAGCAAATAGCCAACGGAGTGACCAATGAGCTTGGTAGGTTTTATGTGACCATAAGCGGTGGTAACCAGCAGTAATGGATAGATGACAAAATGAAAATGCCACCACAAACCAGGCAAGATGCTCAATCGAGTAACCATGCGAGAGGCCATACCAAGGCACAGCGAGTGTCGCGACCAAAAAAGACGATAAAAAAAGTATTATATTTAACCAAATCAGAGGTGGTTTAGGTGAGTCCGACATAGTGCACTCCTTTCAGCTAACAGTTGTTCGCTAGAATATCAGCGTACATGTGTAAGTCAAACGAAATTCTAATCCTTGTTAGCTCGTTCACTACTCGTTGCTTTGTATTTTGTAACCAAACGTATCGAATGCAAATAAATGCTTACTAATATGCATAATAATTCGAGCTAATTGGTGGATTACTCTAGAATGTTTGGCTTTTTGTTAAATGTTTTATAGTATTAAGGGATGTAAGAACCCTTACAGGAAGTAATAAGGTACTATAAATGGAATTAAAGTTAGCTGAATATAACGATTATGAACGCATTGCTACTTTGCATGCGCAGAGCTGGAAATTGTTTTATCAAGGGATTCTGGGCTCAGAGTTTCTAAAACATGACGTGTTAGAAGAGCGTTCTACTATTTGGCAAACCCGTCTTATTAATCCTCCGTTTAATCAACATGTCTTGCTTATTGAAGAAGGAGGCCTGCTCTGCGGCTTTATCTGTGCCTTCGGTAATCATGATTTCGAGAAAGGCACCATGATCGATGCGTTACATGTTGATCCTGCATTTCGCGGAAAAGGCGTCGGCGTTAGGCTATTAGCAGAAATGGCGAAATGGATAGATCAGTACTTTCCCCATAGTGGTGTCTATTTGGAAGTCATGAAAGAGAACACGCAAGCTGTGGATTTTTATCAACATTTAGGTGGTGAGTGTCATCTAGAACGATTATGGAATGCGCCTTGCGGTCATCAAGTCCCAGAGCTGATTTACGCATGGCACTCAGGTAACCATCTATTGAAATGTGTTGAACCACACACAAAGCTAGACGTTGTAACGGTCTGATACAAATAATACGCCGTTCCTGAAAATCCATAACATAACCTGATAAACGGTTGGTTAGCTTGAGACTGAGCCTGATAATAGTTTTCTAGCGCTCTATTTATGAAAAACTTATTGATTCCTGACTTTTGCGCATGGGTTCAGCGTTAGCGTGAAAAAGTTCACGGTAGCAGTATCAAATTGTTCCCTCTTGATGAGTAACTAACGATCCCCTTTTCACCTAGAAGGGGATCGTTTTTAGCGTTGGCTTATTTAGACGTTTTGAACTCTGCAACCGCACTGTCCATTTCATTAGCTTGAGTTGAAACCAGGTCGACTTCGCTTAAACATTGTTGAGCAGAAGTCATATTACCTTCCGATATTGTATTTAGCTCAGTAATTGAGCCACTGACCTGATTCATTACAATTCCTTGCTCTTCAATGGCAGAAGCAATGCGTTCCGAGTTGGCTTGAATGGTTTCCATATCGTTGATGATTTGGCTGAGGCTACTATCGAGTGTACGAGAAGCCGCTAGTGTTTGGGCACCTTGCTCATTACATTGGTCAATATTCGTTACGACTTCAGCCATTTGATTCTGGATCGCGGAGACGACTTTAGTAATCTCTTCGGTTGATTGATGAGTTCGGCTCGCAAGCGCGCGTACCTCATCGGCAACCACTGCAAATCCTCGCCCTTGTTCACCAGCTCGAGCGGCTTCAATCGCGGCGTTAAGAGCTAATAAGTTAGTTTGTTCGGCAATCTCTTGGATAATGTTTACCGCATCACCAATTTTATCGACGTGATTGTTGAGTGAACCAATGGATTCTTGACTACTACCCAAGATTGAGGAGAGTTGGTCAATGTTGTTTACAGTGGAATTTACAACTTTACGCCCATTTTTAGCATTTATAGACGCTTGTTGTACCCCTTCAACGGCAACTGAAGTACTTTCAGAAATTTCATTAATAGTCAGTACCATTTCTTGAACCGATGTTGCCATCGTACCTGTATGATCGGCCTGGACATGGAATTGCTCAATGACATGTTGTAGCTCGTTATGCATACTAGACGTGCTGTGAGTGAGCTGCTTAGACTTTGTTTGCGAACCGGAAATTAATTCTTCGAACTTATCTAATAACATATTGAAATGATCGCCAATAACTGAAAGTTCGTCTTTCTTGGTTAAGTTGGCACGCAATGACACATTATTGGTTCGAGCAATCTCTTGAATCGCAAGGAGTAGATTTGCCACCTGTTGGTTAATGGTGCGCGAAATTTGGAAGATAAACCCGAAAATTATTAAAACGACTAAAGATGTGACCGCCATTTTTAGTGTTGCTATCTCAGCATTCGATTCGTTGGTTTGCGCTTCTAAAGCCTCTGAAAATGCCTTGAATTGTTCTTCTACGGTATGTGACAAGTTACGTGTATCGCCAAGTAATCCCTCGTTATATTTGAGGCCGATCGTTTTCGCCTGAGCGATATAATTTCTGGCTGCGGCGATCAGAGCTGTCGCATTGTTGGGCAACAAGTCAGGTGAGAGTACCCCTTGCGATACAGCGTTATCAAACTGAGATAAATTAACCAGTTCATCGCTCGATAAAGAAGGGCGAAGAGAGTCAAGTGCTTTGTTGTAGGCTCCAACAAGCTTTTCATTGCTAGCCAGTCCCAGCTGTTGATAAGCTTGCACCAGTTTATTAAAACCAGTTTGGTAGGTAGTAATATCTCGGCGCAGCTGTTGGCTAGAGGGGAGGTCTTGTTCTTTTACAATAACAGCGAGTTTTTCTTCAAGATCGAAGAAAGTCTGCATGTTTTTGTTGAATCGGTCCAAATATTTTACGTCTTTCCTCAATAAGAAGTCTTTTTCGTTTCGTCGCAAATTCAAAAGCCGAATCTCTAGATCTGCTACTAATAGGCTGGCTTGATGGAGTTGAGAAGTGGTTTGGGCAAATTGCGTGGTTGTAAAAACAATGGTTATGACACCAAATATGGCTACAACACCTAATGAATACAGTTTATTCTTGATATTCATAAGATTACCTTAGTTCGTTAATATTATTCATTTATTGGTATTAATCCAGATAGTAGTTGTTATTTATGGATGTATCAATTATCTCGACTCATTCTGCCCATGAATTTAAGTTAAATATCGAACTAGTTCGACTAAGAGAAGTAAATTTTGGAACGCATAGAAAAGTATCACGCATTAATATTTGATACGGACGGCACCTTGTTCGACAATAATAAGAGCCGCGCAAGCGGCTCTGTAGCATTAGCGATCCCAATAGGCCTCTTCAAGGCTATCTTCTCGCTCTGGTAGAGCTCTTGCGAGGCGAGGAGAGTGTTGGGTTAATACTTCATAGCTGACGCGGTTGGCGTACTTACAAATTTGCGACAACGACGAATAAGTCAGGTATGGCTGATCGTGTTTCGATGAGTTTGGAACATTAACCTGATGATGGCTGTTGGCCGCCATATCATGCAATAGTGCAGACAGCGCTGCATCGCCCGCGCCATTGGTGTTCTTTATTTCCAAGGGGCCACCGAGATACGGGCCAATGTGCGAATACACTTTTACAGGCGTTTGACAGTCAGCTTTGCGCATTGCACGACTAAACTCATATTTATTAAACTCAGGAATATTACCTGGAAGCAGCGGTAGCTCGGTTTCACGTTTGACGCTCTCCTCGGTGTAACCAGCCATGTATAAGCCAACCGCACCTGCAGTACAAAGCACCAGATCAACCCATTCAAGTGCTTTATCCGCAGCAAGTAGAGGATCTTTCTCTCCGGTGAGAGCTTCACTTTCTTCTTCGTTCATGGCAATAATCGAGATATTGTCCTTGATGTAATCTTGCCACCACTTGGCGTTTCCTTCGATCACCCATTTAGTACCTAACGTCAGAACAACAGGTACATTTTTCGCGTTGGCAATCTCAATGGCACGTGCGACCGCTTTCGGCATCGGATCTTCAGGTTTACCACGCATTAGATAAGAAGAAACCACTAAGGCTGAGGCTTTATCAAACACCTCTTCAGGAATGCTCTCAGGATGCAGTTGGTTCATGTGACCTTCGTTAATCGCGAAAGTACGTTCTCCATTTTCAGAAATCAGGGTGTAGCAACGGCCAATAGACCCTTCAACCATTTGCAAATGGTTAAGGTTCATGCGCGAAGAGGTGCGACATAAATAGCGGTAAGCAAATGAACCCACTTCAATATTACGAGACATGACGCCGAGTAGCACAGACTTGCTATCAGCAAGAACCGAGTAGTTGTGCAAGGTATTACCAATCGTGTCGCCAGGGTATTGGTGAGTAATTAGCTCGCGCTGAACAAGTTCTTCATATAACGCATCGGCTTTACTTTCTTCAAGAACCAGCGAATGGCCTTTACTCAGTCCATATTTGTTAAGAAATTCATCATCAACACGTGCTTCGATATCAACGATAGTTTGTCCTACACCCACGACAATAGGCCGATAAAGTTTTGGGGTCTGCTTGATCTGATTGACGAGTGGATCACGGGCGTGAGTAGGGAAGTAATGCTTAGATTTGCGCTGTCCGGGAAATTTCATGTTTAGAATAGAGTGAGAAATTTTCCCGGATGATATCACAAAAATGAAATGGTGCTTTCATATTTATTACATCAAAAGAGGCCGATTATGTATCGACATCACTAAGATGTTATTTTTCACCTAGATACGAACCGTATGCTTTAGTGCCCCACAGTGGAACCGTCGACAAGCTGTGTTTGAAGCTGCCAGAGGTCTCTTTAGTAGAGTAAGACAAATACATAATGGTCTGGTTTTCGACATCAAGAATACGGCGAATTTTCATGCTCTTGAAAAAGATACTTTTCGACTTCTTGAAAACCACTTCACCATCGTTTGACTTGTCGATTTTTGCGATCATCTCTGCTGTGATCTCGCCTGTTTGACGACAAGATATTGAGCTATCACTTGGATCTGCAAAACTGAAATCGGCTTCAATTGAGGCCACATGACAAGTTACGCCAGTGACGATTGGGTCTTGCATGTGATTGAGCTTGATGTCCTTCATCGTGAAAAGACCTAGGCTGACGTCTCCCACTTCGTCGCCTGAACACCCCATTAGGGCGGTTACGAGAGTTGTGGCTATCAATACCTTTTTGAACATGATGGTTTCTCCAGATGATTATGAGCTTTGTTTTGTGCTCACTATATCAGGTTTTAGATACTGATCGACCTATGATGACTAAAAGACTTGTGACCTCAAGTGGTTATCGAGTAAGCTTCCAACACACTTCTTGAATTTGCAACAGGCTTAATTCCTATCATGTCGATACCTAAGATCGCTGAAATCAAAAACCAATGGCTTTATCAGCAAGTGGAGGTTGAATTTCCGACCAAAGAAAGTATCGCAGGAATGGCATTGTACAAAGACGACCTTTCTCACCGTGATTTTGTTGCTTTGTCATCCGATCAACCTTTGAGTAATGAGTTTAATCAGGACGATATTTTCCAAGTCGACTTTCATCGCTTAACCGTGATGTTTGCGTTGCTTCAAGCCAGTCACTGGTCGCAAGAGCGTGAACAAGAGCTGATAGTTGAATTCCTTACTCAAATAATCTATTCACCGCCGTGTAATTTGTATATTGGATTCAGACAGGGTGAGCCAGTTGCGGCGGCGATCGTCACTAATGTTGATGAAAGCTTGTTGATCTCTGATCTGATCGTTAGCGCACACAGCAAAACGAGTGAGCAAGGATTTGTTGCGGCGTTGACCGCTAAGTTGTCAGATATTGTCGAGCAGGCTAACCAAGTTTTGATAGAGGTGAGACGTTAATCCATTCTTCTGCGACTGTTGTGCTACATCGATCCCAGCCAAACAGTGATTTAGCCTAAACTTCTGGGCTTGAAACAGTAGGTATCCAACAAACTGTTAAGCACATCATTTCATTGTCTTGTTTGTATCTTATTATTTGCTAACGGCAATAGATAGGATAATACGGATGACTGAGCCTAGGGCTAAATGCGTGATCTTCGATTGTGATGGAACACTGGTAGACAGTGAAAGACTGTGTTGTCTTGCTTTGTGCGCCACATTTAAAAAATTCAATGCCACATTGACCATGGATGAAGCAATCAAACATTTCGAAGGTGGCAAGTTGGCTGATATTCTTAGCGCGACCAAGCAACGTCTAGCAGTTAACGTCTCTATAGATAAGCTTGAGCCTGTATATCGAGAGATTTTAGATGCGCTATTTGAACAGAAGCTTAAGCCGATGGATGGTGTGTTCGAGCTGCTTGATTATTTGCAGCGCCACGGAATCGAATACTGTGTGGCCTCTAATGGGCCGAAAGTAAAAATTAGACGAAGTTTAGAGCTCACCGGATTATTGCCTTATTTTGAAGACCGGATATTCTCGGCATTTGATACCAACAGTTGGAAACCTGAACCAGATTTAGTGCTATACAGCGCAATGACTATGGGGTTTAGGCTTGAGGAGTGCATCTATATTGATGATACGCCAAAGGGCCTTGAAGCAGGGATCCGAGCGGGCGTTAAAACCGTGCAATTAGTCGGTCTTAACGATAAAGGCCACGACCAAACGATGCAGACCATCGACAATTTGCGGCAGTTAGAGCAAGTGCTTTAGCAAAACAATCTATAGACCTAGTGGCACTGTAGACTGATAAACTTAATAGACTTAGTGCGATGCGTTAATTCAGTCGGTGCAGGGGGGATTTTACTGACGCTTTCAAAGAATGAACCGCATTCTGCACACAACATATTATCGCTTTCTGATAGTAAATACTCTTGACTCCCACATAGCGGGCAGCACAAGGTTGTTTGTTCGGTAAGGTTACCATTCATAGTCAAATTCTCAGCAGCAAGATAATAATAATCTAATCGTTAATTATTTTTAGCTTAAGCGAATAATGCCTAGCTTTTAATCATTCTATCTTAGTCTAATAGCATTCTAAAAAGTGCGTTTAACCGAGAATTAACTCAAGAATGGGAAGCAATTCATATATTAAAAAATGCTTATGTACGTCGATTTTATGTTAACTGTTACATCAATCTGCCCGCGAATCACGCGGGCAACATAAATCTAACTTAAGTACGTTCGGCCAAATATGCCGTGTAGTCGGGGATCTCGATGAGTACTTCTTGCTCCATTAAATCCGATTCAATAATGAATTTAGCGGTTGCGCGATTGGTCGCGACAGGAATATTCCATACACTGGCGATGCGCAGTAGTGCTTTTACATCGGGATCGTGCGGAACGGCATTGAGTGGATCCCAAAAGAAAATCAGCGCATCTATTTTACATTCAGAGATTAGCGCACCAATTTGTTGGTCGCCGCCCATCGGGCCACTAATCATGCTTTTGATTGCAAGCCCAGTCTCTTTACTCAGCATATGACCAGTTGTGCCAGTTGCGTAAAGAAAGTGTCCCTGGAGCTTATGTTTATTTTCTGTCACCCAGCGCAGTAGCTCAGGTTTGTAATTGTCGTGCGCAACAAGGGCGATGTGTTTGTGTGCAGGTAGAGTGCGCGTTGTTTTTTCCATTTATAATTATTCCTAATTGTTTTCGTTATAGACGTAAAAAGTAGGTCGGTACTCTGAAGGTGATAAAGACTCGGAGATCACCTCAGGATTAAGTCGAAGTGGTGTTAGTGGCGCGATAATCGGCGCTGCTTGTTTTTCATATGGCAGGTCACGTAGATAATGAACCGCTTGTCGTATTGACAAACGACCTTGTCCAACCATTTTGTCGCTTGGGGCAAATTCTATCCGACCACGCAGTAATCCACGGTATACACCGTGACTTAAGTAGGTTGAGATCAAACCAATCGACCCGCTGTTACCACTGTTTCTTAGTTCGCTGACAGCGGCTTCAATCGCGACGGCACTGCCGACAATGTAGCGTACATTGTCAATATCAATTGCTTGCTGAACTAGGTTACGTTGTAATTCCTTGTCATTGTCAGCCCAGTAAGTATCACTCACCACAATATCGCTGTCTTTAATCGCTGCATAAAAGCCTTGTATCACGGGCTTGGTTCCACCGCTAGATTGTGGTCCAGGCAACAAGACGACAGAGGTAATACCGCTACCAGATGGGTGTTGGCTTTTTAAATACTCACCAGCGTAATAACCCATCCAATACCAATCGACCCCAACTTCGCCTTTAACGATGCTTCGATTGGATTTATCGGTAATGAGTTTATTCACGGTCGCGAATACGGGAATATCGTTGACCTCTTGACGCAGCGTGGTGGCAAACACATCCGGTGACACTGTACCGAGTATGATAGCGTCGGCTTGCCATTGGGTACACAGTGCGAGTTGTTCTCTCTGTTTATCAATATTGGGGTAGCCACCGGCCTCTAACACGCGCAGATCAACACCTTGCTTACGCGCTTCATCAACCATACCGTAATTAACCGACAACCAATAGGAGTCTTTCAGGTGCGGATAAACGGCGCAGATACGCTCGGCGGCATTTGTTGACACGGCAAAACAAGTCAACAGTAAGGTTACCATTAGTCGAGTGTATAATTTAGTTGTGAAGTTCAAAGGCATGCAGTAATTCGTTGGTAAAGGCAGCATAAACACTGCAAAATATAACCTATTATCGAAAAGTTAAGAAGTGATGAATCTCAATGTTACTCGCTAAAGCCAGTATTGGACGTAAGTTATTACTGGCCTTCCTTGCTATGGCGCTACTGGTGTTAACATCAGCGTTAATTGGTGTGTTTGGCTTTAGTTCGGTAGCGAAAACGGAGCACAATGTTGTTAACTCGGCTATTCCGTCGATGCTAGAAGCGCGACAGGTATCTGTATTGAGTTCAAAAATCATCTCTTCGGTCCAAACGTTATCTAATGCAAAAACAGAAGTTCAGCGTCAACAATCGGGTAAAGAATTATTTAACCGGTTGGAGTCGCTATTAACGCATATAAAACAGCTTGGCTCAGATTCGTTCGATTCTGAGTTGCTGGCAAGGCTTGAAAATAACGTACAAGGTGTCATCGATACCTTAGCAAAACTGGGGATCGCAGTAGAGAAACGCTTGGTGTTAAATCAACATCTTGTCGTGAAAACCGCGCAACTACGTGATTTCGCTCAAGAGCTGGAGCAGTTAACTCGCACACAAGTTGCAAATACTTCAACGATTGCGGTTGCCAATGTGACCCATATTTATTCTCTGCTCGAACAGCAAGATGTTGAAGATGTTTATCAAGCACTCGATGCCTTGGTTGAAGTCGATCTCGACCTTGCAGAACGTTTGCACGAATTTCATCTGTTGGCATTTAAATTACTCAATCATATTGAAGAAACACGCACAGTGTCGGATATCAATCGTATCCGTACTATTGCCGATGAGTTCAAACACAACCTCAAGATTATGAAACGTCGCGTGAACGCGGTTGAAGATCCGACGCGATCGATGCAAATGGTTGATTTACTCGTCAAGCTGCAATCACACTCGGACGTGTTTGATCTGCTTGTGCGTCGCGATGAGAATGAGCGCAATGCTCAACAATTAATGCAAGATACCTTGACGCAATTTACCACGCTCAACACAACAGTAAATAAACTGGTTGATGAGTCGAATTTGGCCACAACGCGTGCGGTCGACGAATTAAAAACCACTCTCGACTACGCCCAATTAACGCTTACTATTATTACTGTGTTAGGCATGGTGATCGTCGTTTTGATCGTTTGGAAGGTCGTCTATGTCTCGGTCGTAAAACGTCTTGCGGAGTATTCCTATGCGCTACTGTCTATTGCCAAAGGTCAGTTGCAAGTTGAGTTGAACATTAAGGGCAACGATGAGCTCGCACATATGGGCCACGCGATCATCACCGCGAGAAACACCGCGAAAGCACTCAAGGTTGTTGCTGAAAGCGAAACAAAAGCGAAACGAGAGCTCCAAGAGCATAAAGAGCATTTGGAAGAATTGGTTGCTGAGCGAACTCAGCAGCTACAGCTGGCGAATTTACGTTTGAATGAAGAAGTTGAAAATCATGCACATGCTCGCAGGGCCGCAGAGCAAGCCAGTCGAGCTAAAAGCGCTTTCCTTGCCACCATGAGTCATGAAATCCGAACGCCTATGAATGGTGTGTTGGGCACCGCACAGCTGTTGAAAGATGCCGGTCTCAACCCCCAGCAAAGTTATTATGTTGATGTGATCAATCGTAGCGGAACTCACTTACTGGCCATTCTTAATGATGTGCTGGATTATTCAAAAATTGAAGCCGGTCATTTAGAAATACGCCCAGTGAATTTTAATTTGTATGCGCTTGTTGATGACATTACCCGTCTACATGACGGACGTGCGCAGGAAAAATCAATTGAGCTTAGCAGTCTGATAGAAAGCGATGTTGCCAAGTTTTGGTTGGGCGATGTCAATCGAATTAGCCAGGTATTGAACAACCTCGTCGGTAATGCGATTAAGTTTACTGAAGGTGGTCATGTCGATATCTATGTCGCATGTGATCCACAGATACCGCAAAATATTACGTTTGAAGTAAGCGATACTGGGATAGGTATCGCTGAAGAAGCATTGCCGACGTTGTTTGATGCTTTCACTCAAGCCGGACCGAGCCACGCGAGCAAAGGGGGGACGGGACTAGGGCTCGCAATCAGTAAGCGAATTGTAGAGGCAATGGGCGGGCAACTTTATGTTGAGTCAACACGCCACAATGGCAGTCGTTTTTGGTTTACTGTGCCATTGCAGTTAGGTAAAGAGGTACGAGAGGTTGAAGTACCCCGTGACTGCAGCATTAAAGCAAAAGTGCTGCTGGTGGAAGATAACCCGGTAAACTGCCTAGTCGCAGAAGGTTTTCTTAACAGTATGGGACATGAAGTGAAAACCGCTGTCGATGGTGCCTGTGCGAAAGAGATGTTTGCCCGTGAATCATTTGACATTGCATTGCTTGACATCAATCTGCCAGATTGCAATGGTGTAGAACTGCTTGCAGAACTTAAACAGTATAAGAAGAGTGGGCACATCAACAGGGCAATACCAGTGATTGCACTCTCAGCACACGTTTACAACGAAGACGTAGCAAGCTATTTATCGGCAGGATTTGATGGTTACCTAGCTAAACCTATTGATAAAAGTGCATTGTACCAGCTGATTCAAAATAGTTTGGATGGCAAAAACTTACAGTTGGAACAAGATCGTCATCAACCAGTCAATGTAGAGGTGCCAACTGACACTGAGATCATTAACCCCAACGTGGTATTGGCTGATTTACAGGTGTTGGGTGAAGATAAAATGCGTGACCTTATTCAGTTGTTTGAACACGGGACAACGCAGATCTGCGCCGAGTTACAGTATGCTTACGATAATGGCAATGAACAGCAGGTCATTCAATTGGCGCATAAACTTAAAGGTTCTGCAGGCAGCCTAGGTTTGGGTGCGTTGTTTCAATTGTGTTTGAACATTGAGACGGCGTCACACCCTTTGAAAAGTTACCACGATCAGCAACACAATTTGCGCGAACTTGTTTTTGCCTCTTGTCAGGCTTTACACAAAACATTAAACACAGAGGTTGAATGAATCATTTAGAGTCCAAACAACTGGTAATGAACCCTATCACCGCGAAAGATTGGTCACTGTTCGAAAGACTGCATCAAGATGATGAAGTGATTCGCTATGCCTTTGATAAACCGACTACTGATGACATTCGTCAGCGTTTTGAATCGCGTTTGCCTGTATGGCGTTGGCCAGACAAACATTGGTTGTGTTTAGTGATTCGCGAGAAGACGACGGGAGAGGCGATTGGTGTGACGGGATTATGTGTTTCTGAACAAAACCAACAGCAAGTGGAAGTCGGCTATCTTTTGTTGCCAGAGTTTCATGGTAAAGGCTATGGGACAGAATCTCTGATCACGCTTATCCAACATGCAGCAAATCAACTACCGATAACAATCGTTAACGCCATTGTCACCGATGGTAATGTCGCTTCATGTAAAGTTCTTGAAAAAGCGGGTTTTTCTCTCAAAGAGCGAGAAAAAAATGCTTATCAGATTGGCGGCAAGTATTACGATGACTTGATTTATTGCTATCAGGTTTAATCAACAATGTCAGATCACGGTTAGGTGGACTTTTATTAACCTATGATCGTATTTTATTAACCTATGATCGTATTTTGTTGAGCTAAGATGGTAAAAAAGCAGCGTAAGCTGCTTTTTTACTTAGAACTGAATTAGCGTTAGCTAATCGCAAGCTCAAGGATTTTGCGACTTTGGGTTAAATCAATCGCTTGATTCTCACCTAAAGCGACCATACCGTGTTGCTCTAATTGCTTAACAACAGTATCAACCGCTTCCTGCTTAGTACCCTGATAACCATTAAACTGAGTATCGACACCAAGCGAAAAGTAGAATGCCTCTATTGCTTTAATGGTCTCTTCAGCTAGATTGTCACAGTCAGCAAAGCCAAAGACATTTTTGCCCATTTGCTCAAGTTTGGCTTGCTTCACGGCAAACTGATTACGCAATAGCGAAGGTTGTACAATAGCCAATGATCTCGCATGGTCGACTGCCCAAAGAGCGGTAAACTCATGGCCGATCATATGCGTTGCCCAGTCTTGCGCAACACCCGAACCGATCAGACCGTTTAGAGCTTGGTTCGCTGTCCACATCAGGTTAGCACGCCATTGATCGTTATCACGAGCGTCAAATTGTTCACCCAGTGTCTTTAAGTTACGCAATAATGCTTCAGCATAACCGTCTTGAACCATTGCACCGTGGTCAGTGGTCAGGTACTGCTCGCACACGTGTACCCACGCGTCAACGATGCCGTTGATCAACTGCTTTTCAGGCAACGTTTTCATTACATCAGGGTCCATCACGGCAAACTTAGGCTGCACGTGAGGCGTCATAAACGGAAGTTTATCGTGAGTTTCAGCTTTGGTAACCACCGCACCCATATTCGACTCAGAACCCGTCGCGGGTAGGGTTAGAATTGCGCCAATTGGAATCGCTGCTGTCACTTGGTGTTTGCCAACCATAATGTCCCAGCCGTCACCGTCATATTTTGCGGCAGCGGCGACATATTTTGAACCATCGATAACAGAGCCACCACCAACAGCAAGAATAAAGTCAATGTCTTGTTCTTTGGCGATCGCGACAGCTTTGTCGAGGGTTTCTTTGGTCGGATTTGGCTCGACACCAGAAAACTCAGACCATTGATGATGAGCAAGTGCTTGGCTGACTTGGTCATAAACGCCATTGCGTTTGATAGAGCCACCACCATAGATCACCAAAACTTTCTGATCGGTTGGAATCACCGATTCAATCGTTTTGATTTGGCCTTGACCGAAATGAATTTGTGTTGGATTTACGTAGGAAAATTGCATGGTAATTTTGCCTCTTGCTTCCGTGTTGGAATGTATTGTTTAACTTCATTGTGCATATTAGTCTTGACTTTGGTCTAGATAAAGGTCAATTTCTCTGAATGTTTTGCCTATTTCTATTTTTTAATGAAAGAGAGTATTTACTTATGTCTTTGGCTGATTGGATGAAGCTCTATGTTGAGCAAAAAAATCTATCGAATTTAGAAGGGATCACCACGACGGAAATCGACGGCGTTCATTTCTACCGCAGCAGTCAAGGTAATCAACGTCAGCCTTTCGTTTATCAATCCGGTTTGATTGTTTTGGGCCAAGGAACTAAAAACATCTATCTTGGTAACCAACCTGTACATTATGGCCCCGATGACTATTTAGTGGTCGGTGTACCTATGCCGCTTGAGTGTGAAGCGATCACTGATAATGGTGAACCTTTGCTAGGATTGAGTATTGATATTGACGCACAAGTTTTACATCGGCTAGTTAACAAGCTTGAAACGCGAGGTAGCTACAAACCATGTAAAGACTCAGGAGCTAAGTCAGGTTTAAAATCAGTCGCAATGGACAATGAAATGCTCGATGTGTGTCAACGTTTAATGAAAGCGCTGTGTAACCCTATAGAGGCTTCAATCTTGGGCGATAGCTTAATGGAAGAAGTCACTTTTCGTGCGCTGATGAGTAAAGAAGGACACGTATTGTTTGACTTGGCGCGTCATGAAGGTCATTACGCGCGCGTGGCTAAAGCATTAGATTATCTGCATAGGAACTACACCAGTACAGTCACAGTGCAAGATCTTGCCCAAACCGCCAATATGAGTGTTTCCGCGTTTCATCAAGCATTCAGAAGCGTCACATTGGCGTCACCGATTCAATACATTAAAAAAGTTCGTCTCAATAAAGCGCGTGAGTTAATTCAATTAGAAGGTGTAAAGGTGGGAGATGCGGCGCGTTTAGTCGGGTACAACAGTACATCGCAGTTCTCGCGTGAATTCAAGCGTCATTTCAACTTAACACCGACCGAAAACAGTGTTGGTTAAAATAGGGAAATGCTTTTTAACACTCTTTACTGTGTTTTTTTTCTTTAGTTTTAGTAGGATAAGCAAAGAGAACTATTCTCGTTACCCCTATAGGAGATCTAGTCAATCTTCTAGCTATAAGCCTCTTTATGTTGAAATGAAGAGGCTTATTTTTATCGATCGAATTAAATAGAAAATTAGTTATCGATACAAAATAAGTGTGATGTTGTTGCAAATGAGATCACTCTGTTTGCGAGGCATTTTGGATTGTCACGATTATTATCGTGTTATTTTCTCGATCTTATCTACTGTTATTTCACGAAGTGTTTTAAGTGTTCAATGCAAGATTGAATAAATTTAGCATTTATAAACAATAACTTAAGGATGGATCACAATGCACAAGTCAAAAGTGAACATGGCTAAGAGAGTTTTTACTCTGAGTACGCTTAGCGCATCGTGTTTGATGGCGTTCAACAGTTACGCGGCGATTGATTGCGCCACATTGGGTGATTGGGACTCAGCAACAATTTACAATACGGGTGATCAGGTCGCATATTCAGGTCAAGCTTACCAGGCCAATTATTGGACGCAAGGAAATGATCCACTACAAACCTCAGGTGAGTGGGGGCACTGGAAGCGTCTAGGCAGTTGTGACACAGGAGCGTCAAACCAAGCCCCAACGATCAGTTTGACGGCGCCATTAGCCAACGCTGCTTTTAGCGAAGGTGAAGTAGTGACACTATCGGCCGATGCGCTAGACACAGATGGCGAGGTGGTTAACGTTGAGTTCTTACTTGATGGAGTGGTGATTGCACAAGTCAGTAGCGCACCTTATGTTTCATCATGGGTTGCTAGCGTGGGCTCGCATCAAATTAGTGCAGTGGCTACCGACGATAAAGGGGCAACCAGTGTATTCAGTAGTGCTGGCATTCTTGTTGATAGTGCAACGCCCGGTAATGAAGCTCCGAATGTTGATCTTACTTTGTCTGCAACAATTGTTGATGTCGGCAGTGTGGTTACCTTATCGGCCAATGCCGTTGACAGCGATGGCACCATTGATAAGGTAGATTTCTATGTTGCTGGCACACTAGTCGGCAGCGCAGCGGCAGCGCCTTATCGTTTAGACTACACCACCACCCGCTCTGGCACTATGGCCGTTTATGCTAAAGCAACCGACAACGTGGGGGCGAGCACAAACTCGATATCTACAAATCTCAAAGTTAACGACTTACCAACGGTGTCAAATTGTCGTCCTGATGGCTTGTATCAAACTCAAGGTATTGATGTCCCATACTGCACTATTTACGACGAAGAAGGTCGCGAATTAATGGGTGCCGATCATCCAAGACGTGTCATTGGTTACTTCACCAGTTGGCGTTCAGGGGACGATCCTCAAGCGGCTTATTTAGTCAAAGATATTCCATGGGAACAGCTAACACATATCAACTATGCCTTTGTTGGCATAGGTTCTGACGGTAAGGTTAACCTAGGTGATGTGAATGATCCGAATAACGCCGCAACGGGTAAAGAGTGGCCAGGGGTAGAGATTGACCCTACATTGGGTTTCAAAGGTCACTTTGGTGCGTTAGCGACCTACAAAAAACGTTTTGACGTCAAGACACTTATTTCTATTGGTGGTTGGGCTGAAACGGGTGGTCACTTTGGTGCAGATGGTAATCGTGTTGCTGATGGCGGCTTCTATACCATGACCACCAATGCTGACGGTTCAATCAACCATGCCGGTATTGACAAATTTGCTGCATCAGCGGTTGAAATGATGCGCACTTATCAATTTGACGGCTTAGATATCGACTATGAGTATCCGACCTCTATGGCTGGCGCGGGAAATCCATACGATAAAGATTTCATGGAACCTCGTCGTCAATACTTGTGGGCATCTTATCAAGAGTTGATGAAAGTGCTGCGTGAAAAATTGGATGTTGCTTCAGCGCAAGATGGTCACCACTACATGCTGACGATTGCCGCACCATCATCGGGTTATCTGTTACGTGGTATGGAAACATTTGATGTTACGAAGTACCTCGACTATGTCAATATCATGTCTTACGACTTACATGGCGCTTGGAATGATCATGTCGGCCATAACGCAGCATTGTACGATACAGGCGAAGACTCAGAGTTAGCGCAATGGAACGTTTATGATACCGCTGCCTATGGTGGCATTGGTTATCTTAATACTGACTGGGCTTATCACTATTTCCGTGGCTCAATGCCAGCGGGCCGTATTAATATTGGTGTCCCTTACTATACGCGTGGTTGGCAAGGCGTGACGGGTGGCACCAATGGCTTATGGGGACGAGCCGCGCTTCCTGATCAAACTCAGTGTCCACAAGGTACCGGTGAAGGCGAAAAGAACAATTGTGGTAACGGTGCAATAGGCATTGATAACATGTGGCACGATACCGATCCGAAAGGTAACGAAATGGGGGCGGGCTCAGGTCCAATGTGGCATGCGAAGAACCTCGAGAACGGTATTTTTGGTTCGTATGCTCAGGCGTATAATCTTGATCCTATCAATAATGCCGATGATCGTTTAGTGGGGAACTATTCTCGCCACTATGACAGCGTAGCCGTTGCCCCTTGGCTCTGGAACGCCGAGAAGGGGGTATTTCTTTCTACTGAAGATCAAGCATCGGTATCGGTTAAAGCTGACTACGTTATCGACAAAGAAATTGGCGGCATTATGTTCTGGGAGCTGGCGGGCGACTATAACTGTTATGTACTCGATGCGAACGGGCAACGTGGCGCGGTTGATACCACTGAGCAAGCGTGTCAGAGCGGTAACGGTGAATACCACATGGGTAACACCATGACCAAAGCGATGTACGACAAGTTTAAATCCGCAACCCCATATGGTAATAAAGTTGCAACCAGTGCGATTGCAAGTGAAACGGTTGATATTGACGTGGCAATTGGTGGCTTTAAAGTCGGCGATCAAAACTACCCAATCAATCCAAAAGTGACCTTTACGAATAATACTGGTCAAGCCATTCCTGGTGGGACTGAGTTCCAATTTGATATTCCGGTTTCGGCACCAGACAATGCCAAAGATCAATCCGGAGGCGGGTTGGCCGTCATCGCATCGGGTCATTCACGAGCAAATAACGTTGGTGGTTTAGACGGTACGATGCACCGAGTTGCGTTTAGCCTGCCGGCATGGAAAGAGTTACCCGCAGGTGGTAGCTATGAACTCGATATGGTGTATTACTTGCCAATTTCGGGACCTGCCAATTATTCAGTCAATCTTAGCGGAGTCGATTACGCCTTTAAGTTCGAACAACCGGACTTGCCTGTTGCTGATTTATCTGCGGGGAACGGTGATCCTTCAGGTGGTGACAACGGTGGCGATACCGGCGGAGATACTGGCTCTGGTAGTGTGACACCCTGGCAACCTGGTGTCACTCAAGCGACGAACGGTGAAACCTATTCGTACAACGGCAAGTGTTTTGTCGCGCAAAATAGCCCAGGAACGTGGGAGTCACCGACTCAGTCAAACTGGTTCTGGAATGAGGTTCCTTGCTCGTAACTGGTAAATAAACACACGGCCTTGGTATACCCAAGGCCTTTTTTTTTCGGTATTAAAACTGGTAACTCTCAGGGACAACAACAATGCCGCTTTCTGAAATGTGAAAGCGTTTCGCGTCTTCGACTCGATTCAATCCAATTTCTGTGTGCGCTGGGATCTTGACGTGTTTATCAATGATACAGTTAACTAATTTACACCCTTCACCAACGTTGACACTGCCAAATAAAATACTGTCTACGATCGTTGCGCTGTCTTCAATCTGTACGTTGGATGAGATAATTGAGTGTTGTACTGAGCCGCCGGAATTAATCACACCACTGGCAATGATCGAGTTAATAAAGATACCTTCATTCCCCGTTGCCGAAGAGACCGTGCGCGCTGGCGGTAGTTGGGCTTCATAGGTGCGAATCCCCCAATTGGATTGATACAGATTCATGGGGGGAACGGGTTCAAGTAAATCCATATTGGCTTGATAAAATGAATCTATCGTGCCGACATCGCGCCAATAGCAATCACGTGCCACACGCCCTCGATCAGAGCAGAAGTTGTAAGTATAAACTTGTTGTTCATCAATTAGCTTTGGAATGACGTCATGACCAAAATCGTGCGACGACTGTGGGTCATTAGCGTCTTGGCGTAAAACACGACGTAGGGTGTCTATTTCGAAGATATAAATCCCCATCGACGCCAAACACTTTTCACTATTATTTGGCATAGGTTGAGGTGACCGGGGCTTTTCAGTGAACGTTTCAACTCGATCCTGCTCGTTGATCGACAACACTCCGAATGACGACGCCTCTTTGAGAGGGACGGCCATCGAGGCGATGGTCAGTTTGGCGTCATTTTCAATATGAGTCTTTAACATTTCGGCGTAATCCATACGATAAATGTGATCGCCAGATAGGACAATCACATGTTTCGCTTCACTGCGTTCCAGTAGCCACAAATTGTGATAGATCGCGTCCGCTGTCCCTTCGTACCATTTACCACCACCACGCATTTGTGGAGGAACAACGGTGATAAACTCGCCAAGCTCTGGATTGAAAATAGACCAGCCATCGCGGAGGTGTTTTTGCAATGAATGCGATTTGTATTGGGTCAAAACGAGGATTTGGCGCAGCCCTGAGTGAAGGCAGTTAGTAAGGGTAAAATCAATGATTCGATATTTGCCCCCAAATGGAACAGCTGGTTTGGCACGGTCATCAGTTAGGGGGCTTAATCGTGAACCCATACCGCCAGCTAGTATAACGGTGAGTACATCTTGCATGAGTATCTCCATATAGCGCATCGAGGAAGGAATGTAGCTATTAAGCGTAGTTCAAGAATTGAGCCAATAACAAAACGACCTTGGCATAAGAGATAGAGGCGGGCGAAGTGAAAGCATTGATACTTTATGGTGCACTCGTTAGTGCAAGCGCACCAAAATTAAGCAATAGTATCGGCTTCGCTGGCTGAAAACACTGAAACTTGATTGCGACCGAGAGATTTTGACTCGTACAAAGCGATGTCGGCGCGTTTGTAGGTCTCTTTGGCTGAGGCTGAGATCTCTGTTAGTCCAACACTGATCGTGATGTTGAGTTCATTTTCTAAATTAATGGCGATGCGAATGCGGTTTAACACCATTTCCGCTTCGTTCAATTCGGTGTGTGGCATAATGATCGCAAATTCCTCGCCACCAATACGAGCGACAAGGTCTGTTTCCCTGAGGTGATGTTTTAGACTACGAGCCACTTCTTGAATGACCTCGTCACCCTTATCGTGACCATATTTATCATTGATGCGTTTAAAGTGATCGATATCAATCAAAGCCAAGGTCGAGGTTTCGTGCTTTCTATAGCGTTTAATCCGAGATACTTGAATTTGCATCTCTGAGTCAAATTTGCGGCGATTCCACAAGGCAGTCATTGAATCTTTCTCACTCAGTTCGCGTAAGCGGTCTTCGAGTTCTTTACGATGTGAGATATCAACGAAGGAGGCAACGTAGAACTGAATAGTACCACGGCGGTCTTTGATGGTTTGGATTCTCAATATTTCTGTGATCAGTGAACCGTCTCGACGCTTATTGATCACTTCGCCTTCCCAAAGGCCTTGCTCTTCCAATACTTTCCACATGTTCATGTAGAACTGCTGTTGGTGTTTTCCTGAGGCAAATACCGAAGGTGGCTTGCCTTTGACATCGTTAAGGGTATAACCACTTACGCGAGTAAATTCGCTGTTGACTTGTATGATGCGGTTATTGCGGTCAGTGATAACAACGGCAGACATGCCGTTCATTGCTGCGCGGGCGATCTTACTGTCTAAACTGTTTTTAATGTGGTTATGATTCCACACCACGAAAGTAAAGCTGAGTAAGAACAAAATAATGAAAATAAAACTGGCTTGAATGTAAAGGGCTCTGCTCTCTAAATCGGTGAACGCTTGAGCTTGAGAAAAATCGGTAGTGATGAAAAAAGTCAGTTTTTTTATGTTGTCAATCTTGTCAAACATTGCTGTAGTGAAAGAGATCCAACCTTGGCTTGAACGAAAGGTGCCTGAATCACGCTCATTAATCATCTGCCATAGCTTAGGATATTGCAGTGCAATGTTGGCTTGTTCATTGGCAGCAATTAAGTGGCCCATAATCCCCTGATTATTTGGAGACATGATGTAATAGCCATCGTTGTTGACAATATTAGGTAGATAATCGCTATTGCGTTTATACGCTAGCCCGCGGTAGATACGTGTAAGGTCAAGATTCGCGATAAAGTAACCCGCGCGCTTGCCATTGATCGAAAGCGGGTAGATCACCCGATAGGCTGGAGTAAGCGGAGTGGTAATCTCTCCATATTCTGACTCAAGATCAATGCCAAATTCACCCACTTCATCATTTGTTAATGTTTGAGCGTATTTAAAAAAGCTTCGATCGCCTTTAAATTGTAACTGCTGTAACGGCACGATTTCATCATTATTTTGGCTGCTGTTGATCCGCACAACTTCCATTCCTTGCGCGTCAATAAAACGAAGATGAGAGTAGTAGCCTTGGGTACGAACAATGAGTAACCAAAAGGCTTGCAGCGCTTGGATATTCTCTTGGTTTGGTTGTTGTAGCACCTTATCTAACATACTGTTATTCGATAGATACTGTAGTGAGGTAGAGACTTCTGTCAACGATGTTTGCAGTTCAGCTTTTGAGTACTCGAGCTTGTTACGGTTGAGCTGCTCAACGTATTGTTGTGTTTTAGTATCAAGTTGGTTGAATTGACTATAAAAATAAAGAAATGGAACAAGTGCCAATATAGAGAACACGACTAAGAACTGGAAAATGAGTTTGTATTGGCTTTTATTCATTGGGAAATAATCGGTTATTTGGCAGTAATATCAACAACATCTTAACTAAGATAGATTTTGATTGCTGTGAGCGCGATTGAATATTGTGCGGTTAACCACGGTGGTTATTGATTTGTGTCGGTACAGCTCTATTTGAAGTAAAAAAAGAGCACCTTCATAGTAAAGGTGCTCAAGCTAACCATCGGGGGGATGAGGTCAGTTAAACGGTAGCCGTTGTTGTTTGTTTAGCGTCTGATTTATTCTTCAACAATGCGTAGCCAAAGCCAGTTAAAGCAGTACCTGCAGCTATCGCAACTAAGTACATGACAACGGGCGTGATGGCATTTGGAATCAACAGAACAAACAAGCCGCCGTGTGGGGCCATCAATTTTGCACCAAATAGCATAGATAGAGCCCCAGTTAGTGCGCCACCAGCCATACAGGCAGGGATGACACGCATTGGGTCTTTAGCCGCAAATGGGATGGCACCTTCAGAGATAAAACAAAGGCCAAGTACAAACGAAGCTTTACCTGCTTCACGTTCACCTTGTTCAAACTTATTCTTAGCAATAAATGTTGCCAGTCCCATACCGAGTGCCGGAACCATACCTGCAGCCATGATGGCAGCCATAGGAGCATAAGTTTGAGATGCAAGTAAACCGACACCAAAGGCATACGCCGCTTTGTTTACCGGGCCACCAAGGTCGAAACACATCATTGCACCAAGCAGCATACCCAACATAACTGCGCTGTCTGAACCCATATTATTAAGGAAATCAGTTAAACCGTTCATGATGCCAGATACCGGGCCACCAACAACGTAGATCATGACAAGGCCAGTAAATAGGGTTGCAACGAATGGAATGATCAAAATGGGTTTTAATGCTTCCATCGATTGTGGAAGACTGACTTTTTCTGCCAAGAGTTTTGCCGCATAACCAGCAATGAAACCTGCGGCAATGCCACCTAAGAAACCAGCACCTGTTGAGCTCGCTAACATACCGCCAACCAAACCAGGAGCAAGACCTGGGCGATCCGCGATAGAGAAGGCGATGTAACCTGCAAGAACAGGGATCATAAGGGCAAACGCAGAACCGCCACCAATCGTCATCAGAGCGGCGGCGAGTGTACCTTCTTCTTTAAAGGCTTCAATACCAAACACAAATGAGAGCGCAATGATCAACCCGCCTGCAACAACGACAGGTAGCATGTGCGAAACGCCGGTCATTAGATGTTTATACGCACCTTTATTTTCTTCGTTAGCGGTTGAACTGGCATTGCCAGAGTGTTGATAAACCGTTGCTTGTTCGAACGCTTTGTCCATTTCTTCAGAGGTTTTCTTCAGCGCAGGGCCCGTCTTGGTACGGTAGATCTTTTTACCGTTAAAACGATCAAGAGGGACGTCGATGTCGGCGGCAATAATCACTAAGTCTGCTTCAACAATATCTTGATCGCTAAGTTGGTTTTTTGCGCCAACGGAACCGCGAGTCTCGACTTTAATTTGGTGACCTCGACGTTTACCTTCTTCATTTAACGCTTCTGCTGCCATAAAGGTATGGGCAACGCCAGTTGGACATGCGGTGATCGCGACTATCTTTTGGCTACCACTGCTCGTCGTGGCTGGCGTGTTTTCAACGGAAGTAGCTTGCGTTAATACCTGTGCCTGTTTTATCGCTTGTTGCAAACATTGGGTTGGGTCGGCGATGACTTTATCCATGCTGACTTGGTATACTTTCTTACTAACAAAGCGTGATGTATCGACCACACGGTTAGCGGCGATCACGATCACTTCTGCATCATCAATCTCGCTTTGACTTAGTGTATTTTGTGCAACCACAGTCGATTGACATTCAATAGCTGCATTCCAACCAAGGGAAGCAACGGATTTTTCGAGTAAACCTGCAGCTAGGATGCTATTGGCAACCCCGCTAGGGCAGGCCGTAATAATGGCGATATTCATAGTGGTAACCTTTTGTTATCTAATTTCCGTTATGACTTGATGCTTGTCCAAGATCGAACATTTTGGTTGCAAGCGTTACTTGTTCCAGCTCTTGTTGACTGGTTAGGCCTACACCAACTTGGCTAACTGCGATGGCAGATAGCGCAGTGGCGAAGCGCAGTAATTCGTGTTTTGGCATGTTTTGCATGTGTCCCCAGCACAAGCCAGCGACTAATGTGTCTCCTGCACCAACGGTACTGACCACATCCATACGTGGAGGTTGAGCGCGAATCCATTGCTGTGCATTGAGCCACATCACACCATCAGCACCCATTGAAACGACAATGTTTTCTATACCGCTGCTACTGAGTTGTTCAGCGGCTTTCTGGCATTCCACTGGGCTAGACAAGTGCTGACCGAACAGTTCGCTTAGTTCTTCATCATTGGGTTTAATTAGCCAAGGCTGGGCAGCAATTCCTGCGTGCAAAGCGGTTTTACTGCTGTCGAATAACACCTTTTTACCTTGAGAGCGCAACAACTCGATCCACGCAGCGCATTGTTGAGGAGAGATGCCTTGCGGCAAGCTACCAGCAAAGACAAAATATTCATGTGACTTAGCAAGTTGCAGCAGTTTAGCTTCAAACTTGGATGCCTCATCAGCAGTGACTTTTACGCCAGGAAAGTTAATGTCACTGACCTGACCACTGGACTCAACCAGTTTGACGTTAATGCGAGTCGCCCCTTCAACCTCAATAAAATGATTTGATGCGCCGATTTGATTAAACAGCTGGTGGAACAGTTCGGGGTTATCCTTGCCTAAAAAGCCAGTTACGGTGACTTGAGCGCCAAGATCGGCAAGAACTTTGGCAACATTAACGCCTTTACCTGCCGCGCGTAAATTGCTTTGGTTGACCAAGCTTACTGTGCCCACATTTAGCGATTCAAGGCTACCAGTAAGATCAAGGGCAGGGTTTAGAGTAATAGTGACAACACGCTTGGTGTTTACCATGGTCATAGTCACCTCTCAACCTTCACCGAGACCAGAATTAATTGCGCAACCAATGGCCTCAAGCGCCTGGGCTGCATCATGCCCTTGTGCAGTAAACTGCAGTTGATGGCCATGTTTCACACCTAGAGCAATGACCTTCATCAGGCTCTTGGCGTTAACCGCTTTGCTATCGCCATCAAGGTTAGCAACGCGAATGTTGGATTCAAATTTCTTGGCTTCTGCGACTAACATCGCGCCAGGTCGAGCATGTAAACCGTGAGCGTTTTTAATTTTGAACGTGGCGATATTGTCAGTTGATTGATCGCTGCTACTGTGTTCAACCACTTCACCCTTAAGCAGATCAATCAATTGTTTTGCGTTGGCATCGATTACTATTTTCTGCTTTTGTTGGAACACAAGTTCGGTAATCCGTTGGAGAATATCTAGGTGAGCATTATTGCAGGCAGCAAACGCGATAAGCGCATGAACTTTTTGCCCTTGGTATTCGCAATCATTGATCGTAGACACAAAAGATAAGCCAGTGCGCAGAACGTGTTGATCACTGCCAATCAGCCATAAGCCCTTGCCAAGGTGAGTGGGCGACTTGGTCACAATGTCAGCAACGAAGGCACTTTCAGCGCAGCCAGTATTTTTAAGTAGGCTACCGGCAACGGCGCTCATTTGCACCATGTCACTGGCAGGGAACTGAAGCTGTATCAATGAAGCATCAAACTCGGCTTCGAATTGAATATCGCCGTTGAGTAGCGCGATAATTTCTTGCTCATTTTTTGCATCGCGTAAGCGCTGTTCGACACCATCGGCGCTAAGAACCTTCATGAGCTGTTTTAAAATGCCTAAGTGTTCATCTGATTTGGCCGCAATTCCAATTGCAACATAAGCGACATTGCCGTCACCCCAATCAACACCTTGAGGAAAGTGATGAACGGCAACGCCCGTAGTGTTGACCATATTTCGAGTATCAGTGGTGCCATGGGGAATCGCAATGCCATTACCAAGAAAAGTCGAGTTCTGATTTTCACGATTCAACATACCGTCAACATAACCTGATTGGACGAGGTTCTTATCGGTAAGACTGCTTGCTATACGTTTGATGGCATCGAACTTGTTATCGGCGGCTTGCGACAACGTGATATCGCTTGTGTCTAATTTAAGCATGGGACTCTCCAACTTGGTCAATAGTTATTCTTCTAAGTCTCTGCTCGTTAAGCAGGCTTAACTTCTGCTGTTGGTTCTAATCTTTACTCAGCCGCTAATTAACGGATAAATAGTCGGCTGAATCGATTCAGCAAAAGACTAAAATAAATTGGATTCAGTCGATTGGCGTCCTAATGATTGAACTAGGAGTTGTAAGCTGACTAATCGGGGTTTATTGACTTCGATTAGTGATTCGCTTCACCATTTTTATTCTTGCTGAATCCTTTCAGCTTTAATACTGAATCGTTTCAGCCTATAATTCAACCCAAGCTTGGATCCTAATGTTTGTTCTATGATCCGGCGCACAGAACAAAGGTTGATGATATGACTCTTGATGAAATCGCCAAATTGGCTGGCGTTTCTAAAACGACCGCAAGCTATGTAATTAATGGCAAAGCGCAAAAGTACCGAATTAGTGAAAAGACGCAGCGTAAAGTAATGGCTGTCGTGAACGAATATAATTACCGCCCAGACTTGGCTGCAAGCACGTTACGTGTCGGACAAAGTCGATCATTTGGACTGATTATCCCTGATCTAGAAAACACCAGTTACGCCAGGTTGGCAAAACTCCTAGAGCAAAATTCGCGCTCGGCGGGTTATCAAATCTTAATCGCCTGTTCAGATGATGAACCTGAAACAGAGAAAAACGTTGTCCAGGCATTAGTCAGTCGCAAAGTTGATGCCTTGTTTGTTGCCAGTGTGATTCCCGAAGCGAGCGACTATTACCTTGAGTTACAGAGTCGGGGAACGCCTGTCATCGCACTTGACCGTCCACTTGATGATGAACACTTTTCGTGTGTTATTAGTGAAGATTTTAGCGGGGCGTACGATCTTACTCTCTCGGTGCTTAGTGACACTAAAATGACGGTGGGGCTGATTGGTGCCTTACCTGAATTGAATATTTCCCGAGAGCGGGAGCTAGGCTTTAGATCAGCAACTTCAAAGTATGGCGTTAATACTCAGATTCGCTATGGTGAGCACTTTAACCGTGCCGATGGTGAGAAAGTGTTTGGACAGTGGTGTGAGCAAAATACAATGCCTGATGCCATAGTCACGACATCATACACACTCCTTGAAGGCGTACTTGATGCGCTAGTGAAAAAGCCGGAACTGATGCAGGGGCTAAAACTAGCGACCTTTGGTGATAATCGATTACTCGACTTTCTGCCAAGCAAAATTAATTCCTTGCCACAGCAATTTGAACTGATTGCTGACAGTGCAATGGAACTGGCGTTGAACGCTGCCGCTAAAAGATACAAACCTGGTATTGAACTGATTCCGCGCAAAATTATTGTTCGCTAATACAAGCAGCCCCAGCCAATGGTTGGGGCTGAAAGTTTTTATAAGATGCGAGTGTTAGTACTGAAAGCGGACAGACATCGTGATCTGTGGACCGTAAAGGCCATTGTTACGCGTTTCTGCCGACAAAGAGAGTTGCTGCGTTGAATGGAAACGCACGCCAGCATGGACAACAGAAGAATCGTCATTGCGGCCAATACGGCCCGTTAGTTCGACTTGCTCCGTAATCCAGATGCGACCACCAATATTAACCTCAGCTTGAGATTCACTTTCTCCGCCAGTGTCTTCAGTAAACTTAACTTGGTGGATAAGGAATTGGCCATAAACGTCGGCAAACTGATTAACAGGACCATTGAAACCAATCCCCGCCGCTAAATCGTAATCTTTATCGAACCGAGTGTCGGCGCGAACGACAAAGTGTGAATTTTCAGTAAAAAATGTGCTGAATTCTACGCCGGCCATCTCTGGGCCCACTGCGGTGCGAACTTCGAAATAGTTGTAATTAAAGTTATTAGCTTGTGCACTACCACTGATACCCAAAAATGCTAAGGTACTGGCCAAGATGGTGTTTTTCAAAAGAAGTCTCCGACTCGCAACAATAAATTGACTAAATCATTTAGCTTGCAATAAGCAAGCCAAATCATAGCGTAATTGGCGAGTGAAAACAGGCTTTTATAACAGTTGAAGTCGATCAATCTCAATTTCTGGTGTACTTCCCCCCTCGTACTCTCCGAACAAACGCACTTTACTGGTTTGATCTAACGGTTGATCGAGTACGATGCCATCATCAAGTTCTACTTGAATTTCTCCCTTACCGTCCGAGAAAATATAGGTATCCCCTTTGATTTGACGGAGTAAATTACCTTCCACCACGACATATTTCTCAGTAAACATACTGGTATCTTCTAATAAAGAAGCTACGGAGCTCACTTCTACCGGACCTGTGTATTGTACGCCGTGAGATGCGTGGTCATTTTTTGCCATTGCAAGACCTGGAGCAAGAATGATGCTTACTGCTGTTGCTAGTAGAACCTTGTTCATTGTGTTCTCCTTTATTGACTTTAATGAGTATATCGGGCTTTGATGGTGCTATTAGAGCAGGGTATTTGTGAACGAATGCTGAGTGATAAGTTCATACTCCATTCATATTATTGAGTTATTTCGCCCAAATTCGTTATTATGTCGGCCTAAACAATATCGAAGACATTTCCATGAAATCTACTCACCAAGCATTAATGGTTCAAGGCACTACCTCGGATGCCGGCAAAAGCGTGTTAGTCGCAGGCTTATGCCGTGTGCTCGCAAGAAAGGGCGTAAAGGTTGCGCCTTTCAAGCCACAAAACATGGCACTCAACAGTGCAGTGACTGCTGACGGAGGAGAAATAGGTCGTGCTCAGGCGGTACAAGCATTAGCGGCCAACCTCGAACCAAGTGTCCACATGAATCCAGTGCTGCTTAAGCCAAGCAGTGATATGGGGGCGCAAGTCATTTTTCAAGGTAAAGCGACCACCACGGTTGATGCTATTGGCTATCAAAGTTACAAGCAGGTTGCGATGCCTGTGGTGATGGATTCCTTTAATCAACTACAGTCTGAGTTTGATTGTATCGTTATTGAAGGTGCAGGCAGTCCAGCAGAAATTAACCTGCGCGAAAACGATATTGCCAATATGGGATTTGCCGAGCAGGCGGATGTCCCGGTGATTATCATCGCGGATATTGATCGTGGTGGAGTCTTCGCTCATCTTTATGGCACCTTGGCCCTGCTATCAGAGCAAGAGCAGCAACGGGTTAAAGGTTTTGTGATCAATCGATTTCGCGGCGACATTGGCTTGCTTCAATCAGGATTAGACTGGTTAGAGCAAAAAACGAGTATCCCGGTTATTGGTGTCTTACCATATTTGCATGGTTTCGATTTGGAAGCAGAAGACGCGATTAATGCTGCACAAGTGGTTGCTGAGAAAGCAAAACTCAATGTTAAAGTACCAGTGTTGCCGAGAATAAGTAATCACACGGACTTTGATACATTACGCCAAAATCCAGATATCAACCTTACTTATGTCGGTAAAGGCGAGCGCTTAGACGGCGCTGATCTTATTATTTTACCTGGCTCAAAATCGATTCGTAATGATCTCGATTATCTACGTAGCCAAGGTTGGGATCGTCAAATAGAGCGCCATTTGCGCTATGGTGGTAAAGTGATGGGAATCTGCGGTGGCTACCAAATGCTGGGCAAATGGATACATGATCCATTAGCGATAGAAAGCGCGGCGGGTTCGACGCAAGGTTTAGGTTTTCTTAATGCTCATACGACACTCGCCTCAGAGAAAACCTTGACCAATGTATCAGGCACGCTCACTCTGGATGATCAGACGTTGTCGATCAGCGGTTATGAAATTCATACTGGTATTACCGAAGTAAACGCAAGCCAGCCGATAACACTGAATAACAATACCTTAGATGGTGCGATAAGTGACTGTAATCAAGTATTGGGTACTTATCTACATGGTATTTTTGACGACTCGCGCGCCGTGACGGCGGTGGCTCGATGGGTGGGTATTGATGATATTGCCCAAGTGGATCATCTTCAGAATCAACAAGATGCGATTGATAGAATAGCGGACGCGATAGAGCAGCACCTAGATCTGAACAAATTATGGCCATAACTCGTTTCATTTTAGCCAGCCAAAGCCGGCACATCGTACTAACAGCACTGTTTGCATTAGTGAGCTTTTCTGCCACCGCTAGTGAAAGGTTGCGTATATACGCCGCTTCATCAATGACCAATGTTGTTAACGAGTTAATTACTCAGTATAAACAACAGCACGAGGTTGATATGACCGCAGTGTATGGCGGTACGTCGTCGTTGGCGCGTCAAATTGGATATGGAGCGCCTGCAGATATCTTAATTGCAGCGAACCAGAAGTGGATCGATTTTCTGATTAATAGTGACGTGACATCAAGTGACGCTGTCACTAATATCGCAACCAATCAATTGGTTGTTATTAGCAAAAATGCCCTGAAACCATTCGACATTAAGCAATCCAGTGCTTGGTTGGAGGTATTGCAAGGCCAGCGCTTAGCGATTGGACAACCCGACGCCGTCCCTGCAGGCATTTATGCCAAACAGTCGTTAGAGCATCTTGGTGTCTGGCCTACGCTTAATGGTCATTTGGCGCCAACCAATAACGTCAGAGTGGCGCTCACTTTGGTTGAACGTGGTGAAACACCTTTAGGCATTGTTTATCAGACAGATGCACTACAAAGTGACCAAGTGAGCACTGTGGTGCGTTTACCACCAAGCAGCCATAGCACGATTGTTTATCCGATGGTAAAACTAACCAATAACCATACCACGACTCAGTTTGTCCACTTTGTACAAAGTGATGCTGGGCAAACGATCTTATCTCGCTTCGGTTTTTCTGCTGCTACGGAGTTGAAATAGTGCTATCAGAATACGAATATCAAGCCTTAATGCTCAGCCTGAAAGTCGCAGGTTATGCGTTGCTGTGGTTGATTCCAATAGGTATTGGCTTTGCATGGGTGTTAGCACGCAAGCAGTTTATTGGTAAAGGTATTATCGATAGTGTTATTCATCTACCTTTGGTGCTCCCACCTGTGGTTATTGGCTATCTGCTACTCATCTCAATGGGGCGCCAAGGCTTTCTAGGAAGCTGGTTGTACGATCAATTTGGCTTGGTGTTTTCTTTTAGTTGGAAGGGGGCGGTACTGGCTTGTATCGTCGTTGCACTGCCACTTATGGTTCGTTCTATTCGCCTCAGCTTAGAAAATGTCGACACTAAACTTGAACAAGCCGCTGCCACTTTGGGGGCATCACCACTCAAAGTCTTTTTTACCATAACTTTGCCATTAACCCTACCTGGAATCATTACGGGCAGTATGCTCTCCTTTGCACGTAGTCTTGGTGAGTTTGGTGCAACGATAAGCTTTGTCTCAAATATCCCCGGAGAGACGCAAACAATTCCATTGGCAATGTACAATTTTATCGAAACGCCAGGAGCAGAATCGCAAGCAATGCGCTTATGCGTTATTTCAATTGTTATTGCGCTCGGTTCGTTGATGCTATCTGAGTGGTTGACTCGCGCAAGCGCCCGTCGATTAGGAGCGCGCTTATGAGCAAACTTACGATTCAGTATCAACAAACACTAGGCACGACACAATTTGATATTGACCTTTGTTTACCTCAACAGGGAATTACCGCGATCTTTGGCCGTTCTGGGGCGGGGAAAACTTCGTTAATTAATGCCGTTGCAGGGTTAGCGACCCCGACAAGTGGGCGAATAATAATAGGTGATGTCACCCTATACGATTCAAGCCAACACGTTAATGTACCAACCTATAAACGCAATATTGGCTATGTATTTCAAGATGCACGTCTGTTTCCACACTTTAACGTCCAAAGCAATTTAACCTATGGCGTTAAACAAGACGATGCACAACATTTTAATGATGTTGTCGAACTGCTCGCGTTAAAGCCACTGTTACAACGATACCCGAGCGAGCTCTCTGGAGGTGAAAAGCAACGTGTTGCTATAGGCAGAGCGCTACTTTCAAAACCACGCATATTGCTCATGGATGAACCGTTAGCCTCATTAGATTTACCTCGTAAGCGTGAGGTGATGCCATTTCTTGAGCAATTGGCTAAAAGCGTAAAGATTCCAATCCTTTATGTCTCTCATAGCTTGAACGAAGTGCTACGCTTGGCCAATCAATTAGTCGTGATTGATGGTGGACAAGTGATCATTTCCGGCCCCATAGAGCAGGTGTGGTCGTCACCAGCGATGAAGCCTTGGCAGGGCTTTTCTGAGCAAAGTACTCTGTTTGAAGCCTGTGTTATTGGTCATAATGACGATTATGCCTTGTCACAAGTAGAGTTAGCTCCAGATACCGCGTTATGGGTACAGAAAGTAGAAGGAGAGGTTGGTCAACCAATACGTTTGCAGGTACGTGCCAATGATGTGTCGATTATGCTCGACAAGCCACATCGAACGTCGATCCGTAACGTTCTAAAAGGGACGATCTCACACATCGAACTTCATAGCCATGGTAACGAGAGACAAAGTGTCGAGGTCCAAATACGATTGGCCATAGACTGTTATCTCAAAGCGACGATCACGCAATGGGCGAAAACAGATCTGCAACTTGACGTAGGGGTAGAGGTTTACGCGCAGATTAAAGGGGTAAGTGTCACCCAACGCGATATGGTTTTAAGTTAATAAAAACGCCGCTTATTAGCGGCGTTGACTCTTACTTGGTATAAGTAAGAACGGGTAAAAGTAAAAACAGTATTACTTGGCAAACACGTCAGTAAAATCGCGTTTAAGAATAGGATCACGACGCGCTTTTTTGATCTGTTTGACCATATCTTTGACACAGTTGTGCAGAACTTGATCAAGCAGCTGGGTACGGTACTCTTCTTTGTCTTGTTCAGACATCTCTTTTGGTAGGTTCAGTGTTGGGAACTCTTCCATCACATTGATACCAGCAAATGCCTGACTCACTGAAATGAGTGCATGAAACTGTTCAAAGTTGTCTAATACATTTTGTGCACTGTTTGGTAACTCATTCCAGGCTTCACGAACGGCTTCTTCCGAAACTTCATGGATTGACGTCACCATGTAGTGCATAGCTTCTGGGACTTCGTCAAATTGAATTACCTGGCGAAGCTCTGCCGAAACCTCTGCTAGATCTACTTTTGTTTGCTCTGTTGGATTAACGTCAGACATGTATGTTTTCTCTTAAAATGTGTATGTATCGGCGCTATCGTAAAAAAACAGCCATAAAAGTCAACCATCGTTGGATGATTATCATAAGGTGGCGTATGCTTTTGAGTATTGCTTACGTTTAGTTTTGTGTTTGAAAATCAAATTACTAGACGCTTACAACAAATTATTAGACGCTTATAAATAGTATATATAACCGAATTCAGGGTAGAGAGCGAGTGGAAATAGCCGGTTCTTCGATGAAAATCTTATTGGTTGATGATGTTCAGATGGAAAGAATCCAGCTGGCAATAAGACTGAAACAGTTAGGGCACTCAGTTGAAATGGCCGAGTCGGGGGAGCGAGCTCTCGCACTTTATCCTCAATTTGAGCCTGATCTTATTCTACTCGATGTGACTATGCCGGATATGGATGGGTTTGAAGTGTCACGTAAAATACGTCAGCTTTATCCTGATTGGGTGCCGATTATCTTCCTCAGTGGCCATGATGAACCAAGCATGATCGCGACTGCGATTGAAGCGGGTGGCGATGATTATTTGATTAAACCTGTAGATAAAATTGTTCTTAATTCTAAGCTTATCGCGATGCAGCGAATTGCGTTTATGCGCCGTGAACTTAAGCAAATATCTGCTGAATTGGTTAAAGCCAACGCGGAGCTAGAAAAGTTAGCCCAAGAAGATGGCTTGACCAAAGTAAAAAATCGCCGTTACGTCGACCAGAAGCTGCAAGAAATGATCGCCTTACACGGACGCCATCAATTGCCTTTAAGTCTTATTTTGCTCGATGTCGATCGTTTCAAGCTTTATAACGACAGTTATGGCCACATCGAGGGCGATAAATGTTTAATCGAGATTGCCCAGCTATTAAACACACTGTTTGTGCGAAGTGGCGAAGTGGTTGGGCGTTATGGTGGTGAAGAGTTTGTTGTATTGTTAGGTCATAGTGATGCAGACAAAGCCAAACACGACGCTCAACGAATACAAGATGCTTTAAAGCAAGCTAATATGCCTCATGAGTTTAGTGATGTTGCGAATTTTGTGACAGTGTCACAAGGTGTGTTAACCCTCGCTACTCCAACGGGTCGAGAGCAGATATCCGATATCTACAAGCAGGTCGATGAAAAGCTTTACAAAGCCAAATCTGATGGACGTAATCGTTTTATCATCTAACCCAAGCTCATTCTTTATTTAAGTCAAGATGACCAATAACCTTAAGCCAAGCAGACTTGGTTACGTCCTGATTGTTTGGCTTTATAGAGCGCACTGTCGGCACTTTTGAGTACCACAGAGACCTTACGTGATTCACTACTGTCTGCGACACCAATGCTGATGGTGACATTAACGTGGTTGGTATTTTCACCCCCTCCGCGTATTTTACTGCCTTGTTTGTTACTCTTTGGTCGTTTGTCTTGATTGCGTAGTACCATGTCGTAAGACTCGATAGCAGCACGTAATGACTCTAGGTGTTCTTTTGCTTGAGCGGCTGTCTTCCCTTTGAACAAGATGGTGAACTCTTCCCCGCCATAACGATACACTTTGGCTTTACCGCTCACTTGTTTCAGTTTGGTCGCGACCAATTTCAATACATCATCACCTGTGTCGTGGCCATAGGTATCGTTAAACGACTTAAAGTGGTCAATATCTAGCATAGCAATGGTAAATCGCCGGCCAAGGTGTTTTAAATCAGACTCAAGCGCCAAACGGCCCGGAATCTCAGTTAAAGTATCCATAAATGCCAACTCATAGCTTGCGGATAGCAAGTAAATCAGCAGTAATATCCCGATCAAAGAAAATAGAGTGCTTGAAATATAGGCAACGTCGAAGAAGACAAAGGTGGTCGATGACAGTAAAGTGGCAGAATAAACCACGACATCGATAATCTGATTGCGATTGAGCACACAGATTGCAGAGATCAACACCATGGCTAGCGAGTAAATGACTAAAATAAACGGCAGTTTTGAAACCTGCGGCAAAACATAAAGATATGTTTCATTTATATTGTCGAATCCGCCTTCATAAAAATAGGTCAGGGTGACATAGGACCAAAGCAAAAGCATAACGATGATTGCGCCATAGACGATGAATGAACGCGAGAATAGGTTAGAGTCCTTGTAGGAGTAGACTAAAACCAATGCGATAGGTAAAAGTCCAGCAAGCAAAGAAAGCTCAAGAATGGTTGTTCCTGATGACAGAGGGGTTTGTAGCCGAGCTTGAATTAGCCAATAGGCAACACATAATGCGCTTGCTACCATGGCAATTCGACTTTGTTTGAAGATATGTCCGAGTAGAATCGCAATCGCCAGTAATACAAACGGAAGATGGCTCACGATGCCCAAGTTGGCACGTGTCAGGTCAATGACGTTGTCGATGCCCAGTCCGATAAATACCATGAGTATTAATGGCAACAGCAAGCGGAACCAATTTGTAATAACGATCGAAAACGACATTAATCCTAGCCTGAGAATACGAACAAATTATTAAGAATACTTTTATTTGATGAATTTCCAAGCTTTTTACTAAACTTAACAGAGAAAATTGATGACATGAGTAATTTGCAGGCAAAATAGTCGTTGAAGTGGTGTCTGCGATGGCTGTATTTATCGTTTTGGCAACAATAATTTTGGAAAAAGTGTCACTAAAGGAGCAGGTGAATATGCAAATAAGTGTAGACGTTCATAACTATATGGAAACGGTGGTGGGTCAAGAGTTAGCGAAATCAGAGTATGTTGACTTTTTCGACAACGAACAATTAGCCGATTTAGCCTGCTTAGCGTTAAGCCAATTAAGACCAGTATACATTCGTTACGACATTGATTTTCTCTCTGCGCTACCTGAAGAAAGGTTAGTGACGCTAAAAGAGTACGCAGCCAATGCGATTGATGCTGCCAAAACAATGATTATTGACGATCGTCGTAAAAGTCGCAAAGATGAAGTACCTGTGGTGTTTAGCCGTCAGGCATTCGATGATGATGTGGAACTTGAATGGTTTGAAAAGCCAATTCTACAAAAAACAAAATAACAATTTAGGAGAAGTACGTGGGACTTTTTTCTCGCTTGTTTGGTAGCAGTAAAACTCAACCCCAACCTCAAGTCGAACCTGTTGAGTATAAGGGGTATCTGATATATCAAGAGGCATTGCCTGAAGGCGGTCAATATCGTATTGCGGGTCGGATTACGAAGCCGCTGGGTGAAGACATACAAACTCATCGCTTTATTCGTTCTGACGTACTCTCTAGTCAAAGCGATGCCAATGAATTTATGCTAAAAAAAGCACAGATGTATATTGACCAAATGGGTGACAACATTTTCCAATAGATTCTTGTCAAATTGATAGATATCATAATTTTTTGAACCATTAGCCGCTATGCTGATGGTTCTTTTTTATTTTTGACGTAACATAATCTATTGTTTTTACGTAATTTTACCTATACTGGTTTGACCCCCCGTTCTGTTAAAAGAGTGTTGTTAGGTAACGAGTTCAGAAGCACAATAATCGATGACCAATGGTTATAAGTAATGATATTTTGTGTTTTTGTTACAAATTACTTGAAGTATCGGAATACGTTGGATAAAAACAGAACAATCATTGTTGCGAATAGTCAAGGAATAGCTAATGCAAATTGGTGTGCCAAAAGAAATACTTGCGGGTGAAACGCGAGTGGCTGCATCGCCAAAGTCGGTTGAGCAGTTATTAAAATTAGGTTTCGAGGTTAATGTCGAAAGCGGAGCAGGTGAATTAGCAAGTTTTGACGACTCTGCGTTTACTGATGCTGGAGCGAAGATTGTCTCTACGGAAGACGTTTGGAATTCGGATATTATTCTTAAGGTCAACGCACCACTCTCAAATGAACAACATGATGAGATTGCGTTACTTAAAGACGGTGCTAGCTTAATCAGCTTTATTTGGCCTGCGCAAAATCCTGAGTTGATGGAAAAGTTATCAACTAAGAACATCAACGTAATGGCAATGGACGCCGTACCGCGTATTTCTCGTGCTCAAGCGCTAGATGCGTTGTCTTCAATGGCAAACATTGCAGGTTACCGTGCGGTGGTGGAGGCGGCTCATGAATTCGGTCGTTTCTTCACAGGTCAAATTACCGCAGCAGGTAAAGTACCGCCAGCTAAAGTTTTGGTTGCAGGTGCGGGTGTTGCTGGCCTTGCGGCTATTGGCGCTGCGGGCAGTTTAGGTGCGATTGTTCGCGCATTTGACGTTCGTCCTGAAGTTAAAGAACAAGTTCAGTCAATGGGGGCTGAGTTCTTAGAGGTCGACTTTAAAGAAGAGTCGGGTTCAGGCGATGGTTATGCCAAAGAGATGTCAGAAGATTTCAACAAAAAGGCCGCTGAGCTTTATGCTAAGCAAGCAAAAGATGTTGATATCATTATTACCACTGCATTGATTCCAGGCCGTCCCGCACCAACGTTGATCACCAAAGAGATGGTTGACAACATGAAAGCCGGCAGCGTGATTGTTGATTTGGCCGCAGCCAACGGTGGTAACTGTGAATACACGGTTGCTGATAAAGTGATCACCACAAAGAACGGCGTCAAGGTTGTTGGTTACACGGATATGGTTGGTCGTTTGCCGACTCAATCATCTCAACTTTATGCGACCAATATTGTTAACCTACTTAAGTTATTAGCTAAAGAGAAAGACGGTAACATCAACATCGACTTTGAAGATGTCGTTTTGCGCGGCGTTACGGTTATCAAAGAAGGTGAAGTGACTTGGCCTGCGCCACCGATTCAAGTTTCTGCTCAACCAGAGCAAAAACCAGCAGCGAAAGTTAAACCAGAACCGAAAGTAGAACAACCAACGTCACCAACTAAAAAAGTGGCAGGCCTTGTCGCCGCGGTGGGCGCTTTTGCTTGGATTGCCTCAGTTGCGCCGGCGGCATTCTTATCACATTTCACCGTATTTGTACTTGCTTGTGTGGTTGGTTACTACGTTGTGTGGAACGTCACTCATGCACTGCACACTCCTTTAATGTCAGTGACCAATGCGATTTCTGGCATTATCGTGGTGGGTGCATTGTTGCAAATTGGTCAAGGTAATGGCGTTGTTTCATTCTTGTCGTTTATTGCTGTGCTAATTGCCAGCATTAATATTTTCGGTGGTTTCACCGTCACCAAGCGTATGCTTGAAATGTTTCGTAAAAACTAGGAGTAACAGGGAATGTCTGCAGGATTAGTACAGGCAGCTTATATTGTTGCTGCTTTATTCTTTATTATGAGCTTAGCGGGTTTGTCTAAGCAAGAGTCGGCTAGGTCGGGTAACTACTACGGCATCACAGGTATGGCTATCGCGTTGATCGCAACGATCTTCGGCCCGGATTCGCAAGGGTTTACTTGGATCATTATTGCGATGGTGATTGGTGGTAGTATTGGTATCCACTACGCCAAAAAAGTTGAAATGACAGAAATGCCAGAGTTAGTGGCAATTTTGCATAGTTTCGTCGGTATGGCCGCGGTGTTAGTAGGCTACAACAGCTACCTTGATGCCCCCGTTGCAGCAACACACGCTGAACACGTTATTCACCTTGTTGAAGTTTTCCTTGGCGTTTTCATTGGTGCGGTGACATTTACAGGGTCGATAGTGGCTTTCGGTAAATTACGCGGTATTATTTCGTCTTCACCAATGAATCTTCCTCATAAACACAAACTTAATTTGGCGGCGATCGTTGTTTCAACGTTGTTGATGCTGAAGTTTGTTAACGCGGATGGTAGCGTATTTGCGTTGATCGTGATGACTCTCATTGCTTTCGCATTCGGTTATCACTTGGTTGCATCGATTGGTGGTGCAGATATGCCAGTGGTCGTTTCAATGTTGAACTCTTATTCAGGTTGGGCAGCAGCGGCAGCAGGTTTCATGCTCGCAAACGACCTGTTGATTGTGACAGGGGCGTTGGTCGGTTCATCAGGTGCGATCCTTTCTTACATTATGTGTAAGGCGATGAACCGCTCATTTATCAGTGTGATTGCTGGTGGTTTTGGTCAAGAAGTGGTGATCTCATCGGATCAGGAGCAGGGTGAATACCGTGAAACATCCGCTGAAGATGTCGCTGAAATGCTTAAGAACTCGACGTCTGTCATCATCACGCCAGGATATGGTATGGCCGTCGCTCAAGCGCAATATCCAGTGCATGAAATTACCGAAAAACTACGCTCTCAGGGTATTGAAGTCCGCTTTGGTATTCACCCTGTTGCGGGTCGCTTACCCGGTCATATGAATGTTTTGCTCGCTGAAGCTAAAGTACCTTACGATATCGTACTTGAGATGGAGGAGATCAACGATGATTTCCCTAACACCGATACTGTGCTAGTTATTGGTGCGAACGATACTGTTAACCCAGCCGCACTCGAAGATCCAAATAGCCCTATCGCAGGCATGCCAGTGCTGGAAGTTTGGAATGCGAAAAACGTAGTGGTATTCAAGCGTTCAATGAATACTGGTTACGCTGGTGTACAAAACCCATTATTCTTTAAAGAGAATACTCAGATGTTGTTCGGTGATGCAAAAGAGAGCGTTGACGCGATCTCACGGGCTTTGTAACATCAAATAACCTGATAAGAAGCCAGCATCTTGCTGGCTTCTTTCATTTCATCAGTTACATTTCTGACATAGATATCACATTCAATTTTATATTTTTGCAATAATGCTTTACTCTAAATCATAACTTGCTGATTTAATGAATTTTTGCATTTGACTAAGAAAACGATAATCGCATGGCTATTTGGCTTAGCACTTTTTAACACCAGTGTCTTAGCTCAATCATTGCCGGAACGTATTGATAAGTTTGTGGATCTTTTTGATCAAGTAGACGCGACGGTCTCTTACGACATCCGTAACTTACAGTCAGATTATCCCACTCGTCTTCTTACGCCTGAATCAATGTTGCCACAGACGTCTTCTTATCCATTAAAAGATATCCAGCGATTGTACAAGCTTGCGCAAAATTGTACCGGTAAGTTGCCTCTAAGTCCGTTGATCACTGAACCATTGGTATTCACTCGCGCCATGTGTAAAGGCAGTAAGTTAAGTGATAAATGGTTTGCACGTAGTGCACTGATTCATCCTGGCGGGGGGACTTACGCCAGCCGGTATGTACAATTTCACCCAGAAAAGCTCGATGATTTGCAGCAATATATGCACATAAATGAGCGTTCTTTAGCACCGAATAACACCTTATTGGGTCGGTTGCAGAGAATGAGTGAAGACTCGATCATCGCTTTACTCTCAGGGTCAAGCATGTTCATCGAAAGCGATGAACTATGGCTGAGAAAAAACGACAATTACTTGCTCTATCCTGACGCTCAATGGCGGGATAATTTAAAAGAAGCAGGGTTGATGTTTACGCTCAAAAGTGAGTCGAATGCCTGTTTTATTCAGCGTGGCAATTTATGCTGGGATGTAGAAGATCAATCCGATATCTTGCGCATTTCGATGGTAGTCCTAGTTATCGCTAACATATTATTGGTGATTGGCTGGTCAGCATATCGTTGGAATACCAAACGACAAGAGATGAAAAGTCGGATGTTGGTACTGCAAATTCTCACCCATGAATTGAGAACGCCAATTGCCAGTTTGTCGTTAACGGTTGAAGGTTTTCGCCGTGAGTTCGAAAAACTGCCAGAGTCGGTATATGATGAATTTCGTCGTTTATGTGAAGACTCCAGACGCTTACGCCAACTCGCTGAAGCAAGTAAAGATTATTTGCAATCGGATAATAAACCCCTTGCAACCGCTTGGGTTCCATCAGTTGCAGAGTGGCTTGAATTTAAGATGGAACAAGAGTTTGATAACAATATTAAGTTTGTCATCAATAGAGATAGTGCTGCTAAACTTAATGTTTATTGGTTAGGGACATGCATTGACAACCTAATTAGAAACGCCATTAAATATGGTGTGGCACCTATTGTTGTCGATGTTATAACGGAAAAACAAAAAATTACGGTTAAAGTGATGGACCAAGGTGAACTGACGGCAAAAGATTGGCGTCAAGTTCGCAAACCGTTTGTAAGTAAAAGCGGCCTAGGACTTGGCTTAACAATTGTCGAGTCGATGGTCAGCAGGATGGGTGGTAAAATGTCCTTAGTTGGTCCACCGACAACGTTTATTTTGGAGATACCTTGTGAAACAGACACTGCTTCTCGTTGAAGATGATAAAAACTTAGCGGATGGGTTGCTAGTCAGCCTTGAACAAGCGGGATACGAATGTTTCCATGCCGAAAAGATCGCTGATGTTGCGCAATATTGGGATAAGGCCGACTTGGTCATTCTCGATCGTCAATTACCAGATGGCGATTCAGTACAGCACTTAGTCGATTGGAAAAAAATCAAAGACGTCCCTGTTGTATTGTTAACTGCTCTAGTGACAGTAAAGGATAAAGTCACCGGGCTTGACGCTGGTGCTAATGATTACTTAACTAAACCTTTTGCAGAAGCGGAGCTATTTGCACGAATTCGCGCTCAACTTCGTGCACCTGAAGGGGAACAAAGTGATGATTCTCGCGTGGTGACCGAGCATTTGGTTATCGACAAGTCCACTCGAGAAGTGTTCTATAATGATGAATCGGTGACATTAACGCGTACCGAATTTGATCTGCTGTTGTTTTTAGCGAGCAATTTAGGCCGAGTATTTACTCGTGATGAGTTACTTGATCACGTTTGGGGCTACAATCACTTCCCAACTACTCGTACGGTTGATACCCACGTCTTACAACTTCGCCAAAAGCTGCCCGGCCTTGAGATAGAAACGCTCCGTGGCGTTGGCTATAAAATGAAGGCGTAATGGTTAAACTTTACTTATTAATCGGTGCGCTAGCGATTAGCGCGCCAATTAACGCAGAGCAAGTGCCGTGGTTTGATACGAACTCACCGCTGACCCAGGCACACAAGCACCTTTTAAACAATGATTTATCCGCTATGTTTGGATCGTTGGTAGAGGTATGGCAGCTTGAAAATAACCAGACTATTACACCACACCTCAATGATCTTTTTGTTCAATCCCTTGAAGTCGATTGTGGTAAAGGTTTTGCAAACAAACCACTACCACAGTGGTTGAATACGGTCGTAGTTCGGCGTAGCGATATTCAAAGTCCAGGTCGGGACGCATATCGAGCTACAGTCGAAGCGGCATCAAATAAAGAGATTACAGACATCCGCTTAACTAAATGGGTGTCAAAAGAGCTTTCAACGGATAACACGTTTACCGTCGCAATTTCACCCAACGACGAAGATTTACAAATATACTCCAAGCGATATAACTTAAATAGTCAGGTCGATATGGGGCTCTATCGCATTGATATCACCGCGACAGACCAAACTTCTTGGAGTTCTTGGCTAATGTTAGGTGAACCCTTTTCGTCAACAGTCGTTCGATGGAACGCGAAAGCGGAATGGCGCGTTGAACGCAACGCATTACTAAATCCACACTGTCCGCTACCTAAACTGGATGTGTCTATCTATGACTATGTCGATGGTAATTACATTCAAGTGGCGAATGAGCGATATGAATCCGACTATCCTACATCAATCGATAAAATCACCGTCGATCCTGGTCGTTATGTCCTAGCGGTGTCAATCAACAGCCAACGTTGGCAGGGGCCGGTCATCGTAGAGCAGTCGCAAATAATTAGTAAAACGTATGATGTTTCAGTGGAGGAATAACTAAAGATAATAGACAATAGGGCGATATAAGCCCATGGAACCTAAAGTTTATATCGATATGGAAAATAAAATTAAACTATTAACACTGTCTATTGCGCTAGCGACTACATCAGCGTCTGCGGCTAACTACGCTATCGAAGCACGTGGTGATGCCATGGGTGGTGTTGGTGTAGTATCGGCAAACTTCTTAACCGCCCCCTTTTATAATCCTGCCATAACCGCTATTTATCGTCGCAACGATGATGTCGGGATGATCACACCAAGCTTTGGTCTTTCATATAGTGATGAGCATATGATGGTTGATGATCTAGACAAAGCGTCTGACCTTATTAATCGAGCAAGCAATGATATAACAAGCATCGATATCAACGATTTAGACAATACCCTAAAAGCGTTAGATGGTGATGTAGCTAAGCTAGAAATAGGTGGGGTTGTTGCGTTTGCTATTCCTAATAGATATATATCCGCCAACGTGTTTGGTAAGGCATATGCAGAGTCTTACGCTGCTCCTCAAATTGCTAGCGATAGTTCCAATCCGATAAATGAAGGACGAATCTTAGAAAATGCTCAAAATAGTACAGTAAATGCAGTATCGGTAGGCGTGACAGAAGTTGGTATTTCGTTGGCTAAATATCAAACATTTCTTGGTCAACATATTTCATTTGGTATAACGCCCAAACTGCAACGTATTTACACCTATGTTTATGAGGCGAGTTTTACAAACTACGATATTAAAGATGTCCGAGATAATGGTAATGGAGAAACTACATTCAACATAGATGCAGGTTTTCTTTGGTTTTATGGACCGTTAAGAGTTGGGTTTTCTGCTAATAATTTAGTTAGCCGTGATATTCAGACGTTAACGATACCATCATCAGTGTCTGGGAAACCGGCGATTAGTTATTCTTATCAAATGCGCCCCCTTTATACCGTGGGTGTGGGTTTAATCGGTGATTACGCTTCGTTAAGTGTCGACTACGATCTGAACGAAGAGGAGCGCTACACCAATTTCAATGACAATACTCAAATGGTAAGAGTTGGTGGCGAGATCGACATTTTGCGCCAGCTCAAATTGCGTGCGGGTTGGAACCGTAACTTAGCCTATGATGATCTCGACGATACGATAACTGCGGGTATCGGTCTTTCGCCGTTAAACCTGTTTCAACTTGATATCGGTGCAAGTTACACCAATGAAAATTCTATGGGTGCTTATATCAACTTCCTAACAAGTTATTAATCTGTGCAGTTAGGTTAGTTAGGCTAGTCATTAGCTAAGATTCGTACTATAGTCGGCTGCTAAATATTTAGGAGCCTTTTTTATGTTTGACGATTTACCGCAACTCTCTCACCAAGAACAACAAAAAGCCGTTGAAGAAATCCAAAAGTTAATGGCAGAAGGGATGAGTACCGCTCAAGCGATTAAAGTCGTTGCCGGAAAAATTAGAGCGCAAGCCGCTAAACAATAGTAAAGACTAATTCTCGACTAAAAGAGCGCTGCGGCGCTCTTTTTATATTTATAGTCATATAGTGCACTATAACTAAATGAGTCTAAAACGAAGGAAAACGGAATAGGTGAGTAAGGGGTAAAAGCAAGCGTGACACTAAAAGAAACTAATTATGGATGTGTTTTGAAAGTCTAAATAATAAGATTTCAATAAAAGGAAAATCGTTTAAATACAGCGCCTTACTGAAACATTTTATTCTGCGCGGGACGAGCTTAGTGTTTGACCTGTAATTTAATTACATAATGGTAACTCATGACAGCAAGTGCTTACGGCATTCTAGATGATTACACTGCATGGTGATGCGGTAACGAATGTAGGTCACTCGTAATGCAGTTGCAAGTAGAGCAATGAGTTAGCTAGACAGCTTAAGGAGACCCAGTTTGTTATGTGGAGGCTTGAACTTAAAACTAATCGTTTGAGACGAAATGGTGTTTAACACAGATTTACTTTTGAAGGCTTAAAGCAGAAGGTAACGGTGCTGCTGAATTCAATGTTACGTCGTAACTTAAAGTGAATTCTGATGACGTAAGGTCTCTATGGGAATCTAACACAGAATACAATCAATATATCAAATCAAAGATTCGAGGATGGTTTTGATATTAATTGACAGTAAAGTATGCAATTCGTTTTTCCTTCCCTTCATTTTTTAGTGCGTATTATCATTGTTATGTTAAATGTCTTGGGTTTTAAGTTAACTTCATGAGAACCCTACTTTCAATAAGTTATAGACCTTGTTGTATTGGTATGCAGTTTTAGTTTTGGGTTTATCATAAGTTCATATGCTAACAGTTTTGGGTTTTCCATAAGTTCATTAATATTTTCTATTTAACAGTACACTGATTTACCATAAAGTAGATAATCTCTGTTGTTCTAACTGTCGTTAGATCATCAGAGGTTATCTAACTAATTAGTTGGAACTTGGAAAAGGTACACTGAGTAATCCGGTAATCTACTCTAGATAAATGCGTCAGGGTGAGATCGTGAACATTTTTTAATCAAAATAACGATCGATTTGACGATCAC
>NZ_NIVQ01000018.1 GCF_002811245.1 Vibrio salilacus | reverse complement strand
CGAGCAGAGCCAACTAAGCTAAGCATTGTCGGTAAACAAAAGCGATGCATGATGAACACAACCATGCTAGAGGCCGTATTAAGCGCTGGTTTTAGTCATGTGGTGAAAATATAGACACTCATGCGGTCGCCCTGCTCTTGGTGTTGATCAAACTTCTAAAAAAGCGGGGTTGGCGTAGAAAATGCTAAACGATCCCTGCATAACATCACAAATTAAGATACGTACGAACAATACATTCAAGACGCCAGTTTTGAGTCTAGGCGTTGCAGTGGTGTGCTTTTTGTCCAGAAGGAGCTAAACGGAAGTTTGATATTGTCGATCTGGTTTTGCTAGGGAGCTAACCGCGTGAAACGAAATCTTCGTATTTCATAATAATAGCTAGCTTTATGGTTTTAGCCATTTCCGTATATGGACTGGTCTAACTTTGATGAAATCCAATAGAAGTCTAAGTTTTAGTTTGGATGATTTGGTTTCTAAGTAAATTAGAGAGCGAAGTAAATCATTTGGTGTTGGTTGTGGTAATGTAACCAGTGTTAATGATTTTCCGGTTTTTAGCCTGAATTTTAACTTTTTCCAAATGATAAAATTGCATTTAAATTCATGTTTTAGAATGGTTTATTGAATTTTGTGTGATCTTTCAGCTTAACTTTATAGAGTTTCATTAAGAACGGCATTTAATTAGAGTCGAATGCTATTTCTAGTGTGGCTTTGTAGTAAACGTGCTACAAATTAAAAAAATCATTTGAGTTCTAAATGATTTTCAGGCATTTTATATTTAACTAATCGTTCAATTAAAAATTGAGGAGTAGCAAAAATGCCTAAGGTTGGGATGCCAAGTATCCGAAAACCACAGCTGGTAAACGCGACGATGTCAGTGATAGACAGAGTTGGCTTGCCGTGTGCAAGTATTGCCTTAATTGCCAAAGAGGCGGGAGTTTCGACGGGAATCATCAACCATTATTTTGGTGGTAAACATGGTTTGCTTGAGGAAACGATGCGTGAAATTCTGCGTCAGTTATCTCAAACCGTGACGGATAAGCTACGCGCTCTTCCTGCTGATGCTCATCAACAACGAATTAATGCGATTGTTGAAGGTAACTTTGTCGGTTTCCAAGCCGAGAATAAAGTCGCCAAGACATGGCTAGCATTTTGGTCTTATTCAGTGCATGACCAAGAACTAAAGCGATTACAACGAGTCAATGAAAAACGCTTGATTTCGCACCTCAAAATTGAACTAAAAGCGCTCTTCGATAAACAACAGGCTGAGATTATCGTCCACGGTATCGCAGCATTGATTGATGGTATTTGGCTACGTGGCACGCTTAACCCACAAGGCATAGATGCAAATAAAGCACGACTGATCATCAATGATTATCTCGACAAGCAACTTACCTTTTATTCACAAAAATAACCAAAGTCAGACTCAATATGAAATCACTATTTATTGATGGGCAGTTTTGTCACGCCACATCTAATCAAAGCTTTATCACATACAATCCAGCTAACGGTGAACCGCTAGCAACGATAGGCCAAGCTAGCGATGATGATATGTCGCGAGCGATTGAAGCTGCAAAGCGTGGCTTTGCTGTTTGGTCAGCGATGGCGCCCATTGAACGCAGTCGCATTTTACTCAAAGCGGTCGCGATTTTGCGTGAGCGTAATAATGAATTAGCAAAACTTGAGGTCGCCGATACGGGTAAGCCTTTACAAGAAGCACTCGAGGTTGATATTGCCACCGGTGCCGACGTCATTGAATATTACGCCGGACTTGTGCCAGCGATGCAAGGTGAACAGCAACCGATGGGAGACAGTCAGTTTTTCTACACTCGTCGTGAGGCTTTAGGCATTTGCGCTGGTATTGGTGCGTGGAACTACCCAATTCAAATTGCTATGTGGAAGTCAGCGCCAGCGCTAGCTGCGGGTAACGCAATGATCTTCAAACCGTCAGAAGAGACACCATTAACAGCATTAAAACTGGCAGAAGTGTTTCAGCAAGCTGGTGTGCCTGATGGCGTGTTTAATGTACTGCAAGGCGATCATCGTGTTGGTCAAATGCTAACGGCGCACCCTGATATTGCCAAAGTATCGTTCACGGGCGAATCGGGCACTGGCAAATTAGTGATGGCGGATAGTGCCAAAACACTCAAACAGGTAACGATGGAGCTTGGTGGTAAATCACCGATGATCGTATTTGGTGATGCCAAACTGGACGATGCGGTTTCAGCGGCGATGGTTGCCAATTTTTACACTCAAGGTGAAGTGTGTACTCATGGTACGCGCGTATTTGTTCATCAATCAATTTATGATGACTTTGTTGCCCAGCTCAAAACTCGTACAGAAAAACTAGTGGTCGGCGATCCTATGGATCTTGAGACACAAATTGGTGCGCTCATTTCCAAAGAGCATCTTAGCAAAGTGTTATCCGCCATTGATACAGCGAAAGCAAGTGGTGCCACGTTGCTCACTGGTGGCTATCAAGTTACCGAAAACGGCCTAGAAAATGGCAACTTTGTTGTGCCAACCGTGTTTGTTGATTGCGACGACAGCATGGCACATGTTCAAAATGAAATCTTCGGTCCTGTGATGTCGGTGCTCAAGTTCAGCGATGAAGACGAAGTGATTGCTCGTGCGAATGACACCGATTACGGACTTGCCGCAGGGCTATTTACCCAAGACTTAAGCCGTGCCCACCGCGTAATTCATCAAATGCAAGCGGGGATCTGCTGGGTCAATACTTGGGGAGACTCTCCTGCAGAAATGCCTGTTGGTGGTTACAAACATTCAGGCATTGGCCGAGAGAACGGCCCCGAGACACTGCGCAGTTACACTCAAACCAAGAGTGTATTAATCGAACTGGGTGGCTTCGAAAGCCCTTACGCCTAGCGACAAAATTCGGAGAGACACAATGCAACAACACTACGATTATATTATCGTCGGTGCGGGATCGGCTGGCTGTGTATTGGCGGATCGCTTAACCGAAAGTGGTCAGCATCAAGTGCTATTACTTGAGGCAGGCGGCACCGATAAAAGCATCTTTATTCAAATGCCGACAGCGCTTTCATATCCGATGAACAGTGACCGTTATGCGTGGCAATTTGAGACCACGCAGGAGCAAGGTTTAGACGGACGCCAGCTTCATTGTCCGCGTGGAAAAGTGCTCGGCGGCAGTTCATCGATCAATGGCATGGTCTACGTTCGTGGCCATGCGTGCGATTTCGATGAATGGCAACAACAAGGGGCAAATGGTTGGAACTACCAAGCGTGTTTACCTTATTTTAAACGCGCCGAGTCTTGGATTGGTGGTGAAGATGACTACCGTGGTGGCGCCGGGCCACTAGGAACATGTGCTGGCAATGATATGCAGCTCAATCCACTTTATCGTGCGTTCATTGATGCAGGCGTTGAGGCAGGCTACCCAGAAACAGATGACTATAACGGTTATCAGCAAGAAGGGTTTGGTGCGATGCACATGACGGTAGATAAAGGCGTGCGTGCTTCTACCTCTAACGCTTACTTAAGGCGTGCTCTGAAACGTTCAAACTTAACGTTAATTAAAGGCGTTGTGGCGCGTAAGTTCCTTATTGAAGGCAATAAGGCCACAGGTCTTGAGTTCGAAAAGTCGGGCAAAGTGCAACGCGTTTCGGCGTCAAAAGAGGTTATTTCGAGCGCCGGTTCGATTGGTTCGCCGCAACTGCTCCAGCTATCAGGTATTGGCCCTAAAGCGGTACTTGATCAAGCGGGCGTTGAAACCGTGCTTGATCTGCCTGGTGTCGGTCAGAATCTTCAAGACCACCTCGAAGTGTATTTTCAATATCACTGTAAAGAGCCCATCAGCCTCAACAGCAAATTGGGTCTTGTCAGCAAAGCTAAAATTGGTACCGAATGGATTTTGACACGCAAAGGACTTGGGGCAACCAACCATTTTGAATCGTGTGGATTTATTCGTTCTCGTCAAGGGCTGAAGTGGCCAAATATTCAGTATCACTTCTTACCAGCTGCGATGCGCTACGATGGCCGTACTGCTTTTGATGGCCATGGTTTTCAAGTGCATGTTGGGCCAAATAAACCCGAGAGTCGTGGCAGTGTGCAAATTGTTTCGGCCGATCCGCACGTGCACCCTCAAATTGAGTTCAATTACATTTCAACCGAACAAGATAAGCAAGATTGGCGTGACTGTATTCGTTTAACTCGCGAAATTCTCGAACAGCCTGCGTTAGACAAATATCGTGGAGAAGAGATTCAACCCGGTGGTGAGGTTACGTCAGACAACGATATTGATGCTTGGGTGAAGAGTAATGTCGAAAGCGCGTACCATCCATCGTGTAGCTGCAAAATGGGCGCAGATAACGATCCAATGGCGGTACTCGATGAGCAGTGCCGAGTGCGCGGTATCGAATCGTTGCGCGTGGTCGATTCGTCTGTTTTCCCCACCATTCCTAATGGCAACCTTAATGCGCCAACCATTATGGTGGCCGAACGTGCCGCAGACATGATCTTAGGTAAACGTCTATTAAAAGAACAGCAGCAGCCCATCTGGATTGCACCAGGTTGGCAGCAACACCAAAGAATGAAAACGCCAAAAAGGGCTGTTGAAACAGCCAAGTAAATTAGTCAGCAATCATTACAAGGAAATTACTATGTCTATGATGACAAAAACAATGACTACCCTCGCAGTCAGTGCATTCGCTTTTAATGCGTATGCGAACCAGTGTGAAACCGTTCGTTTTGCCGATGTTGGTTGGACCGACATTACTGCAACGACGGCAGTGACTAGCGAGTTGCTCAAAGGTATGGGTTATAAAACCAAAACTGACTTACTTTCAGTACCAGTGACTTATTCTTCAATGGCAAACGGTGATATCGATATCTTCCTTGGCAACTGGATGCCAACGATGGAAGGGGACATCGCTAAATACCGAGAAGCAGGCACCGTCGAAACCGTACGCGCCAACCTTGAAGGTGCAAAATATACACTGGCTGTACCTAAGTTTGTTTATGACGCAGGTGTAAAAGATTTTGCCGACCTTGCCAAGTATGCCGACAATTTTAAAGACCGTATTTATGGCATTGAACCGGGCAATGATGGTAACCGCTTGATCCAATCGATGATAGATAGTGATGCGTTTGGTCTTAAAGATTTTAACCTCGTGGAGTCTAGTGAAGCGGGTATGGTTTCACAGGTATCACGAGCGGTGCGTCGCAATCAATGGATCGTGTACCTTGGTTGGGCTCCACACCCAATGAACAGCAATGTTGAAATGGAATACTTAGCCGGTGGTGATGACTTCTTCGGTCCAAATTACGGTGGGGCTAGTGTCTACACAAACGTACGTCAAGGTTACCTTGCGCAGTGCCAGAACGTAGGTCAGCTGCTTAAGAATTTAACGTTCAGCTTAGAGATGGAAAACCAGTTAATGGAACAGATCTTAAACCAGAACGTCAAGCCGTCGAAAGCGGCGCAAAAATGGCTGAAAGAGAACCCAAAACAAGTGCAAGCTTGGCTTGAGGGGCTGAAAACACTCGAAGGTGGTGACGCAGCCACAGCCGTAAATAACTACATTAAATCAAACGCGTAATCTAATTGCGGTGAGGTGTTATTCGCACCTCACCGATCAAAGAAAGGTCTTATTGTGAATTTTATTACTAATAACAAAATCCCTGTGGGTGAATGGATGGAAACCGTGGTGGATTGGCTGACGCTTAACGGCGCAGGCTTTTTCGATGCTGTCTCTATCTTTCTTGAAACTGTGATTCTTTTTGTTGTCGATGTGTTTAAGTGGATGCCACCTGCCGCACCAATTATTTTAACGGCGGCGATTGCTTGGTATTTGCATAGAAGTATTCCTTTGGTGCTGTTTATTGTTGGCGCATTGCTGACCATTCTCAATATTGGTTATTGGCAGGAGATGCTGGAAACCTTTGTTCTTGTATTTGCAGCGACAACGATTTCCGTATTAATTGGCGTACCTCTAGGGATCATGGCAGCGCACCGCGCGTGGTTATATACCTTGTTGAGACCAATACTCGACTTGATGCAAACCGTGCCAACCTTTGTTTACCTTATCCCGACCTTAGTCTTGTTTGGTTTAGGTATCGTACCGGGGTTAATTTCAACCATCATATTTGCGATTGCAGCGCCAATTCGTCTTACTTACTTAGGTATGACCAAAGTACCGGAAGAGTTGATCGAAGCGGGCAAAGCGTTTGGTGCTAGCCGTAGAAAGTTGCTATTCAAAGTTGAGCTTCCGGCGGCGATGCCAAGCATTATGGCGGGCGTAACTCAATGTATTATGTTGTCACTATCAATGGTGGTGATCGCGGCATTGGTTGGAGCCGACGGACTGGGTAAACCTGTGGTACGTGCACTTAACACGGTGAATATTTCACAAGGTTTTGAAGCTGGCCTCGCCATTGTTTTGGTTGCCATTATTCTTGACCGCTTATGCAAAACACCAAACCAGAAAGAGGCTTAATGATGGATGCAATTACAATTAACAATCTTGACGTGGTTTTTGGTAACAAGCAAAAACAGGCGCTCGATCTGCTTGATCAAGGCAAAAGTCGCCAAGAAATTATTGATCAAACTGGCCAAGTTGTCGGCGTTGATAATGTTTCAATGACAGTCAAAGAGGGTGAAATCTGTGTGCTAATGGGTTTATCTGGTTCGGGTAAATCGAGCTTATTACGTGCCGTCAATGGTCTTAATTCAATCTCTCGCGGTAGCTTAGAGATTAAAGATGGCGAGCAAAGTGTCAATTTGGCCGATTGTGATGAAGGCACACTGCGTCACCTGAGAACCCATCGTGTATCGATGGTCTTTCAGAAGTTCGCTTTGATGCCATGGTTGACTGTGCTAGATAATGTTGCTTTTGGTTTAGAAATGCAGGGCGTGCCGAAGGCTAAACGTCGTGAAAAAGCGCGACAGCAGCTTGAAATGGTCGGATTAGCTGAGTGGGAAACCAAACATCCTCATGAACTTTCAGGGGGAATGCAGCAACGAGTTGGTCTTGCTCGTGCTTTTGCTATGGATACCGATATCTTATTGATGGATGAACCTTTTTCAGCGCTTGACCCCTTGATTCGTGCTCAATTACAAGATGAGCTGATTCTATTGCAGAAAAAGCTCAATAAGACGATTTTATTTGTTAGCCACGACTTAGACGAAGCGCTCAAGATTGGTAATAATATCGCGATTATGGAGTCTGGTAAGCTTATTCAACATGGTAAACCAGAGCAAATCGTACTCGCGCCAGAAACAGAATATGTCAAAGACTTTGTCGCACACACTAATCCATTGAACGTGTTGAAAGGACGCTCGTTGATGCAAATGCGCGAACATCTCATCAGCCGAGATGACCAATGGCAAATTTGTTCACGTGACGATTTATGGGTAAAACAGCAAATCAATGGTGTTGCTTTAGTTGACTCAGATAAAACGTTACTCGATTGGAGTGATGATACATTTGAAATGGCGCAAGTCAGTGAATCCAGCGTGGTTCAAGCAAGCCCTGAAATTGGGATGCGTGAAGCAATTGAGTTAAAACAACGCAGTAATCAACCTATTTTATTGGTTGAAGATAACCAGCTGGTGGGTGTGCTCACCGATAATGAATTGTACGATGCCTTGTTAGGTAATTTTAAAGACCAACGCGTAGCATAACGTGAACGGATAACAAAAAGCCCAGCAATCAATACTGGGCTTTTTGTATCATTAAGCGTTTGATTAACAGCGGTTACCCTCGTTTCATTACACACGCGTAAGCCGTCGCAAATGCTTGTTCTTGATATTGCTTAAGGCCAGTCTCTTTAAATGCGATGGCGAGTGGATTTCGCTTTAAGCTCTCTTTAATCTCTGTCGGAGAGACGACTTCAACATTCAGGCCTTCAATAAGTTGAATCGCGGCTTCAAGTTTAAAACCCACGGCACCACCGGCAAATTTTCCTTTGGTTTGACGCTGACGAATCACCACTTTTTCGATCTGATAATCTTCGACCAGCTTGGCGAAAGAGAACTGAAACTTACGGATTTCTTGTGTGTCATTCGCATTGCCGATGGTTAATTTCGATACGCGGCAGTCAGGCAGATGAACCACACTGTCTGAATGAGAAAGAAGACAAATAATTGCGTCGTTTGCTTTTAGTTCTACACCACAAATTTTCATGCTTAAACCTATTTATTATTGAACCCTTATTATATCGGCCAAATGCAATGAAGCGACCTAATTATGCCTTTTTCATTCAAACAAAGGTCATTTTCTTATGGACACAGTGGGCCAGGCGTCGCTATATGGTCGACCATGTAGTCATTTCGCAGATTCCGATAAACAACAGCATGCCAAACTTCGCCATTCTTCAGACGATATTCAATTGCATAGTTGATGCCACTGACTACCTGTGTGCGGACCTTGTCGACACTTTGTAATTCTGAATGACTGCCCATATGTGACATGAGGGCATTGACGGCAGCTTGGACATCAGGCGTGATGTCGGTATCACTCCATCCCCCAGGTATAGATTTAGAGGTACATAGAGGGTTAGGGGAAGGCTCTTGGATAGGGGATTGAGAAGTCTGACTGCATCCCATTAGCGCGAGGGCCGCCAACAACGAGCTGAGTATAGAGATTTTCATCGTTTACCTTCTAAATAAAAATGACGGACAGCGAAAATGGTGCCGAAGCAGGTTTATTTTTAGAGTATAGTTCGATCGCGCTCTGATAAGTCAGGAAACCGTCATAAAAAGGTCGCTATGCTTGCGCACCACGACCTGATTGTTTGCACTAACAAGATTAGCTTCGACGGTTTTCGCGGTAGGAGTACTGATAGTCAACACCAAGCTTTGCTTTGTACTCAAACTGCCCGGGAGCTTTGGCATACTCTTCAACTTGTACCAACATGTCATTTACTTTGATACTTGGGTAGATAACATTGTTTTCATGTATTGGGAGTACAAATTTCAGTTTAGCGCTATCCATCGCTTTCATTTCGTCCATTAGATCAAACGCAGCATCATAGGCTTGTTGTTTGGTTGCGTATGCGTCAGTTGTTAGCGTGGTATGGCTAATGACAGTTTGATCGGCAGCGAATACAGAAGCACTGATCACCAATGTGACAAAAAGAATCAATTTTTTCATCGTTGTGTCTCCTAATGAGGTCTCAGGTACAAGCTTACTGTGCAGCGAAATAAGACTGTCACTGCTGTGTAAAGAAAAATTACGGTTTGTGGTAACGTTTGTTTACGATACTCACTCTTTACTGACATAGTGATTTGGCGGTTAATAATTGGTCGCTTGGGTTGTTTTTGAGTCAAAATAGGTAGAGCTACGTACATAACCCGTCACGCATAGATTCAATTTGATAACGATGGCATCATCGAAAAGAGCGGAATGACTAAACTGAATAATAAATAGAGTGACCCAACGCGGTGAATGGCTTTTGCAGGGATAAGCATGAGAAAACTAATAGTATTGATAGTGATAAGTTTGAGTTTATTTGGTTGTAGCTCAAAGTTCGTATACAACCACATCGATTGGTTGGTGCTTGAGTTTGTTGACGATTACGTTGAACTTGATGAACAGCAAGAAGACTTTGTCAGTGATAAAATCTCGCAACTGAGTGAGTGGCATCGAAAGGAAGAAATTCCTAATTATATTGAGCAACTTGATCAACTTATCGTGATTGAACCAAGTCAATTTACTATTGATGACATGCGGGTTCACGAACAACAAATACGTGCCCATTCGCAACGACTAGTCGCACGAGTTGCTCCAGACCTATATCAAATTACGACACAGTTGTCTGACGATCAAGTCAATGAATTTATGGATAATCTACGTGTACGTCATACTAAATACAAAAAGAAATACCAATCACTTACTGATGAAGAAATCAAGCAGCGTTATCGCCAGCGAATTGAGAACAATCTTGAGAATTGGTTGGGCGCCTTAACCAAAGAGCAGCAGCAACTTCTCACCCGTTGGGCCAATGAGTTGCAGATTACTTCGCGCGATTGGGTGACCCATCAAACTAAGATGCGTATTGAAATCAATGCAATGCTGGGAGAGAGGCTTAACGAAGCATTATTTAAACCCGATTTTCAGGATCTTATGTTTAATCCAGATAACCTTTATTCGCCTCAACTTGCAGGGAAAATTGAGTATAACCGCGGGGTTGCAAGAACTTACTTAACACAAATTATTAATACTATGTCGTTAAAACAGACGCTGCATTTTCGGGATGAGCTAGAAGATTGGAAAGAGTTGGCTTTGGATATTCAGTAGGATGAGCACAGTTTTAGCCATCGGTGGTTTTTTCTTCTAACACCGCACGTTAATGTATATCATCTTGAAAATAACGAAATTTGCATATGGAATGGATTCTACTTTTTGCAGCGGGCGTGGTAGGTGGTATTTTAAATAGTATTGCCGGTGGCGGTAGCTTTATTACCTTTCCCGCACTGATGTTTTTTGGTTTACCTGCGGTTGCTGCGAACGCAACCAACACCTTCGCCGTTTGTGCCGGTTATATTAGTGGTGCTTATGGTTTTCGCCAAGACATTGCGCATTCGGCGCAGCGATTACCTTCAATAATTTTGATCAGCTTATTGGGTGGCGCACTTGGTGCGTATTTACTGCTCAATGTCTCAGAGCAGCAGTTTTTAATTGCTATTCCTTGGTTGCTTCTTTTTGCCACCTTACTATTTTTGTTCGGAAATCATTTAAGTGCTTGGCTTGCAAAAGGGGCACAACGCGTCTCTCTTGATCCGATATGGTCAACGGTCTCAATCAGTTTGTTGTTATTACTGGTCTCGGCTTATGGCGGCTTTTTTAATGCTGGCCTAGGAGTGATTGTACTGAGCTACCTTGTTTTAGCAGGCTACACCAACATCAATCAAATGAACGGGTTAAAATTACTGGTTTCATCGTGTGTCTCTGTGATCGCGATTGTGGTGTTCATGGTGGATGGGGTGATTGATTGGCAAAAAGGTTTTGCGGTAATGATGGGGTCACTGTTAGGTGGTTACGTGGCGGCGCGAGTCTCAAGAAAAGTCGATCAAAAATATGTGAAAGGTTTTGTGGCATTATCAAGCATCGCCATGACGTTGTATTTTTTCGCGGATGTATATTGGTAAACGTATTTTATCGTTCGCTTATCGGTAAGTGGTATTGTTCACGTTATGCTCGGGGAACGTTTTCTGGAGCCAATACGAAAGGCTATCTAGGCCGAGTTCGCCAAGCAGACAAAGGCAAAATGTCACGTGTTCTTGGGATTAGCCGCAACACCATCTACCGTAAACTAAAGGCTATAGGGATTGGCTAGGCGTAATTGTAGCGACAGCTATTGATAATGTATTGCAAGCGACTCTGAGAATAAGAGTCAAGTGTTAAATCTGCAAGTGTCTGAATTTAAATTATAAAAATAAAAAGGAGTCCACCGTGGACTCCTTTTCCTTGAAACCTAGCCTATAAGCCGCCTTGTTGCTGCGCCTGTTTTACTAAAGCCTGACGTTGAGTTTCCTTTTCTGACAATTGCTCATTGTCGTTTGCACGCTGAGATTTCTCTGCTTGTGGAGCAAAGACAAAGTATTTATTAATAGTCATATTAAGAACCTCAATTAAGAGTGGTAACCTTCCAGGTTAAGTTTATCACCATGGTCTACATCGTTAAGATGTAAAACTCCTTGTTGTAGGTTTCAAAAAATAGAGGATGTTAACTAGGTTAACATCCTCCATGAAGAAATAATTATAGTATGAGTCTTAGGTATGAATAAAGATAAAACTCATCCTTTTTATTATACGTCGTAAGTCGTAGATGCGGTATTACCGCCAGTACCTGTCCAGTTAGTGTGGAAGAATTCACCACGTTCACGGTCAATGCGCTCGTAGGTGTGGGCACCAAAGTAGTCGCGTTGAGCTTGCAGTAAGTTCGCTGGCAGACGCGCTGTTGTGTAACCGTCTAAGAACGAAAGCGCAGAGATAGTACAAGGCATTGGGATTCCCGCTTCTAGCGACTTAGCCGCTACTTTACGCCATGCGCTTAGGCTGTTCTTTAAAATGCCTTTGAAGTAGTCATCTGAGCCTAGGAATGCAATGTCTGGGTTCGCTTCATACGCATCACGGATGTTGCTTAGGAACGCCGAGCGGATAATACAACCACCACGCCACATAAGCGCTACGTTGCCATAGTTGAGATCCCAGCCATTTTCATTTGACGCTTCACGCATTAGCATGAAGCCTTGAGCGTAAGAGATAATTTTCGATGCGAGAAGAGCCTGACGTAGTGCGTCAACCCACTCTTGCTTATCACCTTCAACCGGCGTGATTGTCTTACCGAATAGAGATTCAGCTGCAACACGCTGATCTTTTAGAGCTGACAGACAACGAGAGAATACTGACTCAGAGATAAGCGTCAATGGAATACCTAAGTCTAGTGCGTTGATACCTGTCCATTTACCAGTACCTTTTTGGCCAGCAGTGTCGAGAATCTTCTCAACTAGTGGCTCACCATCTTCATCTTTGTAGCCAAGGATATCAGCGGTGATTTCTACTAGGTAGCTGTCTAGTTCAGTTTTGTTCCATTCAGCAAATACAGCTTGCATCTCGTCTGCAGACATACCTAGACCATCTTTCATGAACTGGTAAGCTTCAGTGATGAGCTGCATGTCGCCGTATTCGATACCGTTGTGAACCATCTTAACGAAGTGGCCAGCACCATCGTTACCAACCCAGTCACAGCAAGGCTCGCCAGCCTCTGTTTTTGCAGAAATACCTTGGAAAATAGGTTTGACCGCTTGCCAAGCTTCAGGAGAACCGCCAGGCATGATTGAAGGGCCAAAACGTGCACCTTCTTCACCACCAGAGACACCAGTGCCGATAAAGTGAATGCCTTTTTCACGCAGTGCAGCAACACGACGGTTAGTGTCTGGATAGTTAGTATTACCACCGTCGATGATGATGTCACCTTTGTCTAGAAGTGGAACAAGTGACTCGATAAATTTATCAACGACATCACCAGCGCGAACCATAAGCATGATTTTACGCGGTGTTTCTAGTTTCTCTACGAGCTCTTCTAGCGAGTAGGCACCAACAATGTTTGTGCCTTTTGCTGGGCCTTGAATAAACTCGTCTACTTTGGCTGCAGTACGGTTATGAGCAACCACTTTGAAGCCGTGATCGTTCATGTTTAAGATAAGGTTTTGACCCATTACGGCTAGGCCAATTACACCGATATCACCTTTCATTTTTTCTCTCCAATTGATCTATTTTGACGCGCATTACGCGATTTTTGCTGCTGCGTCTGAATCTAAGTACCACTCCGTCTCACCAGTTTTAGACTGGATTTTTGCTGCAGGATAAGGCAGCTCACTTGCTGGGGTGGTATGAATTTCGTGTACGATGTCAACTTTGCCCGCACCAAGGACTAGATAGCTAATACGCTTGGCCGCTTCAAGTACTTTGGCTGTTTTTGATACGCGGATTTGGCCTGACTCTGGGTGAGTGGCCAATAACGAAAGGTTTTCATCTTGATAGTTGGTTTGCCCTGGGAACAGCGATGCGGTATGACCATCCGCACCAACGCCAAGCAAAATCCAGTCAAATACTGGTGTACCGTTTTCACACGGGATAATGTCAAGCATTTCTTGTGCAAAGCGCTCAACTTCGCCCTCAGGGTCGTTCTCTCCAAGGATGCGATGGATGTTCGCAGCTGGGATATTTACTTGGCTGAACAGTAGCGTGTTGGCTTCGCCATAGTTGCTTTGTGCATCATCAGGTGCCACGCAGCGCTCATCGCCCCACCAAAAATGAAGGTTATGCCATTGAATGTCTTCAGCGTAAGGCGCTTGTGCTAAAAGCTTAAATAGCATTTTGGGCGTGCTGCCACCAGATAGTGAGATGTGTACAGGGCGACCAATTTCACTCAACGCTTGCATGTCATTGGCTAAGCTTTCGACAACGTGTTGAGCGGTTTGAAAAATCTTGTGGTTAATCATAATTCACAGTAGTCCGTGTCAGTTAGGTTCTTGCATGGGAAACGCCACGCACGATGATCGCGTTGAAGTAGGTCGTCTGACTCTTTTGGTCCCCATGTGCCACAGGCGTAACCAAACAGGGCTTGTGGGTCCTGCTTGAAGTCGAGAATAGGTTGGACGTATTGCCAGCAGGCTTCTACTGCGTCACTACGTGCAAACAGTGTCGCATCACCATTAAGCGCATCGAGTAATAAGCGCTCGTACGCGGTCAACATCTGGGTCTCTTGCAAAGAAGCATAGTGGAAGTTCATTTTTACTTCTTTTGCATTAAAACCAGCCCCTGGCTCTTTCAAGCCAAAGCTCATTTGAATGCCTTCATCGGGCTGAATACGAATGATCAACTTGTTCTCTGGTGCGTTTTGACCAAATACTGGATGCGGTGTTTGTTTGAAATGGAGAACCACTTCAGTGACGCGAGTCGGCAGTCGTTTGCCACTGCGGACATAAAAGGGCACGCCATTCCAGCGCCAGTTATTGATGTACGCTTTAAGGCCGACATAGGTCTCGGTTCGTGAGTCAGTCGCCACGCCTGCCTCATCACGATAGCTTGGTAAAAACTCGCCGCGCACGTCTGATTCGGTGTATTGACCAAGAACAAGATTGTTACGCAGATCGTCTTCCTCAAGAGGCTTAAGACATTGCAATACTTTGACCACTTCGTCGCGCATTGAGTCTGCGTTGATTTGTGCTGGTGGCTCCATACCGACCATGGCTAATACTTGTAATAGGTGATTTTGGAACATATCGCGCACCGCGCCAGAGCCGTCGTAGTAACCACCGCGCTCTTCAACGCCAAGGAATTCCGCTCCCGTGATTTCAACGTATTCGATATAGTTACGGTTCCATAGTGGCTCGAACATCGCGTTAGAAAAACGGAAGACAAGCAGATTTTGAACGGTCTCTTTACCTAAATAGTGGTCGATACGGTAGATTTGGTGTTCGTTGAAGTGTTCGTGAATCTCTTTATCGAGCGTTTGTGCTGATCTAAGATCGTAACCAAATGGCTTTTCGATGATCAGACGTTTCCAACCATCGTCTTCGCAGTTAAGACCGTGCGCGGCGAGGCTAGATGGAATGACGCTGTACAAGCTTGGTGGTGTCGCGAGATAGAACAGCGTATTACGTTGTTCAAATTGGTACTGCTCAGCGAGCTGGTCGAGTCGGTCGGTCAGTTTTGAATAGTCGGCACTGTCCGAAGTGTTGATGGCTTGGTAGTGAAGATGGTTGATAAAAGCATCGAGCGTGGTTGGTTCGGTTTTTTCCATTTCTAGCAGCGATCGCTTGAGCTTTTCGCGGTAAGACTCATCGCTGTATTCTGTACGACTTACACCAAGAATGGCAAAGTTTTCAGGCAGCTGTTTATTTGAGTAAAGGTGATATAGAGCGGGGATCAACTTACGATACGTTAAGTCTCCCGAAGCGCCAAAAATAACGATGCTGCTGTTTTCTGGTATTACCATCATCTTTCCCTTAAAAACGAGGTAGTGTCATGTGCCTCATTGGCTGGCATGAAATAGATAGCCAACCCTATCAACGACACCTAAAAGTATAAAATCGGCATTACCTATCAATCCAATAGGTAAAACAGAATAAATACGCCAAATCTCGATGCATCACTAAAAAGGAGTGAAAAAATCAGAGCTGAAAGTTCAGTTGGCAGCGTATTGTCTATGACTCTTTGACATACATCAACCTTTGGGAGGGCAATCGATTAAATAATGACTAGAAGTTAAGCTAAGATATTGATATTTAGAGTTTAGATAGACACTAGCTAAAATCTAGGAAATAAAGTTTTTACTCTAACAGTATGAAGCCGTTAGTGGCTAGAAATCGCCCCTTAAGAACGTTTTTACGCGTTTGATATGGACGGCTCGATCGAATTCAACTTTTTGATCTAAAGACAAAAATTGTTTGGCATAGGTCTGATCTATCTCTTTTTCTAAGAAAATCAGATACAGTTTAGCATCGATGTGACCTGTGGTTGCCATTTTTGTCATGATCTCAATCGATGCTGCTAACGTTTTGGCTTTCTTGTACGGTCTATCGCTTGATGTTAGTGCTTCGAACACATCGGCTATTGCCATGACGCGTGCAGGGATAGATAGCTGTTCTTCGTTTAAACCTCTAGGGTAACCTTTGCCGTCCACGCGTTCATGGTGTCCGCCCGCATACTCAGGCACTTCTTTTAAATGCTGTGGGTAGGGTAGGCGCTTGAGCATAGTGATAGTCTGAATAATGTGGTCATTGATGATAAATCGTTCTTCATCATTGAGTGTGCCACGGTAAATCGACAAGTTATAAAGCTCGCCTCGATTGTATTTCAGCTGACCGGGTTTAAGGACAAGCTCCTCTTGCCATGGATCTTGTGTGTTTTTGACTGCAGGCCAATCGATTTGATGAACTTTTTTGTCGCTCAATAGTGTTTCTTGTGTCGGAAGCGGGACCTTACTGCCAGCGCGCTGTTGTTCAATCCAAGAGACGCCAATCTGGTCGTCTAGTGTGCGAGTCCAAGTTACTTGGCTGATACGCTCAAGTCTTTCTAACGCTTCATCGCTCATCGATTCGCCGCCGAGATTACATTGACCGATAAAAGCAAAATCATCGTCAAGTTGTTGATGTTTAATATCCAATTCTTGCTTAAGCTTGTCAGGATCTCCTCCTTGTGAAATTGCTTTCCAGTATTCAGTTTCGGCTTGCGCTTTTAATAATTCAAAACGCATGCGTACTTCATGAATTCGGTCATAGATCGTTTCTAGTTTGGTGGCCTTGTCAATGACATATTCAGGGGTGGTCACTTTACCACAGTCATGTAACCACGAAGCAAGATGTAGTGCTTCCCATTGATCTTTTGACATCGAAAAAAACGGGAAATAACTTTCGTCAGAATTGGCAGCAGTGACGAGCATTTTGGTTAACTCGGGGACACGTTGACAATGACTGCCCGTGTAAGGCGACTTAGTATCAATTGCCGAAGCAATCAGCTCGACAAAGGCATTGAGCATCTCTTTTTGTTGCTCCATGCGATCGATGTTCTCTTTGGCAATTTCACCAAAGCTGAGTAACTCTTTAAGGAAAGCATGTTTGTCGGATTGTTCTGGGGTAATAGCACGTTCGTAGCCAAGCAAGAGTATGCCGACCAGCTGCTTGTCACGGCTATGTAATGGGAATAGATAAATATCTGAGTTATAAAGCTGTTCACGGAATTTAGCTAAGTTGGTATCATCTCGATTTAGATGGACAATTTCGCCTTTATTCAATTCGGTTTTTACCCAAGCAATTGAATTAACTAGAGTATTGATATCTATCTTAAAAGGAATAATGGCGTGATTGGCTGCGCAGTTGAAATCTGCCTGGGTATCCTCTTTGACATACAACACAATGGTCTCACCACGAGTGACCAGAAAGCTTTGATGTGCAATGGTTTTTGCCAGTACCGAAAAGTCTTGATTACTCGCCGTTTCACGCAATAGTCGTAACAAGTCGTACAGAGTGTGCTCCATTAACTCGATTGAATTGGTGAGATTAGCCACCTCTGTGATCATGCTGCGCGAGTAACGCGTTTTCTTAAAATCAAAGCGCGCGATATTGCCGGTTTGTTCCATTAACGCGTGCAGCGGTTGAGCTAAACGTTGGGCGACAAGCCAGACCAAAATAAAACTCACTGAAAGCATGGCGAGCGCGACGGTGACCTGTTTATCGCGCAGTGAAAGTAGCGGCGCGAGTAAGTCTTGCTGTGGCGTCGCTTCGGCGAGTAATAGTCGCGTCGAACTGTTCAGTTGGACGGGAGTGAGCGTCACTGACCACAATTTATTGTTAAACTCAGGGGTTTCGTAAATAATTTGGCTTGAAATACGGTTGATAACAGAACTGAAAACGGTGTCGTCTAAGTTTACTTTGTCATATTCAAGTGGATTTGTATGACCTGTGTTGTGATGCGCGAGAGAGTTAAATTTGTGATCAAACAGGATCAGTTGGGTGTTATCAGAATAGCCCATGTCGCTGACTTGTTTGGACAGTGACGTTAATGTGAAGTCAGCGCCCACCACACTGTTTCCGTCGGCGGCGCGACGTGACAAGGTTACTCCAGAGGTTTTAAGGAAATAAAAAAAGTAGGGGTCGGTTAAGCGAATTTGACCATCACCATTTGCTTTTTGAAACCACGGCCGTACACGAGGATCAAAGTTGTTGTCTTGGCTTTGTGTATATCCCACATGGTGTAGATTACCGTCTAAAAAGAAAAAACGATTTTGCCCTTCTATGTTAGTAGTATTGATCATTAAACTCGCGTCTTTTGGGGCGTTAAAACGTACTTTGTCTGCCTCGTTTCTGAGTGCTCTTGCGAGAGTGAAATCACCAGAGTCATTGGCGTAGTACAAAGCAACCACCCCTGGGTTTCGGTCAAAAATAAGTTTTAACGAACTCCAGAAATTGGCGTGTTTAGTTGGGGTTGCGTGATCTTCTATCGCTTCATTCATCGCCATAAAGTCGAGCGTGGTGAGGACTGGCCCTGTTTTAACTTGGAAAGTTGATTCAAGCTTACGGCTATTTTCACGGCTAAGCTCTTGCGCGCTGCCAGTAAGAAGCTGTTGAGCATGTTGATAGCTAATAGCAATCAATATCGTGCCAACAAGTGCTGTCAGGCATAAAAAGAGACTGATGATATGAATGCTAAGCGAATAGCGTTGCTTTCTCATAAAGACACCATAAATAAAGTACCTATTAAGTATCGAACAAACTCAACAAGCTGCAAAAAATTAAGCAACTTTTTGTTATCTCATGATTTTTTGCTTCGATAGCACCAAAAGGTCAAAATTTGGATTGCAATGATTAACTGTGGTGGAGAGGAATACTGGGCTATGATCAGAACAATATGCGAGCAACGAGAAGGATAGGCTGCTAACATAATAGCCACCATAGAAATAACTTGTGTTGAAGAATGAATTTAGTTGTTGATACCCATACCCACACCTATGCCAGTGGTCATGCTTATAGCACTTTGGTCGAAAATGCGCGTTTGGCCAAACACAATGGTCTAAAGATGTTTTGCACTACCGATCACGCAGAATCTATGCCGGGCGCTCCTCACTATTGGTTTTTTTCTAATCAACGGGTGTTGCCACGATTTATTGATGATGTCGCGGTTATTCGAGGTGTCGAATCGAATATTTTGAACACACAGGGTGAGATTGATGTTCACCCTTCGTCTTATAAAAGCTTGGATTGGGTCATTGCCAGCTTTCATGAGCCGGTGTTTAGGCCGAGTGATAAAAACTCGCACACCAAAGCGCTGATTAACACCATTAAAAGTGGCAATGTCGATGCGCTGGGTCATCTAGGTAATCCTAATTTTGATTTCGATTTTGAAGCGGTATTGCGTTGCGCTCAGCAGTATAATGTGGCGATAGAAATAAATAACACCACGTTAAAAGGCAATAGCCGAGTTGGTAGCGTGGAACGTTGCTATGAAATTGCGGCGATGGGCAAAGCGTTTGGTGTCTTTTTTACCACAGGTAGCGATGCCCATTTTTGCCAAGATGTCGGCAACTTGTCGCTAGTGTCAGAGCTGCTTGATCACGTCGGGGTTGAGAGTCATCAAGTCATAACTCACTCTACAGCTCAGTTTTTAGCTTTTCTTGCTTTAAGAGGCAAAGATGCTATCAGCGAATATCAAGATTTATAACTTGATACAAAAATCGTTTAATTTATTGGCTTAAATTCCAGTAAACTGAGCGACTTGATAAACCACAATTAAGAATAACAACAATGAGAAAGCTATTGCCGATTATTGCCATCGCTCTATCTGCGCATGCTTACGCTGCGGATTTTGACTTAAAAGCGACCATGAAACAGATGAAATTCGAGTTTAAGCAAGCGGCTCAGGCTGAGCAAATCGAGCCAATGCAGACTGCCATCTCGAATTTAACTTCGTTGGTCGAACTGTCCAAACAAGGCCATTATCCACCCGAGAAAACAGGTCTTTACTTAGAGGGCTTTAACAAGCTTTCAGTGGCGTTAGCCGAAGTCGACGCTAAGCTTAGCGATGGCGATCTCGCCTCGGCAAAACAAGCGCTTAAACAGGTTGATGCGTTACGTGAAGAGTACCACGACAAACGCAACCCGAGTATCTGGAGTACGATTTTTGGTTGATCATCACTCGTGTATTGCAACAGAAAAACCATGATCCAAGCAAGATTTTCTGCGTTCACTTACTGAGTTTATTAGCAAGAAATTATATACTTGCGCTCTAACCGTTGAGAGTGACAATGATCAGAGCGTTTAATTTCAAGCGTATTATGTTGCTTGCAAGTGCCCTTAGCTGGGTACTTGTGAGCTTGATGCCTATCATCAATGCCCACGGCGCCAGTGCTGGAATATGGGCCACGCTCTGCACCATCAACGGTTTCGAACTGGTTCAGATTGAAGAGGGCAAGGGGCAAACTCAACACAATAAACCATGTCCTTTCAGTCACTTCTCTTGTTTCCACCAGGTTTATTTTCCTACAGGCCAACACGAACGTAGAATCGCTTTAGCGCAGTTTGATACGTACACTTTTTTGGCTCTAAGTGAACGTTTTCAGATCGCTATCCCGCGTGCTCCACCTATACTCACAATGACTTTAGTTAAGTTAACCAATATTGCTACTCACTCCCATCAACTTCTCACTGATGTAATCAATAAACGCCCTTAACCTCGCTGGCATGTATTTGGTTTGTGCATATTGCAGCGCGATAGCGCCATGATAATTACTTTTAATCGTCCAGTCGGCCAAAACGGGTACTACCTCTCCCTTTTTCAGGGCATCTGCAATAACAAAATCATGAAAGATGCCAACTCCAAGCGCATTTTTTACCCCAGTCAAACGCATTTGTGAGTGATTGACCGCATAACGCCCATTGACCGCCACTGAGTGAAACTCATCGTCTTTGAAGAAGTCCCAGATATGATCGCTGTCATTCTCGGCCAAATATAGGCAATCATGTTCGAGTAACTGTGTTGGGTGAGTTGGCATGCCGCGTTGCTCAATGTATTTAGGACTTGCACACAAAACAAGATTGGTTTGACTGACCTCTTTCAACACCAAATTTTCATCTGGTTTATCAGTGAGTTTGAAAGCGATATCAATCCCATCACGAATCAAATCAATCTCACCGTCGGCCACCCGCAGTTTGAGTTGAATATGGGGATATTTTTGCAAGAAAGGCACCACGTGGGGTTGCAAAACCGAGTTGAGAAAAGCTTCTGGCGCTGCAACGGTTAATGCACCGATCATCTCTTGGTGCTGCGATGTTGAAATCTCAACAGCTTGCTTTGCTGCATTCACCATTACAATGGCTTGGTCGTATATTTGTTGTCCTGCGCGGGTAATGAGCAGTTTTCGGGTAGTGCGTTCAAATAGTTTCACAGACAAAGAGGCTTCTAGTCGAGTGACTAATTTACTTAATGCCGACGGTGTGACGCTGAGTTGCTTGGCGGCGGCAGTAAAACTACCTTCATCGACAATAAGAATAAAACTCGCCAAATCGGGGAGCAGGGCAATCAGTTGAGTATTTTTCATCGAATAGTGACTGTTCAAAACCAAAATAACCGTTAGTGTAGCGGTGATCAATGTGGCCGTCATCATTAAACTTGGATATTTGTGCTTGTTATTCACTAATGTTTTTCCACCCGACAGGATAATGCAAACCTTGCGATTGAATTACACTTAAGCGATAAGATTTCGGTCTTCACCAACGCTGAAGATTATCATTACGTGAAGCACTGACAATAATAACGAGCAAGGAATTAGACATGTCTGCTACATTCTACGACCAGATAAAGCAACAAATTGAGCAAGTGAAGACTGAAGGTCTTTACAAATCAGAGCGAGTGATTACGTCACAGCAGCAAGCTGCGGTTAAAATTTCAAGTGGTCAAGAAGTCTTGAACTTCTGTGCCAATAATTATCTTGGCCTTGCTAATCACCCCGCGCTTATCGAAGCTGGTAAGTCAGGTATGGATCAGCATGGTTTTGGCATGGCGTCTGTTCGCTTTATCTGTGGTACTCAAGATATCCACAAAGAGCTTGAGCAAAAGCTGTCTACATTTTTAGGTAAAGAAGATACGATTCTTTACACATCATGCTTTGATGCAAACGCGGGTCTATTTGAAACCATTCTCGGTAAAGAAGATGCGATCATTTCAGATGCGTTAAACCACGCCTCAATCATTGATGGTGTTCGCCTGTGTAAAGCGATGCGATTCCGTTATGCCAACAACAACATGCAAGAGTTAGAGCAACAGTTGATTGCAGCTAAAGAAGCCGGTGCGCGACATATTCTTATCGTCACTGATGGCGTGTTTTCAATGGATGGCGTGGTTGCAAACCTTCCTGCTATTTGTGACTTAGCAGACAAATATGGCGCATTAACTATGGTCGATGATTCTCACGCGGTGGGTTTCATGGGCGAAAACGGCGCGGGTACTCATGAGTTCCATAACGTTGTTGATCGTATTGATATTATTACGGGCACGCTAGGCAAAGCAATGGGTGGCGCTTCAGGCGGTTATACCTCGGGTAAAGCGCAAGTGATCGATTGGCTACGTCAACGCTCGCGTCCTTACTTGTTCTCTAACTCGGTTGCACCTGCGATTGTTAATGCTTCTATCCGTGTTCTTGACCTTCTGAAAGAGAGCGGCGAGCTTCGCGATCGCTTGTGGGAAAATTCAGCTCACTTCCGCGATCGCATGGAAGCGGCTGGTTTTACTATGGGTGGCGCTGACCATGCGATTATTCCTGTCATGCTTGGTGATGCAAAAGTCGCAGCCGAGTTCGCAGAGCGCGCTCTTGAAAAAGGCATTTACGTGGTTGGCTTCTCGTTTCCTGTGGTACCAAAAGGCCAAGCACGTATTCGTACACAAATGTCAGCCGCTCATTCTCGTGAGCAACTTGATCGCGCTATCGATGCCTTTATCGAAGTAGGCCGCGACATGGAGATCATCAAATAATGAAAATTAAAGCACTTGCAAAACTAAAGCCCGAAGAAGGCATTTGGGTGACAGAAGTCGACAAGCCAAAGCTTGGTCACAATGATCTTCTTATTCGGATTAAGAAAACCGCGATCTGTGGAACAGACGTCCACATCTACAACTGGGATGACTGGTCACAAAAAACCATTCCAGTTCCTATGGTTGTCGGCCATGAGTACGTCGGTGAAGTGGTTGGTATTGGCCAAGAAGTCCGCGGTTTTGAGCTTGGTGACCGTGTTTCTGGTGAAGGCCATATTACCTGTGGTCATTGTCGTAACTGTCGTGGTGGCCGTACTCACCTTTGTCGTAACACGGTTGGTGTCGGCGTAAATCGCGAAGGCGCATTTGCTGAATTTTTAGTGATCCCTGCATTCAACGCCTTTAAGATTCCTGAAGGTATCTCTGATGATTTAGCCTCTATCTTTGACCCATTTGGTAATGCTGTGCATACCGCGCTATCTTTTGACCTTGTCGGTGAAGATGTGTTGATCACTGGCGCAGGTCCTATTGGTATTATGGCAGCAGCCGTTGCAAAACATGTTGGCGCACGCCACGTTGTTATCACGGATGTGAACGAGTACCGTCTCGATCTTGCACGTGAGATGGGCGTGACTCGCGCAGTTAACGTTGCTGAGCAAAAGCTTGAAGATGTGATGGAAGAACTTGGCATGACAGAAGGCTTCGACGTAGGTCTTGAAATGTCTGGTAACCCGTCAGCGTTTAACTCGATGCTGACAACGATGAACCACGGTGGTCGCATTGCACTGCTGGGTATTCCACCATCTGATATGGGGATTGACTGGAATCAGGTGATTTTCAAAGGCTTGGTGATTAAAGGCATCTATGGCCGCGAAATGTTTGAAACATGGTATAAGATGGCGAGCTTGATCCAATCGGGCTTAGATCTGACACCAATCATCACGCATCATTACAAGATTGATGACTTCCAACGAGGCTTTGATGTTATGCGAAGTGGCCAATCTGGTAAAGTTATCCTCGATTGGGAATAAGCACATTCTCATTGCAAAGGCCGCGCATCCCAGCTCGGCCTTTTTTGGATCTCCATCACGTCATCAGAAAGCTTGTAGACACTCGCCAGTATCGACTGGCGTTTTGTTTATGTTTGTTTTTGCGCGATTTGCGCATATTGACGCAGTAAGTCGGTCAGGGTGGTGACCCACTCGAAAGCATTTTGTGGTGGTTGCTCAATGATAACTTCAACATGATTGCAATGTACTTCTAGGGGAATGGCCCGTTCCAAATGGAAGGAGACGCTATAAAAGTGCCACAGTAATAGACGTTGCATGCGCTGAATGTTTTGCTGCTTATTGTCAGACTCAGAAAACAATGCAGGTAGCTCACTGAGCGCGATGGCATTCATTCTTAGCATGGCATCAAACTGTGCTTCTTGATGCTTTTCTTCACAGCTCACCTCATTCTCATCGAAAGTAAACAGTTCGGACATCGAATCCTCAGGTACCAAGCGGTGAATCATGCGCAAGCTCAGTGTTTCAAGTTCATCGCGCGCCATGTTCGAGAGGCTGTTATAGGTATAATCAAGTTGCATAGACAATCCCAGACAAGAAACAGGCCTGGTATTTTATCGATAAAAAAAGAAATTGCCAGAGAAGGAAATAAACAAGCCCCGCGGATTAGCGGGGCTTGTAGACAGTAAAGCCTTGACGTTATTAGTGTATCTTTTTGTTCTGATAGAGCACGTTAAGTATCACTGTCTAACAGTAGGTGTTATTGGTAATTAAGCCAGTAATTTACTACCATTTTTGCTTGCTCACCTCTATATTGTGATCTCCGTTCAATATTTTCCATCGTGAGTTTGTGTCATTCGACACAGTCAGAGAGATTTTCCTTCTACCACGATGTAAATGGCTATTAATTAAGCGCGTGACCGTTTGCGTAAAAATATGTGATGAAACTCTCATTTATGTCGTTATACTTTCTGCCCGGTTGAGAATAACAGCTCTACCAATACAAGCCGTCACAGGGAATAGTGAATGACCCCACGGACCGGACCAGCTATCAATTGAATGCTTGTAGGGGTAATTTTTAATGAATTTTTTATTTGGCTTAATCGGGATTTCGGCCCTGCTCTTATGTGCCGTATTATTATCAGAAAACCGTCGGTTAATTAATTGGAAAACTGTGTCGCGTGCTTTATTACTTCAAGTGAGCTTCGCCGCGTTGGTGCTTTATTTTCCGTTGGGGCAAGCTGCACTTACCGGTTTAAGTAGTGGTGTGTCAAGTTTGCTCGGTTTTGCTGATGAAGGTATCCGTTTCTTATTTGGCGACCTTGCCAACACTGGCTTTATTTTTGCGGTTCGCGTTCTTCCTATCATCATCTTCTTCAGTGCTCTTATCTCTGCGCTTTATTACTTAGGGGTTATGCAAAAAGTCATCAAGTTTATCGGTGGGGGAATCCAGAAATTTCTTGGCACCAGTAAAGCGGAATCTCTTGTTGCTACTGGTAATATCTTTCTTTCCCAAGGTGAGTCCCCGCTTCTGGTTCGTCCGTTTCTTTCTAAAATGACCCGCTCGGAATTATTCGCTGTCATGGCTGGTGGTATGGCGTCGGTGGCTGGCAGCGTTTTAGGTGGCTACGCAGGTTTAGGTGTTGAGCTTAAGTATCTGATTGCGGCAAGCTTCATGGCGGCGCCGGGAAGTTTAATGATGGCAAAAATCATTGTTCCTGAGCGCGACGCTCCCATAGAGCAGTGCGATATTGAGATGGATAAAGCCCAAGAAAGTAACGTGATAGATGCGTTAGCAAGTGGCGCGATGAACGGCATGAAAGTCGCCGTTGCCGTAGGTACGATGTTAATCGCTTTTGTCAGTGTGATTGCGATGGTCAATACTGGTCTGGAAAGTTTAGGGGAGTTGATTGGCTTTAGCGGCATGACTTTACAAGCACTGTTTGGCTATTTGTTCTCACCGCTTGCTTGGGTGATTGGTGTTCCAACTAACGAAGTCTTGATGGCCGGTTCATATATCGGCCAGAAGATCGTGATGAATGAGTTTGTTGCCTTTATCGACTTTGTTGAACATAAAGCGCTCCTTTCAGAGCATACTCAAGTCATCATTACCTTTGCCCTTTGTGGTTTTGCCAATATTGGTTCTATTGCGATTCAACTAGGATCGATTGGCGTAATTGCACCAGAGCGCCGATCTGAAGTGGCAAACCTTGGGATTAAAGCGGTATTAGCAGGTACGTTAGCGAATCTAATGAGTGCTTGCTTAGCGGGCATCTTCATCTTGCTCTAGCCCAAGCTAAGTGCACTATCAAAAACCGAGTCGGGAACGCTCGGTTTTTTGTTTAACCAATGACGTGATGGTTATGCATGGTATTGTGCTAGGAAAGGGAGATGAAGTGCTGTCTCCCATCCAATATCCAGATCTGCATATGCTTCATGGACACAATTTAATTACTACTGATGGAACGACATTACTTGGCGCAGATAAAGCCGGTATTGCAGAAATCCTTTCTGCTGTTGCTGAGTTGATTGCCTGTGATGTCAAGCCCGTGATTAAACCTATTCGTGGCGGCACCGATGGGGCGCGTTTAGCATTTATGGTCTCTCTTGTCCGAATATATTTACTGGGGGGGATAATTTCCACTGCATTCACGAGTTTGTCTCTATCGAGTCGATGGAGCAAGCGGTTAAGGTAATTGTGACCTTGGCAGAAAAAACGGCGTTAAAAAACCAATAAGTCATCATTGCTACGCTGATATTATATTGAAATTCATATACCTTTAGAAGTAAAGGGTTAGCAACGAGTTTCAAAATGAAAAGGTTTTTATTGCTGTTATCGCATATAGTCTGTTTAGGTTTGGGTTTCGCGATTGGGATTTATGCGTTGCCCATTCTTATTCAGCCGCTGCCTCCTAGTGTGAATGATGTCCAGCATGTTTCTGATCATGCTGTCTATACTGGTACTTTTCAGCGTGCGCGGAAAGACAGCGACTTACTACATTGGGGCGCAGGCTCACTTTCTATCAATGAAGAACAAGTTGCTTTTATTGGTGAACTCGCTCCTGGCCCCGATTATCGACTGTTTTTTTCCCCTACGTTTATCGAAACGGAGCAAGACTTTATTGCTCAAAAGAACACGATGATTGAAGTCGGTGAAGTGAAAAACTTTGATCGTTTTACAATGATGTTGCCTGAAGGTTTCCCAATTAATGACTACAACACTGTGGTGATCTGGTGTGAAACCTTTGGCCAATTTATAACGTCTGCTCGTTACCAATAGCAAAGACTGAGTGCTCGATGATAAGATTTGGGCGCGATTGAATGTGATATGGTTACATTGAGAGGCATCGCCAGTGTTTTTTATAAAATATTAGGAGTACCGAGTGGAGAAAGTACAGCTAGTTATTGATTTTCTTCTGGCTTATAAGTTGGTGTTTAGTGCACTGATTATTATCATTATCTCACTAGTAAGGCGACTTGTACTGTCAAAGATCCGTGGTGATGTTGCTTTTGTGTCGGAAGAACAACGTAATTGGATGTCTCGTACTAAAAACGGCACCTTCATTTTTACGGTATTGACGCTATTTATTTTATGGCAATCAGAGATCAGTGAGTTTGCCTTCTCGGTCGCGGCGATCGCTGTTGCGATTGTTGTGGCATCAAAAGAGATCATCTTATGTTTTACTGGGTCTATTCAACGTGCAAGCTCACGCTCTTTTCGCATCGGTGACTGGATAGAAGTTGGCAAAACATGTGGTGAGGTGATTGAACACAACATCATGGCGACAGTGATCCAAGAAATCGACCTCCACCATGGTCAATATCACTACACGGGAAAAACCATCACATTGCCTAACAGTATGTTTTTCACTTATCCGGTGAAAAACCTTAACTTTATGAAGCGTTATGTCTTTCACAACTTCTCTATCGTGGTGAGAGATTTCGTCAATTTGTATCCACTGTTACCAACTCTGCACGAAAAAATTGAGCATCACACCAATTATTTCCACGATGTGGCTACAAGATATAACAGTATGATTGAAAAGCATGCAGGTGTCGATCTGCCGGGGTCTGAAGCGCACATTCATATTACAAGTGGTATTACAGGGGAGCAATTTGTTCATATCATGTTGTTCTGCCCGACCGATAAAGCCGTTCACCTTGAACAAGAAATACGCTCTGATTTTATGGCGCTGTATGAGCAACGTTTTCCAACGCCGTTAGCCAGCTGATTGTGCAGTGAAGGTACTGTTATCCTCATTACATTGCTGATACCCCCTTGGCTCTGTGGGACCCTGTAGGGACAAAAGAGTCGGTTCAAAATGCCAGCGCTGATTCGATTCGTGACTTTTACCAAACTTGGTATCAGCCACAATATGCACAAATTGTGATTAGTGGGGACATAACTCGCGAAGAGGCGAAGGCGTTAATTGAAGCGAAGTTCGCCAGTTGGTCGGCAAACAATCAGGCATCAAACAAACGTAATCAAGACATCGTACTCAAGGTTGACGATTATGTCGCTGAAGTCGGCCAATATGACTCGCCAAGCATCAGTGTTTTGATTGATAGAGGAACGTCAATCGTTAAGTTACGTGGTCAACAGCATCAATTGTGGCTTGATGAACTTGCTCAATCGCTGATTTTCAATCGTCTTGACAAAGAATTCAATGCTGCTGCGATCCCCTTGCAAGGACTTGTCGTCACAAGTGATTATATTAACTACCGCCGTTACACCTATTTGTCAGCGGCTTTTGCAGAACAAGAGCATCAACAAGCTCAACAATTGGTTGTCTCTACACTCGCAGCGCTGCGCGATTTTGGTGTCAGTAAACAAGAGTATCAAACTGGTTTAGCAGGTTATGTTCTACAGGCAGAGAACCTTGATTACAATTGGCAACAGCAAAGCACCATTGACGCGGTACAAAGCATGGTCGCTTCAATAACGCAGTCGAGCGCAAATCAATCTAAAGCCGACTATCAACGCAGTTTAGATGAATTTTTAGCGCTTGCGACGCCTGAACGGATCAATCAACGCATTCAAACCCTGCTGACTCAAGAGAAAGTACTGCTTCTGGCAGCAGAGAATGATCAAGCGGTTGCCACATTGACCAAACAGCTCCCTCAACTACGTGCGAGCTTTGATATTGCTGGGGTGGAACCCGTGATGTTAACCGCTCAAGTCGATCAGTTGAGTAATCCCTTAAGTGGCGGTGATATTGTCAGTAAAGATCAACGACCAGGTTTTACTGTGTGGACACTCTCCAATGGGGTAGAAGTGTGGTTTGAACGTGATAAAAACGCAGGCGATTTCGTCCATATGGTTTACATTAGCCAGGGTGGCAAAGCGGCGTTAGATAGTGAACTGTATGCAGCTCATGGGTTAGCTCCGAGCGTGATTAGTCGAAGTGGTATCGGTGAGTTCTCTGGCAGCGAATTTGATGCGTTTCTGACGCGGCAGTCGATTGAGGTGTATCCATTTGTCGGGCTGAGTCATCATGGCCTTGAGGTCGGTACTACGAAGAAAAACCTCGCAGATTCACTTAATGTTATCTTCAACGCGGTGACTAACGCGAAGGTTGATACTCGACAGCTTGAGGTGGTTAAGCGTGAGGTGATTGAAGAGCGACAAAGCGACCTAGAAACCCCTATCGGTCAGTGGAATAAAGCGATTAACCAAAACAGTTACCTGCCATCAAGTTTCCATCGTATGACCACCGCGCCTGAAGTGGCGATGGTCAATGACGCGCAAATTCACCAAGTGTACCAACAACTGTTTTCGGTCAACCGTAACAACAAGCTGGTGGTGATTGCTGATATGACGGAACAAGAGCTTGAACCTTTAATCAAGTATTATGTCGGGGCCATTCCACTGCAACAGGGCAAGGCAGCTAAACTACTGGCTGATTATCAGCGTAGTCCGCAAGCTCGTGTTGATATGCCGATCTACAATGAAGAGAACAGTTTCTATCTGCTACGTTCAACCAATCCTAATGCATCGATAACAACGGCACGTCTTGCATTTATTGACGATATGATTCAGCGCTTACTTGCCAAGCGCCTGAATGACTATGTGCGTGAAGAACTTGGCCTAGACTATGCGCCTGATGCTTACAGTATCTCACTCGATGGGGAGGCCAGCACTGATTGGTTCATCGAGGCTCAAGTCGCACCGCAAGATATCGACAAGATTGATAAGGCTGTCGCTAAAGTGATGCAAGGCCTTCTAGATAACGTAACGCAGCAAGATGTTGATCTGGTTGCCAAACAACTTGCTGTGGCGCTTGATCCTTTAGCGGATGATCCTGTTCAACGCGCTTGGTTTTATGCGCGGTACTTGGTTCATGAGTATGGCTTAGAGGCATTGCAAGATGTTGACATGATGACACAGTCAATAACGCTTGATGAGATACAAGAGCGGATTGAAGAGTCATTTGGGCGCGCGAGCTTGATAACTAAATACACGCTCACGCCTAAAGCGTAATCTAACCCTAAAAGCAGCGACCAGTCGCTGCTTTTTTAATGCTTAGAATGACTAATTTAATGTTTAAAATGACTGCGCTGAATGAAGTGATGGATTTGCTCTAGAGTAGCTGAGCCGTAGATTAAGCTCGTGTGACTATTGTAGATCTCTATATGATCAGTCATGCCAGGAATTTTAGTTTCTTCAACGGTGACGGTGCCATCCGAACGTTTTTGATCGCCCTGAAGCAGTATTGAACGCGCTCCTATTGGTAGGGTGCCCGCAATACTGCCAAGTTTCTGAACAAAATCCCACTCTTCTTCGTGCTCGGTTAAACCAAAATCAGGGGCATTACCAAGAATAACGCCCATTCCTAACTCTTCGATGCGTGATGCGATGGAAGCGCCTTGCAGAGGAGAGCCTATCGCGACCACATGTGAAATTTTGCGAACCGATGGACGTCGTGCCTTGAGATAGTGTTTGATAATCAGGCCGCCAAGACTGTGGCCTACCAGTACATTGGGCTCTTTTAAACTCAGTGCTTGGTCAATATCACTGAACACGCGTTGCTCATCAATGGCCAAGCTATTATAGGTTAGCACTTGAGTTTGATAGCCCATACCACTGAGTTTATAACTAAGTGGCTTCATTACCATTCCGTGCATATACAGACCGTGTAAGATAATGACTTTCATGCGACTCTCCCGATAACCTCTTAAACAGTATCTAATCACTTTCACAGGTGAAAAGCATTAAAAACTGTTGCGCTGGATGCAACTTTTTATCGGGCTAGCCGTATGGCAGCGCCCGCAGAGATTAAAGGACCGGATTATAACGGTGTGCTGACTTCATCAACCAAATATAACAACGATTGATAGGGGATGCCGCTATGGTGAGAGAGCCCAATTTCACAGGTTCGACTGTTACTAAAGCCACGAGAGCAACCTGACGGAACTTGCTGTTTTAATGTGTCTACCGCCGCTTTATTGAGCTCTGGGGTGATGAAGCCTTTGTCCCCCGCCCAGCCGCAACAAGAGATGTGCTCAGGAACAACCACGTCAGTAACACATGCTTTTGCAAGGACTAACATATCGTTTTCTAATCCCATACGACGTGAGCTGCAGGTGACATGGAGCATAACGGTTTCATCTTTAGGTAAAATGGCCAAATGCTGCAAAAGATATTTAGAGACAAAACCTGTTGGTTCGAGGATTTCCATCGGTTTGCTGAAGGTCTCGATGCTTCGCTTGGCACATGGACTGGTGTCGATCAGTACAGGGTATTCGCCTTCGTAGCTAGCTTGCCATAAAGCATTCTCGAGTTGTTGGGCTTTTGATGCAGCGATCTCCTTCATTCCTTTGCTGTCGTACGGCATACCACAGCACTGGTCATTGAGCTTGTCGGGAATGATCACTTCAAATCCCGCCTTTTTAATAAGTGACAGTGTCACTTCAGTCAGACTACGTTGATCTTGCGCATCGGATTGCTGGCTCATGGTACGAGAAGCACAAGAGGGCAGGTAGACCACCTTTTTATCGGAGCGAACCAGCAACTCCATCGACTTTTCAAGTTTATGGCTGTTGGCTTGCGGTGTTTCTGGTAGCCAAATAGGGGTGGTGTTGCCGCTGAGCTTGCGAATACTGTTGGTCAGGCCTGCCACCGCGCGCTCGCCGATCACATTAACCGCAATCTGGTTAGCTTTGAGAGAAGCGCGAGTGAGTGAGGTCGTGGTAGCGAAGTGATCCGCCGTCCATTTAGCGATCGGGGTGAACTTTTGATACTTAGCGGTGCGCAGCTGTTTAATTAAATCGCCGGTGTTAATCCCAACTGGGCAGCGTTCTGCACACAGGCCAGTTGCGGCGCAGGTATCAATACCTTGGTACTCGAAAATCTGTTCAAGTTCTGTTGCTGCTGTCTCTTCACCAGCCGCTCGGCGGCGCTGTAATTCTCGGTATAAAACAATTCGCTGACGTGGTGATAGCGTGAGCGTCCGAGACGGGCAAACTGGTTCACAGAAGCCACATTCGATACAACGGTCAACCAGATCGTCAGCGGCGGGCATTGGTTTCAAATTTTCAATATGCGAGTGTGGATTGTCATTTATAATCACGCCTGGATTAAGTAAACCTTGTGGATCAAACAGGGCCTTGATTCTCTGCATTAGCTGATAACCATCTTGTCCCCATTCGAGCTCGACATAAGGCGCCATATTGCGACCAGTTCCGTGTTCGGCTTTTAGTGAACCTTGGTACTTAACCGCAACTAACTCGGCGACATCATCCATGAACTGACCGTAGCGATTTATCTCTTGCTGCGAATCAAAGCCTTGAGTAAAGACAAAGTGTAAGTTGCCCTCAAGGGCGTGACCAAAAATGATCGCTTCGCTGTAGTGGTACTTGTCAAATAGTGCTTGCAGATCGCGCACGCCATTGGCGAGGTTTTCAACTGGAAATGCAACATCTTCAATGATCACTGTCGTGCCAACTTCACGAACGGCGCCCACCGCTGGGAACATGCCTTTGCGAATTCCCCAAAGCGTCGCAACCATGTTGGCATCTAAGGTGAAAGGCACGGACTCGATGATGGTGTATGGCGACAATGCCGCGAGAATTTGCTCACACTGGACATCAATACTAGCTTGTTCGCTGGCGTGGGTTTCAACCAAAAGTGCGGCAGCTTCAAGGTCAAGGTGTTGAATAAACTTTGGCATGCCGGGTTTATCGGCAACGGAGCGCAGCGCACGCCCATCCATTAACTCGACCGCTGCGACAGGCGTTTTTGATAGTGTGGTGACCGCTCGACATGCTTCTTCAATGTTGGCAAAAACTAGAAGTGAAGAGGCTTTGTAATTGTGTTCAATTACGGTGTTATAAGTGATTTCAGCAATAAAGCCTAACGTCCCTTCAGACCCGATCATTAGGTGTTCAAGGACTTCAATTGGATCGTTAAAATCAACCAACGCATTCAGTGCATAGCCGGTGGTATTTTTAAGACGATACTTGTGGTGAATGCGGTCACTGAGCTCAGTATTCGCTTGAGTTTGTTCCACCAGTTCGGTTAATCCTTCAATGATGTCTGGACGTGCAACTCGGAAGGCGGCAATGCTGTCAGAGCAGCCAGTATCAAGCAGAGTTCCGTCGCTAAATACCACTTTGATACTGTCGAGGGTTCGGTAGGAGTTTTGCGCCGTGCCACAGCACATGCCGCTGGCGTTATTAGCCGCGATACCACCAATTTTGCAAGTGTTAATCGATGCCGGATCGGGGCCAATTTTTCGTTTGAATGGGGCAAGGTATTTATTGGCGTCAGCGCCAATCACGCCCGGTTGCAAAACGATTTTATTACCGTTATCAAGAATTTTATGACCGCGCCAGTCATCGGTTAATGTGATGAGCACAGAGTCGGATACCGCCTGACCAGACAAACTGGTACCTGCGGCGCGAAAGGTAAAGTGAACGTTCATCTCGCGGCAACATTGGATAGCGTAAGTCACCTCATCGAGACTGTTTAACCGCAGCACAATCTTTGGAACCAAACGATAGAAACTGGCGTCAGTACCATAAGCTAAACGTTTTGCTTGTTCGGTGATGATGCGTTTAGCTTCAATCTCGACGGCGAACAGTGACTCAAGTTGTTGATAGGCATTATCGTTAATGTGCTGCGACATGTTGGCTTCCTTGTGCTTGCTACTGACGTTATATTTTTTTGCTGTCAGTAGTAAAAAAGTGTCACAGCGTAGTTGGATTTTCTGTGACACCTTGTTGATTTATTAAATGTTGACCAGTGACTGGCGATTTAGATCGTGAATACTTTTCGCACCAGTTAGCGTCATGGCAACGCGCATCTCTTTTTCATACAGGTCGAGTAAGTTTTCGACGCCAGCTTGGCCTTGAGCGGCAAGCGCATAAATAAACGATCGTCCCAGTAAGGTACAATCAGCGCCAAGTGCTAGCATCCGTACCACATCTAGTCCTGTGCGGATCCCTGAGTCAACAAATATCTTCAGATCGCCCTTTACCGCATCCGCAATATTAGGTAATGCCTTAGCGGTTGAAAGCACACCATCTAACTGACGACCACCGTGGTTGGAGACCACAATGCCATCTGCGCCAAAAGTGACAGCATCTTTAGCGTCTTGCTCATCCAATATGCCTTTAATTACCATGGGGCCGTCCCAGAACTCACGAATCCACTCAAGATCTTGCCAAGAGATCGAAGGATCGAAATTATTGCCTAGCCAGCCAATATAGTCTTCAAGTTTGGTCGGCTCACCGCGGTAAGTGGAAATATTACCCAAGTCGTGTGGCTTACCAAGCAAGCCAACATCGACGGCCCAGCGAGGGTGACGTATGGCCTGGAAGACTCGGCGCATTGCCGCGTTTGGCCCGCTCATTCCTGAATGCATATCGCGATAACGAGCGCCAGGCACTGGCATATCGACGGTAAACACAAGAGTTGTCACGCCAGCAGCTTTAGCGCGCTCAAGAACATTTTTCATAAAGCCGCGATCTTTAAGTACGTACAGTTGGAACCACATCGGACGCTCGATAACAGGTGCGACTTCTTCAATCGGGCATACAGATACCGTAGACATGGTGAATGGGATGCCTTTATTTTCGGCGGCTTTGGCTGCTTGAACTTCACCACGCCTTGCATACATACCTGTCAAGCCAACTGGGGCAAGCGCGATCGGCATCGCAAACTTTTCACCAAAAATTTCTGTCTCAAGACTAAGGTCTTGCATGTCTTTCAGTACGCGTTGTTTTAATGCAATTTCGGCAAGATCCTCGGTGTTCTTCCTTAGCGTGTGTTCACCATAAGATCCGCCATCAATATAGTGAAAGAGAAAAGGAGGCAGTTTTGCTTTGGCTGCAGCACGATAATCAGTAGAAGCAGAGATGATCATAATTCAATCCTATTAATGGGTTATACGACACCTTTCTGTTGATGGCTTAGTATGGTCGACATCTGAAAGGGGCGGCGCTAATACTCAGGTTTTGCTAGCGTGTTCACATTCGCAGGCTTTTGTTAGGCGAGAAGAGTATTAACGCCATCAGTCATTACATCAGTGCGTCGGTAATATGTAGGCCGTAGATAGCAAACAGACCGATAAGACCGGTGACAAACAAATAATAAATAGTTGGAATGATGGTTTTACGTAATGTAGCGCCTTCACGGCCAAGTAGGCCCACCGTCGCTGACGCTGCAACCACGTTATGAATGGCTATCATATTGCCCGCTGCCGCACCAACCGCTTGGAGAGCAACCACAACGGCACTTGAGATAGTCAACGTTTGCGCAACCTCGAACTGGAACTGACTAAACATCATATTAGACACGGTGTTTGAACCGGCGATGAAGGCGCCTAACGCCCCGACAGTGGCACTGAGTGCAGGGAAGGCATCACCAACTAATCCGGCGGCGAAGTTTGCTGTCGTGACCGGCATACTGGCCAAATCGGCGCCATTAATACCTGAATTAATAAAAATTCTCACCATTGGAATAGTGAACACTAAGACAAACCCTGCGCCAATTAAGGTCTTACTCGATTCACCAAACGCTTTGATTAATGGAGTGGCACTGCGCGACTGCAGTACAACGGCAACCAGTGCTACGAACACTAAGATACCACCGGGTAAATACAAAGGTTGGATGGCGGTACTAATACCCGTTTCACCTAAAATGTTGTTAAATGAGAGACTTACACTTGTCAACATCGCTTTGAAATCGGCGCTAACTCGGCTTGCAACCAGCACGATAGCAAGTAGAACATAAGGAAGCCACGCCAGTGCCATCGCCATTGGTTTGCCTTTTACGTCATCAAGTTCAATTTTGAGTGAACCAAGCCATTCTACTGGCCAGTTCTTTTCATCCTCAAAGTCCCAAGTTGATTTTGGCACAAGAAAGCCCCGTTTTGCTGCTGAGACAACAACAGACAGGCCAACCAAACCACCGATTAATGATGGAAATTCTGCCCCGAGGAAGACTCCCGTCAGTGCGTAGGGAATAGTAAAGGCTAGGCCGGCAAATATCGCAAACGGCAGAATATCGATGCCTTCTGTCCAACTCTTATTTTTGCCAAAGAAACGAGTAAGCATCATCGCCATAAGAACAGGAATCATCGTACCAACACAGGCGTGGATCAGTGCAACGCTTGAGGTGATTTGTTGTAGGTAGGCATCCCATGTTGAACCATTGGCCAACAGGGCTTGACTAATATTGTGTGTATCAAGGCCTTTGTTTACACCGACAATAATCGGCGTGCCAACGGCGCCAAATGATACCGGCGTTGATTGAATCATCATACCCATTAGCACGGCGGCCATTGCAGGGAAGCCGATAGCAACCAATAGTGGTGCGGCGATGGCGGCGGGCGTACCAAAGCCAGAAGCACCTTCAATAAAAGAGCCAAAACACCAAGCAATAATGATGGCTTGAACTCGTCTATCAGGGGAAATATTGGTGAATCCATTACGAATGGTCGAAATTGCGCCAGTATGTTTGAGCGTGTTGAGCAAGAAAATGGCACCAAATACGATCCATAGAACGGAAATGGTAATACCGAGTCCTTGAAATACCGACGCGAGTACACGAGTTGTCGACATGTCCCACGCGAACAACGCGATGACAACAGTCAGGCCGAAGGCGATCGGCATCGCCCGTTTTGCCGGCCAATTCAGTCCGACGAGAAGTATGGCAGCCACCACTATCGGTGAGAAGGCCACGAGAGCTAGCAGGGTTTCACTCATTGGTATGTCCTTTACATTCTTCAGTTAGGACTCTGGAGAGTCTCTTGGATTTTATATTTGTGATGAGTTTGTTAATTATAGGTGAATTTACCCCTTTATTTTTTATTGATATAGGGAAATAATGAAAATAATTAATTCCAAAAATGACATAATAAATGCGTGCAGATGACTTAATTCTTTTTTCCCAAGTGGTAGAGCTTGGCAGTTTTAGCAAGGTAGCTGAAATAAATAATCTTACAAATTCGGTAGTTAGTAAGAGAATCGCCCGTTTAGAGCAAGAAATTGGCGTTCAATTATTATATCGAACCACACGTAAATTAACGTTAACAGAAGCAGGTAAAGCGTTAACACATGGTGCAAAAAATGTGAAGCTAGCCGCTCAAGAGGCGATGGATGCCGTGTCGGGCTTTGGTGAGAACGTCAGCGGTCATATCAAAATGTCTGTTCCTTCGATTTCGGGAGATCTCATCCTGGCAGACGCCGTAGCAGAATTTTGCAATCTTCATCCTGGTTTATCAGTTGATATGTCACTCGACAATCGCTTTGTCGACTTAGTTGCAGGAGGCTACGATTTGGTCATTCGTACCGGATACCTTGAAGACTCAAGTTTAATTGCTCGCCATATCCTCGATTCACAATGGGTGGTGTGCGCCTCTCCCTCTTATATCGCCCGAAATGGAAAACCCTACGAACCGCAAGATTTAACCCAACATAATTGCTTGCAATACGCTTATCAAACTACAGGCGCATGCGAATGGGAGTTTAAAGCGAAAGAAGATAACTATATTGTCAGGGTCTCGGGATCGTTTTCGACCGATAACGCGACTGCATTAAGGAAGGCGGCACTGGGCGGGCATGGTATCGCCTACGTTCCAAGGTGCTTGGTCTATCATGATCTACGTAATGGGCAATTGGTTGATCTGTTTCCAGAGCAAGTGGGTAAGCGACTCGGGATCTATGCGGTCTATCCTTTTACTCGACAACCGCCGAACAAAGTCAAATCACTCATTGAGCATATTCGCACGCGATATTTAGCGATTTCTCATTATTTTTAAAAAAACAGCCGACGCATCCATGCGTCGGCTTTATCGGCGGCCAAACCGAATATACTTTTAGTTTAGGCGGCTTGTGTCGAGAATTAATGCTCGAGCGATGGCGATACGTTGACGCTGACCGCCAGAGAACTCATGCGGATAACGGTTAATTGAACGTGTATCTAATCGTACTTTTTCTAACGCCTTGCGTGCTCGGCTCATACGTTGTTTTCGGCATGATATATCCTTATTAATTAACGGTATAGGCGCCCTCCATGGCGGCGTTGTAGTGTTTAAGAGTCGAAAAATAGTGATGGGCTTTTTGCACGTTCTCGAGCTCTATCATCCACTCGGCACTGCGTTGTGAGCAGCAAAAGGCCGCAATGTGTTTGAGTAGATCTTCACATTGTTGGTGGAGAACCGTTTGTGTGGCATCGACAGCTCTAGATGACTCGATCGAAACAAACTGCAGATGCGCGTAGGTCTGATTGAGAAGATCAAACGTCTGCTGATGTTGGCCCATTTTATTTAAGATTTCAGATTGTGAGATGGCAGCACCACGTAAACCAGTTATTAGACATCTTAATTGGCATGGTTTGGTTGCTTGGTCTGTTACAGCATGTTGTAAGTGGTTAGGAAGATGACTTAAAACCAGGTCGTATAAATAGTGTGCTTCCGGCCAATGCCCTTGTTCTAAAAGTTGTTCGGCTTTTAGGTAGTTCGCCCAACACTGATGTAAATTCATACCTTTATTACTCCACCTACAAGTTATAATTACATTTAAATGCAATTTAATATCAAATGCAAATAAATATCATTTGTATCATGGGTGTGGGGATTTGTTTGAAATTTAGCCACTTAAACGTGAATTGGCTGTAAGTCACTAAAATATAATAAAAACTAACCTAAACTAAAGATCACAGGAAAATAACAACAAGGATAGAGTGATGACTATTCAAAGACTTGAAACAAGCCAGTTATATCGATCTGCTGAACTTGAAAAGTTACAAAGCAAGTCGACAAAAGAGTTGGCACCTATCGATGAAATCGTTGGGCAAGAGCGAGCTCAGAAGGCAGTAGAGTTCGCCATGTCTATCAAAGAGAAAGGGTACAACATTTACGCCATCGGTCAAAATGGACTGGGCAAGCGGACAATGATTTTACGCTATTTGAATCGCCATCAACATGATGCCAACGCTCTTTATGATTGGTGTTACGTGGCGAACTTTGAAGATATTCGTACCCCAAGAGTGCTCAAGCTTCCATGCGGAGTTGGGAATAAGTTTCGTCAAGATATTGAAAAGCTCATGGCTAAGCTTAACAACGCGATGCCGCTCGCGTTTGATAACGAACTTTACTATAGCCGAGCCGATAAGCTCAAAAACCAGCTGGCAGCAAAACAAGAAGCGGAGCTAGAACAAATCAGCAAGGAGGCGAAAGCAAAAGGGATCAGTTTGACCATTACTACCCAAGGCGATTATCAATTTGTTGCTATGGATGGTGAAGAGATGCACAGTGAGGAATCTTTCGATGCATTAAGTAAAAAGAAACAAGAGGAGTTTGGCACCACCATTGATGAACTTGAAATTCAACTAAGAAACATGGTCCGCCAACTCACTGAATGGGAAGAAACCTACAGTGAGAAAATTAAAAAGCTTAACGATGAAGTGACGCTTGATGTCATCACACACTTTATCAAACAGCTAAAAAAAGATTATGCTCGTTATCCTGCAATAAAATCATACCTGACTGAATTGCAACAAGATATTGTTGAAAATGCGGATATTTTTCTTGATCAAAGTGCTGAGCAGGGAGAAGTGGCGACGGCATCATTGGATAAAAAATTACCTCGTCGATACAAGATTAACGTATTGGTAAGCCGTAAAGATCAAGTACTGCCGATTGTAGTGGAAGAAAACCCTAATTATCACACTTTGTTTGGGTACATTGAGACAGCAACTTTTAAAGGCACAGTATTCACCGACTTTTCATTGATTCGTCCGGGCAGTCTACACAAAGCCAATGGCGGTGTGCTACTGATGGACGCTCAAAAAGTACTTGAGCAACCCTATGTATGGGATGGGCTTAAGCGAGCGTTAAGGGCGCGCCAACTTAGTTTAACTTCGCTCGAAAAAGAGGTGACGCTAACAGGGACCGTCTCTTTAGATCCCGAGCCTATTCCACTCGATGTGAAAATTATTTTGTTTGGTGACTACCGTACTTATCAGTTGTTGCAACATTACGATCCGGAGTTCAGCGAACTGTTTAGAGTCACGGCGGATTTTGAAGACGAGATGAAGCGTGATGCTGACTCAGAGCTTCAATATGCACGTTTCATCTCAAGTGTCGTTAATGACAACGGTATGTTGCATTGTGATAAAAAGGCGATTGCGCGCATCATCGAACATAGCTCTCGCTTGGTAGGGGATCAGAAGAAAATTTCACTACACTCAGCCAATATTGCCAACCTTCTACGTGAGTCAAACTATGTGGCCAAGCAAGCTAACTCGAACATGATTCGTTCCAGTCACGTTGAAGAGGCGCTAGGTAATCAAGAGCTCAGAATTAGCCGTTTAAAAGACAGCGTAATGGAGAGCTTTGTTAACGGCACGACGTTGATTCACACCTACGGAGAAGCCATCGGTCAGGTCAACGCGCTGTCGGTACTGAGTACCAGTGAATATATGTTTGGTGCACCAAATCGAATTACCGCCACCACCTGCTATGGTGACGGAGAGGTGATCGATATTGAGCGCAGTGTTGATTTGGGGGGCAGTATTCACTCTAAAGGTGTGATGATCTTAAGTGCTTACTTGTCTTCGGTGTTTGGCAAAACGGCTAAAGTTCCTTTAAGTACGACCATTACTTTCGAGCAATCGTATGGTGGCGTCGATGGCGATAGTGCCAGTATGGCCGAATTTTGTGCAGTAGTGTCGGCATTTTCGAAGCAACCTAATCGTCAAGATATTGCGATAACCGGTTCGATGAACCAGTTCGGTGAAGCGCAACCTATTGGTGGGGTTAACGAGAAGATCGAAGGGTTCTTTGATGTCTGTGGCATTAAAGGTCGCAGTTCTGAACAAGGAGTTATTATTCCGCGTTCTAACATGCATAACTTAATGTTGCGTGCTGACGTGGTGAAAGCCGTCGACAAAGGTGAATTTCATATCTGGGCGATTGACCATGTTACCGAAGCGATAGAATTATTCACCGGTAAATCAGCAGGCGTAGCCAGTGATGAGGGAAGCTACCCGATTGATACCGTGTTCGGCATTGCTCAGGCTAAGCTTAACGCATTGCGAAAGTAGTCCGCTAGCGTAACAAATTAAAGCGAACCGTTTGGTTCGCTTTGTTGTTTTTAGGCCCCTCACAGACACTGATATAAAAAATTTAAATAAGTTGAATTAATTGCTTTACCTAAACCTAACTTGAGGTTTTAACATCAGTGGTGTTGAGACGAGTAAATGTTAAGGAGACAGTATGCTTCAACTTGAACACATTAATTTGGTGGTAAGGGATATCCCAACCACTTTGGCTTTTTATCAAGCGGCTTTTCCACATTGGTTTGTGCGTGATGAAGGTCAAGGTGAATGGTATGGCAAGTCGAGAAACTGGCTCCATTTTGGTGACGAATACCAATATTTAGCCTTGAGTGATCATGGCGAAGGTGAAAACCGTGAGCTGTCAGGACATCAAGTCGGTCTTGCACATTTTGCTTTCGTGACGAATAACCTTGACGCTATGAAGGCGAGATTAAGCCAAGCGGGTTATCAAATCGCAAAAGGAGGCTCTATCGACGCTTATCGCAAGAACGTCTACTACCTTGATCCTGCAGGTTTTGAGGTTGAATTCGTTGAATATTTAAGTGATAACCCAAAAGAGCGAAATTTATCAAGTTAAACCTTATAACTAAGGCGAGCCACTCATATGCTCGCCTTGTAAGTTGACGAGATCGCTTAAAAAGGAAACTGACTCACATCATTGGCGATGATGTTGTCGGCAATGTACTTATGTACAGCAGTCGTCGGGTGAGTCACGCCCCAAAACACGTACTTATCTGATCCATGATAGGCACAGTCATTGGTAAAATTATGACGCAACAAGTAGTCTTTAGCTGAACTACGGTTGATATCTAAACATGCATCAGTGGCGTTTTCGAAACCATGCTGTTGCGGGTTACTGGTGATTTGCTCGAATAGGGTATATGTATCGAATAAGAGAACATTTACCCCTTTATCTGTATATAATTGCGCTTGTTCAGCGATAAACTGATTAAACTCAACAATTTTGGCTTGAACTTTGTCGATTTCTTGCTGCGTCGAGTACTTATATTGTGGCGCTTTAGTCGCATCGGGAAGCGTCAATAATATCAGGTGTTGCGCGCCAGAATCTGTGAGTCGAATGAGGGCACTACTCAGATCCGCTTTTACATCGCGGACTTCGCGGTTGTAATTAATAAAGTCGTTAAGTCCAAATGCAAGCGTAAATAAGACATTGGCAGGATCGTAATTTTTTGTCTTCTCCATATAGGTTAGGTATGAAGTGACTTGGTCATAAATGCCGGTTAATGCAACATATTGGTTGGTCCCTGCAGCACCACCCACCGCCCAGTTATAAACGGGCAGTTGCTGACTTTTCGCAAGATATTCAGTCCATACTAATCCGTTAGAAAAGTGGCCTAAGAACCACGAATTTGAGTTTGGAAATACCCACTGAGAACCATTAAACAAGTTACCAGTATCAGATAAACTGTCACCAAAGGCAACAATACGGTTGACTGTGTCACCCGTATGGGCTTCGTTTGTCCAGATAGAGTGATTGTAAGATAGACGATGATCAGCGGCATAGTAGAGAATATCGGCAGTATCATGGTCGACATCAAGGGTCTCCTCACAACGCTGCTTTATGGTTTGCTGTGAAGTGGTGGTATAAAACATATTCTTCAAAGAGACTGATGACCACCAGTAGCCCTCAATCGTGTAGTAATCCCCATTTTTATCCAGTGCCCATTCCCAACTTGTGGCAGGATCGTCGTGGGTTTGTGCTGGACGATACCAGCAGCGCACAAAGGTATAGGTTTGCTTATTGTGTTCGAAGTCGAGCTCAGAACCGTTTATTCTTTCAACGCTGACCAACGGTTCTTCCGCTAAAATATTTGTGCTATTGATGAGACCAATACTTGCTAGGATCAGGAGGGTACTTTTCATAAATTTCAGTCCTACATATAGAGCTTATACTCTACATTTATTACATAACCCTCATTTATCAGTCAAAAAATTGATGCATTTAATCGCTCTACGATGAACCAAGATCAAATTTTAGTAATATTTCTATCAACAATCGTACTCAATAATAAATTATATTGCTTTACCTAAACTAATTGGAGTTTCAGGTAGGCGGTAAGCGAGTGAATCTCCATGAGCATAGATAGACTATGTGATTGGTGTGAGTGAAGGTACCAACACCACTGCAGCTTCAAGTAGGAAGGGGATAACGCACAGCCAAAAATATAGCTCAATAAGCAACAATAGAGATTGGTGGTGAAGAAATTACCAGTCACCCTATTGGCATATCAGTAACAATGCGCTAGTGAAGGAGCACGCCTTAAGTGCTCCAAATAAACAGTCAGCGCAGTTCTTATTATATCTTGGCGAACTTATAGGTACGATAACCGCCAATCAAGTTACGGGCTTTATAGCCGTTATTGACTAGCTGACGATAAGCGACGTGACCACGCAATCCAACTTGACAGTAGATAACAATTTCTTTGTCTTGTGGAAGCTCACCCATTCTGTGACGTAGTTGGTCAACAGGAATGTTAATCGCATCCTTGATGAAACCCACGCTATCAAGCTCACCTGGATTACGCACATCCAATAGGATTTGATCGTCACTTAGCGAGTCCATTTCATCAAAGTGAATTGGAGTGGAATCTCCCTTAATGATATTGTTTGCAACAAACGCAGCTTGGTTAATCACATCTTTCGCACTTCCGTAGGGTGGCGCATAAGTGAGCTCCAAGTGTTGAAGCTGTTCAACCGTCATACCGGCACGCTGAGCAACAGCCATCACGTCGATACGCTTATCGATACCGTCTTTACCAACGGCTTGAGCACCTAAAATCTTGCTAGATTTCGGATCGAACAACATTTTGAATGACACGATTTCAGCGCCAGGGTAGTAACTCGCGTGGCTGGCGGTATGCACATAAACTTTTTCATAGTCCACACCTTCGCGTTTCAACTGCTTCTCGTTTTTACCTGTTGAGGCGACGGCAAGGTCAAAAATCTTACAGATTGCGGTGCCTTGTGTACCTTGATAAGTTTCTTGACGACCAAGCATGTTGTCGGCAGCCATACGACCTTGACGGTTAGCAGGGCCCGCTAGAGGAACAAGTGTCTGCTCGCCAGTGACAAAATCTTTCTCTTCAACTGCATCACCAACAGCGTAAATTGAAGGATCACTAGTTTGCATGTATTCATTGGTATAAATACCACCTAGAGCGCCAATTTCTAATCCCGCTTCTTTCGCTAATTTGGTTTCTGGGCGAACCCCAATAGCCATAATCAGAATATCAGTGGTTAGTTTTTGACCATTGTTAAGCGTAAGCTCTAGCTCACCTTCTAAGTGTTGATGTTTTTCACTCTCACCTGCGTCTACGCTGGCCACATGTTCATTTGGAACAAATTGGACAGACTCAAGCGCAACGCTCAATTTTAGGTCGATGCCTTTTTCACGGATTTCTGCGTGAGCAAACCCCGCCATTTCACGGTCAACAGGCGTCATTACTTGGTCAGCCATCTCAATAAGAGTGGTTTTAATACCGAGTTGGTGGAATGCTTCCATCATTTCTAAACCAATGAATCCGCCACCAACGACAGTTGCGTGTTCAGGTTTATTCATTTGAATGGTGTGAATGATACGATCCATATCTGGGATGTTACGCAATGAATGCGTTAGTGGGTTATCAATCCCAGGGATTGGCGGAACCACAGGACCTGCTCCAGGGCTCAGTAAAAGGCAGTCGTAGCTTTCAATATACTCATTGCTATCTAGTAGATTCTTAACCGTAACCTGTTTGTTGTGTCGGTCGATAGAGACGACTTCGTTCATCACACGAACATCAACGTTAAATCGAGCTAAGAAGCTCTCTGGAGTTTGAAGGAGGAGCTTACTTCTATCCTTTATGTCGCCACCTATGTGGTATGGTAAGCCGCAATTGGCGAACGAGACGAAATTCCCTCTTTCGAACATGATGATTTCTGCATCTTCACTCAAACGACGAGCACGTGCGGCGGCTGATGCTCCACCTGCGACGCCGCCAACGATAACGATCTTAGTCATTTATAACTCCGTTATTGGAAACCTAACTTTTTAAGAAAATAGACTGCTGGGCAAATCCCTGTGAATGAACTCTGAATCAGATTAACACCAACAAAAACAGTCAACCATACAAAGTTACTATGCACGGTAAGTGTCAAAATGACTGAGATAAGTACCATACTTCCAGCCAATACTCGAATTGCATTTTCAAGCGTCATAATGTTCTCCATATGTTTCTATTCCCTATAGTGTTAATCACTATAGGCATTTAAATTAGAAAAGTCTAATGTTAATTTATCTAATTTTACCAATGCTAAATTAGAATTGACTAAACACTGTTATTTAGTATGATCTAATGTATGTGTAAGCCGAGGTGATTCATGAAAGATCAGACAGTTAATATTACGGAGATGCAAAATAAAGCCGTCGAAGCAGCTGATTTGTTGAAAGTAATGGCTCATCCAGAGCGATTGATGGTGCTGTGTCAGTTAACTAAAGGCGAAGTTGGGGTAGGCGCTTTACAGACCAGTTCAGTGTTAAGTCAGTCTGCGTTTTCTCAGCATCTTACCGTACTGCGCAAGCATGGGTTAATTAAATCGCGCAAAGAATCGCAGCAAGTTTTCTATTCGTTGGACGATGAGCGTGTCGTTCAGCTTATTCACAATTTACAGTCCACATTTTGTGGTTAAATTTTTGTTCAGTTAGAGGTAATTATGGCTTTCACTATCCCTTGGCAATCATTAGCCGGAGGTATGTTATTAGGCGTCTCAGCGACCTTATTGTTGTTGCTAAACGGTAAGATCGCAGGTATCAGCGGCATTATGACTGGGTTATTGACGCCTAGAACTTCAGACTTTGCGTGGCGTTTATTGTTTTCGCTCGGCATGGTGCTTGGTGGGGCTGTCGGTGCGTCTGTGTTTGCTAATGAAATACCTACAAGCTTTGATAGTAGTGTCTGGGTACTCGGTGCGGCAGGTTTACTGGTTGGGATTGGCACTCGTTTAGGAAATGGCTGCACAAGCGGTCACGGTATTTGTGGGATAGGGCGTTTATCGCGTCGCTCCATCATCGCAACCATGATCTTTATGCTAGTCGCCGCCATGACGGCATTTGTCCGCTTTCACCTAGTGTAACTCGTAGTGAGAAATCAAATGAATAAGTTAATTTTCCGCTTAACCGCTTTATTTACCGGTTTTTTGTTTGGTCTAGGAATGATTATTTCAGGCATGGCTGATCCTAATAAAGTCTTAGCCTTTTTAGACGTCACTGGCGCTTGGGACCCAAGCTTGGCCTTTGTGATGGGCGGGGCGTTATTGATTTATATGCCAGCCTATTTTCTTATCATCAAGCCGTTACAAGCACCAGTAGTCGCGGATGAGTTTTGCTTAGCTAAAAAAACACGTGTAGACGCACCTTTAATCAGCGGTGCCGCAATTTTTGGTTTAGGTTGGGGGTTAGCAGGCATTTGTCCTGGACCTGCAATGTCAAGCTTGGCGCTAGGCAACATCGGAGTTTGGATTTTCTTTGCTAGTATGATGGTAGGTCTTGGAGTGACAAACTTATTGATTAGTATGCAAGATAGTCGCAAGTCACAAACGCAAACCGCGTAGTGTCTATTATGGATGGAATGAATCGAAACAGGGAGTGGTGGTAATGAACATGATAAGTTGGAGTATTGCCGTTGCGTGTGCGACGGCAATGAGTGTCAATGCTCAACAAACCGATCAGCAATACACCGTTAGTTTAAAGCCACTTTCGCAGATTATTCATCTCGACGGTGTTGTTCAGCCGGTGAATCAAGGCACGGTAGCGGCGCAAACGTCAGGTCGAGTCGTCGGTCTGTATGTGGATGTTAATGACTATGTTAAACAAGGGACTGTATTACTAGAAATCAGCGCCGTTCAACAATCAGCGTCCCTTGACGCGGCCGAGGCGCAACTGTTGAGTGCTGTTGCGCAAAACAACGAAGCGCAAGCACAATTAAAGCGTTACAAACAGCTGTTTCCTAAAGGGGCCATTTCCCAAGATCAAATGGACAGTGCGCAAGCGCGCGCGCGCAGCGCAGCAGCGGCGGTGACATCTGCTGGGGCCAATGTTGCCCAAGCGAAGGAGTCTCTAGGTTATACCAATATTAGCGCGCCTTACGATGGTATTGTCACTAAGCGTCACGTTGAATTGGGCGAAACCGTTGCGCCAGGGACACCATTATTAAGCGGTTTTGGACTTAACTTACTTCGAGTCGAAACTGAGATTCCTCAACGTTATCAAGCCAAAGTGCAAAGCATTGATCAGTTTGATGTGGTCTCTGCAGATGGTACTGAAATATCCCCAACCAATTTGAGTCTATTTAGTTACGCCGATCCTCAATCGCATACCTTTAAAATTCGTTTGTCTTTACCCGAGAGTATTGGATCACTGGCACCGGGAATGTGGGTGAAAACGGCCTTTCGTTATGGTGTGAAGCAGACGCTGGTGATTCCGGAGTCTGCGGTGGTGCGCCGTGGCGAATTGAGTTCGGTTTATCGAATCGATAATCAAGCACAAGTTTTGAATCCAGTGCGCTTAGGGCAGGTGTATGGCGAATATGTCGAAGTGCTTTCAGGCCTTGAAGAGGGCGATGTCATTGCAACGCTAGCTCTAACTGTTGAGGGAGAGTAATTATGGACAATCGACTCGGTATCTCGGGTCGCATTGCTGCGGCCTTTCAAAACTCAGCCATGACGCCTTTACTGGCCTTAGTGGGGCTTTTGATGGGTTTATTTGCCGTGATGGTGACACCCAAAGAAGAAGAGCCACAAATCGATGTGACTTTTGCCGATGTGTATATTCCCTTTCCTGGCGCTTCACCTCAAGAAGTAGCAAGCTTAGTGACTACACCTGCAGAGCAGATCATTTCAGAAATTCAAGGTATCGATAAACTGTACTCTTTCTCCCAGCCTGACGGTGCGATGATTGTCGCTATCTTTGAGGTGGGGGTTAGCCGTAACGATGCCGTGGTGCGTATCTATAACAAACTCTATTCAAATAAAGACTGGATGCCTAAAGGTGTGGGGGTTGGAGAGCCGATCATAAAACCGAAAGGTATCGAAGATGTGCCGATTGTCAACCTCACTTTAAGCGATAGAAATGGCGCGCTTGATCAGCAACAATTGACTCAAGTGGCTCACGGGTTAGAAACCGAACTTAAACGTATTCAAGGTACGCGTGATATTTATACCATAGGAAGTCATAATTCCATTGTTGATGTTAGGCTTGATCCGGTCAAAATGAACAGCTTTGGCATTACTATCGACCAACTCAATCAACACCTTCCTGCGGCGAATACCCGTTCACCTATGTTACGCCTTACTCATGACAATCAGACCTTTCCTGTTCAAGTTGGTCAATTTTTAACTCAGGTGTCAGAAGTTAAACAACTGGTTGTCGGTCTGCATAATGACGCTCCAGTTTATTTACAAGATGTTGCTGAGGTTAAGCTAGGCGCTAACACACCTACTCAAAACGTTTGGACCAGTGATAAACAGAACATCTACCCCGCCGTGACGATCGCGATTGCCAAAAAGGCGGGCGAAAATGCAGTAGATGTTGCTAAGGCGATTGAAGCGCGCCTGCTTGAATTGGAAAATCAATTAATCCCTGATGGTATCGATATTGAAATTACCCGTGACTACGGTAAAACAGCGGCCGATAAAAGTAGTACCCTGATTGGTAAGTTAGCGTTTGCCACTGTCGCGGTGGTGATTTTGGTGATACTGACTATGGGGTGGCGTGAGGCGTTCGTGGTCGGTTTCGCCATTGTTGTTACCTTAATGATCACACTTTTCGCGTCATGGGCATGGGGATTTACTTTAAACCGCGTTTCGTTGTTCGCGCTTATCTTTTCTATCGGAATATTGGTCGATGATGCGATTGTCGTGGTGGAAAATATCCACCGACATATGTCGCTTGGTAAAGCAAAACTCAAACAATTAATTCCTAGCGCGGTCGATGAGGTGGGTGGGCCAACTATTTTAGCCACATTCACTGTGATTGCTGCGCTACTACCCATGGCTTTTGTGAGCGGCTTGATGGGGCCTTATATGAGTCCTATCCCAATTAACGCCTCGATGGGGATGCTTATCTCCTTAATCGTGGCATTTGTCGTCTCTCCTTGGTTGGCAAGCCACGTGTTAAAGCCATCACCGCACAAACAACAAACTCAGGCGAATTCAGTTTTTCATACCATGATGACGCCCTTTGTGACGGCGAAAGCTCAAGGACGAAACCGTTTTATGTTACTGCTGGCGATTCTGGCTTTGATTGTGGGCTCGATTATGTTGCCCGTGATGCAAGCGGTGGTGCTGAAAATGCTGCCATTTGATAATAAATCTGAGTTCCAAGTGGTGCTTGATATGCCAGAAGGGACCTCGTTAGAGCGCACTCAGCGAGTGTTATTTGAAATGGGTACTAAGCTAAACCAAGTACCAGAAGTGAACAGCTATCAGATCTACGCTGGTACTGCTGCACCGATCAATTTCAACGGCTTGGTTCGTCACTATTTTACTCGCGACCAATCTCATCAAGGTGATATTCAAGTTAATCTTGCGAGTCGCAAAGAGCGTGAGCGCGACAGTCATGAGATTGCCGCTGCCATCAGACCTGTGCTCAATCAAGTAGCACAAAAGTTTGCCGGTAAAGTTAAAGTGGTTGAAGTGCCCCCTGGGCCACCTGTGTGGTCACCAATTTTGGCTGAAGTGTATGGCCCAACCCCAGAGATTCGCAGCCAAGCTGCACGCGAGATTCGGCAAATATTTCGAGCAACTGATGACATTGTTGATGTTGATATGTACTTGCCCGAGGTTCATCAGAAATGGCAGGTGGTGATTGACCGCAGTAAAGCTGCGCACCTACAAGTATCGTATGCATCGATTGTCGACGCCTTGGCGACGTCAGTCGGTGGCAAACCTGTCAGCTATCTGCATAGTGAACATAGCAAGTACCCAGTACCGATTCAACTGCAAGCAAGTGAGAGTGCCAAAGTCCGTTTGGAGCAAATATTAAACATGAAAGTAGGCAGCCAAACTGCTCAAGCTTATCCTTTGTCTGACTTGGTCACCGTGCGTAAAACGCGCATGGATGACTATATCGTGCATAAAAACATGGTTCCAATGATTATGGTGGTTGGCGATATGTCTGGCTCGGTGGATAGCCCACTGTATGGCATGTTTACTATCGGCAGTGCGCTTGATAGTCAGATGGATGTCGAGCAGTACTACCTCAATCAGCCCGATGGATTAGAAGGGGTTTCGGTCTTGTGGGATGGGGAGTGGACCATTACCTACGAAACCTTCAGAGATATGGGCATCGCCTATGCAGTGGGTATGATACTGATTTATCTGTTAGTCGTCGCACAGTTTAAATCTTACTTAGTGCCACTGATCATAATGGCGCCAATACCGTTGACCATCATTGGCGTTATGCCAGGGCATGCGTTGCTCGGCGCGCAGTTTACCGCCACATCGATGATTGGCATGATTGCGCTAGCGGGTATTATTGTGCGTAACTCGATTCTGTTGGTTGATTTTATTAACCAGCAGGTTACCGAGGGTGTGGAGTTTGCCGAAGCGGTTATTCAATCGGCCGCAGTGCGAGCCAAACCGATCATGCTAACTGCACTGGCAGCAATGATAGGTGCAGTCTTTATCCTTGATGACCCGATATTCAATGGTCTCGCTATCAGTCTTATTTTTGGTATCTTTGTCTCGACCATATTGACACTGTTAGTGATACCAGTGCTCTATTATGTCGCGATGCGAAAACGCTTTGAATAGTTGAATGGCCCCGCTGTTAACGCGGGGTCTTTTTGATCACTGTAGACGTAACGGACAATGATCGCTCAATTGATATTGAAACAAGTCATCAAGCTCATAGGTGATTTGTTTTACCGATTTTAGCGCCAAATCATGACTAATCACTGCATGGTCGATCAGCGAGCGGAATTGGTGAGTTTTATTCGGTTGCTTGCGAGAGCGGACTTTACACTCGGCTGAGGTGTTTCTTGTGGCCAACTTCGCCTGACTGTTGGTGCTCAGGGTTTGCCATAACCAATCGTTAGGGTAGGAGAGGTTATGGTTGAAGTCACCAATAATCATGTAAGCCTGTTGATTCGCCTCACGTTGCACTATCCATTGGTTTAACGCTTTTGCTTGTGAGTTTAACGTGCGGCAGGCCGCGTTGTTTTTGTATGCGCCCGAGCAGCGCGCTTTGAGGTGCACCGACAATAAGTGAATTGCGCCATCACTTGCTGGGTTAATCACCACATACTTAGCAAATCTAAGCTTGCTGTTACTGTGGACATCCAACCGAACATCCGTTTTGTTCTCCACACTGATACCTTTACGCACCGCAAAACCCGTGTACTGATTGATATCGGTAAATTGCAGCATTTGGTATCGAGGCTCAGAGCGCTGTGATAAGTAAAGTTGATAGTCATTTCCGACTACCTTGCGCAGGGCAACTAAGTCGTTGACTTCTTGAAACGCCAACACGTCACTATCGAGTTGATTAAAGTGGCGACTAAGGGCTTGATAATCGCCATTGGTTCGTTGTGAGCTGGGGAACTTTCCAGAGGGATTGCTCGATAACCATTCAAGGTTCCAACTGCTGTAGACGAGTTTTTGTTCGGCTAGTACAGTTACTGGTACCAGTAGCCAAAAACCGATCCCAAGCAGCCAATGTTTAACGTTGAACATAAGGTAAATTCCTGAAAATAGTTGCAGCCTTTATCTTATAAGATGTCTACAAAAATCAAGTGGAATAGCCAGCATTTTTCTAATTTACATCAATTTCTTTTTATCTGAGATCAGTACCACTAAGATCGATTTGTTCTTGAGCGAGGCTCTCCTTTTATTGATCGAAATCAATACCAATCTGTGTGTCATTTCGTTTAATACGCCACAATATATAGTGTCAGTTGAATTACAAATCGCCCTATATAGTGTGTTTGTGGATAACTCTGTGAGTATACTGGGGTAAGGAGAAAAGGTGAAACCAATCGTAATCAAGCGTGATGGCTCTAGGGCGCCATTTAGCAGGGATCGCATTCAAGCTGCTGTCGAATCTGCAGCTGAGCACGTCGACAATCAAATCGCAATCTATGCGCTTAATGTTGCGCTTGCGGTGGAGTTGCAGCTAAAAGATCACGATGAAGTACACATCATCGAAATCCAAACCCTGGTTGAAAACGAGCTTATGCAAGGGCCGTATAAGTCACTGGCACGTTCATATATCGAATACCGCCATGACAGAGATATTGCACGAGAAAAACAAAGTACTTTGACGCGTGAAATCGAAGGTTTGATTGAAGAGAGCAATGTTGACCTCATCAATGAAAATGCCAATAAAGATGGTAAAGTGATCCCCACTCAACGTGATTTGTTAGCTGGTATCGTTGCGAAACACTACGCGAAAACACACATTTTACCGCGTGATATTGTCCAAGCTCATGAGTTGGGTGATATTCATTACCACGATTTAGACTACGCGCCGTTCTTCCCAATGTTTAACTGCATGCTTATTGATTTGAAGGGAATGCTAACCCATGGTTTTAAGATGGGTAATGCTGAAATTGATACACCTAAGTCAATTTCAACCGCCACAGCCGTAACGGCGCAAATCATTGCACAAGTTGCTAGCCATATTTATGGTGGAACGACCATCAACCGTATTGATGAAGTTCTTGAACCATATGTAGAGTCAAGTTTTGAGAAACATCTTAGTATTGCTCAAGAGTGGGATATCCCCAATGCACAAGCATTTGCAAAGGCTCGCACCGAGAAAGAGTGTTTTGATGCTTTCCAGTCCTTAGAATATGAAGTCAATACGCTGCATACCGCGAATGGACAAACGCCATTTGTCACTTTTGGTTTTGGCCTAGGTACAAGTTGGGCATCGCGTCTAATTCAACAGTCGATCTTGAAAAACCGTATTGCGGGATTAGGTAAAAATCGCAAAACTGCGGTGTTTCCTAAGTTAGTTTTTGGCATCAAAGCGGGTTTAAATCACCAACCAAAAGATCCCAATTACGACATCAAACAGCTGGCGCTTGAGTGTGCTTCTAAACGTATGTACCCAGACATTCTTAATTATGACAAAGTGGTCGAGATCACCGGATCATTTAAAACCCCAATGGGATGTCGCAGTTTCTTAGGTACTTATGAAGAAAATGGTGAGCTAATACATGAGGGGCGTAATAATCTGGGGGTGGTGAGTCTCAACTTGCCACGTATCGCGTTGGCTGCTAACCGTGATGAACAAGCATTTTATACACTGCTTGATCAAAAGTTAGACTTAGCACGTCGAGCCCTTGAAACGCGGATTTCTAGATTAGAAAACGTCAAAGCTCGCGTCGCTCCAATTTTATATATGGAAGGCGCGTGTGGTGTCCGGCTTAAAGAAGATGAGTCGATCGCCAGTATCTTTAAAAATGGACGTGCATCGATTTCGCTCGGTTATATTGGTATCCATGAAACTATAAATGCATTGTTTGGCAATGAGTCGCACGTTTACGATGATGCTAAATTACGCCAAAAAGCGATCGACATCGTTAAGTACCTAAAAAGCAAGGTTGATCAATGGACGCAAGAGTCTGGTTATGGCTATAGCTTGTATGGCACACCGAGTGAAAACTTGTGCAGTCGTTTTTGCCGAATTGATACCAAAGAATATGGTGTTATTAAAGGCGTAACTGACAAAGGTTATTACACCAACAGCTTTCACTTAGATGTTGAGAAAAAAGTTAATCCGTACGACAAGATTGATTTTGAGATGCCATACCCACCAGTATCGAGTGGTGGGTTTATCTGTTACGGTGAATTCCCAAATATGCAGCGCAATATTGAAGCGTTAGAAAACGTTTGGGATTATAGCTACAGTCGCGTGCCTTACTATGGCACTAACACGCCAATCGATGAATGTTACGAATGTGGATACAATGGCGAATTTGATTGCACCAGTAAGGGTTTTACTTGCCCAAGCTGTGGCAATCATGATTCAACCAAGGTGTCAGTAACACGACGTGTTTGTGGCTATTTAGGCAGTCCCGATGCGAGACCGTTCAATTTTGGCAAACAAGAAGAAGTTAAACGACGTGTCAAGCACCTGTAATGATATCGCTGTGTGGTCAGAGCCCTGTGTTTAGGGTTCTATTGCTTCCTATACATCAACGATTTATTTCGAGACTTCATCGATGAATTACCATCAATATTATCCAATTGACGTTGTCAACGGGCCCGGAACACGTTGTACCTTGTTTGTATCAGGGTGTGTGCATCAATGCAAAGGATGCTACAACCAATCAACGCAAAGGCTTGATTCAGGCATTGCGTTTACTCAACAGGCCGAAGACCGCATTATCGCTGATCTTAATGATACTCGAATTAAAAGACGTGGACTATCGTTGTCTGGAGGCGATCCGCTCCATCCTGCTAATGTCGCGAGTGTGTTTCAACTGGTTAAGCGAGTTCGCGCAGAGTGCCCGGATAAAGACATTTGGGTCTGGACAGGGTATTGTTTGAGTGAACTCAATCAAGAGCAGCGTGACGTCGTCAATCTCATCGATACATTAATTGATGGGAAGTACGAACAAGATAAACGCGATCTCAACCTTGAGTGGCGTGGAAGTTCCAACCAAATAATTCACACATTTACAGTGTGAATTAGTGCAATAGCAGGATATGGTCCTGATGGCGGCTCGTCAGGTTAACGTATTGTTAATTTTTGTGGGCTTTTATCCTGTTTTGCTCTTTAGAACTGAAATTTTATTTCTAGATTTGTAAATTAGATGGTAAGTTGATGCCCATTACTTGAATTTCAAAGGGTTGTGACTTTCATGTTCTCTCAATTACCGACTCCAATATTGGATCCTATTCTTTCTCTATCTGTTGCTTACCGCAGCGATCCTCGCAGCGAAAAAGTTGATCTTGGCATCGGCGTTTATAAAAACAGCGCAGGTGAAACGCCTGTCATGAAGGCGATTTCACAAGCACAAGATATCGTCGTTGCGACGCAAAAAACCAAATCCTACGTTGGCCTTGCAGGCTGTGAAGAGTTCAACCAGTCGATGGTTAACTTACTGCTTGATGGGACTTCGGCAATGGATCGTGTTGCTGCTATTCAAACGCCAGGGGCGAGTGGTGCATTGCGCATGCTTGGCGACCTAATGAAGGTGGCCCAGCCAAATACAACGATTTGGATTTCAAACCCAAGTTACGTAAATCATCGCCCAGTAATGGAAGCGGCAGGGCTTAAAGTGAAACATTATCACTACTTTAGCCCAGAAACTAAGCAAGTTGATGCCGCTCGTATGCTGGATGATTTATCAACTGCTGGTCCTGACGATGTCGTCTTACTGCACGGTTGCTGTCATAACCCAACAGGGGCAGACATCGATTTTGATGCATGGAAGGTGATTACCCAACTTGCACAGAAAAATGGTTTTACCCCTTTTGTCGATATTGCTTATCAAGGCTTCGGTGATGGGCTTGAACAAGATGCCCAAGGGCTCCGTTATATGGCAGATAACGTCGAAGAGATGTTGATTACGACCTCGTGTTCAAAGAATTTCGGATTATATCGCGAGCGTACAGGAGCGGCGATTGTGGTGGGTAAATCTCAGCATGATGTTAATAATGCCAAAGGCAAACTGATGACCCTCGCACGTGCAACTTACACGATGCCACCTGATCATGGCGCTGCACTAGTAAAAACGATCTTGCAAAATCAAGAGCTCACAACGGTTTGGAAGCAAGAGTTAAGTGAAATGCAGCAACGATTGTTAAACCTGCGTAAAATCTTGTGTAACGAGTTGAGAAATAACTACAATACTTCACAATTCGACTTTATCGAGAGTCACAAAGGAATGTTTACTGTGCTAGGATTTAGCCAAGACCAGATGGCGCGACTGCGCGAAGAATACGGGATCTATGGTGTTGGGGATGGTCGAATCAACGTTGCAGGATTGACAGAAAGAGATATTCCATATGTCGCCCAAGCAATTGTGAACGTCGCTTAATACTAACGGGGTTGTTATCAGCCCCGTTTCATCTAGATCCGATTGATTATGATTAGGTGAGCAAATGAACAAAACGTGGAAAGTACTCGTTCCATTAATGTTGAGTGGTGGTTTAGTCGCCTGTTCAACGACTGGCCAACAAGTAACAGAACCAAAGCAACAAGCTGATGAAGTAGAACAATCAGAAAAAATAGAACAACCTCAAGACTCGCAAGTTGACACTCCTGAAATCATCCCTCCAACGGTCAAACCTGAAGAGCCTGTGGTCAAGGCGCCCAAAACGCCAACGCCTGAAGTAAAAACTACCACACCGGTGGCAAAAAAACCGGCCCAAAAGACCGCTGATGGAAAGCTACTTCTTGGTGAAGAAGAGTGGGTTTATATTCCTGGCCTTGAACAAAACTTTCGTGCGCGTGTTGACACTGGTGCGACTACATCATCAATCAGTGCGGTAGATATTGTGCCGTTTGAAAGAGACGGTAAAGATTGGGTTAAGTTCAAAATTGAACACGATAACATCAAAAGTAAAGAGATGGCATTGCCCGTTAAACGTTGGGTCAAGATACGTCAATCGAATTCAGAAGGAACACAAGATCGTGCAGTTGTCGAAGCGTGGCTGCAGGTTGGTGATCTAAAAGAAAAAACTGACTTTACTTTAGCTGACAGGAGCCATTTAACTTACCCATTACTACTTGGGCGTAGTTTTTTTAAAGATGTGGCCGTTGTCGATGTAAGCCAGAAATACATCCAAGATAAACACAAATAATAGTGTTTTAGCGCACAAAACTAAGCCAGTAGCACGACAAGATACTGGCTTTTTTATCTCCTAGATCATATTTTTGCTTTTCTCATCTGCGAACTTCAAGCGGCTAGGTTACTATTTGTCCGCTCAAGTCGGTCTACTGTACAGCTCTCTAATAAGTGTCTCAAACGAAAATTGCTTCGTTAATGTGTTGCTAAAAACCCAACTAAAGCTGTACGGAAATAAAGTAAAAATTGAAAAGGAGTCAAATATGAAGCACTTAGCTATGGCGATAGTGATAAATGATGGCAAGGTGTTACTTAAAAAGCGTGGATGTCCTGCACAAGGAGAAATACGCGAGTTTCCCGGTGGTGCAGTGAAGGATAATGAAACTGGTACGGATGCAGCAAAAAGAGAGTTGCAAGAGATCTCTGGCATTGATGCTGATAGCCATGTGGCAACGTTTAGCGGTATTAATGATTTTGGTGGACGTATTTACTACGCTATCTTTAATGCAGAAGACCAGCCATTGCTTAGCGATAAAGAGGCTCAATTTGAATGGGTTAAGTTCAAAGATTTGCCACTCGACGACTTTTATGCGGCAGATATTGACTTCATAAATAAACATCTAAGTCGCTATAGCAAAAAAGAAACGGCTGCTATCGACTAACGAACAGTTAAAAGGCCAATCAACGGATTGGCCTCTACCCTCTATTGAATCTCTAACAATTCAACTTCAAAAATCAGAGTTGCGGCTGGTGGAATAGGGCCGGTACCATTTTTTCCATAACCAAGCGTACTAGGAATAAACAAGCGAAATTTATCTCCTTCAGACATGTAGGTTAGGCCTTCTTGCCAACCTTTAATGACTTGATTGAGTTTGAAGCTGATTGGCTCGCCGCGTTCGACAGAACTATCAAAAACAGTGCCATCAAGAAGCATACCGTGGTAATGAACCTTAACCGTGTTGCTTACTGTCGGATGAACATTGCCTTCGCCTTTATGCAGAATTTGATATTGTAAGCCACTTTCTGTCGTGATGACGTCTTCTTTGTTTCCATTTTCGATTAAAAATGCTTGTCCAACGGCAAAGTTTTCTTCGCTCGATTTATGATTGGTCCAAGTACGATAGATGAAAAAGCCCGCTAGTACGAAGATAATGATTGGAAAAATAATCTTAGACATAAATCCTTTCCGTTAAATTATGGTTGCTGTAGTAAATAGTTGATTGTATCTGCGATGCTTTCAACATCGCGGTGTCCACTCGTCATGACTTGATATTTACCATTAATAATAAAGGTAGGTACCGAGTTGATTTGACCTGTGGTTGTAATGTCATCAGCGATTTGCATCGCGGCAAACAGTCGTTTTTGCTCGGCCTCATTGAAGTCGTAAGGACTGACAAAATTGCGGTTATGAAAAGCAAGATCAATGGCGGCTTTTTTATCGGCAGAGGTTGAGTCATTGCTAAGTTGCGTTGCGGCAAACAATTCCGTCATCATTTGATAATCGGGTTTTTTACCAAATTGCATTTCAGCAGCATAGTAGACCATCGCAGCAATTCGAGCACTTTCGTTAAAGGTCACGTGTACTTTACCGATGTCTTGTCCCGTTAATTCCTCGACCTTAGCAAGCTGGTCTTCCATCTTGCGGCAATGGCCACAGTTTAACGAGAATACTTCCGTTACAGCAGGGAGCCTGAACGTTGTTAAATTAGCAGCTAGGATCTGATAATGCTCGCCTTGTTTAGGCACATCACTTTCGCTACAACCGAGCAAAATCGCAGACAAAGCGATAAAGAACAGGGTCGTTATTTTTTTCATCGTTTACTCTCTTAACCTCGCTGATAAAAGTGGGGTATGGTATTTATAAATCAGTGAATTAACAATGGATTGATTCTACTTGTTCAGGTAGCGAAGCGAAACACTCGGATTAAAAAATGACATTACAAAGTATGTCTTTCAATGAGTTTGTGTGGTTTGTTGCCATATAGTGTTCACAAAATTAAGTGAAACCAGTACAAAAAATGCTAAAGTCTTGGCGTTACGGCCGATAAAGAAATGGTATCGAAAAGGAACCAACGGTGAACTAATGAAGCGCTTTGTATTACCTCTGATCTTGTTACTTTCTGGATGTAGCGGCTTAAAAGAGCAGATGGCTATGTTCGGTGATGACCTGTTAGATACCGCGCCTAAGTCTGATTTTGATGTGCGCTATCCTGAATGGGGAACAACGCCGACCATCGCTAGCTCGGGCGTGAAAGGCCCATTCGGACAACAACGAACTCAAAGTTATAACGATCTGCAGAGCTTCTTGCTTAGCAAAGGTGTTGATTACGAATTACTGCCAGGTAATCACGTGATGGTTAAACTTAAAGACACCATTAAATTCAATACCGGATCGTCTCGTGTTTCAACAGACTCAGCATATTGGCTTGATATGATGGGGGGCTATCTCGCGACTCAGCCGGGCATTGATATTGTAATTGACGGTCATGCTGATAGCAGCGGTGCCCCGACATTCAATGATAGTTTGTCGATGAAACGCGCGAGTGCCGTCAAACAGAAGTTGATGAGCAATAATGTTGCAATGGATTCGATTTTTACCCGCGGATATGGCGAGTACGTCCCAGCTTGCAGTAATAAGACTAAGGAAGGAAAAGCATGCAACCGGCGAGTGGAAGTGCTATTCATTGTGGCAAATAACTAGGCTCAACAATCAAGCTCTTCAATCAAAAGCCCTTGAGTTTGAAGCTCAAGGGCTTGTCATCGATGTAGTACTACTTATGCGACGTTTTTTACTTGCTCGCTTTTTTTTTCAATTTGCATTTTTGCAAGAAAGTAGACATTGACACAGGCAATGAAGCCATTGGTGACAACTACTGGCCAAGCATCGATCATTAGGCCGTATGACGTAAACAACGCACAACCGATAAAGTTAAGAACACGCAGTTTAACGATATCTTTCATTGTTAATGAGATCGCAACCATAATTGAAGCTGCGTAGCCTAAAATTTCAACCATATCCATAATTTGACCCTCTTAATTTTGCCGACTTAGGTCGGTACCAATTCTTCTCATCGTGAGATAATTGAGGAAGCTCCGTGCCTCGAATGGTCTAAATGATTAACTTTTTTGAAATATAACAGGGCTAAATTTGTGATGAAAGCCCCAAAAATATGAACGGAGAAGGTTAGCGATTACGCAAACGTTTCACCTTATTTATAATATTATAATAACCAATTATGTTGGCGTATCCGTTACACTCACTGATGCATAAAAAAGCCTACCATCATGGTAGGCTCTTTGAGTTATTTGTCAGGTATTATTTCTTTTTGCCCTGAATGATTTTGTCTTCTTCAGTCAGTTCACGAATCCGACGACTGATATCGCGACGCTCTTTTGATATTTCAGCGCTCTTGATGATGTGATCATCAACACGGTCTTCGTAGTCGCCTTTCATATTTTTAATGATCGACACAATTTCTTCGTTGGTCATTTCTGGCTTGATGTAATCAAGAAGGTTTTCAAGCAAGTCAACACGTTTACGGTTGTCACGAACCTTTTTCTCGTTGTCTAACAGTTCACGTTTTAACTTATTCTTACGACGTGCTTGAGCTACGATTTCAAAGACACCACTCATAGTTCCCATTCCTAATATTTTGAATAACCACAATGATTAAATCACATCATCTGGCGCGATAACAGTCTTTAGATCAATCATTACCTTAGCTTGATGTATTTATCGCCAATCTCGAGTCTAGTCATTGAGCGAGTTTCAGTAACCATATATGATTCGACTATTGTTAAAACGAGTTCAAACCTGTATGCCCCAAACGTCTGAAATCATCGTCCCTACTTTAAGTGAGAGTGAACCTGAGCGCGCTCCTCGGCTAACCAAAGCGTATAAACATGAGCGTGCTCATCAAGAAGTGACTGAGGTAGAGTTAAATCGTAGTAAAATTGTCATGATTGATGAGAACGGTAATATTAAAAGAGTTGCCATTATATCTGAGCACTAAATAACCAAAGAATAACAAGGAAACGATATGAACATTGAACTAACCCAAGTTGAGACTCGTGTTATTGGTGCGCTGATTGAAAAAGAAGTCACAACGCCAGATTATTATCCACTTTCACTGAATAGTTTGACGGCGGCGTGCAACCAAAAAAGCAATCGTGAGCCTGTCATGTCTTTAAGTGAAATTGACGTTCAACAGGCCGTAGACAACTTGATTGCAAGAAGACTCATTAGTGATGAAAGTAGCTTCAACAGCCGTACTAGCAAATTTCGCCACCGTTTTTGCAATACGGAATTTGGCGACCTCAAATTAACTAAACAGGAAAAGGCGATCGCCTGTTGTTTGTTATTGCGTGGCGCTCAGACCCCAGGAGAATTAAGAACCCGCACAAATAGACTGGCTGATTTTACGGATGTTAAAGAGGTTGAAGCCGCGTTAGAACATATGGCAGTGCGTAGCGAAGGGGCGCTCGTGGTTAAACTGCCACGTGAACCGGGTAAGCGTGAATCACGCTATATGCATCTATTTAGTGGTGAGGTTGATATCAACGACATACCCAATATCACTGAGAGTACTGTGGCTGTGGGCAGTGAACGTATTGATATACTCGAGCAAGAGGTTGCTCAACTTAAACAGGATCTTACTGAATTAAAAGCACTCTTTGAACAGTTGACCGCATAATGTCGCTAAGTCCGAGTTGTTTAACAACTAATTGGTATGTGTACTTGATTCGCATGCCTAATAACGCGCTCTACTGCGGTATTACAACGAACGTAGAGCGACGTTTTTCTGAGCATTGCAGCGGACGAGGAGCTAAGGCCTTAAAGGGGAAATCTCCGCTTATTTTGGCGTGGTCCCATCCAGCAGGGCATAGTCGTAGTGAGGCTTCTAAAATTGAGTCTCGAATTAAAAAACTCTCCAAAGCAAAAAAAGAACGCTTAATTTCCTGCCAAAATGAAACTCTGATCACATTAGATATGGTATTGATTGATTAATAGCCCGTCAGGATGATTATTTTTGTATTAACCTTGAAAATGAATAAATAAAATAAGGTTGATACGGATATGAATCAATACAAAAAAATAGCAGCGGTGTTCGGAGCTTTAGCTTTTTCTAGCCTCACCTATTCGGCCAGTGTGGTTCCGGATGGTCGTGGCAACGGAATGGGCAATACGGGGGTGACAAGTGCCGATTACGTGTTAGCTCCGTTCTATAATCCTGCGTTAACCGCAATCTACCGTGATAGCGATGACTTTGGTATTTTGGTGCCAGCGGTTGGCGTAACGTTACGAGATACGGATGAGTCTCTCGATACCATCGATTCGCTCCAAGATACCATCAAACAATTCGAAAATGGCGGCAGTACAGATCCAGCCCAAGCGGCGTTGCTCAATAGCTATCTTACTCAATTGTCAGACAACAAAGCACTTGCGGTGACCGGTGGCGCAGCGCTTGCGGTTGCCCTACCTATCAATACCTTATCAGCAAACTTCTTCCTGCGTGGATACGCTGAGATTGTGGCGTCTCCTGAAATTGCAGCGAACGGTGGCGATACTACTTCAGCGGTAAAATCGCGTTATGAAAATTCGAATGTCGATATGATTGCGTTTGGTTATTCCGAATATGGAGTTGCCTTGGCCAAGCGTTTTGCTATCGCTGGTCAAGACGTATCGTTTGGTATCACGCCTAAATATCAGGAACTGCGCACTTATAAACAGAGCCTTTCTGTCCAAGATTTTGAACTTGATGATTATGACCAGAGCGAAACGAACAACAATGCCTTTAACCTTGATCTTGGCGCCGTTTGGTTGATTTACGACTATCGTCTTGGTGTCGTGGTTAAAGATCTATTCTCGCAAGAGATAGATACACAGAATATTGGTGGAGTAAGTCGTTATAAGCTCAATACACAAGTGACACTCTCGGGCAGTTATGCAATGGATTACTTTGTCGCAACGGTTGATTGGGATGTTACGCAGCAAGAGCGATTCACTGATCTTAAGGATGAAACTCAGTTCCTACGTCTCGGTGTTGAAGGCAATCTCTTTGGTTGGGTTCAGTTACGTGCTGGATATCAAGCTGATATTCAGGACACCTTAGATGATGAAGTCACGCTTGGTCTTGGCATCAGCCCAGGAGACCTCGTGAGTATTGACCTTGCGGGTAGCTACGCAGGAGATAATCAATTTGGCCTTTCTGGTAATTTATCTTTTACGTTCTAAACGCTATACGGCATAATGAAAAAACCGAGTTAAATGAGTATGTTAATGCAGTAATTTGATTAACTCGGTCCATTTTATACTAAACATATAATGATACTAAATAGTTATACCAATTTAATTATTTAATTGGTCAAGTCGGTCCAACTTCGGTAGCACATAGA
>NZ_NIVQ01000017.1 GCF_002811245.1 Vibrio salilacus | reverse complement strand
CTAAGCAATAACTTATTGGATTGTCATCAACGAGTGCCCACACAGATTGATAGGTTTATATTGTTAAAGAGCGTTCTTCTTTGTGACTCATGTCACTTCGGAAGAGGCAGCCATTCTAGCGAAATAATCTTTAGTGTCAAACACTTTTTTGCTTTTTATTTCACATTTAAAAAGTGAAGGCAAATAACTATTTCGTTTCTTTCTGACCTGTCTGACTGGCTTTAAACTCTTATGAGCCCTTGCCCTGTCGACGAGGAGGGATTATAGAGATCACGCTCACATTGGCAAGCGTTATTTTGAAAAAATTGCAAAAACAACGTTTAAATGCTGACTTTTCGCTCAAAGCCTTATTTATCCAACTTTACCCCAGCAAAGCAAACATAATACCCACAGAGTTATCCACAACTGCTATTTTTCAGGCAAAATAAAAGGCCGCATTGCGACCTTTCTTCTTATATATAGGAGAGCGGACTAGATACCTGAACCGTCCTGTTCATTAGACTCTTCGTGCAGCCCACACTCTCTTTTTAAGCCAAAGAAACGTGTTTCTTCCTCGCTCATGCCTGGCTGCCACTTTTTGGTTGTATGAGTATCCCCAACTGAAAGGTACCCCTCATCCCAAAGAGGATGATAAGACAAACCATGTTGATCCAGATAGTAATGCACATCCTTATTAACCCAATCGATCACTGGCAGAAACTTAAACACTCCATTTTGGATAGATAAAATTGGCAAGCTAGCTCGTGATTTAGATTGCTCGCGACGTAACCCCGAAAACCAAGTCCCTACTTCTAGTTCATCCAAGGCTCGTCGCATTGGCTCGACTTTGTTTATCTTATTGTATTTCTCAATACCCTCTATACCTTGGTCCCATAGCTTGCCGTAACGCGCTTCTTGCCAATTGGCACTTTCTTTAGATCGATATACTTTGAGGTTCAAGGTCAGTTGTTCACTTAATTGATCAATGAAACGATAAGTCTCGGGAAATAAATACCCAGTATCCGTCAAGATAATCGGTATGTCAGGTCGCTGCCGAGTAACCAAATGGAGCATAACCGCAGCTTGAATACCAAAACTAGATGAGACCGCAAATTCACCCTCTAAGTTATCTAACGCCCAAGCAACCCTTTGTTGCGCCGTAAGCTGCTCTAACTCAACATTGATTTGACTAAGACGGAGTACTTGTTCCGTCTTAGTCAATGTAAGCAGCTCACCTAATTTCGGTTTAGAAGCCACTGAATCAAGCATATAAATCCCTCTTAGAAACTTTGACTTCTTGGATAATTCCAGCACGAATCATGAAATCACCAAACCCTTCACTTGCTTCACGCTCTTTTGCCCAGCGACCAACTAGCCGATCGATCTCTGCAAGGATCTGTTTATCAGTAATGTTCTCTTTATACATCTTAGGTATACGAGTACCCGCTCTATTGCCACCTAAGTGTAGGTTGTAACGACCTGGCGCTTTACCCACCAGACCAATTTCTGCCAACATCGCACGACCACAACCATTCGGACAACCAGTTACGCGTAAAATAATATTGTCTTCTTCAGGCAACCCATGCTTTACCAGTATACCTTCGACATCGGTGACGAAGCCCGGTAAGAAGCGTTCTGCCTCGGCCATTGCAAGTGGACAGGTTGGAAAAGCCACACACGCCATTGAGTTTTTACGTTGTTCACTAACAGAATCGTCGATTAAGCCATGCTCACGAGCAATCTTTTCGATTGTCGCTTTGTCATTTTTCGCTACACCAGCAACAATCAAGTTTTGGTTGGCTGTCATGCGGAAATCGCCTTTATGAATTTTGGCAATTTTAGCAACACCCGTTTTAAGCGGTTTACCTGGGTAATCGAGTAGGCGACCATTTTCAATAAAGAGAGCTAAATGGTGTTTACCATCGATACCTTCCACCCAACCAATGCGATCGCCACGGTCAGTAAATTCGTATGGTCGGCTGTCAGCAAACTTCACGCCCGCGCGTTTTTCTACTTCCGCTTTAAAGACATCAATACCGACACGATCTAGCGTGTACTTGGTTTTGGCATTCTTACGATTTGAACGGTTACCCCAATCGCGCTGAGTCGTGACTACTGCTGCTGCGACCTCAAGTGTTTTCTCTAGCGGGACAAATCCGAAGTCATCGGCACGGCGAGCGTAGGTAGAGGTATCACCGTGCGTCATTGCAAGCCCCCCACCGACCAGTACGTTAAAGCCCACCAGCTTACCGTTATCACCAATTGCGACAAAGTTGAGATCGTTCGCGTGCACATCAACATCATTTTGTGGCGGGATCACCACGGTGGTTTTAAATTTACGTGGTAAGTAAGTACTGCCTAAAATTGGCTCGTCATCTTCCGTCGTTTCGACCTTTTCGCCATCTAACCAAATTTCAGCATACGCTTTGGTTTTAGGTAGCAGGTGCTCACTGATTTTCTTAGCCCACTCGTACGCTTCTTGATGAAGTTCAGATTCAATCGGGTTAGTGGTACATAATACGTTACGGTTTACGTCCCCAGCGGTGGCAATTGAATCAATACCAATACTGTTAAGCGTTTGATGCATTAACTTGATATTAGGTTTTAGCACTCCGTGAAACTGAAAGGTTTGACGTGTAGTCAGGCGAATGCTGCCATAAAGCGAATGCTCAGTAGCAAACTTATCAATCGCCAGCCACTGCTTCGGCGTAATGACTCCACCCGGCATACGGGCACGCAGCATGACATTGTGTAATGGTTCGAGTTTTTGCTTAGTTCGTTCGTTGCGAATATCACGGTCATCTTGCTGATACATGCCATGGAAACGAATCAACTGGAAGTTATCTGCAGTAAATCCACCCGTGATACGGTCTTGCAAATCTTGCTCTATGGTACCGCGCAGAAAATTACTTTGAGTTTTAAGACGCTCATTATCAGAAAGTGGCCCTAGCTCTTCGCCTAATACAACTTGGTTCTTGTTTTCAGTAGCAGCACTCATTAGTAAACATCCCTTTGATAACGTTTCGCTTTACGTAGTTCATTAATAAATTCTTCCGCGTCATCGCGAGAAAGCTGGCCCTGTTGCTCAACAACATGCACCAAAGCTTCATGCACATCTTTCGCCATGCGTGTTGCATCGCCACACACATAGATGTAGGCACCTTGTTGAATCCACTGCCAGACTTGCTGTGCATTTTCTAAGATACGATGCTGAACGTAGACCTTTTCTCCTTGGTCGCGACTAAAGGCGACATCCAAACGGTTCAGTACCCCAGACTTGAGGTACTTTTGCCACTCGACTTGATAAAGAAAGTCTTGAGTAAAGGTGCGGTCACCAAAGAACAACCAGTTCTTGCCTTGTGCATCGCGATTATCGCGATCTTGAATAAAGCTGCGGAAAGGCGCGATACCTGTACCTGGGCCGATCATGATCATAGGCGTATTGTCGTCTTGAGGTAGCTTAAAGTTATTGTTGTTCTCAACGAACACTTTGACTTTACCGCCCTCTTCTAAGCGATGAGAGAGATAGCTTGATGCGCCACCAAAGCGTTTTTCATCACCCTGATCGTACTCCACCAAACCCACTGTCAGGTGTACTTCGTCATCGACTTCCGTTTGACTTGAGGCAATAGAATATAGACGAGGCGTTAAACGACGTAATAAGCCAACCAACTCATCGGCAGATAGTTTGGTCTTTTTCTCCGCGAGCACATCGACGACTTGAGTGTTACTCGCGTACTCACGCAGCTTATCTTTATCTTCCACCAGCTTGAGCAGCTTTTTGCTTGCTGACAGCTCAGCGAATTTTGTTACCAGTTGCGGATTGGCAGAAGTAATCTCAAATTTGTTAACCAAAGCACTGTGAATAGAAAGGCTTTCACCGTCTACCTCAACGCTTTCAACCCCAGACAGTCCCACTTTAGCGAGAATGGCATTCGCCAACTGAGAGCTATTTTCAAACCACACCCCAAGAGCGTCACCCGGTTGATAAGAAAGTCCTGAACCTTCAAGATCAATCTCAATATGGCGAACGTCTTTACCTGAATCTCGCCCCGTGATCTTTTGGCTCGTCAACAAGGTTGCCGTATACGGATGTTGCTTATTATAAAGAGAGTGACCTGCAACAGCCTGACCGACAGGTAACTGCACGATGTCAGCCTCTGAGCCCGAAGCGAGTGCTTGCTTGACAGACTCTAACGCTTTGCTGCGCCATTCAGAGACGGAGGCATCGTAATCGACATCACAATCGATACGGTCAATAAAAGGTGTCGCGCCCAATTTAGCCAGGTAGGCATCAAAGTCTTTACCCGTTTGGCAAAAGAACTCGTAACTTGAATCACCTAACCCAATCACACCATATTGAAGATTGACTAATTTAGGGGCTTTCTTCGATTGAAGAAACTCGTGTAATTCAATCGCATTATCTGGCGCTTCACCTTCACCATTGGTTGAGGCAACGATAATAACGTAGGTTTCTTTCGCTAAGTTTTTACCTTTGTAGTCATTGGCATCAAACAACTCTGCGGTAATACCTAGTGCTCTGGCTTCTTGCTCTAGCGCTTCAGCAACGCCTTTCGCATTGCCAGTCTGGGAAGCGTATATAATTGATAACTTCCCCGCAGGCTTAGCCGCTACTGCAGCCACAGCTTGGCTGACTGAGCCTGAAGCCGCCCCGGTTTGTGTTTGTGATAATCCCCAGAAGTAGCCACTTACCCATGCTAACTGCTGAGGAGATAGATCGGCCATACTTTGCTGCAAAGCGCTCAACTGCATATCATTGAGCGGAGCAGCGATAGATGGAAGTTCTTGTGGCGTGTTTCCTTGAGAGGACACGTTCTTGTTTAAAGACATGGTCTCGACATCCCTATTCATTGCGTGATGATAGATTAACCACTCTCTTTAATAACAAGAAAGAATAGAAGTGAATGTTTTATAACTTTTTGAATTAAAGAACGGAGAAAAAAACCGCAGCACACACTATTTCGCTTCAACACGAACTTGTTTAAAGCCCACTGCCATCGCTGATTTAGACGCAAGATCAAGGTCTAAATAATGGCACTCTTCTCCATTAGAATCGGTTAATAGAACAAAACCACCACGCGCGTGACGAAATTCAACAATCCAATGCCCTTCCTGTGCGGAAGGCTCGATGATAGCCTCAACTAACTGTTGTTCTCGATATAAGTTTCTTAGTTCAGTAATGGTCATGAGATTCCTTTCTCGAGCTGATAGACGTTCCCTTACTAAGCATGGCTAAACACGGAAAAAGTGCTAAATGAAAATCGATAGATATAACAAATGGATATAAAAAAACGCCGCATTATATTGCGACGTTTCTAGTATCAACTGATTGAACGAGTTAAAAAGCGAACTCAGCACCAACGAAAAAGCCATTGGCAAACACGAAAGGGTCACCACTAGTATTAGGAAATGCTTCAGATTCCAAATCAATGACTCGGTAACCACCACGAATCGCTAGCGTATTACTGCCTAACGGTAGACGATATTGCACGCCCGCCATCAAATCGGTGCTCTTGATGCCGCTACTGTCACCAAAATTCATTTCACCAATAATATCGACATTCGTATTGGGGACAGTTAACTCCGCATAGCCATACCAAGCCCAAATGGTTTTATCAAATGTCGCACGAGCGCCATCTTCTGGATTGAGGTATTTAGTATTGGCCAAATCACTGAACGTAAGACCAGCATCAAAGTGCATTAAGTCATGCTCTAACACGCGATAATAAAGAGTCAGATCTAACTTATTGAACGCAGTGTAATCTGCATCCACTTTAGAGTAACGAATACGTGCGTCCGGCGCATAACGAACATCATGCTCAATTGCCACAAAGACACTACCCGTCGTATCTGCTTTTTTCCTCACGCCATTCACTTTAGTATCTGGTAACCACACTTCAGCACCGACTTTGGTTGTTAAAGATGGCTCTGCATACGCTGATGCCGAGACAATAGCCGCTAAAGCAATGGTGGTTTTTAAACCCATCAGATAGATTCTCCAAGTAGTGTATCAGCACCGCAAACCGCGCAAAGCTAAAAACGGATAGATACGATTTGGTCACAATTCTATCATAGTCATTATGTTAGCTCGTGCGTTTTTATCTACCTTGATTGGGCAACATGGTTCTTGAAAAACCAAATACCGATAGCGATCACAATCAACCACGGCAACAACTTGAATGCTACACTGAGCATTCCGAGTAGCACCATCACAACTAGCGAAAATGCAACACCAGCAATCACGGTCACCATGGTAACCCCTGTTACTAACAAGGTCGCGCCAAATACCAATATAAAGATCAATTCAAACATATGATTCTCCTTCGTTTGATTCACTTATATCAGGATATGTGCCAACTTAGAGGAATATTCAAGATGCTGAAAAGTAACAATAAAAAAAGAGCACCAACGAAAGATGCTGTTAATAACCATTCAGAGTGGTCAAAAATACTCACTAAGTAGGTATTTTTTACACATCTAACTGTTGCGGGATCTTCGCCAGTGCCGTTTGAACCACTTCAATACCCGACCCCGGTTTGTGTGCATTTTCACTAATGTAACGACGCCATTGGCGCGCACCCGGCATGTTTTGGAACAGTCCCAACATATGGCGAGTAATGTGGCCAAGATAAGCACCTTGAGTCAGTTGTTGTTCGATGTATGGATACATCTCTTCCACCACTTGGCGACGCTTCTTGACGGGTTTATCTAAGCCAAAGATCAACTGATCCACTTCCGATAAGATGTATGGATTTTGATATGCTTCACGGCCCACCATAACACCATCTAAATGCTCTAAGTGCGCTTGAGTATCGGCTAATGTTTTCACGCCGCCATTGACCGCAATCGTCAGGTGAGAGAAGTCTTTCTTCAACTGATAGGCACGCGGATAATCCAACGGCGGGATCTCGCGGTTCTCTTTCGGGCTTAGTCCGGATAACCACGCTTTACGCGCATGAATCGTAAACTGATCGCAACCACCTTGTTCTGAAACGATAGAAACAAAGTCAGTTAAAAACTGGTAGGAGTCTTGGTCATCAATACCAATACGGGTTTTAACCGTCACCGGCACATCAACCACTTCACGCATCGCAGCAACGCACTCCGCCACCAGTTTAGGGTCTGCCATCAAGCATGCACCAAAGCGACCATTTTGCACTCGGTCAGACGGGCAACCGACATTAAGGTTAATTTCGTCGTAACCACGTTCAGCGGCAAGTTTGGCACAGGTTGCCAAGTCTTGAGGGTTTGAACCACCAAGCTGCAACGCCACGGGATGCTCTTCTTGGTTATAAGCGAGAAAATCACCTTTACCATGGATGATCGCACCGGTTGTGACCATCTCGGTATACAACAAGGTTTCACTAGTCAGCAAGCGATGAAAGTATCGACAATGACGGTCGGTCCAATCGAGCATCGGGGCAATGGAAAAGCGATTTGCGGCGTATTTACTAGTATTGTCAGGATTCATAAGGTGTTACTCGAAATCTTACCACTGCATATACATACAGAAACTGGCTGGAATTGCCCCCGATTTACCCTTTCAGTACGCATTTAGTACGTATAGATCGAGTAGGACAAATGGCATCATTCAGCATTAAAAAACGCACACTAAAAAGCGTTGAAATGCGCTTCACAGTGGGCATCAAAGTTAAAAATAATTCGGCGATTATACACAGAGAATCGAAAACATTCAGGAAAAAGAGTTCGCTCGAACCTGTGGAAATAAAAGAGTTAGAGAGCTAGAAGATCCGTACTCACACCAGCAAAAATCCGTACCAATATACGTCCTGCTCGACAAATTTATGGAAGAGTCTGATTTGTGGGATAAACAGGGTAGGACGAAGCAAGACGATACTGGTTAGAGATAGAAAAGACCCAAGGAAGAAAGAGGGCAACCACATGATTGTTCCGTTACTTGGTGAGTCATTTGAGATCGCACTTAAACAACCGAACAAAGGCGAACTTATTTTTCCGTACAACTCACGCAGTGTTAGCGCAGGCTTCCAGCGAGTACGGAACGAATTAGGTATTGAAAATTTGAGGTATAATGACTTGCGGAGAGAGGGAGCAAGTCGGCTCTTTGAGAAAGGGTACTCAATTGAGGAAGTAGCTCAAGTCACAGGTCATAGGAATTTAAATATTCTATGGCAGGTATATACGCAACTTTACCCTGACAAATTATACGACAAGGCTCAAAAATAAGCTTAAAAAATAGAACTAGGTTACTGATATTAAATTAACAACACCAATGACCAAAGCTATTGATTTAAATAATGAAAGTGAGCAATAACTTGCCCCTTAGTGATCCGCATTCAATATTCAACCATACACACAATTCACAGCTCTCAAGACATGTTATAAGAACCAAATTTAAATATGGCTAGAAGAGGTTATTATGCCCGCACAGGTCAAAGGGACTTTTTGCAACATCAAAGGATTTAAGCCCTCTCAAAGAACAAGAATCGCCATTAAAGACATGAACAATGTGATAAAAATGAGTAGTTACTTGGATAAACTAGTAGCTCTCATTCCTTTTTATCACCTATTCGCGGGACGAAAATCATATACTGGTGTGGCGATTACCAGCGCTGGGTGGAACGCATCAACCTATGATTGGAAAATGTTTAACGATGCCATGATGGCTATCCCTCTAATAAAGAGAAAACGACTAGAAAATATTGCCGAAAACGAGATGCTTTTTGCTAATGGAAAAGATTATGAATTTTGGACATGTGTATACAACTCACTTTAAGCTATTCCTAGCTTTATTACCTTTGACTTTTAGTGTTTCAGCCGCGGGGTTGGAAAATAAAGAGTCTTTGCAACAAACGTATGTTGAGACGTACGAGGCGCTCAACCAGAAAGTTGGAGAGTGTTCTAAGTTGAAGAAACAGCGAAACATCAGCATTACCGACGAATGGTTACAATCCCAACCTCTTTTAACTCAAAAAGTGGTTTTGTTTGAACTATCCAAAAAAGCAGAGAAACGTTGCGCGCAAGCCGAGGAGACAGATTATGTGAATGCCATTTTCGAGTTAGCTGTAATTGGCGAAAGTGACGCTCTAAACCAATACATAGAGCTAAGACGGTACGACCTTCCAAAAGAATCTAATAAGAAAATCTTAGATAAACTTGATAATAAGCAACTTGAGCGCTTAGCTGAGTTAGAGAAGTTTCAATCCCCCTTTAATCTCATTTCAGCATTCAAAAAATAATATCTAGATTGCTTGTTATACAGCCCGCAGATTAGCGGGCTTTGTTTTATTTACGTTTTCTTGTTTTGCATTTGGTTGTCGTCCCTTTCGCTTTGACTGCACCACCACCTTTCTTAAATCGGTAAGCTTTCTTGAGTGTACCATTGGCTTCCAGACCTGTTTTACGTGCTGCCATTATTCGGCTCCGTAATGATAACAAGCATTGATGGGGGTGATCCCATAGATGTTAGGTACTGTAATATCTCAACCATAATTACTTAAACTCATTGCGTAGGGTTTCCCATAGGCCAAATACTATTGGAGCACTTACGCCAATAATGCCACCGAATTGAACACCGTCTGCCGATACGCTCGCGGTGATAAGTTCAGGGTGTTTGGATGCCAATTTGACTCCCACATCGACGCTGAGGCTTAATGCTTCTTTTACTCTTAAGCCAAACTTAAGGACTAGATAGCATCTGTTGCGATGCTTTAGAGCGAAGGTTTCGCGATGAGATACGTGTAATCCATGCTTGTTGGTATCGTTTTGATTGTAGATAAGGTAACTTATGGATCTTCGACCGACTGCGGTATGTCGATTGCATATAGAATAAAATACTGACGCGGTTGTCGGAATTTGCTTACCGAGCGACGATAAACCTCGATAAATGGTATATTATTAGAAATGTCCAATGGTAACGGTGACAAGTTTGGATCAACAGTTAGTAAAACAAGTTGAAGAGATATGCACAACAAGAGGGGTTAGGTTAACCACTCAGCGCAAACGAGTATTTGAACTTATTTGTGCTAGCCCTAAAGCCTCAAGTGCTTATGAACTGTTGGAAGAGCTCAAGTTGAGTGAACCTCAAGCAAAACCGCCAACCGTGTATCGCGCTTTGGACTTTTTGCTTGAGCAAGGTTTTATTCACCGAGTGGAATCAACCAACAGTTATATCCAGTGTGGCTCTTGTAACGCACACAAGCATTATTCGCACTTGCTGATTTGTGATAAATGCAGCAACGTTATTGAACTACAAGATGATAGTTTGATAGCCTTACTAGCAGAAAACGCTCAAGCTCATGGCTTTAAACCCAGTAATCATGTAATTGAATCTCATGGTATTTGCCAGTCCTGTTCGACTGAAATGTAAAATAAAGATATAGAAGAAGATTATGCGCGCTGAATTTGTAAACCCGTTTTTAGCTTCATTGATGAACGTATTAAAAACGATGGCCTCACTGGAATTGAAGCCACAGAAGCCTCGTGTCAAGAAAGATGAAATTGCACGCGGTGACGTATCAGGTTTAATAGGGATGGTTGGCACTCAAAGCCGCGGCTCTATGTCTATTACATTTGATGAAAGTCTGGCATTGGAAATCATGCAAAACATGCTGGGTGAAAGACCTAACGGTTTGAATGATGAAGTGACCGACATGGTGGGCGAAATCACCAATATGGTGACAGGCGGAGCCAAACGAATCCTTGCAGAAAGTGGTTTTGATTTTGATATGGCTACACCTGTCGTGGTATCAGGTAAAGGTCACACGATTCGTCATAAATGTGAAGGGTCGATTATTATTATGCCTTTCACTTCTCAATGGGGGAACGCCTTCATCGAGATCTGTTTCGAGTAACCTCGAACTAGAAACTAAAAACGCTTCCAATGGAAGCGTTTTTGCGTTTTAGACGATGACATTTCTCTCGCGGAGCACTTGCAGACAATCTTCCACCAGCGCATCAATTGACTTTTCTCCCGCTAGCAAGTCAATCTCTGGATTAAGTGGCGCTTGATATTCTGAGTCAATGCCAGTGAAGTTAGTGATCTCGCCTGAACGGGCTTTCTTATACAAACCTTTCGGGTCGCGCTGTTCGCACACCGCTAATGAGGTGTTAACGAACACTTCCATAAACTCACCCTCAGCCAACATGTCACGCACCATCTGTCGTTCGTTGCGATGTGGTGAGATAAACGCAGATAGCACAATTAAGCCCGCATCAGCCATCAACTTGGCGAGCTCTCCGATACGGCGAATGTTCTCTCGTCGGTCTTGCTCGGAAAACCCTAAGTCACTGCATAGACCATGGCGCACATTGTCACCATCAAGTAGGTAAGTGTGATGACCAAGCTCGGCTAAACGCGCTTCAAGTGCGCCGGCTATGGTGGATTTCCCCGCACCAGATAAGCCAGTAAACCACAGCACGACTGGTTTTTGCTGTTTTAAGCCAGCACGAAAGTTTTTATCGATAGCGTGCTGATGCCACACGATGTTTTCATCTTTGCTTGGCGTTTCCGCAGTCATAGTTTAGTCCTTTTAATACGGGAAAAAGAGGGGAATTAGCGTCAACACCAAAGCGGAGTAAACGATAGAAATGGGAATTCCAACTCGAACATAATCGGTTAATGTATAATTGCCAACGCTGTACACCAGCAGATTGGTTTGATAGCCATAAGGCGAAATAAAGCTAGCACTAGCACCAAACAACACAGCCATAATAAAAGGCATAGGATCAACGCCATACCCTAGCGCCATACTATAGCCAATAGGGAACGCAAGTGCCGCGGCGGCATTATTGGTGACAAGCTCGGTCAAAATCAAGGTGAGTAGGTAAGTGGCAACCAAGGCGCCAAAGACCCCCCAGCCGTTAAACGCTTCGATAAACATTTGCCCTAGACTGACCGACAGACCAGACGACAACATTAATTGGGCAATCGACAGTGCTGAACCGACAATAACGACGATATCCACCGGAAAACGACGACGCAGTTCACCAAGTTGAATCACTCCACACAGCAGTGCCGCTAGTAAAAATACCGACAAGCCTTTAATCAGCGGAACAAATTCAAGCAGCGCTAAGGCAATTACCACAGAAAACCCCACCAGTACTAGAGCCGATTTAGTGCTATCAAGGCGAGCGCTCGAATCTAGGTCGTTAATTTGCACAAACTCTTTACGATGCGCTTGGCGCTCTTGCTCAAAGCGTTTACCCGGCACGACGACCAAAGTATCTCCCGCATTGAGGGTGATATTACCAAGGCCACCTTGCAAACGTTCATGACCTCGGCGAATAGCAACAACAACGGCATCAAAACGGTCACGAAAATGGCTCGACTTTAAAGTCTTATTACAGAAGCTCGCCGATGAGCTGACCACTACTTCGACAAACCCTTGGCCATTAAGATGGTGCTGACCAAATAAGGTTAAACCTTGGATCTCTTGCAGTGTCGCGACGCTTTCAATATCGCCGCAAAACAGTAAGCGATCGCGCGCTTGCAAGACAAAGTCTGGGTCAACCGACGGGAGTGATTGTCCATCACGCACCACTTCAGCTAAAAAGAGCTTACGCAGCGCACGCAGATTATTTTCGCTAATGCTGCGCTCCACCAAAGGCGACCCTGGTTCAACTCGAGCTTCAAGAAAGTAAGGCAAATCATCTTGGCTATGATCGTCGTAATTAGGTAGCAGGTAGCTCAGTGGAATCAAAACCAACAGTCCACCAAACAGTACCGACAGACCGATCATCGTCGGAGCAAAAAAGCCCAAACTCGGCAGTCCAGCATCTTCAACAAAGCTATTGATGATCAAGTTGGTTGAGGTGCCGATCAGCGTTAGCGTGCCACCTAAGATCGCCGCATAAGAAAGCGGGATCAATAAGCGCGATGGCGCATGTTGTTGATTACGTTTAATGGCGCCAATCAGTGACACCACAACCGCGGTATTGTTTGTAAATGAGGACAGTAACGCCGTTGAGAGACCTAATTTCGCGACCGCAATCCCTAAACAACCATGCGATAATGATCGGCTTACCCAACTGATCAAGCGGGTTTTCTCTAGCGCGGCTGACGCTAAGATCAGCAGCACCAAGGTCAATAACGACGAGTTAGTGAAGTTAGTGGCAACGTCACCCAGCTCAATCATCCCGGCAAGAAAAGCGATAAACGCCGCACCTGCAAAAATAAAACTGGGTTTGATTCTCGTGGTCAATAAGCAAGTCACTATTCCTAGTAACATTGCCAATACTAAACCTTGTTGCCACATATACTTCCCTATCGCCTTCGCGGACTATTTCAGTCGCTGGCTAATATCTTTGCTTTCCCAATGTGGGAAATGTTTGCGCACTAGGGCATTGAGCTCTAGTTCAAACGCCGAGATATCTGTCGCTTTTTGTTCAATCTGAGACAGACTTTCACGTACTAGCCCAGCGCCAACCGTCACATTCGTTAAGCGGTCGATAATGATAAAGCCGCCCGTGTCTTGGCAAGCCAAGTAGCCATCCAGAGCCACAGATTCGGTTAGCGTCCACTCACACAGACCAATACCATTGAGTGGCAGCTCGGCGGCGCTATGTGTCGAGAGGTTATTAATATCGTACTGATGGCGAATCGCTTCCACTCGACCAACCGTCTTCTTACCGGCTAACTTGATGTCATACTCACGGCCAGGTTGCAGTGGTTGCTCAGTCATCCATACCACATCCGCAAGTAGATGATTACTTGACTCAACACTGGCATTTTCAAGCACAATCAAATCACCGCGACTGATATCAATTTCATCTTCGAGTGTCAGCGTCACCGCAAGGCCAGCTTGGGCTTGGTCAAGGTCATCATCAAAAGTAACAATTCGCGCCACTTTTGATGCTTTGCCAGAAGGTAAGGCTTTAACCGCATCACCGACGTTGACACTGCCTGACGCAATCGTGCCAGCAAAGCCACGGAAATCGAGATTTGGTCGATTAACGTATTGCACAGGGAAGCGGAAATCACCGACTTTTTTCTCGTAGTCGACATCAATGTTTTCTAAGATCTCTAACAAAGGCGGCCCTTCAAACCAGCTCATGTTCGAGCTTGGTTCGACGACGTTATCCCCTTCTAGCGCTGACAATGGCAAGATCTGAATGTTGATCTCTCCATGAAGGTTTTTTGAGAACTCAAGATACTCATCGCGAATCTGTTCAAAACGGCTTTGTGAGTAGTCGACCAAATCCATCTTGTTGACCGCAACCACAAAGTGCTTCAGACCAAGCAAGTTCGAGATGAAGGAGTGACGACGCGTTTGATCAAGCACACCTTTACGGGCATCAATTAAGATCACGGCCAAATCACAGGTAGACGCACCTGTTGCCATATTACGCGTGTACTGCTCATGCCCTGGAGTATCCGCAATAATAAACTTACGTTTTTGGGTCGAGAAGTAACGGTACGCCACATCAATGGTGATACCCTGTTCGCGTTCAGCCTGTAGTCCATCTACCAGCAGTGCTAAATCAGGACGCTCCCCAGTCGTACCAACACGCTGGCTATCATTGTGAACCGCCGCTAACTGATCTTCATAAATCTGTTTTGAGTCATGTAATAAACGACCAATTAGCGTACTTTTACCATCATCAACCGAGCCACAAGTTAAGAATCTAAGCATTGACTTGTACTGGTGCTGTGTGAGGTATCCTTCGATACCAAGCTCTTCAAGTTGAGCTTCAACTGCGCTATTCATTTTCTTTCCTTAGATCTATAGGCCAATGGCCCTAAAAGTAACCTTGACGCTTTTTCAGCTCCATCGATCCTGACTGATCGTGGTCGATCGCTCGCCCTTGACGTTCACTCGAGGTTGCGACCAACATCTCTTCGATGATGCCGGTTAACGTGTTCGCTTCAGATTCAATCGCTCCAGTGAGTGGATAACAGCCCAAGGTACGAAAACGTACGCTCTTATGTTCGATCTGCTCACCCGGTTCGAGTTTCATACGTTCATCATCAACCATGATCAACATGCCATCGCGCTCAACCACTGGACGAGTGTCCGACAGATAAAGCGGAACAATTTCAATATTTTCTAGGTAGATGTATTGCCAGATATCAAGCTCAGTCCAATTCGACAGAGGGAAAACTCGGATGCTCTCACCCTTGTTGATCTGACCGTTATAGGTGCGCCATAGCTCCGGTCGCTGGTTTTTCGGATCCCAAGTATGGTTCTTGTCGCGAAATGAGTAGACACGCTCTTTGGCGCGAGACTTCTCTTCATCACGTCGCGCACCACCAAAAGCAGCATCAAACCCATACTTGTTTAGCGCCTGCTTTAAGCCTTGCGTTTTCATGATGTCAGTGTGCTTTGATGAACCATGAGTAAACGGGCTACACCCCATCGCAAGACCTTCTGGGTTCTTATGCACCAAAAGATCAAAGCCATATTTTTTGGCGGTACGATCGCGAAATTCGATCATCTCTTTGAATTTCCAATCGGTATCGACATGAAGTAGCGGGAATGGAATCTTTCCTGGGTAAAAAGCTTTACGCGCCAAATGAAGCATGACCGATGAGTCTTTACCGATCGAGTACATCATCACAGGATTATCAAACTCGGCGGCCACTTCACGAATAATGTGAATACTCTCCGCTTCGAGTTGCTTTAAATGGGTTAAACGTTCTTGGTCCATGTTAGTTGCTTCCTTTACAGATCTATGAGCCTGTGGCTAATCTAAATAATGGCGTGAGTTAGGCTGACTGACGCTGCTTGGGATTCACGTGCGGTTGCGGCTCAAACCAAGCCAATTTATCCGACAGTGATACCACTTCACCAATCACAATCAGTGATGGTGATTGAGCGTCTTTGGCAAGATCAGCGAGTTGAGATAACTGACCTTTAAACACTTTTTGTTGGCGCTGGGTGCCGCGCTCAATAATCGCGATCGGTGTATCGAGTCGGCGACCGTGCGCAATCAACTGGCTTTGAATATATTCCGACGTCATCAAGCCCATGTAGATCACCAGTGTTTGCTGACCACGAGCGAGGGTTGTCCAATCCATTTGATCACTTTCAGCTTTAAGGTGACCAGTAATGAACATCGCTGATTGGGCGTAATCACGATGAGTGAGTGGAATACCAGCGTAAGCGGTCGCCCCTGCCGCTGCGGTAATTCCTGGCACAACATGAAAAGAGACGCCGGCTTCAGCCAAGACTTCTAACTCTTCACCGCCGCGACCAAAGATAAATGGATCGCCCCCCTTGATACGCACGACTCGATAGCCCTGTAGAGCAAAGTCGAGCAGCAGTTGATTGGTTTTTTCTTGAGGGACACTATGGTGGCCAGCGCGCTTACCCACACAAACTAAAATACTATCGCTTGGCACCAACGACATGATCTCATCAGCAACGAGATAATCATAAAGCACTACGTCAGCTTGCTGGAGGAAACGCATCGCTTTAATGGTCAGCAATTCGATATCACCGGGGCCTGCACCAACCAGCGCCACCTCACCCTTAGCCAGCACACTCGCGCCAATGGCGTTAAAGTCGGTTTGATTGCTACGTTGTGCACGCTGATTACTCACAGGAAATTGAGAAATCGTATCCTTGCTCGCCATAATGTCATCCTTCATCGTTTATGTTGGCATTATGGCGCCCTTGGCATATTACCTGAAATTCTAAAATTTCATTTTTTATACCTTTTTATGATAAGGGAAAATCATCACGATTTTCTCGCTGAGCGTTTTTGAGAGATTACCGACAGATCAGTTCATGTCCGGCGCTTCACGTCACACTTTGTCGCTGAATGAAATTATTGTTTCATTAAGTTTTGTTACATTATGCAGCGTCTAACTAAACGTTATCGGAGCTCAAAATGAAAGTAGTAGTGAAACCTCTGTCTCTTGCCATCCTCGGCGCAATGCTGACCATGGCTGGTCCTACAATGGCAGATACGATCAAACTTCGTATTGTCGAAACGACTGATATTCACACCAACGTAATGGATTATGACTACTACAAAGACACACCATCGCAAAAAATCGGCCTTACTCGCGCCGCAACCCTCGTCAAGCAAGCTCGAGCTGAAGTAGAAAATAGTGTCTTGGTTGATAACGGTGACTTGATTCAAGGCAGCCCGATGGGAGATTACATCGCTGCAAAAGGCATCAACGCTGGCGAAGTTCACCCAGTCTACAAAGCGATGAACCAATTGAACTACGACGTCGGTAACATCGGTAACCACGAATTTAATTACGGTTTAGAGTTCCTCGCAGAAACGATTAATGACGCAGATTTCCCATACGTCAATGCTAACGTATTCGATAAAAAAACCGGCGAGCACTATTTCAAGCCTTACATGATCAAGTCACACACTTTTAAAGACGTTGACGGTGCTGAGCACGAAATCAAAGTAGGTTACATCGGCTTTGTTCCACCACAGATCATGGTTTGGGATAAGAAAAATCTCGAAGGCAAAGTGTTTGCAAAAGACATCAAAGAGACGGCTGAAGAACTTGTCCCTCAGATGAAAAAAGAGGGGGCAGACGTTATCGTTGCGATTCCACACTCTGGAGTATCTTCTGATCCCCATAAAGTGGGCGCCGAGAACTCAACCTACTACCTAGCAGAAGTCGATGGCATCGATGCGATTGCTTTTGGTCATTCCCACGCGGTGTTCCCAGGTAAAGGCTTTGATAATATCCAAGGCGTCGACAACCAAGCAGGTACTATCAATGGCGTCGCGGCAGTCATGCCTGGCCGCTGGGGCAGTCATGTTGGTGTGATTGACCTTGAGCTTAAAGAGCAAGATGGCAAATGGACAGTGGTTAAAAGCCAATCGCAAGCACGCCCAATCTTTGATAAAGCCACCAAGAAACCGCTCGTTGACGCCGATACGGAGATGGTAAAAGTGCTTGAAGCCGACCACAAAGGCACGCGTGATTTTGTTAACCAACCGATTGGTAAAGCCAACGATGTGATGTACAGCTTCTTGGCCTTGGTGCAAGATGATCCAACGGTTCAGATCGTTAACTTAGCGCAAAAAGATTATGTCGAGCGCTTTATTCAGGGTGATCCTGACTTGGCCGATATCCCCGTGCTCTCCGCCGCCGCACCATTTAAAGCTGGCGGTCGTAAGAATGATCCAGGTAACTTTACCGAAGTTGAGTCTGGTCAGTTAACTTTCCGCAACGCTGCCGATCTTTACCTCTACCCGAACACGCTGGTGGCGATGAAGGTAACGGGTAAAGAAGTTAAAAAGTGGTTGGAATGCACCGCAGGTCAGTTCAAACAAATCGACGTGAACAGTAGCGCACCTCAACAACTGATTGATTGGGATGGTTTCCGTACGTATAACTTTGATGTAATCGATGGGGTCAACTATCAGATTGATGTCACTAAGCCTGCTAAGTACGATGGTAACTGTAAAGTCATCAACCAAGATGCAGAGCGTATTGTTGATCTGACTTACCAAGGTAAACCTATCGATACCAAGCAAGACTTCATTATCGCAACCAATAACTACCGCGCTTACAGCAACAAGTTCCCAGGAACTGGCTCTGACTTTGTCGCGTTCGACTCACCAGATGAAAACCGCTCCGTTATCGCAGCTTACATTAGTCGTGTTAGCCAAGAGAAAGGCCAAGTCACACCAAGTGCGGATAACAACTGGTCATTTGCACCGATCCAATCAGATAAGGCTCTCGATATTCGCTTTGAAACCTCACCGAGCGATAAAGCAGCACAATTTATCGAGCAAAAAGGCCAATATCCAATGAAGCGCGTCGCCACTGACGATGTCGGCTTTGCGGTCTACCAAATTGACTTACAAAAATAGTCTTTAAGTACGCCAAAAGCCGCGACTCTGTTCGCGGCTTTTTTATCTTTCTGATGGCATAAAATCGGTTAGAATCAGCTCACCTTCCTCCAATCAGACTGCAACCATGTTAGACAGCTTTAAGCAGCAACTCTCAGAATACGGTTTTCACTCATGTGAAATAAACCAACTGTGCCAATCTGCCCAGCTTATTGAGCTGCCCACTCGCCACATTTTGCTGCATCAGGGACAAATGGCCCAAGCGATCTATTTCTTACTTGATGGAATTTGTCACTCCGCTTACCTGACCGAGAAAGGCAAAGAGTTCAGCAAAGAGTTTTATTGGGAAAACGATTGGATTATTGGTTTCGAAAGCTTAATCAAACAGCAACCCTCCCCCTATTTACTTGAGTCTTTAACCCCCTGCTCGATGATCGCTTTACCGCTTGAAACGTTACGAATTTGGCGCGCTGAAAAACAGAGCCTTTATCTTAAGTTACTCGAAACTCAATTAATGCATAAAGAGAACAAAGAACGCTTTATGTTGCTTTACAGTCCAGAGGAACGTTATGCACTGTTTTGTCAGCACTTTCCTCATCTACTCTCGCGGCTCAATGACTATCAAATTGCCGCTTACTTGGGAATTACATCGATCAGCTTGAGTCGTATCAAAAAGCGCGCTCAAAGTTAACAATTGTTAATGTCGAACTTGAAGTGAGTTGCTACATTCGCGCTAAACACAGCATTAAGGCAAAGCAAATATGATCGATTGGCAACTCATTCCTTTTTCACAGCTTGACACCACCGAGCTCTATCAGCTGCTAAAACTCAGGGTCGATGTTTTCGTCGTTGAGCAGACGTGCCCTTACCCTGAGCTTGATGATAAAGATCATCAAGCAGGGGTTTACCATCTTCTTGGCTACCAAAATAAACAATTAGTCGCATATGCGCGTTTGCTACCTAAAGGCGTTAGTTACCCTAACAGCAGCATTGGTCGAGTGGCGACACTAGCGAGCAAACGCGGCGGCGGTTTAGGTCACCAACTCATTAAACAAGCCATCGCAAGCTGTCAAACACTGTGGCCAAATGAGAGCATTGAAATCGGCGCACAACAACATCTCGCAAACTTTTATCAGCGGCATGGTTTTGTCCAAACGTCACCGATGTACCTTGAAGATGATATTCCCCACATCGACATGAAGCTTGAGCAATAGCGTGGTTGCCTCAGCGACTTATAGCGCCATTCTACTATTGGTGATCGGGAACTTGGCTGCATCACTGTCAGATGTAGCCGTTAAGTTGCTTGATGGCCAAGTCTCTACGTTTCAATATGTGTTTCTGCGCCAATTGATTGCCACTGTAGTGATTTTACCTTTGTGGTGGCGACAAGCACCAAGCAACAAACAACTTCACAACCCCAGACTCAATTTATTCCGTGCCCATCTGATCATCATCGGTAGCGCTTGTATGGTGGTGGCAATTACTCATCTAACGTTAGCGACTGCCAATGCCGTGTTCTATGCCGCGCCACTATTGATGCTGCCGTTGGCCGTGTTACTACTGGATGAAAAAACGTCGCTACAGCGCTGGATCGCCTCCATCTTTGGTTTTATCGGTGTGATTGTGGTCTTGCGTCCTTCAGAATTCCATTGGGCCGCCCTTTTTGCGCTGGGCACAACGCTAACTCTGGCGCTATTTAACCTGACCGCACGTAAACTACCCAGCAATCAGAGCGTGATCAGTACCCTTTTCTGGACGTCGTTACTTTCATTGCCTGTGTCAGCCCTGCTGGCTTTTATCTATTGGACACCGATTTCACTTAGTCATTTGACACTTATCGTCGCCAGTGCGAGTTTAATATTGTTTTATAACGGTTTAGCTGTGATGGCTTATCGAAAGGCGCCTGCCGGACAGATTGCAATAGCTGAAAACTCAGGGCTAATCTTCGTGGTGTTGTTTGGCGTGATTGGGTTTGATGAGATTCCAGACTGGATGACGGCACTCGGGATAACAATGATTATTATCCCCCTAATGCCTTGGCAATTTCTACGTTACTTGCTGCGACCAAAACCGCCGTCTGACAAGCGGAAAAACATCACTGACTGATTGTTTTTTTCAAGCTGCAGGATATCGAGCTGACCGTTGTCCGCCAATTTAAATCGCACCAGTTGGCCTTGTTTGATGTAGCTTAACGGTTTATCAGAACCTTCAACTTTAACCAGTGCGTTTAAGTCTGCCATCGCTAATCCATTACTACGGAAAACCTGTGCTAAGGTATCGCCATTTTGCACTTGATACTCTTTCCAAGCATCTGCTGAAGTCTGTGACTTCTTGGGGGCACTGTTTTGCTCGCTCAAACTGCGCGTGTTGATATCCACATTGACACGCTGAGTCGCTGATGGCTGAGGAGAATCACTAGCAGCATCAGGTTTAGGTGCTGGAATTATCAGTAAAATAACCAATATCGGTATCAGTACCATTAATGCGCGCTGATGAAGTTTTGGTAGTATGTGCCACTTCCCTACGACCCGCTGCTTGGTAGCTGACCAGTCAACGGAGTTGAGCTTTGCCTTTACCATCTCAACGTAATCCACTTTCTGTTGCCTGTTCTTCTTTCTACGGTTCATCGCACCTTGTCTCCAAATCGGCGTTATTCTAAGTATAAAAACCAAGCCGCTATCAGTATAGGAATTTTATTGATTGATAGTGATAACGCAGTCAAATTTGACCGAAACGTGGTTAAAAAGAGAGACAGATCTCAGCCTGTAACACCACACTCGAATACCCATCGACCATTTCATCATAAGCGCATAACTGGTATCCTTGGCACTTTATACACCATAAATAGAGAGACACCATGTCTGAAGTAAAATTTGACACTGTAGAGCAAAAAGCAAGCTACGGTATCGGTCTACAAATGGGTCAGCAACTGGCTGGTTCTGGTCTAGAAGGTCTTAACGTTGACGCTATCGCAGCTGGTATCGCAACTGCACTTGTTGGTGAACAGCCAGCAATTGAAGTGGATGAAATCAACGCTGCACTACAAGAACTTCACACTCGTATGGAATCATCACGTCAAGAAGCCGCTAAAGTTGCTGCCGCTGACGGAGAAGCGTTCCTAAAAGACAATGCTCTACGTCCAGAAGTAACGGTTCTTGAGTCTGGTCTACAGTACGAAATGATCACTGAAGGTACTGGTGAAATCCCAACTTCAGATAAGCAAGTTCGCGTTCACTACCACGGCGAACTAACAGACGGTACTGTATTCGACAGTTCTGTTTCACGTGGCCAACCTGCTGAATTCCCTGTAACAGGTGTTATCAAAGGTTGGGTAGAAGCACTTCAACTAATGCCTGTAGGTTCTAAATGGAAACTCTACATCCCACAAGATCTTGCCTATGGTGAGCGCGGCGCAGGTGCAGCTATCCCTCCATTTGCAGCGCTAGTGTTCGAAGTAGAACTACTCGACATCCTTTAATTTTTCGCAAATTAACACATTTAAACGGCGACCAATGTGTCGCCGTTTTTATACCCAGAATTCAGGCACAAAAAAACCGAGCTAATGCTCGGTTTTTTCGTTCATACGAACCTGATTACTCAGCAGCTTCTTCAGCAGCTGGGCGATCGACAAGCTCAATGTAAGCCATTGGAGCTTTATCACCAGTACGGAAACCAGCTTTTAGGATACGAGTGTAACCGCCCTGACGAGCAGCAAAACGTGGACCTAGTTCGTTAAATAGTTTTGCAACTACTTCGTTGTCACGAGTACGTGCAAATGCTAGACGACGGTTAGCAACGCTGTCAGTCTTAGCTAGTGTAATCAAAGGCTCAACTACGCGACGTAGCTCTTTTGCTTTTGGCAATGTAGTCTTGATAACTTCATGACGTACTAGAGAGCTAGCCATGTTGCTAAACATCGCTTTACGATGTGAGCTGTTGCGGTTGAGTTGACGACCACTCTTACGATGGCGCATGACCTAATCCTTCTAACTATTATCGATTAATCTTCAGCGATAGACGCTGGTGGCCAGTTTTCTAGGCGCATGCCCAGAGACAGACCACGTGATGCAAGTACGTCTTTAATCTCTGTAAGAGATTTTTTACCAAGGTTAGGCGTTTTAAGTAGCTCAACCTCAGTACGCTGTACAAGATCACCGATGTAGTGAATCGCTTCTGCTTTTAGACAGTTAGCAGAGCGAACTGTTAGTTCAAGATCGTCTACAGGACGCAGTAGGATCGGATCGAATTCTGGCTTCTCTTCCTTCTCCTCAGGTACACGTACATCACGAAGATCTACGAACGCATCCAGTTGTTCAGCTAGGATGGTAGCTGCACGACGGATTGCTTCCTCAGGGTCTAGTGTACCGTTCGTTTCCATATCGATGACAAGCTTGTCTAAGTCTGTACGCTGCTCTACACGAGCCGCTTCAACAGAATAAGCAATTTTATCCACTGGGCTGTACGTAGCGTCAACCAGTAGGCGACCAATAGGACGCTCATCTTCTTCAGTATGGATACGAGCTGAAGCCGGAACATAACCGCGACCACGTTCAACTTTGATACGCATTGCGATCTCAGCGTTGTCATTAGTTAGATGACAAATAACGTGTTCAGGGTTAGCGATCTCTACATCACCATCATGGGTGATGTCACCTGCAACCACAGGGCCCGAGCCTGATTTATTCAAAGTAATGAACACTTCATCTTTGCCTTCGGCAACGTGTACAGCCAAACCTTTAAGGTTTAGAAGGATTTCAAGAATATCTTCTTGAACACCTTCTTTAGTGCTGTACTCATGAAGTACGCCTTCAATTTCTACTTCTGTTACAGCACAACCTGGCATAGAAGATAGAAGAATACGGCGAAGTGCATTACCAAGAGTATGGCCAAAACCACGCTCTAATGGCTCAAGAGTTACTTTTGCGTGAGTCGTGCTGACTTGTTCGATGTCAACAAGACGCGGCTTAAGAAATTCTGTTACAGAACCCTGCATTGTGTCCTCTCTTTAGTTTAACCTTACTTAGAGTAAAGCTCGACGATCAATTGTTCGTTGATGTCAGCAGACAGATCTGAACGCTCAGGCATACGCTTGAATGTTCCTTCCATCTTGCTACCATCTACTTCAATCCAAGTTGGTTTTTCACGTTGTTCAGCAACTTCTAGAGCCGCTTTAATACGAGATTGCTGTTTAGCTTTCTCGCGGATAGAAACAACGTCATTAGCCGCAACTTTGAAAGAAGGAATGTTTACAACTTTACCGTTAACTAGGATAGCTTTATGGCTAACTAGCTGACGTGCTTCTGCGCGAGTTGCACCAAAGCCCATGCGGTAAACCACGTTATCAAGACGACCTTCAAGAAGCTGAAGTAGGTTCTCACCCGTGTTGCCTTTAAGGCGTGCAGCATCTTTGTAGTAGTTACGGAATTGTTTTTCTAGAACGCCGTACATACGACGTACTTTTTGCTTCTCACGAAGCTGAACGCCATACTCAGATAGACGACCGCGACGAGCGCCGTGTACACCTGGTGCGTTATCAATTTTACACTTGGTATCGATCGCGCGTACACCAGACTTAAGGAATAAGTCAGTACCTTCGCGACGGCTAAGCTTCAGCTTAGGACCCAAATATCTTGCCATGATCTTTCTCCAGTGTTCTAAAAAACGTTATACGCGACGTTTCTTAGGTGGACGACAACCGTTATGAGGGATTGGTGTAGCATCAACGATGTTAGTGATGCGGAAACCAGCAGCGTTCAGTGCACGAACTGTAGATTCGCGACCTGGACCTGGACCCTTAACCATAACTTCCAAGTTCTTTAGACCGTATTCTTTAGCCATTTCAGCACAACGTTCAGCAGCAACCTGTGCAGCGAACGGAGTAGACTTACGAGAACCACGGAAACCTGAACCACCGGCAGTAGCCCATGCAAGAGCATTACCTTGACGGTCAGTGATGGTTACGATTGTGTTATTGAAAGAAGCATGGATGTGCGCTACGCCATCTGCTACTTGCTTGCGTACGCGCTTACGAGCGCGAGTTGGTTGTTTAGCCATTGTACTCTATACCTTCCCGATTATTTCTTGATCGGCTTACGCGGACCCTTGCGGGTGCGAGCATTGGTTTTAGTACGCTGTCCACGTAGTGGTAGACTGCGACGATGACGAAGACCACGGTAACAACCAAGGTCCATAAGGCGCTTGATGTTCATTGATACTTCACGACGTAGATCACCTTCTACAGTGTATTTAGCTACACCATCACGCAGTTGATCGATCTGCTCTTCAGTTAGTTCACTGATCTTAACATCTTCAGCAATACCCACTTCAGCTAGAATAGCTTGAGAGCGAGTTTTACCGATGCCGTAGATTGACGTTAGTGCAATCACAGCATGTTTCTGATCAGGAATGTTAATGCCTGCTATACGGGCCATTATTCACTCCATAGTGTTTCATAAAAGAATTAGCCGCAGCAAAGCCCGTTTAGGATACGCTGCGGAGTACTACTTCTTTTGCACGCAAAAGGTAGGCCGGGAAATATACTCGACACTACCTTATATTTCAAGTAAAAATTTCTGCTTATTAGCCTTGGCGTTGTTTATGCTTTGGCTCACTGCAAATCACACGAACGACACCGTTACGCTTGATAACTTTACAGTTACGGCAGATTTTTTTAACGGAAGCACGAACTTTCATTGCTAAACTCCGTAGATGAAATCTGAGACTACTGTCGGATTAACGACCGTACCCTTTCAGATTTGCCTTCTTCAACACAGAATCATACTGTTGGGACATCAGATGAGTCTGTACCTGTGCCATAAAGTCCATAATAACAACCACTACGATAAGTAGTGATGTACCGCCGAAGTAGAAACGTACGTTCCACGCGACCATCATGAACTCAGGAATCAGACAGATAAAGGTAATGTAAAGCGCACCCGCTAGGGTTAAACGCGTCATTACTTTATCAATATACCTAGCTGTCTGTTCACCTGGGCGGATGCCGGGTACGAATGCACCTGACTTCTTCAAGTTATCTGCTGTTTCACGCGGGTTGAATACCAACGCCGTGTAAAAGAAACAGAAGAAAATAATCGCTGCTGCATAAAGCATTACATACAGAGGTTGACCTGGGCTAAGAGCCAAAGACACGTCAGTTAACCAACCGAACGCGCTGCTCTCACCATTTTGACCAAACCACTGCGCCAATGTTCCTGGGAACAGGATAATACTTGATGCGAAGATTGCTGGAATAACACCTGCCATATTAATTTTAAGTGGCAAGTGAGTGCTTTGCGCAGCAAATACTTTACGACCTTGTTGACGCTTTGCGTAGTTAACGACGATTCGACGTTGACCGCGCTCCATGAACACAACGAAGTAAATAACTGCAAAAGCAAGTACACCAATCAACAACAGAAGAAGTACATGCAATTCACCTTGACGCGCTTGCTCGATTGTTTGACCGATTGCAGATGGCAATCCAGCAACAATACCTGCAAAAATGAGTATCGAAATACCATTACCGATTCCGCGCTCTGTAATTTGTTCACCTAGCCACATTAGGAACATGGTACCGGTTACTAAACTTACGGTTGCAATAAGCGTAAACATGGTTTGGTTGATAACAACCAGATTATCGACCATGTTTGGTAGGCCTGTTGCAATACCAATCGCTTGGAATGTTGCAAGTACAAGCGTGCCGTAGCGTGTATATTGGCTTATCTTACGACGGCCTGCTTCACCCTCTTTTTTGAGTTCAGCTAACGCTGGATGAACTACAGTTAGCAATTGGACAACAATAGATGCCGAAATATACGGCATGATGCCCAACGCTAATATAGATGCACGCTCAAGAGCACCACCGGAGAACATGTTAAACATTTCTACGATGGTCCCTTTTTGCTGTTCGAACAAATCGGCAAGTACAGCTGCGTCAATACCAGGAATCGGCACGAAAGAGCCTGCTCGGAATACTAAAAGTGCACCAATTACGAATAATAAGCGCGACTTTAGCTCACTTAAGCCGCTCTGAGCACTACGAAAATCTTGTCCTGGTTTCTTAGCCATCTGTACCTCGTTCCTCGAGATTATTCCTCGATTTTGCCGCCTGCAGCTTCGATTGCAGCTTTAGCGCCTTTAGTCACACGTAGACCTTTAACAGTCACTGCTTTGTTAATTTCACCAGATAGAACAACTTTTGCAAATTCGATGTTCTTAGTGATAACGTTCGCAGCTTTAAGGCTGTTTAGATCTACAACGTCACCTGTTACCTTCGCTAGCTCAGCTAGACGAACTTCAGCAGACACTAGGCTCTTACGAGAAGTGAAACCGAATTTAGGTAGACGTTGTTTTAGAGGCATCTGACCGCCTTCAAAACCTGGACGGACAGAACCGCCAGAACGTGACTTTTGACCTTTGTGACCGCGGCCACCAGTTTTACCTAGGCCAGAGCCGATACCACGACCTACACGCTTAGCGGTAGTTTTAGCACCAGCTGCTGGTGATAGAGTATTCAAACGCATTCTGATTACTCCTCAACTTTAACCATGTAGTAAACCTTGTTGATCATGCCGCGTACACACGGAGTATCTTCAAGTTCTACTGTATGATTGATTTTACGAAGGCCTAAACCGCGCAAAGTAGCTTTGTGCTTAGGTAGGCGACCAATTGAGCTTTTAGTCTGAGTTACTTTAATAGTTGCCATGGTGTTCTTACTCCGAAATAGATTCAACAGTTAGACCACGTTTAGCAGCAACCATGTCAGGTGACTTCATGCTACCTAGAGCATCGATCGTAGCACGAACGATGTTGATAGGGTTCGTAGAACCATATGCTTTAGATAGTACGTTATGTACACCAGCAACTTCTAGTACTGCACGCATCGCACCACCTGCGATAACACCAGTACCTTCAGCAGCAGGCTGCATGTAAACTTTAGAGCCCGAATGGCGACCTTTCACTGGGTGGTGAAGGGTACCTTCGTTAAGCGCGATCGTAGTCATGTTACGACGTGCTTTTTCCATTGCTTTTTGGATCGCTGCAGGTACTTCACGAGCTTTGCCGTAACCGAAACCTACACGACCATTACCGTCACCAACTACTGTTAGTGCAGTGAAGCTCATGATTCGACCACCTTTAACCGTTTTAGAAACGCGGTTAACGGCGATTAGCTTTTCTTGCAAATCATTCGCTTGAACTTGTTGTTCTTTAGCCATCTTCCAACCCTACCTTAGAATTTCAGACCAGCTTCGCGAGCAGATTCTGCTAGCGCCGCCACTCGACCGTGGTATTGGAAACCAGAACGATCAAATGCAACTGCTTCAACGCCTTTTTCAAGAGCGCGCTCAGCAACGGCTTTACCCACTGCTTTAGCTGCATCGATGTTACCAGTGTTCTTAACTTGCTCACGGATCGCTTTTTCTACAGTAGAAGCTGCTGCGATAACCTCAGAGCCATTAGCTGCAATAACCTGAGCGTACACGTGACGAGGAGTACGGTGTACTACTAGGCGAGTTGCACCCAGTTCTGCAATCTTACGACGTGCGCGTGTAGCACGACGGATGCGAGATGCTTTCTTATCCATAGTGTTACCTTACTTCTTCTTAGCTTCTTTAGTACGCACATTTTCATCTGCGTAACGAACACCTTTACCTTTATAAGGCTCAGGCTCACGGTAAGAACGAATGTCAGCCGCAACCTGACCAACAAGTTGTTTGTCACAACCCGTGATCACGATTTCAGTTTGGCTTGGACATTCAGCTTTAATACCCGCTGGCAACTCGTGCTCAACTGGGTGTGAGAAGCCTAAAGTTAGGCCTACAGCGTTGCCTTTGATAGCAGCACGGTAACCAACACCCTTAAGGGTTAGCTTCTTAGTAAAGCCTTCAGTAACGCCAACAACCATGTTATTAACTAGAGCGCGAGCAGTACCTGCTTGTGCCCATGCGTTAGCAACACCTTCGCGTGGACCGAAAGTAAGATTGTTTTCTTCCTGAGCAACAACTACTGCGTCGTTAAGAACACGAGATAGTTCGCCTTTAGCACCTTTTACAGTAACTTCTTGGCCGTTTAGTTTCACCTCTACGCCAGCTGGAATAGCGACAGGTGCTTTAGCAACACGAGACATAGTCTACTCCTTATTAAGCTACGTAACAGATGATTTCACCGCCAAGACCTGCTTTGCGTGCAGCTCGGTCTGACATCAGACCCTTGGAAGTTGAAACGACGGCAACACCAAGACCACCCATTACAGAAGGAAGTTGATCTTTCTTCTTGTAAACACGTAGACCTGGACGAGAAACACGTTTGATTTGCTCGATTACCGGTTTAGCTTGGAAGTACTTAAGAGTAACTTCTAGCTCAGGTTTTGCTTCGCCTTCAACAGCGAAGTCAACGATGTAACCTTCAGCTTTTAGTAGTGCAGCAATTGCAACTTTAAGCTTTGAAGAAGGCATTTTAACAGAGACTTTGTCTGCTGCTTGACCGTTACGAATGCGGGTCAGCATATCCGAAATCGGATCTTGCATGCTCATATGATTTACTCCAAATGATTAAGTGGCAATTACCAGCTAGCCTTACGAAGTCCAGGAATCTCGCCTTTCATGCAAGCTTCACGAACTTTAATACGGCTGAGACCGAACTTACGTAGGTAACCGTGTGGACGACCAGTTTGGTTGCAACGGTTGCGCTGACGTGATGCACTTGAATCACGTGGAAGAGATTGCAATTTAAGCACTGCATTCCAACGATCTTCTTCAGATGCGTTTACATCGCTAATGATAACTTTAAGCGCTGCACGCTTTTCAGCGAACTTAGCTACAAGTTTCGCGCGTTTTACTTCGCGCGCTTTCATTGAATTTTTAGCCATAACAGTAACCCTTCACCTTACTTACGGAATGGGAAGTTAAAGGCAGCCAGCAGAGCTCGGCCTTCCTCATCAGTAGCAGCAGACGTCGTAATAGTGATGTCTAGACCGCGTACTTTATCAACTTTATCAAAGTCGATTTCCGGGAAGATGATTTGCTCGCGAACGCCCATGCTGTAGTTACCGCGACCGTCAAAAGACTTAGCGCTAACGCCACGGAAGTCACGTACTCGTGGAAGAGCGATATTAATTAAACGCTCAAGAAAATCCCACATACGTTCGCCACGCAAGGTTACTTTACAACCGATAGGGTAGCCTTCGCGGATTTTGAAACCTGCAACAGATTTACGTGCTTTAGTGATAAGTGGCTTTTGACCTGAGATCGTTGCCATATCACTTGCTGCGTTTTCTAGCAGTTTCTTGTCGTTGATTGCTTCACCAACACCCATGTTTAGGGTGATTTTCTCGACTCTAGGGACTTGCATGACGCTTGTGTAGCCGAACTCTTTGGCAAGTTCAGCGACTACAGACGACTTGTAGTAATCATGCAGTTTCGCCATAGTAGAACTCCAAATTACTTCTATTAGTTAGAAACGATTTCGTCGTTAGACTTAAAGAAACGAACTTTCTTACCATCTTCGAAACGGAAACCGATACGGTCAGCTTTACCAGTAGCTGCGTTGAAAATAGCAATGTTAGAAACGTCAATTGCTGCTTCCTGCTCAACGATACCGCCTTGGATACCTAGAGCTGGAACAGGTTTTTGATGCTTCTTAACAAGGTTAATACCTTCAACGATAACTTTACCGGTTGCTAGAACCTTAGTTACTTTACCTTTCTTGCCTTTATCTTTACCAGCAAGAACGATTACTTCGTCATTACGACGGATTTTAGCTGCCATCTTACGTGCTCCTTACAGAACTTCTGGAGCCAGTGAAACGATCTTCATGAACTTATCGCCACGAAGTTCGCGAGTCACAGGACCAAAGATACGTGTACCGATTGGTTGCTCAGTATTGTCATTCAACAATACGCAAGCATTACGGTCGAAGCGAATGACAGAACCGTCTGGACGACGTACGCCTTTACGGGTGCGAACTACCACCGCCTTCAGAACGTCACCTTTTTTAACTTTACCGCGAGGAATTGCTTCCTTAACAGTAACTTTAATGACGTCACCGATATGTGCATAACGGCGGTGAGAGCCACCCAGAACCTTAATACACATTACGCTGCGAGCGCCTGAGTTATCAGCTGCGTCCAGCATACTTTGCATTTGGATCATGTTAGTGCTCCGCTAATATATAAAAAAACTAGACCCTCACGGGTCGGGCTGCCTCTTTAAAAGGGACGCGAATTGTACCACCCTTTTTTATAATTGGGTAGTCAAAAAATAAACGGCTCCAAAATATTTTTTGGAGCCGTTCTAGCTATAGAATAGAGAAGATTACATCTTCGCTTTTTCTAAAACTTTTACCAAAGCCCAAGACTTAGTCTTAGACAGTGGACGACACTCTACGATTTCAACTTTGTCGCCTAGGCCACATTGGTTGTTCTCATCGTGTGCGTGTACTTTAGTCGTGCGTTTTACGAACTTACCGTAAATTGGGTGTTTTACGAAACGCTCGATAGCAACAGTGATAGACTTATCCATCTTGTCGCTAACAACACGACCTTGTTGAGTACGTTTTACTTCGCTCATTATGCGCCTGCCTTTTCAGTCAAAACAGTTTTCACACGTGCGATATCACGGCGTACAGCTTTCAGAGTATGAGTTTGCTGTAGTTGACCAGTCGCAGCTTGCATACGCAAGTTGAACTGTTCACGCAACAAATTCAATAGCTCAGAGTTAAGCTCTTCAACGCTCTTCTCGCGTAGATCTTGTGCTTTCATCACATCACCTGCTTAGTTACAAATGTAGTTTTGAATGGCAGTTTACGAGCCGCAAGGCGGAACGCTTCACGCGCCAATTCTTCAGGTACACCACCCATTTCGTACATCACCTTTCCAGGTTGGATTTGGGCTACCCAGTACTCAACGTTACCTTTACCCTTACCCTGACGAACTTCAAGTGGTTTTTCTGTGATAGGCTTATCTGGGAACACACGGATCCAGATTTTACCTTGACGCTTAACGTGGCGTGTCATTGCACGACGTGCCGCTTCGATTTGACGAGCAGTCAGACGACCACGGCCAATAGCTTTAAGACCGAATTCGCCGAAGCTTACATCAGTACCTTTAGCTAGACCACGGTTACGACCAGTCATAACCTTACGGAACTTAGTACGTTTAGGTTGTAGCATCTGTCGACTCCTTACTTACGGCCTTTGCGCTGCTTCTTAGGCTTGTCGCCTTTAGGCTCTACAGCGTTAGCTGCTGGCATACCGCCTAGAATCTCACCTTTGAAGATCCAAACTTTAATGCCGATTACACCGTATTGGGTGTGAGCCGAAGAAGTTGCGTAATCAATGTCAGCACGTAGAGTGTGTAGAGGCACACGGCCTTCACGATACCACTCAGCACGTGCAATTTCAGCGCCGCCTAAACGACCACTTACTTGTACTTTGATACCCTTAGCACCTAGACGCATTGCGTTTTGTACCGCGCGCTTCATAGCACGACGGAACATCACACGACGTTCTAGTTGAGACGCGATGCTGTCGCCAACAAGCTGAGCATCTAGCTCTGGCTTGCGTACTTCAGCGATGTTGATCTGTGCTGGTACACCTGCAATTTTAGCTACAGCTGCGCGTAGTTTCTCTACGTCTTCACCTTTCTTACCGATAACAACACCTGGGCGAGCCGTGTGAATAGTCACACGGATGCTCTTAGCAGGACGCTCGATAATGATACGTGAAAGAGATGCTTTTTTCAGTTCGCTTGTAAGGAACTGACGTACCTTGAAGTCGCCGTCTAGGTTGTCAGCGAAATCTTTGGTGTTAGCAAACCATGTAGCATTCCAAGGCTTAACGATGCCTAGACGAATACCATTAGGATGTACTTTTTGACCCATTGCTTACTCTCCTAGTCTCAAGCGTCTGCTACAACAACAGTGATGTGGCTTGAACGCTTCAAGATACGATCCGCACGACCTTTAGCACGAGGCATAATACGCTTCATGATAGGGCCTTCATCTACGAAGATTTTTGCGACATTTAGATCGTCAATATCTGCACCTTCATTGTGCTCCGCGTTAGCGATAGCAGACTCTAGAACTTTCTTGATCAGATCAGCCGCTTTTTTGTTGCTGAATGTCAGGATTTCTAGAGCTTGGTCTACAGATTTTCCACGAATTTGGTCCGCAACTAAGCGAGCTTTCTGAGGCGAAATGCGAGCAAAGTTATGTTTAGCTAGTGCTTCCATCATCTACTCCCTAACGCTTCTTAGCTTTCTTATCCACGACATGGCCGCGGTAAGTACGTGTTGGTGCGAATTCGCCCAGTTTGTGGCCGATCATTTCTTCGGTTACAAAAACTGGTACGTGCTGACGACCATTATGGACAGCGATGGTCAAACCGATCATCGTAGGGATGATCATTGAACGACGGGACCAAGTCTTAATAGGCTTTTTGTCTCCGCTTTCCACCGCTTTCTCTACCTTCTTCAGCAAGTGTAGGTCAATAAATGGACCTTTCTTGAGAGAACGTGGCATGGCGATTCCTCTTTATATAGATTACTTATTACGACGACGTACGATGTACTTGTCGGTGCGTTTGTTCTTACGAGTCTTGAAGCCTTTAGTAGGCTGACCCCAAGGTGATACTGGGTGACGACCACCAGAAGTGCGGCCTTCACCACCACCGTGTGGGTGATCTACTGGGTTCATTACCACACCGCGAACGGTAGGACGAACACCACGCCAGCGGTTTGCGCCAGCTTTACCAAGTTCACGTAGCATGTGCTCAGAGTTACCAACTTCGCCGATGGTTGCACGGCCTTCAGATAGAACTTTGCGCATTTCACCAGAACGTAGACGGATAGTTACGTATGAACCGTCGCGAGCAACGATTTGAGCATACGCACCAGCCGAACGAGCTAGCTGACCACCTTTACCAGGCTTAAGTTCAACGTTATGTACAGTTGAACCTACTGGGATGTTACGCATTGGAAGTGCGTTACCAGCTTTAATCGGTGCATCAACACCTGACTGGATAGCATCACCCGCGTTAACACCTTTAGGTGCTAGGATGTAACGACGCTCACCGTCTGCGTACAGAACTAGAGCGATGTTAGCACTACGGTTTGGATCGTATTCTAGACGCTCAACTTTCGCTGGAACACCGTCTTTAGTACGTTTGAAGTCAATGACACGGTAGTGGTGCTTATGACCACCGCCGATGTGACGTACTGTAATACGACCGTTGTTGTTACGACCACCATTCTTAGAGTTTTTCTCTAGAAGAGGTGCGTATGGCTTACCCTTGTGTAGGTCAGCGTTAACAACTTTAACAACGTGACGACGACCAGGGGAAGTCGGCTTACATTTAACAATAGCCATTTCTCAACTACTCCTGTTATTCCGCGCCGCCAACGAAGTCAAGATCTTGACCTTCTTTCAAAGTAACGTACGCTTTCTTAACGTCGCTGCGGCGACCTTGGCGTAGACCTTGACGTTTGGTCTTACCCTTAGTGATAAGGGTATTTACTGACTTAACTTCAACTTCAAATAGCTTTTCTACAGCTGCTTTGATCTCTTTTTTAGTAGCGTCTTGAGCTACTTTGAAAACGATAGTGTTCGCTTTCTCAGCGGCCATAGTCGCTTTTTCAGAGATGTGCGGTGCACGTAGAACTTTTAGGATACGCTCTTCAGTGATCATGCTAGCATCTCCTCAACTTGTTTAACTGCATCAGCAGTCATTACAATTTTGTCGAACGCGATTAGTGAAACTGGGTCAATACCAGCTACGTCACGAGCGTCAACTTTGTATAGGTTACGAGCTGCTAGGAATAGATTTTCATCTACTTCGCTAGTCACGATAAGCGCATCAGTTAGCTCAAGCTCTTTCAGCTTAGCTACAAGCTCTTTCGTTTTTGGTCCTTCTACTGAGAAGTTATCAACAACGATTAAACGCTCTTGACGAACTAGCTCAGACAGAATGCTCTTCATAGCACCACGGTACATTTTTTTGTTTACTTTTTGGCTGTGATCTTGTGGTTTCGCAGCAAAAGTAACACCACCTGTACGCCAGATTGGGCTACGGATTGTACCAGCGCGCGCACGGCCAGTACCTTTTTGACGCCATGGCTTAGCGCCACCGCCAGAAACTTCTGAACGTGTTTTCTGAGCACGAGTACCTTGACGAGCACCTGCAGCAAACGCTACAACTACTTGGTGTACAAGAGCTTCGTTAAACTCACGTCCGAAAGTAGTTTCGGAAACAGTTAGTGCATCAGCACCTTTAACCATTAGTTCCATTACTTACTCCTGAGACGTTATGCTTTAACAGCTGGTTTAACGATCACGTTGCCACCTGTTGAGCCTGGTACTGCACCTTTAATAAGAAGCAGATTGCGCTCAGCGTCAACACGTACGATCTCTAGGTTTTGAGTCGTTACACGCTCAGCACCCATGTGACCTGCCATTTTCTTGCCTTTAAATACGCGACCTGGAGTTTGACATTGGCCAATTGAACCCGGAGCACGGTGAGACAATGAGTTACCGTGAGTCATATCTTGAGTACTGAAGTTCCAACGCTTGATAGCGCCTTGGAAGCCCTTACCTTTAGATGTACCAGTAACGTCTACTTTCTTAGTTTCGTTGAATAGTTCTACTGTTAGTTCAGCACCAACTTCGAACTCTTCGCCGTTTTCCAAACGGAATTCCCAAAGACCGCGACCAGCTTCAACACCTGCTTTAGCAAAGTGACCTGCTTCTGGCTTAGTTACGCGGTTAGCTTTCTTAGTACCAGTAGTTACCTGGATTGCTGCGTAGCCGTCTGTATCAAGTGTTTTAACTTGAGAAACACGGTTAGCTTCAACCTCAACAACAGTTACTGGGATAGAAACGCCTTCTTCAGTAAATACGCGGGTCATGCCCACTTTACGACCGATTAGACCAATCATTCTTCTAATCTCCCTTAACCTAGGCTAATTTGAACGTCAACGCCCGCAGCAAGGTCTAGACGCATTAGAGCATCAACAGTTTTGTCTGTTGGCTCAACGATGTCGATTAGACGCTTGTGAGTACGAATTTCGTACTGGTCACGTGCTTTCTTGTTAACGTGCGGAGAGATAAGAACTGTGAAACGCTCTTTACGAGTAGGTAGTGGGATTGGACCACGAACCTGTGCGCCAGTGCGCTTAGCTGTTTCAACGATTTCCGCGGTAGAAGCATCGATTAGTTTGTAATCGAAAGCTTTTAGGCGGATACGGATACGTTGGTTCTGCATGAGACAGAGCTCCAAAATTAAATATTACACAAACAATATCGCCACTCAAACTCGTCAAGACGAGAGAATGCCGATTGATTTATGTGAAACCGTAGCATCCAAGATTAGGACGCATTGTCAGTTAATTTTCGATCAACTACCCCTATGTGGCAGAGTCACCTCTGGGAATAGTTATTCCGAAGAATAAGTAGCTAATTGTATTAACCGCGAACATAAGCTGAGTTTACATTACCTGAAAAATCAAAGAGATAATTCAGCTCCTCGTTACTCATTGGTTCACAACTGGCTTAACCAGTGCGGTGCATTATACAGATCACAGTTTTACTTGCAAGGGGCGGATGAAAAATAAACGGCGTGACTTTTGACGATAAACGCTGAAAAGCGGCAAGAAGTCGGCAACTTGAACTCGATATACTTGCAGTTGTCCGTTGCGATTGATTAAATTGATACTAGAAATTGTGCTGCTACTACAAAAAATAAAACGCAGTTTGAGTCAACAACCTGCGTTTTATTTTACATTATCAAAGTGCAGTTGGGTTCGATTACGCCATACGCTGGCGTACCGCTTCAAACAAACACACACCCGATGCGACAGAAACATTCAAACTAGAGACTGAACCTGACATTGGGATCTTAATCAAATCATCACAGGTTTCGCGAGTAAGACGGCGCATACCATCGCCTTCTGCACCCATGACAATCGCCAGAGGCCCTGTAAGCTTAGCTTGATAGATATCGTGCGTTGCTTCGCCAGCGGTGCCGACAAACCAAATTCCCTGCTCTTGCAATGCGCGCATAGTACGAGCCAAATTCGTCACACGCACCAATGGAACGGTTTCCGCCGCACCACAAGCCACTTTACTTACTGTAGCTGTAATATTGGCTGACTTATCTTTAGGGACGATTACCGCCGCAACTCCCGCCGCATCAGCATTACGTAAACACGCACCGAGATTGTGTGGGTCTGTCACCCCGTCTAACACCAACAGAAGTGGTGATTCTTGTTGGGCAATGATGTCATCTAGATCGTTTTCGTTAAGTTGTTTGGCCGGTTTTACTCGCGCCATGATCCCCTGATGATTAGCACCACGTGCTTTGTCGTCGAGAGTTTTGCGCGTCATCTGTTGAATCGACACACCACACGTTTGCAGATCATTTAAAATCGGCATTAAGCGGTCATCTTGCCGACCTTTAAGCACGAACGCTTCAATAAAGCGTTCAGGTTCGCGTTCTAATACCGCTTTCACAGCGTGAATGCCGTAGATAAATTCGTTACTCATTAATCAAAACCTATTGGTTGTTCGCTACCGCTAATTACGCGTCGTCCGGACTACGTTTGCTTGTTTTTGGCTTACTGTGCGGTTTCTTCTTGCGCGCTTTTTTGACCTTGGGCTTTTTCGCTTCACCTGCGACTGTATCCGGTCGTTTCGTTGGTTCCACTTCCGGCGTAGCTTTTAAGGCCGCTTTGCCTCCTTTGCTCGCCGTACGCTTTTTTTCCTTGGCTTTGAGTTGCGCTTCTACCGCTCGCTTTTTGGCTGTTTTGCCTTTGCCGCGTAGCTTACGGCTTGTTCCAACTAATTCAAAGTCAATTTGACGATCATCTAAGTTGACGGACAGTACTTTAACTTTGACCGCATCGCCAAGACGATAAATAGCACCAAAGCTTTCGCCAATCAGTCTTTGCCCAATTGGATCAAACTGGTAGTAATCATTGTCTAACGCAGAGATATGCACTAAGCCATCAATGTGCAGTTCACTTAGACGAACAAAGAAACCAAAACCGGTGACATTGGCAATCACACCATCGAGCTCTTCACCGACATGATCTTGCATGAATTCACATTTGAGCCAATCCGACACTTCACGCGTTGCATCATCAGCACGACGCTCCGTCATCGAACATTGCTCGCCATAGAAGTCCATATCATCAAATGAGTAGTGGTAACCTCCGGTTGGCGTCGAACGATCTTGGTTACGCCCCTGCTCTTTGGCAATCAAATACTTAATTGCACGGTGAAGCAACAAGTCTGGATAACGACGAATCGGTGAAGTGAAGTGGGCGTAGCGTTTCAGTGCCAAACCAAAGTGACCACAGTTATCTGCATTATACACCGCTTGTTTCATCGAACGCAGTAGCATTGTTTGGATCAGCTCTTTGTCTGCGCGCTCACCAATTTGTTTAATGAGGTCAGCATAGTCAGTTGGTGAAGGCTCTAGACCACCATTGAGGTGCAGACCCAGCTCACCTAGAAAATCGCGGAAACCTTGTAAACGCAGTTCACCGGGTGATTCATGAATACGGAACAGTGCTGGTTCTTTGGCTTTCTCGACCAAAGATGCCGACGCAATATTGGCTAAGATCATGCACTCTTCAATCAGCTTATGCGCATCGTTACGAATCACAGGTTCAATACTGTCGATTTTACGCTCAGCATTAAAGATAAACTTAGTTTCGATGGTTTCAAACTCAATTGCACCACGATGTGCACGTGCTTTTTTCAGCACCTTGTACATATTGTGCAACTCTTCTAGGTGCGGCACCACGGGTTCATAACGGCTACGCAGTTCTTCATCCCCTTCAAGGATGTCATGCACCTTGTTATAAGTGAGTCGAGCATGCGAATTCATTACCGCTTCGTAGTGCTTATAACCTGAGAGCTTGCCGCTGTCTGAGATGGTCATTTCACATACCATACACAGGCGATCAACTTGTGGGTTTAACGAACACAGACCATTCGACAATACTTCTGGCAGCATAGGGACAACCTGTGATGGGAAGTAAACCGAGTTACCACGGTTGATGGCTTCTTTATCGAGCGCTGTACCTGGGCGGACATAGTAGCTTACATCAGCAATCGCGACCCAAAGGCGCCAGCCGCCGCCTTTCTTCGCTTCACAGTAGACCGCATCATCAAAATCGCGCGCGTCTTCGCCATCAATGGTCACCAACGGCAATTGACGTAAATCAACGCGGTCCACTTTAGCTTCTTGCGGAACTTCCTCGCCCAAATCGGCAATCTGCTTAGTGACTTCTTCCGGCCAATGATGCGGGATTTGGTGAGTACGGATCGCAATCTGCGTTTCCATACCAGGGGCCATGTTTTCCCCTAATACCTCGATAACCTTACCCATCATGCCACGTGAGCGTGAACCACGGTCGGTAATTTCAATCACCACCACATTGCCCATACGCGCACCGGCGCGGAGATCGTTCGGGATCAAAATATCTTGGTGAATACGAGAGTCATCTGGCACAACATACGAGTAGCCGTATTCCATAAAGAAGCGGCCAACGATTTGTGTTTGACGCTCTTCTAAAACGCGCACCAGTCGACCTTCCTTACGGCCACGCTTAGAATTATCAGTCGGTTGTACTAAAACAAAATCACCGTGGATGATGTTTTTCATCTGGTGGTGTGGCAAAACAATATCGTTATCTTTGCCGACACTTCCTTCTGGACGAACCCAGCCATGGCCATCTTTATGACCAATCACGTAGCCTTTAACCATCTCTAGTTTTTCTGGCAAGGCGTAACACTGACGACGAGTAAAGACTAATTGACCATCGCGCTCCATGGCGCGTAGACGACGGCGCAGACCCTCGTAGTGTTCTTCGCCTTCAAGCTTTAATGCTTCGAAGATATCGTTACGATTCATCGGTACGCCAGCTTGGTTTAGAAATTCTAAGATAAATTCTCGGCTCGGGATCGGATTTTCATAATTTTCCGATTCACGATCGGCAAATGGGTCATTATGGGTGTTGTCTGACATAGGCACGCCTATTAGTAGAAGGAAGGTAGTTAAATCTAGTATATCTGACTCATAGAATAAGCTACAGGTAAGTCGAGTTAAAAACGAAATTTTTAATCGTTTTCATCACTTAGCATAATTCTATTGGTAGAAAAGTGTGTTAAGAGAAAAAATGCCCAGCATTCGCGTTGGGCACTCAGTCAAGTCGCTAACCAGAGTGCAGTATGGTTAGCGAAAGGTGTTACCAGAAAGTGTCGCGTTTTTTAGCGCGCGCAATGATGTTTTGCGGCATTCGGCGCTCTAAACCTTGGCGTAATACATTGATTCGTTTGTGCGTGCGTTGGTCAGCCGTCACCGAATTATAAAGCCAACGATAGGCGTCTTCGTAATCAAGTGGACTACCATAGTCACGCAACAAAAGTTCGGCAAGATGAATGCGAGCATTGAGGTTACCCATTGCGGCGGCTTCACGCAGATAAGGAATCGCGCGTTCTTTGTCTTGTTGGACTAACGTTCCGCGTGAATAATAACGGCCAATTTGCTCAAGTGCTGCTGGCAAACCTTGGTGCGCAGCATTCTCCATATAATAGAGCCCGAGTTCGACATCTTGATCGACACACACGCCCCAAGCAAGCATATCACCGTAAAGAAACTCATACGCTGGCAAGCTGATGCGTGTCGCACGGGCAACAATGTCTTCGATCAACTGGCAATTGTCCGCTTTTACGCGTTCAAGATGTTGATTGTCATTAATCAGTTTAATTAGTTCGGCTTCGGTATAGATAGGTACAGGCTCACCGATTGCAGGCAAGGTATTCGCCTGTACCACTGAGGCACTCAACGCCAGTACCATCGAAGCTGCTAACTGTCTTAGCTTCATGTTCTGCACTCTTAACTTCGACTAAAGATACCTCGATACCACTCTCAATAAACGCTTAAACGTATCAGCCCTTATTGAGAGTAATATTGAGCAGCATCCTGATTTGCCACTTAAAGCGGCAAGCTTGATACTAGTATCGGCAACGGCTGCTAACTCTTTAATCAAAATTGCCGTCACATGGCAAATTGTTGCCGTAACAGCATGAGATTTCAAGAAAAATGGTCATAAAAAAACCAGCGACTTAGCGCTGGTTTTATAACTATTTGAAATCAATCAGAGATTAAGATTCGAATGGATGAACCTTGATGATGGTTTCATTACGATCTGGACCTGTTGAGATGATATCTACCGGTACACCAGTCAGCTCTTCGATGCGCTTGATGTAGTCAAGTGCCGCTTTTGGTAACGCATCAATTGACGTCGCACCGAAGGTATTTTCAGACCAACCAGGCATGGTTTCGTAAATTGGCGTCGCTTCTTCAAAGGCTTCAGCAGCCATTGGTGACACTTCTAACATTGAGCCATCTTTCATCTTGTAACCAGTACAGATTTTTAGCTCTTCTAGACCATCGAGAACATCAAGTTTAGTTAGACAGATACCAGAAAGCGAGTTGATTTGAATTGCACGACGCATCGCAACCGCATCAAACCAACCAGTCCGGCGTAGACGACCTGTTGTCGCGCCAAACTCATGACCAACAGTACCCAAGTGTTTACCAACTGGGTCTTGCTTGTCTAGACCATCGTAGAGTTCTGTCGGGAATGGACCTGAACCAACACGAGTACAGTAAGCCTTAGTAATACCAAGGATGTAACCGATATGACGAGGACCAAAGCCAGAACCTGCTGCAACGCCACCTGCGGTGGTGTTAGAAGAAGTTACATACGGGTAAGTACCGTGGTCAATGTCAAGAAGCGTACCTTGTGCGCCTTCAAACATGATTTTGTCGCCACGCTTACGCGCTGAATCTAGTTCGTCGGTCACGTCAATAACCATTGAAGTCAACAGTTCAGCATAACCTTTGGCTTGCTCTAGAACGTCATCGTAACTGACTGGCTCAGCTTTATAGAAGTGCACTAATTGGAAGTTATGGTATTCCATCACTTCTTTAAGTTTCTCAGCGAACGCTTCCATATCGAATAAGTCACCAACGCGTAGACCGCGACGAGCAACTTTATCTTCATAAGCAGGACCGATACCGCGACCAGTCGTACCAATTGCTTTGCTACCACGAGCAAGTTCGCGCGCTTGGTCCATCGCAATGTGGTATGGAAGAATCAGTGGACATGCTTCAGAAATGAAAAGACGCTCACGTACTGGAATACCGCGCTCTTCAAGAGGCTTCATTTCTTTCATTAACGCTTCAGGTGAAAGTACAACACCGTTACCGATAATACATTTGATATTATCGCGCAGGATACCTGATGGAATTAAATGAAGAACGGTTTTTTCACCGTCAATGACTAGAGTGTGACCTGCGTTGTGACCGCCTTGGTAGCGAACCACATACTTTGCATCTTCAGTTAAAAGGTCAACAATTTTACCTTTACCTTCGTCACCCCATTGGGTGCCTAGAACGACTACGTTATTTCCCATCTTTCCAGTTCTGATTGCTAATTAAAAATGGATTCTAGCACTGAATCACACTTCTTGCAGTCATTTTTTAAACACACCCACCCCAGTCGAGACTAAATTATTGACCTAGCATAATTTAAGCGCAATTTTTCTACGATTATTCTATTCGTCGGCGTAAATTTTAATGCTTAGCTTGCCAGCAATATCGATACAGGCGCGATACATTCCACAACTGTTCATCGCAAAGTGCACCTCACCTTGGCTATTAACCGCGATTAAACCGCCTTCGCCTCCCATTGCTTTAAGCTCACCCTGGATCACACTGTCACATGCGACATGAATATCTTGCTGTAAATAGCGCATCCGCGCAGCCACATCGCTCGCCACCGTTTTTCGAATAAAAAATTCGCCCATGCCTGTGGTCGACACCGCCACATTGCCATTTTCGGCATAAGTGCCAGCACCGATAATCGCTGAATCGCCGACACGGCCATACTGCTTATTGGTAATGCCTCCAGTACTGGTCGCCGCAGCAAGGTTACCTTCTTGGTCAAGAGCTACCGCACCGACAGTACCAAACTTTTTGTCGTCGGGGTATTTCGATTCAGAGAGCACAAATAATCCCTTGTCTTTCATCGATTGCAGTTGCTGATAACGTCGGTCAGTAAAAAAATAGTCTTGCTCTGTAAATGCATGACCGTGCTCGAAAGCAAACGCCTCGGCACCTTCGCCAATCAGTAGCACATGATGACTTTGGTTCATCACATCACGGGCCAGTTCAACCGGGTTTTTAATATGGCGAACGCCAGCAACCGCACCGGCATCAAGCACTTTGCCATGCATCACAGAGGCATCCATCTCAACCATCTCTTTATTGGTCAAAACGGAACCTTTACCGGCATTAAAATTAGGCGAGTCTTCTAGCACTTTTACTGCGGCAACCACCGCATCTAACGCATCACCGCCCTGCTCTAACACCTGATGACCACGACGAACCGACTGCTCTAGGTCATCTAAAATAGCGGCTTTCAGCTCATCGCTCATCTGCTCAGGTAAAATGGTCCCTGCGCCGCCATGAATAGCGATGGAAAAAGGTTGCGTCATAGTGTCTATCTCGATAGGGAAACGTCACCCATAAATAACAAAAAAGGCACCTCCCGCATAGCAGAAAGCGCCTTTTTCAGTCAATCACTAAGCGATTAGTGAGAGCCGCAACCACCGCCACCGCAGCAGCCTTCTTTTTTCTCTTCACCATGGTCGTGGCCTTCGCCACCACAGCAGCCACCTTCGTGGTCATGGTCATGATCGTGACCACAACCGCCTGCTTGGTGCACATGGCCGTGTTCGATCTCTTCTGCTGTTGCTTCACGCAGCGCAATCACTTCAACATCAAACGTCAATGTTTGGCCTGCTAGCATGTGGTTACCATCGACAACCACTTCATCGCCGTCGACTTCTGTGACTTCAACCGGGATCGGACCTTGGTCAGTATCCGCGAGGAAACGCATGCCAACTTCGATTTCTTCAACGCCTTGGAATACTTCAGCAGGAACGCGCTGTACTAGAGCATCGCTGTGCTCACCGTACGCTTCTTCAGGAGAAACCGTCACAGAGAACTTCTCGCCCGCCTCTTTGCCTTCAAGTGCGGTTTCAAGACCTGTGATTAGGTTGTCGTTGCCGTGCAAGTAATCAAGTGGCGCGTCCACTGTCGATTGATCAACAACCGCACCGTCTTCAAGTTTTACTTGGTAAGCAAGACTTACAACTACGTTCTTTTCAATTTTCATATTAACTCCAAGGAGAATTAGGACCCTACTTGATTAAGGTCTGCAAACTTTCTATCGGGGTATTATGGGGATGATTTATAGAAACACAATCAATCTGGTTTAAAAATCCCGATCATTGCTTGCCCACTGTGTTCGGATTGATCGACAGTTTGCGGTGTGCGTTGGTCTTGGTGATGACACTCAACACACTCAACCAATTCAATATTATTCTCTATCCACCAACGTAAGGTGTCTTGTGCTGCACATATAGGGCAACGTGCTCCGGCAATAAATCTTTTTTTCATGTTACAACTCTATTATTGGACTAATCCCAGAAGTTTTTAGCTTGTCGATCGCTTTCTAATTCACGACCGAAAATCTCTTCCAGTTCTTTACGGGCTTCTTTGGCTCTTGAGGCCAATTGTTTATCATCATTATGCTGAGGAAGTAACTCTTTAAGCATCGCATTATCTAATTTTCTGAAATGCGCTTCAGCACGTTTAGCTTGATAAGGATGCATACCCATACTGACCAATGCCTGACGTCCTAAGTCGAGCGCGCCTAAAAAGGTTTCTCTGGAGTAGTTATCTACCCCATGGCTTAACAGTTGATACGCTTCTACGCGACTGCGGGCACGAGCGAGCAGTTTCAGTTGTGGGAAATGCGTTTGACACAGTTCGACGATTTTCATGATTTCATCTGGTGAGTCGGTACAGATCACCATGGCCTCGGCTTTATCAGCACCCGCCGCACGTAGCAAGTCGAGTTGCGTCGCATCACCATAAAACACTTTATAGCCATATTTACGTAATAGCTTAATTTGGCTGGCATCACTCTCTAATACGGTAACCTTGATTTTGTTGGCGTACATTAAACGGCCAATAATCTGACCAAAGCGGCCAAAACCGGCAATAATGACGCGAGGTTGTTTGTTGATGACATCACTTTTTTGCGGCTTCCCAGATTCCAGTTCAAGATTGAGTAACCTGGCATAAAATTGATTTTGTAACATTAATAACAGCGGTGTTGTGACCATAGATAAACTCACAACGAGTAATAAAAAAGCCATTTGCTGCTCATCAAGCAGACCTTCGCTGCTTGCGGCGGTAAAGATAACAAAGGCAAATTCCCCGCCTTGGCTCAAGATCGCGGCCATTTTACTGCGGGCTTTATCTCGACTACCAGCGAGCCTTGCTAACAGATACAGAATAAAGCCTTTCACCGCGACCAAAGCAAAGACCGCCGAAAGTACCGCGACTGGCTGCAACGCCAGTAAACCTAAGTTGACCGCCATACCAACCGCGATGAAAAATAATCCGAGCAATAATCCTTTAAACGGCTCAATCGCGATTTCAAGCTCGTGGCGATATTCACTTTCAGCCAGCAGCACACCCGCAAGGAAGGTCCCTAACGCCATCGATAAACCGATGCGCTCCATCACCAGAGCAATACCAATCACCAATAACAGCGCAGCGATAGTGAAAAGCTCTCGTACCCCACTTAAAACAACATAGCGAAACACAGGGCGCAACAAGAAATGACCACCGACCAATAAACCGGCAACCCCAGCCATCATCCAGAGTACATCGAACCAGTCGCCGCCGGTATTACCAGCCAAAAGGGGAAGTACCGCTAAAATGGGAATCACCGCAATGTCTTGAAATAACAACACCGCAAAGCCAGACTGCCCCGTTTCACTGCCAGCTAAACCTTGTTCATCAATCACGCGTAAAGCAATCGCCGTTGATGAAAGAGCCAACCCCATACCAATCACTAAGCTGGTTTGCCACGATGTATCAAAGCTATAGGCAATACTCGCCAGCACTAACGTGGTGATCACCACTTGGGCGCCACCTAAACCTAAAATAGGCCTCTTCATTTGCAGCAGTTTTTTCGGATTAAGCTCTAAACCAATCAAGAACAGCAGCAGTACCACGCCAAACTCAGCAAAGTGGAGAATCGCCTCTACATCGCGAATTAAACCCAGCCCCCACGGGCCGATTGCGATGCCGGCTAATAAATAACCGAGCACTGAACCCAAACCGAGGCGCTGAGCTATCGGGACAGCAACGACTGCTGCAGTCAAAAAAATAACACTACTTTGGAGAAAATTACTTTCCACTACCATGCTCTTCTCCTTGTGCCGATTCGAATACCGCTAATGGGTCAAGTAACCAGTGCCGATAAGCCTCAGCGTGTTGATAGCGTTCCACTTCATCAACATTGCGCGCCCAATAGAGCACCAGAGGTTCAATCCAATGCATCTGACATAGCGCTGCCGTCAATTCGAAAGGTTGCAGAATTTCGGCCAAGGGATAGCGGTTATAACCACTGCAGCCAAACGCCTCTTGTTTACCACCAGTGGTGATGACACTACGCCAGTATTTGCCTTTCAGTGCTTCCCCTTTACCAAAGGCGAACCCTTTACCAAGCACTCTATCGAACCACTCTTTCAAAAGCGCGGGACAGGAATACATATAGAGAGGGTGATGAAAAACAATCACGTCATGGACATTAAGCAGCTTTTGCTCGGCGACAACATCAATAAAAAAGTCGGGGTAGTGCGCATAGAGGTCATGCACAGTAACGTGCTCAAGAGACTCTATTTTCTTGATCATCATCTGGTTAGCAACCGACGCCTGTGGCTCAGGGTGAGCGTAAAGCACTAGCACTTTCGGTTTATTTACGGCTGTCGTCTCCATTGCTTCGACTGCAATCCTTCTTTTGCTGATATGACTAAGATGATTTTCATCGTTATCAGATTGTTATACGTGGTTCACCAGAATAACGCAATAATCGACATAGGGAGCCAACTGCCCTACTATTCGAGCCATCACGAGTAAAGATATAGCAAATATTATGATAACCTTCTCTGGCATCCAACTGCTGCGTGGCGGAAAACCTCTGCTTGAACAGGCCTCAGCTACTATTCAACCGGGCGATAAAGTTGGCCTAGTCGGGAAAAACGGCTGTGGTAAGTCGACCTTATTCGCCCTAATTAAAGATCAACTCTCTATTGATGCTGGCCATTTTGCTAAGCCCGCTCATTGGGAACTGGCTTGGGTCGCGCAAGAAACCCCGGCAATAGAGCGTAGCGCGATTGAATACGTCATAGATGGTGATCGTGAGTACCGCGGCCTCGAAGTGGATCTTGCCAAGGCAGAACAGCAAGACAACGGCACTTTAGTCGCTGAAATTCATGGCAAAATAGAAACCATTGGCGGCTATAGCATTCGTGCCCGTGCGGCAGAACTGCTTGATGGTTTAGGTTTCAGTCAACAGCAAATGAGCTGGCGCTTAACTCAGTTCTCTGGGGGGTGGCGTATGCGCCTCAACCTAGCTCAGGCTCTACTGTGTCGCTCCGACTTATTGCTGCTCGACGAACCTACCAACCACTTGGATTTAGACGCGGTAATGTGGCTTGAACGTTGGCTACAGAACTACCCGGGCACGCTTATCTTGATCTCGCATGACCGTGATTTCCTTGACCCGGTCGTCAACCGTATCATCCATGTTGAAAACCAGCTCCTCAATGAGTACACCGGCAACTATTCGTCTTTTGAAGATCAACGCGCCCAGAAACTGATGCTCCAACAAGCAACGTTTCAGAAGCAGCAAAAGCAAATGGCACACATGCAAAGCTACATTGACCGCTTTCGCTACAAAGCATCCAAAGCACGTCAGGCGCAAAGTCGCATTAAAGCGCTCGAACGGATGGAAAAAGTGCTACCTGCGCAATTTGATAATCCATTTAGCTTTGAGTTTCGCAAGCCCGATGCGTTGCCAAACCCGATCATTATGATGGATGAAGTCAGCGCTGGTTACGATGATACCCTGATCTTAGAAAAGATCCGTCTTAACTTGGTGCCCGGCAGTCGCATTGGTCTACTTGGTCGCAATGGCGCTGGCAAATCAACCTTAATCAAAATGCTCTCACGCGATCTCAAACCTCAAGGTGGCGATCTCACTTATTCGCAAGGGGTTAAGATTGGTTACTTTGCTCAGCATCAACTGGAGACACTGCATCCAGAAGAGACGCCGTTGCAACATATGATGCAAATCGCCCCCGATAAGAATGAGCTAGAATTACGCAACTATCTAGGCAGTTTTGGGTTCCAAGGTGAAAAAGCACTTGAGAAAGTCGCACCATTCTCAGGCGGCGAAAAAGCGCGCTTGGTTCTGGCACTGATCGTGTGGCAAAAACCGAACCTATTGCTGCTCGATGAGCCAACCAACCACCTTGATCTCGACATGCGTCAAGCGCTGACTTTCGCTCTGCAAACCTTTGAAGGGGCAATGGTTATCGTCTCGCACGATCGCTATTTACTGCGAGCCACTAGCGACGACCTCTACCTAGTCCATGACCGTCAAGTCGCGCCCTTTGATGGTGACCTTAACGACTACTATAAATGGCTAACTGAGCAGCAAAAGCAAGAACGTCGCGACGCCCAAGCCGAACTACCTGAAAAAGACTCAACCAATAGCGCGGCGGCGAAAAAAGAGCAAAAACGCCGTGAAGCTGAGTTTCGCAAACAAACCGCTCCAATTCGCAAGAACCTGACAATACTGGAAGCGAAAATGGATAAGTTAGGGGCAACATTGGCCGAGGCTGAAACTCAGCTCTCTGACAACTCACTTTATCAAGCCGAAAATAAAGCTAAACTTAATCAAGTACTGGCGAGTCAAGCCAACAGTAAAAGTGCGCTTGAAGAAGTCGAGATGGAATGGATGGCAATCCAAGAGCAACTAGAACAGATGGAACTGGAGTTCGATAATCGATGAGTTCAGAGCACGTTAAAATTTCTCTAACACTAGAAAGGCTATGGCAATTCAGCTTGCAATACTACAGTGTGCGAGAAGTAAAATCAGCGTGCTTAACGTTACAAAATCAGTACAAAGGTAACGTCAACCTGCTGCTACTGCTAAAATGGCTTGATGAGCAGCAGGTGAGTTTTTCAGAGCAAGATTGGCACCATATTGAAGAGTGTCTTGGTCGCAGTGAAGCGTTATTGCTCAACTATCGTGAACTGAGGCGAAAGCTTAAATTCCACCTTCCTGATACTCTCTATCGCGAATCTCTTCAATTTGAGTTGCAACTCGAAAAGCAGCAGCAATCTGATCTGGTCGATTGCGTTAACAGTATCACACTACAGGTGAATCACAGTGAACCGTTAACCCTGCGCTACTGTCGTCAACTTGGCGGAGAACCGCTCTACTCGGTGTTCGCTCAACCTGTCAATAAACGAGCTAACCCCTAGAGAAACCACATGACTCAATTTGTTGCTGCTAAAGGATTAGCCAATCCGCACCTGCAAACACTCGCCCCGCGCTTTATTCGTAAAAAGGCGTTGTTTGAGCCCGTGTGGCAAACCTTAGATACTCCAGATGGGGACTTCCTTGATATCGCTTGGAGCGAACCGATGGCGTCACAAGTAACCCAACACAAACCTCTGTTTGTGTTGTTTCACGGTTTGGAAGGTAGTTTCTACAGTCCGTACGCTAACGGATTGATGAACGCCTTTGCCCAACAGGGTTGGCGTGCGGTCATGATGCACTTTCGCGGCTGCAGTGGTAAACCCAATAAGCTTGCACGCGCCTACCACTCGGGCGAGATAGAAGACGCGCGTTTGTTCCTCGAATACCTTGATGAGCTTTTCCCGCACCAGACTAAAATAGCTGTGGGCATCTCTTTGGGCGGCAATATGTTAGCCAACTACCTGGCTCAATATCGAGATGAACCACTGCTTGATGCGGCAACCATCATCTCAGCGCCATTAGATTTATCCTCTTGTTCCAAACGTATCGAGCAAGGTTTTTCTAAGCTGTACAAAAACTATTTACTCACTTCGCTGAAAAACAGCGCACTACAAAAATATCAGCTGTTAAAAGGCGAGCTTGCTCTTAGTTATCAACATATTAAGCAAGTCGCTACACTGTATGAATTTGATGATCAGATCACCGCACCACTGCACGGGTTTAAAGATGCCCAAGATTACTACCAGCAGTGTTCAGGTATTCATCGCCTCAAACAGATTCAGCTGCCAACACAGATTATTCATGCCAAAGACGATCCGTTTATGACCGAGGCGGTCATTCCTAAATACGTGCTGCCAAAAAACATCGACTACCGGCTTTTTGACCAAGGCGGTCATGTCGGATTTGTCAGTGGCAGCGTACTCAAACCGCGCTTTTGGCTTGAAGAGGCTCTGCCCGCCTACTATCAAAGTCTGGCAGTTTCAGCATAATCGCAACGTATTTCATTTCCGAGTATTCCGAGCATAAAGTAACGAGGTATTTATGATCGTTCCATGGCAACAAATCGATCCACAAACGCTAGACAATCTTATCCGTGAGTTCATCTTACGCGAAGGCACGGATTACGGCGATATGGAAATTTCTCTGCAAGACAAAATCGAGCAAATCAAAACCCAGCTTGAATCCGGCGAGGCCGTTGTGGTTTATTCAGAGCTGCATGAAACGGTTGATATTCAACTCAGACGCCAGCTTTAGCTTTTTAAAGCACATCATACAGTGACGCTAAGTTAAAGCATGGTATAGTAGTGGGTGTATACAGGATGGTTATTTACAGACAAGGTTTGTCATGTCAGCAAAACACCCAATTATTGCCGTAACTGGTTCCTCCGGAGCTGGAACGACAACAACATCAGAAGCGTTCCGTAAAATGTTCAACATGATGAGCATTAAACCCGCTTGGATTGAAGGGGATAGCTTCCACCGTTTTACTCGTCCAGAGATGGACGTCGAAATACGCAAAGCACGTGAACAAGGCCGCCACATCAGCTACTTTGGCCCACAAGCGAATGATTTTGGTGCCATCGCCGAGTTCTTTCGTAAGTATGGCCAAGAAGGGATAGGCCAGATGCGTCGTTACCTGCATACCTTCGATGAAGCGGTGCCTTATAATCAAATGCCCGGCACCTTTACCCCTTGGCAAGATCTTCCGGAAAACTCAGACGTTCTCTTTTATGAAGGTTTACACGGTGGCGTAGTCGATGGTGAAGTCAACGTCGCGCAACATGTCGATTTCCTAATTGGAATGGTGCCGATCGTCAACTTAGAGTGGATTCAAAAGTTTGTTCGTGATACTCGCGATCGCGGTCACTCCCGAGAAGCAGTCATGGATTCGATTGTTCGCTCAATGGACGACTATCTGAACTACATTACTCCGCAGTTCTCACGCACTCACATTAACTTTCAACGTGTCCCTACGGTCGACACCTCCAACCCGCTCAACGCCAAAGGCATTCCAAGTTTAGATGAGAGTTTTGTCGTCATTCGATTACGTGGTATCAAGAATGTCGACTTTCCTTATTTACTCGCCATGATCGATGGCTCCTTTATGTCACGCCATAACACACTGGTTGTGCCAGGCGGTAAAATGAGTTTCGCCATGGAGCTAATTGTCAGGCCATTGCTACAACAATTAATTGAAACTGGGAAAATTGGCTAGAGCTCACAGCTAAAACACGATTACTTTTCATACCGTGATCATGTGCACATTTTTGTATAGTAAAACCTTATCCGGACCCGATTAAAATCAAGAAATCGTTTTCGAAAAAGGATACTATTTGTTACCGAAACACAAGTTGGCTTGCAGCATTTATAAAGTGCTCTTATCCTAGCAAGTCTTAATCTAAGGCTTAGCTACAACATGGAAAGCAGCAAGCATACCCTGCAGAGGAAGTGAGATATTATGGTTCTAGGTAAACCTCAAACCGATCCAACATTAGAATGGTTTCTTTCACATTGTCATATTCATAAGTACCCATCAAAAAGCACGCTGATCCATGCGGGCGAAAAAGCAGAAACCTTGTATTACATCGTAAAAGGTTCTGTGGCGGTACTTATCAAGGATGAAGAAGGTAAAGAAATGATTCTTTCTTACCTCAACCAAGGCGACTTTATTGGCGAACTTGGCTTGTTCGAAGAAGATCAAGAACGTACCGCATGGGTTCGAGCAAAATCTCCTTGTGAAGTCGCGGAGATTTCATTCAAGAAATTCCGTCAACTAATCCAAGTTAACCCAGACATCTTAATGCGTCTTTCAGCGCAAATGGCAAGTCGTCTACAAGTGACAAGCCAAAAAGTCGGTGACCTTGCGTTCCTAGACGTTACTGGGCGTATCGCACAAACGCTACTTAACCTTGCAAAACAACCTGATGCGATGACTCACCCTGACGGTATGCAAATCAAAATCACTCGTCAGGAAATCGGCCAAATTGTTGGCTGTTCTCGTGAGACTGTAGGCCGTATCTTGAAGATGCTTGAAGAGCAAAACTTAATTTCTGCCCACGGCAAAACTATCGTTGTGTACGGTACGCGATAAATGTCAGTGACTAGTGTTTAGTACCTAGAGTAAAAAACACGACGGAATATGATTTTAAGCCACCCAACGCAAGTTGGGTGGCTTTTTGGTTTTTGAGCTGATGTCATGCCAGAAGTAAGGAACGAGCTATCTGGAATCTATACAGCGTGCAGCAAATCAATAGATTCTGAATCACGCTCATGCCTCACTGTTCAGAATGACATTTTCAATGACTGCTCACCAACGATAGAATTCCTACCCGTTAGTGCTCTCAAAAATCTTATCTGCAGAAGCGGCGACAAATCCTGGATACAATTCACCGTTGCTCATTGGGTAACGCTTAGCGAACTCATAGAAACCACCAGGAATGATTTCACTACCTTCAGTAAACTGGACAGCAACTTTGTCAGCCATAGTAGAAGACTGCTCGAGTAATACGTCAGGAGAACCTTTCACTTCGCCACCAGACTCATTGATGGTAAAGCCCGATTGACGAAGATGCTCATTGACCTCTCTCACTTCATCAAATGCCTTCAATTGATTAACGTTAACCGTAAAATGATTGGCACCATATCCATGCGCGGCCAGCCATGAGGCATACTCACTCTCAGTCGCAAGCGTTTGATAATCGGCAAAACTTAAATCCCATAAACGCCCACCATACAAGAACTCATGACCTTTTAGCTTACTGTGATCCAATTGCTCAACCAGTTTAGCCACGATCGTTTGCAGCGACTCAGAACACTCTTCTACTTTCAGCTCACTGATAAAGACCTTAGGCTGTTTTGGGTCGGGGTGTTCAAAGTGTTTAGCCACCAGTTTTTTACTTTCAAACAGGTAGTCACCACACGGCGTATAACCGATATCCAAAAATGGCTGCGCTAGCGTTGCAATGCCCAAAGGCGCAACATTAAACGTTCGCAGCGCAATATGATCGTTGATCAATGCTTCGTCTTCTTGCAGCAATTGATGCACTTTTTCAGCAGAGGGACACAAGCGTTGAATATAGTCATTCCATAACGATTGGAATAAAACATCTGGCGTCATAACGCCTCCTTGTTGGGGTTGTTTACGTTGTGAGTATCAATAAAAAAAGGCTATCGGACCGACATGTCCAGCGAGTCAATCCGATAGCCTTGAGCCTGTGACGTGGTAGGCCCCGATATCGGGGCAACAAGGGAATCCCTTATTATTAATATTATTATGGCGTTACAGTTCAACACCTGGGCTCAACGTCGCGGGAAGCACGGTCGCCTCCCCTTCCATTGAAGCCATAGGGTAAGCGCAGTAATCCGCGGCGTAAAAAGCACTAGGGCGCAAATTACCTGACGCACCCGGACCGCCAAATGGCGCGTCACCGCTTGCTCCCGTAAGTTGACGATTACGGTTAACAATCCCGGCACGAATATGATCGACAAAATAATCCCACTCGCTATCTTGGGTTGAGACTAAGCCTGCAGATAGACCAAAGCGGGTATCGTTGGCAAGCTCGACCGCTTGTTCAAGCGTCTGATAACGCACCAGTTGCAGAAGTGGACCAAAGTACTCTTCATCTGGTAGTTGCTCAATCGCCGTCGCATCAATGATACCAGGAGACACAAACGCCGCTTCGCCCGCTTTCGCTTCCACTAAGCTTACGCCACCAAGCTGTTGTAAATTCGCTTGGGCATTGAGAATAAAATCTGCGGCCGCTTTAGAAATTTGTGGGCCCATAAAAGGGGCAGGTTCAGCGAATGGTTGATCAACACGAATTTTCTGCGTTGCTTCGACCAACTTGCTAATCAGGATATCGCCTTTTTCACCAACCGGAACATACAGTCGACGAGCACAGGTACAACGTTGACCAGCACTGATGAAGGCTGACTGGATAATGGTGTAAACCGTCGCATCCACCTCACCATAATGTTCAGAGATCACCATCGGGTTATTGCCGCCCATCTCTAGTGCCAGCATCTTATCCGGTTGACCAGCAAATTGGCGATGTAGGATATGACCCGTATTAGCACTGCCGGTAAACAGCACGCCATCGATACCTTTGGCGTCAGCAAGCGCAATACCGGTCTCTTTAGCACCTTGAACTAGGTTGATAACCCCTTTAGGCAGACCGGCTTGCTCCCAAAGCTTCATGGCAAACTCACCGGTTAACGGCGTTTGCTCTGAAGGCTTAAATACCACGGTATTACCCGCGAGCAGCGCTGGGACAATGTGACCATTAGGTAAGTGGCCTGGAAAGTTATACGGACCAAATACCGCCATCACCCCCAGTGGGCGATGGCGCAGTACAATTTGATTGCCCGCCGCTTCACGCTGTGACTCACCAGTACGCTCGTGGTAAGCACGGATCGAAATCGCAATTTTTCCGGCCATTGCTGCCGCTTCAGTGCGCGTTTCCCAAATCGGTTTACCGGTTTCTTTGGCAATGATTTCAGCGATATGTTCGCTGTTGTTTTTTACTTGTTGTGCAAAGGCCAGTACCACGGCTTCACGTTCTGCGAAGCTGAGTTTTTTCCAACTCAAAAACGCTGTGCGCGCAGCACTGACTGCGGCATCAACTTGAGCCGGAGTGGCGCTGTCGCCTTGCCAAACCACCTCATTGTTGTATGGGCTTAGTGAATCGATTGGCTCGCCTTGTCCTGCGACCCATTCTCCTGCAATCCAATGTGTCATTACTCTATCCTTTGTTTACTGAGGCAACATACGCACGAAATCACCATCACTGACGTGCAGCGCTTTAGCTACCGCTGGTGAGATAATCACAGAGTCAGACTCTTTGTCATACGCGGCTTTGGCTGCGGTGGCGCGGAAATTTTCAAATGAAGTGTTTGAGATCAGGCAGTCTTGTGAACTACTGTGCTCAGCCACGGTGACTTTAGCGCGGATCGAATGACGCACCGACTCGATATGACGCACGTCACACTCAACCGTTGGGCCGCCATCGAAGATGTCGACGTAGTTACGACAGGTGAAGCCTTCTTTTTCTAACAGTCTCAGTGCCGGCTTGGTATTGTCATGTACTTGACCAATCACCGCTTGCGCTTCTTTACTCAGTAAGTTGATGTAAATCGGTAATTTTGGCATCAAATCAGCAATAAAGCCTTTCTTACCTATGCCGGTCAAATAGTCGGCCATGGTGAAATCAATCGAGAAGAAGTGCTCTTGCAGCCACTGCCAAAATGGTGAGTTCCCGTCTTCATCAGAAACACCACGCATCTCGGCAAACACCGTTTTCGAGAAGCGATGCGGGTGCTCTGCCATCATCAGGAAGCGACATTTCGACATCAAACGACCATTTAACCCCTGACGAAATGAAGGGCGTAAAAACAAGGTGCAGATTTCACTGCAACCTGTGTAGTTATTACCAAAAGTCAGTAGCTTGACCGTGTTATTGACACCCAATTTAGTTGACGAGTGCACGATGGTACTAATGTGGTACGAATAGAAAGGGACGTCCCAGCCTATTGACGCTTCAATGCCAGTACAGCCGGCCACCTCATCAGTTTCGCTGTCATAACCAACCATAAGGTAACCTTCGTCCCCGGGTTGACTTACGTTCGGCTTGGCGAAACTGTATTCTGAATGAGTAATACGATTGGTTAACAGTTCTTGGTTAACCGGTAGAGATGTAAATCCGTGACCAGATTCAACGGCACATGTGTGCAGCGCGTCGTAATCCGACATTGTGATAGGGCGAACAACCAGCATCGATACTTCCCTCCAGATGCAGGATACCAATGCGACCGTTCATCTATTCGTTGTTGCTGCGCAATGACCTGAACACATGAACGGTAGCACTGGTATAGGGGAGGCTTATTAAGTTATAAGCCTCCGATATTGTTATTAATTATTTAACTAGCGTTGCTAGCGCTTTATCTAGACGAGCTAATCCTTGTTGGATTTCTTCCTTGGTGATCACCAGTGATGGTGTGAAACGCACCACGTTTGCACCGGCAACCAGTACCATCAAACCTTGTTTGCCCGCCGCGACTAATACATCACGGGCACGGCCTTGCCATTGTTCGTTGAGCGCAGCGCCTAATAGCAGGCCTTTACCACGGATTTCGGCAAACATGTTGTATTTGTCATTAAGCTTAGCCAGACCTTCGCGGAACAGTGCTTCACGTTCAGCAACGCCCGCAAGCGTTTCAGGTTGACTCACGACATCAACCACCGCTTCTGCAACTGCACAGGCCAGTGGGTTACCGCCATAAGTTGAGCCGTGAGTGCCGACTTTCATGTGTTGCGCGAGCTCAGTAGTCGTTAGCATCGCACCGATTGGAATACCACCACCGAGTGATTTTGCGGTACTTAGAATATCTGGTGTGACACCCAAACCTTGGTAAGCGTAGAAGTTACCTGTACGGCCATTACCGGTCTGCACTTCATCAAAAATAAGCAGTGCATTGTGTTTGTCACACAGCTCACGTACGGTTTGAACAAACTCATCGGTTGGAGAAATAATACCGCCTTCGCCTTGCAGCGGCTCCATCATAATGGCGCAAGTACGATCCGAAATATGCTCACGCAATGCATCTATATCGTTGTAAGGCAAGTGAGTGACATCGCCAGGTTTAGGACCAAAGCCATCTGAATACGCCGCTTGCCCACCGACCGTGACGGTAAAGAATGTGCGACCGTGGAAGCCTTGTGTGAAGGCGATGATCTCTGACTTTTCTGGTTCAAATTTATCGGCCGCGTAACGACGAGCAAGCTTAAGTGCGGCTTCGTTCGCTTCAGCGCCTGAGTTAGCGAAAAAGACTTTTTCAGCAAAGCTCACTTCGGTGAGCTTTTTCGCCAAGCGAAGGGCGGGCTCATTGGTCATGACGTTGCTAAGGTGCCAAAGTTTTTGGCCTTGCTCAGTTAAAGCGTTAACCATCGCAGGATGACAATGACCCAAGCAGCTCACGGCGATACCACCAGCAAAATCGATATATTCATTGCCTTGCTGGTCCCAAACGCGAGCACCCTCGCCTTTTACTGGGATCATTTCCATTGGGTTATAACAAGGCACCATCACCTCATCAAACAAACCGCGTTCTACATTCATTTCTACAGTCATTGCACATTCCCTCTCGATACCGCATGCATAGCGAATATGGTGTCCTTACTTCGATTCAATGAAATAAGATATTGTTTTGCTTGTTAGCAATTACGGCATTGTATTTACATTTAATTAACCATTTCAATAGTGATTTATTCTTTTTGACAATCGCAATGAAGCCGAATAACCACCACCATTGAGTATTTATGCATCATGCTATCGCTTTTATGAAGCAATATATTCTTATAACAAAGATAAGCTTAGGTTAATCATAGTCTCAATAAGGGCTTGAGCGCAGGCGTCACAAACTCTGCGCATACTTTTTCACAAAATATCCGCCCGCTGAATTATGAAAGAAATGTTAAGAAAAGTGATCTTGCTCAGGCTTTGTCGCCCGCCGAAAACTTACAAATGCTGTTTTAAAGCACGCTTCGAGCGATAAAGTTGGCAAGGATTTGGTGGCCCTGCTCTGTTTTAATCGACTCTGGGTGAAACTGTACCGCATCAATGGGTAAGGTTTTATGTTGATAACCCATAATTTCATCCATCGAGCCATCGGCCAGTTCCGTCCAAGCCGTCAGTTCGAAGCAATCGGGTAACGTGCCATTTTTTACCACCAGTGAGTGGTAACGGGTGACCGTCAGCGGATTATTCAGACCAGCAAAGACACTGCGATTGTTATGACGAATCGGTGAGGTTTTACCATGCATCACTTGGCGTGCGCGCACCACTTGACCACCAAACACTTGCGCAATCGCCTGATGGCCTAAGCAGACGCCAAGAATCGGCAATTGACCGGAAAAATGTTCAATCGCGGAGAGTGAAATGCCCGCTTCGTTAGGCGTACACGGCCCAGGAGAAATCACTAAGTGACTGGGATTAAGTTGGCTGATGCCGGCAATATCAATCTCATCGTTGCGCACCACTTTCACCTCTGCGCCTAACTCACAGAAGTACTGATAAAGGTTGTAAGTAAACGAATCGTAGTTATCGATGATTAACAGCATGACATCACAACAGGTGTTGATAAATTTCCATATAGGGACGGTATTGTGCCGCCTTTTTAACTAAACGCAAGCCTGATCAACTGATCATACGCAACAGCGATAAGCTGATCGATGAAAACACCAACCAAAAACTTAGTTAGCGTTGACTAGCGCATATTAGCGAGTCATTTAACACCGCTAACGCCATCGGGATTGACAGACAAACGAGCCTAAAACCTTTAGAGCCGAATAAGACAAGAGCGACATCATCAACTAAAAACACCAGTAACACAAATAGTACGGGTTATCATTTGCATTTGCATTAACGGGAGGGACCTCGTATTATCGCGCTCATTTTTTTATATAAATACAAAATAATGCAACGAAAAATATTCACAACACTAATACCAATATGCCTATTGACGGGATGTAATTATGAGCCAAAAGAGCAATCGCATACGCATTTCTATTCGAAGAATAAAGTCGAAAATATTATCTTAAGCCAGTCAAACATTACGATTCTGACTGTTGATAAACTAGCGATTGATGCCCCAGGCATTACCCAAAACAACAAGACATCGATCGGTCATATTTCTAGTAACTTTGGTCATGCCGCCATTGATCTGTCCAGCGGTCAAATCATTTTCAATCCTTACAATCAAAAAAGACAAGATAAATACACAGACATCCTTTCCTCACCAAACTTTCAAGCGATACATCACAACTATCAATTTAAAATCAACTATCAAGTTGAACAACAACACTATCAACTAACGGGCAGCGCCCTCCCATTATTCAGGAACTCAACCGGACAAATCCAATCGCGGTTTACCAAGTTAGATTATCAAGGAACGAGACTGTCTAGAGATGAGCAAATAATGATCAGGAAAAAAAGCGATTGGTCCTGTGTGGATGACGCCAGTACGGGTCTCACTTGGCAGGTACCTCAAGCAAATGGCGACTTCGCTTTTGATACCACCTACTACTGGGGGGATCGGGAAATAAATCATCGTGACTTTGCTCAAGCAAGCTGTCACTTAAATACTACCTGCAATACTGATCATTTGATTAAAGCTGCCAATCAACAACAACTATGCCGCCACTCAGACTGGCGCTTACCAACACGTGCCGAGTGGCTAAGTATACTCGAAGTTAAGCTGGTCGACAGTGAGTCCTACCTATCGCCTATTGACTCTTTCTATTTTCCCTATCTGGATGCCAATTATGATCAAGCTTATTGGACATCATCTTTTGTTAAGTATCCAAATGGTTACGATAGTCCTGCTGTCGAAGGGGACTGGCAAGGTTCGAATGCGACGGTAGGTGATGCAAAAGTTATGTGGATGAGTGATGATTTTGCTTTAGAGAACATGCCCCCTCGTTCGACTAATGAGCCACATGTATCATTGTTAGTTAGAGGAAAAATGATCACCGATGAAAACAATGACACGATTGAGTCAATTACGGTAGCCCTTCCACCGGAATCGAGACAGGATCATCATGAAGATAACAACTGGCAAAAGCGCTTCATTAAACGCGGTACATTAGGCCAACCACTGCAAAACCAGGACGCCCTTGATTGGCAGTGCACTGAAGATACCTTCTATGCCGACACGCTCCCCAACACACAAATACTGTGGCAACGAATTAGCCCATCAGGTCCTTTATTTAGTTACCATCAAGCTCAAGCGTACATTGATGAGATCAATCAGAACACGCTCTGTGGTCGTAAGGATTGGCGTTTACCAACAGAAACAGAGCTAAAGTCCATTTTAGTTGAAAGTCCTTCACCTTCTATCGATTGGCCTTCATTACGTGCAGGCTATGTCAACACAATATTCAATGACACCGTCGTTGAATATGACAGTTTTTACTGGACCCAGACTGCCGATGGATACTCTCCTGAAAATAAAAAGATAGCGGTTGCTTTTCAAGACGCTTGGTCAGAAAGCAGTAGCGCTGAACATGAACATTTATATCGCATCCGTTTAATTTCAACTTCTCGCGGCCAATGATGAAAAATATATCAAAATTAAAAAAGACGATGGTAATCTTCGTTCCTACTTTGCTTATTGCATGCCATGACTGGGATTCATCGCTCAGACAACAAGGTCAACCAAAACAACAAAACACCATCACTAACACCATAGACAGGACACCGAAAGCGAGAATTCTAGGTAATGATGAGTTCACTTTCACCTATCCGCTGCTTGATCACCAAACGATACGTATGGTTGAACAACCGAAACAGGGAAGGTTAACAATCAAAGGGCGCTCCATCCATTATATACCAGCAGAGAATCATATCGGCACAGATCAGTTTCGCCTCGAAATTATCCATGACTCTGAACATATAATGATAGCATGGCAGATCAGAGTGGACGGCGATGAACCAAGGTTCACTGAACTGCCAACGACTCACCAAGACTGGCAATGTGTTAATGATAAAACCACACACCTTGGGGTAACTTGGGCAATACCAAAAGAACCACAACAACAAACATTTGGTTGGAAAAACTGGAATGCTGAACTACCCAAACTTGAAGCCCAATGTTTTTTAGAACAAGGACCATGTAATACCGAGAATCTCGTGGATTACGCAAACCGACATCAGTGGTGTGGTCAGTCCGATTGGCGATTACCTTATGCTTATGAACTAAAAAACCTAACCAGTAAGCAAGATTTCGCCTTGGATCGCAATCAGGCAGCTATTGATCCCTATTTTTTCCCGTCCGTTGGCTTTGAATACTATTGGCTAACTACAGATGAAAGCGATCTTCAGCAAGATAATCTTGCTCATAGATACAGTTTTGGGCGGACAAATATGCAAGTATCAAATCAAAATAAACGTCGCCCCGCATCGACTATTTTGGTTAGTGGTGCCGTCCGAGATCAAAGCCTACCAAGTGAACAAGTAAACCCACAACCAGAGAGTTCAAGTTTTATTCGCTTGAATCAGCAAGGTTTACCATTAACGATAGAAAATCAACAACACGATTTTACTGATACTCCTTGGGTCTGTTTAGATGATACTCGAAGTTTGGTAAGAGATAATCTCTATTTACGCGATGGCCAATTTTCTTACGTGTACTGGTTAACTCCGCAACCATCACAAATAACCGATACAGAAAATCAATATCGTTTAAATACTAAAGATACACATGTTAGTGGCAGTCATCATACATTAGATGGTGTACTGCAATTTATTAATCATTCAAAGCAGTGTGGTAGGCAGGACTGGCGGGTCCCAACCCTAGAAGAACTGGCGAGCTTACTTCATCAAAGTATTGATGGTGGCGATTATACGTTGTTATATCAAACATCCTTTAACACCCCAAAACACGGCTTATATTGGGTCAAAACGGAGCAAGGTTATGGCACCTTAACCTTACCAAATCCGAAACAACTTATCGTCAATGATCCAGAACCCAATACCGAGGCAAAAGCGTTATTTATTGCGACGGAATTTGAACCACGAGCGAGTGAGGATCCACGTTCAATTAATAACCATGGCCAGCCGAATATGGCACGTCTTCGTCACGCCTATGCTTCATCTACGGATGAATGGCCAGTCCCATTTGTTGATGATAACATCAATTACCAAGAGTTAGGGTTAATGCCACAGCCATCGTTTCCTCATAACAACCCTTACCAAAAAGAAAAAGTGCTGTTAGGAAAAGATTTATTCTTCGACTCTTTTCTCTCAAAAGCAAAGGATGTTTCTTGTGCGAGTTGCCATGCCCCCCAAAAAGGTTGGACGGATCATCTTGAAGTATCGATAGGACATGATCGACAACGCGGCAAACGGAATGCACCAAGTATTGTAAATAGTGCCTTTTTACCTCAACTATTTTGGGATGGCCGCGCAACGACTTTAGAGCAGCAAGCATTAATGCCGATTCAAGACCCCGTCGAAATGGCCGAAAGCTTAGATAACCTGGTGAATAGACTAAACGAACATCCCACCTATCCAGCACGCTTTAAAACCGTTTTCCATCAATCACCGATCACGGCACAACAGCTGGCAATGGCATTGGCGACTTTCCAACGAACCATTGTGAGTCAGAAAAATCGCCTTGATCAATTTATTGAACAAGCTCGTCATGGGGATACTCAAGCACTCAACGATCAAGAATTATGGGGACTCGATATTTATCGTCGTAATGGACGCTGTGTCAATTGTCATATGGGTCCTGAGCTGACAGATCATGGATTTGAAAATGTCGGTTTAACCTACTATAAAGGCTTTTATCAAGACTTAGGTCAATATAATGTCGATGGTCACAGTCAAAACGTAGGCAAATTTAAAACACCGTCGCTGCGCGATACAATGAATACTGGCCCATGGTTCCATAATGGCTTAGTACCGACGATGGAAGGCGTTATTTCCATGTATTCAGAAGGAATGGCAAGCAACGCACCATTCGGTTGGGATAAATATGATCCGAACTATCCGAAACTCTCAGAAAAAATTCGTCCGCTAAACTTAACCTTCCAAGAAAGAGAGGCATTAAAAGCATTTATGCATGTCATTACCGCACCAAGCCCAAGTCAACCGGCCACAAAAGCCGAGCTTGGGCAATGAAGAATGTATATCGCTGAGTCAAACTACGGGGTCATATATGGTCCCGTTAATCTCGTTGAATTAATAGAAAAAAATACCATTATTCATGCGTTAAAACATCATCAGGGGCATTTGCAACAAACCGCTAAAGCATTGGGCGTTGGCCGGACAACCTTATGGCGTAAGATCCGCAAATACGACATTGATGAAACCGCGATTGTTGAATCTTCTTAGCTAACGAACAGAAATGCCTGACATCAATCGTCTTCCATCAATATAAACTGGCACCAAATATGCTTAATAAAAATAACTCAGCACTCACTTGTCATCATGCTGAATACAACGTTTAGAGGAAAGCATTATGGGCCATCTCTATAAAATTGAATCTTACAGCGAAGAAGCGGTGCGAACACTTGCTCAATTCATTCAAGCCAAAGGGGGCAAATGCTGCATCGCAGGGTTTGCGGTGATCACCAATCACCCTTTTAAAGAAAGAGACGCAGGGCGCTTACTGCCATTGATTGGCAAAGTCACCGATAATCTCACCGAATGGGATAAAACTCAGTTCGAAGTGCTGAGTAATCAGATCGCTTGTTAACGAATTCATTGTCACTAGACCAGCCACATATAGCTGATGTGCGTTAACCAACACAGAGTGGTTAACGCACATCAGCTATATAGTTCAAGCACAAGCCACTACTCCTTAATCAACCAGGCGATATGCAACAGCTTCATTTTGCAATGCAGATTGCACTATCGCCTCTCAAACTTCTCTCTTACAATTACTTTACTGCTTTATTTCTCTTCTGAGCGATGATTTCGATAACCTACAACAACTCTGGGCGTGGCTCAGAATTGGCTATAATAACCAGTGTATTATTAATGAGCGTGGATAAAACTACGGGGGCAGGTCTTGCGTTTTGACACAATGCAGTTGCCCCGTGAATCACGCGATGTCACGTGATATAGCGTATTAACCAATTCGCCCCTTAATCACCGGCTCATTTTCTCTCCCTGAAAACACCACACCAAATACCTAAATTAAACCACCCGCCAACAAACCCAAAGGGCAAAAGGCAAGACCTGACCCCGTTAATTCCTTATACTAAAGTCTATCGCCTTACCCATAGAGTTTGGTCTATTATGACAAGATAACTATTAAAAAACGTTGTCGTTGGCCTTCAATAGTATAGGCTTTTGGAGAGAGCAGAATGAAAGATAATGGACCGGTTACTCAGAGGGAAGTCTTCTTTGATGACAGAGGTGATTTAGTTTCCGTAACCGATACTCAGGGAAAAATTAAGTTTGTTAACGATGACTTTGTGTCCATTAGTGGTTTTTCACGAGAAGAATTGACAGGAAAAGACCATAATATTGTTAGGCATCCAGATATGCCGCCAGCCGCTTTTAAAAGTTTATGGCATACAGTTAAAGCCGGTAACGTTTGGCGAGGCATTGTAAAAAATCGTTGTAAAAATGGTGACCATTACTGGGTCGACGCCTTCGTATCACCGATAATGAAAAATGGGCAGTTAGTAGGCCTCCAGTCAGTTCGCTCAGAGCCAACAAAGCAACAAGTGGCTGATGCTGAAACGTTGTACAAAAAAATGCGTAGCAATACCTCTCTTGATCTTCCTGGTCCAACATTAATTGAGCGGGTTACATACAACCAGATTTTCTCATTCACTCATCTGATTTTAATTTTAGGTGGGTCACTTTTGGCGGGACAATCTTTCCTTTCTGATCAACTAACCAACGCTTTGGTCGCTGTAACTTTAACGGTTGTTGCCGCCCTCAATTGGTCCGTTATTCGCCACCAAATCTTAAAGTCGGTGAAAGAGACTGAAGAGCTGGTCAAAAAGATGTCTCATGGTGATCTTTGTTCTAACATCAATTTGTTGAGACAAGATGAGGTCGGCTGTTTGAAGCAATCAGTCAAAATGCTTCAAGCACGCTATAAAACGATTCTTAGCCAAGTAGTGGGGGCGTCACAAAAAGTCGTCGAAGACTCAGATAATGTGTCGTCAGACAGTTTTTACATGCAGCAGATGATGGCCTCGCAGTCATCTCATACCTCTCAAATCGCCAGTGCTATGACACAAATGGCAGCAACAGTGCAACAAGTGACGGAGAATACGATCCAAACGTCGCATACTGCGCTGGAAACGCAAAAAAATGTCCAAGCTGGCGATGAGCTTATAGATCAGGGGCTAGAGAAGCTGTCCAGCTTCTTGGTTGAGTTAGATGCAACCATTGCTCAGATAGCACAAGTATCTGAACAAAGCCAAAGCATAGGGCAAGTAACGAAGACGATAAGTGAAATTGCAGAACAAACTAACTTACTGGCATTGAACGCCGCAATTGAAGCTGCTCGTGCAGGAGATCAAGGTCGTGGTTTTGCTGTAGTGGCTGATGAGGTTCGTAGCTTGGCGCAGAGAACACAAACCGCGACAGAAGACATTAATTCGATGCTAGAGAGCCTACAAAAAGGCGTTCAAGACTCATCGACAAGAATTTCCGAAAACAACACACTTGCTCAGAATGCCTATGAAGGTGTCTCTAAAGCCAGAGAAACTTTTTCTGAGATTATTCATCAAGTTAGCCATGTCAATGATATGAGTACACAAATTGCCGCGGCATCGGAAGAGCAATCTACAGTAGTGCAAGATATGAATAAGTCGGTAGAAGTCATCAGCGAAAAAAGTGGTCACACTGAAGAAAGCGCCCTTCACCTTCAGAATAAAGCCAAAGCTTTAAGTCAGGAGGCTTTAGAACTAAGGAAGCAACTAGCAGACTTCAAACTTAGCTTTGTTAAGCGCATTGATTTCACTGATATTAAAAACGCCCACTTAGCTTGGAAAACGAAGGTTAGGGAGTACCTGAATGGTGATCATGCAGCACTAGACAAAAAAGTTGCCTGTGACCATCATTTCTGTGCATTGGGCAAATGGTACTACGGAGAGGGAAAAAGCCTTTATGGTTCTGAGGCCACATTTAAAGCTCTAGAGCCACCTCATGCGAAACTACATGGCGTCATTAAGGATGTACTCGAATTGATAGACCAAGGTCAACATGAAGACGCGAATAGAGTGTTTGAGCAAATAGAGCCAATATCGGAGGATGTTGTGCGTAAAATTTCAGATCTTGAGCGGGCGATTAATCAAAAAATATCGCGATGAAACAGCACCGAGTGAAAAACTACGGGTCAAACTACGGGGCCAGGTCTTGCGTTTTGACACAATGCAGTTGCCCCGTGAATCATGTGATATAACGTATTAGCCAATTCGCCCCTTGATCATCGGCTCATTTTCTCTCCCTGAAAACGCCACACTAAATACCTAAATTAAACCTCCCGCCAACAAACCCAAAGGGAAAAAGGCAAGACCTGACGCCGTTAATTTTCTTTACTGTTTGGTGATTCGAAATCAATACGGTTGATCGCCTTTTTCAACGTCAAGCCAGAGCCGATACCAATGACTTGCTCCTGCTGATCTTTGGTATATTCGAAGGATCTTGGAGCCACTTCATCATGGCGTTGTGTTTTCAATATCCTCACTCATCTTTTTCTCCTTGTTCATAATCGATTTCAAATCCGGTGGAAGAGAGGTCAGAAAACGATTTGGCGAGCTCAGCATTGACCTCTCTGCACACTTCCATGATTGACGCCTGTAACTCTTTGCCGATTTGGGCGTCAGTCCCTTGGCTATTGATTAACTTATCCAATTGTTCATCATAATCCGGGGGAAGGTAGCTCTCAAAATGTGAAGGTTTATCAGACATGATGGTTTTCCTTTAACGCATAAACTTTGATAGTAACATCATTAAAAATCCTTGTATTACCGCAACAATTAACTGGACATGAGCGGCAATAATAATGAGAAGAAACATGAGGTTAAAAGGCTGTGTTAACCATTTCTGAAATGCTTTTCCTACAACCGTCGTGGTTTGAAGTGCTGTATCTCTCAGGTGATCGGCGGTTGTCTGAACCAAAAGAGAGGAAGACATTCGCTTCCCTTCTTTTGCCGCATCTGTCTGTTCCTTCATGGAGCTTACAGATCAACAATTTTATTGAGCTGCTTGGTCATCAACAACATACGTTGGTTGCGCGCATTCACCTGGTCTTGCAACGTGGTTTCTACGGCACTATTGATAGAACGCTGAAGGTAGGCACTCGACATCACATCAATGAGCCTACCTTTTTCATCAGAGAGCTCGCGAATGGTCGGGGTATCGTCCGCCTTTGCCATGCTTTATTCCCTCTATCGTAGCGAATTATAAAATCTCGTTACTTGCGCGAGCACCCACTGCTGACATTTGCATGATCGCATTCGCCGTGGCTTGCATTTGTGTCGCGCCAGTATGAGTAAACTCACGAACTTGAAGCTTAGACAGGGCGGATAGATCGCGCAAACCATCAAGGTGAAGGCTTAACGCGGCGGATGTGGCCATCTGATCGCTCACTTTTGCAGACAGGCGATCTCGAAATGTATCACTCATCGTTTTACTCCTTTAAAAGGTGAAGGGGCAGCTGAAATTACAACTGCCCCACACAAAGGTCTATCGCCTTATTTGCCGCCGTCCATAATATAGTTCACGGCTTTAGCACCCGCTGCGGCCATTTGTGTCATAGCGTTAGAGGTCGCTTGCATCTGCGTCGCGCCTGTATTAGTGAACTCACGTATCTGCAGTTTTGACATAGCAGAAAGGTCACGCGGGCCATCTAGGTTCATGTCTTTCAGAGCTTGCGCCGCGCTGTTTGCGACTTGATCAGAGTCTTTTGGATCCAAACGATCGCGGTGCGGTGCTGGGTCAATTTCTTCTAACTTGGTTTCGTCAAACATAGTATTCCCTTATTTCAGATAGTGGTTAGGTACAAGTTCATAGAAAATTTGCTAGAGACACCAATGGAAACGGATAAGCAAAGCTAATTTTCCATCTGAACAATATATTACACCTCTTGATATTGTTCTATCTGAGTTAAAAAGTCATCTAAGTCCTTACGCGTTTCGATCTTCACCTCACGAGAAGATCAGGGTGAGATCGTGAACATTTTTTAATCAAAATAACGATCGATTTGACGATCAC
>NZ_NIVQ01000016.1 GCF_002811245.1 Vibrio salilacus | reverse complement strand
GCACATCACTCATAATGATGGGGTCACAGGTTCGAATCCCGTCGTAGCCACCATTAATACAACGTCGCTAGAATTTACCAATTTTCTAGATGACTACAGTACATGCTGCGGACGTGGCGGAATTGGTAGACGCACCAGATTTAGGTTCTGGCGCCGCAAGGTGTGAGAGTTCAAGTCTCTCCGTCCGCACCATATTTTAACGAACCCAGCTTTGTGCTGGGTTTTGTTTTTCCTGAACATCATACTTTTCTTAGCATTGTTAATTAGCAATAGCCAAATGGACATTTCACCAGCATTGACCTCGTTCTCTTCCCCTTAGCTATTTTTTGTCTGATCTGTCCGTTACGGCATTATAAACGCGCAAAAAAAATCCAGCCACCGCTGGATTTTTTATTAAGTCATGACTTTTTAGTGTGCTAAAAACTAACTTTTTAGCCTAAAAGCCCCAACGCTGAGTTGGGCGCTTGCTTTGCTTGTGCAAGAACTGAACTAGATGCTTGTGAAAGAATCTGAGATTTTGTCAATGCCGTCGTTTCTTTGGCAAAGTCGGTATCCTTGATTCGGCTCTTAGACGCATTAACATTCTCATTAATATTTTCTAAGTTATTGATTGCATGATTGAATCGGTTTTGGAATGCACCAAGTTCAGCACGATGACTATCAACAAATTTCAGTGCAGCATCTACAATCGCCACGGATTCTTGAGCACCACCAACATTGGTCACATCAATGGTATCCACCGTGACTGCTTTCGCTTCTCCTATGCTTAGTTCGCCCGCTAAACTACCACTAAAGGTAGCAGCGCCATCAACATTGTTATTGTCTGTAAATAGTTGCAGTTTTCCATCTTGGTCAACCGATGCTTTTACAAGGTCTGTCTGACCGTTGATATAAGTCGCCAGCTCTTCAATATCATCGCCTGATTTAGCGTTGATCGTTACACTTTGCTCTTGGCCAAATGTATCCGTTAATGAAATAGTAAGGTCATTCGCACCATCTTGAACTGCCCAGTCTTTGCCCTGCCCATTGGCGGCAACATAGCTATTACCTCCCATCATGGCATTGTCACTGCGCATATTGTTCATCGTTAACATCACCGCTTCACCACTGTCTGCACCCACTTGGAAAGCCTTGGTTGCAAAAGTACCATTAAGTAGCTTATTACCACCGAATGAGGTCGTTTCAGCGATACGGTTTAACTCATCATTGAGTGCCGTGATCTCTTCTTGAATCGCGGTCCGTTCTGATTTTGAGTTGGATCCGTTTGCAGATTGTAGTGACAAATCACGCATACGCTGCAAAATGTTGGTAGTTTCATTCATGGCACCTTCTGCCGTTTGCGCCATTGAAATACCATCATTTGCGTTACGTACTGCGACGTCTAAGCCTCGGCTTTGAACATTCAAACGGTTCGAAATTTGTAGACCAGCCGCATCATCTTTAGCACTGTTGATCTTAAAACCGGAAGAAAGTCTTTCCATCGACGCTTGCTGAGCAGATGACGCACTATTGAGATAGCGTTGTGCCGTCATTGCTGAAACGTTTGTGTTTACATTAACCGCCATAGTAGTTTCTCCTATTGATTACCGTAGACCGGAGTGGAAGGTTTCCGACGTCTCGGTAAACCAATTAGTTCTCTCAAAGTAACCTTATTAACGACTCAACATTGATTAACTTTAGAGCTAATTGGCCAAATAGTGTGAAATTCACGGCGAACAAAGCTTAACTTGATGATACCTACAGATATGAAATTAATTGCTAAAGTTTTGCCCGAATTGGTCGAGAGGTAGCCATTTTTCAATTGTACTGCGGAGAGGATATAACTTGATGTGGGTATTATGAAACCAAAAAGAAAAAGCCCCTTTTCCTTTGAGAGAACCGGGGCTATTTTGGTGGCTAAGCCTTTGGAGATCAAGAGAAATGATCAAAGCCTGGCCGCCTGCTACATAAGTGTTTCCAGTGATGGAGTAGGTATGAGAGAGAACCCCAAAACCTTATCACTTATGTTTGCCGTCAAACCTCCACTATTCCTACGTCTAGGCTACTACTAGTGGAGTACTTGACCACTACTGCAATAATGACATTGCAGAGTTTGGCAACTGTTTTGCTTGAGCAAGTATTGACGTACCTGCTTGTTGCAGAATTTGTGCTTTGGTCATCGCTGTCGTTTCTTTGGCGAAATCGGTATCGCGAATTCGACTGTTCGATGCCTCTACGTTTTCTTGGATGTTAGCCAGGTTATTGATACTGTGGCTGAGACGGTTTTGCTTAGCACCTAGATCTGCACGTTGTGAATCTACGTACTGCAGCGCTGCATCAACAATACCTACCGCATTTTGCGCGCCACCTACAGAACGAACATCAATATTTTGTACCGTATTTTTCACTCCAGGCCCTCCCTCAAGACCAAGCTCTGAAGCCAAGCCGCCCGAGATGTTTAAGTTGCCTTCTAGGTTAGGCTCTGCAGCAAAAATCTGTAGTCTGCCATCTTCATCAACTGATGCGGTAAGCTTATCAGTTTGGCCATTGATATAGGTTGCCACCTCTTCAATATCATCACCTTCTTTAGCAATAATATCTAAGGTAATTGCTTCACCAGCTTTGGTCGTAAATTCAAATTTGAGGTCTTTCGCCGCCGCAGGGACTCCCCAGTCTTTATCTTTTCCTTTCTCAGGATCTGAAATGAAGCTTTGTCCGCCCATACGGGACTCATCAGCACGCACACTGGTCAAGCCCATGATGATTGCCTCACCTGAACTCGCACCAATCTGGAATGACGCTTCACCAAATGAGCCGTTAAGTAGCTTACGGCCACCGAATGACGTAGTTTCAGCGATTCGGTTCAATTCATCTTGTAACGCAGACACTTCTTCGTGCAAAGCTTGACGCTCTGACCCCGAGTTGGTGCCGTTAGCAGACTGCAATGATAGATCGCGGATACGTTGTAGAATCGACGTTGATTCATTCATCGCCCCTTCTGCCGTTTGCGCGATGGAGATACCATCGTTGGCATTGCGCATCGCGACATCTAAGCCACGAGACTGGGCGGTCAAACGGTTAGAAATTTGTAGACCAGCAGCATCATCTTTTGCACTGTTAATCTTTTGACCTGAAGACAAACGCTCCATTGAAGTATTAAGGTCGCCGGTCGCTTTATTCAAGTAACGTTGAGCGGTCATCGCTGACACGTTCGTGTTTACATTAATGGTCATAGTTTGCTCTCCTATTGAGTTCGCAAGTGCTTGCGAAGCGGCCAGCTTAGTCTCATTTGGAAGCACTGACCGTAAATGCCTTGCTAAGTAGAAATACTCCTACTTAAAACCTGTTTATTTAACTCTGCACTAACCGATTCAAGTTATGTGCCAGTTTTAAGAAATTAATACTAAAAATATCATTCCTTTAAATATCAGTCACTTAATAGCATTGCTTGGGTTCCGTTCAGATTGAACACTTTATGTTCATTCTAAGCGGCAACCCGATTGCCGCTTTGTTGCCACTGTCTTGCCACTAATGGTTAAGACAGCTCTCTAATCTCGCACTTACGGCATGGCACGTAAGGCAATGAGCTTAGATATAATTAAATAGTGTCAGGTCTTTGGTTTTGCCAAACGCCTGTTGCGATGCCTGCAAAGCTCGTGAATTTTCATTAAACTCGATGATGGCTTCAGCATAATCGAGGTCTTCAAAATTGCTTTTCGATTTGGTTAACGTCATTTTGAAATCATCGTGCTGCTCTTCTTGAATATCTAAAGTATTCAATCGTGCACCAACATCAGTACGCGCTTTGTTTAGGTGGATAAATGCCGCATGCAACTCTTGTGTTATCTGGTGTAACTTAGCGGTATTCGAAGCATCAGATACCGAGCCTTGCGAGAGCTTCATTGCCTCATTAAAGGTTTCAAAGATACTGTAACTGCGGCGTGGTTCGAGGGAGATTTCATCCCCTTTGCTGATCTGCCCCTTCACCTGAATGGTGACACCTTCAAATTGAATTCCTTTACCGGGATTAAACGTGTCAGCTTTAACCACTGAGCCATCTCTTTCGAGTTGGTAGCCATATTGGTTATCTGGCATATCAACAAAGGTGATCTTATAGGTTGAGTTGTCATCAGGGTTAAGATTAATCGCCCGCTCAAGAAGTAGCTCTGAAGCTTCATTCAAATTGTAATTGGGCTCAAAATCACCAAACGGATTATCGATCTCCATAAATAGCTTGTTACCAGGATCGTTAATTGGCATCTCCAAGCTATTGGAAATCTTCATTTTGCGCTGGTAGTCATCACCAACATAAACCACATCGCCATCTTTATCTTTAAAGAAAGGCTGATTCTTCGGCTTGGTTCCGGCAAAAATATAGTTACCTGATTCATCTTGGACATTGACTAAGTTAAGAAAGTTAGCCGCCAATTCTTGAATTTCACGTCGTTTGGCTAAGCGGTCTTCTGGAGATAATGACCCGTTGATCATCTCCATGACCGTACGCTTGGCTTCATCGGTGTACTGTTCCGCATTGGAAATAATCACTTCATGGTGCTCTAAGCGGTTACGAGTCAACACAATCGCATCAGTAAATTGGCGTAGTTGCTCTTTTTGCTGACCAATATTTTGGATGTAGTGGGTCGCCAGCGGATCGTCACTCGCCTTCATCAGTTTTTTCCCTGACGCAAGTTGAGCTTGGTTGTGATGTACTTTTGCCTCTTGACGGCGGAAGTCATTCTGCACCGATTGATAATTGTGGAAGCTCGAAATACGATTCATCACTTATGCCTCCTATCTCAACGCCAAGATGGTGTTAAAGGTGTCGTTGGCCGCCTGCATAATGCGTGAAGAGGCCATATACGCTTGCTGAAACTTCATCATGTTGGCCGCTTCTTCATCAAGGTTAACCCCGGCAATAGAGGCGACTCGCTCTTGTGCCGCCTCTTTCTCTAGTCTGGAGACATCGGTCAGGCGTGAAGCCGTTGACATTTGTAAGCCAACATCGGTGTTTAAATTGTGGTAAACATCTAAAATGGTTGATTCACCATCGTTTAGCTTTTTATCTGTCTGGATGTTGAGCATTTTCCTTAAGTTGCCGTTGTCACCTTCTGATGGGACAAGGTTTGCCGTAAACTTATCGTTCGGCAACGCGCCATCAGTTAATTCAAACACTGTCCCTTGGACATCTACCAGACCTTTAGGAGGGTAAGCCTGAGGACCAAGTAAAAGATTGCCACGGGTATCGGTTACAGCAAATTCAGTTCCTGTCGGGGAGACCACGACTTCGAATTCACGTACATCGCCAGCGGCCATCATAGTGAACTTTGCACTACCTTGAGCAAACGTTGTAGAAGCCTCGAAGCTTTGAGTCGCGATCTTGGTCGGATCATCGGTTGCCATCTTCATTTGTGCGGCGCCACTTCGAGTCGGACGTAATAGCACCCGTTCACCCGCTTGTAAATCGTTATTGATCTCGATTCGAATTCCATCCAAGGTGATAGCATCATTGACAACCGACGCAACAAACTGCTCACCGGAAGGGCGAGTGATGTAATAGTCACCATCGTTATATTGTAATGAATACTCACCACCGACTAACTGACTGGTATCTTCAATGTAAACAGCCACATCGGCATTAGAATTGGATGAGGTGACCACTCGCGACTTAGCAACAATATCTGAGTTAACGTCGGTAAATATCAAACTACCAAGGTTGCCGCGCAAATCCAGTCCTTGTGATTGCAGTTTATTGACTTCATATGAGAATGAGGTCGCCAGTTTTCCGAGCTCATCCATTAATTGCGGAATTTTTTCATCGCGCATCGTGAGCATCGCCCCGATCTTTCCGTCAATATCTTTGGTAGTAATAGATTTAATGCCCTTGCCTTCGATCATTGCCAGGCGGCGTTGGTGAACATCAGGATAACCGTCAATCATTTTCAGTTCACTGGCTTCTGTCCCTGATACTAAGGTGTGGCCGTTACCAATATGAACATTAAAGCCTTCTGCGTTTTTACGCGGCGTGACCGTGACTTTAGTGTACTCAGACAATTCGGCGATCAGCTTTTCATGTGTATCCATTAAGTCGTTATGCGGCCCTGGAGTGCGCATCATCAAACGGTGTAAATCACGAATTTCGACCGCAAGTTGATTCACTCGCTCTATGCCTAGATCGAGTTTTTTATTAGTCACATCCGACTGACGACGAATCGTTTCGTGAAAGTCATTTAGGTTTTGGGTAATGAGATCGGCTTTCTCTAGTACAACTTTACGCGCACCAACATCATTAGGACTATCGGCCAATGATTTCACGCCATCAAACCATTCATTGAGGTTTTCAGGGATTTTTTTCGATGCTACCGATGAGAGCATGCTAGACAGCATCTCTAGATTCTCTTCATTATCGACTTTATTTGCGTAACTGGTGGTCGAAACATTTAACTCGTTAACGGCAAATTGATCCCATGAGCGGCGAACTTTTTCCACATGGACACCCATACCATAGGTTTCCCCACCGTATTGGCGCGGCATATTTGTGCCTTGTATCACCGACTGGCGGCTATAACCTTCTGTATTTACATTAGAAATGTTATGACCGGTGGTGTTTAGTTGTCTCTGAGCCGTCAGTACGCTTTGCGCACCAAGATTCAGTAGATCAGACGCCATATTGCCCCCAAGAACCCTTTAAAAAATCAGTGTTAGCTGAGTATCTAAATAGATAAAAGCAAAATATATGCCAGAGGAAAAAAATACTGACTTGTCGGTTAAAGAAGTGAGCGGGACAACCGCGAGATGGAAGTCATAATGGGGTATAAGAACAAACTCACCATCAGGTGAGCTTGATTACATTTGATCAATACGTGCTTTGACACTTAATACTTTATCGGCATAAGCGGGATCCGTGGCGTACCCCGCTTGGTGGATACCGCGAATAAACTGTTCATCATTTCCACCGTGGTGTAGCGCCGTAGTGTAACGTGGGTTTTTGTTGAGAAAACGCACATAATCATTAAAGCTCTCTTCATAGTTAGCGTATGCACGGAACGCAGCACTCTCTTTAACCGGAACCCCTTGATGGTATTCTAGTGTTTGTGTCGCCACCTTATCGCCGTTCCAGCTTCTATCCGCCTTAATGTTGAATAAATTATTGCTGCTACCACGTGAATTATTGAGCACTTTTTGTCCCCAGCCCGTTTCTAATGCTGCTTGTGCCAACAATAAAGAAGAATCAACGCCAAGTGCACGCGCCGCTTTTTCCGCGTAAGGTTTCATCGAGGTAACGAAAGACTCCGGTGAATCAAAGTGGGACGACTGAACTGGCTCTGATTGGCTTATGGTAGTTGTGCGCACTCTTTCGTCACGAACCGTATCAACTTTAGCCATTAAAGCTTCAAAGTCCGTATCACGGCTGTTAGCGTTTTCATTTTCAATATTACCCGAGGTCAATTGAGCGACGATCATATCAGCAAGGCCAAGAGATCCCGAGGCACTAAGTTCAGACGACATCTGTTCATCCATCATCTGACGATAAAACTGCTGATTCTGACTATCCATCAATCCTGACTCAAATGTCGAGTTCGCATCGCGCATCGATTTAAACAACATCGAAGTAAAAATCGCTTCAAACTGCTTAGCCGCAGCGCTTAGTGCCGCCTCTTCTCCGCCGTCTTGATCATTAACGGCTTGCTTACGCAGCTTATCTAAGCTTGAAATGTCATGGATAAATCCAATATCGTTACCATTGTTTATCATCTTACTGTTCCTTAGATAACAATCAATTGTCCTTCAATCGCGCCTGCTTGCTTTAATGCTTGCAAAATCGCCATTAAGTCTGAAGGGGCGGCACCAACTTCGTTGACAGCACGTACTAGGTCGTCCAAGGTCAGACCTGGTTCAAACTTGAACATTTTCCCTTGCTCTTCTGTCACTTCGATATCGGTATCTGGAACCACAACCGTCTCACCGCCGCCAAACGCATTAGGTTGGCTGACATTTAAGTTCTCTTTAATGGCAACTGTCATTCCACCATGAGTGACCGCTGCAGGTTTAAGTCGAACATGTTTACCAACTACGATGGTGCCAGTACGTGAATTAACAATAATTTTTGCTGCGCCATCGGCGGGATTAAACTCTAGATTCTCTATCGCCGAGAGAAAAGCCACACGTTGGGTCACATCACGCGGTGCGCGCACTTTCACTGACGTCGCATCGACCGCTGAAGCCATTTGAGGACCAAGGAAATTATTCACTGCATCAGCCATGCGTTGAGCAGTGGTAAAATCAGAGTCGAGCAAATTGAACGTAATGTAATCACCACGACTAAATGGCGTTGGTATTTCTCGCTCGACAATCGCACCATTAGAAATCATCCCTGCCGTAGGGTTATTACCCACAATCTTGGAACCATCAGCGCCAGTCGCGCTAAAGCCACTCACCACAAGATTACCTTGCGCGACGGCATAGATTTGCCCATCGAGACCTTTAAGCATTGTTTGCATTAAAGTGCCGCCACGTAAGCTTTTGGCTGCACCAACGGACGAAACGGTAACATCAATAGTCTGGCCTTGCTTAGAAAATGCCGGTAACTCTGCTGTCACAATCACGGCCGCCACGTTCTTTGTTTTAGGCTTCGTACCTGGTGGTAATTGAATGCCGAATTTTTGCAACATGGCATTAAAGCTTTGATCAGTAAAAGGTGTACTCTCGCCGGTACCCGGCAGACCAGTAACTAAGCCATAGCCGACCAATTGGTTACTACGTACTCCGGCGATCTGCGCAACATCTTTAATTCTCGCAGCCTGCACGGAAGTGGCGATAAGCAACCAACTGGTAATAAGGAGCAAACACTTTTTCATAATCTTACCTATTCTCTCACCTTTGCCGTGTTTCACTGCACGCCAAAAAAGCGGCATCACAGGGCGTTATAGAGAGACATTAAAGAATCGTGCCAAGAAGCCCGGCTCTTGCATATCTTGTTGTGTACCAGAGCCAGAATACTGAATTCTTGCGTTAGAAATACGGGTAGACGCAATGGTGTTTTCATAATCAATATCATCAGGGCGAATTGTGCCACTAAGGCGAATGTATTCATCTCCGGTGTTTAAGGTTAGCCATTTCTCGCCGCGAATCACTAGGTTACCGTTACCCAAAACTTCAATCACTTCGACCGTGATTGAGCCTGATAGACTGTTACTTTGATTGGCCGCAGCACTACCGCTAAATTTATTGTCGTTACTTAAGTTGTATGAGAAATTGTAGTCGCCCAAGTTAAGTTGCTGGCCACCGACTTCAAGTGGATCCATAGAAGCATCGTTGTTTTTTGACAGATCCGCATCCGAACTTTTGGCCGCTTTGGTCTGTTCGTCCAAAGTGACGGTGATAATATCGCCAATACCACGCGGCTTATAATCATCATACAAACTACTGGTACTGGCAGTATTAAACAGTGACCCCGTTTCTGCCGCATAATGCTCAGGTCGATGTTTTGGGTGAATCGGCGCCCAGGCCGGGTCTCCGGAAACGGGATCGGTCCGGCCACGTAAAGCGTCTATCATTCCAGAACTATCTTGATCTGATTTATCACCTTCAACCGCATCAACATTCGTTGTACCTTGAACGATATCCGGAGCCTCAATCGGCGGTTCAAGCATGGAACAACCAGACATTACTGCAACTAAAACTAACGCAAGTAATCTGTTCATAATGTGATCTCCATAGTTGCGTTATAGCTGTTGGTTGACAAAGCTCATCATTTTGTCGACGGCTGAGATGACTTTAGAGTTCATTTCGTAGACACGTTGCGCTTCGATCATATTCACTAACTCTTCAGTGACATTCACATTTGAGGTCTCGAGCATTGATTGTCTGACCTCACCAAAACCGTCCAAGCCAGGTACCCCTTCTTGTGGGTCGCCACTGGCCCCTGTTGGTAGGTACAAGTTCTGCCCGATTGGCTCTAACCCCCCGGGGTTAATGAAATCTACAGTGGCAATCTGACCGACAACTTGGTTATCTTGCTGCCCACGAACTCGTACTGAAACTTCACCGTCATTACCAACGGTGATACTGATGGCATCGTCTGGAATAGCAATCTCTGGCTCAAGGGAGTAACCCGCCCCTGACGTAACCACGACACCTTCATCGTTGACGGTAAACTGACCATTACGTGTGTAACCGATATTGCCATCGGGCATCAGAATTTGGAAAAAACCATCGCCTTCAATCATCATATCGAGGCTGTTGTTGGTCGTTTGAGTGTTGCCCTGTGTGTGGACTTTTTGTGTCGCAACTACTTTAGAGCCCGCACCTAACATTAAGCCCGTTGGTAGCTCGGTATTTTGCGATGATTGACCACCTGGCTGATTGATATTTTGATAAAACAGATCTTCAAACACAGCGCGGCTTTTTTTGAAACCGATCGTGGAGGCGTTCGCTAAGTTGTTTGAAATCGTTGAAATATTGGTTTGCTGGGCGTCTAAGCCCGTTTTACTAACCCACAATGCCGGATGCATAACCTTCTCCTAAATATCTATTAGCTCATACGAAGCAAAGAGTTCGACGCTTTGTCCATCTCTTCTGCTGTGCTCATCATTTTCACTTGCATTTCAAACTGACGTTGCAAGTCAATCAGGCTCGTCATTTCGCCAATGGCGTTGACATTACTGCCTTCAATTGCCCCTGTGAGCAGTTTGACACCGGCATCTGCTTCGTATGCCGCATTAGGATCTTTGGCGCGAAATAAGCCATTGATATCTTTGAATAGTGATTGATTATTGTTGCGAGTTAACTTGATGCGGTCGACAACTTCAATCGCATCGGCCGGAGCACCTTGTGGCACAACAGAAATAGTACCGTCGTTGCCGATCTCCACTTTGCTGATTGGAATCGGTAAGGTAATCGGAGCCCCTGTTTCGCCCAGCACTAAATTACCGTTACCATTAGTCAGTAGGCCATTAGCACTAATAGTGAAGTTACCATTACGTGTAAGACCCTCTTTCCCCGTCTTATCCATCACGGCAATCCATCCCTCACCTTGAATTGTGACATCGAGATCACGCCCCGTGGTGATCACGCTGCCTTGTTGAAAATTATGGCCCGGGCGTTCTGTCATGCTAAATACACGGCTCGGAAGACCTTCGCCATACGCCTGCATAGAGCGCGCTTGCGCCAAATCAGCACGGAAACCCGTGGTACTGACGTTCGCTAAGTTGTTGGCTCTAAGCTGCAACGCTTGCATATTTTGCTTGGCGCCGCTCATTGCTAGAAACAGTGCACGATCCATAATTTGCTCCAAAAATCACTATTCACAATGATACAAGCAATAGGCATGCCAATTTAATTATCTCTTTATTTCAAGTGCTTAGTTGCAATGCGGCAAGTTTCAATGATGATAAGAGGAAGGTATGTTGCCATTGGCGGCAACAATAGAAAGCTGATGTTTGCCACCAGCTTCTATGTACTGCGAAATATTTCTGTACTGCGAAATATTACTCGCATAATAATTAGCGAATCTGCAGGATGTTTTGCTGTGTTTGGTTATGTACTTCTAGTGAACGAGAGTTTGCTTGGAAGTTACGTTGAGCAGAAATAAGATCGACTAACTCTTGAGTCATATCAATGTTTGACTGCTCAAGTGTGCCACTGCTGATAGTACCGAACGAGCCTTTATTTGATTCCCCCCAGACCTTAGCACCAGAGAACTGCGTGGAATCCCATTGAGTACCGCCTTTCTTATCCAGGCCTTGCTCATTGGCGACACGTACTAAAGAAACTCGACCTAGGACGATGTTCTCACCGTTAGAGTAAGTTCCAAGTACGCTGCCGTTTTCATCAAAGTCAACCTTAGTTAAAAAGCCAGTTGTTGCACCGTCTTCATCGAACTTCGTTAACTCAAAGGGCGCGGCAAACTGAGTCGCACTGTCTAAACCAAACGATAATGTTTGATTGATGTCAGCGCCGTTGAGTTCAACAGGGTTTGCTCCAGCACCTAATGCTTCTGAAACAATATTTTGACCGTTATTCAAACTTGCTAGCGTACCATCGTTGTTGAACTTCATGGTGTGTCCCACATGCCCCGTTGGCGCAGTGGCATCACCGCCAACGATGTTCAAAGGCTTCTCACCAGCACTGTCCGTTACCGTATAGAAAGTCTGCCAGGTGTTTGGTTGAGTCTGATCTTTGAGGTAGTAAGTCGTCAACTTGTACGACTGACCCATAGAGTCGTAAATCGTTGATGACGTTGAACGGTTGTATGTTTCAGGATCGGAATAATCGAACAACGTAGGATCTTTGAGATCGCCGCTAGCTGGCAAGTTAACGCCGACATCAATATTTGATGTTTGCTTTGGTTTACCAAATTCTTTGGGAATATTAATTGGTGATGGTTCGTAGGAAAGTACATCACCTGTGTCTTTGTTTACCTGATAACCCAGTAGGTACTCGTCATTAGCCGTGACCATATAGTTATCTTTGTTAAGGTGAAACGCACCATTACGCGTAAGCTCGTTAGTCGTTGGCGTCAAGCGGTCTTTCGCTACAGCAAAAAAGCCCGTACCACCAATACGCAAGTCCATTGGGTTATTGGTGTAAACACTTGACCCTTCATGAAACTGCTGAGCAACAACAGCGGCTTGTACACCTTGACCTGGCGTGGTTTTCGCGTGAGTAAAAAGTGAATTCGAGTACACATCGCCAAACTCAGCACGTGACTCTTTAAAGCCGAATGTGTTCGCGTTCGCAATATTGTTACTGGTCGTGTTCAGATCTAACTGAGCTGCGGATAAACCGCTTAGTGCAACATATGACATTCCAAAATCTCCTATCTAGCTAGCGTATCTACTTTGTAACGAGTTACGCTTTGCCAACTTCTAGTACTTCAGCAAGTCGAACTGGCGACTCGAAGCCAGCCAGATTGAGTAGTACGTTACCATCGCCTTTACCTAACAGGACGCTATTGACGTTTGCATAGGTCGAAACCTCAAACTCTTTCGCTGCTCCGTCGAGCAAACCCGCGGCTTTCACCTTGTATTTGCCAGCCGGCAATGGATTACCGTTTTGATCTTTTCCATCCCATTCAACGCGGCTATCACCTGGAGGCTTAGAGCCAACGTCAAAAGTACGAACTAACTGACCCATTTGGTCTTCGATTCTCACCATCAGGTTATCAACCGCCTGTGGAAGTTTGACCATGGCAGCCATACTGCCATTATCTTTTTTCACCCCTGCCGCGCCTGGAACCAATACATCACGTCCGACTAATGAAGACGCTTGCAGCGCTTGGTTTGAGGTCATTGATGCGTTGAGCGTTTCGAACTGATTGTTCATTTTGCCAATACCATCAACGGTCGCGAACGACGCCATTTGCGCAATCATTTGGTCATTACTAACCGGCTTAAATGGGTCTTGCTGGGCAAGTTGCTTAGTGAGTAGCGATAAGAAATCTTCTTGTTTAAGATCTTGCTTACCCGTTGTCTCATCTGGCTTATTCTTGTCCTGAAGCTGTTTAAGCTGATCAATATAAGACAAGCTACTTGGACCAACATTATTAATGTCTCCGGCCATACTCTATCTCCTATTGACCCATCTGCAGCGTACGCAGCAGCATTTGTTTACTTGAATCTGCAACTTGAACATTCGTTTGGTAAGAACGAGAAGCAGAGATCATATTCGCCATCTCTTCCATTACATTGACGTTGGGCTTGTATATGTAGCCTTCGTCATTTGCAAGAGGATGCTCAGGGTTGTACTCCGCACTCAGCGGCTTATCACTTTCGACAATACCCATCACTTTTACTGGCACGCTATGGTCGCGGCCATACTTTGCCTGACTTAACTCAGCACCGAATACCGCATGACGCGCTTTATAGGTATCTTTTGCAGAGCTCGAAATACTGTCTGCATTGGCCAAATTGCTCGAGGTCGTATTTAGACGAACAGATTCAGCGCTCATGGCAGAACCAGTTACATTGAATACATTAAATAAGCTCATCTAGTTACTCCCTTTTAAAGCTTTCGTTAAGTTCTTGAATTTGCTTCCTAAGAAGTCAAGTGAAGCTTGGTGACGAATTTGGTTCTGCATAAACAAGTTACGTTCGAGATCCACATCTACCGTGTTACCATCACCAGTGTCTGGCTGGGTAGGAAGACGATACATCACTTCACCTGTCACCCGAGTAGAGGCAGGAATATGCCGACTATCAGTACGGCTAAGTCCAATACTTGCCTCTGATGTTGCCGCTTGCAGCGCCTTTTGAAAGTCCATTCCTTTAGACTTATATCCAGGTGTGTTCGCTTGAGCAATATTGGTGGAAATCACCTCAGCATTGCGCTCGCGAACGCCCACCGTGTATTGGTGGATACCTAATGCATTGTCAAAAGAAATAGCCATGTTGACCTCTACTCAAAGAACTGACCGTTACTATAAAAATAAAAGCAATTTACATACCAACTTTAAATATCTATTCAGTTTTCTTTCTGTGATTGATGTGAGCAATAACTGCGCCAACTTCATAATGTCGTAATTTAGTTCATAGTGTTAGGAATGACTGACTAGAAGGGGATAGAGGGTCAACTAAAGCACAAACAAAACGCCCAGCAGATTTACTGGGCGTAATAACAAGATAACGATAGTTTACTTCAGCTTATAAATGATACCCGGGTTACAGCGCACCATGTCAAAACGATCAGTCAACCCAGTGAGTGATTCAGAAGCACCAAGTAATAGATAGCCTCCAGGGTTAAGACTATTGGCCATTTGATTTAATACTTGAGATTTCATATCTGGTGAAAAATAGATCAGTACGTTACGACAAAAGATAATGTCAAACTTACCAAGTAATGCGTAGCTGTCCATCAAGTTTTGTGGCCGGAAGTTAACCAAGCGCTTCACGTTATCTTTTACTTTCATACGTCCATCCCCGGCATCTTCAAAGAATTGACGTCGACGTTCAGGAGAGAGGCCTCGACCGAGAGCAAGATTGTCATACACTCCTGCTCGGCACATATCCAACATACTGGCAGAAATATCCGTCGCAGTAATCGACACGCTTGGCAGCATACCCGGCTTACGCTGTTGAGTTTCCAGTATCGTCATTGCTATTGAATAGGGCTCTTGGCCTGAAGAGCTTGCTGCCGACCAAATTTTTATCGGGCGTTTGTTTGCCGCCACTTCCGGCAACAGCTTATTCGCTAAGACTTCAAACGGATAGGTATCACGAAACCATAGAGTCTCGTTGGTTGTCATGGCATCCACAGCGGCAACACGCAGTTCACGATTACGCCCAGTAACAACATCTCTGAGCAAATCTGACAATGAGGTTAACTTGAACTTAGTTACCAGTGGACTTAAACGACTTCTCACTAAGTATTGTTTGCTATCGCCAAGAACAATACCGCACTGTGACTCTAAAAAGCGGCTGAAATCACGATATTCTTGATCGCTTATAGTTATCGCTGTCATTAATGTCTCTTTTTATTTTGTAAGTGCAGCTTTTACTGCATTACCAAGCTCATCTGGATTAAATTTGGCTATAAATGCATTCGCACCAACTCGCTCCACCATCGCTTGGTTAAATACACCACTTAGTGATGAGTGCAGAATAACATAAAGGTCTTTAAGAGCAGGATTACGTCTTATTTCTGCTGTTAATGTATAGCCATCCATTTCTGGCATTTCAATGTCGGAAATGACCAACGAAATCTGTTCGTAGATACTGCCTTCGGCCGTCATTTCCATTAATTTTTCGTAAGCTTGTTTGCCATCAATTACGGCAACAGCTTCAAACCCCAGTGATACAATCGCACGTTCGACCTGTTTACGGGCAACAGTTGAGTCATCCGCAATCAAAATACGGCGAACAATCTCTTTTTCTGTTTGCACCTGAGCGATCTCTTCACCAATTGACGCATCCATAGTTTCATCAACTGGTGCGATTTCTGCAAGGATCTTTTCAACATCAAGAATTTCGACTAACTCGTTATCGATATTAGTAACCGCGGTTAAATAATTCGATTTACCTGCACCATCTGGAGGAGGAAGAATCGCCTCCCAATGCATGTTGATGATACGCTCAACCGAGGTAACCAAAAAGGCTTGAATCGTGCGGTTAAACTCAGCAATCACAACAAAAGCTTTTTCAACATCAGTGGTCGGCCTGCCGCCAACCGCCAAACTTAAATCGATAACTGAAACTGTATGGCCTCGTATATGAGCCACCCCTTTAACAAGACGATGTAAGTTTGGCATTAAAGTGAGCTTAGGGCACTGCAGAACCTCTTTTACTTTAAATACATTTATTCCATAACGCTGGCGTCCCATTAAGCGAAACGTTAGGAGTTCTAATCGGTTTTGACCGACGAGTTGCGTACGCTGATTCACTGAATCAAGAATACCCGTCATAAGCTCATCTCCATCTCAAACTTCATGCAAAAAAATGGTAGTCTACTTTACGCCATGAAAACAGATGAGAAAAAGAATGAAACATCCTAAATCGACCTTCTGCTCATTATTCATAACTAATTGTAGAGCTTTCTATAAAAAGTTTTATAAGTCTATCGGCTTTTTGTTCTTTTTCTTTAGTTTTACAGCAACATCTGCAACAGAAGATCAAATCAAGAACATTCAACTAGCTGCACAAGAGTACATACTTTCCACTGTTGAGTGGCCTACCGGTGGTACACTTGAAGCTTCTGCCGCCAATATTGACTCTCGGATCTTCGCAACCGATTGCCCAACAGGCCTTAAAACTTCGTCTTCTTCTAGTAATCCTAGCGCAAGTAACATTACTGTGCTCGTCGAATGTTTAGATGAAGACTGGAGAATTTATGTCCCTGTGCGTTTGACCCGTACTGGTCCTCAAGTCATATTGACCACCGCGCTATCGCGAGGGCAGCTTATTTCGCCACAAGATGTCACTATTAGTATGGTAGACCTGCAACGCTTTAGGCGGCAAGGCTTTTCCTCAATTGACGCCGTCATTGGCGCAAAAACAAAGAAAAACCTTCATTCAGGTGACATTATTGAAGAGCGTGATATTTGCGTGGTGTGCCGCAGTGAAACCGTGACCATTAAAGCAACCGGATCGGCCATGACTATCACCACAAAAGGGGTCGCACTCACAGATGGCTCACTCGGTGAGCAGATAAGAGTGAAAAATAGCAAATCTAACCGTATAATTGAGGGACGTGTAACTGGAGTTTCTGAAGTGACAGTGGTCTTTTAGTTGAATAAAAAAAAGCTAAAGTTTAGGCTGTAATAGTCGATATTGACACTACAAACATCTATCTTCAAAAAGGCTCAACTATGGCAGGTATTGATAACGTACGTTCGGGACAACCTCTCTCTACTACTTCAACGAGAGGTTCCGTGCGCAACAACAGTGACAGCAGTCCAACCAGTGGCTCTGACTCCACGAAAAAGTCTAATGTCGCACAAGAAGATGCCGTTTCACTTAGCTCACAGGGTAAGGCAATGGGTGAAATGCATACTCAAATGGCTGCCCAACCTAGCTTTGATCAGGCAAAAATTGCGGCGATAAAAGAAGCGATTTCAAACGGTTCTTATACTGTAAACCCTGAAAAACTCGCGGACAACATGATGAAATTTGAAAAAGAGTTCGGCGGGCTATAACCTCAAGAGCATAACTTATGGCGGCACTATTAGGATTAATCGAGTTTCAATATAAAAGCGCTCTAGAATTGAGTGATATTCTTGCGCAAGAAAAACAAGCGATTGCCAACCGAGTGTCGAAAGATATTGAGCTCATTGCCAAGCAAAAAGTCACCTTGATTGAGCAACTTCAAACCACAGATGAGCGTGTTCGTCGCCATCCTGATGTAGATAGCCTAACCACGGATCAAGAGTTGAGCCCTCTTGTTGATAAAATCCGTGAACTCATCAGCGTATGCCAACAAGAAAATGACATCAATGGCCAAGCATTGCAGCGAGCACAACTTAGTTTTAATAAACTCAATAATATGATGCAACAGTCGCAAGGCAAACTAGGTATGACTTATACCGCTGAAGGCCAAACTAAGAACGTAACAACCTTGGGCACGAACATCAAAGCTTAAATCAGATTGATACCGATAACAAAAAAGCGGCAATTATGATTGCCGCTTTTTTGTTATCGAAGAGAGAAGATATTTAGAACAGGGTTTGTTGCCGTTTTTCTGGAACTTGTTGTACTTCACCGTAATCGCGCAACTTATTCATTTTCTGGATATCAAGACGTAACTCTGTGACATAGCTGTCACCAACTTTATAGCTGCGCACCACTTCAGCGCCACGAATCACACCATCCACAGCGCCAGAGGTTAATTCCGTACCTAAACGTTGATCTCTTAAATCAGCCCGGCCACTGACGCGCATACCATAAACTTGTTCTGCTAATTCTCGGTATGCATCAATCTTAGAAGCTCGCATCGCGCGCACTTGCTTTTCTTCTTCATTGCGGCCGATCTGCTCACCGATGCTGGCATAGCCCACCGCCGTCAGAAAATCATCCGGACGCATGTTATTCAATGGCTGACAACCAACCATGAACAATACCACCGCTAAGAGAAATAGTTTTTTCATGTTACCACCTATGGACGCAATATAACCGTGTAAGGTTGAGTAATAGTTGGGTCTGAACGGATAAGTACACCATCTTGAGTACGAATACTATTGAGCGTATCTAGATCTCGACCAATACGATCTGCAGGTAGGAAGCCTTGCGCTGTTGCAACAACCACTCGCGATTGCATACCCACCACACGAGCATTAACTAACACCCCTCCTTCTTGACGTAGCATGGTGCCAGTCAATACATATTGGATATCTTGTTCTTGAGCGAGATCTTTCCAATCGCGGCTAAATGCGAAATCACCCTGATGTGTCACTTGAATCGACCCTGTGGTTTTAAAATCGATCACTTTAAATCCGCGACGTTGGAATTGATGGATAAACCCTTCCGAGACTGAATTACCCAACCAGTTACTTGCATCCATATTCTGCAAATCGACAAAAGAGGTCACGGCAATCGGTGTCCGTGCCGAAACACTCGAATTGGAGATCATTAAATCTTCCGTCAAGCTCTCTACAAAGAAGTCAAGAGTATGACGCGGACTCTCCATCAGCATAAATTGTGAGCCAGCATAAGGTTCTTTACCATTATAAATTGGAGCATAGGCACAAGCAGTGAGAAACACCACAGGCACTAGCAATAGCCATTTTTTCATTCTCTAATCTCCGATACATTAAGGCTTAAAATGTCGAATCTTTTAGCTCTCATCTAAAAGTGGAACATTCCTTGCTTTTCAAACTATGTAATCGTTTTGAAAGGCAACACCTAAATCCGCTAATATCTAACAAGCAAAAAATGAACCAACTTGGTAAATAAACATGGAAAAATCTCTACTTATCTTGTTATCAACTTTTTATGTCAGTTTGTGGAGTCAAGTTGCATCTGCGGGTTGGTATGAAGTCACAGGCTCGGCCACAATAGTCTCTTCTGAAGAGGTTGCCCGTATCCATGCACTAGAGGATGCGCTGTATAAGGCTGTCAGTTTCTCTGGTGCCGATATCGGCAGTATTGCCAACATACGTCCAATACTAGAGAGTAACCGTAACGAATACCAATTTACTAATAGCGAAATACGCTACATTGTGGTCGATGAACAGAGAAAACGTCGCAACACTATGTTTGTCAAAGCACGTATCGACATTTATCCATCGGCAACGGGTTGCCACGTCAATCAGTATAAAAAGACATTTTTGGTCGGCAACGTTGATATTGCCTCACCTCAACAAGCGGTTATGGGCCAGATTTATGATATTGGAGATGATTTTGCTAACATCATCAACCGCCAACTCGACCAAGAGTCTGTCAACTTTGTCTCAGTCGGAACCACTGACTTTGAGATAGATAAACGTAACCCACAGCGTCTGAAAATGATCGCACAAGATACGGGGGCTCAGTACATTATTGGTGGTGTCATCACCGATCTAACCGCAACCATTGACAGTAAATTGCTTAGCAGTGATGTTATCAACCGTCAGTTTGCTCTTGAAATGACTGTCTACGATGGTAAAACCGGTAACGAAGTTTACAACCGAAATTACCGCGAGGTCGCAAGTTGGCCCTTTGCGAAAACCAGCCAAGTTGATACACGAAGTGCGCGCTTTTGGGCCTCGACTTACGGCAATATGATGCTGCGAGTCAGTCGTAACATCATGCTTGATTTAGAGGCGGAAATATCTTGCAAAATTACCCTACCGCAAGTCGTCGCCAAATGGGGCAACACTATCACTATCGATTTAGGCCGTGTTCATGGTGTCGAGCAAGGCGATACCTTGCAGCTTTGGCATACCGGTTCATTTATCGACCAACGTGGCTTACCGCGCAACAAAGTAACCGCTACGGATATTACATTGACCGTTTCACGTGTCTACGAAAATGAAGCGGAACTGATCGTAGATCAAGCCGAGCTTGCAGGTAGCATTCAAATTGGCGATGTTATGCACAAACAAATGTAAAAACATGAACAGTGCTTAACTTATTCTTTAAATTCAGTATTATAACAATACGCTCTCGTGGCACAGCTGGATAGCGCGGCCCCCTCCTAAGGGGCAGGTCACAGGTTCGAATCCTGTCGGGAGCGCCAAAGATGAAAAAGGTCAGAAATGTCTCTCATTTCTGACCTTTTGTTTTTCTTATCTTCACCATCGAGTAAGATTCATCTAAAATGGTAGTAACAAAGTTATCGATAAACTGAAATGAATTATGAAGAAAAGTAATTTGGAAACCAACACAGGTCACCGTTTTATCTCCAAAGCAAAGACTGCGTTTAAAATTCATATTCATACGCCTTCTGATACCGTTTTACATCGTTCTGTAGGCTATATCCGTATTGGGGAAGAAAAAGGCCTGAAGAAAGCAATAAAGTTACGCAATGAACTTGGTAGCGAAATGTGGGGGAAATTTTGGCGCCGGTTACTGAAAGACCCTTACTTAATGACTCGCCTTCCCCACTCTATTGAACCTAAGATAATTTTTAAGCCCAGACCAACCAAAGAAAGCCCTAATGCTAAAGATGAGTGTTACATCGCGGCATGGCGCAACTATGATGAAAATGGCAAATTGATTTATAGAAGCGTAGTCTGTTCGATTAAAAAACATGGACGACTTGCCGCTTATACTAAGACCAAAAAAGCACTGCTCGAGGCCAACAAAGGGAACTTGGAAATTTTAGAATTTATGGGGCGATTAAACAGCATTGATCTTAAGTAACCGTCTCATTACGTAAAATCCTTGGTGCTATAGCAATCGAACCGATAGAGAATGTTTAAAACCGCAGAAAAAGCTGCGGTTTTAAACAAATATTACAGGCTCGGTTAAGCGTTGGCTTCACGCTCAGCAATGAAATCAAGCGCCATCTTAATACGAGCGATACAACGCTCTTTACTTACCAGCTCCATCACGGCATCGACAGATGGCGATTGACCACCACCGGTAACCGCAACGCGTAGGGGCATACCGATTTTACCCATGCCAATGTCTAACTCTTCACAAACCACAGCAATCACATCTTGTTTGATATTATCGGTTGTCCAATCAGAGAGTGCCTCTACTTTTGCAAGTGCTAGTTCAAGAGGCTCTTTTGCCACACCACGTAGATGCTTCTTCGCTGCGCCCGCTTCAAACTCAGCGAAATCTTCGTAGAAGTAACGAATTTGCTCAACTAGCTCTACTAACGTGTTGCAACGCTCACCAACTAACGAAATCACATCAGTAATCGCCGGCCCGTTAGTTACATCGAGTTTCTGCTGTTCTAGGTGCCATTGCAGGTGCTCTGCAACGTAGGCAGGATCTGAGTTTTTGATGTAGTGGTTGTTCAACCACTGTAGCTTTTCAGTATTAAACGCTGATGCCGACTTAGAGACAGCGTTTAGGCTAAATAGGTTAATCATCTCTTCTTGAGTGAAAATCTCTTGGTCTCCATGAGACCAGCCTAGACGCACTAAGTAGTTGTTCAGTGCCGCAGGTAGGTAGCCCATATCACGATACTGCATCACTGATACCGCACCATGACGTTTAGACAGTTTGGCACCATCGTCACCGAGAATCATTGCACAGTGTGCGAATGTAGGAACAGGTGCACCGAGCGCCTCATAGATATTGATTTGGCGAGGGGTATTGTTGATATGGTCTTCACCACGTACAACGTGAGTGATGCCCATATCCCAGTCGTCAACTACAACACAGAAGTTGTAGGTTGGAGAACCATCGGTACGACGGATGATTAAATCATCCATTTGGCTGTTGTTGATTTCGATACGACCACGGATTTGGTCATCAAAAATGACACTGCCTTCTTTCGGATTACGGAAACGGATAACACATGGATCGCCATCTTTCGCCGCTTCGTTTGCCGCTTTAATTTTTGGGTGATTTGCATCGTAACGAGGCATCTCTTTGTTGGCTTCTTGCTCGGCACGAACGTCGTCTAGCAGCTCTTTAGATGCGTAACATTTGTAGGCTTTGTCTTCTGCTAGCAGCTTATCAACCATCTCGTTGTAACGATCAAAGCGTTGAGTCTGGAAGTATGGGCCTTCGTTCCACTCAAGACCTAGCCATTCCATCCCTTCTAGAATCGCATCGACCGCTTCTTTAGAGTTACGCTCAAGGTCAGTATCCTCGATACGTAGAACAAATTCCCCACCTTGGTTTTTCGCGTATAGCCAAGAGTAAAGTGCAGTACGTGCACCACCAACGTGAAGGTAGCCTGTCGGGCTAGGAGCAAAACGAGTTTTAACCGTCATGTAAAATACCTTGATTGTCTAAATGACCGCATCCTCAACATAAAAGATAAGTGATGCCAAAATTGCGCGTTATTTTAGCACTGATATGCAAATCTACAATCTTTGTCATCATTTAAGTTTGGAACAATCCAATCACGTGCCTAGCCAAACGCCTTATAAATCATGATGCACACAGGGGTATTATTATTCTTTTAGCTAAATGGCTTGACCTTACCCTTGCGGTAAGGTTTACGCTTAGCAAAAGTAACGTTTTCGAGGTGATGTGATGACTAAGTTTGATATTCCCCTATCAGGGCTCAACTGCATGGGATGTGCAAGAAAAGTAGAACGGGTAATGCTTGCTGATCACCATGCAAAAATTCTTGATCTATCTCCTACTTTTATCTGTCTGGAAAGCAATAGCACACTGAAAGCCTTAGTTGAGTCGATTGAGGCGTTGGGATATCAAGCAGGTCATCATTATCACTTCTCTCTTCAGGGACTTAACTGTGGCAAGTGTGTGGCAAAAGTAGAAAATGCACTCACCGACGACAGTGCCAATATACAATTTAGTGTGACGAAAACAGATCTTGAGATTACAACGCTCAATGATGCAAACTCAATTAAACAGGTGATTCACTCGCTTGGTTATCAAGCCGATGAACAACCCGTTGTTGAACCCAACATTAAACCCAGCATTGAACCAGCAGATACAGTGACACCACCAGATAACAAAGTGAATTCACCGCTCGCAACGCAACCGCTACATTTACTTATCTCAGGAATGACATGTGCAAGTTGCGTATCTTCGGTAGAAAAAGCGCTGGTTTCGGTCACAGGCGTAGAGCGAGCTCAAGTTAACTTGGCCGAGCAGAGCGCATTGGTGTTTGCCTCATCTGAACGTGATGAGTTGATCTCGCCGATAACCGATGCCATTCAACAAGCAGGTTATCAAGCTCAAGTGGTCGATGACCCTGCTACCCAACAACAAAAGCAACTTGAACAGCAGCAAATCGTTCAAAGTGGACACAAACAGAGTGCTATCCGTGGAATACTGATTGGTGCGCCATTAATGCTTTGGGGGATTTTCGGCGGCAATATGATGATCCGCAACAGCAATGACCAACTCGCTTGGGGTGCTGTGGGCATGCTTTGCTTGTGGTTATTGGCAACCGCTGGACGTTCATTTTTCACTAATGCATGGCAAGCGCTCACTCACAAACGCGCCACAATGGACACCTTAGTTGCACTCGGGACAGGTGCCGCATGGCTATTCTCTATGTTGGTGGTCGTTTTTCCTCAATGGTTTCCGCTTGCTTCACGCCACGTCTACTTTGAAGCCAGTGCGATGATTGTCGGCCTGATCTCTTTAGGCCATTATATCGAAGCTAAAGCAAAAGCGAAAACGACTCGCTCTTTGCAGTCACTCATTAATTTACAGCCACAGACAGCCACCCTCGTTTCTGAACAAGGGGATCAAGAGATCGCCATTGATGCCATTACTGTTGGCATGACTCTAAGAGTCAAACCGGGCGAAAAAGTCGCGGTTGATGGCGAAGTATTATCTGGCGACTCTTACCTCGACGAATCAATGCTCACAGGTGAACCACTCCCTGTAGCCAAATCTCAAGGTGATACTATTTCAGCCGGGACCATCAATCAAGATGGCGCACTGCTGTTCAGAGCCACAGGGGTTGGCAGTGACACCATGCTATCGAGAATTATCAGTATGGTTCGCCAAGCACAAAGCAGTAAACCTGCTATTGCCAAACTTGCCGATCAAATTTCAGCCGTGTTCGTGCCCGTGGTCGTCATGATTGCGCTGGTTGCAGCATCGATTTGGTTTGCAGTCGGACCTGAACCCAAAGCCAGTTATATGTTAGTGGTGGTAACAACCGTGTTAATTATTGCTTGTCCTTGTGCGCTTGGCTTAGCGACACCACTTTCAGTAACCGTTGGCGTCGGCAAAGCGGCTGAAATGGGTATTTTGATTAAAGATGCGGATGCTCTGCAATCAGCCAGCAAAATAGATATGGTGGTGTTTGATAAAACGGGAACCTTGACTCAAGGCAAACCAGCGGTGGAAGACCTGTTCTGTGTTAATGTTGATAGTGATCGCTTACTCTCGATTGCCGCCTCTGTCGAACAGTATTCTGAACATCCTCTGGCAAAAGCGATCGTCCAAAAAGCTCAGCAGCAAAAACTTAGTTTCGTTGAATCAAACAATTTTGATAACCGCCGAGGTCAAGGTGTAGTGGCACAAGTTGGCCGTCAACAAGTTACCATTTGCTCGGTCAGTTTTGCCAAGCAACAACAATGGGATCTTAGTCAAATTGAACCACCGCTTAAACGCTATCTTGCCAATGCATGGACTCCAGTGATTGTTGCAGCGGATCAGAACATTATCGGGATTATCGCAATAGCCGACCCGCTCAAAGCAGATGCCAAGCTAGCCGTTGATCGTTTAAAAGCCAGCAAGATCATCCCTGTAATGTTAACTGGTGATAACCAAGCTGTCGCTGAGGTCATCGCAACCCAACTCGGTATCGAACGTGTCATCGCGCAAGTGCTACCCGATGAAAAAGCGCACCATATCGAGCAACTGCAAAAAGAAGGACATTGCGTGGCTATGATTGGTGATGGCGTTAATGACGCACCTGCACTTGCACTTGCTGATATCGGCATTGCCATGGGCAGCGGCAGTGACGTTGCCATTGACAGTGCGCAGATGACTCTCCTCAACTCTTCTCCGTTAGCGGTAATGAAAGCGATCGAATTGTCTAAGGCAACGGTAAAAAATATGAAACAGAACTTATTTGGTGCCTTTGTCTACAACTCATTAGGTATTCCGATCGCTGCTGGGGTGCTTTACCCAAGCTTTGGTTTCTTACTGAGCCCTGTGATTGCCGGAGCGGCGATGGCGCTCTCTTCCATCACGGTCGTGAGCAACGCTAACCGTTTACGATTATTTAAAACTTCTTAGGAATGACTATATGAATAAAAAACTTTTTGCTTTGGCAGCACTCGCTGTGCTATCTGGCCAAGCGATGGCAACTGATGTACTCAACCATAAATCACCATACTGCGGTTGTTGCAGCGATTGGACCAAGCATATGCAAGAGGCTGGCTTCAACGTTGAAGAAAAGCTGCATGACAACATGAATCCGATTAAACAAAAGCTTGGTATCACACCAGAGCTCGCCTCATGCCACACTGCAGAGATCGATGGTTACGTGTTCGAAGGTCACGTTCCAGCACAAGACATCAAAGCCTTTTTAGCCAATCCGCCCCGTAATGCGCAAGGTTTGGCTGTACCAGGAATGCCGATGGGTTCACCTGGAATGGAATATGGTGATAAGCAAGACGAGTACTCGGTTTATGCCTTTAATCAGCAAGGCCAAATGTTTGAATACCGCCATTATAAAGCAAAATGATCGCATTAAACCCAGTTTACACTGGGTTTTAACTTAAGGTTTGACCAGCTCCGCCATCATCTCAATATGCAGCTCATCATCATTTAAACACGGGATATAAGTAAATTTCTCCCCCCCTTTTTCCATAAAGATCTCACGGCATTGATCGGAAATTTCTTCGAGAGTTTCCAAACAATCAACGGAAAAAGCAGGAGCGATAATATCGAGATTCTTAATACCTTTATCTGGTAATGTCTCTAGCGTTTTGTCGGTATAAGGTTGTAACCACTCTTCACGTCCAAAACGCGACTGGTAAGTCATACCAATTTGGTTGGGAGCCAATTCAAGCTCTCGCGCCAATAATGTCGTTGTACGATCACAATGCTGCGGATACACATCACCATTATCAGCATAACGTTTAGGAATACCATGATAAGAACACAGTAGGTAATCGCCTTTACCGTTCTTTTCCCAAGAGCGTCTGACACTTTGAGCAAGTGCTTTGATGTACATGGGGTGTTGGTAGTAATCTCGGACAAACCGATAGCCAGGCATGACAGGCATATTTTTAAACGCTTTAGTCAGGCCATCAGAGACTGCTGCGCTCGTCGTTCCTGAATATTGCGGGTATAAGGGCAGTACGATGACATCTTCTACCCCTTGTAATAACAAGGCTTCAAGACCAGATTGCAAACTTGGATTGCCGTAAGTCATCCCCACTTCAACAGGAAGCTCGATCTTGCGAGCAAGCTTATTCGCCTGTCTCTTCGAGTAGACCATTAGAGGCGAGCCTTCTTCCATCCATACACTTTGATAGAGCTTCGCCACTTTTGGCGCACGAATGGGCAAAATCACACCATGTAAAATCGGGCACCATAACCAGCGAGTCATATCCACAACACGCTTATCATGGAGAAACTGGCTTAAGAAACGCTTGACTGCAGGGGCTGTCGCTTCATCCGGTGTGCCCAAATTCACTAATAACACACCTTGTTTTTTATGATTTTGCATAGCTTCCTATCAACACAGAAATGAGTGGTTACGTAACGAAGAGTCTTATCGATCAACGTACAGCAATAAAAAAGCGACCTATGCAGGTCGCTTTTACTATAACAAATTTTCCAAGTTCACGCTTAGCGAATTATGCCAGTGCTTTCTCGATATCTGCACTAACTTCAGTCACTTGCTTAGTACCATCAAACTTAAGGTACTGAGTGTTACCCGCTTGTGCTTCTTTACCGTAGTAATTAATTAGCGGTGCGGTTTGTTCGTGGTAAACACCAAGACGAGCACGTACGGTTTCTTCTTTGTCGTCATCACGGACAACTAAGTCTTCACCAGTTACGTCATCTTTGCCTTCCACTTTTGGCGGATTGAACACAACATGGTAAGTACGACCTGAAGGTAGGTGAGCACGACGACCAGCCATACGCTCAACAATAACGTCATCAGCAACGTCAAATTCGATCACGTAGTCTACTTCGACACCCATCTCTTTCAGACCATCAGCCTGTGGGATCGTACGAGGGAAGCCATCAAGTAAAAAACCTTTTTCACAGTCATCTTGAGCAATGCGTTCTTTGATCAGGCCAAGGATAATTTCATCCGAAACTAGTTGACCAGCGTCGATAACAGATTTTGCTTTTTTGCCAAGTTCTGTACCTGCTTTGATAGCCGCACGTAGCATGTCACCGGTAGAGATTTGTGGAATACCGTATTTCTCCATGATGAATTGAGCTTGTGTGCCTTTACCTGCACCTGGAGCACCTAGAAGAATGATGCGCATGTTGAATCCTCTTAAGATAATGATGTTTTATACCGAAGCTCACTATGTCAGGCCGTGGCTTTAACGCGGCTCACGGTAAGTTTCGGTATAATTATTTTCGGTTAACAATAAAACAGGCGTGCACATTACACGCCTGATCGTTTCGTTTCAAGATTGCATTCTACCATACAAATTGAAGACCGAGAGCGAATTACGACTAAAGAATGCTTAAACACTCACTATCATCTGCAACATCGCGGGGTTTCATTCACAATTAATGCAATTAAACCAAAAAGCTCGCAAGATGCGAGCTTTTTGAGTCTTTTAGGTTATTAGCCCTTAGTCAAAAGGGTATTGATGGCGCCAAGGAACTGAGACGGATCTTCCATCGAACCACGTTCAGCTAACATTGCTTGGCCGAGTAACACTTCAACCCAACGACCAAAAGCTTCCTCGTCCGCTTCGTCCGCCATACGCTTAACCAATTGGTGCTCCGGGTTAATTTCGAAAATGTACTTCACCTCTGGTGCGGCTTGACCTGCCGCTTCAAGTAGCTTGGCCATTTGTGTGCCCATTTCGAAATCGTCAGTTACTACTACTGCAGGGGTTGTCGCAAGCTTGAAGGTTGTACGCACCTCTTTAACACGGTCACCTAGATAGGTTTTAGTGCGCTCAACAACTGACTTGAATTCTTCTTCTGTCTCTTTGCGTTTTTCTTGCTCAGCTGCATCTTCAAACTTGCTCAGATCAAGACCCGCTTTAGTAATCGATTGGAACGACTTACCATCGAACTCAGTGAGGTAATTCATCAACCACTCATCAATGCGATCAAACATCAAAATAACTTCGATGCCTTTGGCTTTAAATTGCTCTAAGTGAGGGCTATTTTTTGCCGCTGCATAGCTGTCAGCCGTGAGGTAGTAGATCTTATCTTGACCTTCTTTCATACGTTCAACATACGAAGCAAGGCTCACCGTTTGATCTGCTGAATCAACTTCTGTTGATGCAAAGCGCAGTAGACTAGCAATTTTCTCTTTATTGCTCATGTCTTCAGCAGGGCCTTCTTTCAACACCAAGCCAAACTCTTTCCAGAATGATTGGTATTTGTCTTCATCATTCTTGGCGATTCGTTCCAGCATGGTCAGCACGCGTTTGGTACATGCATTACGTAGCGACTGAGTCACTTTGTTATCTTGCAGGATTTCACGTGATACGTTAAGCGGTAGATCGTTAGAGTCAATCAAGCCACGAACAAAACGTAGATATGACGGCATAAATTGCTCGGCATCATCCATGATAAACACGCGCTGTACATAAAGCTTCAAACCTGATTTATGATCGCGGTTCATCATATCCCATGGTGCTTTCGCTGGGATGTAAAGCAGACTAGTGTAATCGTTCTTACCTTCAACGCGGTTATGACTCCACACCAGTGGATCTGCAAAATCGTGTGACACGTGTTTATAAAACTCTTGATACTCTTCGTCTGAGATATCTGCTTTGTTACGAGTCCAAAGCGCTTGAGCCTTATTAATTTGCTCCCACTTTTTCTCACCCGTTTCGTTGCCTTCTTCATCGCGCTCTGCGGTCTGAATAGCAACAGGAATTCCGATATGATCTGAGTATTTACTGATCACTTCACGCAGACGCCACTCGTTAAGGAATTCTTTGCCGTCTTCGCGCATGTGAAGAATAATGTCCGTGCCACGCGACTCTTTATTGATGTCTTCAATCGTGTACTCACCTTCACCGGCAGAATGCCATTGTACCGCTTGATCCGCTGGCAAGCCCGCTGCGCGAGTACGCACCGTTACCGCATCAGCAACAATGAATGCTGAGTAGAAACCAACGCCAAATTGACCAATCAGTTGCGAGTCTTTTGATTGCTCATCTGACAATTTCGAGAAAAATTCAGCGGTGCCTGATTTTGCGATTGTCCCTAAATGTTCAATCACATCATCACGACTCATACCAATACCATTATCAGAAATGGTCAGTGTATTTGCCGTTTCGTCGAAGGCAAGTTTAACGCCAAGTTCAGCATCACCTTGATAGAGGTCAGGATTAGACAACGCTTGGAAGCGCAGTTTGTCAGAAGCGTCAGACGCATTAGAAATCAGCTCGCGCAGGAAGATCTCTTTATTTGAGTAAAGAGAGTGAATCATTAAATGAAGTAATTGCTTAACTTCAGACTGAAAGCCACGAGTTTCTTTATTGTGGGTAACGGTTTCGCTCATGATAACTCCATAAGTACTTTACATATCAAGCCAATAAGTTAATTACTCTAATTTGCTATTGACTCTAATCCGTACATTAACATGAGGGTGACAAATGTAAATTCAAGGTCAACAAAGATAAAAACAGTGTTTTTTTATTTTTATTTTGACTATTCTTGACACCTTAAAAATCAAAAAAACATAAACTAGCTGTTTAACGGCAATAAACTGAGCTTTCGAGTAGCTTGCTCCCCTGAAACTTTTAATAAAATGGCTATAGATTGATGAGTAACATAGGTACTAAATTTAATCTTGCAAACAGATTTACCTTTGATCCCAACACCAACTCTCTTATGGATAAAGAGAGCAATAACGAGCTTATCCGTCTAGGAAGTAACGAAAGCCGTATTCTGCTACTAATGTGTGAAAAACCGAGTGAAATAGTTTCACGCAACGACCTGCACGACTTTGTTTGGCGCCGGCAGGGGTTTGAAGTTGACGATTCAAGCCTCACTCAAGCTATCTCTACGCTACGTAAACTACTTAACGATTCAACTAAATCCCCAATGTACATCAAAACCGTACCAAAACGCGGTTACCAACTCATTTGTACTGTCGATCGTGTTACGCCATTAATGAGTGGGGACAATAAAGCGGAAGACATGACACCGAGTGACGATGCTGCTCATGACATGACAGTAGTGAGTAAAGAGAGCGCGGTTAAAGTGCCACCAGCAGCACCAGAGCAAAGACCAGTGTCAGTACCTTCACCGAAGAAACCTACCATGGCGTTATTAACCAAAGTAATGCTGATTGTGGCTATTTTCCTGCCTATTTGCGTGGTTCTGTTAACCAACCCAGCCGAGTCAAAATTCCGTGACATCGGTATTTATGATAATACTCCCGTTAAAACACCACTCAATCATCCTGATCTCACTCAGTGGTACCCATCGATCGAACAATGCATTAAGCAATACAATAAAAATCATCAAGGTGCGCTTACCCCAATAGAAGTGATTGCAACGGGTGGGCAAAATAACCAACTCATTCTTAACTATATTCACTCTCCAACAAACTCTGGAGAAAACATTACGTTACGCATCGTTACCGAGCAACAAAACCTGGGTAAAGTCTGCAACTAGGAAACCACTATGAATCAGAAATTCGCTATCATCTTACTGATTGTCTCTGCACTTTTTAGTAGTTGGCTATACTGGGGCGGCGACTTAAAACTTGAGCAAATACTCACCTCTAAAGAATGGCAATCAAACATGGTTACCGTCATTGCCGAACCTTTACAAGGAAAATCTGCGGGTCCATTGCGCAAAGTCAACGTCATGACGAATGTGAAATATTTGCCCAACAACACCTACATTCGTGTATCGAACGTACGGCTTTACCCAGAAAATGGCACAACCGAAAGCGTCATCAATATTTCAGAAACAGGTGAATGGGATATCAGTGACAATTACTTGTTGATCTCACCAACAGAGTTTAAAGAGGTCTCCTCAGCGCAGAACAAGGACTTCACTCCTGCACAGTTAGCTCTCATCACGCAAATTTTCAAGATGGATGCCCAGCAGAGTCGCCGCATTGATATTATCCATGAAAAAACCTTACTGTTAACTAGCTTAAGTTACGGTTCTACGGTACTTTTTAGTAATTAATCTCACTCAAAGGGGCATAATGCCCCTTTTTTATTTCAGGTCAAATGGATTGGATACACGCTCTTGGCTACTGTTAGGCTCACATATTACAAGTCCCCTTTTGCCTCAATATCTGATAACTGTCTAAGTACCTACCTAACGACCTACACTCACCATCAATTAAATCCTGTTTCGAACTGCTCAGACTTGAATTCAGATAAATGCTTATTTTTAATAGGACTCATATGAATAAGGCTATCATTGATATTTACTACTGTCGCCAATGCAATTGGATGTTACGTTCAGCTTGGCTTGCGCAAGAACTACTGCACACCTTTAGTGAAGAGATTGAAACGCTATCGCTCCACCCCGATACTGGCGGCCGCTTTGAAATTTTCTGTAATGGGCAACAGATATGGGAACGCAAGCAGGATGGTGGATTTCCAGAGGCCAAAGTGCTCAAACAGCGCGTCCGCGATCAGATTGATCCTGAGCGAGATCTTGGTCATTCCGACCGCAAGTAACGATAATCAGATTTAGCGATAGGCAGAGGATCACTGGCTTTGCTTATTCACTGTTGGTTAGAGAAAAATTTGAACGATTATCTCATCATCAAAGGTCAGAACCTTTAGCTGATTATCTCCCAACACGCCATAACTAGGTGCGTAACCATCACGTGGAAACGTCACCGAACCGGGGTTAAAAATAATCTGCTCTCCGTCTTTGTGCGCCACAGGAATGTGAGTGTGGCCATGAGCAATAATATCTCCTGGGCGAAGTGATGGCCTTTTTGTGCCATTATAAAGGTGTCCATGAGTAAGAAACAAACGCTGACCACTTGCCAATAATACCCACGCATAATCCATCATCATAGGAAACGACAGCAACATTTGATCCACCTCACTATCGCAGTTCCCTCGCACCGCAATAATATCCTCAGCATAGCGGTTGAGTAATTCGCTCACTGCAGGCGGATTATACCCTTCAGGAACCGGATTCCGCGGCCCATGGTTTAACGTATCGCCGAGTAAAATAAAATGCTCAGCTCCCGATTGTTGATATTTAGCCAGAACTTTTTCTGTGGCAGGTAAACTGCCATGCAAGTCTGAGGCAAAAAACAGTTTCACGACATCATCCCCTTAATCACTTAATCAATAGCGGGATGATTTTACCCAGGGCCGTCCGATTAGTCACCTTCCATCATGCCGTTAATAGCGATGTGATTTCAGCAGCGTAGATGAAGATAAGCGTAACAAAATGTTAATTTTGTGATATTGCTACATATGACCACTTTTTATTCTAAGTCGCTATAATTAGTAACAATAGTTGACTATGGTTAGACTCTCGCTTACAAAAAGTGGCTAAGATTAAGGATGTAAAATGAAGCTATTGCTGACTGGTGGTTCGGGATTTATTGGGCGCGAACTGTTAAAGCATTTAACAACACACGAGATCGTGCTGCTCACACGTAACACAAAAGCAGCGCAACAGGCACTCAATCATACCGATATGGGGAATGTTACCTATATTAATGATTTAGATAGCCTGCAGCACCTCAATGACTTTGATGGCGTGATTAACTTAGCTGGCGAGCCGATCGCCGATAAGCGTTGGACAAAAAAACAGAAAAAGATCATCTGTGACAGTCGGTGGCGATTAACTGAAAAATTAGTCGAACTCATCCACGCTAGCACCAACCCACCGAATGTCTTTATCAGTGGCTCCGCCGTTGGTTTTTATGGCGATCAACAACAACACCCTTTTGATGAAACACTTCGTGTCACTGAGAACAACGGATTCCCCCATCAAGTTTGTGCAAAATGGGAACAGATCGCTAGCCGTGCTCGCTCCGATATGACTCGCGTGTGCTTATTGCGCACAGGTGTTGTAATGGCTCCTGAAGGTGGTGCTCTGAAGAAAATGCTCCCCCCTTATAAATTAGGAGTTGGTGGCCCATTAGGCAGCGGACGCCAATATATGCCTTGGATTCATATGCTGGATATGGTTAGAGCGATTGTCTATTTACTTGAGACTCCACACGCCCTGGGGGAGTTTAATTTGTGCGCCCCACACCCAGTCACCAATAAAGAATTTAGTCAGACGTTAGCTAAAGCGCTTAAACGGCCCCATTTACTTTTCACGCCCAAGTGGGGAATGCAATTGTTAATGGGTGAAAGCTCTGTTTTGTTATTTGATAGCATACGAGCTAAACCGAAGAAGTTGACAGAGTTAGGTTTTCGCTTTAGCTACTCACGTATTGAACCTGCGTTGAACAACTTATTACAACATCACGATTAATAACCTAAGGTGGGCCTCACGCCGACTGATTAAATAGATATGAAAAACAGATACTGATCACGGGCTGTTCGACAGGCATCGGCTACACCTGCGCCCATGCACTCCAACAGCGCGGCTACCACGTTATCGCGTTACTCAAGCGTCTTTTACCCACCTCAGCATTCGATAAAATATTGAGTAGAGCCGCATAAAAACAGATAGGTATGTCATTATTTCGTAACAATGAGACGCTAAATTAACAATCAGAGCCAAGCTCTAACAATTAATGCGCTACATTCGGAATAATAATATGACCCTAAACCAGTTAAACTGGCTGAGTGTGGGTGTTGCGCTAACCTTATTTATCGTTCTATAAACACCTTCGCTTATTGCAACATGAAACGCCCTTATCGTTGAAGCATCGATAAGGGCGTTTGATGTCTGTTAATTCAAACCACTAACTTGAACTTGTCCCCTTTCGCCCATATCTCTAAAGCAAATACCAAATACCGCGTCACGAGGAAAGGTTACATGCAATCACCATACATCGTTGAACTAAACGAACAAAACTTCCGTCAAGTCCTTGAAGGCTCGATGCAAACCCCGGTACTGATTCACTTTTGGGCACCAATGAGTGAAGAGAGTACTCAGGTGATTCCTGAACTGCAAATGCTAGCCCAGCAATACAACGGCGCCTTCACTCTAGCCTTGTTAAATTGCGAACAAGAACAAGTGATTGCTAGCCAGTTTGGTGTGCAAGCTCTACCGACGATTGCATTGTTTGTAAATGGTCAACCAGTTGATGGTTTAGGTGGCCCACAAACTCTCGGCGCAATCCAAGAGATGTTAAATAAGCATCTACCAAATCAAGGTGAACAACACGTTAAGCAAGCGCTTGAATTGATTCAAACAGGGCAGCATACCCAAGCACTGGCGCTACTCGAAAGCTTGGATCCTGAATGGCACCAGAAAGCGCAAGTAAAGCTTGCACTGGCCGATTGTTATCTCGAGACACAAGACTTTGACCAAGCAAGAGCATTGCTCACTCATATTCCTTTGGAGTATCAGGACAATTATTACAAAGGGCTAGCGGCTAAACTCGAACTACACGATCAAGCAGCTAACAGCCCTGAAATTCAATCGCTAGAACAGGCATTACAGCAACAGCCAACCAACTTAAAACGAGTGCACGAATTGGCGCTGAGCTATCATCAAGTCAATCGTGATGAAGATGCTCTCGAGCTACTATGGCGCTCACTACGCAGTGACTTAAATGCGCTAGATGGTGAGATCAAAAAATTGTTTATGGATATTTTAGCTGCGCTAGGACAAGGTAACCCTACCGCGGGTAAATATCGCCGCCAACTGTACTCAATATTATATTAGGTAACCCTAAATAAATGAGTTAAAGCCGGCAGTGCCGGCTTTATTTATATCTAAAACAGAGTCGGAGTCTCATTTCTACCATTGTTTGTGAGAATGAATTAAGCAACAATCGAATCACTATCATCATAAAGGAACTCACAGATGGCTATTGATTCATTGATTACTATTGGCATTTTTATTATTGCTATTATGGCAGTGATTATTGCTGCGGTAAAAACCGTCCCACAAGGCAGTACTTGGACTGTCGAGCGTTTTGGTCGTTATACTCATACCCTTCAGCCGGGACTTAACTTAATTATTCCGTTCATTGATCGCATTGGTCATAAAATCAGCATGATGGAGCGTGTCATGGATATCCCTGCCCAAGAAGTGATCAGCAAAGACAATGCGAATGTAACCATTGATGCGGTGTGTTTTGTTCAAGTAATTAATGCAGCCAAAGCCGCCTATGAAGTCAACGATCTAGAGCACGCGATTCGCAATCTTACTCTGACCAACATTCGTACTGTTCTCGGCTCAATGGAACTCGATGAGATGCTCAGTCAGCGCGATATGATCAACGTCAAACTGCTGTCTATTGTTGATGAAGCGACGAACCCTTGGGGCGTTAAAGTCACCCGTATTGAGATTAAAGATGTTCAGCCTCCTGCGGATCTTACCGCAGCAATGAACGCTCAAATGAAGGCGGAACGAAATAAACGTGCAGAAGTTCTTGAAGCCGAAGGCGTTAGACAAGCTGAAATCTTACGTGCTGAAGGGCATAAGCAATCGGAGATTTTAAAAGCGGAGGGAGATAAACAAGCCGCTATACTTCAAGCAGAAGCACGTGAGCGCGCCGCAGAAGCTGAGGCACGAGCAACGACCATGGTATCTGAAGCGATCGCTAAAGGAGATATGCAGGCGGTCAATTACTTTATCGCTCAAGGCTATACTGATGCACTAAAAAGTATTGGTCAGGCAGAAAATAGCAAGATCGTTATGTTACCACTGGAAGCGACAGGCCTAATGGGCTCGATCGCAGGCGTGGCTGAAATGTTTAAACATTCACAACAAAATAAGTAGAGGCGTTCATGATTGAGTTGATGGAAAGTATTAATTACTGGCATTGGCTTGCTTTCGGTTTGGCTTTACTGGCTTGTGAGCTACTCGGCACGGCAGGCTATTTTCTTTGGCTGGGGCTATCCGCGATCGTGGTGGGTGCTTTGTTAAGCATCTTACCCATCAGCTGGCAGCTTCAGTGGGTCGCTTTTGGGGTGTTCTCTCTTGCCACCACTTGGTTGTGGTGGCGCAGACAACTGAAGTCAGACACACAAGATGATGCAGCAAGAACGCTCAATCAAAAGCAGCAACAGCTAATCGGACAGACCATTCGTTTAGATGAAGACTTCCCCGCAGGTAAAGGACGAATAAAGTTTGCTGATTCGACTTGGACTGCGCGCTCAGATAAGGCTATTGCAGCAAACACTATGGTGGAAATCATCGACGTAGATGGAATCATCTTAACCATTAGAGCTAAAGCTTGTTAGAAACCTCAGTTTCTCTTTAACCATTAATAACAAAGGAGCCTTTGGCTCCTTTGTTATTCTATAACTCTAATAATTGTTTAATGATCTCTTTTCTCTCATCGACACTGGCTTTTTTATACCAATAACTAAACATTTCCGCTTCTTTTGACGCGCTAAGTGGCTCGTCTAACCATTGATTACGATTCGTAATAGCCCAATTAATAGCACTGTCTTGCTCAGACTTTGCTAATTGTTCATACCAGTATTGTGACATTTCAAAGACTTTAGATTGCTGCGATGCTGGCACTGCTTTCGCTTCTGGCGCAACATTGACTGACTGTTTTTGCCCAGCAACACTGTTATTTCCACTTTCAACAAGCGCCTTAATATATCCTGCTGGCACAGAGAAGCTAAATAACGAGTTTTTCGATGCAGCAACATCGAAGTGAAGGTCTTGATCAGGCATATCTAAAAACAGCGCCTCATCAACTGGAAACTTAATATATTGAGTGGTAGTGCAGATATCACCACAGGTTTCTGTTGCTGCTGCGTAGGTATTTATCTTCTCAGTTGAGCCATTCTGACTAAAAACGACTGAATGAAATTGGTTGTAGTTCTTGAAGTACTGTAGCTCCATTGTAATATAAGAATCAGGTACGCCTTGTTTTAAATTGGACACCACATAATTAAACTCCAATGTAGATTTAACAAGTTGACCTCCTTTAATATTGATTATTTCAGGTGTCAGTGTTTTTCCCGTCACTACTTGGTAGTTTTGTTTACTTTCGATCTGACTAACAGAATCAGAAAAGTCATCATCCACATCCAACGTAGAGCAGCCCGTAATAACGAGGGATATACTCATTAATATTATTTTTTTCATGCAAACTACCTGGGTAAAAACCATTATTGATTCGAATCACTCAACATAGAGGGATGTAACGATTAGCTATAGCAAACGCCGGCCAAAAAGACCGGCGTAACTTTAAAGTAAGATATAAATTTATTTTAGAACCCGTATTCTAGTCCTAAACGAACGAACGGCGTTGAGTCACCATCATTCTTAGTGAAAGAACCTACTCGGAGATAAGGAACAAAACCATCCTTAACATACATTAACTGACCAGATACTACGTTATCTGCAGTATTTTTTTGCTCAGCGCCATCTAATTCATAATCGAGGTTAGCTGCATAGCCAAGTTTGAAGCCCCAAGGTCCATTCCAGTATTGACCGATTACAGAGTATGAACCTTGCTCAGATTTCGCTCCACCTTGAACATCACTTGATCCTGCTTTATACGCAGCGGAAAGTCCAAAACCACCCGGAAGAGATGCTTCAAAACCAATCAAGTAACCTAGTGTGTCGACCATTTCAGCTGCAGTGCCGGCTTTTTCATAATTATCACCCTGCGCGATGCCAGCACCACAACCAGAGGCATCAGTACAAATTTCCCATGCTTCAGCTACTGCCTCTTTCTTCTGGCGGTTTTTCTCAGTTTCGACTGCCGCGTGGAAAGTGAACATATCACCCGCTTTTAAAGATGCTTTCGCGCCGTAGAAGAAGTTATTGTCAACCCCCGTGTCACCCACACCAGTAGAGAGGCTGTAGTTAAAGTTACCAAGCTGGGCAGAGTCGTAACGAAGTTGGTTACCCTGGCGATCGCGATGGTAAGCGACGTCAGCTGCCCATGCAGAATCCCAAATTCGACCGAGGCCTGGGTTCGAATATGGCCAGTCTACAAGCTCATACATAGGAGTTAGCATACGACCAGCGCGAAGCGTACCCCAGTCGCCACGTAAACCTAAGAAAGTATCGCGATTACCCAGCGTAGCACCTTTTCCGTCTTCACCAACACCAACCCAACCTGATTCAATTTGCATAAAGATATTCACATTGTCTGAGAAATCTTTACTTGCTCGGAAACCGATACGAGACTCGTTGTCCCACTGGTAGCCTTTCTGATCTTTTTCAGTGTACGCACTGATTGCCGCTACACCATAAGCTTGTACATTAAAATCTGAAATAACACCGACTTGTGATGATTCAGCATTTGCAAAAGCACTGGTTGATGCGAGTGCAACTGCCGCACCTAAAAGCGTACGTTTAAACATTTTGTCCATGGAAAACTCCTAAAAAGTGGATATAGCTGTTTTTTGTTTTCTCACCTTAAGTTGGCCGCCGAAGGGAGAAATCATTTCTTGTGTAGAAAATCGCCAATGAATCATTAACCGCTGATTTTCTATTTCCTGCATACACCTTGTGTATCCATGTGTGTAAGACTAACTTCGCATCGGAAAACATCAATGAGAACTTAATTTCTAAGTAAAAAAATATGAGCCACTACAAATTTTTGTCAAGTAAGTGACCAAGATCTACTTTTTATCAGGAACTAAATAAGAACAAAACAAGCCATTATATTTCAATGCCTTATATTATAAATAAGTTCTGAATTATTGAAGTGTGTCGCATAGGTTCTGATTAATATGCGATAATTCTTAGATTGGAGATCGTTGTCACGGAAACTAATTGGATCGGTTAACGATTATTACGACAACTTAATTTACAGGAAAAATAAAACCTCAAAATTACTAATTTTGAGGTTTTAGGTAGCTTGTATTATAAGGATATTAGGTTATTTTTTGATAAGTTCCACGATGTCGGCTTCTGTTTTTATCTCAATACCTAATTCTTGAGCTTTAGTTAACTTAGAACCGGCATTTTCACCCGCGAACAATATATCGGTTTTTTTCGAGACACTGCCGGTTACCTTAGCACCTAAACTTTCAAGGGCCGCTTTGGCATCACTTCGAGTCAATTGCGATAACGACCCTGTAAGCACAACCGTTTTCCCTGCTAAAGGCTGGGGAACATCAAGGGTTATCGCTTCAATATCCGGCCAGTGCACACCTTGCTCTAATAACGCTTCGATAACGCTGCGATTCTTATCCTCAGCAAAAAAGGCGGTAATATGACTTGCGACAATCGCACCAATATCTTGTACTTCGACGAGCTGTGCATGACTGGCAGCCATCACCTTATCGAGGGTTTTAAAATGATGGGCCAAGTTTGCTGCAGTAGCCTCACCAACTTCACGAATACCAAGTGAATACAAAAACCGCGCTAATGTTGTCTGTTTTGACTTATTCAGAGCATCGACCACATTTTGCGCAGACTTAGGCCCCATACGATCCAGAACAGTCAATACTCCGGCCGACAGCTTAAATAAGTCCGCCGGTGTTTCAACCATTTCACGATCGACCAACTGCTCAATCACTTTATCGCCAAGGCCATCAACGTCGAGAGCCTTTCGTGACACAAAATGCTTCAACGCTTGTTTTCGTTGAGCTTGGCATACCAATCCGCCAGTACAGCGTGCAACCGCTTCCCCTTCGACACGCTCAACATCTGAGTGACAAACTGGGCAATTTACCGGGAATTCTATGGCTCGGGCATTGTCAGGGCGACGCTGTTTAACCACAGAAACGACCTGGGGAATCACATCACCTGCGCGACGAATCACGACACAGTCGCCAATCATCACACCCAAACGTTCAATTTCATCAGCATTGTGTAAGGTGGCATTACTGACAGTGACCCCGCCAACGAAAATGGGTTCAAGCTTAGCCACGGGGGTGATTGCCCCAGTTCGTCCGACCTGAAACTCAACATAATTAAGAGTGGTCATCTCTTCTTGAGCCGGGAATTTATAGGCAATCGCCCAGCGTGGCGCTCTGGCAACAAAACCAAGTTGCTCTTGCTGTGCAATCGCATCGACTTTAATCACCACACCATCGATTTCGTAAGCCAGTTCGTCACGGCGAGACAATATGTCTTGATAATAAGCTTTTACTTGCTGCATATCCGCAACTCGCTTTGTCTCTGGGCACATAGGCAGGCCCCACCCTTTAAGTTGTAAGAAACGTTCATAGTGACTTTGCGAGAGAGTGGTACCTTCAACAACGCCAACGCTGTAAGCATAAAAACTTAAGGGCCTTGTCGCAGTAATCCGTGAATCTAACTGACGTAAGCTTCCTGCTGCGGCATTGCGCGGGTTAACAAACACTTTGTCGCCTTTTTTAAGGGCTTGTTGGTTAAGCTGTTCAAAGCCAGCCTTCGGCATAAACACTTCGCCACGTACTTCAAGCCGTTCAGGCCAGCCCGAGCCGTACAGTTTTAAAGGAATCGATTTGATGGTGCGGACATTTTCGGTAATGTTCTCACCAACCGCGCCATCTCCTCGTGTTGCGGCTTGCACCAATACACCCTGTTCGTAAAGTAAGCTTACCGCTAAACCATCTAGCTTCGGTTCGCAGCAAAAACTGGCGATGGTTTGAGTGGACAGTCGATCACACATACGTTTATAGAAGCTATCTAACTCACCATCATCAAAGGCGTTATCCAGCGACAACATTGGAATTTCATGAGTAACAGGTTCAAAACCACTCAACGGCATACCGCCGACACGTTGGCTTGGTGAGTCTGAAGTTGCCAGTTCAGGATGTTGAGACTCGAGTTCAAGAAGCTCGCGCATCAGACGGTCATATTCCGCGTCTGGAATTTCCGGGCTGTCTTCAACGTAATATTTCACTCCGTGGCGATGGAGTGTCTCTCGCAGTTGGTTTAGCTGTTGTTGGATCTCTGTTGACATAGGGGAACTCTGCTACTTTAAAAAACGGTGTCTTGAAGAGCTTTGGGGCAATCGATGGTTTATCAACACCCACCCCACCTTGCGCAACACCGCCTTAATCAAAAAAGGCTCCATACGGAGCCTCTCTACTATTTATCAATAACTTAGGCTTTCTGCGCCGCTTTAAACTGTTGTATTTGCGCTTTATACGCATCAATACGATTGGGCGAAATCAGGTTTCTTGCATCATCAAGAACATTGGCACCTAAATCATCTGCAATTTGCTGCGCCGTTTTTAGCATCAATTTAAAGTTCTGCTCTGGATCGCCAAAACAGGGGACGGTCATGAAGAACGAGATGCCTTTGGTGGTAAACGCCGCAGGATCGTCATGTTTTAACGTTCCTGGATTCATCATATTCGCCACGCTGAACAGCACTTTCCCTGTTCCAGATAAATCTGCATGGCGATGAAAAATATCCATTTCACCATAGATCAAACCATTTTGCTGCATGCTGTCAAACAGCTTAGTGCCGACAAAAGGCTCATTGCCTGCACAATGCACATTAAGCACAATCACTTCTAACGCAGGCTCTTGCTCATCTTCAATCTCAGCAATGGGCACCTCGTCAATTTGGCGCTCAACATCAGGCTCAGGGACAACAACATCGTCGATAGACCGAGTAGAGAATGAAGGAACGTCTAGCTCTTCCTCTTTACTAGCCAAAAGATCTGAGTCTGTGGGTTGTTGATAATTATCGATAAGCGGGTCAGCGATGATCTCATCTTGCGCGACAAAACCCGGCTCTTTACGCTGTTTCTTGATAATTTCAAAATCATCTTCCGGGGCAAACGCGCGCTCAGAGAGCAAGTCTGACGATTTACTATCAACGTCTAGCTTACCAAGCGGCTTACTACTAAACTTCGCCTTGCCTTCTTTCTTACTCGTCCATAAACCGTGGAACAGCAAAGCGGCAATCGCTATGGCTCCGACAATTATGAGTACAAATCGCAGTTCCTGCATCTTTAGCTCTCATTTGTTCGTTACAGCACGATGTAAAGTTGGCCGTAAAGAAACGATTAAACCCTAACTGTGAGTTACTCTACCAAAACTCGACCCTGTTTTAGAACAACTTAATGTGAGAAGTTCCACTAATGTTGTGATTTTGAACACGCTTTTTTCTTGCTAAGATACCAAGCGTTCGTTTTTACAACAATCGACTCATTATGAATACTTATATACAACAACGTTCTGGATTTGGTTATTTCTTTCATGGATTAGCGCTTGCGCTCACTCCAGGGATACGCCGCTTCGTTATTTTGCCACTACTCGCTAATATACTGTTAGTCGGTGGTGCCCTATTTTACCTGTTTTCTCATTTAGATACTTGGATTGAGCAACTGATAGGTCAACTGCCTGACTTTTTATCGTGGCTCAGTTACCTACTCTGGCCACTACTAGCATTGACCATCCTTGCTACTTTTTCCTATTTTTTCAGTACGCTAGCCAATTTTATAGCGGCGCCACTGAATGGGTTATTAGCGGAAAAGGTCGAGGAGCATTTAACCAAGCAAAAGGTGAATGATGATGGGATGTTGGCCATTATCAAAGATACACCTCGTATTTTGGCTCGCGAATGGCGCAAGCTGGTTTATGTATTACCCAAAGCCATTGGTCTATTTTTACTGCTGCTTATCCCGGCACTTGGCCAGACCTTAGGCCCCTTCTTGTGGTTTATCTTTACCGCGTGGATCTTGGCCGTTCAGTATTGTGATTATCCGTTCGATAACCATAAAGTCCCGTTCAATGATATGCGTTACAATTTGAAACAAAAACAGGGCAAAGCGTACAGTTTTGGCGCTTTGGTATCGGTATTTACCACCATTCCGATCCTGAACCTTATTGTTATGCCTGTCGCGGTCTGCGGCGCGACCTCGATGTGGGTGGCCGAATTTAAACATCATCATAAATAAATAGCGACAACGGCTTGAGAGCAGTAAGTTCACGAATCGATGTATGCTTGCTGCTCTTTCATATCATATAACTATTTAATCCTTTTCTCGCTTTTGAACCTGCCCTACTCTCTACATCAACAACTATTTCTTAATACCACTCGGTCTGGTAGTTCAATCAAACCGAAGTGAAATAAAGATGAAGGATCACACCATGAGCAAGATTTACGAAGACAATTCCCAAACCATTGGTAACACCCCTCTTGTGCGCCTAAACAAAGTCAGTAATGGTAAAGTTCTGGCCAAGATTGAAGCCCGCAACCCAAGCTTCAGCGTAAAATGTCGTATCGGTGCCAACATGATTTGGGAAGCAGAGCAAGCCGGTACACTTAAGCCTGGCATTGAACTTGTTGAACCTACCAGTGGTAATACTGGTGTGGCTCTTGCTTTCGTTGCCGCCGCTCGTGGTTACAAGCTTACCCTAACCATGCCGGAGTCAATGAGCCTTGAACGTCGTAAATTACTTAAAGCACTGGGTGCAAACCTTGAGTTGACAGAAGCGGCAAAAGGTATGAAAGGGGCGATTGCTAAAGCAGAAGAGATCGTAGCGAGCAATCCAGAAAAATTCTTACTTCTTCAACAATTCAACAACCCAGCCAACCCGCAAATTCACGAAAAAACCACTGGTCCCGAAATCTGGGATGCAACCGATGGCGACGTCGATGTGTTCGTTGCAGGTGTGGGAACGGGCGGTACCATTACTGGTACAAGTCGCTACCTGAAAGGCGAAAAAGGAAAAAATATTGTCTCTGTAGCGGTTGAACCTGCTGAGTCACCAGTCATTGCTCAAGCGTTAGCAGGAGAAGAAATTCAACCGGCGCCGCACAAAATCCAAGGCATTGGTGCTGGTTTTATTCCTGGTAACCTCGATTTGGAGCTGATTGACCGCGTTGAGGCCGTAACCTCTGACGAAGCTATCGCAATGGCTCGACGCTTAATGGAAGAAGAAGGTATCTTGGCTGGTATCTCTTCAGGCGCGGCCGTTGTCGCAGCGAACCGCATCGCAGAACTACCTGAATTTGCAGGTAAAACCATTGTCACCGTCCTTCCTAGCTCGGGTGAACGTTACCTAAGTACCCCGCTATTCGCCGGTATATTTACCGAGAAAGAGAACCAACAGTAAACTGTGTCAAATCAATTTTTCGTTTAAAAAAGCCCCGTACAGGGGCTTTTTTGTTGATCCCTGCCCTACCTTTGGTAATATCACGATTGTTTTATTTCTAGCTGCAAAATAAAAGCAGAAAAGAATTACTCTCAATGACGAAAAACAGCACAGACTGAAATCGTGATTGAGAAATTAATCACCAGTCGCGGTTCTAACACGCAATCTAGGTTAGCCTACTAGCAGAAATGCTTTTTTATGGTTAAGCTAAAACTGGTTAAGAAACTATCAAAATATAAATTAATTGGGGTATATAACATGTACGAGAAGCAAGTAGAAATCACTGCAGAAAATGGCCTTCACACTCGTCCTGCAGCACAGTTCGTTAAAGAAGCTAAATCATTCGATGCGGACATCACAGTGACTTCTAACGGTAAAAGCGCTAGCGCTAAAAGCCTTTTCAAATTACAAACTCTTGGCCTAGTTAAAGGTACAGTAGTTTCTATCTCAGCTGAGGGCCCACAGGCTCAACAAGCTGTTGACCACCTAGTTGCTCTAATGGACCAACTGCACTAATTCAGTTTTTAGTTTCTCAAAGCCATTTTGCACAACAAAATGGCTTTGTTGGAAATAAACTAAAATATAAGCTAAAACTATTCGTTAGCGCATCCATTATTCTCCCGTTTTAAAGTTGACCAATTTAAGGTAAGGCTATGATTTCAGGCATCCTAGCATCTCCTGGTATTGCTATCGGTAAAGCACTACTACTTCAAGAAGATGAAATTGTCCTAAACACACACGCTATTTCTGATGATCAAATTGAAGCTGAAGTTCAGCGCTTTTTTGACGCTCGTAACAAATCTTCAGCTCAGTTAGAAATGGTAAAACAGAAAGCACTTGAAACCTTTGGTGAAGAGAAAGAAGCGATCTTTGAAGGTCATATCATGCTTCTTGAAGACGAAGAGCTAGAGGAAGAAATCCTAGCACTTATCAAGAATGACAAGATGCACGCTGATAACGCTATCTACACCGTTATCGAAGAGCAAGCATCCGCTCTAGAATCTCTAGACGACGAATACTTAAAAGAACGTGCCACTGATATCCGAGATATTGGGACACGTTTTGTGAAAAATGCACTCGGCATCAACATCGTATCCCTAAGCGATATCGATCAAGAAGTGATCCTAGTTGCTTACGACTTAACACCGTCTGAGACTGCACAGATCAACCTAGACTACGTGCTTGGTTTTGCGTGTGACATCGGTGGTCGTACTTCACACACTTCAATCATGGCTCGTTCTCTTGAACTTCCTGCGATTGTCGGTACTAACGACATCACTAAAAAAGTGAAAAACGGCGATATGCTGATTCTTGATGCGATGAACAACAAGATCGTTATCAACCCATCAGACGCTGAACTTGCAGAAGCAAAAGCAGTGAAAGCCGCTTTCATTGCTGAAAAAGAAGAACTTGCCAAACTGAAAGACCTACACGCTGAGACCACTGACGGTCATCGCGTAGAAGTGTGCGGTAATATCGGTACTGTAAAAGACTGTGATGGTATCATTCGTAACGGTGGTGAAGGCGTTGGTCTGTACCGTACTGAATTCCTATTTATGGATCGTGATGCACTTCCAACTGAGGAAGAGCAATACCAAGCTTACAAAGAAGTGGCTGAAGCCATGCATGGTGAGTCGGTAATCATCCGTACCATGGACATCGGCGGTGACAAAGATCTTCCATATATGGATCTGCCACAAGAGATGAACCCGTTCCTTGGCTGGCGCGCCGTGCGTATCAGTTTAGACCGTCGTGAAATCCTTCGTGACCAGTTACGTGGCATCCTACGTGCGTCTGCACATGGTAAACTGCGTATCATGTTCCCAATGATTATTTCTGTTGAGGAAATTCGTGAGCTGAAAAAAGCCATCGAGGAGTACAAAGCTGAACTGCGTGAAGAAGGCCATGCCTTTGATGAAAGCATCGAAGTTGGTGTAATGGTTGAGACGCCAGCAGCGGCTGCGATCGCCCACCACTTAGCCAAAGAAGTAGCCTTCTTCTCTATTGGTACCAACGACCTAACACAGTACACCCTAGCGGTTGACCGTGGTAACGAGATGATTTCTCATCTTTACAACCCAATGTCGCCAGCAGTACTGACCGTGATTAAGCAAGTCATTGACGCTTCTCACGCTGAAGGTAAATGGACAGGTATGTGTGGCGAGCTTGCAGGTGATGAACGTGCAACGCTGCTCCTACTTGGTATGGGCCTTGATGAATTCTCGATGAGTGGTATCTCTATCCCTAAAGTGAAGAAAGTTATCCGTAACTCTAACTTCGCTGAAGTGAAAGCGATGGCGGAACAAGCCCTGTCTCTTCCAACGGCGGCAGAAATTGAAGCCGTAGTAGAAAAGTTTATCGCAGAGAAAACGCAATAATCAGGCAATACCAATAAGATAGGCGGCGAAATTTGTCGTCTATCTTGTGAGATTGGTATACTATTATTCGACAGAATTAATAAAAACGTTAGGAGCATGACACAATGGGTCTGTTTGACAAACTTAAGAAGCTAGTATCTGACGACAGCGCTGACGCCGGTGCAATCGAAATCATCGCACCTCTATCTGGTGAAATCGTCAACATTGAAGATGTGCCAGATGTTGTTTTCGCAGAGAAAATTGTTGGTGATGGTATTGCTATCAAGCCAGCAGGCAACAAGATGGTAGCTCCTGTAAATGGCACTATCGGTAAGATCTTCGAAACTAACCATGCGTTCTCTATTGAATCTGACGATGGCGTTGAGCTATTTGTTCACTTCGGTATTGACACTGTTGAGCTGAAAGGCGAAGGCTTCACGCGCATCGCTGAAGAAGGTCAATCTGTGAAAGCAGGCGACACTGTCATCGAATTCGATCTCGCTCTACTTGAAGAGAAAGCGAAGTCTACACTGACTCCTGTTGTTATCTCTAACATGGACGAAATCAAAGAGCTGAACAAGCTTTCTGGTTCTGTGACTGTTGGTGAAACACCAGTACTACGTGTCACTAAGTAATCACTACTTAGCCAAACACAAAAAAACGCAGCCTTCATGGCTGCGTTTTTGTTTTTTGTTTTTTGTTCAATAATATCAATCTGATCAGATTGATATCACAATCCCAAAGCATATTTTAGAACCTGCGTTTTTAATGGGCTATGCTCTGCCAACTTTAACGCTGCGTTACGTGCAAGTTTTAACGGCGCAATATCGTTACTGAAACCTTTATAGAACACGTCCATCCCCGTCTGCATCAGCAAGTTATCTGGTCGCCTTTGGCGTTGATATTTGGCTAACATTGGTTGGCTAATCACACCCTTACCCTCACACACGGCCAACAGAGCCTCGACATCTTTAAAGCCTAGGTTCACACCTTGACCTGCTAGCGGATTAATTGTGTGCGCAGCATCGCCAACTAAAACACAGCGCTGTTTGGCGTATGTTTGTGCATGTCGGCGGGTAAGAGGGAACGAGCCGTGTTGTAGTACATGAATGTCGCCAAGCTCGCGAGGAAAATGTGTTAACACTTCTTGGCGTAGTTGTTCAGGAGTCATGGCCGACAACTGCTTAATTCGTTTCGGTGAGTCATACCAAACCAAGGAGCCTTGACCTACCATGTGACCATTTCTCTCTAAAGAGCTTAATGGCAGAAAAGAGCGTGGTCCTGATGGGGTAAACTGTTGCCAAGTAATGTCTTGCTGAGCGAGCTCTGTTTCCACATTGATCAACATACAATGTTGGCGATAGTCCCAGGCCGTTACGCCAATTCCCGCGAGTGTTCGTACTTTAGAGTTGGCGCCATCCGCACCAACGACTAAATCAGCCTCTAACGTTGCGCCAGAAGAGAGAGTCAATTGGTTTATTTCACCAAACTCAATATCATCCAGCGTATCAGGGCAGAACCGTTCAATCTCAGGCCAGGATTCAAATTGTTGCCATAGTCCCAACTGAATCACTTGATTTTCGACAATGTAGCCTAAACGCTCCAAATTAAGCGCATCAGAATGAAAACGGGTACGGCACTCTGGGTGCTCCCAAGTTTCTAGGCGGCGATAAGGGCACACACGCATTTGAGCAATGTTCTGCCACGCTCCTAGGCTTGCTAAAACAGAAACTGAATGTTCGGAAATGGCGGAAACACGAATGTCCATCGCTTGCTCAGCGGAAAAAGGACGAGGCGCCAAGCCTTCTACAACCGCTACTCGTCTTCCCTGCTTGGCAAAACCGATGGCAACAGCGGCTCCGACCATGCCCCCACCAATTACGGCAACATCAAATCTGCTCATATTTTGTATTTCATCATGTTGATTCTTTAACTGTTTTTTATTGTACGATTTCATTGCTAAAAATGTAACCTAAAACCTCATGTTAGAGATGGTCTAATCCCTTGTACAATAACGCTTGCAATTGATTCAACCACGGCACTAGTCAGTCGGTTTTTAAAGCAGTACAATACCCGGCTCGCTAATATGCGAGAAGAAAAAACCATCAGAAAAACATTGATAGATGGATAATTGTCACACTGGGCAATTTGCTCCCTTAATTTAAACTAACGATCGAGCGAAAACATGAGTAAGAAACTGCTAATTAAAACCTGGGGCTGTCAGATGAACGAATACGATTCATCAAAAATGGCGGATCTACTGAACGCGGCTAACGGCTATGAGCTGACAGAAAAACCAGAAGAGGCAGATGTACTCCTGCTCAACACCTGTTCTATTCGTGAAAAAGCGCAAGAAAAGGTGTTTCACCAACTTGGTCGTTGGAAAACACTCAAAGACAAAAAACAAGGCGTTGTGATCGGTGTTGGCGGTTGTGTTGCTACTCAAGAAGGCGACCATATACGTGAACGCGCGCCATTTGTTGATGTTATTTTTGGTCCACAAACCCTGCACCGTTTACCAGAAATGATTAAGCAGTCGCAAAGCAATCATGCCCCTGTAATGGACATCTCTTTCCCTGAGATCGAAAAATTTGACCGTTTACCCGAACCACGCGCCGAAGGTGCAACCGCATTTGTGTCGATTATGGAAGGCTGCTCTAAGTACTGTACTTACTGTGTGGTTCCATATACACGTGGTGAAGAAGTCAGTCGTCCAATGGATGATGTCCTATTTGAAATCGCCCAACTGGCTGAACAAGGTGTGCGTGAAGTTAACCTGTTGGGTCAAAACGTTAACGCTTTCCGTGGTCCAACTCACGATGGCGAGATCTGCTCTTTTGCTGAGCTACTTCGTTTGGTGGCGTCTATCGATGGTATCGACCGTATTCGTTTCACCACCAGCCACCCGCTCGAATTTACTGACGACATCATTGCCGTTTACGAAGACACACCTGAACTGGTTAGCTTCCTCCACTTACCCGTACAAAGTGGCAGTGACCGTATTTTAACCATGATGAAGCGTCCACATACCGCGATTGAGTACAAATCGATTATTCGTAAGCTACGTAAAGCGCGTCCTGACATTCAAATCAGCTCAGACTTTATCGTTGCCTTCCCTGGTGAAACAGATAAAGACTTCCAAGACACCATGAAGCTGATTAAAGACGTTGATTTCGATATGAGCTTTAGCTTTATCTTCTCACCACGCCCAGGCACGCCTGCCGCAGATTACCCGTGTGACCTGTCCGAAGAAGTGAAGAAACAGCGCTTGTACGAACTGCAACAAACCGTCAACAGCCAAGCGATGCGTTACTCACGTCTGATGTTGGGTACCGAGCAGCGTGTACTGGTCGAGGGTCCATCGAAAAAGAATCTAATGGAGCTTCGCGCACGTACAGAGAATAACCGCGTGGTGAACTTTGAAGGCAGTGCTGATCTCATCGGCCAGTTTGTTGATGTGAAGGTCACCGATGTTTTTGCTAACTCGTTACGTGGTGAACTGATTCGTACTGAAAAAGATATGGATCTGCGCAGCATCATTTCCCCAACGCAAATGATCGCGAAAACGAAACGTCAAGATGAGCTCGGTGTGGCGACTTTTACGCCGTAAGCTTGAAATTATCTCTGTAAGTAACCATCTTAGAGAGGTAGATAAGCCATTGGCAGTCCGGTCTCAATCGGACTGCCACAAATGAGAGGCAACTTTGAGCACTAAAATTATTACGCTAGAGATTAATCTAGAACCTTCAGATAACCGCCGTCTTGCCAGCTTGTGCGGTCCTTTCGACGACAATATTAAACACCTTGAGCGCAGGCTCGGTGTTGAAATCAGCTACCGAGGCAACTTTTTTACTATTGTAGGAAAGCCTCATACCAGTGCTGCTGCATTGGAAATTATCCAAACGCTTTACGTTAATACCTCGCCTGTTCGTGGCAATATCCCAGATATTGAACCCGATGAGATCCACCTAGCGATCAAACAAACGGGTGTACTTGAGCAAAACCTTGAGTCCAATATCGAGCATGGTAAAGAAGTCCTTATTAAGACCAAAAAGGGCGTGATCAAACCCCGCACACCAAATCAAGCTCAATACTTAGTCAACATGGTAACTCATGACATTTCGTTTGGTATTGGCCCGGCAGGGACAGGTAAGACTTACTTAGCCGTAGCAGCGGCGGTAGATGCACTGGAGCGCCAAGAAATTCGTCGTATTTTGCTAACCCGCCCTGCGGTTGAAGCTGGCGAAAAACTCGGTTTTTTACCCGGCGATTTAAGTCAAAAAGTGGACCCATATCTGCGCCCACTTTACGACGCTTTGTTTGAAATGCTCGGCTTCGAAAAGGTCGAGAAGTTGATTGAGCGCAACGTGATTGAAGTTGCACCTTTGGCCTACATGCGCGGCCGGACACTCAATGACGCGTTCATTATTCTCGATGAGAGCCAAAATACCACGGTGGAACAAATGAAGATGTTCCTGACCCGTATTGGTTTTAACTCGCGCGCAGTAATCACCGGTGACATTACTCAGATTGACTTACCACGCGGCGCAAAATCGGGCCTTCGCCATGCTATTGAAGTACTAAGCGAAGTCGATGATATTAGCTTTAACTTCTTCCAAGCCGACGACGTTGTTCGTCACCCAGTGGTCGCGCGCATCGTCAACGCTTATGAAAAATGGGAAGCGCAAGATCAAAAAGAGCGTAAAGAGTTTGAGAAGAAACGTCGTGAAGAGCGTGAAGTTCAACTGATTGAAACCGCTAAAGCGGAACTGACCAAACAAGTTCAAGCAGAAGTGACTGAAGGTAAATAATGAGCATTCAACTCGATCTACAGTTTGCGGTTGAAAATGAAAAAGGGCTTCCGACTGAGCACGATTTTCAAACTTGGCTCGATAAAACGATCATTCCGTTCCAGCCGCAAGCGGAACTGACCATTCGTATTGTCGATGAGCAAGAGAGCCACCAGTTAAATCATGACTATCGTGGTAAAGATAAGTCAACTAACGTGCTGTCTTTTCCCTTCGAAGCCCCTCCGGGTATCGAGCTTGACTTGCTAGGTGACTTGATTATTTGTCGTCAAGTGGTTGAACGTGAAGCTATCGAACAAAATAAACCTCTTATGGCGCACTGGGCGCATATGGTTGTACATGGTAGCTTGCATCTGCTAGGTTATGATCATATCGACGATGACGAAGCCGAAGAGATGGAGTCACTCGAAACAGAAATTATGCAAAGCATGGGGTTCAATGACCCCTACATTGCAGAAAAAGAGTAACGTTGATCATCTGGGTTGAACGCGTTTTCGCAGTTTGCCCGCACCATTAACGTCACTAATGTGTGCTATCACACTTCTGATAGCGTTACTAGTTTGAGAAACAATGAACGAAGACAATTCGCCCTCTTCTCTAGAAGGTAAGAAAGAAAAATCTGAAGGTCCGAGTAGAAAGTCCTTCTTCGGACGCCTAGGTCAATTATTCCAAGGTGAACCTAAAGATCGCCAAGAGCTCGTCGATGCCATTCGCGACTCGGAAGAAAATGACCTAATCGACCATGACACTCGAGATATGCTTGAAGGTGTGATGGAGATTTCTGAGATGCGCGTGCGCGACATTATGTTGCCGCGTTCGCAAATGGTTACTGTCGATCGAAGTGACGACTTAGACACTTTGATTAACCTTATCACAGGGGCTCAGCACTCACGCTACCCAGTGATCAGCGAAGACAAAGACCATGTAGAAGGCATTCTGCTTGCGAAGGACTTACTGAAATACTTAGGCTCAGACAGTGAACCTTTCAACATTGAGCAGGTCATACGTCCTGCCGTCGTTGTTCCTGAGAGCAAACGCGTCGATCGTCTGCTTAAAGAATTCCGCCAAGAGCGTTACCACATGGCTATTGTGGTCGATGAATTTGGTGGCGTATCAGGGCTGGTGACCATTGAAGATATCCTCGAAGAAATTGTTGGGGAAATTGAAGATGAGTTTGATGACGAGGAAGAACTCGACATCCGTAAGTTAAGCAAACACACCTTTGCGGTGAAAGCGCTAACCACGATCGAAGAGTTTAACGATACCTTTGGTACCTCTTTTAGTGATGAAGAGGTCGATACCATCGGTGGCATGGTCATGACCGCTCTGGGTCACTTACCCTCGCGTGGTGAAGTGGTCGGCATTGACGGCTACAACTTCAAAGTAACCGCCGCCGATAACCGCCGCGTGGTTCAATTACAAGTTACCATACCAGACGAAGAGTCAGCTTTAAACGTAGTTGGCGAGTAACGCAACGCTCCTTATGGAGAATCAAGATAAGTCCGATGATAAGTACACTATTTCATCGCCTAAAACGGCCGCTCGCGGCCGTTTTTGTTGGCGCTTTAACCACCCTTGCCTTCGCGCCCTATCAAATTTGGCCGCTGGCAATCGTCTCTCCGACACTTTTGCTGCTACTTATTCACAAGCAAAGCCCAAAACAATCACTGACGCTTGGTTACTTTTGGGGGATAGGTCAGTTCGCGACTGGCATTAGCTGGGTTCACGTTAGCATAGATAACTTTGGTGGCATGCCCCAAATTGCCAGTGTGGTACTGATGGCGCTACTGGTCGGCTATTTAGCCATCTACAGCGCATTGTTTAGCTGGAGTTTAAACCGCTTTTTTCCGCAATCTAAGCGTTCACGTTTACTGCTTGCTGCACCTGCATTGTGGCTTATTTTTGATTGGCTGCGCGGCTGGGTAATGACGGGGTTCCCTTGGTTATGGCTTGGCTACAGCCAGATTGATGGCCCACTCGCTCATTTTGCACCGCTTGCCGGTGTTGAGTTAATCACGCTGTTGTTAATTATCTGCAGTGGCGCTATCAGCTACGCTATGCTGCACCGAAAGTGGTCAACACTGGTTGTTCCTGCGGTCATCTTATTGTCTGGCTTTGCACTCCAATCGGCCCAATGGGTAAGCCCACGAGACAGCGAACCAACCAAAGTCGCCCTCATCCAAGGCAATATCGCGCAAGAACTTAAGTGGCAGCCTAGCCAACGCTGGCCAACCATAATGAAATATACCGATCTGACCCGAGACAACTGGGACGCGGATATTATCATCTGGCCTGAAGCGGCTATCCCAGCGTTTGAGTTTGAGATATCGTCGTATCTCAGCAACCTAGATTCCGCAGCAGCCATGAATCACAGCACGATTATCACTGGCATAGTCAATCAAGGTGACAATAAAAAGTTCTATAACAGCATTTTGACCCTAGGAAAAAAGCCGCAGTTAGGTTACCAGTATGATATGGAGCAGCGCTACCACAAGCACCACCTACTGCCATTTGGTGAGTTTGTCCCATTTGAAAGTGTACTGCGCCCTATCGCGCCCTTTTTCAACTTACCCATGTCCTCTTTTTCCCCAGGTGACTTCATTCAGCCTAATATCGATGCTAACGGCAAACAGCTTGCACCGGCTTTATGTTACGAAATCATTTTTAATGAACAGGTAAGACGAAATATTACTGATGATACTGACTTTATCCTCACCTTATCGAATGACGCGTGGTTTGGCCGCTCTATCGGGCCGCTGCAACATATGGAAATCGCGCGGATGCGAGCACTAGAATTGGGTAAACCGGTAATACGTGCAACCAATAATGGTATTACCGCAGTCACAGACTACAAAGGTCATATCATTGCCAAGGTGCCTCAATTTGAGACGGCCGTATTGCGCGCAGAAATACCGTCAATACAAGGTGACACACCTTATCGACATTTGGGCTCCTGGCCTATTTATCTGTGGGTCGTATTGAGCTTGATCGCCGGATGGCGCTTAAAAGGCTAACCAGTAACAGATTAAGGGTTAATGGATAACATCAACCCTTGGTTTTTATCTTACAGCTAGAGCGTGCCGTTACGGCTTGAGTGGCTGACGGCTAAAGCCCTTACAACCGCATTTAATGCAGGGAATAATCACTGTCGGATGGTTGTAGTGAGTTTTATGACCACAATCGTCACAAACTAATACCCCAAGACCAATCACTTCACCAACTTGGTAGAGCCCTTGATGCTCTAAATCTTCAAATAACTCGACCCACTCGACTTTCGTTCTATCGGTAATTTCAAGTAGCCCTTGCCAGATAGAGTCAGCGATCATCAGATAAAATGGCCCGCTTTTAGATTGTTGATAGCTATCGGCAAACTCTTTTAAATCCGATTTAACGTACGCCGACACCAGCGAAAGCTCATCTTTAGATAAATCATTGGCCGCCTTTGCCACTTGCCCCGATTTCTCGAGCACATGATTGATTTCTTCGGGGCTGTGTTTCAATGTTTCAACCACATCCTCAAGCATCTCTTCATAACCTGCTTTTCGTTTTGGCATAGCGGATCTCCATGATGAATTACATCAACCTGTTCATAATCGCACCTCAGGTGATCACTCAAGGCAGAGTTAAGACGATGTGACTATGGATTGACTATTGTTGTGCACCTTTCCTTTAGGTATTCTATGACGATCTATTAATGTCTGTTCTAACCGAACTCACAAATTCCAAGATAACCGGATATCATCGATGCAAGAACAATATAACCCGCAAGATATTGAACAGAAAGTTCAACAGCACTGGGATAACAACAAAACGTTTGTTGTCAGTGAAGACCCAAACAAAGAAAAATTCTACTGTCTGTCTATGTTCCCATACCCAAGTGGCCGACTGCACATGGGTCACGTGCGTAACTATACTATCGGTGATGTGGTATCTCGTTTTCAACGTCTGCAAGGTAAAAATGTTATGCAACCTATCGGTTGGGACGCATTTGGTCTACCAGCAGAAAATGCAGCCGTAAAAAATAATACTGCTCCTGCGCCATGGACTTATGAAAATATTGAGTACATGAAAAACCAGCTTAAACTGCTCGGTTTTGGCTACGACTGGAATCGTGAGTTTGCGACCTGTACGCCTGAGTACTACCGTTGGGAACAAGCATTTTTCACTAAGCTTTACAACAAAGGCCTAGTGTATAAAAAGACGTCATCGGTAAACTGGTGTCCAAATGACCAAACAGTATTGGCCAATGAACAAGTAGAAGATGGTTGTTGCTGGCGTTGTGATACGAAAGTCGAACAGAAAGAGATTCCGCAGTGGTTTATTAAGATCACTGAGTACGCACAAGAATTGCTTGATGATCTTGATAATCTTGATGGTTGGCCAGAAATGGTTAAAACCATGCAGCGTAACTGGATTGGCCGCTCTGAAGGGGTTGAACTGCGATTTGCCTTGAAGGATGGTGAAGTAAACGGTCAGCAAGATCTAGAAGTGTACACCACCCGTCCTGACACACTTATGGGTGTGACTTACGTAGGCATCGCCGCAGGTCACCCACTTGCTGCCATTGCTGCCGAAAATAACCCTGAGCTTGCCGCATTCATCGATGAGTGTAAGAACAGCAAAGTCGCTGAAGCTGAACTGGCAACAATGGAAAAGAAAGGTATGGCGACTGGCCTTACTGCTATTCATCCATTGAACGGCCGTGAGGTTCCTATTTACGTGGCCAACTTTGTTCTGATGGATTATGGTACAGGCGCAGTCATGGCGGTCCCAGCTCACGATCAACGTGACTACGAGTTCGCGACTAAGTACGGCATCGATATCATCCCTGTAATCAAACCTGAAGACGGTTCTGAGCTAGATGTTTCTGAAGCGGCATACACTGAAAAAGGCATATTGTTCGATTCTGGTGAATTCGATGGCCTTGCGTTCCAAGAAGCGTTCAACGCAATTGCAGCAAAGCTTGAAGCTGAAGGCAATGGTAAAAAGACAGTAAACTTCCGTCTTCGTGACTGGGGGGTGTCTCGTCAACGTTACTGGGGGGCACCAATCCCAATGGTCACGACTGAAGACGGCGAAGTTCACCCAGTACCAGCAGACCAACTACCCGTTATTCTTCCTGAAGACGTGGTCATGGACGGCGTAACAAGCCCAATCAAAGCAGACAAAGAGTGGGCAGAGACCACCTTTAACGGTGAGCCAGCTCTGCGTGAAACGGATACGTTCGATACCTTTATGGAATCATCTTGGTACTACGCTCGTTACTGTTCACCACAAGCTGACGACATTCTAGACCCAGAAAAAGCCAACTACTGGCTACCGGTTGACCAATACGTTGGTGGTATCGAGCACGCTTGTATGCATCTACTTTACTCGCGTTTCTTCCACAAGCTTCTACGTGATGCAGGTTATGTCACCTCTGATGAACCATTCAAGCAGTTACTATGTCAAGGCATGGTTCTAGCTGATGCGTTTTACCACACCAACGAGAAGGGCACCAAAGAGTGGGTTGCTCCAACGGATGTAACGATTGAACGTGATGGTAAAGGTCGCATCGAAAAAGCTGTCGACAACCAAGGTCGCGAAGTTGATCACTCAGGCATGATCAAAATGTCTAAGTCTAAGAACAACGGTATCGACCCACAAGAGATGGTCGACAAGTATGGTGCAGATACCGTTCGTCTATTTATGATGTTTGCCTCACCTGCTGACATGACTCTTGAGTGGCAAGAATCTGGTGTTGAAGGTGCAAACCGCTTCCTTAAGCGAGTTTGGAAACTGGTTCACGCTCACTCGTCTAAAGGAGCTGCTGAATCGGTTGATGCTTCTGCTCTATCTGGCGTTCAAAAAGCACTTCGTCGCGATATCCACAAGACTATCGCCAAAGTAACGGATGATATCGGCCGTCGCCAAACGTTCAACACCGCCATCGCTGCAATCATGGAACTGATGAACAAACTGGCGAAAGCACCTCAAGAATCTGTCCAAGATCGTGCGATCCTTGATGAAGCGCTAAAAGCGGTCGTTCGCATGCTTTACCCAATGACTCCGCACATCTGTTACGAAATGTGGATTGCTCTTGGCGAAGCAAACATTGACTCAGCAACATGGCCAACGTTTGACGAGAAAGCCCTAGTTGAAGACGAAAAGACTATTGTTGTCATGATCAACGGTAAGCTACGTGCAAAACTAACCGTTGCTGCTGACGCAACAGAAGAGCAAGTTCGTGAGCTTGGCCTGAACGACGAGAATGCTAAGAAGTTCCTAGATGGCTTAACTATCCGTAAAGTTATCTTCGTACCTGGCAAGCTTTTGAACATCGTGGCGAACTAATCATCGCTCACTAACGTTAAAGCAGGGCGCACTGCCCTGCTTTACTTATCTTAACACTTTAGCAGCTCTGCTTGAGGTAGAGTTTTAAGATAAGTATTCCAATAATCATCGAGAGCCATCAAACTATGTTCCCTCTACGAGTAAGAGCACTATTTACTACACATTCAATCAAAATGACCACCCTCGTTCTCGCTGCCTCTTTGTTGTCGGCTTGTGGCTTTCATCTGCGTGGTGATTACTCGGTTCCTGATGAACTTGAGACAATGTCACTGACCAGCTATGACCAATACAGTAGCTTTACCCGTATGATGAAAGGCCAGCTACGTATGAGTGAGATTGACGTTGTGCCACCCGCGGCCAATGTGCCTAACTTGCACTTGATTAGCGAAGGCGTTGGCGAGCGCACCCTGTCTTTATATCAAAATACCCGTGCCGCTGAGAAAGAGTTAACCTTTAGAGCCTCTTACCGCGTGACGCTACCTGAGCTCGGCGCAAAAACATTCTCAACCAGCGTGACGCGCAGCTATCTCGATAACCCGCTCACCGCACTGGCGAAATCCGTCGAACGTGACATGATCGAAGATGAAATGCGTAAATTGGCCTCTGCGCAAATTATTCGCCAAATGGCGCGTTTAAAAGCCGACATTGAAGCCAACGAAATCCTAGAGTCAGAACAAGAAGTTCAACTTGGCGCAGAAGAAGAGCAATACCAGATCAAGACGCTCTATTCTGATGAGGCTCAGAACTCATCGTCTACTCACACCAATGTGAATCCATAACTGTTATGCGAATTTTCGCTGATCGATTGACAGAGCAGCTCAATAAGCGACTCGACCCTATTTACCTGATCTTTGGTAATGAGCCCTTGTTGGTGCAAGAGTCTCGTCAAGCGATACAACAAGCGGCATTGGCGCAAGGATTTGAAGAGCGCCATCGTTTCGCCGTCGATAACTCACTCGACTGGAATCAAGTCTATGACTGTTGCCAGGCGATGAGTCTATTTTCCGCGCGCCAAGTGATTGAGCTTGAATTGCCAGAAAGCGGCGTTAATGCCGCGATTAGTAAAGAATTGCTCGCCATCGCCTCTGTGTTGCATCCAGATATTCTCTTGTTGGTAATTGGTACTAAGCTAACCAAAGCGCAAGAAAACGCAAAGTGGTTCAAAACGTTAAACCAACATGGTTGCTGGGTCAGTTGCCTAACCCCCGACATTCAGCGATTACCACAATTCGTCCAAGCGCGCTGCCGTAAATTGGGCCTAAAACCCGACCCTGAAGCGATACAAATGTTGGCGCAGTGGCATGAAGGAAACTTGTTTGCTCTGACTCAAAGTTTAGAAAAACTGGTTCTACTCTACCCTGACGGTGAGTTGAACTTAGTTCGCTTGGAGCACGCACTAAGTCGTCATAACCATTTCACTGCATTTCATTGGGTCGATGCGCTATTGGCAGGAAAAGCCAAACGCTCACAGCGGATATTAAGACAGCTTGAAGTAGAAGGCGTCGAAGCGGTGATTCTAATTCGAACCTTACAAAAAGAGCTCACCCAGCTAATGAGTATGGCGAGCTTAATGCAAAGTCAGCCAATGGGGCAGATTTTCGAACACTATCGAATTTGGCAATCTAAACGCCCACTCTACTCTGCGGCTTTGCAAAGGCTCAGTTTATCCAACCTCACAAAGCAACTACAGTTGTTGGCGCAAGCTGAAGTGACGGTAAAAACGCAATATGAGCGATCATGCTGGCCATTATTGCATCAGTTAAGCTGCGAGCTATGCTTGCCGTCAGTGCGGATATGAAAAGCGTGCTATAATTCGCCGCCGTAAAAAACAGTTAATCACCCAGAATAATGAGGGCAAGACCTTGCAACTTGAACAGTTAAACGAATTATTAATCGACAAAATGGATGATATGAAAGCACAAGATATCAAAACCATTGATGTGCGAGGTAAATCAAGCATTACTGACTTCATGATTGTCTGTACCGGAACCTCTAAACGTCATGTCGCGTCAATCGCCGAGCATGTGGCCAAAGAATCAAAAGTGCTCGGTATCGAACCTCTTGGTATTGATGGTCAAGAACAAGGTGAATGGGTTGTACTCGACATGGCATCAACCATTGTCCATGTCATGCAAGAAGAGCAACGCGAGCTCTATCAACTTGAGAAGCTTTGGAGCTAATCATGAAGATCCAGCTTATCGCTGTCGGAACCAAAATGCCAAAATGGGTTGAAGAAGGATTCCAAGAGTATCGTCGCCGTTTTCCACATGATATGCCACTTGAGCTGGTGGAAATAAGCGCCGGAAAACGTGGCAAAAATGCCGACATTGCAAGAATTCTGCAAAAAGAAGGTGAAGCGATGCTGGCGGCCGTGCCAAAAGGCAACCGAATTGTTACTCTCGACATCCCGGGGAAAAAGTGGGATACCCCACAACTGGCAGAGCAATTAGAAAGCTGGAAACTCGACGCCAGAGATGTCTCTATTTTGATTGGCGGACCAGAAGGATTATCACCAGATTGTAAAGCCGCGGCAGATCAAAGCTGGTCTTTGTCTGCGCTAACACTGCCTCATCCTTTGGTGCGTATTGTCATGGCAGAGAGTCTTTATCGAGCGTGGAGCATTACTGCCAACCACCCATACCATCGAGAATAAACGTAGATGTTAAGGAAACGTACCCAGTTTAGGGATTACCATGAAGAAGCGCGATTATTTAAAAATCGCGCTGTTTTTGCTTTCATCGGTATTATCGCCATGATTGGTGTACTGATCACTAACCTCTACAACATTCAGATCAATCAATACCAAGACTATAAAACTCGCTCTAACGACAACCGGATTAAAGTGGTACCCATTGCGCCAAACCGCGGTCTGATCTATGACCGAAATGGCAAACTACTCGCCGAGAACCGACCGGTTTTTAGCTTGGATATTATTCCAGAAAAAGTTAAAGACATGGATGACACCATCCTACGTTTGCAACAATTTCTCACCATTACTCCAGAGCAAATTGAGCGTTTCAATAAAGAGCGTCATCAGGCACGTCACTTTAAATCGGTACCAATACTCACTCAGTTAACTCAAGAGCAAGTGGCTAAATTTTCTGTTCAGCAACACAATTTTCCAGGCGTTAGTATAAATGCGGCCCTGAAACGTCATTATCCATACGGTGAAGTTCTTACTCATGTTATCGGCTATGTCTCTAGAATTAACGATCGAGATATGGAGCGTTTGAAACGTCAAGAACGTGCAGCGAATTACCAAGCCACTCGGGATATTGGTAAACTGGGTATTGAGCGATTTTACGAAGATGTCTTACATGGTACAGCGGGATATCAAGAGGTTGAGGTAAATAGCCGAGGCCGAATTATTCGCACTTTAAAATACGTCCCTCCAGTCGCCGGGAAAGACATTGTGTTAAGCTTAGATATTGAATTACAGCTTTATGCGCACAAACTACTCAATGATCGCAGAGGCTCAATTGTAGTCCTAGATCCGCAAGATAACGGCGTGCTTACCATGGCGTCTAGTCCAAGTTATGATCCCAACCCTTTCGTGCATGGTATTTCTAATACCGAGTATAATGCCTTACTCAATGATCCTGATAGACCATTGGTCAATAGAGCGACATTAGGCATTTATCCTCCAGGTTCAACAATTAAGCCTTTTATTGCTGTTGCTGCGCTTCAAGAAGGTGTTATTACGCCTTCGACTACACGCAACGACCCAGGGTATTGGGTCATCCCAAATTCTAAAACACGACCGTTTAGAGATTGGTTACGCTGGGGGCATGGACGTGTTGATATTACTCAGGCCATTGAGGAGTCTGTCGATACTTTCTTTTATCAGATAGCATACGACTTAGGTATTGATCGTCTATCTCATTGGATGACCAGGTTCGGTTTCGGGGACTACACTGGTTTAGACATTTACGAAGAAGGCAAAGCCAATATGCCAACACGTGAATGGAAAATGGCGCGCCATAGGACCCCTTGGTATCAAGGTGATACGATTCCAGTCGGCATTGGCCAAGGGTATTGGACATCGACGCCCATGCAAATTGCTAAAGCAACGTCTGTACTCGTCAATCACGGCAAAGTCATCGCGCCACACTTGTTACGCTCAACACTCAACAATGGCGAGGCGCTGAATAAACAACAGCTATCAGCACTTGAAACGGCACCGCCGATTGATGAAGTGCCTCAGCGCTATTGGGACATCGCAATCAATGGTATGCGACTTGTCAACCATGGTAAAAAAGGGACGGCTCGCCGATCATTTACGCATTTAAAATACGTTAGCGCCGGAAAATCCGGTACCGCGCAAGTCTTCGGCTTGGCTGAAAATCAAGTTTATAATGCCGATGAGTTAGCCGAACACCTCCACGACCATGCTCTATTTACAGGCTTTGCACCAGTTGATGATCCCAAGCTCGTTGTGACCTTAGTCCTTGAAAATGCAGGTGGTGGTTCGAGCAATGGAGCACCTGTTGTGCGTAAAATATTTGATCGCGCTATTTTAGGTAAAGAGGCTGAAAAATAATGGAATTGGATCCTTCAACCGGCCAAAATCGCGCCATGTTTGAGCGTTTTCATATTGATCTACCATTGCTACTCGGTATTTTGGTTTTGATGGGGTTCGGTCTTGTGGTGATGTATAGCGCCAGTGGCCAAAGCTTCGCCATGATGGACAGACAAGCAATGCGTATGGCTCTCTCTCTCTGCATTATGCTGTTACTTGCACAAATTCCGCCACGTACTTACGAAGCTCTCGCCCCTTTAATGTTTATCGGTGGTGTGGTATTACTGCTCGGAGTGCTGTTTTTTGGTGAAGCATCAAAAGGTGCACAGCGCTGGCTCAACTTAGGTTTTGTCCGCTTTCAACCATCAGAACTGCTTAAACTGGCGGTGCCGTTAATGGTTGCTCGATATATCGGCAAGCGTCCACTTCCCCCCTCACTACAAACGCTAGTGATGGCATTAGTGATGGTACTTGTACCAACGATTTTAATTGCTAAACAACCTGATTTGGGCACCTCTATCTTAATTGCAGCTTCAGGTATCTTTGTTATCTTCTTAGCAGGAATAAGTTGGAAGATCATCTTCGCTGCGGTGTGCGGCGTCGGGGCTTTTTTGCCTGTGTTATGGTTTTTCTTAATGCGTGAGTACCAGAAAGTCAGGGTACGAACGCTGTTCAACCCAGAATCCGATCCCCTCGGCGCAGGTTATCACATCATTCAAAGTAAGATTGCGATTGGTTCCGGAGGCTTATCAGGCAAAGGTTGGTTACAAGGCACCCAGTCTCAACTCGAATTTCTTCCTGAGCGCCATACCGATTTCATTTTTGCGGTAATAGCTGAGGAATGGGGCATGATAGGTATCTTAGTGTTACTCAGCCTTTACCTCTTTATTATTGGTCGTGGTTTGATGCTAGCCAGTAAAGCACAAACCGCATTTGGGCGCATGATGGCAGGCAGCATCGTATTGAGCTTCTTCGTTTACGTATTCGTCAATATTGGCATGGTCAGTGGCATCTTGCCTGTGGTAGGTGTACCGCTACCTCTCATCAGTTATGGCGGCACCTCAATGGTGACCTTGATGGCTGGTTTTGGCATCTTAATGTCAATCCACACTCATAGAAAAGCATTCTCAAAGGCAATTTAAATGACTCATAAGCCCCTTATCGCCGCGGCGATTATTCTATTAATAACCGCGCTCGCGGGTTGTTCCTCATCGAGTCGCTACAGCATTGATGACGATGTCGCTCCCGATGCGCCGATCAATGTCGACCATATCGAAGATGCTACACCACAATATGAGTCGTACAGTTTAGGGGGCAATAGTGATTACACCCTACGTGGGCAGCGTTATAACATCATCAAACAGCCCAAAGGGTTTAATCAGCAGGGCACGGCATCTTGGTACGGTAAAAAATTTCACGGCCACCTGACCTCCAATGGCGAAATCTATGATATGTATTCAATGTCAGCCGCGCATAAAGAACTGCCGATTCCAAGCTATGTAAAAGTGACGAACCAAGATAATGGTAAAACCGCCATCGTAAGAGTCAATGACCGTGGTCCGTTTCACCAAGGGCGCATTATTGATCTGAGTTATGCAGCAGCCATTAAGCTAGATGTCATCCGCACTGGTACCGCCAATGTGAGTATTGAAGTGATTAGCGTTAATAAACCCTCTCAACCTCGCCGTAATAAATCACTTCATCAATACGTGATACAAGTTGCTTCATCACAGCATAAAGACCGCATTGAAACTTTAGCGCAAGATCTGAGTCAAAAGCTTGCAGTAAAAAGCCATGTTGGTTCTTCAGACAGCTTACATCGCGTTTTTTTAGGCCCTTTTAGCGACTATATGTCGACTCAAAAAGCGCTTGAACAAGTGAAAGCGCTCGGTTATACCAGTGCTTTTGTTAAATCTCGTTAGTCTTCAATCCAGTGTTTCCATTGAGCAACACTGATTTGAGTGATTGATTCTGTTAAGATATGGACAGTTAAAGATAATTCTGTAGTGACTATGAAAAAAACAACGCTAATTAAAACCGCCTTTGCATCTTCTATTGCACTTTCTGCAACGTTCGCATCGAGTGCTTTCGCATCACCTATTGTGGTTCCTGATGCTCCTCAAATCGCGGCAAAAGGCTATGTTCTGATGGACTTCCATTCAGGCAAAGTGCTTGCAGAAAAAGAGATGAATACTAAGCTCTCACCAGCGAGCTTGACCAAGATGATGACTAGCTACGTCATTGGCCAAGAACTTGAGCGCGGCAATATTTCACTGCAAGACGATGTGACCATCAGTAAAAATGCCTGGGCGAAAAACTTCCCTGACTCGTCGAAAATGTTCATCGAAGTGGGTACCACCGTTAAAGTGGACGAGCTCAACCGTGGCATTATCATTCAATCAGGTAACGATGCTTGTGTTGCGATGGCTGAGCATATTGCCGGTTCAGAAGATGCCTTTGTCGATCTGATGAATGCTTGGGCCGATACCATCGGAATGAAAGATACTCATTTTGCCAACGTCCACGGTTTAGACAATCCAAACCTCTACTCGACCCCTTATGATATGGCACTGCTTGGTCGCGCGTTGATTCGTGATGTGCCCGACGAATATCGCATCTACTCTGAAAAGAAATACACTTACAACGGCATCACCCAATACAACCGTAATGGTCTGCTTTGGGATAAGAGTATGAACGTTGACGGTATCAAAACCGGCCATACGAGCAATGCTGGCTATAGTTTAGTCAGCTCAGCAACTGAAGGTAAAATGCGTTTAGTTGCGGTCGTAATGGGCGCACGGGATACCAATGCCCGTAAATCAGAAAGTAAAAAACTACTTAGCTATGGCTTTCGCTTTTTCGAAACTGTTGCGCCACACAAAGCAGGTGAAACCTTTGTTGAAGAAAAAATCTGGATGGGCAATAAAGACACCGTTGCGCTTGGCTTAGATCAAGACACATACGTAACCCTTCCACGCGGCCAGGCGAAAAGCTTGCAAGCAAGCTTTATCCTTGAAAAGGAGCTTGAAGCACCAGTAATGAAAGGCGATGTAGTTGGTAAGCTATACTACCAACTAGAAGGGGATGACATTGCTGAGTACCCTCTTCTTGCTCTTGAGGATGTTGAGCAAGGCAGCCTATTTAGCCGCCTGTGGGATTACATTGTAATGCTAGTTAAGAGCTTCTTGTAATTCATACAGTTAGTTTATAAAGAGCCGCCTAGTGCGGCTTTTTTCATTTACCTCACTATCGTGGCAGCTTGAGATCCTTGTCAATTGGCAGTACTATTTCGCGCTGATAACGACGATTTTCTAAACTTGGAGTTCCAAAATGCTGAACATTAACTCAGATGCAAAGCTGAAAGACCTGCTTGAGTTCCCTTGTTCTTTCACATACAAGGTCATGGGCCACGCGAAGCCAGAACTGCCAGAGAAGGTTCTAGCAGTGATTCAACGTCACGCTCCAGGTGATTACAGTCCTTCAGTCAAACCAAGTGCGAAAGGTAACTACCACTCAGTCTCAATCAACATCACAGCGATATCGATTGAACAGGTAGAAATTCTGTATAAAGAACTGGGTGAAATCGACATAGTACGTATGGTTCTATAATTTAATTTGATTTAATCAAAATTTTTTGAAAGCAGCGCGAGCTGCTTTCTTTTTATAGATCAAATAGATAGAAAGACAATGGCATTACTAAGGTTAAAAATGTGTTGCTGAGATATAGAGCCTTATGCAGAAGCAGTTTATAATCCTTTCACTTTATTAATCGACGATGGAAGTAAGCAATGCACAACCAGCTTGTAATAAAACATCTAGGAAGACAGGATTACGAGCCAATTTGGCAAGCAATGCATAACTTTACCGACAATCGAACGGACAACACGCCCGATGAAGTATGGCTGGTCGAACATAACCCTGTATTTACTCAAGGACAAGCCGGTAAAGCGGAACACCTACTGAATACCGGTGATATTCCTGTTGTTCAAAGTGATCGTGGCGGTCAAGTGACTTATCACGGCCCAGGCCAACTGGTCGCCTACTTCCTAATTAACCTTCGTCGTAAAAAACTCGGTGTACGAGATCTCGTCACGCATATCGAGAACCTCGTAATTCATACCCTAAAAGCATACAATATTGACGCCGCGGCCCGTCCAGATGCTCCCGGCGTTTATGTCGACGGTAAAAAGATCTGCTCTTTAGGACTAAGAATCCGCAAAGGTTGTTCATTTCACGGCTTAGCTCTGAATGTCAACATGGACCTTTCTCCTTTTCAGCGCATTAATCCCTGTGGGTATGCCGGTATGGAGATGGCTCAGGTCAGCCAATTGGGTGGACCTGATAATATCGCTCAGGTTGAAAATAAGCTAGTCGAAGAGCTAGTCGCACTGCTTGGTTATGAGCAAGTGAACACTGTCTCACTAACCAATCAATAGACCATCAGCAATGAGAAGTAAGAGAAGCATGAGTAAACCAATCCAAATGGAAAAAGGCGTTAAATATCGTGACGCTGATAAGATGGCATTGATCCCTGTAAAGAACATGCCAACCGAGCAGAAACAAGTTCTTCGTAAACCTGACTGGATGAAGATCAAACTGCCAGCAGATAGCCAACGTATCCAAGACATTAAGTCAGCGATGCGCAAAAATAACCTGCACTCTGTTTGTGAAGAAGCATCATGCCCAAACCTTGCTGAATGTTTCAATCACGGCACGGCGACCTTCATGATTCTTGGCGCCATTTGTACTCGTCGCTGTCCATTCTGTGATGTTGCCCATGGTCGCCCACTGGCTCCGGAAAACGATGAGCCTAAAAAACTGGCGAAAACCATTCAAGACATGAAGCTAAAGTACGTGGTCATCACCTCTGTTGACCGCGATGATCTTCGTGATGGTGGTGCGCAGCATTTCGCTGATTGTAATCGCGAGATCCGTGAGTTGAACCCAAACATTAAGATTGAAACTTTGGTTCCCGACTTCCGCGGCCGTATGGACGTAGCGCTTGAGCTGATGAAAGACAATCCGCCAGATGTGTTTAACCACAATTTAGAAACGGCTCCTCGCCTGTACCGTAAAGCTCGTCCGGGAGCCAACTACAAATGGTCGTTAGAGCTGTTACAGAAATTCAAACAACAACACCCTAATATTCCGACTAAATCAGGCTTGATGATGGGCTTGGGTGAAACCAAACAAGAGATCATAGAAGTTCTGCAAGATTTACGTGCACATGGTGTAACTATGCTGACTCTCGGTCAGTACCTTGCTCCGAGCCGTCACCACTTACCAGTCGAGCGTTATGTACCACCATCAGAGTTCGATGAACTCAAAGAAATCGCGCTTGAACTAGGCTTTACCCACGCAGCTTGTGGCCCCTTTGTACGTTCTTCGTACCACGCCGACCTTCAAGCACAAGGCGTTGAAATTAGCTAAACGATATTCAACTTTAATAAATAAGCTGACTAATAAGTCAGCTTTTTTTATATCGCTTATTGAATCAAACTGCACTCTTATATAGTCTAACCACTAACCAATATCTATTCGTACAATAATCAAATAGACCATCCAAGGATCTCCTATGAAAACATTTGGACTGATTGCGTTAACGGCATTAGTGGCAGTGACAGCGGGTTGTGCTTCAAACACCGATCAAGATAACTTCCGTGAAGCGTCATTCGAATTGTGCAACACCGAAGTGGATATTTACTCAGTCAGTGATGATGGCCGTGTGCGTATCGTCTGTTCTGATGGTTCTAAATTTGCCCTGACCAGCGAAGAAACGCTCAGCACAATGCGAGATATCAATATCGACTATTGTGATGGTGAAGGGTTAGGTAAGTTTAATGAAAGTAGCAAGTACTACTCGTTTAGATGTAAGTCAGGCACTTTGTTGAGCCTGCCAAAGTAACGGGTAACCCAACGTCAGCGGAAAAAATAGCCTCCATCGTGGAGGCTATTATGATCTTGTGCAGAGCAATTAAGCGTAAACAGGTAGGCGCTTACAGATCGCTAGAACTTTTTGTTTGGTCGCTTCAACGACATCTTGTTGACCGATGTTATCTAGAACATCACACATCCAATTCGCAAGCTCTTTCGCGTCTTCCTCAGTGAAACCACGACGAGTGATCGCCGGTGTACCAATACGGATACCTGAGGTCACGAATGGGCTACGTGGATCATTCGGCACTGAGTTCTTGTTAACCGTGATGTTCGCAGAGCCTAGTGCTGCGTCAGCATCTTTACCTGTGATGTCTTTGTCAATTAAGTCAACGAGGAACAGGTGATTTTCAGTACTATTAGAAACAATCTTATAACCACGTTCTTGGAACTGGCCGACCATCGCTTTGGCATTTTTAACAACACGCGCTTGATAGGCTTTAAACTCAGGCTCCATCGCTTCTTTGAATGCCACCGCTTTACCAGCAATAACATGCATTAGAGGGCCACCTTGACCACCTGGGAAAACCGCGGAGTTGAGCTTCTTGTACATATCTTCGCCAGCATTTGACAAAATCAAACCGCCACGAGGGCCTGCTAACGTTTTGTGTGTTGTTGTCGAAACAACATGGGCATGAGGAACTGGTGTTGGGTATTCGCCAGCAGCAATAAGACCCGCAACGTGCGCCATATCGACAAACAAGTAAGCATCTGCCTTGTCGGCAATTTCACGCATACGCTTCCAATCAACGATTTGAGAATACGCAGAGAAACCACCGATAATCATCTTCGGCTTATGCTCGAGTGCCAGTGCTTCCATTTCGTCGTAGTTGATTTGACCCGCTTCGTCGATACCGTAAGGGATAACGTTGTAGTGCTTACCCGAAAAGTTAACCGGTGAACCATGAGTCAGGTGACCGCCGTGTGCCAAGCTCATACCAAGAACTGTATCGCCAGGATTAAGCAGCGCCATGTACACGGCACTGTTAGCTTGAGAGCCTGAATGTGGCTGAACATTGGCATATTCGCAGCCAAACAGCTGACAGGCACGATCAATCGCTAATGTTTCCGCCTTATCAACATACTCACAGCCACCGTAGTAACGCTTGCCTGGATAGCCTTCAGCGTATTTATTAGTGAGCTGGGAGCCTTGCGCTTCCATTACACGTGGGCTGGTGTAGTTTTCAGAAGCGATAAGTTCAATGTGTTCTTCCTGGCGAAGAGTTTCTTCTTGGATAGCTGCGAACAGTTCCGCATCGTAATCTGCGATGTTCATATCACGCTTTAGCATCTGTATCTCCTGACTCAGATTAAGACTTAATGTGGCAAAAAAACTGACATTTGATCCTTATAATTTGCGCATTTATTGCCGCGCAAACGTTTGCATCAAGCTAATGACGCGCATTCTACATAATTTGATCTGGGTCATAAAGAGAAAAATTCATTTTTTCTCATGCCGTTTTTTCATAATGCTTTACGAAGAATATCATGTTGGGCATTTCTCTCGCCTTAGAACAAGAGAAGTGTCAATTTTGTCCTTTACACTCCGTAAAACCATAATTACATAGATTTACCTTAAATTTCATCCCCAAGCTATCGAAATCCTTATTTTTTACATAGTATGCTCGCCATTATTTACTCGATAAATTTAAAATTGATGGAAAAACACTCACGTAAAGAAGATTGGATCGCTATTCTAACTGGCACTTTTCTCGTCGCCCAAGGCTTCTTCTTCCTCCAATCCGCCTCGCTTCTTACCGGAGGTACCGCCGGACTGGCGCTTCTTGCAAGCCAAATCACCACCTTATCGTTGGGAACGCTCTATTTTGTAGCCAATAGCCCTTTCTATCTATTGGCTTGGCGACGCTTTGGTACCCGCTTTGCAATTAATAGCGCGATTTCAGGTGCACTGGTCTCTGTTTTTACTGATCATCTCTACCTTGTGATCAGTCTCGAAGCCATCAATCCGGTTTACTGCTCTGTGGCGGGTGGTTTGCTGATGGGTTTGGGTATGCTAATTCTGTTTCGTCATCGATCGAGTTTGGGTGGTTTCAATGTGTTGTGTCTGTATATTCAAGATAAATTCGGTATCTCGGTTGGGAAAACTCAACTCGCGATTGATTTTTCGATCTTGCTCGGCTCACTGCTATTTGTCTCACCTCAAACTATCCTGTTATCGATTATCGGTGCTGTCGCGCTCAACCTGGTACTTGCGATGAATCATAAACCGACTCGCTATTCAGTCAATTACGGCCAATAACTTAACCCCACTTCAAATCCAAGTTATAAAAAAGCCCGCATTTATCGCGGGCTTGGTTCTATCTATCTTGTCTTCTGGGTTAACTGAGCTCACCATGTGATGCTCGCGCTTTTACATCAAGATCCAGTTCTTTATTCAGTTCGGCTTCAACATGACCAGGCGACTGAGTTCGAGCAGACACTAGACGATACATCGCCGGAATGACGAATAAAGTAACCAAAGTGGCAAAAGCCATACCAAAGAAAATCACCGTACCGACAGACACGCGGCTCTCATAACCGGCCCCTGAAGAGAGAATCAGTGGAATCGCCCCTGCAAGCGTTGTAAAAGCAGTCATCATGATCGGACGTAAACGACGCGCTGACGCATCAATGATCGCTTTTTCAAATTCAATGCCACGGTCACGCAACTGATTGGTAAACTCGACGATCAGAATACCGTTTTTAGTCACCATACCAATCAACATGATCATGCCAATTTGACTATAGATGTTTAGCCCTTCTCCCATCGCAATCAAACCCAAGAAACCACCAAAAACACCCATAGGTACTGTTAGCATCACCACCAAAGGGTTGATAAAGCTTTCAAACTGAGCAGCCAATACCAAATAAGCCACCAATAAAGCGAGACCGAACACCACCAGCACACTCGATTGATTCTCTTTATAATCTTTTGATTCGCCTGAATAGCTTACCGAAAGATCACCTGGCAGCATATCAATCGCTTGCTGATCAAGATAATCCAACGCTTCACCCAAGGTGTAACCTTCTGATAAGTTAGCCGTAATGGTGATCGACTTTTGCTTATTGTAGTGCGATAAGCGAATCGACGATGCAACCTCTTCAATCTTGGTTACGGCATCCAATGTCACCAACTCGCCTGAAGAGGTACGCATATAGATTTGGCTCAAATCTTCAGCATTGTTAAAGCTGTTTTCATCACCACGCAGATAAACATCGTACTCTTCACCACGCTCGACAAAAGTGGTTTCACTTTTACCGCCTAACATAATCTCTAAGGTATCGGAAATATTCTTCACGCTGATGCCAAGTTCTGCAGCGCGTTGCTTGTCGATAGTGACGACCAATTCCGGGGTTTTCTCTGAGTAGTTAATATCGGCCCCTTCCATATAAGGCGATGCTTCCGCTAACTGCTCAAGTTTTTCAGCCCACATACGAAGCTCTGGAAAGTCAGAGCCGCCCAATACAAACTGTACCGGCTCACTAGAACCACCTCTAAAGCCCGGCGTAAATGGGAACACCCGCACATCGGCAATCCCAGCCAGCGCTTTACGCACTTCACCCAAGGCTTGCTGCGCGTTCAGCTCTCGCTCGTTCCAATCGTCTAGGATCATAATCACAAAGCCCGTCTGATCACCGGCATTACCACCAAAGGCTGGTGACTGAATACTGAATGACTTGAGGAAGCCTTGACCTAATAAGGGTAACAAGCGCTGCTCAATCACATCCATATTCTCAGCCATGCGGTTATAGCTGGTGGCGTCCGCGCCGCGTACAAACGCAAAGATCACGCCACGGTCTTCAGAAGGAGTCAGCTGAGAGGGTACCTGCTGCATTAGTCCCCAACTTCCGCCAATACAGGCCGCAATCACAATCGGTGCCACCCACTTCCAACGCAGGGCGAGTGTTAATGAACGGCGATAACCTGACTCTAAATAACCGAACAGACGATCAATAAACAAATTAAAACGACTCGGTTTTACATTGGCTTTGAGTAATTTACTGCCCAGAACAGGCGTTAACGTTAACGCGATTAACGAAGAAAAAATCACTGACATCGCCAACAGCACCGAAAACTCGGTAAACAGCAGACCAACCATACCATCCATAAAAGAGATTGGCAGAAAGACCATGACGAGCACAAGTGTCGTGGCAACAACAGCAAAGCCGACCTCACGTGTGCCTTTATAAGCCGCCAACAGTGGTTTCTCACCTCTTTCGATGTGATGGAAAATGTTTTCGACCACCACAATGGCATCATCGACCACCAAACCTATCGACAAAATCAGCGCCATTAAGGTGATCAGGTTAATCGAAAAACCGAAGTAGTAAGCGGCAATAAAAGAGGAAATCAAAGACACTGGCACCGTTACTGCAGGAATCAAAGTTGCTCTGACTTGGCCGATAAAGATATACAACACTAGAATCACCAATCCCCCAGTAATAAATAGCGTGTTGTACACCTCCGAGATTGAGCGCTCGATAAACACCGTCGAGTCATAATCAATCGCCAAACGGGTACCTTCAGGTAAAAACTTTTGAATATCATCAACTTGTTTATGCACTAACTCAGCTACATCGAGCGGGTTGGCATCAGACTGAGGCACTATCCCCATGCTGACATTGACCACACCATCGCTTTTAAAGGTTGAGTTTTCGTTTTCTGCGCCAATGTAAACGTCGGCAACATCACGCAGATAAATGGGGGTATTGTCGCCAGCACGCTTGACCACTAGGTATTCAAAATCTTGCGCTTGCTTATAACTGCGCGCTGTTCTGACCGACATTACAATTTGATCATTACGCACTTCTCCACCTGGGCTCTCAAGGTTTTCATTGCGCAGTGCAGAGGTAATGTCTGAAGTAGTCACCCCCCGGCCAGCCATTTGATCAGGCTTAAGTTTGACGTACATAACTTTGTACAAACCGCCAGAAACGTCGACTGAACTCACCCCCGAAATCAAACTAAAACGATCGAGTAAGACCCGCTCAACATAATCGGTCAATTGCGTTCGATCCATCTCAGACGAGCTCAAGTTGATATACACTGAGGCTTGCCCTGAACCATTGTTCTTGTACACCACAGGATCGTCGGCTTCATCAGGAAGTGAACGCTGCGCACGCGCAACCGCATCACGAACATCGCTTACGCCAGTATTGAGGTCATAACCCAATTCAAAGGTGATGGTAATGCGTGACATACTATTACGTGTCGTCGATTCAATCTCATCAATGCCACTAATCCCAGACAGCTGATCTTCTAGAACCGACGTAATCTGACTCTCAATGATGGTCGCTGATGCACCTTCATAACGCGTACTGATCGACACAACTGGGTTTTCGATGTCTGGCATCTCGCGCACCGCGAGCTTACTAAAAGAAACAATACCAAAGACACACAGCAGCAAACTCAACACCACAGCGGCAACCGGGCGTTTGACAGAAATATCAGACAGCAGCATTAGTTCACTCCTTGCTGACTAATTTTAGCGTTTTGACCAAGCTCTTTGACTTCAACGCCATCGCGCATATTGACGATACCTTGAACGACGATTTTATCGCCAATCGCGATGCCCTGCTCAATAACCACTTGGTTTTCAATCCGAGCGCCTAAGCTCACTTCGGTTCGCGTTGCTTTATTGTCTTCATCTACCACATAGACGTAACGTTTAGTGCCTGAGTACTCCAGCGCTTGTACCGGGATAATCGGCGCTTCAATCGCTGGGAAGTTCATATCTGCGGACACGAGCATCCCCGGTTTAAGAACTAAGTCTGGGTTAGGAAAATGAACACGAACTCGCAAGTTTAGCGTCTGTTGATTAATACGAGAGTCAATCGCGACCAATTCACCGACAAACACTTGACCAGGCCAAGCTGCGGTAGTGGCGCTGACTTTCATTCCTTTAGCCAGTTGAGAGAGGTAACGCTCCGGTACTTGCAAATCAAGTTGCATCACCGAAAGGTTGTCGAGCGTGATGAGCTCACTGCCCGCTGTCACCATTTTGCCGCGGCTAAAGTCAATCAAGCCGACCGTGCCTGCAAAGGGAGCGGTAATATGCAAATCTTTTAAATTAGCGTTGGCGGCATCAAGACGAGCTTGAGCAATGTCCACGTTGGTTTTCTGCGCATTGATCGCGGTCTGTGTAATTGCGCTACTTTTTACCAGTCGTTCATACTCTTGCAAAATACGCTGCTGATCTTTCAAATACGCTTTGGCTTCAGCCAATGCCGCCCGTGATTTATCGTCATCAAGCTTTATCAATAACTGTCCTTTATTGACCTTTTGGTTGGCATTGACCGCTATCACGTCAATCTTGCCTGTCACTTCCGATGAGATCATCACCGCTTGCTCGGCATCCATTTTTCCCACTAAAGCCAACGACTGAGATACTTGATGGATTTGCACCGGTTCAGTCACCACCGTCACTGCTGACGATTTTACTCGGTTAGCAAAAGAACTCGGCGCTGCAACAAGCATAGACACGGAGAGTAAACTCAGAATAATTTTATTTTTCATGATTTAGATTCTGCATAAATAAACTCGATATATTGTAGCGAGTTATACGGATTAAAAACGTCAAGGAATGTAAAGAACGAGAAATAATATGTAAGCAAAGTCGTTGATTGTTTAGCCTTTGTGGTTGATTTTCACCATCTTTGCCCAAAAAGACATCATTCAGCGTAAAATTATAGGAAAAACGCTTTACAGCTTTTACGAGTTTGCTATCATGCGCTCCGCACTTGAGCAATGTGTTGGGAAAACATTTCTTAAGCTTATTCCTGTTAGGAATAGAAAAACACCCTGGAGGGGTTCCCGAGTGGCCAAAGGGATCAGACTGTAAATCTGCTGGCACTGCCTTCGATGGTTCGAATCCGTCCCCCTCCACCATATTTTCCTTGCGATTTTCTTGCGGTGTATAAACCTCTGGATAAATTGCGAGAAACCTTGATTAGCGTGTTGGGAAAATACTAATTAAGCTTATTCCTGTTAGGAATAGGAAAATACCCTGGAGGGGTTCCCGAGTGGCCAAAGGGATCAGACTGTAAATCTGCTGGCAC
>NZ_NIVQ01000015.1 GCF_002811245.1 Vibrio salilacus | reverse complement strand
CGAGCAGAGCCAACTAAGCTAAGCATTGTCGGTAAACAAAAGCGATGCATGATGAACACAACCATGCTAGAGGCCGTATTAAGCGCTAGTTTTAGTCATGTGGTGAAAATATAGACACTCATGCGGTCGCCCTGGGACAAAAGGCAAGACCTGACCCCGTTAATTTTCTTTTTATTCAGCCTGAATATTGACAAAATTTCTAGAGATCGTGGGAGTAAGTCTCATCTCTAACTGGCTGGATTCGAGCAAGTTTTTGCCCCGTAACAGAGTCATGTAGTATATGCGCTATTAAGAGGAATATATTACATGATTAGAGATAACACCCGTTGGTTAGAAGGCGATACTCCCCCTCCGCAAAAACCAGCTCCTTTATCAATGAAGGAACGTATAGCCAAACAGCGCGCAGAACAAGTAACCCAATCCGAAAAAACTTGGGCTTATGTACAAGCAAATGAAGAACGATATGCAGAACAAAGAGCTGAAACCTTAGCGAATAGACGTGCGGCTAATTCAGCGTATCAACTCACAGAAAAAGAGTGGAACAAAGACTTACAAAAGCTGACTAAAAAATATCAATGGGATCTGTCTCAGCAAAACAATATTAGCATTGCCGTACTCACCATAGCTGAAGCTAATGAATATCTTGATTTATTTCAAAAAGATACGCATGGACAGCTTTCTACGGGTAAGGATTATACAGGGGTGGCTTCTGGCCTTAAAGGCGCTTATGAAGTGGCTAAAGAACTGGGAGGATTGGGCGCTACAGCCAAAGCGGTCAACATAAACGGTGTGACGAATATTGTGGTCGAAGACTATAAGCCTCGATATTTGGATCTCGGCGTTCGTTGGAAAGAAGCAACTCCCCAGATGCTCAAGATGGGCTACGCCCTGAATACGGCTCAAGGAAATATTAGCTTTTTGAAAGGTAATATTTACGTTGAATTGGTTTTTAGTGGGGCGGTAAATGCTGTGGATTACGTGTTACATGATGAAAAAACATTGGGTGAAGTAGTCGGTCAGTTTACTGCGGATGTTACGAAAGGCGTTGCCGCTGGAGTTTTGGCTCAGGGAGCAACACTCCTTGGTGCGACTATTTTTAGTACGGCATTTGTTATCCCAGCAGCAGTAACGCTTGGAGTTTTTGCAATTAGTGCCTTTTTGATTGGTAACGAAATATCTAAATTGGATGAACAATATGAATTTACTGAGCCAATGAAAAGACAAGTAGAGGAACTTATCGATGGTTTCTAATGCAAACTTCAATCGAAGATTGAAGTTACGCCGCTGGCTAAAAGTTCTTATAGCGTGGCCTGTAATGATTGTTATGTGCTGGTTGAGCTACGAGCAAATCAATGAAATCTTAACATTGACTCATCTACTAGGTTCGCTTCCTAAAATCAAGGTAGATAGCATGATGAACAACATTGCTCCTTTTCTTGGTTTTCTTATATTTGGTTTTGCGGTCATACTTCCTATTTTTTTGGTTCACCCATTTAGTGAAGCCTTAATCAAAGGCTGTTTTTCAACTCCTCTTGGTCGGCTGATCACAGGCATAATTTTCTTCGGCACTTTAAGCTATGCGTTTTGGTTGGATGGTACAATCAAAAGTGGGATCATTGAGCATGGTTATATAGAATGCTTCTCTGAAAAGCAACTCACTCTAAAATACTCAAGTCGGACCTATGTTTTAGACCCTAGCTTGTGTGATTAAATTGTCTTTCACGCTCTTGGCGTAAGCAACACCCTGTAAGCGTATGTACACGTCGTGCTGCGTTAACTCTCCCAAAACCGTTTTTCAATACTCGAAGTTACTCATTAATTGCTAATGTTCAATTTTACGAAAATGATATTTGTCCAGTTATGAGTCACTACAGCGGATGGTAGAAGTGTGATAGTAGAAGCCAGCATTTCGCTGGCTTAGTCTTACTCGATGTTTTGTTTGGCTAGCACGCCCGTTATTGCCTCATCTAACTCTTTCTGTAACTCTTTCGACAGGCGCCCAAACTCGTACGAGAAATTACGGCCTTTTACTCGCTTGCGAGCAAACATACCTTTGCTGTCGAACTGGGCCAAGGGAGTGATCTCTGCCTTGTCTTTCTCTTGCTTCACTTCTTCGATTTTTAGTTCAGCTTTGATTGCCAAAATTATCGCGTCTTTTTGCTCTTTGAGTGAATATTCAGCCTGAATATTGACAGTTCTTTCTTGAACTCGCTCGACAAATAAATCCAATCCTTCAGCACTATTTCCCAATACTTTCATGACTTTATCAAGTAACGAATAATCAGTGTGTGAGAGAAGATCAATGAAACTACGGGGTCAGGTCTTGCGTTTTGACACAATGCAGTTGCCCCGTGAATCACGTGATATAACGGATTAGCCAATTCGCCCCTTAATCATCGGCTCATTTACTCTCCCTGAAAAAACCACACCAAATACCTAAATTAAACCACCCGCCAACAAACCCAAAGGGCAAAAGGCAAGACCTGACCCCGTTAATTTTTATTTATATGGTTATTGTTATTTATAATTCGATTATTAAAAAAGCCGTCGCAGAGTGCGACGGCTTAATTTTATTAACGCATTACTTACGACGGCGCCACAGCGCTAGGCCGAACAGCGACATCATGGCACCGATGCCAAAAGAGCCACCCATCTTCAATTCAAGTACCGCAGGATCGTGGTCTGATGAACGGAAGTGATCGCTGTACTTAGGCAGGTCGCCTTTATACTCATCGTTGTAGTCAAACAAGGTCGACTCACCACCATTGATGTGCCAGTCTGTGGCATCCACAAAGTGCTTCTCTAAGCTTGGACTAATCAACAAGTGGTCGAGCGCGCCCACTTCATCGTTAAACGAGTAGCTCCAGCTGTTTGGATGTGCTTTTGCTACTGCGTTGATGTAACCGTAGTTGTGATTGATCACCGCACCTTCATCACCGTACTGAGCCTCGCCACTAATATAAGTGTTACGTGCTGCTTTGATGGTTTTACCGTATTTCTCTTGGCTGTAATCCGTTAGCACCAGCATTGGGTCTTCCATGCCGTATGAGTTCATATCACCCAAGATCACTTTATGACCGTCGATCTCTTTTAATGCATCCCCCAGAGCGACTGCCGCGGCAACGCGGAAGTTCTCACACGAGCCTTGCTTATCGAGATCTTTGCCCCCTTGACCGCCTTGATCAATCGGTGCGGCATCTTCCCAACACTTCGAACCTTTCGATTTAAAATGATTAATCGCAACCGTGATGGTCTCTTTGCTGCCTTTGACTTTAAACGTTGGTGCCAGTGAATCACGTTGGTAGTTCTTACCGTCTTCCAGCACTTTACCTTTGTCGTCTAGCACCTCTGGAGCTTGTTGGCTTGGCATCGCGATCACACGTGACTCTTTAAGCTTGACCACTTTTGGACGGTAGATCACGCCAGTGGTGATCACATCAGTACCGATAGAGTCATTTTCATCCGCCACTTTATCGCCATTACTGTCGACGCTGACAAACGCGTAGCGATCTTTCTTAGCATCAATGTGTTGGTTAAGCTGTTCAACCAGTTGGCGAATAGCGCCGCTGTCACCAAAACCATTGTTCTCGATTTCCATTAAGCCAATGATATCCGCATCAAGACGCAAGATGGCGTTAACAATCTTAGCCTGCTGTACTTCAAATTCTTCAAAACTATTGGCACCACGGTTATTACCATGTTGGTTAGCATCACCACCAAACGGCGAGTTGAAGTAGTTCAATACGTTAAAGGTTGCGATACGTAGATCGCCCTCTTTCATCTCGATCTCATTCGTACGAGGATCGTTGCGAACAAAACTTTCACTGGTCAACGTACTGGTTGGGATAAGACGATAATCACCGTAACTGTAGGTAATCACCCCTTCGAGGCCAACAATGGTGTCGTCGACACGGATGTAGTCTTCGGTTGAGCCGTCTTGATCAATGTCGCTGCGGCCAAATTGTGGGTAGTAAGGAATTTGACCATTGGCCGCTTTCGCATCTGACTCAACGTATAGGCGGCGCTGTGCGTTCTCGATACTTTGCAGTTTTGCCAGTTCAGAGCCTGCGGCAAAATTCTGGTTTGGCTGCATGCTGATACGACCTTGTGCCAGTACCATGTTGTTGCGACGCGACGCGTAATCGTAGCCGAAAGTGCGAGTGACGCGCATATCAAGCGCTTCCGTGGTACGGACTAGCATACCTTCGTAACGCTCTAGAGTGCGATCAAAATTGGCGTCACTGGCTAATATTTCAATGTCTGTCGCGCTTGGTACCGCTTGTTCACCTTGCTTAACCCAGTTGTTGTTCTCGGCTTTAAGCTGGGTGTAATTGTAGTATTCCTGCACTTTACCTTTCACACACACCACGTCGCCCGCTTGTAGCTCAGAGCTCGATTGATTAGTGTGGACGAACAAACCTTCAGAGGTCTCTGGGTTGTAATCATCGGTCAGTGCTTGCAGGTAGAAACCTTTGGTTAAGCCTGTTGTCACGGCACTTACGACGCCTTTAACAAAGAACTCTTGATCGGTAATGTATGGGTAACCACTGATGAAGGGCGAGGTATCCCCTGCACCTTGAATATCTTGAATTGAAGTAAAGGTTGGCGTTTGGCCATCTTGGGTACAAGCAAACGGCTCGGGCGCTGTGCCGCCATCGAGTGTGCCTAAACCTTCAATGCTGTCTTTAGCCAATGATGACCATTGCGCTAGATTGTGAGAAGAAGAAGGGCTCATCGCATCTGAATTACGTACGAGCGTGGTGTCTTTAGCGAAATCCGCCCCGCCCATATCACCTAACAGGTCATGCACTGCGCCATCTTTGAGCAATGCCACCGGATCATTGCCGTTAAAACCAGCCACTGCACCATTGAGTATATCGGCCACCGCTTTGATGTCATCATTGGCGCTGGTGTGCGCTATAACCAACACACTTTGCGCTGCTAAAACTTGGCCACTGAGCGACAACTTACTGCCCCACTCACCGTTTCCATTGGTCGATTTAGCCAGCTCATAGCCATCAAGAGAGACCGAGCTATCACCCGTATTGGCAATCTCAACCGCTTTGTTGTTGCTGCCACCTTCTACATATTGAGAGATGATGATGTCCGCCATTGCTGGAGACGAAAGCGCACCGGCGATCACTGCCGCGAGTATCGTTGGAGTTAATTTTTGTTTCATGTTATCCATCCTGAATCGCTTCCAATGTTGAACAACAACCAGAAAGCGTGTTCCAAATCACTTTTCGTATGATTACTTATTTAAAAACCATGCACAGTGTTGATGTTTTTTATGAAACTAAAAATTACATTCAGTGACAGTGAGATTTCGATCTCATAGATATGGTGAATAATTGAAGCGTGGTCAAATTTTCAACATTTGATGATAACAGAAGTATTAAATTTAAGACTATCACCTTGAGTTAATTAAGCTTTAGCTAATGAATAGAGTCTTTACTCTGCCTGTAGTTTTATGCTCGCGATCAAAAAAGGCGCATACAATGCGCCTTAAATGACCAGCAGAAGTTATCGACTAGTTTAAGCGGTTACGCTCATCGTCGTCTTTATCTTTATGCTCATACTCCCCTTCAAAGGTCGACCCTTGATTTGAGTTATCACGATCAAATGGGTTTTGTTCAAACGGACGTGGACCAAATTGCTCACCATGAAAGCTGCCGTGAAAACCACCACCGACCGATTTCACCACCATTTTAGTCATCAAGTATTTGGCGATCGCGGCGCGAGGTGCTGGCAGTAGCACTAACATACCCAATGCATCAGTCATAAAACCTGGCGTAAGCAGTAACACACCCGCCACCGCTAACATCACGCCTTCAAAGATCTGCTGCGCGGGCAACTCACCTTGCTGCATCCGAGTTTGTACCGACATTAAGGTTTGCAAGCCTTGGCTGCGGACCAACGACGCACCGGCAAACGCCGTGAGCAAAACTAAAGCGATGGTAGGCCACAGCCCCAAATAACCACCGACTTGAATAAATAGACCTATTTCAATGATAGGAACGAAAATAAATAGCAAAAGTAAGATAGGAAACACACGCCCTCCTTTGTTGAACTCAGTGTACGTGCTCTGGGTAATGAGCTCAAATTAAAGCGGTAAAAATTCGTGTCGACAACGCAATCATAACGTTCGATACAAGTACTACTAAAGGGATATTCATGCCCTGTTCATAGTTTGCAAATCTTTCACCAAATAAAAGCAAAAAAGGTGATCAAGTTACTATTTTTATGCGCTAGGTACAGTATTATGTGCCACATAAGTCAGGACGGATTATACAGCCAAAAATTCTGCCGAATGGATTCTTAAACTACAGAATGGCTAGAAGCAAACCTTAATATCAGAATAAATCTCTAAGGATCCTGTATGGCTACCCTAACTGATGCCCCTAAAACGGCGAATCAAGCGACTCGTATTGAAGAAGACTTACTCGGCCAACGTCATGTCCCTGCTGACGCTTATTACGGCATTCATACCCTGCGCGCGATGGAAAACTTCAATATCTCCAACATGACCATTTCCGATGTACCGGAGTTTGTGCGCGGCATGGTTATGACTAAAAAAGCGGCTACGCTGGCCAATAACGAACTCGGCGTGATCCCAAAAGATGTCGCTCATTATATTCTTGAAGCGTGTGACCTGATGCTTGAAACAGGTAAGTGCATGGATCAGTTCCCTTCAGACGTTTTCCAAGGCGGCGCGGGGACTTCAGTCAATATGAATACCAACGAAGTCATTGCGAACCTAGCACTTGAGCTGATGGGCAAAGAAAAAGGCCAATACCAGTTCATCAACCCCAATGATCACGTCAACAAAAGTCAATCAACCAACTGTGCTTACCCAACTGGTTTCCGCATTGCGGTATACAACAGTGTCGCCACACTGATTGAAGCGATTGAATACCTTAAAGGTGCTTTCGAACTTAAAAGCCAAGAATTTAAAGGCATCTTGAAGATGGGTCGTACTCAGCTACAAGATGCTGTGCCTATGACCGTTGGCCAAGAGTTCCACGCTTGGGCGGTGACTTTAAACGAAGAGATTCGTGCCCTTGAATATACGTCAAAACTACTGCTTGAAATCAATCTAGGTGCAACAGCAATTGGTACTGGCTTGAATGCAGCGCAAGGTTACCAAGCCGCGGCCGTCAAACATCTTGCAGAAGTCACTGGCTTAGATGTGGTCCCTGCAGAAGATTTGATTGAAGCGACATCAGATTGTGGCGCTTACGTAATGACCCACGGCGCACTAAAACGTCTCGCGGTAAAACTGTCTAAAATCTGTAACGACTTGCGCCTACTCTCTTCAGGTCCTCGCGCGGGCCTCAACGAACTCAACTTGCCAGAGCTGCAAGCCGGTTCTTCTATCATGCCTGCCAAAGTCAACCCTGTGGTTCCTGAAGTGGTTAACCAAGTGTGCTTTAAGGTTTTGGGCAACGACAACACCATTTCATTTGCAGCTGAAGGTGGTCAGCTTCAGCTTAACGTGATGGAACCTGTCATTGCGCAAAGCATGTTTGAGTCGATCTCAATCCTATCAAACGCTTGTATCAACTTACGTGATAAGTGTATCGACGGCATTACCGTGAACAAAGAAGTGTGCGAAAACTACGTTTACAACTCTATCGGTATCGTCACTTACCTTAACCCGTACATTGGCCACCACGAAGGTGACATTGTCGGCAAGATTTGTGCTGAAACAGGTAAAAGCGTGCGTGAAGTGGTTTTAGAACGCGGCTTACTCACAGAAGAAGAACTCGATGAGATCCTCTCCGTTGAGAACTTTATGCACCCAACCTATAAAGCGAAACGCTACGAATAATTCAAAGGCCCTGATTCAGGGCCTTTTTGCTTTCTAGCCGCTAATAAAGACAACAATTTTGTTTTAGATCATGGCGCTATTTTATTTACGGCGCCCATATCAACGGATAGAACGCCACTATTTCACATTATTTTTAGGAGTAAAAAGATGTTCTTAATTGAGTTTCTTATTGTATTGGGATGTATCCTAATCGGTGCAAGGATCGGTGGTATCGGGCTTGGTGTCATGGGAGGTATCGGCCTGGCAATATTGAGTTTTCTCTTTGGCATGCAGCCCACTAGCCCTCCGATTGATGTCATGTTAATGATCATGGCCGTTGTCGCGGCCGCAGCGTCAATGCAAGCTGCCGGCGGTCTCGACTATCTGATCAAGATAGCGACAAAAATTTTGCACAACAATCCTCGCCATATTACTTTTATCGCCCCATTAGTGACATATTTCTTCACCATGCTAGCCGGTACAGGGCATGTGGCTTACTCTGTTCTGCCCGTCATTGCAGAAGTGAGCCGCCGAAGCGGTATTCGTCCTGAGCGACCTCTTGCAATGGCCGTTATTGCATCACAGTTTGCTATCGTAGCGAGCCCTATTGCGGCAGCGGTTGTCGCTCTGGTTGCTTTTTTAGAGCCTCAGGGAATAACGCTAGGTAGTGTACTGATGATTACCATCCCAAGTACTTTCCTTGGCCTTGCCTGCGCGTGTTTGTTTGTTAATAAAATCGGTGTTGAATTAAAAGACGACCCTGAATATCAACGTCGCCTGCAAGATCCTGAATTTAAAGCAGAGATGGAACAAGAAGTCGCTATCGAAGAAATTCAGATCACGCCACAAGCCAAAAAGTCAGTCGCTCTGTTTTTATTTGGTGCACTGACTGTGGTCGTTATGGGCGCATTACCAAGTTTACGCCCTCAATTCGATGGCACTCCAATGGGAATGGCGCACACGATTGAAATTGTGATGCTGTCTATCGCTGCTTTAATTATTTTGATTTGTAAGCCAAATGGCAATGCCATAAGTCAGGGGTCTGTCTTTCATGCAGGTATGCGTGCCATCGTCGCTATCTTCGGTATTGCTTGGTTAGGTGACACTTTCATTAGCGGGCATGGTGCGATGGTAAAAGAGGCCGTGTCAGGTCTGGTTGAAGTCGCCCCATGGACATTTGCTTTCGCATTGTTTGCACTTTCCATTATGGTTAATAGCCAAGGCGCCACCACAGCAGTTTTAGTCCCTGTTGCCATTGCACTTGGGCTACCACCTGCCATCATCATTGCCGTTTTCGTTGCGGTTAATGGTTATTTCTTTATTCCAAATTATGGCCCAATCATCGCCTCGATAGACTTTGACCGCACAGGTACCACGCGTATCGGTAAATATATCTTTAACCACAGCTTTATGCTCCCAGGTTTACTTAGTATGTTCTTTAGTATTGGCTTTGGCCTCCTGTTCACTAGCCTTGCATTCTAATATATACCCAAACTAATTGGATTTTCAGGAAGGCGGCAAGAGTGAATTCCCATGAGCATAGATAGACTATGTGATTGGAGGGGAACGAACGTAGCCAACACCGCTGCAGCTTCAAGTAGGAAGGAGATAGCAACAACAAAAATCGGGAGCTTCGGCTCCCTTTTTATTTTACCAAATTAAATAAAACCCAGCTCACAGTCTATTTTTGATTTTAATCAATAAAGTGGCCAAAAGATTTTAATGCATTTAAATTCTCTGTTTTGAATAAAATTCCGCATAATTTTCACCCGCGCGAGAAATTCGTATTAAAACCTAGTAACCAGGTATTTTTGGGGAATATTAATCCGTCTATTTCAAACAAATAATCGCTGTATTTATCACCACGACTTCTCACCTAAATCCAGTACTTATTTTTTGTGAAGATCACCAAAGTTACGTACCTAGCATTGCTTTTAAAATAGAGCCAAAGGGTGATTAAAACCCCCAAAATTAATCCCTAATACCAATAACTTACTCTACAACGAGTTATTTATTTTATAACTATTAGTCGCTGATTCACTTTTATTTATTGGTATATAGATAAAAGTAAGGAGATCGCTATGACAACTCAAACTGTAACGACCGAAGAGAAAAAAGGCGGCTTCTTTGCCAACTTTAAGTTCCCTTCAGCCTACACCATTCTTTTTGTTCTGATTGCGCTAGTCGCAATGTTGACTTGGATTGTTCCCGCAGGCCAATATGACCGCGTAATGAACGACGATCTAGGCCGTGAAGTTCCGGTAACCGGAACCTACCAACCTGTTGATGGCAACCCTCAAGGTATTATCGATGTGCTACTCGCGCCGATTGATGGCTTCTATGATCACAACAGCTACGAAGCCGCCGCGATTGATGTCTCACTGTTCATTTTAATCATTGGTGGCTTCCTTGGCCTAGTGACGAAAACAGGCGCCATTGATGCCGGTATCGAACGAGTCACGGATCGGCTCAAAGGTCGGGAAGAGTTGATGATCCCGATTCTAATGGCACTCTTTGCCGCTGGTGGTACCGTTTATGGCATGGCGGAAGAGTCCCTCCCTTTCTACACCTTATTAGTGCCTGTGATGATGGCGGCTCGATTTGACCCACTGGTCGCGGCAGCAACCGTGTTACTTGGCGCAGGGATTGGCACTCTGGGCTCAACCATCAACCCCTTTGCAACCGTCATTGCGGCCAACGCGGCAGGTATCCCTTTCACCGATGGTATCGTACTACGTGTGATTGCCCTTCTGATTGGCTGGGTGATCTGTGTCGCTTACGTCATGCGCTATGCCCGCATGGTTCGTCAAGATCAATCTAAATCGGTGGTTTACGACAAGTACGAAGAGAACAAAGCGCACTTCTTGGGCAACCAAACTGGCGAACGTCTTGAGTTCACCGCAACACGCAAACTGATCCTGAGTATATTTGGCGCCTCTTTCGCTGTGATGATTTACGGTGTATCGGTTGCAGGCTGGTGGATGGCAGAAATTTCAGCCATGTTCCTTGCGTCAACCATCATAATAGGTTTAGTTGCTCGAATGAGCGAAGAAGACTTTACCAACAGCTTTATTGATGGCGCTCGCGACCTACTGGGTGTGGCACTGATCATTGGTATCGCGCGTGGTATCGTCGTGGTCATGGATCGCGGCATGATTACCGACACTATCTTGTTCTCAGCAGAGCAAATGGTTACTGGTTTATCGTCCGTGGTGTTCATCAATGTGATGTTCTTCTTAGAAGTAGTGCTATCGTTCCTTGTTCCTTCAAGTTCAGGCCTAGCGGTACTGACCATGCCAATCATGGCTCCCCTCGCGGATTTTGCTGGCGTTGGCCGTGACTTAGTCGTCACAGCGTACCAATCTGCATCTGGGCTAGTGAATTTGGTCACACCGACGTCCGCTGTCGTGATGGGCGGCTTGGCTATCGCACGAGTTCCTTACGTACGTTGGGTAAAATGGGTCGCACCGTTACTGGCTATTTTGACTCTGTTCTGTGTCGTAATACTTAGCGTTGGTGCGCTTCTCTAAACCGATTCTTTTCCTAACTCTCGCTCACAGGAAGTGAGCCCCTCTCAAAGCCGCCTAGTGCGGCTTTTTTGTGTTTAATGGGTTTAGAGGCGCAATTATTGGGCCTTTAAAGGGCGTATTCTTTCAACAAAACAATGACGTTTTAGAATGTTGATAAATAAATCAAATCCCATTCCAATTAGAAAAACTACTTCTGCTAATGAATTATATTTATCAACTCACTTTAAAATATTTAATATCGACAAATGTTGATATGTGACCTAGACAACAATTATTAGCATTTATTTTGTTACCAAACGATTAATTCGCCCATCAAAATCACTTATCTAGGGAGTTTGAGTGCATATTTCCATTTTATTAATTATATTATTAGTCATTTTTTATTGAATATTCTTCCTACGTTTTATTACTTATCTAGGCCAATGCATACTTCGCTGCATAAACTTCCACAACAAGCGGCTAATTAGGGGGTTTACAGTAAAGTAACAACTGCATAGATATTGTTAAAACCCTTACACTGAAAGGGCTGAGGCTTAAAAAACGTTCTGTGATTGACCTCTAAGATTCCCCCACCAACAAGCGTAATATGAATTTCAGACACAAAATAAGTGAATAAATAAATTCACACTTTATATTCCCTACAAATTAAATATTAGTTTTTTTTAAAAATGAAACTGATTATAAATAAGAGAGATACGATCATGAGTAAGTTATACGTAGGTTCTGAAATCGGTCAATTACGTCGCGTTCTGGTACACCGTCCTAGACGAGCTCTGACTCACCTAACCCCATCTAACTGTCACGATTTGCTATTTGATGACGTATTGGCAGTTGAACGTGCAGGTGAAGAGCACGACGTATTCACTCAAACGCTGCGCGACCAAGGTGTCGAAGTGTTACTATTAACCGACTTGTTGGCAGACACGCTCGCCGTCGCCGAAGCCAAAGATTGGCTACTCAACCAGCAAGTTTCTGATTACCGTTTGGGTAAAACGTTCGCTAACGATGTGCGTTGTTACCTAAGCGACCTACCCAACCTAGAACTGGCCAAAATCCTCACTGGCGGTCTTTCATACGCTGAAATGCCAATGAAATCATCATCTATGATGCAAGGCTTACACGCTCCAACCGACTTCATCATTGAACCACTACCAAATCATCTATTTACACGTGATACCTCATGCTGGGTTTACGGTGGGGTTTCTATCAACCCAATGGCAAAAGCGGCTCGCCAACGTGAAACCAACCATGTTCGCGCTATCTACCGCTGGCATCCAAGCTTTGCTGGTCAAGACTTCGTTAAATATTTCGGTGACAACGAGCAAGTGAACTATGACAACTCAACCATCGAAGGCGGCGACGTACTGGTTATTGGTAAAGGCGCGGTTCTTATCGGTATGTCTGAACGTACAACGGCACAAGGCGTTGAGCACTTGGCATCAAGCCTATTCAAACATGGTCAAGCCAAACAAGTGATTGCCATGGAGCTACCGAAACACCGTTCTTGCATGCACTTAGACACGGTCATGACACATATGCGTGAAGATACTTTCTCTGTCTACCCTGAAGTAGTACGTAAAGATGTTAAATGCTGGAGCCTAACTGGCGATCAATCTGGCACAGTCAACATTAAAGAAGAAGGCTACTTCGTGACTGCGATTGAAAAAGCACTCGGTGTCGACAAGCTAAACCTCATCACCACAGGTGGTGACAACTTCAACGCAGAGCGCGAGCAGTGGAACGATGCAAACAACGTTCTCACCGTCAAACCCGGTGTGGTTGTCGGCTACGAGGGTAACACTTACACCAACGAAAAATACGACAAAGCAGGCATCACCGTACTTCCTATCCCAGGTGATGAGCTCGGTCGCGGTCGCGGCGGCGCTCGCTGCATGAGCTGCCCAATCGAACGTGATGGTATCTAATTCAGTACTTACAGGCTGGAGCTAACGATCATAGTGTCTGCTCCAGCCCCTTTAGAGAGATTCAAACAATGACTAAACAAACGGTAGTTGTCGCACTAGGTGGTAACGCTTTGCTTCGCCGTGGTGAGCCACTTGAAGCTGAAGTACAGCGCCAAAACATCGAAGTCGCCGTAAAAACGATTTCTGAAATCGCCAAAGAATACAACGTGGTACTGGTACACGGTAATGGTCCACAAGTTGGTTTGCTTGCCCTGCAAGGTTTGGAATACAAGAAAGTCGCACCATACCCGCTTGATGTCCTTGGCAGCGAAACACAAGGCATGATCGGTTACATGCTGATGCAAGAATTTAAAAACCAGATGCCAAACGTCAACGCGACTTGCATGTTGACACAAATGACTGTCGATCCTAATGATCCCGCGTTTGCCGACCCAACCAAACCCATTGGTCCTATTTATCAAGAAGCGGAAGCTCGCGAGTTGGCAGAGAAGTATCACTGGACAATCAAGCCAGACGGCAAGCACTTCCGTCGTGTAGTACCAAGCCCACAGCCAACGGGCATCATCGAACACGATGCGATCACTAAATTAATCGAGGCCGGTCACCTTGTTATCTGTACTGGCGGCGGTGGTATTCCGGTGAAACGCGAAAACGGCAAACTGGTGGGTGTTGAAGCGGTGATCGACAAAGACATGTCGGCTGCATTCCTTGCCAAACAGCTCAATGCTGATGCTCTGCTAATCCTCACTGACGCAGACGCGGTTTATCTTGATTGGGGCAAGCCAACACAGCACGCCCTACGCAGCACGACACCAAGCGAACTGGCGCAATACCAATTCGATGCAGGCTCTATGGGACCAAAAATTGAAGCGTCATGTGAGTTTATCAATCAAGGCGGCAAAGTGGTCGGTATCGGCTCTTTGCAAGATGGTCTGCGTATTCTGCAAGGCACAGCGGGTACCAACATCACTAAAGGTTAATGACAAAGTTTAGCAATACCAATCATTCATTTTAACAGCGCTTTCTTATTTTCTTTTCCCTGCAACCAAGAAAGCGCCAAACGATAAAAAGGATAACACCATGGCTTTTAATCTACGCAACCGTAACTTCCTAAAACTACTAGACTTTACTCCACGTGAAATCCAACACTTCTTGGATCTTTCTGCGGAACTTAAAAAAGCGAAATACAACGGCTATGAGCAACCTCGTCTAAAAGGCAAAAACATTGCGCTGATTTTCGAGAAAACATCAACTCGTACACGTTGTGCATTTGAAGTTGCAGCTTTTGACCAAGGCGCTCAAGTTTCTTACTTAGGCCCATCGGGTTCTCAAATTGGTCACAAAGAGTCAATGAAAGATACAGCACGTGTGCTTGGCCGCATGTACGATGGCATCGAATACCGCGGCTTCGGTCAAGAGATCGTAGAAGAGCTCGGCGCCTACGCTGGTGTGCCAGTATGGAACGGCCTAACAGACGAATTCCACCCAACTCAAATCCTAGCTGACTTCCTAACTATGATGGAACACGGCCGTGGTAAACAGCTACACGAAATGAAATTTGCTTACCTAGGTGATGCGCGTAACAACATGGGTAACTCACTTATGGTTGGCGCGGCGAAAATGGGTATGGACATTCGCCTTGTCGCACCAAAAGCATTCTGGCCAGAAGAAGATCTAGTGGCAACATGTCGCGCAATCGCCGTAGAAACTGGGGCTAAAATCACCCTAACTGAAGACGTACAAGAAGGGGTTCAAGGCTGTGATTACCTCTACACTGACGTATGGGTATCAATGGGCGAAGCGAAAGAAGCATGGGCTGAGCGTATCAATATGATGATGCCTTACCAAGTCAATATGGACATGATCAAAGCAACGGGCAACCCAGATGTGAAGTTCATGCACTGCTTGCCTGCTTTCCACGGTGAAGATACCACGGTAGGCAAACAGCTTGCGGCGGAATACCCACAACTGAAAGACGGTGTGGAAGTGACAGACGAAGTGGTTGAGTCTAAACACTCTATCGTATTCGACGAAGCAGAAAACCGCATGCACACCATCAAAGCTGTAATGGTTGCTACTCTAGGCGACTAAATTATCGAGTCTTCATGGCCATTCGCCAAACAGGAAATGGCCAACAAGATTACTCTCGATTGACGCACAATACGTGACAATCGATGAGTATTTTGGCAGGGAAATGCGGGTGGCGTTTAGCGGCGTACAAAAACGCACTGAATAAAATCCGCATTTTTTTCCATCACTTAAACGCTAAATTCTTCCCCAAAGCGCTCCGAAGTAAGATCTGGCAACGGTTAAAAAGTTATAGCTAAAATCAGCTAAAATCGCATAAAAATCCAATTAATGGATACTTTGCGCAAACGCTTGCGTTGGTGGTTTTTGTCCGTATAATCCTCGGCAATTTGTCTAGGAGTACATCAATGTCGCAGCCATTAACAACCTATCGTTGTTACCTAACGCGCCCTAAATCAGGGACGTTTACTGTTTCATTTTTCTCCACCGATCCTTTACTAGCCTCCTATTTTTAGGGGGCTTTTTTTTGTCTGTCATTTACGATGAGGAATACAGCTATGGCGCATTCGTTATTTAACAAGCACATTATCTCTATCCCAGAGCTCAGCCGTGAAGAGCTTGAGCTTATTATTGACACTTCTGCACGTTTAAAGGCAGAGCCGAACCCTGAGCTACTAAAGAATAAGGTTGTTGCCAGCTGCTTCTTCGAGCCGTCGACCCGCACTCGCCTCTCTTTCGAAACCGCAGTACAGCGTTTGGGCGGTAGCGTGATTGGGTTTGATAACGGCGGCAACACATCCCTAGCGAAAAAAGGCGAAACGCTTGCCGATTCGGTTCAAGTGATCGCGTCGTACGTAGATGCATTCGTGATGCGCCACCCACAAGAAGGCGCTGCACGCTTGGCTTCTGAATTCTCAAATGGCGTACCGATTGTCAACGGTGGAGACGGTGCAAACCAGCATCCAACTCAAACGCTGCTCGATCTGTTTTCGATCTACGAGACTCAAGGCACACTCGACAACCTCAACGTGGCTTTCGTGGGTGATCTGAAATATGGCCGCACCGTGCACTCACTCACTCAAGCGCTAGCAAAATTCAACAATGTGCGTTTCTTCTTTATCGCCCCAGAAGCCCTAGCGATGCCAGACTACATCTGCGAAGAGTTAGAAGAGGCAGGCATTGCGTTTAGCATGCACAGTAACATCGAGGAAGTCGTTCCTGAATTGGATGTTCTTTACATGACACGGGTACAGAAAGAGCGCTTTGATGAGTCAGAATATGCCCATATCAAGTCAGCGTTCATCTTAACGGCGGCAATGCTGAGCGAAGCGCGTGACAACCTCAAGGTGCTTCATCCACTTCCTCGTGTCGATGAAATCACCACCGATGTTGATAAAACCAAGCACGCTTACTACTTCGAGCAAGCGGAAAATGGCGTCTATGCTCGTGAAGCGCTACTCGCCCTTGTCCTTAATGACACACTTTAATTAGCAGGAGAATCATCATGGTGAAACAAACTCAACTTCAAGTAGAAGCGATTCGTAACGGCTCTGTTATCGACCATATTCCTGCCAATATTGGGATTAAAGTGCTTAAACTGTTCAAAATGCACAAAACCAATGAGCGCATCACCATTGGTCTTAATCTGCCATCTTCCGCGCTTGGCGCCAAAGATTTGATCAAGATTGAAAATGTCTACCTGACCAAAGAACAAGCCAATCAATTGGCACTGTATGCACCCAAAGCGACGGTTAATCAGATTGAAGAGTACCAAGTAGTCAACAAGCTTAATCTTGCACTCCCAGAAACGATTGCCAGCGTATTCGAATGCCCGAACAGTAACTGTATTTCTCATGGCGAACCGGTAGAAAGCAAATTTAAGGTGCAGCAAAATCAGGACACTGTGCAGCTTAAATGCCACTATTGTGAAAAAGTATTCTCACGCGAAATCATGACCGAAGCTCGCTAGCCCACAACCACTTACGTCTCTCCTAGAGCTGTCACTCATGACTGGATATTTATTCTTTGCGGAGAATAAATATCCCCTTTTACCCAGCATTTCTATCTAACAAAATAATCGATAACTCGTTGTTTGTTTGGCGATCGCTTTCACAAAGCTATATAAGGTTTGGTGTTAATATGCGAAGGCTTAAGAATCACCGTAGAAGTGATACCAATTAGACCCAGTCAATACACGTTTAGATTGGCATAAGCGCTCAACATCCCACAGCATTTATATGGAGTTATGTGCTGATAGTTACATGGACGAATCATCCTACGTCATGTTTTATTGAGGAGTTCCAATGAGTGAAACTCTAAACGCAACCACCGTTGATTATAATGAAGACAAAACACTCACAGCGGCCTGTAAACGTCTACTGCAACAACAGAGCTTTAGCACTCAGAACGAGCTACGCGAAGCCTTGGTCAATATTGGTTTTGAAGGCATTAGTCAGTCCACCGTCTCTCGATTGCTCTCGCAGCTGGGAGTGATTAAGGTACAAAACGCGTGCGGCAAAAAAGTCTACTGCATTACGGTTGAAACCGCCCCGGTGCGTGTTGGCTCTTCGATCTCATCACAAATCGAATTTATTACCCATAACCAAGCGATGGTGGTCGTAAAAACGCACCCTGGTAGCGCCCAACTGGTTGCCCGCTTGGTCGACATCGATCCTCATACTGAAATTCTTGGCACCGTGGGCGGCAATGACACTGTGCTCGTCATCCCCAAAGATACCGACAACATCGATGCTTGCGAACGTGTCGTGCGCGCACGTTTGGGCGTTGTCTAACCTCAGCCCCATGCGCCACCTCGATCCTGATTTGGAGATGGCGCCTCAAAGATAACGATTATCTAGGTGAATTTTCTTCACCGAAGTTGAAACTTATTTGCCCTTCTCCCTGTCTGATTGAGTTAACATGACTCAAATTTAACTCTTGTGACGGTTCTATGCGCTTCGCCTTTTCCTTACTCCTGTTGTGTTTTAGCTTTCTCTCTACGCCTGCGATGGCGTTATTTGGTAATAGCAACTCAGCACCAAGTTTTGCCAATAACAACAACACCTTCGTGGCTGTCGATGAGGCGTTTCGCTTTAACGCCTTGCAACAAGGCAATCGCATATTTCTCGATTGGCAGATAAAAGACGACTACTACCTCTATCAACATCGTATTTCAGTGAGCGGTGAAAATGTCACCCTTGGCGATATCGAGATGCGCGATGGCTTGCCATACAAAGACGAATTTTTCGGCGAGGTCAACATTTACACCACGCCGCTGTTTATTGAAGTGCCATTGAGCGATTATCAGCAAGGTGCTCGATTAATTGTCCAATACCAAGGTTGTGCTAAGGCGGGATTTTGCTACCCACCAGAAACGCGTGTGGTTGATATTACTCGCTTTGAGTTTGCCGACTCAGATCAACTGACGAGCAACCAAACGGCGCAAGCAGCGCCAGTTGTCCAAACACCAGCGCCATCAACATCGTCACCGCAATCGAGCGAAGCAAACCTTGCTTCTAAACTAAGTGATAGCTGGTGGACGCCGCTGCTGTTTTTAGCATTAGGCATTGGCCTGGCGTTTACTCCGTGCGTGCTGCCGATGTATCCGATTTTAACCAGTATTGTCTTAGGCCGAGGAAAGCTCAGCCATCGCCGTGCACTTGGCCTAGCCTTTGTTTATGTACAAGGTATGGCGTTAACCTACACATTGCTCGGTTTGGTGGTTGCGTCGGCAGGGCTGCAATTTCAAGCTGCCATGCAACACCCTTACGTCTTGATAGGCTTGAGTGTGCTGTTTGTCGCACTCGCACTGTCAATGTTTGGCTTATATACCATTCAGTTACCGAGCAGCCTACAAACTTGGCTCAGTAACCTCAGTAGTAAACAGCGCGGTGGCAGTTCGTTGGGTGTGTTTGCTATGGGGGCGATATCGGGCTTAGTTTGCTCACCATGCACCACCGCTCCTCTGTCAGGCGCACTGCTCTATGTCGCACAAAGCGGCGATCTCCTTACGGGGGCCATCGCCTTGTACGCTCTGGCATTGGGTATGGGTATACCACTGATGTTGGTGGCCGTATTTGGTAATAAACTGCTGCCTAAAGCGGGCAATTGGATGGATCGCGTGAAAACGTTGTTTGGCTTTATTCTCCTTGCTGCGCCCATTTTCCTTCTTGAGCGTATCTTGCCAAGTCTTTGGGCTACCGGTTTATGGTCAGCACTGGGTATAGCGGCATTTGGCTGGCTGTATCATGTCAAAAACTCACTGCCATTTGGCGGTTGGAAGCAAAGCGTGATTGGTATTATTGCCGTGCTCGGATTGCTCGCGTCGGCACAACCTGCGTTGCACTACTATTTTTCGCCGCCAACTGGCCAATCACAAAGCAAAATTGAGTTCATTAAAGTCAGTAATGTTGAACAACTGAAACAGCAACTCGCTAACGCTAAACAAGCTGGTAAGCCGGTGATGCTCGATTTCTATGCCGACTGGTGCGTGGCGTGTAAAGAGTTTGAAAAATACACCTTCCACCAGCCAGACGTCGAATTCAGGCTCAAGGACTTTGTTTTACTCCAAGCTGATGTCACACGCAACCAAGTGGAGGATATTGCTCTACTTAAAGAAATGCAGGTACTCGGTCTACCTACCATCGAGTTCTGGGCGCCAGATGGCTCACGAGTGGTGAATGGGCGCATCACTGGCTTTATGAATGCCACGACCTTCTTAGCGCATCTAAACGACCACAATCTATAATACTGAGCTAGAACGATAACTCTACATTCGCGCCATGATCACTGACCGTGGCGCTGAACTGGCCTCCCATATCCACTCCACCTTGCTCACGCCATTTCTTACTCACTATGTATTTATATGCAATATTGCTAATAAAACCCGATACAGTTCAGACTTTTAGCGAATAATTATTGTCCACAATCGTAAAGCTGATAATAATTCTATTAACCATACCTTCATAAGTAGTTAACGTCATGGATTCGACCTACACCATCATCATCGCCGATGATCACCCGCTGTTTCGCAATGCCCTGTTTCAGTCGGTGCATATGGCGGTCAGCGGCGCGAACTTGTTAGAAGCCGACTCACTAGACGCACTGCTGACACTGTTGAAAAAAGATCACGACCCTGACTTACTACTGCTTGATCTGAAAATGCCAGGCGCTAATGGTATGTCTGGCTTAATTCACCTGCGCGCAGAATACCCTGACTTGCCGATTGTGGTTGTCTCAGCCAGTGAAGAATCAACGGTCGTCACTCAAGTAAAAAGCCATGGTGCGTTTGGTTTTATTCCTAAGTCAAGTGACATGCGCGAGCTGGTCAGTGCGCTCAATCAAGTCCTCAATGGCGAACCTTTCTTTCCTGAAGGTTCGATCACTAACCATGCGGCTTGCAAGGATTTAGCGACTAAAATTGCCACTTTAACGCCACAACAGTACAAAGTCTTAGGAATGCTCTCTGATGGTTTGCTTAACAAACAAATTGCTTACGAACTCAATGTATCTGAAGCCACAATAAAAGCCCATATGACGGCAATATTCCGTAAGTTAGATGTAAAAAACCGCACTCAAGCCGTCATTTTACTTCAACAGCTTGAATCGGATGTATAATTCACCTCATCATCACATAAAACCATGCGTTTCCTGCTACACTGAGTAAGTCAGTTCATCACTGCGCTATCCCTCTGTTCCATTACTCTGGGAGTACTCCTTTGCTCAGCATCTTAATCACTCAGTTTGTTGTTTTATGGGCCGTTATTGATCCAATCGGCTCTGTTCCTGTTTATCTGTCACAAACGCAACATTTAACCGCTAAACAACGCCGGTTAGTTGCGCTTAAAGCCGTCGCTATTGCGACAAGCGTGCTGCTATTTTTCCTTATTGCTGGTCAGTTATTGCTTGAAGCGATGCAAATTCCCTTACCTGCTTTTCAAGCCGCCGGTGGCTTAGTATTACTGCTGTTCGCTTTGACGATGATCTTCGGTGAATCCAAACCAGATCAAGAAACGAAACTCTCTATCGATATGAGCCATTCCGATCTAGCTGACTTAGCTGTTTACCCACTAGCGATTCCCTCGATTGCCTCACCTGGTGCGATGATGGCGATCGTCATGCTGACCGACAATCATCGTTATTCATTGTTCGACCAGAGCCTAACCGCGGGGGTGATGGTATTGGTACTAGTGATTACCCTACTGCTGCTGCTCGGAGCAACTCATATCCAAAAATGGATTGGTAATGTGGGGGCCGCCATCATAAGCCGAGTGATGGGCCTGATACTTGCTGCGGTTGCAGTGAATAATTTGCTGATGGGGATCAAAGAGTTCTATCTTGGTTAATAAACTCGACCCTCTCGGTGATGAAACGTTAGACTTTAGGCTAATTTAACAGGTCGTTAACATCATCATTTCTTATCATTTACTCATTAAGCGTCCGTTATACGGACGCTTTTTGTTTTCATACTCGCGACTAAAGTTGAAAAGAGTTCTTGCCCAACCCTTGCTAATGTAGATATTGAAACATTTTATTAACAACAATCACATAAGGAGACGGCAATGGCGTTTGATAGTCAGGAACGAGCCAAGGCCTATTGGGACAAGAACGTAAAGCTGATGATTTCACTATTAATCGTCTGGTTTGTCGTTTCATTTGGCTGCGGCATTTTATTTGTCGAACAGCTTAACCAAATTCAAATAGGCGGTTACAAGTTAGGCTTCTGGTTTGCACAACAAGGCTCTATCTACACCTTTCTAGGTATTATTTTCTACTACGCGTGGAAGATGCGTCAGTTAGATCGCGAATTTAATGTGGACGAGTAAGGAGTAGTTCAGATGGATTTGAAAACAATCACTTATCTTGTTGTTGGTGCCACCTTTGTCCTTTACATCGGTATTGCGATTTGGGCACGTGCCGGATCAACGAAAGAATTCTACGTAGCCGGCGGTGGGGTAAACCCAATCGCTAACGGTATGGCAACCGCTGCTGATTGGATGTCTGCGGCATCGTTCATCTCAATGGCGGGTCTGATTGCCTTTATGGGTTACGGCGGCAGCGTTTTCCTTATGGGCTGGACTGGCGGTTACGTACTACTTGCACTACTACTTGCACCGTACTTACGCAAGTTTGGTAAATTTACCGTACCTGAGTTTGTCGGTGAACGCTTCTACTCGAACACGGCGCGTATCGTGGCGGTTATCTGTCTTATTATCGCCTCGGTCACTTATGTTATCGGTCAGATGAAAGGCGTTGGCGTTGCCTTCGGTCGCTTCCTTGAAGTGGACTACTCAACGGGTCTATTGATTGGTATGTGTATCGTCTTCATGTACGCCGTCATGGGCGGCATGAAAGGGATCACCTACACGCAGATAGCGCAATATTGCGTACTCATTCTTGCTTACACTATTCCAGCAATCTTTATCTCTCTGCAACTGACAGGTAACCCAATACCGCAACTCGGCTTAGGGAGTACCATGACCGGAACCGATGTCTACTTACTCGATAGGCTCGACCAGGTGGTCACCGAACTCGGTTTTACCGAGTACACAACCCACGTCCGTGGCGATACGTTAAACATGTTTGTTTATACTATGTCTCTGATGATAGGTACGGCAGGCCTACCGCACGTAATTATTCGCTTCTTCACCGTACCTAAAGTACGTGATGCGCGTACTTCCGCAGGTTGGGCACTGTTCTTCATCGCGATTTTGTACACAACCGCCCCTGCCGTTTCTGCAATGGCACGTCTAAACCTAATGGATACGGTTAACCCTGCCCCAGGCCAACACCTTGCGTATGATGAACGTCCTGACTGGTTCAAGAACTGGGAGAAAACAGGGCTGCTAGGTTTTGATGACAAGAACGGCGATGGCAATATCCAGTACACATCAAATGCGGCGACCAATGAACTCAAAGTGGATCGTGACATCATGGTGCTGGCTAACCCAGAAATCGCCAAGCTACCCAACTGGGTGATTGCACTGGTTGCAGCGGGTGGTTTAGCCGCAGCGCTTTCTACCGCAGCGGGTCTGTTGCTGGCTATCTCGTCGGCGATATCCCATGACTTGATAAAAGGCGTCATCAATCCAAACATCTCAGAGAAGAAAGAACTGCTGGCGAGTCGGATCTCGATGGCCGTTGCGATTGCAGTGGCTGGTTATCTCGGACTCAATCCGCCAGGCTTTGCCGCCGGTACGGTTGCTCTGGCGTTCGGCCTGGCGGCATCCTCTATCTTCCCGGCGTTGATGATGGGCATTTTCAGTAAAAACATCAACAAGGAAGGCGCCATCGCCGGTATGATCGCCGGTATTACCATCACACTATTCTACGTATTCCAACACAAAGGCATTCTGTTTGTTGCCGATTGGACATACCTAGAAAGCTGGGGCAGCAACTGGTTCCTAGGCATCGAACCAAATGCATTTGGCGCTATTGGTGCACTGTTTAACTTCATCGTGGCATTTGCAGTATCAAAAGTAACGGCTGAAACACCACAAGAAGTGAAAGACTTGGTTGAACATGTCCGCATGCCTTCAGGGGCGGGAGAAGCCGTCGACCACTAATAATAATACCCAACACACAAAAGCCCCGTTCGGGGCTTTTTTATTCTCTGTTTTCAGTTACCGTAATCAAAGTCTGTTGTAGCAAGGAAGCCAAGATGTTCAAAAATAAGCACTTAATCATTGCGTTACTGATCGCCCCTATTCTATCGATCATTGCCTATTTCGGCACGGATGTGGCACTGAGTGAAAAACCACACGCCGCACAAGAGGGAAAAAGCTATAAACTAGCGGCCAAGTCTAACTGTCGTTATACCAGTGGCTTGTGTGATATGAATAACGGTGAATTTAAAGTGCAATTTCGCTCAGAAAAGAGAACCGCACAAAGCTTAGACTTATCACTGAAGTCCGCTTTTCCATTAGAAGGGGTCAAACTCTCTCTGGTGGCACAACAAGAACAGATCGCGCAACCGATTGATATGCAAGCAACCGATAGCAGTGGCAAAACATGGTTTATCTCATTGCCAACCTCTGCATCTGAAGAGAGCTGGCTGCGGGTAGCCATTCAAGCCGACGGCGCGCTCTACTATGGCGAAACCCAAACCCCGTTTGTTAGATACGAAACGTTGTTTACCGAGTAGCGAGTTGCGAGGTTGACGCCTTCACGTCAACCTCTTTATCAACAATAACAATGCCGCCATTTCGAACAGAAAAGCCCATTGCTAGACCCGATTCAATACCGCTCTTAACTTAAGGGGTTTAACTGGCTTAGTAATAAAGCCAAACCCATTCGACTTAATCCCATCCAACATATCATCGGTACGATCAGCGCTGATAATGACGCCGATAAAGCGATCGCCTAAACGCAGACGGCATTGCTGCAGCACTTCTAAACCTGTACGCCCATTGTCTAATCGGTAATCAGACAAAATCACATCCGGAACCCAGTCGGTCTCTATCTGTTGTAAGCTTGAGACCAAATCGACCGCGATACGAACATCACACCCCCAACGCCCAAGCAGATTTTCCATCCCGACTAAGATATCTTGCTCATTATCGACACAAAGCACTTTGAGATGGCTAATATCAGAATGGTTGACGATCGGTATCAGTGTCATTGGCTCAATCACTGTTTCACCACGCGCTAGGGTAATGGAAAAAACGCTGCCTTTACCGGGCCATGAACGCATGGTGATCTGATGGCCTAATACATGGGCGATTCCTTTCGAAATGGCCAATCCTAACCCTAAACCTTGATCTGAACGAACTTGATTGCCGCGATTGAATTCCTCAAAAATTTCTTGTTGTTTATCCTCATCAATACCAACACCGTTGTCCCATACATCAATGCGAGCCTGGCCACCAATACGGCGCACACCGAGCACCACTTTCCCTTTAGGGTTGTAGCGAAACGCATTAGTCAGGAAGTTTTGCACTACCCGACGTAATAACTTCGGATCAGACTGGACAATCAAGTGACTCGGTATCATCGAGAACTCAACCCCTTGCTGCTTAGCCAGTGCAGCAAACTCCGCATTGAGGTTCGCCAGAACATCGTTAAGCGCAAAACTGTGCACCTGAACGTCTAACTTACCCGACTCTAAACGCGAGATATCGAGCAGATCACCAATCAAGTCTTCCGCCGCGCCCAAAGCACTTTCGATGTATTGCGACAACTGCTTTGTCTCTGGATCTTTCGCCACTTCAGACAAAGAAGAGGCGAACAACCGCGCAGCATTGAGCGGCTGCATCAAGTCGTGACTCACCGCCGCCAAAAAGCGTGATTTGGATTGAGATTCATGTTCAGAGCGCTGAGTCGCCGTCACGAGTTTTTTGTTCATCTGCTCAAGTTCTTGAGTTCGCGCTGTTACTCGCTCTTCAAGGGTTTCGTTCGCCTCTTTGAGCGCCTGTTCTGCATCGCGAAAGACCGTAATATCGGTAAAGCTCATAACAAACCCGCCGCCCGGCATAGGATTACCTTGCACCTCAATCACCCGTCCATCAGGTCGCACGCGAGAAGAGGTATGCCGCGACCCTTGATCAAGATAATACACTCGGCGACGTACATGCTCTTCTGGGTCACCCGGACCACATAAGCCCTGCTCGGCATTGTGTCGAATCACATCCGCAATCGGCCTGCCAACCTGAATCAGCCCTGCCGGAAAAGTAAACAGCTCTAGATAACGCTGATTCCAAGCCACCAAACGTAATTGCTTGTCTACCACCGCAATGCCTTGGCCAATGTGCTCAATCGCTCCTTGCAGTAAGCCACGGCTAAAGTCATACAGCTCCGACGCTTCATCGACAATGGTCGCGACCTCTTCAAGCTGCATATTACGACCTTGCAAAGCCGAAGTAAGGACTAACTTAGCCGATGAAGCACCAAATACCCCAGCTAAGACCCTTTCAGTATGGCGAATCAGGGTTGATGGCGCTTGCTGGTTGGGCATTAAGGTTTCACGTTGCTGTTGCCAATACTGACGAAATGCGCTGCGTACTCGCTGGCGACCAACAAAACGCGACGCCAGCATTTCTAACTCACCGACCGTGACACGGCTTTGATACAAGCTCATGTTTTCACTTTCAGGCAAGGGGGTACCAATGAAAGAGGCCGACTGTAAGCGCTCACTGAGGCTAGCGCGCGTTAGCATGGAAACCACCACGTAACACAAACTATTGAGTGCAACACTCAGCACAATGCCCCAGTCGGAATTTTTCACTTCCAGCGCTTGCAACCACTCAGGTGGAGTAATCATCCACAAAAGAAAATTATTTTCTGCACTGCCAGCCAATATGCCGGTTTGACTCATTAAGGTGATCAGCCACAAGGTAAAACCGACCGCTAAACCGACATAAACCCCTTTACGATTGCCTTGGCGCCAATACATACCGCCGAGCAACGCCGGTGCAAATTGCGTGATCGCCGCAAACGACAGGAAGCCTATTGCTGAAAGTGAGTGAATACTTCCTAACACTTGATAAAAACCCCAAGCGCCAAGGAGCAACAGCAGAATTAAGCCACGGCGAATGACGAGTAATAACTCAGAGAAATGGCGATGAGTGCGTTGCGCTAAGCGCATACGACGCAATAAGAGCGGCATCACCAAGTCATTGGAGACCATGATCGCCAACGCAATGGTTGACACGATCACCATACCACTGGCGGCTGATGTACCGCCCAAAAACGCAAGTAGTGCTATATCTGATGCGCCTACCGCCATCGGCAAGCTGATTACATAAGTATCCGGACTAACATCGCTTAATAGTGCCTGCCCCACCCAAGCAATCGGCAACACAAACAGCCCCATCAAAATCAGATAGATAGGGAATAGCCAGCGCGCGGTATGTAAATCTTGCGCACGTTCATTTTCGACCACCATAGTATGGAACTGACGCGGCAGACAGACTATTGCGAGCATGGTCAGTACAGTATGAATCAATAAGGTCGGAAAGTTGGGCGCTTGATAGGTTTGACGCGCCACCTCAAGCAATTCGACATCAGTGCGCTTTAACGCCAGAAAGAGGATAAACACACCAACAACCAGAAACGCCACCAGCTTAATAATCGATTCAAACGCAATCGCCATCATCATTCCGCGATGGTGCTCGGTGTTGTCGATGTGTCGAGTACCAAATAACATGGTGAACATGGCTAAAGCGAGCACTACAAACCAAGACACATCAAAGCCCAAACTTTTAAATTGGACCGATAAATCGGGCGCGATGATCTCGAGTCCCATGGTAATGCCGCGCAGTTGCAGAGCGATATAGGGCAAGATGCCCACCACCGCTATCACCGTTACCGCGACAGCCAAACCTTGTGATTTACCATAGCGAGCCGCAATGAAATCCGCAATCGAGGTAATGTGTTCACGTTTCGCCGTCAAAATTAACCGCGCAAGAACTCGCCAACCCAAAGTAAAGACTAAAATCGGCGCGATATAGATAGGAAGAAATGACCAAGGGTTACTACTGGCTTGCCCTACCGTGCCGTAAAAGGTCCATGAGGTACAGTAAACCGCTATTGATAAGCTGTATACCCAAGGGCGCCAACTCGCTAGCCATGAAGGGCGTCTATCACCGTACCAAGCAATAACGAACAATAAACCGAGATACAACAGCGATACGGTGATCACCAACCAACCTTGCATCAGATATCCTTATCTTATTTTGAGTTCATGGATCGCAATAAAAAATAAACCCTCTCGCAATGGAGAGGGTTTATTTAACTAAGGATACGCAGTCAACTCAATCAGATAGGGTTAATTCTGTGCATTAGGCTCCGCTTTAAGCACTTGCTTAACATTATGTGGCTGAGGATCTAAACGAATAAATAACGCTAATACCCCCATCGCCGCCATGACCCAAAACACATTCGCGCCCCAATTCTCATAGCCCCAACCACTTAAGGTGGTCATTAGGGCAATAAAAGCCCCCAGAGGAATGGCATTGTATAGTGCTTGCAGAGCCACCATCTTACGCTGCTCAGAATGCTGGATATACTGAATAGCCGCAATATGAGCCATGGCAAACGTCACCCCGTGTAACAATTGGATAAGCACCAAGCCCAGTAACACCGTGGTTGATGCCGTGAGCCCCCAACGAACAATAACGCCAATCGATGCAACCATGAACAGCGCGCGCAAGCTCCATCCCGAAAACAAACGTTTGCTCAGCGCAAACACGGCAACTTCGGCGACAACCCCTAAACTCCACAAGTAACCAATAATATCTTCTGAATAACCCGCCTCTTTCCAATAGATAGAACTAAAACTGTAATAGGCGGCGTGACTGCCCTGAATCAGAGCGGCCAAGATCAGGAATTTGATCACTGGCAACTCGCGAAGCAACTCGGTTAATTTTGGGCGCTCGGTGTTTTCTTCACTGGTTGTCACTGGCATTGGGTTGATACTGCGCAATGAGAACAACAGCGCAAACACCACCCCAGCCAACGCGGTATACAAAATCATGTCACTGCCATATTGAGCCACTAAAAAGCCCACGGCCGTTGAACCGGCAATAAACGCAACCGACCCCCATAAGCGAGTACGACCATAATCAAGCATGTTAATACGCGCGTAATAGTTTGCCATCGCGTCAGACAATGGCACGGCCGGACCACAGCACAAGTTAAACAATACGGTCGCCAGCGCCATTAACCAAAAGCTTCCCCCGGTAAAAAAATGGAAACCGATAAACAAAATCGAGGCGAAACTCAACCAACGCAGTGCTGGCATCAAGTGTTCGACTTTATGAATCCGTGGCGTCAGGAGCATATTGACAAGGCAGCGCGTGGCAAAGCCAAGACCAATTAACAAGCCGATATCCGTTGCCGATACCCCCTGCTCTTCAAACCACAACGCCCAAAATGGCAAATAGACACCATAGGCAAAAAAGAAACCGACAAAATACTGTGAAATCCAACCGTAAGGGGAAGGGGTAAACATGATGACCTCTTGAAACAAAAGTGTGGGGCAACGGTATTATCGTTGGCTTGGTTTGAATTTAAAAGGGAACAATTCGCACCAATGCGTTTCCTTATTGTCAATCAATAGCAGCAGTTCGACCAAAGTCGTCTGGCACAACGCGTCAAATGCGGCACACTGAAGAGATACAGAGTTTGCAGTGTGGGTTCGCAATGCCAGAAAAATTTAATATGCACTCCCCTCCATTTGATCGTCTCAATGTATCGCAACAAAAGAAATTGAGAGAATCATTGGATGTCGCTTATTTTCGCACCAATGAAATCCTTCTAAAGCCGGGCGCTGAAAGCCAACACCTGCATATTTTGATCAAAGGAGCCGTCGAGGAGCGTTCGCAAGATAATAAAGAGATTTTTGCCCACTACGCCAATGACGATCTGTTTGATGTGCGTTCGTTGCTTGATAACACCATCAAGCACCGTTATATCGCACTTGAAGACACCCTCTCTTATCTGCTACCTAAGTCGATATTTCTTGAGTTGTATCACGACAATGGCCAATTTGCCGCTTACTTCGACAACAACCTCGCTCGTAGGCAAGCTCTGATCGAAACTGCGCAGCAGCAGCAAAACCTAGCCGAATTCATTTTAACTAAGGTGGATAAAGAGATTTATCATCCGCCGATGATTTTCTCTCCGGATCAACCGCTCAATCAAGTCACGCAAACACTCAAAGACAATGGCCTCGATTCAGCATTGGTCAAACTCAACAACAATGACATCAGGCTTGTCGACAACCACCACGCGCTGCCTTACGGCATTATTACTCGCACCAATATGCTGCACGCGGTGATGCTCGATGACCATCCACTCGATACTCCGGTCGGCAAGATCGCCACTTTTCCCGTAGTGCACGTCGAAAACGGCGAGTTTCTCTTTAATGCCATGATCAAGATGACGCGCCAGCGCATGAAGCGCGTGATGGTCTCTGATGGCAAAGAGGCCGTCGGCATGCTCGATATGACACAGATTTTAAGCGCTTTTTCAACTCACTCACATGTACTGAGCTTAAGTATTGCTCGCGCCAGTAGCATCGAAGAACTGGCATTGGCTTCCAATCGTCAGCGTCAGTTAGTGGAAAGCCTACTCAATAACGGCATTCGTACCCGCTTTATTATGGAACTGATTTCAGCCGTTAATGAACAGATCATCGAAAAAGCTTTTGAGCTGATTGTTCCTCCCGCCCTTCACGATCACTGCTGCTTGATCGTTTTAGGCTCTGAAGGCCGCGGGGAACAAATTCTCAAAACCGATCAAGACAATGCCTTAATCCTTAAAGATGGTTTTGAGTGGCATCAATGTGCGGCAGTGATGGATCAACTGACTCACACGCTGCAGCAGCTCGGTTACCCTCTATGTCCCGGCAACGTGATGGTCAACAACCCCAAATGGGTCCAAAACCAGAGTGACTGGAAAAAAACCATCAGTCACTGGTCAAAACCGACCTCTGCCGATCACGTCATGGATTTGGCGATTTTTACCGATGCTCACGCGGTAGCAGGCAACAAAACGTTACTTGAGCCCATTGGCCAACACCTTAAACAAATCATGTTAAACAACATGTTAGCGCTACAAGACTTTTCGCGTCCGGCGCTTCAATTTGCGTTACCGTTAACCCTGTTTGGCAATGTTAAAAAAGACAAAGATGGCCTTGATGTCAAAAGTGGCGGCATCTTCCCTATTGTCCATGGCATTCGCACCTTAGCCCTTGAGTATGGCATTGAAGAGAAAAACACCTTTGAGCGCATTGAAGCACTACGCAACAGGAAAATCCTTGAACCCGAAACAGCAGACAACCTCAGTGAAGCATTAAAGCTGTTATTTAAGTTGCGCTTAAATCAGCAATTGACCCATCAACACAGCCACAACCGTATTGATATTAAGCAAATCGATCGCACGCAGCGTGATTTGCTCCGTCACGCTCTACACGTAATTAAAAAGTTCAAGCAGTTCTTGGGCTACCATTATCAAATACGAGATTAAGGGGTTACGATGAATTGGCTTCAGCGTCGGTATTGGTTTTACAAACTCAAGGGCTCGCCCTATCAGTCTTTGTTTGACTCGGTCATGAAGGGTGAATTTGTCTCTCTCGATTGCGAGACCACCAGCCTCGACCCCAACCGAGCCGAGTTAGTCACGATTGCGGCAACCAAAATCATCGACAACCGAATCATAACCAGTGCGCCATTTGAAGTGCGCTTACGGGCGCCACAATCGCTCGATTCTGGCTCAGTGAAAATTCATAAGATTCGCCACCAAGACTTAGCTGATGGGATTAATGAGAAACAAGCACTTCTACAACTAATTGATTTCATAGGCAAAAGGCCTTTGGTCGGTTACCATATTCGCTATGACAAAAAGATTCTTGATTTGGCGTGTCTAAAACAGCTTGGTTTCCCACTGCCAAACCCACTTATCGAAGTGAGCCAAATTTACCACGACAAGCTCGAGCAACATTTACCAAATGCCTATTTCGACCTCAGTTTGGACACCATTTGCCGCCACTTAGACTTACCGCTGCAAGACAAACACGACGCTCTGCAAGACGCCATTACCGCGGCGCTGGTGTTCGTTCGTTTGACAAAAGGTGATCTACCTAGCCTAAATCTGCCCTATACCCGCTAAGCCATCCTTAGATCCAACTCTCAATTTTAAACATAGACCATTAATTTATAAGCAGATTATGTGTTCTCATCCTAAAGTCTAATTGTCGAATCCGCGCCTGTGCCTGAAAGTTATAACCATAGGGATTTTTACGACGTTAGGGTCAGGCGACCCGATCGTTTTAAACGGACACTTGCTCAATTCGTTACGAATTAAGCACAAGGAGATAAGCAATGAGTGAAGCCCATATCTATCCGGTGAAAGAGAACATCAAAAAAAATACTCACGCGGATATCGATACCTACCAAGCCATGTATCAGCAATCGGTCACCGATCCGGTTGGTTTCTGGAGTGAACACGGCAAAATTGTTGACTGGATCAAACCGTTTAGCCAAGTAAAAAACACCTCTTTTGACACAGGCCACGTTGATATTCGTTGGTTTGAAGATGGCACACTGAATGTTTCCGCCAACTGTATTGACCGTCACCTCGCAGAACGTGGCGATGAGATCGCGATCATTTGGGAAGGGGATGACCCGAATGACGACAGCACACTCACTTTCAAAGAACTGCACAAAGAAGTGTGTGAATTTTCTAATGCCTTAAAACAGCAAGGCGTCCGCAAAGGCGATGTGGTTTGCCTTTACATGCCAATGGTGACCGAAGCAGCCGTGGCCATGCTCGCATGTACCCGTATTGGTGCAGTACATACGGTGGTCTTTGGTGGTTTCTCACCAGAAGCACTTTCTGGTCGTATTATTGATTCCGATGCCAAAGTCGTCATTACCGCAGACGAAGGTGTGCGTGGCGGTCGCGCCGTACCACTGAAAAAAAATGTCGATGAAGCGCTAACCAACCCAGATGTCAAAACCATCGATAAAGTCATCGTTATGAAGCGTACTGGCGGTGATATCGATTGGCATGAGCATCGTGATGTTTGGTGGCATGAAGCAACCGCGAATGTCTCTGCTGATTGTCCGCCAGAAGAGATGAACGCCGAAGACCCGTTGTTCATCCTTTACACATCAGGCTCAACGGGTAAGCCAAAAGGTGTTCTCCACACCACTGGTGGTTACCTAGTCTATGCAGCAATGACGTTCAAGTATGTGTTTGACTACCAGCCTGGTGAGACCTTCTGGTGTACTGCCGATGTTGGTTGGATTACCGGCCACACTTACCTGGTATACGGGCCGCTGGCTAACGGCGCCAAAACCATTTTGTTTGAAGGTGTGCCGAACTATCCAAGCACCAACCGTATGAGTCAAGTCGTCGATAAGCATCAAGTTAATATTCTTTATACCGCTCCAACTGCGATTCGCGCCCTAATGGCCAAAGGTAATGAAGCGGTTGAAGGCACTTCTCGTAGCAGTCTGCGTATTATGGGGTCAGTCGGTGAGCCTATTAACCCTGAGGCATGGGAGTGGTACTACAAAACCATCGGTAATGAGAAGTCACCCATCGTCGATACTTGGTGGCAAACGGAAACCGGCGGTATTTTGATTGCGCCACTTCCAGGTGCAACCGATCTCAAACCAGGTTCAGCAACCCGACCATTTTTTGGTATACAGCCTGCTTTGGTGGATAACATGGGTAACATCATCGAAGGTGCAACCGATGGTAACCTTGTTATTCTCGATTCATGGCCTGGCCAGATGCGTACCGTTTACGGCGATCACGACCGCTTTGAGCAAACCTACTTCTCAACCTTTAAAGGCATGTACTTTACCAGTGATGGTGCTCGTCGCGACGAAGATGGTTACTACTGGATCACGGGGCGTGTTGATGACGTATTGAATGTGTCAGGTCACCGTATGGGTACGGCTGAGATTGAATCAGCGCTCGTTGCACACCACAAAATTGCCGAGGCGGCAATTGTCGGTATTCCACACGACATCAAAGGCCAAGCGATCTACGCTTACATCACCCTAAATGATGGTGAGTACCCAAGTGCAGAGCTGCACAAAGAAGTCAAAAATTGGGTACGTAAAGAGATTGGTCCAATCGCCACACCAGATGTGCTGCACTGGACAGATTCACTACCTAAAACCCGCTCAGGAAAAATCATGCGTCGTATTCTACGTAAGATTGCCACTGGTGATACCAGCAACCTAGGCGATACTTCAACACTCGCCGACCCAAGTGTGGTTGATAAGTTGATTGCTGAGAAAGCTCAACTGGCGTGAGTAGCATTCATGTGAGCCAGTGAAACCAGATTCTGAATCACGACCGTGCCTCCTTGTTCAGAATGACAGACGCCCCAGGCACTATACAAAAACACACCGTGCTAATCATAGGTACGGTGTGTTTATTTCATCCACAATCGCATTTGTTCGAGTGCGAGACACCTTCAAGCCTAGAGCCCCATCCCATTCTCTGTCTTCCTTCCAGGTGATTAGACCAGTAAATTGCTGCGATTTGCGCTGAATTAGCTATAATCTGGGTCTATTTCAAAGATTCGCTACTTTTTCAACCGAATTTAGTAGGCTGAATCCATGATAATATGGGAATATTCCAATTCATCTCATGAAGTAGGAAGATAGCAGCACAATGACAGCAAACTCACGCATTCTTGTCTTAAATGGTCCAAATCTAAACCTATTAGGTCTACGTGAACCAGCACATTACGGTTCTTCTACCTTAGCGCAGATTATCGACACATTAACCGAACAAGCTCATGACGCAGGTGTAACGCTAAAACATCTGCAATCTAATCGTGAATATGAGTTGATCGAAGCGATTCATGCCGCCTACAACCAGGTGGACTTTATCATCATCAACCCTGCCGCTTTTACCCACACCAGTGTGGCGTTAAGAGACGCACTGCTTGGTGTTGCTATCCCATTTATCGAAGTACATTTATCCAATGTGCATGCTCGAGAGCCGTTTCGCCACCACTCTTATCTGTCTGACAAGGCACAAGGGGTGATTTGCGGTCTAGGTGCACAAGGTTACCAATTCGCTCTGTCTGCTGCGATTAAACATCTGCAAGCTCAATAGCAGCAAACAGAAAAGTACGAAACACTCTGCAGTTCATTATTGAGCTGTCTTATTCACAAGATAAAAGAGAAAGAAAAGATGGATATCCGTAAAATCAAGAAGCTTATCGAGTTAGTAGAAGAATCTGGCATAGCTGAGCTAGAAATTTCTGAAGGTGAAGAATCGGTACGCATCAGCCGTCACGGCGCTGCAGCTCCAGCGCCGATTCATTACGCACCAGCCCCCGTCGCAGTGCCTGCAGCAGCCCCGGCTGCACCAGCACCAACGGCAGTAGAGTCTGCAGCACCAGCGGCGCCTAAAGGTCATCAGGTTCTTTCTCCCATGGTGGGGACTTTCTACCGCTCTCCAAGTCCAGATTCGAAATCTTTCATTGAAGTGGGTCAAAGTGTTAACGCTGGCGATACACTGTGTATCGTTGAAGCAATGAAAATGATGAACCAGATTGAATCCGACAAGTCAGGCGTGGTAACGGCGATCCTAGTAGAAGACGGTCAGCCAGTTGAATTCGACCAACCACTTGTTGTTATCGAATAATAGAGGCTCTCTCTCATGCTAGATAAATTAGTCATCGCGAACCGAGGTGAAATTGCACTTCGTATCCTTCGCGCATGTAAAGAACTTGGGATTAAAACGGTCGCAGTTCACTCAACCGCTGATCGTGATCTAAAACACGTACTGCTTGCTGATGAAGCGATCTGTATTGGTCCTGCTCGTGGTATCGACAGCTACCTAAACATTCCGCGCATCATTTCAGCGGCGGAAGTGACTGGTGCAGTCGCCATCCACCCTGGTTACGGTTTCCTGTCCGAAAACGCTGATTTTGCTGAGCAAGTCGAACGAAGCGGTTTTATTTTCGTCGGCCCGAAAGCCGACACCATCCGCATGATGGGTGATAAAGTGTCAGCAATCACGGCCATGAAAAAGGCGGGCGTACCTTGTGTACCTGGCTCTGATGGTCCACTTGACGGCGACGAAATGAAGAACAGAGCCCATGCTAAACGCATCGGTTACCCAGTCATCATCAAAGCCTCTGGTGGCGGCGGCGGTCGTGGTATGCGTGTGGTACGCAGCGAAAAAGATCTTGTTGAAGCCATCGCAATGACGCGGGCAGAAGCGAAAGCCTGTTTCAACAACGATATGGTTTACATGGAAAAATTCCTAGAAAACCCTCGTCACGTTGAAGTACAGATCATCGCAGACGGTCAAGGCGGAGCCATCCACCTTGGTGAACGTGACTGCTCAATGCAGCGTCGTCACCAAAAGGTTGTTGAAGAGGCACCAGCGCCAGGCATCACTGAAGAAATGCGCAAATACATCGGTGAACGTTGTACGCGTGCCTGTCTTGAAATTGGCTACCGCGGTGCGGGTACATTTGAGTTCTTGTACGAAAACGGTGAGTTCTACTTCATCGAAATGAACACGCGTATTCAGGTTGAGCACCCAGTGACCGAAATGGTGACTGGTATCGACCTCATCAAAGAACAACTGCGCGTTGCAGCGGGTCAACCTTTGTCATTCACACAAGATGACATCAAGATCCGCGGCCATGCCATCGAATGTCGTATCAACGCTGAAGACCCAGAACGTTTCTTACCTTCACCAGGTAAAATCGAACGCTTCCACTCGCCAGGTGGCATGGGGGTTCGCTGGGAATCACACATCTATGCAGGCTACACAGTGCCTCCGCACTACGACTCGATGATCGGTAAGCTTATCACCTACGGTGAGAACCGTGATGTGGCGATTGCTCGTATGAAGAATGCCCTAGGTGAAATGATTATTGAAGGCATCAAAACTAACGTGACTTTGCAAGAAAGCATCATGAATGATGAAAACTTCCAACACGGTGGCGCTAACATTCATTACTTAGAGAAGAAACTTGGTCTGTAGTGATCGGTACCTAGAAGCGAGTACCTAGTACTCGTTCACACAAGTTTTGACTAGTTGAGGGCATTATATGCCCTCTTCAGTTTTTCCTAGCTGAGACCATATTGAATAACCAATTAATTGTTGGCTTAGCATTATTCCTCGCGATCTCCCATGCCATAAGTTCTTTCTTTAATAATTCAAAACTGTCTATACGACGGTTTAAGTATTACTTATTCATCGGCCCAATTTCAATACTCCATCGAGGTTAACAACGGGATACTGAGGATCTTCAGGCTCCGCATAAAGGTCTAAAACATCTTCCATTCTAGCGATGTATTCAGCATCTATTGATGCCGATGCGCCACATCTTTTTGCCATGGTTTCAGCTTATTTTCTTACAACCGATGTCGTATTGCCTAATAAGACCTCGACCCGAAGTCCGTTAAAGATATTAACCTCTCACCAATTAGGCTTAGATTCCATTGGCTGCAGCTGGTCAACCTACTTGTTCCCCCTATGTACAAGGGGTTCCTGTTGGGCGATGATAAAAAATAGATACAAGGGTGTTTGTCCATAATCTTCCTTTTCAACACAGGGCAATGCGCAATTAGTATCCTTTGTTAACATCCACCACGTTCATCAAGCTAAAGCCATCTCGCCAACGTTGGTAATTGTCCGCAAAGATCTCGATAACCTGCTCAGGAAAGCTAACGGCGGCAATGTGAGGTGTGATAGTCAGATTCTCCTGCTGCCAATAAGGGTGTTGCTCGTCGAGAGGTTCTTGTTCAAAAACATCAACAAAGGCATGCTCGACGGCGCCATTATTGAGCGCTTCAAGCAGTCCCGCTTGGTGAATCGCATTACCTCGTCCAACATTAAACAGCAGTACGTTCTTGCAGTGCGCTAAACTCTCGCTATCCAGAATATGATGAGTTTCTGGGGTATTGGGTAAGGTGTTGACGACAATATCGGCTTGCGCAAGGGCGATCGTGAGCTCCTGAATATGATAGGTGGCAGCAAAAGGTGAGTGTTTCGTTGGGATGCCACTGCGATTGACGCCGATTGGTTCAATGGCCAACGTTTTGACCGCTTGAGCAAGGTAAGCGCCAATTGATCCTGTGCCCAGGATCACCATTTTTTTTCCTGTTAGCGATTGATAAGGTTTGGGCGCCCACTGACATTGCCCCTGCTGATGGCGGTAATGATTAAAGTGACGATAATGCTCGATGCAATACCCCAGAACGTACTCGCTAATTTGCTGGCCAAAGATGCCTTTGACATTCGTCAGTTGGCCTTCAAAGTGATTGAGTTTAGGGACGAGAGCATCGACACCAGCGTAAATCGACTGTATCCACTCAATATGCGAGAACTCATTGATGCGCTTGGCCGCTTTTGGTGGTGAAGCGAGTAGAATGCTAGCCTGGCTTGGATCTGAGGTGATCGCTAAGTCGGGCAGTGCGGCTTGCTCAAGTAACTGCTGGTACTGGTCGTTGTGTTCCGTCATCAGGTAGAGGTTATGAGTAAAATTGTTCATCAGCTTGCTTTTTTCCCTGTTGGTTATCAAGTAAACTCTCGCTGTCTATTTCAGCAACCAATGAGTCTCTATGCTACAGAATCCTCTTCAACTTCGCCTTGAGAAGTTAGAACCCTGGAAACAGATTACCTTTATGGCCTGTCTGTGTGAACGCATGTACCCAAACTACGCCATGTTTTGTGATAGCACCCAATTTGCACAAGCGCGAGTCTATCGCGATATTATCGATAGTATTTGGGAGCAACTGACAGTAAAAACCGCCAAGGTAAACTTTGAGCATCAGCTCGAGAAGTTAGAAGAGATCATTCCAAGCTCGGAAGATTTTGATTTTTATGGTGTTTACCCGGCTATTGATGCCTGTGTCGCTTTGTCTCATTTGCTACACGGCCTGCTTGATCGCGATTATCTGTATGAAAACATGCATAAAGTCAGTCAGCTGTCAGTCACAACGGTTGCCCAGTTAGAAGAAGCGCAAAGCGGTGAAGCGATCACCAATGAAAACCAAAAGCAGAATGAATCAGTCTGCGCTGAGTGGGATGTTCAGTGGGCGATTTTTAGGCCGTTACGAGAAGCCGAGGAGCGTGATATTGACCTGATTAAAGACCTGCGTTCTGAGTTGCGCGATGAAAGCGTGAGTAATATTGGTATCAGTATCTAGAAATGAGTGTCTGGGGTCTGTTTATCTTTCTCGGTTAAATTTTGTTCGAGATAGAATCGTTTTAGGCGCGGCAAGAAGTATGTCGCCTAGTTATTCTAAGTCAATACCGCTTAACAAAGCATAAAACGATTCTAGCCGAACCCTTCGGGCAGCCTTTGTGGTTCATTTCTACTGCGTTATCGGCTTTTTATGTAGAGTAACCACAAGTCAAAGCCGGTGCCTTGTATAAATTTCCCACAAAGTGCTGCCAAAATCAGCTCGAAGGCTCAGCAGACCCGAGCTCCTAGAGGTCGACTGCTAAGAACTAGAATTTGCCTTCTAAGCCCTAAAATACTTAACCTACGGACGAGCAACAAAGCCGACAGCTTGATACGCTTGCTTCAATGTTTCAGCAGCGCGAGCCGATGCTTTCTCTGCACCTTGCTTCATCACCTGATCCATATAAGCGCGATCTGCGCGAATACGACGGTATTCCGTTTGAATTGGCTCAAGCATCGCGACCAGCGCTTCACCAACATCTTTCTTGAATGGGCCGTACATTTCCACGCCTTGATATTGCACTTCGATCTGTTCAAAGCTCAATCCGCTAGCGGCAGAGTAAAGGCTCATGAGATTCGAGATACCCGCTTTGTTGTCCCAATCCGCCGCAATACGTGGTGGCGTTTCGGTATCGGTTTGCGCCTTGTTGATCTTCTTCAAGATAGATTTAGGCTCTTCGAGTAAGGTGATGACATTCTTACGGTTATCATCAGACTTCGACATCTTCTTAGTCGCATCTTGCAGGCTCATCACGCGGGCATTGACCGTCGGAATGTAAGGCTCTGGCACGGTAAATATTGGGCTTTCAGGCGAGTAGATGTTGTTAAAACGCGTCGCAATATCACGTGCTAACTCTAAGTGCTGCTTTTGGTCATTGCCAACGGGCACCTGGTGGGCTCCGTAAAGCAGAATATCGGCCGCCATTAATACCGGGTAGCCAAATAGGCCAGCATTAACGTCATTGGCATAACGAGCAGATTTGTCTTTAAACTGAGTCATACGGCTCAGCTCACCCATTTGGGTATAACAGTTAAGAAGCCAACCAAGTTGAGCATGCTCAGGGACGTGTGACTGAACAAATAGCGTGCTCTTTTTCGGGTCAACACCAACCGCAAGACAGATTGCGAGTGCGTCTAGCGTCGCTTCATGCAAAGACTTAGGATCTTGACGAACCGTAATCGCATGAAGGTCAACAACGCAATACTGGCAATCATAATCGTCTTGCATCTGTTGCCATTGACGTAGAGCACCCAAGTAGTTACCGATACTTAGTTCACCTGACGGTTGAACACCACTCAATACAATGGGTTTGCTCATTAGAATGATTCCTTTGACTTCTTAAGATAAATAATGAAAAACCGTGCAGCGACGTGTGCACGGTTTTCCAGTGTACTCATTAACGAGTATTTTGGAAGACCTTTTGTCGCGCTTATGCGTAAACCGCTACCGCTTCAACAAGATCTGCGATGCTGTCGGCGACAAAGTCTGGCTTGGCGTTTGCGATTGGCTCGCCATGGTTGTAACCATAAGTTAAACCAAACGAGTAACAACCAGCATTCTTTGCCGCTTTAATATCGTTGCTCGAATCACCCACCATCAGCATTTCACTTGGCTGGCAGTTGTGTTTCTCGAGCAGCCAGTTTAGCGCCATTGGATTGGGTTTCTTTTCTGGGAAGGTATCGCCACCGATCACATCGACAAAGTATTTGTCGATGTCGTGTTTGGCTAATACATCTGGAACAAACTTAGACGGCTTGTTGGTCACTAAGGCCATGGTAAAACCAGCCTGGTCAAGTGCGGCTAATGTTTCTTTAACATGTGGATAAAGGTGGCTAAGTTTATGACCACTCTTATCGTAGTAATCATCAAACAGCTCTCGCGCTTTAACCAGTAGCTCAGGCGCTAGACTTGGATCTACCGTTAAGCTTCGACTTAGCGAGCGACCAATCAATATATCGGCACCATTACCCACGTAATCACGCACTTGTTGTTCAGTTACTGCAGGGAAGCCAAGCGTTTGCACAGCTTGATCAGCAGCAACCGCCAAATCAGGTACGCTATCAAGCAGCGTACCGTCTAAATCGAAAGCGATCAGTTTAATATTGCTCATTAAATTACTTTACCTGCGCTAATTGTTCGCGCATTTGATCAATGACTTGTTGATAATCAGATTGATTAAAAATCGCCGAACCGGCAACGAACATATCCGCTCCTGCTTCAGCAATCTCTTTAATGTTGTCCACTTTAACCCCACCATCGATTTCCAAACGAATATCGCGGCCCGACTCATCAATCATTTTACGTACTGCACGCAGCTTATCTAACGTTTTCGGAATAAATGACTGGCCACCAAAGCCTGGGTTAACCGACATCAGTAGAATCATATCCACTTTATCGATGATGAACTCGAGATGCGACAGCGGAGTCGCAGGATTTAACACCACACCCGCTTTACAGCCGTTCTCTTTGATCAGTTGCAAGGTACGGTCAACGTGTTCAGACGCTTCGATATGGAAAGTGATCATCGATGCACCAGCTTTGGCAAAATCAGGCACAAGACGATCAACCGGTTTCACCATCAGGTGTACATCGATAGGTGCGGTAATGCCGTAATCGCGCAAGGCTTGACAGATTGGCGCGCCGAAAGTCAGGTTGGGTACGTAGTGGTTATCCATTACGTCAAAGTGAACCACATCCGCCCCTGCTGCGAGAACTTTTTCAACATCCTCGCCAAGGCGAGCCATATCAGCAGACAGAATCGATGGAGCGATAAGGAAATCTTTCATACCTGACCTCTAGTATTAATTGGCATCATTGCACACAAAAGAGAAACTCCGCGAACAGAGTATTTTGCGCGCAATTCTACCTAAGCTAGCGTTAAGAATATAGCCAAGCGTGAGGAAATGTGACTATTTGCTGTCCGAGGGCTTAAACAGCGCCAACAACTCATCGACTTTATTGCGTCCAGCGCCGTTACGACTGATGGTTCGCTTAACCTTCACCACATTCAGGCTCGCACCATGATAAAGGCGACGAGTTAGCGTGGTATCATGATTTGAAATCAACACCGGAATACCTCGTTGCTGCGCCGCTTTTTCTGCGACATCTGCCAACGCGGCCTGATCATCGAGGCTAAAACCATTGCCCGCATACGACGTGAAGTTTGCGGTGGTTGAAAGCGGTGCATAAGGAGGATCGCAATACACCACACAGCCTTTGCGCGCTCGCTTGAACGTCTCGTGGTAACCCTCACAAACAAACGTCGCTTTCTTGGCTTTTTCTGCAAAGAACTCAAGTTCAGCTTCGGGGAAATACGGCTTCTTATATGATCCAAACGGGACGTTAAAACCGCCTTTTTTGTTGTAACGGCACAAGCCATTAAAACCAAAGCGATTCATATACAGAAATGCCAATGAACGGTAAAACACGTCATCGGTGGCATTGAACTGCGCACGAACATCCAGATAAGCTTCTTTGCGGTTGTTCTCAGCACAGAACCAACGTTTGGATTCTGAGATGTATGTCTGCGGATCTTGCTTGAGCAAGTTATAGAGATTGATTAAATCTGGGTTGATATCAGCCAGCAAGTAGTGTTCGTAATCAGTATTAAGAAACACAGAACCTGCGCCTACGAACGGTTCCACCAGCTTACGTGCTTCAGGCAAGTGACGCTGAATATCTTCAACAAGTCCGTATTTTCCACCCGCCCACTTCAGGAAGGCCCGCTGCTTCTTCATCGACTGCTCTATTTTTCAACCACAAATTAAGGCTGCGGAATGTAACATATTTTACAACTAAACTCAGGCAATTTTGCCGCTTAATCAGCGGATTTCGCCAACTTATTCGACTCGGTCGATTTCACGTTGAACCTGACTGAGTGATTTTGCCCAAGGCTCAAGCTGTTGCAACTCACTCGACAAACCTTGTACCGCATCGCGCGCCACTTGAATGGTCGGATAATTATCATAAGTGATGATATACCAGTCAATATTATTGCGTACGGTTGGGTAGATAAACACTTGATTGATGAGCTGGTACTGGTCGATGAAGGATTGCACTTCTTCAAGCGACTGGACGGCAGCCAACTGCAAGGTATAACTGCGCGGCGAGAAGCTCTTTAGTTCATCTTTGGTAAACGAAAACTTGATGACGGTTTCACTTGCTGGCGTTGTCTGCTGCGTAACAGGTTCAGCCTGTGGCACCGCGTTTTGTGGCGTTTGCGACTGCTCAACCACTTGATCAATGCCACGAGTATCGGCTTGTTGCGCTTTCCCCTCAAGTAAGGCATCGACGACATCAGACGTAATCACGACTCGCTGCTGATCGTTGTCAGCACTGCCCACACTGTCGACCTGTTCGGTGACATCCGGTGGAAGCGCCAGCGAATCATCGTCAGCACCGGCTAACATCGGATCAATAACGGGCTCAGGTTGGATAGTCGCTGTTGATTGATTGTCTTGCGAGCTCAGTTCCGGCAAGGTAGGAATCACCGTTTGTTCGATGTTTTGCGTCATTTGTTGCGCTTTCTCATCCGGTGATGGTTGTGACATCATCCACCAATAACCACCGCCAATCGCGAGTAGCAACACAACAATTAACAGTGCAATATTGACGGGAGAGCCGACAATCGAGCGGATAATAATCCTTTTTTCCACTTTTTGATCCCCTAAAGCCATGATGTCCCCCGGATGACGGGCAACGCTACGGTATGCATTACGCACCCGTTTCTCCATGTCATCTTCGACAAAACGAATCACCAAATGTTCAAAAAACCGATCCGCTTCTTGTTGGCTAAGCGGTTCAATTTCAAGATCGATGGGTTTGTGTTCTTGACCATAACTTAAGCGAGTTAACAGTGCTTCCAGACTATTGGATTGCGCGAACAACAACACATTAACTGTCCAGCGTGGGTTAAGCTGCGCTTCTAACACCAGCATCCACAGTTCAGAGATAAACGACTCTGTCAGCAAATGCGCATCATCAATCGTAATCAACACATCACAACTTTCCCCCACCATTACGCGGGAAAAAGAGTCGACCAATGAGTCTACTGGGTTAAATAACGGTTCTGAAATCAACTGCGATAGAAGGGTTACACGGCGTTGCGTTTCGTCTTGATTGGGATAACACATCAACAAAGCTTGGTTCTTATCTTGCGCCCACGCTTCTAAATAGTGTTGCGCTAGCCAGGTTTTTCCTGCACCAGCAGCGCCACCAATCGTGACAAGATTTGAACCAAAATTGGTCAGGAGTCGCAACCGTTCTAGCAGCTCTACCTGAGATTCCAATTCCAATACGCGAGGGTCATGCGCCGAGCTCATTGAGTTATCCTAATAACAATGCGGAAATACCAAACAAAACCCGTCATCAAAAACGTCGGCCGCTTGGTCCTATAGACAACAAGAATTACAGGGTACGGCCAAAGTCGATAGCTTGCTCTATAACCGACTCTGATACCCCTTTTACCACCTCTGCACTGCCAATGCCGGTAGGCAATACCAGTCGTAGCTCACCTGATAACACTTTCTTATCGCGCATCATGTGTTTGATGAAGTCAGCAAACGCCATCTGATCTGGTGTATGGACAGGCAACTGTGCTCTTTTCAGTATAGAGACAATTCGCTCAACTTGCTGCTCCGTGATAAGCCCTTGAAGCTGCGCAGTTTTTGCTGCCATCACCGTACCAGAAGCCACCGCCTCACCATGCAGCCAATTACCATAACCTAACTCAGCTTCAATCGCATGACCAAAGGTATGACCTAGGTTCAGCAATGCACGAATACCCGATTCTTTTTCGTCTTGTGCCACTACTTCGGCCTTAATTTGACAACAGCGAGCGATAGCATAAGTCAGTGCCAGCTCATCCAATTGATAGAGCTGGTCAAGATTCTCTTCCAACCAAACAAAAAACGCACTGTCATAAATAATACCGTATTTGATCACCTCGGCGATACCAGACGCAAACTCTCGCTTTGGTAAGGTTTTCAGGCAATCGGTATCAATCACCACCGCTTGCGGTTGATAAAACGCACCGATCATGTTTTTACCGAGCTTATGATTAACCGCCGTTTTACCACCGACCGATGAATCAACCTGCGACAGTAAAGTCGTCGGGATCTGAATAAAGTCGACGCCGCGCTGATAACAGGCCGCAGAGAAGCCAACCAAGTCACCAATCACACCACCACCGAGCGCAATCACAACCACGTCACGGGCATAATTACCTTCCAACAGGTAACTCATTACCGTATTGAATGTCTCTAGGCTTTTGTATTGCTCACCATCGGGCAGTTCGAGTACAGAAGCTTGGCAGCCTAATTGCTCTAGAAGGGCAAGGATTTTGTCAGCATAAAGCGGAGCAACCGTGACATTAGAAATCACGACCACTTTCTGTTTTGCTGTAAGGAAAGAAAGGTGGGCCGGATCATTAAATAATCCGGCACCAATTGAGATTGGATAGCTACGCTCATCTAAGCTGACCGTAATCCGTTCCATGGGTATTCTCCAGTTGCTAAAAGTCTTAACGTTCTTCTAGCATTTTTACGATCTGGTTGGCTACCACTTTTGCACTTTGATCGTCTGTACGTACGGTGTAATCCGCAATTTCTTCGTAAAGAGGATTGCGCTCTTTAGCCAGAGACTCTAACACTTCACGTGGTTTGTCTGTTTGTAGCAGTGGACGCTTCTTATCGCGATTGGTACGAGCAAGTTGTTTTTCAATCGTTGTTTCTAAGTAGACAACGATACCGCGTGCAGACAGACGATTGCGGTTTTCTTTGCTCATGATCGAACCCCCACCCGTTGCAAGGACAATGCCTTGTTCTTCGGTTAGGTCGTTAATCACTTTTTCCTCGCGATCACGGAAGCCTTCTTCACCCTCGACGTCAAATACCCAAGCGATATCTGCGCCAGTGCGCTCTTCAATTACGGTATCAGAATCAACAAACTCCATATGAAGCTGTTGAGCCAAGTGTCTACCGATTGTGCTTTTGCCGGCACCCATAGGGCCAACAAGGAAAATATTGCGTTTCTCAGCCATGTTTAGCAGTAATTTACAACGTTAATTCAATGACATCGCCACAAGAAAAGCCAATATAACATTAGCAATGTAGATGCTTGTGGCACCGATTCCTCACAGATAATTCGTGATAAGACCCGAAATTATCTAGATAAGGTGCGACTAATGCAAATTTATTTTCGTTCAAGATCGATTTCTGACTCAATGATGACGTTCGGAGTCACAAAAATTACCAGTTCACGTTTGCCTATTTTCTGGTAAGTTCGGCGAAATAAGCCACCAAGCAGCGGTAAGTCACCCAATAATGGCACCTTGTCGACACTATCAAATACACTGTGTTGAAAAATACCTCCCAGCACGATAGTTTCGCCATTCTTCACTAATACTTGTGTTCCGATGCGTTGAGTATCGATCGCCACGGCTTCTCCAGTGCCGGTATTCACCACTTCACCCGGTCTATCTTGAGTGACATTTAAATCGAGCAGTACATGATCTCCCGGCGTGATCTGTGGCGTCACTTTTAAACTCAAAACGGCTTTCTTGAACGCCACATTCGTTGCACCACTGGAGGATGACTCAAGATAGGGAATTTCGGTTCCTTGTTCAATATACGCCGGCTTTTTATTGGTAGTCATTAAGCTCGGACTCGAAATCACTTCCGCTTTCGATTCGCGCTGCATCGCCGACAGTTCGAGATCAAGTAAGGTGTCTGACCCCAACTTCGCCACTTGAAAAGCAATCGATGAGGCATTCACTGCCTGCGCGGCCAGATTGATGTTTAACATCTGATCGATAGTGGCCGAGTCAAGACGAATGCCTTCAATGCTGCCACCGACCTCTGCTCGATGGCCAACATGACTCAAGCCCCAACGAACGCCTAACTCTTCAAGATTGCCTTGATTGATGGTCACAATGCGTGCTTCGATTTGCACTTGCTTGATTGGCACATCAAGCAGTGCCACCATTTTCCGGGTTGCGGTAATATGCTCTGGATAGTCTCGAATCAGCAGTACATTGGTCCGCTCATCGATCCCTAAAGCTCCGTGTTCTGATAAAAGGTTAAATCCACTCGACCCTAGTAACACCTGCATCAATTGATCGGCACTGGCATAGTTAACGGCGATCAACTCTGAGCTTAACTCACTGCCAGCATCGATGGAGAGTTGCTTGGAGCGAATCAGCATAACGCCATTTTGATCATGCTGAGTGAGTCCTTTGACCTCCACCACCGTATCGAGCGCTTGTTGCCAAGTGACCTCAGTCAAACTCAGCGTAAGCTGACCACTGACCGAATCATCGATGGCAATATTGATATTCTGACTCTGTGCGATAACGCGTAAAGCATCACGCACTGAGATATCTTGAAAGTTGAATGACAACTTAGCCTGATTATTAGTCGTTTCAGCCGCACTTAACTGGCTTACCCATCCCGTGATTAATAATAGGCACAAACTGAACAAGACGCCGCGTAGCCGTGCTGCTCGACGGTTGTGGATAATAGAACGCATTAGTTAAGCTCCAGCTTGAATCGTGAATGACACCCCTGGCGACTGTCGATTGTCTGTTCGAGCTCGACTTGACGCTCACTGATTGCCACGATCTTGTATCCCGACTCCAGTCGCTGATTTTTCTGAGCCGTCACCAGCAAGCCCGTCGCCGTTTTTAGCAGCGCCGTATAATCACCGTGAGTTTCGAGAACGCCGACAAGAGTGAATGGCAATGACGTGGCGAGTGGTTGAACGAGCGGCTGACACGGCGGCGTTTTAGCGTCGGCCTGAGGTAAGACAAAAGGATCACGAGTCGGCGTAGTAGCGGTAATGTGGGTTGGCTGAGGGCTAACTTGACTATTGACTGACCACGCACACAGCCACAAGCACATGAGAAGCCTAGTCATTGGCTGTCACCGTCACATGAGCCTGATAAAACAACGCCTGAGCGCTAAAGCTGATTTGCCCATTAATGTCACCTCGCCGTAGCCACTCAGCATTATCCAAACGCAATAAGGGAAAGCGCTCTGCCACTGTTTGGCAAAACGCCCTAATATCGTGGTAACGACCCAGCAGCCTAAGTTCAACGCCATCCCTGGCCGGATTTGCGGCCAACTCAAGCTCCTCAACGCTAAGTTGATAGCGCTGCGCGATCTGATTGAGCTCAGCAATGGTTATCGAAAAGTGTGACACGCTCAGCGCTGAAGCCGGTGTAAGTAATTGACTGGCATTTTTCTCACTGGTCTCTGCCCGTGCAAGCACCAACAATCGTGCCTGTTTATGCTCCGCCGCGAGAGTAAGATTGTGCTCACTATCTTTCGCCGCAATGAACTGTTGGTATTGCGGCAAATGCCATAACCAAGCGATGGGCGTATTAATCGCTAACATAACGACCACGATAAACCTTAGCTGCCGCCCAATCGGCCATGCAACCAACGACTCAAATTCAATATTCATCGCCTAACAACGCTGTTGAGTAAAACAAAAGAGATCGCAAATCGCTGCATGGCTTGCTCATCTGCTACTGAATGGAGTTGAACTTGCTCAATATCTTGCGCTGAAGTGAGGCGCAGTAACAACTCCGTTAGTGGGCCGTGCCGCACCGTATTGCCCGTCATCGTGACACTTTCTCCGCGTAGACTGAGCGATTCAAGATGAAGGTCGGCAGGAACGAATTCGGCGACACGACGCATTAACCGAGCGGCTTGAGTGCGCTTACCCGTAAACTGCGCTTGCTGCTTAGAATGGGCGTACTGCAACTGGGCCGCCGTTTGACGCTCAATAGCGACAGTCAGTTGTTGGTCTAACAGAGTGACTTGCGCAGTTAACTGCTGATTGCCGTGTTGTAACCGTTGAGTGTGGCGCTCAAGGTACTCAGCAATCAGCCATTGAATACCCACCGCCATCAATGCTGCCATGACGAACACCAGAGAAAAACGACGTTGATGACGGGTAATGAGTTGCTGGCGCCAAGGAAGTAAATTAATCGACTCGGGCATGGTGACGCTCCTGCCACTGACTGGCGCGAAGCGCTAATCCTACTGCCAATGCATAACCGTTACTTGCATCATTGGTGCTTAGATGTTGAAACAGCCCCAAGGGATTAAATGGCTCAACCTTAATCCCAAGCTCATCGCTCAGCTTGGCCGCTAAATCGGGACAGTTGCCTGTCTCGCTGCTAAGCCAAATACCCTTAACCTCAATTTGGTGCAAAGAAGTGAGTCGCTGCATAGCGCTGCGCAATGTCTCACGCAGTGAGTTAACCACTTTTTGCCCATCATTAAGCTGGGCCTCTAAACGCCAAGACTTGGCGTAAACCTCTCCACTTGGAAGCCCAATCGAAAAGTGGCACTGCGTCACAGCGATATCGACTAACAACCAGTCGTAAGCGTGCTGAGATTGCGCCACTTGATGCCAGCATTGATTGAGCGCATAGCTAGCCACATCAGCAACAATTGGTTTAAAATTGGCCTGAGCAATGGCATTACTCAATTCGAGCAAAGGCGCCTTCTTCGCCGCATGAACTCGATAATGCACGCCACCTTGCGGTGTAACATGATCGCTAACCGAGTAATCAAGACACAGTTGATCCGCAGCGAATGCACATTGGCTGGCAAAAGTCTGATATATCGCTAGCTCTCGTTCGGCGCGACTAAACTCGCTATCTATCTGTAATGCTTTAGTTATTACTTGATTATCAGGTATCGCAAATGCCACTTTGTGACTAAATAATGGTAAAGACTTCCTTAGTTCTTTGAGTTTCTTTACAATTTTCTGATAATTTAACCTGTGGTTATCAGCGAGAATGCCCACTTCAATGGGCAAGGTGCGATAAGCCACAAGCGCAAACGCATCCTTGGATGGCTTTATCACTACCGCTTTGATACTGTGGCGGCCGATATCTAGGCCTGTAACCAATGAAATACCCATTTAGCTGGCTCCGTACTATGCTCATTGGTTAAAAATGCGCGCAAACGCACTTAAACCAGTGGGCGAAAACTTTTGGCCTAAAGTACAAGGGTTTGCATACAGTTAACCTCATTAATCAGGGAATATCCGGTGAAGTTCATAAAGCGACTGTTCTTATTCACATTGATTTGCATAATTCTTGGAGTCGGTACCATCTTCGGCTTCTATTTTTATGTCAAACCAGAGCTACCTGATGTAGCGACTCTTAAAGACGTGCAACTGCAAACGCCAATGCAGGTGTTTAGCCAAGACGGCAAGCTGATCTCTCAGTTTGGCGAAAAGCGTCGTATCCCAGTCGCCTACGATGATATTCCCCTCCACCTAACTGAAGCCTTGATCGCGACCGAGGATAGTCGCTTTTACGATCACCCAGGGATAGACCCGATTGGTATTACGCGGGCAGCGGTAGTGGTTGCACTATCGGGTTCAGCGAAGCAGGGCGCCAGTACCATTACTCAGCAATTGGCTCGCAACTTCTTCCTATCGAATGAAAAGAAGATCATGCGTAAAATCAAAGAAATTTTTATTGCTATCCATATCGAACAGCTGCTCAGCAAACAAGAAATCATGGAGCTCTACGTCAATAAAATCTTCCTTGGCTACCGTTCGTATGGCTTTGGCGCAGCCGCCCAAACCTACTTTGGTAAAGATCTTCAAGACTTAACGCTTAGCGAACTGGCGACGTTAGCAGGCATGCCAAAAGCCCCTTCCACTATGAACCCGATATATTCACTTGAGCGCGCAACCAACCGCCGTAACGTAGTTTTGCGCCGAATGTTCGACGAAAAATACATTACTCAACAGGAATATGAACAAGCACGAGATGAACCTATTGTTGCTCGCTATCACGTTGCTGAAATTGAGTTAAGCGCGCCTTATGTCGCCGAGCTAGCACGCGCTTGGATGGTCGAACGCTATGGCGAAGACGCTTACACCTCGGGCATGAGTATCTATACGACGGTTGATTCAAAACTTCAGGCAGCGGCCAATGAATCTGCTATCAATAATCTGTTGACTTACGATCAACGCCACGGTTATCGCGGCGCAGAGAAGGTGTTGTGGTCGGCAAATCAAGCCCCTTTTGATGGCGAAAAAATCAAACAAGCCCTAGACAACGTACCGACCTACGGTCAATTGACACCGGCCATTGTTATTGATGTACAAGACAGACGAGCGACGGTCTGGGTTAAAGATCAAGGCCAACAAACTCTCGACTGGGATGGAATTAAGTGGGCACGAAAATTCCTCACCGATGACCGTCAAGGTAAAGCGCCAACTAGCGCCAAAGAGGTGCTCAACAGTGGTGAGCAAATCTGGGTGCGTCAAGTTGAAGTCGATTCAGACGACGAGCAGCCAGGTCACGCTTGGCATCTTAGTCAAGTGCCGAATGCTAACACTGCTTTTATTGCGATGAACCCTGAAAATGGCGCGGTTCTATCGTTGGTTGGCGGCTTTAACTTTATCCATAACAAATTTAACCGTGCGACTCAGTCCGTTCGCCAAGTCGGTTCAAGTATCAAACCATTCATTTACTCAGCAGCCATCGATAAAGGCTTAACCCTGGCCACGCTGATCAATGATGCACCGATTAATCAATGGGATAAAAGCCAGGGTACGGCATGGCGTCCAAAGAATTCACCACCGACTTATGTCGGCCCTACTCGCTTACGTATTGGTCTTGCCCAGTCAAAGAATGTGATGGCAGTTCGTGTGCTACGTGAAGTTGGTTTGGATCCAACCCGTGAATACCTCACACGCTTTGGTTTTGATATCGACCAACTGCCTCGTTCAGAGACCATCGCATTAGGAGCGGGAAGTTTAACGCCCATGAAAATGGCTCAAGGTTATTCTGTGTTCGCTAACGGCGGTTACTATGTTGAACCTTTCTATATCAATAAAATAGAAGACCCTTTTGGTGACTTGGTGTTTGAAGCCTCACCAAAAACCATATGCCAGCATGACTGTGAACAAGGTCCTCAAGCGAGCAACGAATTTGCCGAACAAGATGTCGACCTTAATAGCGAACAACCGAACTACGCACCGCAAGTGATCACTGAGCAGACCGCTTTTTTAGTTCGCGAGATGATGTACAGCAATATTTGGGGTGGTGGCAACTGGCGTGAAGGCACAGGTTGGAACGGTACAGGCTGGCGTGCTCAGCCATTGAAACGTCGCGATATCGGCGGAAAAACTGGTACAACCAATGATTCAAAAGACGCGTGGTATAACGGATACGGACCAGGAATGGTCGCGGTTGCTTGGGTTGGTTTTGACGACCATAACCGTAAACTCGGACGGTCCAAACCCAACCCTAACTTAGATAATGGTCAAATCTCAGGAGCTGAGGCTGGTGCAAAAACGGCGCAACCCGCTTGGGTCGACTTCATGCGTATCGCCCTTGATGGCATACCAGAACGAGATAAAACCATTCCTGATAATATTATCCGCGTACGTATTGATCGGGAATCAGGCTTGTTAACCAATAAGTTTGACTCAAGCTCTATGTTTGAGTACTTCTTAGAGGGTACCGAGCCCACTGAATTCGTCAAAAGTGAAATGACCAACAGCATCTACACCTCTTCGGATGGTGGTGAAGAGCTGTTCTAGGCATAAAAAAGAGGTTGATGATGACATCAACCTCTTTTTGTTTTAACTCTCAAGCTCTGGGCTTAAATGCGTTTTGATTGCCGCCGCTAACTGCTCAAAACGGGCACGTAACGGTGAACCGGGGCGATAAGCCAACACAATACTGCGCGATGGTACTGGGTTAACCGCCTTCACGTAGCAAACGCCATCTTTTTGTTTCTCTTTAGGTAATGACAATTCTGGAAGCAAGGTGATCCCCGCTCCAGCGGCAACCATATTGCGCAGTGTTTCTAAACTGGTCGCTTTAAATCGTTCATCATCTTTAGCGCCCGCCGCAAAACAAAAACCCAACGCCTGATCACGTAAACAGTGACCATCACCAAGCGCTAACACCGTGCGGCCATTTAAATCGAGCATATCGACCTGATCAAGACTCGCCCACTCATGATCACTAGGAACAGCAATGCTCAGTGGCTCGTTGTATACCTCTATCTCTTTGAATGATGCAGTTTCAACGACAGAGGCCAACACTAAACAATCAAGCTTACCGTCTTCCAACTGACGCACTAACTGCTGCGTTTGCGCTTCATGTAGATAGAGCTCAAGATCAGGAAAACGTTGTTTAAGCATCGGCACAATTCTTGGCAATAGATAAGGTCCCACCGTAGGAATAAAACCAATATGCAGTGGGCCAACCATTTCCCCCACCTGACCACTGGCCATATCTTTAAACGTTTTAACTTCAGAGAGCACACGTTTGGCTTGATCGACCAATTGTAGGCCAGAGTTAGTAAATAACACTCGGCGGCTACTGCGCTCAAGCAAAGCGGTCCCAATCTCATCTTCTAATTTTCTAATTTGACCACTTAGTGTCGGTTGGCTAACAAAACACGCTTCTGCCGCTTTGCGAAAGTGCTTGTGCTCAGCCAGCGCAACCAAGTATTCAAAGTCGCGGATATTCATTCTCGCCCCACCTCTAACTTAGATAGAAAAAACCTATTAAAACCATAACATCAAACGATTGTAACTATCAAAGAGATTCTTTAATAATAACCACATCGAAACAGAGTACAATAACGGCTCTGGAAACACTCGTTAGCAACTCACTAGAAATAAAAGGAAACAACTATGTTTGTATCAAAAGAAGGTCAGAGTATTCCACAAGTTACTTTCCCAACTCGTCAAGGGGATGCTTGGGTTAACGTCACCACCGACGAGTTGTTTAAAGATAAAACTGTTATCGTATTTAGTTTACCGGGAGCCTTTACACCAACGTGTTCATCAAGCCATTTACCACGCTATAACGAGCTATTCCCAGTGTTCAAAGAGCACGGTGTTGATGCTATTTTGTGTGTCTCGGTCAACGACACTTTCGTGATGAATGCTTGGAAACAAGACCAAGAAGCCGACAATATAACCTTCATTCCTGATGGTAATGGTGAATTTACTGATGGTATGGGCATGCTGGTTGATAAAAATGACTTAGGCTTTGGCAAGCGTTCATGGCGCTACAGCATGTTGGTCAAAAATGACGTGGTAGAAAAGATGTTTATCGAACCAAATGAGCCTGGCGACCCGTTCAAAGTGTCAGATGCTGACACCATGCTCAACTACATCGCGCCAAATTATAAAACCCAAGAGTCTATCACTGTGTTCACCAAACCTGGCTGCTCATTCTGCGCCAAGGCGAAACAAAACTTGATTGACCACGGCCTTCAATATGAAGAAGTGGTGTTAGGTAAAGACGCCACCACCATTAGCTTGCGTGCGATCTCTGGTCGCTCAACCGTACCACAAGTGTTTATCGGTGGTAAACACATCGGCGGTAGCGAAGAGCTAGAAGCTTTCCTCGGTTAACCAGCATAATGATAAGTAGGCTCCTCTCGTCAACAAGAAGGGGCCTACTTTATTACTGCGCCGCGATTATTTTTGTGCGGCTATCACTGAAATCTCCACCAGCAGAGCCTCGCGGGCCATATCGGCGGTTACACACGCCCTAGCGGGGGCATAGCCCTCAGGTACCCATGCATCCCAAACGGCGTTCATTGCTTGGAAGTCTTGCATATCTTTTAGATAAATCGTCGCTGAAAGCATATGCTGCTTGTCGCTTCCGGCTTCAAGTAGCAACTCCTCGACTTTGTCTAACATTGTTTGCGTCTGCTCAGTAATCCCTTGACTTGCATCTGCACACACTTGACCACAAAGATAAATCGTTCCGTTATGTTTTACGATGCGGCTCATACGCGGCTTGGTTTGTTGGCGTTCGATCATTTTTATCACTTTTCGGTTAGTTGGGATATGCTATGACCAGTAATGTTACCTAATTAGTCACAGCCATGACATGTAAACCGTGTAAAAATAGCGCTTGGTTTTGGAACAAAATTGGCCGCTGCCAACGCTGTATGAATCAACTGACAGTCTTATCCGTCGTCTGCTGGATCGTTTGGTGGGCGTGGTGTCGCGACAACCCTGAGACAATTGAGTCAATTGCATTGATCTTTGCCGGATTCGCCTTCAATGGATTACTGTTTTTGCACCTGTGGATGCGTTTTGTCATCTTGCCTTGGCGGCGGCGTAACGGAAAGTAAAAAAATATCCAACACATTGAATTACAGGCATAAAAAAAGCCCCAAAGCCAATATATGGTTTGGGGCCTTCTTAGATTCTTCTAAGAAAAAGCAGTGGTACTTTAATAGACCGAGCTTTTTCTCAATAGTTCCCAAAATAATCGATCTTTTTTGATCTTTTATTCGTTACTTTACTATTCAACCAGTTACGCAACATTCACTCGTGCGATGGCTTGCTCAACCAGATTGACTTCTAACGCGACTTCATCACACGCATGTTGTCGTGGGCACTGTTCACAATCTTTAAGTACTTTCTCTGGCAATAAAGATTTCGAGGTTGGCAAGAAAGATTGCTTCATGAAGAACTCAGGAGTACGCGTTAACACAAACACTTTCTTAATCGCCATCTGACGCGCTTTGTCTACTAAGTAGTGCACAATAGCGCTACCTTGCCCTTGACCTTGCCACCCAGCCTCTACTCCAAGTGAGCGAATTTCCGCCAACCCAGAATCATAAACATAGAGCGAGGCACAACCCGTCACTTCACCATGATGCTCAGCGACCGCAAACGAGCCGATATCGCGCACCAGTTCGCTGCGCGAGCGTGGTAAGTTTTCGCCCATGTTGGCCCAATACGTCACCATGCCTTCGAGCGCTTCGATGTCGGTTAAACGCGCCGGACGGACATTGACCGCCGAAGTATCACGCTTAATTAAACGCCCTTCCGCTTGCTCTACCGCGTAAGCAACCTGTTTTGTCGATACACCACCCAGTGCGCTACGCTTTTCAAGACACGACTCTATGGTCAGAATATCGTAGACGTCCGCTTCAATCACCGCGGAAAACTCTTTTAGCTCATCGAGTGAGAGCTCTTCAAGCGCACAACCTTTCGCGATGGCTCCCACGACGGCAACGCCAACGATATGGTGCGCTTCACGAAATGGAATGCCTTTCGCAACCAGGTAATCAGCCAACTCTGTCGCATTCGCATAGCCTTGCTTAGCCGCTTCTAACGTACGCTCACTATTGACTTTAATACCATCGAAACAGAGCGCCGCCATTTCCATACAGTCGTTCCAAGTATCTAGCGCATCAAACAGACCTTCCTTGTCCTCTTGCATATCTTTGTTGTACGCCAATGGCAATGCTTTTACCGTCATCATCATCGCCGCCATTGCGCCATAAACACGGCCAGTTTTGCCACGAATCAGCTCAAGAGCATCGGGGTTTTTCTTTTGTGGCATCAAAGAGGAACCAGACGTGACAGTATCGGCCAGTTCAATAAAGTTCGATTCGCCAGAATTATAGAAAATCATATCTTCAGCCAAACGCGATAGATGCAACATAGAGATAGAAGCTACTGACATGAGCTCCATCACATGGTCACGATCTGAAACCGAGTCGAGCGAGTTACGCGTAGCACGGCGAAAGCCTAAGTGATGCGCCACTTGCTCACGATCAATCGGATATGCAGTTCCGGCAAGGGCACCCGAACCAAGCGGACAAGTATCTAGACGCTTAATTGCATCATCAAGACGGCTAAAATCGCGCTCAAACATTTCTACATACGCCAAACACCAGTGAGCAAAAGTCACTGGCTGGGCACGTTGCAAATGAGTATAGCCTGGTAGTACCGTCTCTTGGTGCTGCTTAGCTACTGCCACCATTTGCGCTTGCAAGCGGTCAAGCGCCATCAGTAATTGCTGGCCTTGTTGGCGACACCACAGCTTAAGGTCCGTCGCAACCTGATCGTTACGTGAACGGCCGGTGTGAAGTTTCTTGCCGAGGTCGCCGACTTTACTGATCAGTTGCTGCTCAACCCAAGAGTGAATATCCTCGGCATCAGAACGTAAAATCTGATGCGGGTCTTCCATCACTTCGAGCTTCAGCTCATTGAGCGCCAACTCGAGTTTTTGCTGCTCTTCTTGATTAAGAACATTGACCGATAACAACGCTTTTGACCAAGCAATTGAGCCAACAATATCTTGCTCAGCTAGTCGGTAATCGAAGCGCAACGAATCGTTAAATTCTTTGAATCTTGTGTCTGCTGCTTGGGTAAATCTTCCGCCCCATAATGCCATTGCGTCTCTCCTGATTACCTGTACTCACGATGAATGCGAGGTGTCATATTGCTCTAATTAACTCTGAATCGAATTCAGTATTTTATGATGGTTCAAACTTACGGCAAAACCGAACAAAAATAAAGTATAAATTCATTATTTCTACATATTTATTCACGACAGGTCTTTGTTATAAATAACGATGAACAAAAATAGAAAAAAGCCCACTTGAGTATCAACTGGGCTTTTCAGTAAACGGGCTAATTAGGCGTTATTTTTTCAAGTTATTTAAGGCACGAATACGGCTGGATAATGAGTACAGGCGGATAAAGCCTTCTGCATGACTCTGGTCATATACTTCATCTTCACCAAAGGTTGCAAATTGTTCGCAGTACAGGCTGTTGTCTGAACGTTTCTGCGTCACCGTTGCTTGGCCTTTATATAATTTCACTACCACTTCACCATTAACGTCCTGAGCTAACTCTTCTGAGGCAGCAAGGATAGACTTACACAATGGGGTGAACCAGCGACCATCATAAACAAGGTGAGACGCTTTAACGCCAAGCTCTTCGCGGAACTCAAATGCCGTTTTATCCAGCACGAGCTGCTCGACGGCACGCAGAGCTTCCATCATGATAGTGCCGCCCGGAGTTTCGTAACAACCACGAGACTTCATGCCGACCAAACGGTTTTCAACGATATCGATACGTCCAATACCGTGCTTGGCACCTTTTTCATTGAGGTAAACCAAGGCGTTGTATGGCGTCATCGCCTCACCATCAACACCAATCACTTCACCTTTTTCCACTTTCAAAGTGACGTATTCAGCTTGGTTAGGGGCTTGCTCTGGATCAACTGTCCAAGCCCAGCAATCTTCGTTCGGTGCGTTCCATGTCTGTTCAAGCACACCACCTTCAGTGGAAATGTGCCATGCGTTGGCATCACGCGAGTAAATTTTAGTCAGTGAGGCACTGCATGGAATATTACGTTCAGCAAGGTAACCCAAGCACTCTTCACGACTTACCAAGTCCCACTCACGCCAAGGTGCAATCACATGTAGATCAGGAGCCAATGCCGCAAAAGCACCTTCAAAACGTACTTGGTCATTACCTTTACCGGTACAACCGTGACACAACGCATCAGCACCAACTTGGCGTGCCACTTCAACCTGCGCTTTGGCAATAATTGGACGCGCCATTGAAGTGCCTAGTAAGTATTTGCCTTCGTAGTAAGCGCCAGTTTTAAGCGTTGGATAGATATAGTCTGCAACCATTTCTTCTTTAAGATCAGCAATGTAACACTCTGATGCCCCTGACGCTTTCGCTTTAGCTTCGATACCTTCTAACTCTTCCGCACCTTGACCAACATCAGCAACAAATGCCACCACTTCACAATCATAATTCTCTTTTAGCCATGGAATAATCACTGATGTATCCAGACCGCCAGAGTATGCGACAACTACTTTATTTACTCGAACTTTGCTCATTTTCTTTCTCCAATTCCCGGCGCTGCGCTTGGCGGTCAGTGTCACGGGTTACTGCTAATGTCTGTTTGTTGGAATCAACGCGTTGGCGCTGACTCTGTATTCGTTAGTTAGTATTCACTACTTAGGTAGAAACTGGGTTCCAATGCTTTTCCCTGCGAACAGGTCAACCAGCTTGTCTGGGTAACGCCAAGTCGCCACTTCAATAGGTCGACCTAAATCGTTAGCCGCTTCGAGTGCCGCGTTCACTTTGACTATCATGCCGTCAGTAATGACATGGCCAGTAATCAAGCTTTGCGCCTGCTTCTCATCAAGGCTTTTGATCAAATGCCCTTTACCGTCCAATACGCCACTGACATCAGAGAGCAGAACCAACTCTGCATCCAATGCGCCAGCAACTGCGACAGCCGCTTGGTCAGCATTCACATTCATCATCTGTCCTTGTGACGTGAGTCCGATAGAGCTAATGATCGGCAGTGCGCCAGTGTCTAGCACCGCTTGCAAAACTGCACAATCACCTGGCGTTGCTTTGCCAACCGCACCAAGCTCAGGATTCAACTCTTCAACCTGGCATAAACCACCATCAGCAAGACTCAAGCCGACCGCATTAAGGCCGTTTTTGATCGCCTGACCTTGCAGTATTTTGTTGGCTGTGCCTGCCAAGGCCCCTGCGATAACAGGAATTTGATCATAAGGCGTGACACGCAAGCCTTGTTTCTTGACCGTTTTCAGCTGCAATTGAGCCATCAGATCGTCCACCAGATAACCGCCACCGTGGACGATCACAATTCGTCGCTGAGCTTGCTGCTGATAGTTGGCAATCGCACCAAATACCTGGCTTAACGTCTCAGTACACGACAGTGCAGCACCGCCTAATTTGATCACTAATGGTGTCAATTTGTTATCTGTCATCACTTGTTCCTTGCTGCTCTTTACTACACGAGAGCAGTGAGTTCTGGGAATCCGTAGTGGATGTTTAAACATTGCATCGCTTGACTCGATGCGCCTTTTAGCAAGTTATCAATCGCAGAAACTACGATGATATGCTTGCCCTGAACCTTCCAACCAATATCGCAGAAAGGGGTATTTTCTACATTCTGTAATCTTGGCAGTGCTTGATTGAGCAGGCGCACTGCCGGTTTACCTTGATAGGCGTGAATAAAGGCATTCTCGACCTGTTGTTGCGTCACGCCTTGCGCGAGTTTCATGGTGATAGTGGCGAGAATTCCACGCTTAAAATTGCCCAAATGCGGAGTAAAAATCACATCGGTATCAAGGTGAGTTGCGATCTCTGGCTGATGACGATGGCTAAACACACCATATGGCTGCAAACTCACTTCGCAGAAACTGTTGGTCATCGACGCTTTTCTTCCTGCGCCTGTCACACCACTAGTGGCATTTATTACCGGCCACTGAGTACTATCGATTAAGCCTTCGATCAGTAACGGCTTGATCGCCAACTGAGAAGCCGTTGGGTAACACCCTGGCACCGCGATCAACTGACTGTGCTTAATGCCTTGGCTATTCCATTCAGCAAGCCCATATTCGGCTTGGTCGAGCCAAGTTTCATGCTGGTGTTCAAAGCCATAAAACTCGCTATAAAATCCTTCTTGCTGAACACGGAAAGCGCCAGAAAGATCGAAAACTTGGCAACCGTGCTCAAGAAAAATGGGAGCCAGATCATGACTGACTTCATGCGCCGTCGCTAAGAACACCACATCACATGCGCTGGCAACCGCGTCGACATCTGTCAATGCTTCGACCTGATGCGACACTAAACCCGTTAATCTGCCGTGTAACTCTGAGATCGTCTTACCGGCATCTAAACTATTGGCGGACACATATAAACCTGTTAGCGTAAGCTTTGAGTGTTTGTGCACCATCAGAGCCAGTTCTGCCCCGGTGTAACCGCTTGCGCCTATGATTGTGGTTTTGAGCATCTCGACATCCATTTTGACCTAAAAACGCCGCTCTAAGAGTGACTATAAATTTAAAATATCTGCCTTTTATTGGTTTTTTATTCAATAAAAGTGATTTAATATGTTTTTACCTTCTTAACCTAAATCTGTCAACAGGGAATGCAAACTAATTATGCAATTACCAAGTTTTCTTGAGGTCTACCGTGGCCTAATTTCGACCTCTTCTATTAGCTCAAATGATCCAAGTTGGGATGAAGGCAACGCCCAAGTAATTGAAAAGTTGGCAACTTGGTTAAAAGACATCGGCTTTGAAGTCAACCTGACCCAAGTCGAAGCGGGAAAATTTAATCTGATCGCCAAAAAGGGCGCAGGAGAAGGTGGACTATTGCTCGCAGGCCACAGCGATACCGTGCCCTTTGATCAGGGCCGTTGGACTTACGAACCGCACGATCTAACGCAAGCCAATAACCGTTTTTATGGTTTAGGTACCGCGGATATGAAGGGTTTTTTCGCTTTTATTATCGAAGCAGTAAAGAAGGTTGATTGGACGCAGCAAACCAAGCCGCTCTACATACTGGCGACCTGTGACGAAGAGACCACAATGCTCGGGGCTCGCCATTTTACTGAAAATGCGCCATTTAAACCGGATTACTGCATTATCGGCGAACCGACTAGTTTAGTGCCAATTCGAGGCCATAAAGGTCATGTAGCCAATGCAGTGCGTGTAACCGGTAAGTCGGGCCACTCCTCCGATCCCGCTTTAGGTGTCAATGCCATTGAGATCATGCATGAAGTCCTGTTCGCCTTAATGCAATTGCGTGATAAGTTGATCAAAGAGTACCATCATCCTGGCTTTGCGATCCCAAGCCCAACGCTTAATCTCGGTCATATCCATGGCGGTGACAGTGCCAATCGCATTTGCGGTTGCTGCGAGTTGCACTACGATGTTCGCCCACTCCCTGGCATCAGCTTAGATGGGCTGGATAATATGTTACGCGGCGCGCTTAAAGAGGTTGAAGCTAAATGGCCGGGGTGCATTGCAGTTACCCCATTGCATGAACCTATCCCCGGTTATGAATGCCAACATGACCACCCTTTCATTGGTGGTGTTGAGCAAATCTGTGGGGTTGAATCACAGACCGTGAACTACTGCACCGAGGCTCCTTTCCTACAACAATTGTGCCCAACACTGGTGTTAGGCCCGGGTTCGATTGAACAAGCCCACCAGCCTGATGAGTTTCTTGCCTTTGAGTTTATTGAACCGACCATCAATGTTTTAGCTAAAGCCATGTATAAATATTGTTGTTAGCCTCGCGCTAGAAAATGCCCCGAGGCTTGGCATTGTTTGCCAAGCCTTGTTTTTTCTATAGAGTAAACAAACTAACCGCAAGTTAATGTGTGAATTGTCGCCTCCGATAAACCTAGCGGTCTAAACGTCACAAGCGACACGCTTGTTTAATTCTGTAATAAAGTTTCAACATAATTAGTCATCGCCACCTCTTTAAGCGGATTTCATTCTCTTGCACAATATTTGCAAACTTAGCCTACAGCATTTGACTCTTAACAACATTTTTCGCTAGATTGTCTACTTAGCAAGGAACATTGGATGTAATTTTTTTACAAGGCAGGAAGATAATGAACGAGAAATACTCTGCGCTCAGAAGCAATGTCAGCATGCTGGGACATTTGCTCGGCAACACCATTCAGGACGCTCATGGTGAGGTACTTCTAGAGAAAGTAGAAACCATTCGGAAACTCTCCAAATCGGCACTCGCAGGTAACCAACAAGACCGTGATAGCTTGATTGATGAGATTAAAAGCCTGCCTAATGATCAATTGACTCCCGTTGCTCATGCTTTCAACCAATTTCTTAACCTGACCAACATGGCAGAGCAATATCACACAATATCGCGCCACTGTGACGCCAACGTGTGTGAACCGGACGCGATGAATAGCCTATTTGCTAAGTTAGGCCAAAACGACATTAGCAAAATCGATACGGCGCAAGCAGTACGCGATTTAAATATCGAACTGGTATTAACCGCTCACCCGACAGAGATCACTCGTCGAACCATGATTCACAAACTGGTTAAAATCAATAAATGCCTATCTAAACTTGAACTAGGTGACTTGTCGGCCAAAGAGCGTCATAAAACTGAACGCAGACTGGAACAGTTAATTGCGCAAAGCTGGCACTCCGACACCATTCGTAAGCAACGTCCAACCCCGTTAGATGAAGCCAAGTGGGGCTTTGCCGTTGTAGAAAACTCGCTATGGGAAGCGGTACCTGACTTCTTACGAGAGCTTGATGAACGACTAGAAAGTTATCTCGGTGAAGGTTTACCGATTGATGCCCGTCCTGTTCACTTTTCATCTTGGATGGGTGGAGACCGTGACGGCAACCCCTTCGTAACGCATACAATTACACGTGAAGTCTTGCTGCTGTCACGTTGGAAAGCGGCCGATCTCTACCTCAATGATATTAATGAACTGGTCAGCGAACTGTCGATGACCAAGTGTAATGATGCCCTGCGCCAACTCGCTGGTGACGATCAGCACGAACCATATCGCGCGATTTTGAAAAAACTGCGCTCACTGCTAAGTGAAACCAAAGAGATCCTTGACGCTAAAATCAATGGTCAAAAACTGGCGGTCAAAGCACCATTACAACGTATCGAGCAGTTGTGGGAACCACTGTACGCTTGTTACCAATCACTGCATGAATGCAACATGGGCATTATTGCTGACGGCTCACTGCTCGATACTCTACGCCGCATTAAAGCATTTGGTGTCCATTTAGTCCGTCTTGATATTCGCCAAGAAAGTACTCGCCACTCTGATGCGCTATCAGAACTCACTCGCTACTTGGGCATTGGCGATTACGATCAGTGGAGCGAACAAGATAAAATCGCTTTCTTGACCAATGAACTGGCATCGAAACGCCCGCTGCTTCCGCGTGACTGGCAGCCTTCTGAGCCAGTACAAGAAGTGCTCGATACCTGTAAAATTATTGCTGCGCAGCCACGTGAAGCATTTGGTGCTTACGTCATCTCAATGGCGCGCACCGCCTCAGATGTACTTGCCGTGCATCTATTGCTTCAAGAAGCGGGCTGCCCTTACCGCATGGACGTGTGTCCGCTGTTTGAAACACTCGACGATTTAAACAATGCCGAATCGGTCATCAAGCAGCTCATGGGCATTGATCTCTATCGCGGCTTTATTCAAAACCATCAAATGGTGATGATTGGCTACTCAGACTCGGCCAAAGATGCCGGTGTAATGTCAGCAGGTTGGGCGCAGTACCACGCGATGGCTTCATTAGTCAACGTTGCTGAAGAAGAAGGGGTAGAGCTGACACTTTTCCACGGTCGCGGCGGTACCATTGGTCGCGGCGGTGCTCCCGCGCATGCTGCGTTACTTTCTCAGCCACCTAAAAGCTTAAAAGGCGGGCTGCGTGTCACTGAGCAAGGTGAGATGATTCGCTTTAAATTAGGCTTACCGGAAGTCGCGGTGAATAGTTTTAGTTTGTATGCCAGTGCCATTTTGGAAGCCAACCTTCTGCCACCACCAGAGCCAAAGAAAGAGTGGTGTGATTTGATGAATGTACTGTCTGAAGTCAGTTGTGAGTCTTATCGCAACGTAGTGCGCGGCGAGCCCGATTTCGTGCCTTATTTCCGCCAAGCAACACCTGAGCTTGAACTGGGTAAATTACCTCTTGGCTCACGACCGGCAAAACGCAACCCCAACGGTGGTGTCGAGAGCTTACGTGCTATTCCATGGATCTTCTCATGGAGTCAAAACCGTTTAGTTCTTCCTGCTTGGCTTGGTGCTGGTGAAGCGATTCAATATTCGATTGATAAAGGTCATCAAGCTCTACTAGAAGAGATGTGTCGTGAATGGCCATTTTTCTCAACCCGTCTCGGCATGCTGGAAATGGTCTACACCAAGTGTAATATGGAAATCTCTCGGTACTACGATGAACGCCTAGTTGAACCTTCTCTGTTACCACTTGGCGATCGTCTACGCGCGCAACTGCAAAAAGACATTAAAGCGGTCTTGAACGTCGAAAATAATGAGAACTTGATGCAAAGTGACCCTTGGGGGCAAGAATCGATTCGTTTACGTAATATCTATGTCGAGCCGTTGAACATGCTTCAAGCCGAGTTGCTGTATCGCACGCGTCAAAGTGACGAGTCCTTACCAGAACTTGAGGAAGCACTAATGGTAACCATCGCGGGTATCGCTGCGGGTATGCGTAACACAGGTTAACACTTGCTTGTCAAAGAAGGTTGATGTTAACGCATCAACCTTCTTCAGCTTTCGTAATTAATAAAAATCCAGTACTAAATATTGATAAAAAGATAATCAACACAAACTTTCAAAACAAAAGCAAACTTAACAACGTAAAATTAGCATTTTATTAGTTTTTTAGTCTATTCCGCCCATCTATTCTACTTTATGCTTATTATTTAGATATACTACTCGGCCACTGCAGCAAATATAAAATCAACACGTTGCAGCCTGTCGATAATCATAATATCGATCCTAGGTGATAAACACGGCTTTAATAAGGTGACATGACCAACTTTGTTGGTGCCACTTGTACTACTGATAATCAGTGCCTCCAGAAGCACGGCAGTAATAAGTGGTTGAATTTCGTAGTTTATTGACCATTTGGATTAAAAGACATGTCATTACCACACGTTATTTTAACTGTTCTAAGCACCCGCGACGCTACCGGGTACGACATCACTAAAGAATTTTCTGCCACTATCGGCTACTTCTGGAAAGCAAGCCACCAGCAAGTGTACCGTGAGCTCAATAAAATGGCTCAAAACAATCTCGTTAGCTGCGTACTCGAACCTCAAGAAGGCAAACCTGATCGTAAGGTTTATTCCATTACCGATGCAGGACGCGTTGCGCTCGGTGAATGGTTCGACCAACCGACCGTACACCCAACTGTACGCGATGAGTTTTCAGCAAAATTAATGGCTTGCGCCGTCCAATCATCGACCCCATACCGAGCACAGCTTGGTGAATTGGTTGTCGAGTCACGTAAGTTAGTCAGCCACTATCAAGAGATTGAAAACGCTTACTACTCAACGACAGCAACCCTCGATAAGCAGCAGCGTCTTGAGCGTCTTACTTTACGCAGGAACTTGCTACTTCGCCACGCATGGATTGAATGGGCAGAAGAAGTACTCGCTGAGCTGGACGAACTGGCATAAGCAAGCAATGTTAAAAAGGGTTGACGTGAAAGCGTCAACCCTTTTCTCATACGTTCTGTTTTCGATCCGAGTGTGCTAACAGCGCAGCACTTTCAGACTTTAAATCCCATCACCACCGATAAAACTTTGAGAGCGGCCGTTAAACTGCTGATCCATATCGAGAGAAGGTTTATCTGTTGTTGGACGACCGACAATCTTCGCCGGCACACCCGCCACCGTGGTATGTGGTGGGACAGGTTGCAACACAACCGAGCAAGAGCCGATTTTAGCCCCTTCACCCACTTCGATATTGCCAAGAATTTTCGCCCCAGCGCCAATCATTACGCCTTCACGGATTTTAGGGTGACGATCACCGCTCTCTTTACCCGTACCACCAAGAGTCACATCTTGTAGAATCGATACATCATCCTCGACCACGGCAGTCTCACCAATCACGATGCCAGTGGCATGGTCAAGCATGATACCGCGCCCTATTCGTGCGGCCGGATGGATATCCACCTGACAAGCGACCGAAATCTGATTTTGCAGATAAGTGGCCAGTGCAATACGACCTTGTTTCCACAGCCAATTGGCTACGCGGTAACCTTGCAGTGCATGGTAACCTTTTAGATAAAGCAGTGGCATTGAGTACATCGCAACGGCTGGATCTCGGTTAACCGTCGCACAAATATCGCAAGCCGCAGCAGCACTAATCGTCGAGTCAGCATTAAATGCCTCTTCGACGACTTCCCTAACCGCCATCGCAGGCATAGAGGCAGTATTAAGCTTATTGGCGAGAATATAGCTCAGTGCGGAGTTTAAGCTATCATGCTTAATGATGGTCGCATGATAGAAGCTTGCTAACATTGGCTCTTGTTCAGAAAGCTCACGTGCTTCCTTGACTATGGTTTGCCATACCTTCTGTTTTTCACAATGTTTCATGTCGTTTCCTAGCACTGGCTCATCCACAGTCAGTGTCGCTATTACTTCTTTTAGGCTTCGGCTTTCTTATCTCGCGCGAGGAGATCTCGCGCTGCTAAGTGGGCATCTTTCCCTTGATACAATACTTGATATATTTGGTCAACAATCGGCATCTCGACACCCATACGTTCAGCCAATAAAAAGACCTCTTTGGTATTGCGATACCCTTCGACCACCTGACCGATTTCAGCTTGTGCGCTATCGACATCTTTGCCCTGCCCCAGCGCCAAACCAAAACGACGGTTACGCGATTGGTTATCGGTACAAGTTAACACTAAGTCACCAAGCCCAGCCATACCCATAAAGGTCTCAGGTTGAGCCCCAAGCGCCGCACCAAGACGCGTCATTTCTGCCAAGCCTCGAGTAATTAACGCCGTGCGTGCATTGGCGCCAAAGCCAATCCCATCAGACATACCCGCACCGATCGCAATAACATTCTTCACCGCGCCGCCAAGTTGCATGCCAGTAAAATCGCTATTCGCGTAGACGCGGAATGTTTTACTGCAGTGAATTTTCTCTTGTAGGTCAGCGACAAACTGAGCATCTGGCGAGGCAACAGAAATCGCCGTCGGCATGCCCATCGCCAATTCTTTCGCAAACGTCGGCCCAGATAATACCGCTAATGAGTAGCCTTGACCCAAAATGTCATGGGCGACATCTTTAAGTAGGCGGCCGGTTTCTGGCTCGAGTCCTTTGGTCGCCCAACAGATACGAGAATCGTCCGCTAAGAAAGGTTTAACATTGTTGAGTACGATACCAAACACATGACTCGGTACAACAACCAACAGGTCACGGCTGGCTTGCACCGCTTTGCTTAAATCCGATTCTACAATCAGCGACTCGGGAAACTCGATCCCCGGTAGGAACTCATGGTTAGCGCGATCCGCTTCTAGGCGGGCCATATGCCCAGGCTCATGGCCCCAGATTACTACGTTGGCACCATTACGTGCTAATGAGATAGCTAAAGAGGTACCGTACGAACCCGCACCTAGCACTGTCATTGCGATCGCTTTGCCGTAGCCATTATTGGTCTTATCTTTCATTGTTCCGCCTGGTTGTCATAAAAGAGACTGGATTCTTATGAGTAATCTCTAGTTCATGAGAGCTAAAGAACAGCCAAAAACACCCATATCATAAACAAAAAATGCACAGCGCATCATCAATCCGATACTCTGTGCATTTTTACCGATCCCCTACATTTAAGTAGAAGGTCAATCAGTCATTACGCTTCAGCTTGTTGTTCTTGCTGAGCTTGCTGCTGTAGGTAGTTCATAAACAGAGCATCAAAGTTAACAGGTGCTAGGTTTAGCTGTGGGAACGTACCTTTCACCACTAGGCTTGAAATGGTTTCGCGCGCGTAAGGGAACAGAATGTTCGGACAGAAAGCACCTAGACAATGAGCAAGTTGACCTGCTTCCATCTTATCTGCTGTGAAGATACCACCTTGCTGTACTTCACATAGGAAAGCCGTGTCATCGGCGTTCTTAACGGTAACAGTAAGGCGTAGAATCACCTCGTAAACGCCTTCGCCTAGCTCACGGCTTTGCGTGTCTAGATCCAGTTTAACATCTGGGTTCCACTCTTTTTGGAACATATCAGGCGAGTTAGGTGCTTCGAAAGACACATCTTTAAGGAAGATGCGTTGAATTGCGAAGTTTTGTGCTTCTTGTTGTGGTGCTGCTTCAGCCATTTTAAAATCCTTTAATCCTGCAATAAATAGTCTGCTTCGAGACTAACCGAGAGAGGCGTTTATGACTAGGTTTCCACTGAATTTCGTGGAACTTCTCACATCTCTCAAAAACAAACGCCGATTTTTTCATCAGCGTTGTAAGTATCGGCGGGTATGAATTACTTCTTACCTTTGACCAATGGCATGTTTGCTTCACTCCAAGCAATCAAACCATTTTTAAGCAGGTTAACGTTTTCGAAGCCTGCTTTAGCAAGTAAGTTAGCACTCTCTTGCGCGGTTTGACCTGACTTACATACTACAATAATTGGGTCTGATTTACGGTTTTCAAGGTTACCGAACTTACCCGCTTTAATATCAGACGGCAAGATGTGAACTGAATCGGTAATGTGACCTTTACGAAACTCATCTTTACTACGGATATCAACCACCAGACCATTTTCACGGTTCATCAGATGCGTAGTTTGCGCAGCAGTCACCTCTTTGTAAGCGGCGGTTGATGATTTAACGATGCTCATAATAAGGGCGCCGAATAGGCCAACCCAAACCAGAGAAAGAATCATGTTCTCTTGAAAAAATGCGATGTACTCTTGCATGTCCTGTGCTCTTTGATAATAGAGCTGTCCGTTCAAGTAACAGCTCTAGGCTAAAATTCAGAGTGGAAGTATAACGAGGATGAGATAGTGAAGCGAGTCTATTAAAGAATCTGTTGCACATTTCTCTACGCTCGTGGAAACGGAAACGCGGTGACGTGATCGATATGATCACAACCGATCGCTAACATAATTAAACGATCGATGCCCAATGCAACACCTGCGCAATCAGGTAAGCCCGCATTTAACGCCGCGATTAAGTGGTGATCAATCGGTTGCGGTTGGAGCCCCATCTCAATGCGCTTGGCGTTATCATCTTCAAAACGTTGCCGCTGCTCTTGGGGATTGTCCAGCTCATGAAAGCCATTCGCCAACTCAACTCCCTTGAAGTACACTTCAAAACGATCGGCGACTCTTGGATCGTGCGGATTGATCTTCGCTAAAGCCGCTTGTGAGGCGGGAAAGTCATAAACGAACGCGGGGGCCGCTTGACCAATTTCGCTTTCAACACCAATACTAAACAGTAGCTGCAACAAGGTATCACGATCTTGCTCTGGCTCAGCAATATCACTCAATCCCAGCTTGGCTGCCACTGCTTTTAACTCTGACATTGGGGCTTCTAACGGGCACACCCCTAGCACATTAATAAACGCTTGCTGGTACGTCACACGCTCTGCCACTTCACACTTCAGAACCAGTTGCAGCAGTTGATCCATCTCGTTCATTAGTTGATGATGGTCAAACCCGACCCGATACCACTCCAACATAGTAAACTCAGGGTTGTGATAACGGCCATTTTCTTCATTGCGAAACGCTTTATTGATTTGATAGATACAGCCGCTTCCAGCTGCCAGAAGCCGCTTCATATGAAATTCTGGGCTGGTCATAAAGTAGAGCTTGCTGCCATCGGCATAACCCGGGCCAACAAATTCAGTCTGAAAGGTATGTAAATGGATATCAGTGACGGTGGCGTGACTCATCGCCGGGGTATCGACTTCTAGCACATGACGCTGGGCAAAAAAGTGGCGAATTTGAGCCACAATACTTGCGCGCTGACGAAGCTGTTTAATAGAAGCGCTCGGTTGCCAATCTGCAGTCATAAACTCATTCTCATCATTCAATCTGGCTGCGAACATAACAACTTTACCCGTCTTTGCCCAGCGGAATAATCTGGGCATGATATAGACAAAATGAAGCAAGTTTATTTCGTATTACAGCACAATAAATATTGCTCAGCTGAGACTTTATTCGTCTCAACAATAGTCAGTAACCATGATTTAACAAGCTGAGTTTACTCACCAATAAGCAATTCATATCCTTACGTGATTGCAGTCACATAACCTATAAATTTTATGCTCTTACATGCATTACCGCAGCAAAAACCCAAATACATCAATTTTTCCGCCATAGTCCTCCTCTACACTAACCCTACCACTTTTGAGGTTTTCTCTAGTAAAGAAGACCCCGTAATCACAATAACAAGCGGAATTCCGCAATCACACACTGGAGGATAACTGTGCAAATTATCACCACAGATATCGCAGTCATCGGCGCAGGCGGCGCTGGTCTTCGTACTGCTATTGCAGCAGCTGAAGCAAACCCTGACTTGGACATCGCACTGATCTCTAAAGTTTATCCCATGCGTTCCCACACGGTCGCTGCAGAGGGTGGCTCAGCCGCAGTTATCAAGGATGAAGATAGCTTAGATAACCACTTCAACGATACCGTTGGCGGTGGCGACTGGCTATGTGAACAGGATGTTGTTGAATACTTTGTCAAAAACGCGACTCGCGAAATGATCCAAATGGAGCAATGGGGTTGCCCGTGGAGTCGCAAAGAAAATGGCGAAGTCAACGTACGCCGATTTGGCGGCATGAAAGTCGAGCGCACTTGGTTTGCCGCAGATAAAACAGGCTTCCATATGCTTCACACCCTATTCCAGACGTCAATGAAGTACAGCAATATCAATCGTTTTGATGAGTACTTTGTCGTCGATTTGATTGTTGATGAAGGCGAAGTTCAAGGCCTGATCGCTATCCATATGTCGGAAGGCGAACTGGTTACGATTAAAGCAAAATCTGTCGTGCTAGCCACTGGTGGCGCGGGCCGTGTTTACCACTGTAACACCAACGGCGGTATCGTCACGGGTGACGGTATGGCAATGGCTTTCCGCCATGGTGTACCTCTGCGTGATATGGAATTCGTTCAATATCACCCAACGGGTCTTCCTGGCACCGGGATCCTGATGACAGAAGGTTGTCGTGGTGAAGGGGGGATTATTGTCAACAAGAACGGTTACCGTTACCTGCAAGACTATGGCATGGGCCCTGAAACGCCCGTCGGTCAACCAAAAAACAAATACATGGAGCTTGGCCCTCGTGACAAAGTGTCACAAGCGTTCTGGCATGAGCAGCAAAAAGGCAACACCATCAAACACCCATTGGGTGATGTTGTGCACCTTGACCTGCGTCACCTGGGTGAAGAGTACTTACAAGAACGTCTGCCGTTCATTTGTGAGCTCGCGAAAGCCTACGTCAATGTCGACCCAGCCAAAGAACCGATCCCAATCCGTCCGACGGTGCACTACACCATGGGCGGTATTGAAACCAATGCTGAATGTGAAACGCGCATCAAAGGTTTGTTCGCAGTTGGTGAATGTGCCTCTGTAGGTCTGCACGGTGCCAACCGTCTTGGCTCTAACTCACTGGCTGAGTTCGTTGTTTTTGGCCGAGTTGCAGGCGAACAAGCGGTGCAACGCGCGGCTGAGTTCAAGGGCTGGAATGAAACGGCGATTGACGCTCAAGTGAAGGCGGTTGAGGAGCGCATTGCCGCATTAATGAATCAACAGGGCGATGAAAACTGGGCCAGCATCCGTACTGAAATGGGACATACCATGGAAGCGGGTTGTGGTATCTATCGCCAAGAAGATTTGATGCAAGCCACTATCGATAAGATTACTGAGCTGAAACAACGTTACAAGCGCATTAGTATCAAAGACAAGGGTAAAGTGTTTAACACTGACCTGCTTTACGCTATCGAAGTTGGCTACGGCTTAGAAGTTGCTGAAGCCATGGTTCACTCTGCGATTCTGCGTAAAGAATCACGTGGTGCTCACCAGCGTTTAGATGATGGCTGTACTGAGCGAGACGACGTTAACTACCTCAAACACTCACTCGCCTTCTACCAACCCGATGCCGCGCCAAGTATCGATTACAGCCATGTGACCATTACTAAGTCACAGCCAAAAGCACGTCTATACGGTGAAGCCGCAGAAAAAGCCGCTGCAGAAGAAGCAGCAGCGAAGAACGCAGAGGAGCAAGCCTAATGTCAGCGAATCGTATTCAAAAAGTCGATATTCTGCGCTATGACCCACAACAAGATTCAGAGCCGCATTTACAGGCCTTTGAAGTGCCTTTTGATCAAACCATGTCTATTCTCGATGCGATTGGTTACATCAAAGATAACCTCGATAAAGACCTCTCTTACCGTTGGTCTTGTCGTATGGCGATCTGTGGCTCTTGTGGTGTGATGGTCAACGGGGTGCCTAAACTCGCGTGTAAGAGTTTCCTGCGTGACTACCCAAATGGGGTCAAAATTGAGCCATTAGCGAACTTCCCAATCGAGAAGGATTTGATCGTCGATATGACGCCATTTATTGAGCGTTTAGAAGCAGTCAAACCTTACATCATTGGTAATAATCGCACACCTGAAGACGGCACCAACCTCCAAACGCCTGAGCAAATGGCCAAATATAAGCAGTTCGCTGGCTGTATTAACTGTGGTTTGTGTTATGCCGCCTGTCCGCAGTTTGGTTTGAATCCTGAGTTCATCGGCCCAGCGGCACTGACGTTAGCTCACCGTTACAACCTCGATAGCCGAGATAACGGTAAAGCCGAGCGTATGACACTTATCAATGGGGAGAATGGTGCTTGGGGCTGTACCTTTGTCGGTTATTGCTCTGAAGTTTGTCCTAAGAGTGTTGATCCTGCGGCGGCGGTTAACCAAGGTAAAGTTGAGTCTTCAATGGACTTTGTTATCGCTATGCTTAAGCCTGATGGCAAGCCAGTCAAAGAGGAGGCATAAGGATGAGTAATCGCAAACCTTACGTTCGTGAAATGAAACGCACTTGGTGGAAAGACCATCCGTTTTATCGCTTCTACATGCTGCGTGAAGCTACCGTGCTGCCGCTGATTCTATTCACTATTTTCCTGACTTTTGGTCTAGGCTCATTAGTTAAAGGGCCCGAAGCTTGGCAAACGTGGTTAAGCTTTATGGCTAATCCTTTGGTTGTAGCCATCAATATTGTTGCGCTAGCGGGTAGCTTAATGCATGCACAAACTTTTTTTAGCATGATGCCGCAAGTGATGCCGATTCGCCTCAAAGGTAAATTGGTCGACAAGAAGATCATTGTTCTCACGCAGTGGGCAGCGGTCGCGTTCATTTCACTCATTGTACTTATTGTGGTGTAAGGAGCAGTAACGATGAAACCAAACTATTCTGTGGATAGCGCTCCAAAACGTTCAGACGAGCCAATTTGGTGGGGATTATTTGGCGCAGGTGGCACCTGGTTTGCCATGATCACCCCTGTGACCATTCTGGTACTCGGCCTGTTAGCCCCGCTTGGTATCATAGATGCACAAGCGCTAAGCTATGAGCGCGTTGTCGACTTTGCCACCAGCATTATTGGTGCTTTGTTTATTATTGCCACACTCGCGTTACCAATGTGGCATGCCATGCACCGTGTTCATCATGGCATGCATGATCTTAAATTCCACACTGGTATTGTCGGCAAAGTGGCTTGTTATGCATTTGCAGGCTTAATCTCTGCACTTGCCGTGATTTTTATCATTATGATCTAATCAGCCAAATCACCTGAAACAGCAAAAAGCCCGCGACTGCGGGCTTTTTTATACATTGCTCACCAATTACAGAATAAAGCGGCTCAGGTCTTCGTCTTCAATAAACTCATCTAAGCGTGTTTTAACATAGTCAGCATCGATGGTCATTTTCGATCCCGCCTTATCAGTCGCTTCAAACGAGATCTCATCCATCAAGCGCTCCATCACAGTGTGAAGACGACGGGCACCAATGTTCTCGGTGGTCTCATTCACTGTCCAAGCCGCTTCTGCGATCTGCGTAATCCCTTCTTCGGTAAACTCGATATCAACATCTTCAGTCTTCATCAAAGCGATGTACTGCTCGGTTAGCGAGGCTTTCGGCTCCGTCAGGATACGTTTGAAGTCTTCACTCGACAGTGCTTCTAGCTCAACACGAATAGGTAAACGGCCTTGCAGCTCTGGAATCAAGTCCGATGGGCGCGCCACTTGGAAAGCGCCAGAAGCAACAAACAAGATGTGATCGGTTTTGACCATACCATGCTTAGTCGATACGGTACTTCCTTCGATAAGCGGCAATAGATCGCGCTGCACGCCTTCACGTGAGACATCTGGGCCCGAGCTTTCGCCACGCTTACAGATTTTGTCGATCTCATCGATAAACACGATGCCGTTATTTTCAACGTTGTAAATAGCCTGATCTTTTAGCTCTTCTTGATTCACTAACTTGGCAGCTTCTTCTTCCTCCAGTGCTTTGAAGGCGTCTTTGATTTTCAGCTTGCGCTTCTTCTTGGTGTCACCAGCGAGATTTTGAAACATACCTTGCAGCTGATTGGTCATCTCTTCCATGCCAGGAGGCGCCATGATTTCAACGCCCATTTGCGGTGCGGCGACATCGACTTCGATCTCTTTGTCATCCAGTTTGCCTTCACGTAACTTCTTACGAAAAACTTGGCGGGTGTTCGATGAGCTCTCTTCTTGCGGTTCATTCTGACCCCAAGAATCGCGAGCTGGTGGTAATAAGGCGTCAAGGATACGCTCTTCCGCTTGCTCTTGCGCGCGAAATTTCACTTTTCCCATCGCTTGTTGATGAGTCATCTTGACCGCAACATCGGTTAGATCACGAATGATGGTTTCGACCTCTTTACCCACATAACCAACTTCGGTGAACTTGGTTGCTTCCACTTTAATGAAAGGCGCATTGGCAAGTTTAGCTAGGCGACGGGCGATTTCGGTTTTACCAACACCCGTTGGACCGATCATCAAAATGTTTTTTGGTGTCACTTCAACTCGTAAGCTTTCTTCAAGTTGCATGCGACGCCAGCGGTTACGCAGTGCAATCGCCACTGAACGTTTTGCATTGTCTTGACCAATGATATGGCGGTTTAGTTCATGTACAATTTCGCGAGGAGTCATTTCAGACATAATTAATTTCCTTAAAGTTTATCGCCACTATCTTTGGTTTTATTCTGCTTTATCTTGCGCAGTTTCTAGTTCTTCAATAGTGTGGTGGTGATTGGTGAAAACACAGATGTCACCGGCAATTTTTAATGCTTTTTCGGCAATGTCACGGGCATCTAAGTCAGTATTTTCTAGTAAAGCTGTGGCTGCCGCTTGTGCAAAGTTGCCACCCGATCCAATCGCAATCAGATCGTTCTCTGGCTGAACCACATCACCGTTACCAGTAATAATCAACGACGCGGTTTCATCCGCTACGGCCAGCAAAGCTTCAAGCTTACGCAGCGCACGATCGCTACGCCAATCTTTCGCCAGTTCAACCGCGGCTTTGGTCAAATGACCTTGGTGCATTTGTAACTTGCTTTCAAAGCGCTCAAACAAGGTAAAAGCGTCGGCAGTACTACCAGCAAAGCCAGCCAGTACTTTATTGTTATAGAGGCGACGCACTTTGCGCGCATTGCCCTTCATTACTGTGTTACCGAGAGATACTTGTCCATCACCAGCGATGACGACTTTATTATTACGACGTACAGAGACAATGGTAGTCACGAGTAGGGCCTCATAATTATGAATTTTTAGTGTTAGAAACTATATGAGGTTGGCTCGTTAGGAATTCAAGGGAGAAACTCAGGATCGCCAAGAACAAAAAACGAACCTCTCGGTTCGTTTTTGTAGGATTTATTGCGTTTCTTTCCAAATCGCACAAGGCTCGATCTTGGCCCGCTGGAGTTTATGCTTATCTCGCTCTGCATCACGCTTAAACTTGTATGGGCCTAACACCACGCGATACCAACTGCTGTCTTCTTTCTTGCGGATTTTACTGTTGATCCCTTGGAAAGCGATGTCTAGCTTACGTGCTTCAGCATCTTTGCCATTTTTGTACGCCCCACACTGCATAATGTAGGGAATTTCAGATACGACCTGCTCTTTGGCTTTCACAGCAACTTCGCGGCTTGGCAAAGACTCGACATAATCCCACTTTTCTTCAGGAGGCGGCGGCAGTATCGACTTAGGCTTCGCTTGCGGTTTTGCCTGCGTGGGTTGAGCCATAGGCGTTGGCGGTTCAGGATCCTGACTGAGCAAATACAATCCATAGCCAAACACGCCGAGCAGAATTAAAGCAAGCAAGCCACTACGCCACGGCTTTCGACGCGGAGCGGCTTTGTTTTTTGCAGATTTTCGGCTTTGGGTGCCACGACCTCTTTTTACGTAATCTTTATTCGCCACGACTGAACATCAATGTAATTGGTTACAACTGACCGACATGTTAATGCAGATTGCTGCACGATGACAGACTTGAAATAGCAGCGGTGCATCAAAACGCGCCGCTGACTATCGCTGCAACTTATAACATTCTCGGTGGTGCGGCACTTTCGCGTATTACTAATGTGGTTTCCAGCAGACGCGAACCTGCTCTCACATCATGGCCACGCAAAATCTCAAGCATCATCAACATCGCTTGACGACCAATTTCATAGCGTGGCTGAGAGATCGTCGTCAACGGTGGATCGCAAAATTGAGCAAATTGAATGTCATCAAAGCCCACTAGTGACAAATCCTGAGGCACACGCAAACCAAGCTTTTTAGCTTGTTGAATCGCCCCAATCGCCATCGCATCGTTATGACAAAATATCGCAGTCGGAGGCTCTGGCAGGGCCAATAGCTGACGAACCGCTAGCGCCCCGGCTTCAAAGCTAAAGTCGCCAAACGCGCGATAGGCAGGGTTCATTGCCAAGCCCGCTCGACGCAGAGCTTGCTGATAGCCTTGGTGGCGGAAATGACACAATGCCGCACTCTCTGGTCCAGAAATTTCGGCAATACGCTTATGGCCCATCTGAGTAAGGTAATTAACGGCTTCAAAGGCAGACGTTAAATTATCAATATGCACGGTAGGCAGCTCAAGTTCAGGCGCATATTCACAAGCCATCACCATCGGCGGTAGATTTTTTTGTTCTGGCTTGCTGACATCGAATGGTAAATCAGTACCCAGCAACAGCATGCCATCAGCTTGTTTAGTGAAAACCAAGTTAACAAATGAGCTTTCACGTCGTTTCTGTAGACCACTATCACCGAGCAGCACAATATAGCCATGCTCCATTGCGGCATCTTCAATGCCACGAATAATTTCAGTGTAATAAGGATCGCAGATATCAGGAATGATCGCGATGATCGTTTTTGATTCGTTGCGGCGTAGATTACGTGCCAACGAATTTGGTGAATATCCAGCTTCTAAAACAGCGTCTTCTACTCGTTTTCTCGTCGCTGATGATACTTTTTCCGGATTCATTAGCGCTCGAGAAACCGTCGCTGTTGAAACTCCCGCAAGCTGGGCAACATCCTTCATTGTCGCCATAGTGTACTAACCCTCTTTAAATGTTCCAATCCAGTAGCAGATGCCACCTAAGCCTCTAGTTAAAAATAATCATATTCTCTGTGAGCAGAGTGACACAAATTCGCAGGCTAAAGCCTATCTTGTAATTACCTGCACCAAGCAATCGTTTAACTTACAAAGTATGAAGTGAAAACAACGCATTGCAGACTACCTAGTGTATTCATTTCATAACACAAAGTTACGGGGGATTTAACAAAAATGGCAGCTAGGCAGTGATTAACATCACAAATAAATGAAAAGTTGCTGAATAGAGAACGCTGTAGTTATGATTCAAGTAAGGCTCAGCCAATAAAATGCCCTTCAGACCACCTTTCACTAACTCAGATCTTGCGGTTCTATATCGAGTGTCCAACGGACTTTTTTCGCATTTGGCAACAGGGCTATTGCTGGTTTCGCACTCGCGAGTAACTTTTGCATCATAGGGCGACTTTGCGTTTGTAACAGCAATTGCCAACGAAACTTGCCAGCTCGCTTAGCCAGTGGGGCGGGCGTTGGCCCAAGCACTTGGCAGTATTGGTCAAACAACGGATGTGCCTCTAACGTATGGCGCACCTGGCGAAGAAACTCTTCAACCAATGCCGATTGATTGGCCTCTGCACGAAATAGAGTTAAAAACGAGAACGGTGGTAGCTGAGCCACTTTGCGCTCTTCAAGTGCGGTTTCAGCAAAGTGACGATAACTTTTGCTCAACAAGGCTTGCAGCAAGCTGTGCTCTGGGTGGTGAGTTTGTAATACAACCTCGCCAGGCTTACTCGCTCGCCCCGCACGGCCAGCAACTTGAATAAATAATTGAGCAAGTCGCTCAGATGCTCGAAAGTCACTACTGTAGAGCGAACCGTCGACATCCAGTAAGGCCACCAGCGTCACATCAGGAAAATGGTGCCCTTTAGCCAGCATCTGAGTTCCAATTAAGATTTGATACTCACCATGGCGAATTGCAGTCAAGGCGCTTTCCAAACTCCCCTTACGACGTGTGCTGTCGCGATCAATCCGAATGGTTTGGTACTCAGGAAACAACTCGGATAGCTGATGCTCTAATTGTTCCGTACCAACACCAACGGTCACTAGGTGTGTCGAGCCGCACCCTTGGCATTGGTGAATGATCGGTTGCTGAGAGCCACAGTGATGACAGCGAATTTCACTGCTGTTTTGGTGATAGGTGTAGTACGCATCACAACGCTGACATTCGGCTATCCAGCCACACTCATGACACATCAATGCCGGAGAGAACCCGCGTCGATTCAAAAACAGCATGACCTGATTGCCTGCATTAAGGTGCTTACGCATTTCAGCAATCAAGGGCGCCGATAAACCACTTTCAAGATAGAGTCCTTTAACGTCGAGTACTTTGTTGGTAGTTGGGGTCGCATTTCCGGCGCGCGCTGACAGAACCAGATGATGATACTTTCCCACTAAGGCGTTGTGTAATGTTTCTAGTGCTGGCGTGGCCGATCCTAATACAATTGGAATTTGCTCTTTATTGGCACGCATCACCGCGACATCGCGGGCATGATAACGCAAGCTATCTTGCTGTTTATATGAAGCGTCATGCTCCTCATCAACAATAATGATGCCTAGCTTAGCAAATGGTGTCAGTAGCGCAGAACGCGTGCCAATGATAATCCCTGCGGCATTATCACGCGCGCTCAGCCAAGCATTGAGTCGCTCGGTATCATTTAAACCTGAATGGATCACTTCAACCGGTACATTAAAGCGGCGTTTAAAGCGATTGATGGTTTGCGGAGTTAATCCGATTTCAGGCACCAGCACTAACGCTTGCGCGCCTTGCTCTAGTACTGGCTTTATCATATTTAAGTAGACTTCGGTTTTACCCGACCCGGTCACCCCTTCCAGTAAATAACAGCCAAACCCTTGCGCGCTGTTTACCGTCGCAATCGCAACGGCCTGCTCAGCATTGAGCTTAGGTTTGTCGACGTTGGCCTCAACATCTTGATGCCAATCGCGAATCACTGGCTTGCTTTCTAACGATGCAATCCAGTCTTTTTCCACTAAGGTTTTTAATACTGACGAGCTGATCTCTTGATCAATAAACTCTTGGTGTGCGACAGATCCGGCTTCCAGCATGTGCATGACCTTCGCCTGCTTCACCGCGCGACCAAATCCCTGCATCAGTTGATCACGGCCACTCGCGGTCAGTTGCCACGAAACCAGCGTGGCAAAATCAGCGGGCTTCCCTTTGCGCAAAGCACTTGGCATCGCATTGAATAAAGTCTCGCCGAGCGGATATTGATAGAACTGGCTGCACCAATGAAGTAAGGCATAAAGCCGTTCAGGCCAAACTGGTTGACTATCCAGCACTTGTTTAATCGGCTTGATTTTTGTCAGCTCAAATTCTGACTCATTAACCAAAGCCGTCACCAAACCGACTAACGTTTGCCGACCAAAAGGCACCGATACACGGCCACCGATAATCGGAAACAAGTGATTCGGTATCAGATAATCGAATTGTTTATCGAGTGGCACAGGTAACGCTACTCGGGCAATCGTTGGTCGCATAGTGGCTATCGAGCTCTTGGGGAGGTAACGCTGCTTAGTCTAAGGTAAAAATGACCGACAAGAAAGCGACTCCGCACCCACGACAACGCCAAGTTTCGGCTAAAAAAGTAGCAGATTTATGGTTAAATCGGTTGATCACTGTGGCGCGATTCATTACTATATCGCGCCTTAGAGATATGGCTGTCATTTGGCGGCGGTATCCAAGCAACTTTTATTAACTACGTGTGGTGTCCGGCTTAGAATCGGATAGCGACACGGCCTATATTCAGAGGTTCTCCCATGAAAGCTGGTATCCACCCAGAGTACAAAGCAGTTAAAGCGACTTGTTCTTGCGGCAACTCTTTCGAGTTCAACTCAACACTAAGCAAAGAGTCTATCCACCTAGACGTATGTGACAAATGTCACCCATTCTACACTGGTAAGCAACGTATCGTAGATACTGGCGGCCGCGTTGATCGCTTCAACAAGCGTTTCGGTGCTCTATCAAGCAAGAAGTAATTTCTGCTTAGATATCGAATCTAGAAAGGACGCTCAAGCGTCCTTTTTTGTTATCTATTATAAGGTAATTAGCATTCATTCAGAGTATTGTGTTATTGAAACTAGCCATTACCAGTGATCCCTCTTGATATCTGGTCTTATCAGCCGACTTTTACCACCTTTTATTGCTTCCGATCGCATTCTGACCTAGGCAGCTTGACTTAGTTACTCTAAAATGGATTCCCCCTTTCCATATAATTATTAACGAGTACCTACACCTATGTCCGATGACAACCCTCAACAACTATCTCCTGAAGAGCAATTTCGTCAGCAAGCATTGGATTACCATGCCTACCCGACGCCAGGCAAAATTTCTGTTGAGCTGACTACCCCAGCCGAAACCGCCAGAGACCTAGCGCTCGCCTACAGCCCAGGCGTTGCAGAGCCCGTACGCGAAATCGCCCAAAACGTCGATAACGTCTATAAGTACACCTCAAAAGGCAATATGGTCGCTGTAATCTCAAACGGTACCGCAATTTTAGGCTTGGGTAACCTAGGTCCAATGGCATCAAAACCTGTTATGGAAGGTAAAGCACTACTCTTTAAGCGCTTTGCAGGTCTTGATTCGATTGATATTGAAGTCAAACACCGCACTATCGAAGAATTTGTTGATACCGTTGCCAACATCGCCGATACCTTTGGCGGTATTAACCTAGAAGATATCAAAGCACCGGATTGTTTTGAGATTGAAAGACAGTTGATTGAGCGTTGTGATATACCTGTGTTCCACGATGACCAACACGGAACTGCGATTGTGACGGCTGCGGGGATGTTAAATGCGATTGAATTGCAAGGAAAGAAACTTCAAGACGCAACCATAGTCTGTCTTGGTGCCGGCGCTGCTGCCGTTGCTTGTATGGAACTGCTGATCAAATGTGGCGCAATGCGTGAGAAAATCTACATGCTGGATCGCAAAGGCGTCATTCATACTCGTCGTGAAGACCTCAATGAATACAAACAGCTATTTGCTAACAATACTGATAAGCGAACGTTAGAAGATGTAATTGAAGGGGCCGATCTGTTCTTAGGTGTATCAGGTCCAAACTTGCTGCCGCCCGAGGCGCTTAAATTGATGGCCGATAAGCCGATTGTGTTTGCTTGTTCGAACCCAGATCCAGAAATCAAGCCAGAGCTAGCCAGAGCCGTTCGCCAAGATCTGATCATGGGAACCGGACGCAGTGACTATCCGAACCAAGTCAATAACGTGCTGTGTTTCCCATTCATCTTCCGTGGTGCGCTGGATGTGCGTGCTAGCGAAATCAATGATGAGATGAAACTGGCCGCGGTTGAAGCCATTCGTCAGCTCGCCAAAGAAGAAGTGCCAGCAGAAGTATTAAAAGCCGCGGGGGTTAGCGCGCTGTCATTTGGTCCAGATTACATCATTCCAAAACCAATGGATTCTCGCCTATTGTCTCGCGTAGCTAAAGCGGTCGCGCAAGCGGCTGTCGATTCAGGTGTCGCGCGAATAGAGATGCCAGAAAACTACATGGCAGAGTAAGCCTGTTGTGACGAACAAAAAACCGCTGTTTGATACAGCGGTTTTTTTTAAGAATTTTACCTTGCAGAAAAAAATGACATGCCGTGGTGATTATTCATCAAACGCTTCGAACTCAATGCCCATTTCTGTCATTAATTTTTTCACTTCTGTCGGGATGTCATCCGGACGATCTTTACGCAAGTCTTCATCCGTTGGCAGTGGCTGACCTGTGTATGCGTGCAAAAACGCTTCGCACAATAGCTCACTGTTTGTCGCGTGGCGCAGGTTATTGATCTGACGGCGCGTACGTTCATCAGTTAAAACCTTTAATACTTTCAATGGAATAGAAACAGTAATCTTCTTTACTTGCTCACTTTTTTTTCCATGCTCAGCGTACGGGCTAATGTATTCGCCATTCCAGTCTGCCATTGCGCACCTTTGTAAAAATGTATGTTTGAAATCAGAAGCCGCAATTTTAGCGGCATTTATGTCCACAAGCAAAGACATATAGACGTCTAGAGATATTGACGTCCACAAAAATGACAAGTAAAGTGGCCAGAAATGGAGTTGGAATTGCTCATATCTGACATCTTCAAGATATAGCGCATTCCCTGCAACAAGTCACTATAGTTCGAAAGGAAACGCCCATGAGCACCCGTAAACCAGCCACAATCGCGGTCCGTACTGGTATCGAGTCAGACACTCAACATCACGCTGTTGTTCCCCCTATTTATCTCTCAACGAACTATAGCTTCCCGGCCTTTGGTGAACTGCCTCAATATGACTACACCCGCTCGGGCAACCCAAACCGAGGCTTGCTTGAAACCGCACTGTATGAGCTTGAATCAGGCAAAGGGGCGGTAGTGACTAACTGTGGTACCTCTGCATTGAATTTGTGGGTCTCGGCCTTCCTAGGGCCTGAGGATTTAATTGTTGCCCCCCATGACTGTTACGGCGGAACATACCGCCTATTCAATACCCGCGCTCAGAAAGGTGACTTCAAGGTAGCATTCGTTGACCAATCTGATCAAAAAGCGCTCTCTAATGCGCTCGCTCAAAAGCCAAAACTTATCTTGATAGAAACGCCATCAAATCCATTAGTACGCGTGGTCGATATTCAAAAACTGTGTCAACAAGCCAAACAAGTCGGGGCGCAGGTTGCGGTCGACAATACTTTTTTAACGCCTGTATTCCAAAAGCCGCTCGAGCTAGGTGCAGATTTTGTTATTCACTCAACCACTAAGTACATTAATGGTCACTCGGATGTGATTGGCGGTGTTGTGATCACCAAAACCGAGCAACATGCTGAAGAGCTTGCTTGGTGGGGCAACTGCATTGGCGCAACAGGGACGCCATTTGACAGCTATATGACGCTACGCGGTCTGCGAACCCTAGGCGCGCGTATGAAAGCCCACGAAGAAGGTGCCAGTAAAGTCTTACAGTTCCTACAGAGCGAGTCTTTGGTCAGCGCCATCTATCATCCAAGTCTGCCAAATCACCCCGGCCATGAGATCGCTAAAAAGCAGCAAACTGGCTTTGGCTCAATGTTAAGTTTTGAGTTTGCAGGTAGCTTTGAACAACTTAAAGCTTTTGTTGGCCACCTCAAACTCTTTTCTCTAGCAGAGTCATTAGGCGGTGTTGAAAGCTTGATTTGCCACCCTGCCTCAATGACGCATCGAGCTATGGGTGAAGTTGCGCTAGCCGAAGCGGGTATATCACAACAGCTATTACGCTTATCTGTTGGTTTAGAAGATAGTGAAGATCTGATTGACGACCTCACTCAAGCATTTAATAAAGTGAAGGAGGCTGCGTAATGTCTGCCACGCCACGTCAACTGCATAAATTCGGTGGCAGTAGTCTTGCTGACCCAGATTGTTACCGTCGAGTCGTTGGCATACTCAAAGAGTATTCCAATGCTGAGGACTTGATCGTTGTTTCCGCGGCGGGCAAAACCACCAATCGTCTGATTGCTTTTTTGGACGCGCTCAACAAAGATGGTCGCCTCGCACACGAAGAGCTTCAGACGCTACGCCAATATCAAAGTGAGCTAATTGAAGCGCTTGTTGAAGGCGATGAAAAGCAACCATTGCTTGCCACGCTGCGCGATGAGTTCACGACCCTAGGTGAGCTAACGGCGCCATTAACCGACGCCGATAAAGCGGCGGTACTCGGTCACGGTGAAGTATGGTCTTCGCGCTTACTCGCCGCTTTACTCAATCAAGCAGATCTGCCTGCAACCGCGCAAGACGCGCGCGCTTTTTTACGAGCTCAAACTGGCACACAACCCGAGGTCGATTTCGGTGCGTCTTATCCTCTGATCAAAGAAGCCTTGGTGCAACACGCGCACCACCGAATCGTCATTACTGGCTTTATGGCTCAGGACACGTTAGGCCGTACAGTACTACTCGGTCGGAACGGCTCTGATTACTCAGCAACTGTGATTGGCGCATTGGCCGAAGTCAGTCGAGTGACGATTTGGAGCGATGTGGCTGGTGTGTACAGTGCTGATCCAAGGTTGGTCTCTGATGCTTGTTTACTTCCACTATTAAGGTTAGATGAAGCCAGTGAATTGGCTCGCCTAGCTGCGCCCGTGTTGCACAGCCGGACTCTTCAGCCTGTTGCGCAAAGCACCATGGATTTGCACTTACGTTGCAGCTATCAACCCGAATCAGGCTCAACCCGCATCGAGCGCGTTCTTGCCTCTGGCCGCGGTGCAAAAATCATCTCCTCACTTGATGAAGTGCAATTGATTCAACTGAGCTTCTCGTCAGGGCATGATTTCACACGCTTCGAGAACGAAGTCTTAGCGAGCCTTAAACGCGCTCAACTTGAGCCTCTGACCTACGAGTCACAACCTGACAAACATCGTCTGCGTTTGGCCTATACCAGCGAAATCGTTGGTGGTGCACTAGAGTACTTGCAAGACACCGCGATTGAAGCTGAGCTCAAACTGAAAGAAGGTTACGCCATGGTTGCGGCGGTTGGAGCTGGTGTCACTAAGAACCCTAACCATTGTTACGGCTTCTATCAGCAACTAAAAAATGCACCAGTGGAATTTATTTCTGAGTCACTGTCGGGGCTAAGTTTAGTCGCCGTGCTACGCACCATTGATAGCAACCCATTAGTCAAAGCGATCCACAGCCAGCTTTTTCAAGCACAAAAGCGCGTCGCCATCGCGTTATGTGGTAAAGGTAATATCGGCTCAAGTTGGTTAGCGCTGTTTTGTGAACAAAAATCTGAACTTGAAAAACGTCACGGGATGAATTTTGATCTCGTCGCCGTTGTCGATAGTCAAACCTATTGGTTTAACGACCAAGGTATAGCAGCCAGTGAAGTGAGTGCGCATTTCGATGAAGAGGCAATCAGTTACCAAGGAAGCGACTGGATCGAAAAGCTCGGTGCGCTACAAGGGTATGACGATTTAGTGGTACTGGATGTAACGGCCAGTAAAGAGCTTGCCGAACGCTATTTAGAAATCGCCGAACAAGGAATGCACTTAATTTCGGCCAATAAAGTCGCCGGATCAGCATCAAGTCACTACTATCATCAAGTTCAAGATGCGTTTGCCAAAATTAACCGCCACTGGCTGTACAACGCCACCGTCGGAGCTGGCTTACCAATTAACCACACCGTCAGAGATTTACGTGAAAGTGGTGATGACATTAGTGCTTTATCAGGCATTTTTTCCGGTACGCTTTCGTGGTTATTTCAACAATACGATGGCAGCGTACCGTTTGCAGAACTTGTCGATCTTGCCTGGCAACAAGGCTTAACAGAACCTGACCCTCGTAGCGATCTTGATGGCTCTGACGTGATGCGTAAATTGGTCATTCTTGCCCGTGAGTCTGGATTAGCTATCGAACCGGAAGCGGTCAAAGTTGAGAGCTTAGTGCCTGATGAGTTAGCTCAGCTTTCATTAGATGAGTTCCTTGATAAGAGCCAATTATTGAGTGAGTTACTCGCAGAGCGGCTTGAAAAAGCCCAACGCGAAGACAAGGTACTGCGTTACGTAGCGCGCTTAGAGAAAAATGGTAAAGCAACGGTTGGCGTAGAGGCATTAACGAAAGAACATCCACTCGCCAACCTGCTGCCTTGCGACAATATCTTTGCTATTGAGAGTAAATGGTATAAAGATAATCCACTGGTAATTCGAGGGCCTGGTGCGGGTAGAGAGGTCACCGCAGGGGCTATTCAATCGGATCTCAATCTATTATCAAGCCTACTTTAGTTATCAGGCGCTAGACTTATCTAGCGCCTTTTTTGTGTCTAGTTAGTGCTAACAGTGGCTCTGCCACTAAACTTGAAACTGGCTCATTATTAACTTGAGAAAAATTCATACACACGCAGTTGACTTTAAAACGTATTCAATACATTCTGTAGACATATAGACGTCTAAACGTCGATTGAAATTTATGTTTGTTGGCTGGGATGCCACAGGGAGAGAGCAAGATGGGATACACACACGCGGGTCATATTGACGCTTTAAATCAGAATGTCGCGGAACTATCTGACAATATCAATGTGTCATTTGAGTTTTTTCCACCGAGCAGCGAGAAAATGGAAGAAACGTTGTGGAACTCTGTCCATCGCTTAAAAAACCTCAAACCTAAATTTGTTTCAGTCACTTACGGCGCCAACTCTGGTGAGCGTGATAGAACTCACTCGATCATCAAAGAGATTAAAGCCGAGACGGGTCTCGTGGCAGCCCCGCACTTGACCTGTATCGACGCTTCTCGTGATGAGCTAATCCAGATTGCAGATGACTACTGGGCAAATGGCATTCAAAACATTGTGGCGCTGCGCGGTGACATTCCACCTAGTGGCGGAAAACCTGATATGTATGCCTCTGACTTAGTTGAACTGTTAAAAGCACGCCATGATTTTGATATTTCAGTCGCCGCTTTTCCTGAAGTGCACCCAGAAGCCAAAAGCGCTCAGTCAGATCTTCTTAATCTAAAACGTAAAGTCGACGCTGGCGCCAATCGAGCAATCACCCAATTCTTTTTTGATGTCGAGAGCTACTTACGCTTTCGTGACCGCTGTGTAGCGGCTGGCATTGATGTCGAGATCGTACCGGGGATATTACCCGTTTCAAACTTCAAACAAGCCTCGCGCTTCGCAGCGCAAAATGCAGTTAAGGTTCCAGGATGGATGGCAAAGCAGTTTGAAGGCCTTGATGACGATCCAACTACTCGTCAGTTGGTAGGAGCAAGCCAGGCGATCGACATGGTGCGTATTTTAAGTCGTGAAGGCGTGAAGGATTTCCACTTCTACACACTCAACCGTGCAGAGATGACCTACGCGCTATGCCATACTCTCGGCGTACGCCCACGAGTTTAAGACGATGTAGACAAAAAAAACCAGAAAAAGGCTGAACGTTAGGTTCAGCCTTTTTTGATTGATATGAAGACGTATTACTCAACGTCGTCCATTTTACCCAGTAGATTACGAATACGCTCTTGCCACGCGTTGTGCTCTTGTTGCATTAGTTCTGCTTTCTGTTCAAGCTCTGCACGATTGTTACGTAGCTCGTTAGCCTCAGTCGCCAGCTTCTCTTTTTCTTCTTTTAGCTCTTCTACTTCCATTTGTAAAAGAGCAATTGTATCAACAGCGGTTTGAATTTTTGCTTCTAGTTGTTCTAGTACTTCAAAAGACATTTTAGCCTACCTATAGGTTATCCGGAGAAGGGTTTTGATCATCGGTGACCTAAACCTTATTTATCCCCATTCTACTCAGCCATGCGCAGAGAAACACTCTCTATATTGTAGTTTTTGCATCATTTGATTAAAAATTCAGCGCTAATTGACAATACCTTTACATCCTAAGGTGTTTGAGTGTTTCCCTACCAATATAACCAACAAGATTGATCCAGTTCAATGCCAACAAAAGCGAAAAGGCAAACGTTTCCTTTTTGATGTGATAAAATTCTGCCGATTTAATTTCTCTCAATCCTTTTACTTTGGAGTCATCATGAAACGCGATTTAGCAATGGCCTTTTCTCGAGTTACTGAAGGGGCAGCACTTGCAGGATATAAGTGGCTTGGCCGTGGCGATAAAAATGCAGCCGACGGCGCTGCCGTGAAAGTGATGCGCAGCCTACTTAATAAAACCGATATCAGTGGCGAGATCGTTATTGGCGAAGGCGAGATTGATGATGCACCCATGCTCTACATTGGTGAATGTGTTGGTATTGGTGGTGATGAAGTCGATATCGCAGTTGACCCAATTGAAGGGACTCGCATGACCGCAATGGGTCAATCGAACGCATTGGCAGTATTGGCGGCAGGCGAGAAAGGAAGCTTTCTAAAAGCCCCAGACATGTACATGGAAAAACTGGTTGTAGGCCCTGGCGCAAAGGGTTGTATAGATTTGAATAAACCATTAAAAGAAAACCTAGAGAAAATCGCCGCAGCGCTCAATAAGACGTTAGACACTTTAGTGGTCATTACGCTTGCTAAGCCGCGCCACGACGATGTCATTGCACAAATGCAATCTATGGGCCTGCGCGTATTTGCGGTGCCTGATGGCGACGTAGCGGCATCAATTCTCACCTGTATGCCAGATAGCGAAGTCGATGCGATGTACTGCATTGGTGGTGCTCCTGAAGGTGTTGTTTCTGCCGCAGTGATCCGCGCTCTTGATGGCGACATGCATGGCCGTTTACTGCCACGCCACGAAGTGAAAGGCGACAGTGAAGAAAATCGCATTTATGGTGCTAATGAGCTCAAGCGCTGTGAAGAGATGGGTGTACAAGCCAACGTCGTACTTGCCATGGAAGACATGGCACGTAGTGATAATGTTATCTTTTCTGCTACAGGCATCACTAAAGGCGATTTATTAGAAGGGATCACTCGTTCGGGAAATATTGCAACGACGGAAACACTGTTGATTCGAGGCCGTTGCCGTACCATTCGCCGCATTAAGTCTATTCACTATCTAGAGCGCAAAGATCCAGAAGTAAGAGACATTATTCTTTAACCACAAGCGATTAAAAGAGGTCAGCACTAGCTGGCCTTTTTACTGATACCAATTTAATTAAATTTCTGATCTAATGGTACCTCTATTCGGAGGTACTATATGAGCATTAACTTTCCTCAACTTATTCGTTCCACATCTAATGCAAGGCTACGTATTCGCTATTTGGCCATCGCTCATTTCGAAGATGGGATGTCACGTACAGATATCGCAAAGCTTCTCAAA
>NZ_NIVQ01000014.1 GCF_002811245.1 Vibrio salilacus | reverse complement strand
GTGCGACTGAAGCTCGCAATACCATAAGCCGTTTTTGCTCACGAATATCAGACCAGTCCACAAGAACAATGGGCATCGAATTGCCCGAACAGATAAAGCTCGCATGCCAACGGTATACAGCGAGTCGCTCTTTGTGTAAGTGACGATTACCTAATAATCGGTCGATTCGTTTGATGTTATGTTTTGTTCTCGCTTTGGTTGGCAGGTTACGACCAAGCTCGGTAAGAGTGAGCGTTTTACTCTCAAGTAATGCGTGGCAAGCCAACGTTAAACTGTTGAGTCGTTTTAAGTGTAATTCAGGGCAGAATTGGTAAAGAGAGTCGTGTAAAATATCGAGTTCGCACATCTTGTTGTCTGGTTATTGATTTTTGGCGAAACCATTTGATCATACGACAAGGTGTGTATCTACCTTAACTTGATGATTTTTATCAAAATCATTAGGGGATTCCTCAGGTGGAAGTATCTAGCCCTAATCCAGTATTTTCCTTTTCTAGGATGTCTACGACATGCCCATTTCCAGAGTAGCAACCATATATCAGAGTCAATCTTGCAAAATACTTCCTTTGCGACACTGTGTCGGTGATAATTGCACCAACCTCTTAATATTGGATTAAGCTGAAAGATTAGCCTGTCTTGTCGACTAGAGCGATATTTGGTGATCGTAAGTCTCAACTTATTCATCAGATGTAGAACGCTTTTGCTACTGGGTTTGACCAATAATTTGCCATTATACTTTCTGAGATTTTGACCAAGAAAATCAAAACCCTCTGATATATGCCTAACGTGCGTTTTTTCTGGCGATAATGCCAAACCACGTTGGGACATAAATTCATTAATACAAGGCAATATTGTATCTACCAAAAACGCTTGAGAATGAGCCGTTACAACAAAATCATCGGCATATCTGATTACAGAGACTCTCTTAACATTAGAACGAATTTCACGGTGCTTACCTCTTTTAACACCAGAAGCTTCTTCAATTGTTCCTTGCAGTTGATTCAATACCATATTCATTAACGTCGGCGAGATTATTCCTCCTTGCGGTGTTCCTGCAAGTGTTGGATATACCTTACCAGACTCCATAAAGCCAGCATTCAGCCACTGTGAAAGGATTGGTTTGTCGATGTTTAAGTGCTTTAGCATCCACTCATGGCTGATATTATCGAAGCAACCTTTAATGTCCGCATCAAGCACCCATTCTCCCGCACGTTTGCGACACAATACTTTGAAGCATTGTTCGATCGCATCAGCACAAGACCTTTGTTTTCGAAAACCAAAAGAATTGCCGTCACTGTTTGTCTCCACTTCTGGCTCAACGGCTAGCAAATATAGTGCTTGCATCCCACGATCCAGCATTGTGGGGATACCGAGAGGTCTTTTCTGCCCATTCGACTTTGGAATAAAGACTCGCCTTAATGGACTTGCCTTGTATCCAGAGCGTTTGAGCGATGAGATTGCTCGCCATTTTTTAGTAGCACTTTGCCATGTTTCGCCATCAACACCAGACGTTTTACGCCCTTTGTTCTCCGTTACTTGTTTAACCGCAAGGGCTTTCGCATAAAAGGAATGAGTCAATAACCATTGCAGGCTTTTAACTTTCCCTTTTCTCCCTTGCTTTACTGCTTTCACAATACGCGCTTGCAATGATCCTACGTAGCGCTTTGCAGCCTTCCAATCGATGTTAGACCAGCATTGCGCTTCGTTTATAGGTGCACATTGTTCATAAGAGCAATTCATTTGCATTCCTAAGCTAAAATCTTATTACAAATTTCTTGTGATTAACCACTCGATGGAAGTGGGCTATGCTTTCGCATGATGTCACGTTCAATACATCTATCTTTGCCATTACAGCAAGGCATTCGCTTTCTCCATCGTCCTTTACCCGCATGCCCGTCATTCATTCTTACGAAGAAACTACCTCAACGAGGGAGCATACGGGCTTACCAAGTTCCGCTTTATTCACATAATGGGTTAGTGTCAGTCAATCCGCCGGGGGCACATTAAATTGCGTAACATGAGACTAGAGCATGTTAACTTGTCCACCACACCTTTTGGTTCAAGCTTGTCAGCATCTTTAGCTTGTTTACAATGACGACAGTTACAACTGTTCAGTTAATTACACATACCATTAATTCCTAGGGCCCAACCGCATGATGCTTGCAGTTTGTTCAACATCACTATTGAACTTAAGGCTACATTGTCTTTCGAGCTTCACACCCCACCATTGCTAGTGACGCATATCGAAATAGGAAACCTTCGGCAATACGAAGGGTTGAATCAAAGTTCAACAGTAAACAAAGCGACTTCTTGTCGCACCGAGCCGTTTGTACCACAGGGCAAAACCCGTTTTATCCCAATACAACACTTTGACTTTATCGCGTTGTTTATTGGTAAATAGGAACAGTGCGCCCGTGCCGAGCGGCAAATCGGTTTCGGACTCGATAATCGCCGCCAGGCCATTGATAGACTTTCTAAAATCCACGAACTCCCGATACAGGTAAACATTCGGGGCGCTCAACATTCGTTTCATGATAGTGCTCCGATTAACTCTGCCAGATACGAGGCAGGTGTACCCTGTGGAATGCTGAGTTCAGCGTCATTAACAAATAATGTCATGTTGGCGATGGGTGTTTGAGTTACTTGGTAGCGAGTCGTTTTTTCAACGACTTCAGCTTTGATAAAGCCACCAGTTTGAGATTGCCTAGAGCACTGCAATTGTTGACGCTTTGCATAAAAGGTCGAAAGACTCAGACTATGGCGCTCGCAGAAAACACGCTGGGATAGTTGACTGGATTCGTATTGCTCGAACAGGTTTTTCCATTCTTGGTCGGTACGTCGTTTTGCCATTTCAGATCTCCTTGAGATTGGGAGATTTGATCTTAGGACGTACCGATATTGATTAGAATGTGGGGTTTATGACGCGCTTACGAGTAATACACGAATCTGATGTCTTTCTTAGGATCTTGATCAACCTCATGATCAATGAAGTTTTCTTCTACAAAGCAAGCCTGTTGTAAGAAAGATTGTTCATCCTCGCTGATTTCAAACTCAAACTCTTCACCAGCCCCATCTGCATTGCCAAAATAGAAAGTGGTGTCGGGGGTAATTTTGACTTTCTCAGACCTATTGCCATCTAAACCGCCATTCGGTCTAAGCGTGAAGTGGAATATTACAGATTTAACTACCTCGTTATCTACTTGCACGGCATTGGTCGGGTCATCATTATTTGTACAAATATGTAGGTGTGAGTAGTCTTTACTAAACTTGCCCCAATATTGTTGCTCTATTTCTAACTCTTTTGGATCACACAAAAAAAAGGGGGCGACATATTGAGCACCTTTCTTGTTACCTGAAAAATAACAATTTTCCGCTAAGTCATTTACGATGAGTGACAAACGTTGGGTATTGTTTCTTGGCATTGTAGTTTCCTTAAATATATTAGTGGGCCTTGTGTAGTCTTAATAAGAAGGCATGATTGGAAATTCAGGAATAGCATCAGACGAATGGATGCTCTTCAGGTTTTCAAGAAAAGTCATAGACTCCATAAGCTCTTGAACCGTGCCGGTCGTCAAAATCGTTGAATTGTCTGGCGGCAGAAGCTGAGAGTAGTAACCGATGATCTGTGGGGTAGGTGAGCGAAGAATGAGCTGCCCTGCCATGGCATAGGAGTTGGTCGATTCATTATCGGTAACTTCCGCTGTGGTATCTGATATGGAGAAGCAGAAGAACCCACCACCTTGTGTCTTGGTTTTGTTCCATTGCTCACGAGCACGGTTGGTTTCAGCGGTTTCAACATTGATCTTTACGCACAAGTCCTTGACGATGATGAAAGCCACTGGATAAGACGGAAATTGGTAATCTGAGATAAGGTTTTTGATTTTCTGAGCATTTTTTGGATTGCAGGCGTCCGCAGCATCGAACGAATCTTTGGTCTGAGGTGACAGCGGTGCTTTCATTGTCCGATACATACTGGCGGTGTTGGTGAAGATACCGGCTTTCAACCAAGAACGTTGTATAACCACTTTTTGCGCCAGAAATCCGAGTTCTATTTTTGTTTTATTGCTCATGAAACTCTCGGCAAATTCCGAGCCACTGACTGTGTTTGAACCAGAGGCACTACCAAGGAAGAAATTGACACCCCAGTCGCGCTGACTGAATGATGTTGTAAGGTCAGATGACGAATTCATTGACTCTTTATCAATAACGATTTTCATCTCAGTCCAGTTTTTTGCCTCGGAATCTGAGATATTGCTGGCGAAGGCATTGCTCCCAAACTTGTCACTTTGATTGGCATCTTCCGTATTGCCTGCCGCATTAAGGTATTGGTTGTATCTATTAGAAGCAGATGAAAAGTTGGCAAGTTGCGCTTTTGCTTTCTCGCAACAGGTTGTGAGTTGGTCGATGTAACTTTTTAACCAACCCATGTTTGAAGACTTGCCTTTGGTTTCAAGGTAATCATTGGCTGCATTGGCTAATTGAATACCACAGTCAATAGCGCCAGATTGCGAATCGTTAAGGTTGTTTTGCATGTCGCCAACTTTCGTAGCAATTTCTTTTATCTCTTCGTAGTCAACGCTTGAGGATTCTTTTTCGTTTTGTTCGGTGAGCGACTTGGACAATTCGTTAACTTTTTTCGTCCTATCAGCTTTTTGATCGTCGTTTGCGTCATCTAACGACTCATCATTTGACGCCAAAATATCCATCAGAATTTGTACTGCGGTTACTGTGTTCTCGGTGTAGGTATCGCGCAACTTTTTCCAGGCATTACGATAGTTTTGGTTGGCTTCGGATAATGCTTTCGTTTTTTGCTGAACGTCTTTGTCATCGATTTGAGGGATGATGGCTTTCCATGCAGCAATTTGTGCATTCAACTGGTTCATTGCGGTTTCAAAGACTGACTTTTGTAGTTCGGGATCTGACAGATAGTCGATAAAGCTGGTAGTAGGTTTGATCTGGTTTGGCCATGCTGCAGGAATAGACTGAATTGGCAAATACGTGAAGCCCTCTTCCGGTGGTACGGAAACAACGGCATTTCGCATGATGGTTTTCGCGTCGCCCAATCCGCCGTCACTGTATGTATCTAGGATGGCGATAGAATCTTCCCATTGTGATAATGGAAATTGGGCGATCAAGTTGGTGTAGGCCAGAGTGATTGAAGAAATGTAACTTTCTGAAACTGTAGTGTGCCAGGCCAGAAATTCGTCATATTGTTTTTGTGGATCTCCTGAATATTTTTGAGCTAGTTCATTTCGTTTGTTGTTGATCTGTTCAGACCATTCTCGTTTTTTTGATATCCAACTACTGTATAACCTGTAAAACGCATCACTCATAGACATCGTTTGCTTTTCGTTGTCAATTTCAATTTCAATCTGTGTATTGATTTTTTCGCGGACGATTTCTTGAAGTTTCGCAAGTTCTGGATTCACTTTAGGGGCGAGTTGACTGATAGCCATCTTGTACCTATCAGACGTTCTTGTCCCGTCCGGCTGGGTGATGGGCGCGGGTGGTACATAAGTGTCCATGACCTGTGAAGTTCGGATTAGCTGTTTTAAGGGTATCTCAGAGGCGTCTTTTTCAACCCCAAGAGCTTGGGGATCCAGGACGGTTCCAGGCCAGCAAAGGCTAAACATTTGTGTTGGATTCTGATTTCCAAATGTATTGGCAAATTGCTCATAGATGATGTTGACGAAGTTTTCTGGCTTTTTGTTGTCGCCTAAAACTCTTGGCGTTTGTTGTGCTTTGTTGTGTTGTGAGAGGGGTAACTTCTGCTCTGATAACTCGTCAAGTTGAGTTAAGGTGGTAGAGGTCAGCTCGTCAGTGTCTTGCAGTGTGTTGGTCATGATCAACTCCCTGAAATATTATGAACATGGACTTGTTTTGTCAGATTATTTAGCTCTGAATCGTTAATGAATCAATATGAACATTGATGCATATTTATCACATTAAGTTGACCAAGTCAAAGAGAAACTTGTGGAAATGTTGCGAGTATCAGCTTCAGCACATTACGGGACAAAGTTTGATAGGGGCTCTGATGGCTTAGGTAACATCCCGATCTTGTAAGTGACAGGTTGAGCTAATCCACATAAGATATATCTTATGTATGCTGTAACTGTGTAGGGTCATAATGTGGGCCTTTTATTGGCATTGGAAGTGTCCGTCACTATTTATCAAAATGAGCTTTTAATCATAGACTTACCATTTATCTGTTAGGGAAATACTGGGCAGTCCAGTGAGGCACGAAAAAAATACAGCACAACTAAAAATCGTTGGGACTTTGCAATACATTTATTTGTGCGAGTGAATGGAGTCAAGCAATTTACTCTAACTCAAAATTGTCCAAAAAGGAGTTACGCCGAAATGAATAGCTACTACATTGAGAGCCACGTAATGTTTGATGCACTAAGTTAAAACTCGGCTTAATGCTCAGTTAAGCCGAGTTGATGTTTTAACTTTTCCTCGTTTTAACTATCTGAATTATCTCAGCTTAAAGTTGGCGACCTGTCGCTTAAGATCGTCATTGGTATCATTAAGCAACTCCGTCGCTTGTACCGTTTGCTGACCGCTAGTTACCAATGACTCGACAATGTCTCGGATCGATAGCATATTACGACTGAGCTCTTCTGCTACGGTACTTTGTTCTTCTGTAGCAGCAGCAATTTGAGTACTGACATCATCAATTTCTTGTACCGATGTGCTCATTACGGTCAGACTTTCAGACACTTCAGCGGTTTTATCGGCGGTCTCTTGGCATTGCCTTTTGGTTGAGTCCATTGCCTTAACAACGCTCTCTGTACCACCAAGCAGTTGATTAAGCATGTCAGAGATTTCCATCGTGCTGTTTTGCGTTCTCCCGGCAAGAGCACGAACTTCATCAGCGACAACTGCAAAACCGCGCCCTTGCTCACCTGCTCGAGCGGCTTCTATCGCTGCGTTAAGCGCAAGTAAATTGGTTTGTTCAGAGATCTCACCAATAACATTCAATACATTACTGATCTTATTCGCGTCTTGATTCATACGCAGAATGCGGTTCGACATGTCCTCTACTTCTGTTACTAACGCACTTACAGTGCTAACCGCGTTATTAACAATAGCAAGAGATGATTCTGCTTCTTTGCTCGCGTCTTCAGTGATGCGATTCGATTGATTGACGTTTTCTGCAACCGTTCGAGCACTCTCACTCATTTCAGTAATGGCTGTCACTACTTGCTCTGTTTCACTTGAGTGAGTCACCAGTTTGGCCTCATTTTCACGCGCGGTCGTACCCAATTGTTTAGCGCTAACTGAAATGTTTTGACTGGCTTGTGATATATGTAGCATCATCTCCTGAAGGTTTTCAACAAATCGATTGAAGCCCTGACTTATCTGAGCTAAATCATCATCACCTTCGATTTTAAGTCGCTGCGTCAGGTCTCCAGTGCCATGAGATAAATCAAGCACCGCGGTTTTTAATTTCAACAGCGGTCGATAAGCGTATTGTAAAATAACAAAAATCGCACCACCGCTGATAAGCAGTAATATGCCACCAGTCACTAAGGATTCGTACATTGCGGCGTAAACATCCACCAACGCGCTCTCTTGGTCAACAAAGACCATCAAGGTCCAATACATATCGGGGGTCAGATTAACGCGCTCGAAATAACCATCAAATTGAATACCAAGATAAGGAAAACTTAAATGGCCAGATTGTTGCGAGAAAAAGGCGCGTTCCATGTCAGCAAAGTTTGCGCTAATTTGTGACGGGGTTTTTCCGATATCATTCGGATCGTCACTGGCAAAAAATACCGCATTGTTGTCGGTCAATGTCGCTGCACCACCCGCAAAACGCATGTTGCTCACCGTACTGATCACATCGTCAAGTTTTATATCACCCAGTAAAACACCTATCACCTGCCCCTGTTGCTTAACTGGCATCGTCACACTGACTACTTTCTGTTGAGTAACTTGGTCTTGATATACTCCAGTGACCGTGACATCAGAGGCGTTTTTCGCACTTTGATACCAATCTCGGGTACGAAAATCGTATTTGGTATTGTTTAGCGACATATACGAACGACCGTCTTGATAGGTCATGATGACATTTGAAATCGCAGCGCTTGTCGCCAGAAGTTCGACTAAGCGTTGATTATCGTCATCGTTAAGTTGGAGGTTAAAGCTTTTAGCACCATTCTTAATTGCCTGAGTTTTAAAGGTCATCATCTGCTCAAGCTCTGCCACATGAAAACTCAGTTTGTCTGAGGTTTTCGCCACGAGGCCGTCAACCATATTGTCTCTCATCGCGACTATATTGAGCGTGCCCAATACGATAAGAGAAGCGGCGACGAGCACCCCAACACCAATGTAAATTCTTGATTTGAAGCCTAAATTCATCTTATACCTCACGGTCTGCGTGTTAGAGCGGTATTTTTGATGATGTTGGTCATTAACTTTGTGCTTCGCGGTACTGATCACTCAATACACAAAAACGAAAACCAATCTATCACCTAGCCATGATAACTCTTTTTAATTATATACAACTAAGTTATCAATAGAATGTGTAGTTGTTTTGACGATAACTATCAACATTTGAGTAGTATTTATTCTTGAAAAACATTGTTATTTACTCTTTAGTTAATAAAGATGGTCATATATGAGACTGAGTTAATATTTTTAAGATCGATCAAGTCGATATTCAACTGACTAACTATAGTAAGCGATACACGAACATATCGTGGTTGGCTAGGTAGTGAAAAAACTCTCGCTACTTGTTCCGGATAAAAAAATCTTAATAACTTGGGGCAACGATTATGAGTGACCAAAACAAAATAAAGTACGGTCCTAGGCGAGAGCCATGGATAGAACAGGTTCCCGACTTCGCACTTGACAAGATCTCCCCACCTTCAGCAGATCCTACCAAGATCTATGCCGAAAGAAATTACGATTTTCACTACACAGAACAAGCCGTTAACAGCTTTGATGTAGAGCTGCCACCCGGTGGGCAAACGGCAAGTGAACAAGACCAAGTTTTTCGACAACTTCTTGCCTATGTTGATGGACAAAAACAGCACTTTCTTGGCTATCAAACGGAAGAAAAAATCCACTATCAAAGTCATTTACCCCCTTTCCTTAACGCCAGTCTAAACAACGTGGGTGACCCTTTCGTCAACGGGAACTATACGATCAACTCAAAATGTGTTGAGCGTTCGGTACTCGACTATTTTGCTTGTTTATGGAATGCAAAATGGCCATCTCAAGGGCCATATATTGATAAGAATAACCAGTTTCAATCAGGCGATCCTGAGAGTTACTGGGGTTATGTCCTTACCATGGGCAGTACCGAAGGAAACTTATATGCGATGCTCAATGCTCGTGACTATTTAAGCGGTGTGATGTTGTTAGAAGAGGAAATACGATCTGAAACAGAAACCGGTACTACTTTAACGAATAGCGAAGTCTATGCACACTACCCTTGTCCACCACCACAAAGCGCTAATGCCTATACCCCTGTCGCATTTTTCTCAGAGGACACTCATTACTCAATCGTGAAGGCGATGGCGGTTGAAAAAATCGATACCTTTGGTGAACTTGGGAATCGACTTTACCCGCAACTGAACCCCATCGAACCAGGAAAACCTTGGCCAAGTGAGGTCGAGTCAGAGAAACCAACGGCAGATCTTCCAGCAGGCTCTGGTGCCATTGATGTTGAAAAACTCGTTAAATACGTGACGTTTTTTGCTGAAAAAGGTCACCCTATTTTGGTGGTTCTCAACTGCGGTACGACGTTTAAAGGCGCCTATGATGATGTTGATTATGTTACTCGTCGATTGGAACCCGTTTTAAAAGCCAATGGACTGTGGCAAAGAAAGGTCCCCGTCGACCCTAAAGATCCCCAGAGCCACTACGAGACTCGCACAGGTTACTGGCTTCATATCGATGGAGCACTTGGCGCGAGCTACCTTCCCTTCATAAAAATGGCTAAGGATTGTCAAGAGTATCAGACGTTCTTTGCCAAGCATGGTGATGACACTGGGCCTAATTTTGACTTCAGTAACCCTATGGTTCACTCGATTGTCACGAGCGGTCATAAATGGCCAGGGGCACCTTGGCCGACAGGCGTCTATATGACCAAACAACAATTTATGGTTTCCCCTCCTGATAACCCAGAATACATTGGCTCCCCCGATACCACCTTTGCTGGTTCACGTAATGGGCTCTCTCCGCTAGTGCTTTGGGAGTATTTTGCTCGTAACAGTTATCAGCGACAAATCGAGCTCGCCATGCAAGCACAAAAAATGGCACATTATGCTTATGAGCAGTTGTCTCTTGTGGCCGAATTTTGGCGTAACAAAGGAGTGGGATTACCAGAAGGGTTATGGTTACAAAAAACACCATTGTCACTCTCTCTTATCTTCTGCCAACCAAATGAATCAATCATTTTCCGCTATTCGCTTGCAAAAGAGAGCACCAACTTGGGAGAGAACCAAGATTCAGAGCTAAGGCACTATGTTCACCTTTTCACGATGTGGGACGTAGACAAGACTCTGATCGATAGCTTATGTCATGATCTCAAACAGCCAGGCGCATTTGATCCTGCTTTATTTGAGTCGATCAAGCACACAACAGTGACAAAACCTCGTGTCACAAATACCCTCAAACAAGTTCGCTTACCTCTTAGGGGGCGTTCATTTCGCTGATCAATTCGAGCATTCATAAAGGCTAGTGACACCTCAAATCAGCATACTTTGAGGTGTCGCACTTAGTACTTGAATCGATGAAGAAAATGTCAAAAACGGGGAGCTTCGTGCTCCCCTAGTAATCACTTTTTATACCGCATAAAAGCCGCATCTAGTGCGTTGAACTATCACTGCGCTGACCAAATTCGGCTTGGTGGTAGATATTGGCAAGACTTCGATCCTTGCGAGACTGAGCTTTATTAGCTTGGCTCACACAACGTTGTTCTTGCGCCTGCAATGCTTTCTCATGCTCTTTGGCAGAATTAAGAAATTTAGGATCGCTCAACGCTTGTTGGCGTAGGCGGTTTACACGTTCAATCGTTTCTAACAACATACACACCTCCTTAACCTGTATTTATAAACAGTATAGTTCAGTTTAATAGCAATGCAAGAAAACACCTGTGTATATGCACAGACAATCATTTTAACTGCTTGTTTGTCTGGCCATTTAGTTAATCTAGTTCTTATTGGTGTTATCTTGAACCTGTCATTTCCTATCAATTGCATTGGTATTTTCTATCAATAGGGACCTTCTATTGCAGTGATATAAACTACCCATTTCAAAAACCTAGCAACTCTAATTACACTGTCGATATTGAGAACAACAGATACAGATGAAGTAACGATGAAAGCGATAGTGGTTGAAGGCGGAGCAATGCGAGGTATTTTTGCGGCAGGTGTGTTAGATCAGTTTATCGAGCAAAACTATAATCCATTTGATTTCGCGCTTGGAGTGTCGGCGGGTGTCTCTAATTTAGTTGGCTACTTAGCCAAACAATCTGGTCGTAGTTACCAAGTGATCACTCAACTTGCGACAGATAAGCAGTTTTATAATCCCGCTCGCTTCCTTAAAGGAGGCAACCTTGTTGATGTAAAGTGGTTAGTGACACAATCGAATCAACAGTATCCGCTTGATACGGACACTTTGTTTAACAACATACCTTTAATAGCAACGGCGACTAATATCGAAACAGGCCGTGCTGACTACTATCAGGTAAATGCCGACAATTTAGAGAAAGTGCTAGAAGCGACTAGTGCGCTGCCAATCGCCTACAAACAGACTCCCTGTTTATCACATGGCTGTTACACCGATGGCGGCGTCGCCGATTCGATTCCTGTCATCGAAGCTTATCGTCGTGGCGCACGAGAGATTACGGTGATACTGTCTCATCCGCTCAGCTATCAAATGCCAGAACGAAAAAGCGCGTTAGTCTTTAAACGGCTTCTTAAACAGTACCCAAAGATAGGCGATGCGATGGTCGATCGAGCTAGGCGCTACAATCAATCGCTTGAGTTTATTCGCCATCCACCTGTTGATGCCACCATCAGAGTTATCGCGCCCTCACAAACATTTGCCGTCAAGCGTTTAACTATGAAACAAGTATTATTAGAGCAAGGTTATCAGATGGGACGTTCAAAAGGACAACAACACCTTGCTACTCGACAAGGTGTTCATGGCTTAACCCGTGAAAACTGTCACTTCTGTGTCTAGTTGGCAATATCAAGCCGGTTGTTTTGTACTCCATTGACGCGAAACCAACCAGCAATACTGTAACGCTCGCTATTGGTCGGCAACACTTCATGTGGAAATTGCTCAGAAAAAAACACCAATAACCGACCTGACTTTGGGGCGACGGTCAGTAAGTGCTTATCTTCAAGGTCATAGATCGCTAGCTCGCCAGCATCGTCTACTGTCCATGAGTCGTTCAAGTAAAAGACGGTTGTCAGTTTACGATTCTCATTGCCTTTAAAGCTGTCGAGGTGTTTTTGGTAGTAATCTCCTCGCTCGTACTTGGCAAAGTGGGCTTCGTACTCAAATAAACCAAGAAAGAAATGGCGATTTGCTTCTAACCGTAAACATTCCATCTTATCGAGGTAGGACAAAACGGGGGCGTCCATTGCTCGGTGCAGCCAATGAACTTTATCACTACGAATTGAGGTTGCCCGCACTGCTTGCTCACCACGCCCAATTCGTGCTTTTTCCCATTCAGGTGGTAGACACTGCCGTAGTTGCGCAACTTCATTTGGCGACAGAAAGTCATCCCAAACATAATATCCTTGGGTAAATAACGCATCGATAAGCTGGTTCATTTCTCGCGTGGATTCCATTAAGGCGATTGGAACCACGCTTATACACAATCAATACAGACAACTACTAATCAGATTTATTGTCGTAACGACAAATGAGGCCATAACAAAAAATTGTGCCACCACCAAGTCACGCCAAATTTCACACAGGGGAAAATTCACTACGCAACGATACCCTGCTCAAGCGCGTATTTAGCTAGCTCAGCGGTGCTGTGTAAGTCCAATTTGTGTTTAATATTCTGACGATGCGTTTCCACTGTGCGGTAACTGATATTTAAAAGTGATGCGATTTTTTTACTACTATTACCCTCCGCCACCAATTTCAAGATCGCCTCTTCTCGGCGACTCAGTGGATTAGGTCGTTGCGCTGCGGGAATCACTTCTTGGGAAAACAAGGTTTGTGTGACCGATTCACAAAAATAGGTCGAGCCTTGATAAACGGTTTTAATCGCTTGAACCATGCGCTGTGCGCAGATTTCTTTAAGCATGTAACCCACGGCCCCCACCTGCATCACTTTCATAATGTACTCACGGTTGTCATGCATGGTTAACATCAACACTTTGACATCAGGCATCGATTCTTTGATCACCTTCGTTGCATCAATTCCATTCATCAGTGGCATGCTAACGTCCATCAAAACAACATCTGGTTGTAGCGCCTTCACAACCTCTATCGCCTCTAGCCCGTTACTTGCAGATCCAACAACATCAATATCAGATTCGGTCTGCAGCCGCGCTTTAAAACCGTCTAAAACAACTTGGTGATCATCCACAATCACAACTTTAATCGGTTCATCCATAAACTAATCCGTCCAACTCCAACAATACGGTTATCTCAGTGCCCAACCCTGGCTGACTTTCGATATCCAGTTCGCCACCAATAAATTCGACACGTTCACGCATATTACGCAGGCCTATGCCGGATTTTCTCAAGGTTACATTAACATCAAACCCGACACCATCATCACGAATGATCAACTGCAGCATACTGCCCATCTGCTGCAAAATGACACTGACGTTGTCAGCGTGAGCATGTTTTTCGATATTGGTTAGTGACTCCTGAGCAACGCGATACAATGTGGTCGCCATTTCCGATTTTAATTTATTCGAAGAGTGAGTATTGAGTGTCGCTTCAACATCGATACCTGAGTGCGCCTTAAAATCTAGCAGTAAACTGTTTAATGCAGCTTCTAAGCCAATATCATCAAGCGCACTTGGTCTCAGGTTATGCGAAATGTGCCTCACTTCGTTGATCGCCGTCATCAACGATTGTTGCGATTGAGCCAAATGCTGTTTAAGGGAAGCGTCATCAATTTTACTGGCCAATAACTCCAAATGACACTTGCTCGATACCAATAACTGATTGATACCATCGTGTAATTCTCTGGCCAGATGCTTTTTCTCATCTTCTTGAAACATCACTGTTTTATGCGCTAGCTCTTTTAAACTCTTATCCGCCAAGCGATGTTCATGCAGGTTAACTGCTAGCGTAATCACCACAATGACACCTACGGTGACGCTCATAATGACGATCACAGAGAAAAACGTCGTCTCAATGTTATTGTTAACCTCAGACTTTAAGTTCGCTACCTCATAGGTAACATCTTCAATGTAAAGTCCTGTCCCCACCATCCAGTTCCACCTTTCAAGCCAGGCGGCATAGCTAAGTTTGGGGACATTTTCCCCTGTTGACGGTTTTTGCCATAAGTAACGATGAAAACCTCCACCATTTTGTGCCTGATTAAGCAGAGCTTCAATAAGATGATCACCATTTTCGTCTTGAAGAAGCAGAAGGTTTTGCCCGACCAACTCTGCCTGTATCGGGTGAACTAAGTTGACACCAAATTGATCATAGGCAAAAAAATAGCCATCTTTATCTTTGCCATAACGAAGCTTATTCAACACCTCTTTAACCTGTTGTTTGGCTTGATGCTCAGGTAAACTGGTGTCATTGTAGATATGGCCGATGGCATCAAAGGCAAGGTCAACATAATCTTTCAATGCTGTCTCTTTGGAACGAATCAATCCATCTTCAAAAATTTGGATCTCTTTTTCACCCAGCGTTTTAGCTTGGTGGATAGATATCCAACTGGTCAATGCCGTCACCAACATAAGTGGTAGTAGACTGAGAAGTATGAGTTTTCCTTGTAGAGGCATCCCTTTCCCCAATAAAAAACAAAGGCTACTTACCTTTCGGTTAAGCAGCCTCACTTTAGCAGGAGTTGTGATCAAATCGTAACTTGTTGATCACATTCCATAGAATCCAGGGAAGACCAACAAGGAAGCCAACACCAACACCTGAATCGCGATGAATGGCATTACACCTCGGTAGATGTCTCGGGTTGTCACACCATTTGGAGCGACCCCTTTTAGATAGAATAAACTAAAGCCAAACGGCGGGGTTAAGAATGATGTCTGCAAGTTCATCGCAACGAGGATTGCGAACCATGTCATGTTGATGCCCATCAGTTCAGCCACTGGCGCTATAATTGGCACAATGATGAAACAGATTTCAACGAAGTCGATGAAAAAGCCCAGCACTAAGATCACCAACATAGTGATAATCAAGAAGCCCCATTTCTCACCTGGAAGCTGAAGCATCCACTCTTCAACCAGATAGTCACCACCTGTGTAGGTAAACGCCATCGAAAAAGCCGTTGCACCGAGCAAGATCGCAAAGACCATCGCCGTCACTTTAACCGTTTCTTTGGCCGCATCATAAACCATCATGAAACTGAATTGACCATACAGTAGCGCGAGTACAATCGCACCGGCACCACCCAACGCCGCCGATTCTGTCGGTGTCGCCACACCCGCAAAAATCGAGCCCAGTACCACAATAATCAACGCTAATGGCGGGACCACCGCTTTCAGAGCAGCAATCACTTCTTGCTTACGATTAAGATTCTCATCAGCTGGCATCGCTTTAGCCGATTCAGGGTTTAATTTGGCATAGATAAGGATGTAGATGATGTAAGCTGCAACCAACACGAAACCTGGCCAAATCGCCGCTTGGAACAAGTCACCGACAGGGACACCTAGTACGTCGCCAAGCAGAATCAAAACAATAGAAGGTGGGATGATCTGGCCAAGCGTACCAGAAGCACAAATGGTGCCACACGCTAAGCCTTTATCGTAATTGTACTTGAGCATAACAGGGAGTGAAATCAACCCCATGGCAACAACAGAAGCACCAACAACACCTGTTGACGCCGCTAAAAGCGCACCAACCAATACGGTAGAGATTGCGATACCGCCATTAATGCCGCCAAATAACTTTCCCATCGATTCTAGCAGTTGCTCAGCAAGACGCGTTTTTTGCAATACTAACCCCATAAAGACAAACAGGGGAACGGCCATTAACACGGTGTTTTCCATAATCGACTGAATTCGATATGGCATAAAGGCAAACATATCCATGCCTTCTGCCCAAACACCAAAAATCAATGCGATACCGCCAAAGGTAAACGCAACTGGAAAGCCAAGTAGCAAAGCAAACAAGGCTACAAAAAACATTACAATACCGACCATTTTCTTGTCTCCTTACTTTTGCACTTGTGAATATATAAGATGTGGATTAACGATTTTGTTGATGGAGTGCAGCAATAAACCAACGCCACTTATCGCCATAAAGAAGAATGAAAGTGGGATCATCGCTTTGATTATCCAACGATAAGGCAGACCACCAGGGTCACCGGATGTTTCGCCTAGCGCGTAACTCTCGCGAGCAAAGTCCACTCCGTAGTAAGCCACTAGCAGACAAAATGGAAATAAGAAAAACAGCGTACCGAGCACATCGATAATGGCTTGAGCTTTGTTCGACAGCCGCTCATAAAACAAATCAACGCGAACATGCCCACCGGATTTAATCGCATAAGGAACGCCGAGTAGGAAAACGGCCGAGAATAGATGCCATTCCATTTCTTGAAACGCAATGGAAACATCGTTGAATGCGTAGCGCATCACAACATCGTAGACGACATTGGCCAGTAGCAAGATAAACAAAATGCTCGATAACCATCCGAGGAAGTCACCAAAACGATTAAATGCTCGCTCGATATATATTAGGCTTCTCATTCCCTACTCCATGGAATTTTGAATCGATGCCACTCATAGAGTAGCGAAGTATTATCTGATCGGGTTCTTTGGCTAGCGGACGAGTGACAACGTCACCCATTCGCTTATTGTTATTGTTACGCCAAATCTTTTATTGTTGTACTTGGCTGTTGAGGTAAGCGCGATGTGAGATGTTAGACCACGGACGAACCTGATTTAGGTAGTTCGCTTGAGACTGTTGAATCTCATTCGCCAATGCATCTTTCTCTGCATGATCTTTTAGCAAGCGATCATTAGCTTCACGTAGCGCTGTCATGACCTCTTCTGGGAAATCTTTAACCATGACATTAGGGTACTCAGACTTGATTGACGCCCAGTTCTTACCACTTTCGTGTTTTGACTGTGTGTACATATCGTAGGCTGCTGTCTTCATGGCGACACGTAAGATAGCTTGTAGATCAGCCGGTAGACGTTCCCATACACGTTTGTTAACCAAGAACTGCAGTTCTGTTGCTGGCTCATGCCAACCTGTGTAGTAGTAAGGCGCAATTTTGTGGAAGCCCATACGTAAATCAAGCGATGGACCGACCCACTCTAACGCATCAATGGTACGACGCTCAAGTGAGGTATAAAGTTCGCCCGGGGCAATGTTGGTCGGTTTCGCGCCGAGTTCGGCAAGGATCTCACCGGCAAACCCTGGAATACGCATTTTCAGACCTTGTAAGTCTTTAACGGAGTTAATCTCTTTTTGGAACCAGCCACCCATCTGGGTATCGGTATTACCGCCAGGAAACGATAGAAGGTTATGTTGAGAATAAACCTGCTCCATTAGTTCCATACCACCGCCATAGTAGAACCATGCGTACTGCTCTGTTGGTAGCATGCCGAAAGGCATCGAAGTGAAGTATAGAGTGTTTGGTACTTTACCTTTCCAGTAATACGACGCGGAGTGACCCATATCATATTGGCCAGACTTAACCATATCGAAAACACCTAGCGGCGCTTTATGTTTGTTGGCAGAGTCGATACGAATCTGTAAACGTCCGTTTGACATCTCTTCAGCCATTTTGGCCATATTTTTGGTGGCATCACCAAATATTGGAAAGTTTGGTCCCCATGTTTCTGCCAGCTTCAAGCGATATATTTTTTCTGCCGCAGAAGCAGAGGTAGCCATAACAGCTAACGCAGTTGCCATTACGGTCCCTTTAAAAATTCGTTTTAGCGATTTTTTAATAACACTCATGTTCACGTCCTTTGTTAACGGGTCATACCTTTTTAGATATGTTCTATATCGATTACAGAGTGATCGATCATGACCGAAGATGAAATCAGCGTGAACACGGATGTTTTTTAACACATATGACGGAAGTTAGACTAAATAACTACGTAGTACTACGTAATCCATAAGATACGAGATATGTTTTTATTCAAAAAAATCAACAAATTAAACGGAAGAGGAATATAATCACAATGCATTAACTACGTAATGATAAACGCGAGTAAAACAACTCAGACATTAGCTAAAAATGTGACAAAGATATTAATAACGCATTAAATAAATGATAAAGCCTCGAAAAAATCGAGGCTTTTCAATCTTAATTTAGCGATTTAAAGCACGTTGCTGCGGCCTTTAAATGGCTTTGTAAATAACTTTATTACCCGCAAGCTGCTCTTTCGCGACTAGGTTTTCTTCCAGTAGTTTTTTCAAAGCGCCAGTCGCCCAAGAAGCCGCTTTAGCGTCATCTTGACCCGCTTCAAGGCCAATGCCTTTTGGATTGATGCCGTCTGCATTTTTAGCAACGATATCTAAAACTTGTTGTTGCTTTGGAGTGAGCGCAATGTCAGTTATTTTAGCCGCGGCGACAACTTGTTGTTTCGCTGCTGGCTTGGCCACTAGCTTTTTCTCAACAGTAGGCTTGACTTTCTGTGTTGCTTCTACGTTTGCAACTGTCGCTTTAATGCGCTTTTGCAACTTTAACTGCACCTTACGCTTATGAGCAAGTCTCATCGAGTATTTCTCCATTTCACTGCATACGTGGCAGTGGTGAAAATTTGAAGCGCGATTTATAGCAAATTTTTGGTTGAATTTACAGGGTATCAGCGCCTTTATGCCACAAAAATTCCCGATACGCAGGTATCAGACTACAATTTAATCAGTGTTATTGTGATCGATTCTTAGACTACTGATTGTATAAACAGAGGTATCTATCGACTTGAGTAATAAAAGATGCAAACCGTACACTTAACCAATCAACCTTTTGTATTTTCTTCCATCACCGTACGTTGGCTAACGGGTATCTTTACCATTGGTTGCGTATTTTTGATGGTGTATGCACCTGGTTGGCAGCAGGGGTTGATCACGATCATCGCGATAGGCTGCGTGATCGCCTTTGGCTACCTCTTGATTCTGAAAAGTACCGTACGTTTTACTCTCACTGCCACGCATTTCCAGCAACACTTATTCAAAGGCGGTTGGGTCGTTAAATGGAATAACATCCAAAAGATTGATATTTGCACCTACGACCAAGACGGTTGGCAGCGCCCCTTACCGTGGATCGGAATTAAGTTAAAGTGCTACTCCCCTTACATCAGTAGTATTTGCCCGCGCATCGCTACCGAGCTGTTGCTCAGTCAACGATCGTTGCTTTATTTAGGTGCGAGGCAGCATAAACAAAGCGGAAATTTTGAGGATATTGTACTGGACTCAGCTATCTATAGAAATGAAGATGGCGTGGAGTTTAAAGGCCTACAGGCGATGTTAGCCAACCGCATGCGCTATCAGCGGCGTTATTTCGACTACGATATCTTTATTGCAACGCCAGACTTAGACAGAACGCCAGAAGAATTCGTTGGCCTTGCACGGCGCTATCTCGCCGCTGCCGAGTCTGAGCCGTCATCTTGATTAACCACGACGATAAAAAGGCCGCCTCAACGACCTTTAGTGTTTAAGCACGCGTTAATAAAGCGGCATTTCGTCGGCAACAAATGGGTTTGAAGCGCGTTCACGACCAAAAGTGGATTCTGGGCCATGGCCTGGCACAAAGCGCACATCGTGACCTAACGGCCAAAGCTTAGTTTTTATTGAAGTAATCAGAGTATTAAAGTCACCCTGAGGGAAATCAGTACGACCAACAGAACCATTGAATAGCACATCACCAACAAAAGCCAATTTCGCTTGCTCGCTAAATAGCACCACGTGGCCTGGAGTGTGACCAGGTGTATGAATAACATCAAGAACTTGCTGACCAAAGGTAATTTTATCACCCTCATCAAGCCACTGATTCGGCTCAAATGCATGAGTCAGAGGAAAACCAAACATTTGGCTTTGTCCTTCTAATCCTTGTAGCCAGAAGTTATCGGCTTTATGTGGGCCAACAATCTCAACACCACCTAACTCACTCGCTAAAGGCTCAGTGCCACCCACGTGATCTAAATGGCCATGAGTCAAAACCAACTTGACCACTTTCACACCGAGTTGATGAATCAACATGGTAAGTTGTTGGACATCACCACCTGGATCGACCACGATACCTTCCATGGTTGCATCACACCATACAATAGAGCAATTCTGAGAGAACGAGGTAACAGGAACAACTTGATACTTAAGCGACATAGCTAACCTTTAGTAATCATCTAAACTGGCAGAACTATGACATTTGCCGAGCCTTATGACAACCATAGACACGGCGAAGCTACGCCCAGTAACGTACGGGACCGGTGTCAATGTGAACAAAATTACTGCGTGGATAATAGCCAACGCCACCAAAATCAAGCTCACGAGCGATATCTCGCACGCGTTTTAACTCGACACCATCAAGGCGGAAATCGAGGGCTTGACCCAACATGTGATAGCTTTTCTTCGCCACACCACCGGAGCGACTGCGCAGCGCTTCATTGGTTGCTGGCGAACGGTAGCCAGAAATGATCTGCACTTCGGTTTCAACACCGAGCTCGGATTGAATTTGGCTAATATGATCGAATAAACGTTTGTCCATCGGATGAACCTCATTGCGCCTGAAGTCTCGGCACAAATGGTTAATACGGCGCAGTTCTTTTGAAACGTACTCTGCCCCATCAAAATAGCAAGTTTCAAGCGCTTCTCTTGTATGCAGGTGAGTCAAAGCAAGTGAGCGAGGTTCTTCTGGGTAAGAGGCCAAGGCGATTGTCGGCGCACAACTTGTGACCACCAATCCACTTCCGGCCAATTTTAAAAAATCTCGTCGAGATAATGCCACAATTTATTACCTTCACAATTGAGTTATTCTGTTTTCGGCAGCGACCGTACCGGACTCTATTGTGAAGTGCAAATGCATAAACCATGCTCAAACCGTTGTAAGTCACGATAAGAAATGCTTACTTATTGAACCTATTAATAAAACAACAAATACAAAACACGTCAGGATTGTGTTAATTCTATCCTTTTGTGTAACCAAATCTATCGAAACGGTAAATATCTTCCCGGTAGTGGACCGTTCCTTCCTCAAACCATGCCGTTTGGTAAATGATATGCACAGGAATACGGCTTCGCAGTGGAATTGACTGGTTTGGGGTCGGTTCATTGTCTGACTGAGGTGCCATCATCAAGCCTTGTGACTCTAGCAATAAATTGGCCAACACATCGGCATTCTCAACGCGAATACAACCCGAACTGAACGCGCGCTGAGTCTGAGTAAATAGGTTTTTACTTGGCGTGTCATGGAGAAAAATGGCGCGGCGATTTGGCGTATTAAATTTATACAATCCTAACGCATTGGCATTTCCTGATAACTGGGTCATCCGATATGGAAACGCGTGCGGTTTTAGGTTATCCCAATCAATCTCAGCCGGATTAACTACCACATGCGAGCCCCACTTGGGTATGATTTTGATATTATTTTTTGTCAGGTACTGCGTGTCTTGTTTCACTTTCGGAATAATATCTTCGATCATAATTTTCCATGGTATATTCCAAGTCGGATTGAGGATCAGTGAATCTAAATTTGTTGTCATTACCGGGGTAGGACGCGCTTTTTTACCGACCACGACTTTAGAGTGAAAAAGCTCTTCTCCTGCCGCCCAATACCTCATCTGAAAACTAGGAACATTGACCACAATGATGGTGTCACGTTGCACAGGCCAGTAACGGACACGTTCGGCATTGAGTGCCAACGTTGACAAGCGCTTTTCAATCGGCAGATTAAGCCACCTGATTGTCTCAGGGCCAATAATGCCGTCATCTTTTAACCCGTGTAAATACTGAAATTGCTTGATCGCAGCTTGTAATGACAAATCATACCAACTAACGTCTTTACGGACATCAGCCAGGTTAATGTCTACCATCGCCAAGCGTTGCAGCAACACGTCACGATAATCAAGCGTATCACCCACTCGTTTTAACCCAGTTTGTTGATATAGCGGAAGTTCAAATTGCTGAAACTTCATCAGATGCAGATAGGTATCCACCAGCTTTTGGTACTCACGGCTGTCTGGTGTATAAGCTTCTATTAACTCGCCAAGTTGTTGCTGAGCAATGGCTCGGTGCATGGCAATAAAGGCGCTATTTGGTGGTAGATCTAAGTTACTTTTTAGTTTCGTCTGAAAAAACCATCGATTGCCTTGGGTTTTAGCCAGTTCTGCATAGCTGAGATAGAGCAATAACGTGTCGGTGGCAAGAATATCGTATTCATACCAGCGATTACTTTTGCGATAGAACTTAAGGTAGCTAAGTTGACGAGAAAACAGCGGGCTAAACCCCGCATGTTGGATAACTTCTAATTGAAATTCCAGTTTGCTGCTTTGTTGCAAGTCAAACCAAATCATCTGGGTGTTATTGTTGCGATAGATGTCTTCTACAACGGCTGGATATTGGAGTATTTCCGTCAGTTGACTGTTCGACTCAAGCCAACCTATCTGATTAAAGTATTGCCCAGAAAAAGCCGCTGTTGGTGTTAGGCACAATACCAACAGCCAGCATGCCCATCTTCCCATTGATTCACCCCTTCACATCCACTCAAGAAGTATGGCAGAGATAAGTGATATAGGTATGGCTTGTTGCTAAGAGTTCTAGACGCGTCTACGTTTTTCTTGATTAAGTGATGACCGCCCAATGATTATCCCATTGGATACCCGATTGGCTCACATGTTTACTTGCGGCGCTGACTAAAGACACCACGCTCCCAGCCCCAGAGCTTACTTTAAATGTCTCGCCCTGAACTACCACACCAGAAGCGTCGGGAAGTGGCGCTAACTCGACCAGTTTAAGTGTCTGTTTAGACCAAATTCCATAGCAATTACCACGTGGTGAAGTCGCTAAGATCCACTCCTTCGTTGCCGCAATACTGGCAATATAATGATTAAAACGCGCCCACTGCTCTGGTTCTGCCTCAAGCTGCACCATTGGTCCCCCTGCTTTATGCATCGCTAATAGCGCTGGATATTCCTCTGGTTCACCGCGATACTGCTGACCACATAACACCGTTTTACCTCCGTCATGAGCAAGATGACGAATGCTCAGCTTGTGATCACTAAGCCCGACTTGATCCACCAGTTCGCCATTTCGATCCAAATAACTAAGGCTCGGCGACATAGTGGTGAGATTGAGTGGTTCGCGTCCATTGGTATGTACGCCTCCAACGCCAATCACCAGCCTATCGTCCGGCATGACTATCACTTCATGTGGACCAATACCAAAGCCGCTAAACTCTGCCACTTTTTGATAGCCTGCAACAACGTCATACACACCGATGATTCCTCGACTGCTGCCGCGCTGCCCTTCTGTCGCATACAGCCATTGCCCATCGTTAGAGTAAACTCCATGGCCATAGTAGTGGCGATTATTATCAGCTGGACGCAGTTTTATCGACTCGCCAGTATTAAAGTCAAACACTTGAAAATAACGCCCTGGACGACGAGCGAAAGCCACCGCGTGGTGCAGGCGTCGGTGGGTGGCAACACCATGCCCACGATCAGGAAGCGCAACTTGACGAATACACTGACCATCCGCGTTGGCAACAACCGCACAAAAACGATCGCGTCCATTAATCGCGCAGCCAATAAGCGCAGGTTGGGTATTTTTTGCTGACGTCGATACACACCCGACCAATGGGTAAGCCGCGCCCAACAGAGCGACTTTAAGTAAACGACGTCTTGTATTATCAGTCACCATCTGTTGCGTTAAATCCTATTATGACGCCTAGTTCAATCGCTACTTCTTCATGGATAAGGTAGTTTAGTTGCTCTAACTTATTCAATTGCGCATAGACCTTCTGATAGCCTGGTTTGGTTTGCAGTAAAACAAAAACACTTTGTTCACTTGGCCAAGTCTCTACCATCGTATCGAACTGATTGACAATTCTATCTGCCAGATTCGCTTTGCCCCTATCACGCAACACAGCGTCGATTCCGTTGCCATCAGCCAAATAGAGTGCCTGTAAAGCCATAATATTGGCTTGTAAGTTTTTCATCGAGGCTTGTGAGCGCCAAGATTCAGCAAAATACGGCTTTGGATGACCAAAATTTGCCAAAGGGCGACTTAGCTTCTTGATACTATAATCGAGTTGATTGGATAGAAGGGCAATGTATTCTGCATGCCACTGTTTTTCATCAAGATTGAGCCATGGATTTGTGTGCCACGCACGGGCAATCTCACTGGCATTTCGTGCTAAATTATTACTGATAGCGATAGCGGTTAGGCATGTCGACGTATTTGTAGTCAAATCAGACGCCGAATCAAACAACAACCACTCCATTGCGCCTAACCCTTGCACTGTAACGCTTTGCTTAGCTATTTCAGCTTGAGTCCAACGCTTAGGTTGCGCGATAAGCTGATGCATTTTACGCCCAGTCGTGTTCTTCTTATCTGGCCAAAACTGTAGGTTCCAACTTTGTGCCAATGCCAACTCAGGCCCTCGTTGCTGGCCTTGTAATGCCATCCACGCAAGCATTGTACGATGCCATTGCTGCTTTAACGACGCAAGATCACCATTGGCTGCGCAATAATCGCTCACCGTCTGAGATAAATTGATTGACTCAACTTTTAAGCGTTGAGCAAACTCAAACTCAAGCTTATAAACGTGGTGACTAGGATGACTAGAAATTTGTGGGTTAACCGTCTGTGTGTCTGTGCTCTGGCAACCTAACAGAGATATCGTCAGCAGTGAAGCTAACAGCACTTGCTTAAAATCCATTGGCCTGCCCTATAACGAGTTTAAGAATGCAATTAATGCATCTCTTTGTTTTTCATTGAATGTTAATACCTGTTGCTGAGCCATTTTCGCCTCACCACCATGCCATAGTACCGCTTCCATCAAATTACGCGCTCGACCATCATGGAGAAAATAGGTGTGGCCATTCACTTCTTGGGTATAACCGATACCCCACAACGGTGCCGTGCGCCACTCTTGTCCATTGGCTAAATATTCAGGTCGATGGTCAGCCAATCCAGGCCCCATATCGTGAAGCAGAAGATCGGTGTAAGGATGGATAGTTTGATTAGAAAGCGCCGGCAGATCGGAGCGCACCTCAGTCTTGGCACTCGGTTTATGACAGCTATCACAGCCTGCTTTAGCAAACAGTGTCTGACCAAGTTTAACCTGCGGATCATCAACATTTCGACGAACAGGCACCGCTAAGTGCTGAGAGTAAAACTCAACGAAATTGAGGATGTTATCACTGACTTCAGGGGCGCCTCCATTAGGTAAATCATCACAGATGGATTGTGTCGCGGTACAGTTTTCTTGTGGAAACAAGGCGCTGGTCAAACCGACATCACCGTTGAACGCCGCCGCATTTTGCTGCATCAAATTAGGTTGACCTGCTTTCCAGCCAAAGCGCCCAATCGCGAAATCCTTCTTGCGTACATCCCAAACTCGATTCACTTTGCCGGAAATGCCGTCATTATCTTGGTCTTGTTGATCAGACCAGCCGATGAGGGTTTGATCCGGGATACTTTCTAGCAAACCAAGACCAATCATAGGTGGCGCCACACGCGCGGACAGTTGAGTTTGGGGATGCATCGGCCCGTAACCTAATTGTGTAATCGATACATTCGGCTGGCGCAGCGTCACTACCGTACCATCAGAAAAAGTCACTGGAACATCGTCATAGCGAATATTAATCGTTCCTTCTGGGACCTCACCTTGCAGAGCAAAATCTTGCAGTTGGTCGCCATAATTGGGCTCTGGAATTACGCCACCTTTAATGTATGCCTTTTTTTGTTCTGCTGTCATAGCTGGAATACTTAAACGAACTAACATCGACACCGCATGCTTGTCGCCTTTCTCAGGGGGATGACCACGACCATCTTTAATGTGGCAGTTTTGACAGCCATTCGTATTAAATAGTGGACCTAAACCATCACGAGCATCGGTTGAGGCTGGTGCCTGAACCCATGGATTACGGAAAAAACTGTTACCGACGCTGAAATCAAGTCGCTTTGACATCGGTAAATTGGCAGCAGGAAGAGAATAGGCATTCGCTCCTTGCTTTTTAACAGAGGTGTCACCCCCCGATTTCACTTCATAAGCAAATGCAGAGCATGCACTCAGCGCCAAACAGGTGACCATTAAAGATTTGGGAAAAAACGTCATTGCGATAACTCTATAAAGGGAAAAAACGAAGCATGAAAATGGGAATATTTCTCATAAAAAAATAGGACTCATAACAGCAAAAGGGCTCTAGCGAGCCCTTTATCAATAAATGTCGCTGAGCTTAAAATTCGTGGTCCGCTGTGTCTGGATTAAGACTAGTAATACCAACAATTTTCGCAGCTCGTTCAATTTGTGCAGTTTGCGCGACCAAAGAGAGTATCGCTTGATTGACAAGTGCGTTGCCTTGAACATTGCCTGCCGCAATCAATTGATCAAAATATTGGTTATGCTTTTCCGCCGACGTCACCAATTGGCCCACTTGCGCGCGAGTCAGATCAAATTGCTTTTGGATCTGCTGCGCGGCTTGTTTATCTTTTTGCGCAACTAAATCGTGCAGGCTAGGACCGGAAAGTAAGGTCCCATCTTCACGCTTATACAATCCGGTATAAACGTTGTAGATACCCTGCTCGTTGTAGTAATGCGAGTTGTGGGTGTTATCAGAAAAGCAATCATGCTCATCTTCGGTTGAATTTGCTTCGAGCGCGACTTTCATCCGTTCACCAGCAAGTTCACCTAATGAGAGTGAGCCCATGCCAAACAGCATCTTACGCAGACCATTTTCAGCAGACTCATTAAGAAGAGTTTCGCGATAGTTACCTTTCTCGTTAGCCGACCACTGCTTTTCCATCCACTCAAGATCTTGTACCAGCAGGTCCGCTGCCGCTTGCAGATAAGCACCACGGCGGTCACAATGGCCATTGGTACATCCGTCACCGACCACAAAATCAGTATAAGCACGTGCACCCGCGCCTTCATTGGTACCGTTGAGGTCTTGACCCCACAGTAAAAATTCGATCGCGTGATAGCCCGATGCTACATTCGCCTCAGAACCACCCACTTCATTCAAATCAGCAATCAATGTCGGAGTGATCGTCGATACATCAAGCGTTGAGGGACCAATCTTCAGCGTTTTACTCGCAATAATATTCGCTCTCGCCCCTTCGTTGCCTAGCTCATACTGGTAGTCAGCAGAGACATAATCGATCAAACCTTCATCAAGCGGCCATGCATTCAACTGTCCTTCCCAATCATCGACAATCGCATTCCCAAAACGGAAAACTTCAGACTGCTGGTATGGTACGCGTGACGCTATCCAAACTTGCTTAACCTGTGCAAACTTATCTGCACTTGGGTTGGCTAGGAAGGATTCGATTGCAGTATCTAGTGCTTTCGCGGTGGTTAACGAGTCAGCAAAAACCGCATGAGCCACATCGGCATAATGCTCAACCACTTGTTGTTGAGTGACCGGAGCGGCCAACGCAGAGCCACCAACGAGCAAAAGAGACGCAGCAACTGCTGATTGAGCGAAAAGCGTGTTTACATTCATTAAAGAGCATCCTTGTTGAGCTTAATTATTATTCGCCATTGTTAGTGCTAATTATTATCATTTGCACTCTTAGGTAGGAATAATACAAATTTACATTTTTTTTGCAAGCACCAAACAAAAAAGCCTCACAAAAGTGAGGCTTTTTTATCAACATAAGACGATGAATAAGTTAGAGAACGAGATTATGTTTGCCATGAGACACTTTCGCTTTCAGGTAACCTTCATTGCCTTCTTTGACGTGCGCAGAAGTGTTGACCACTTCTTCGATACTAATACCATGCTCTTGCAGTTCTTTAACTTTCTTGGGATTATTGGTCACCAAACGAATATTCGTGATACCTAAAGCCAATAACATTTGCGCGGCCTCGGTAAAATCACGTAGGTCATCGCCAAAACCAAGATGATTGTTAGCTTCGTAGGTGTTCATCCCTTCACTTTGTAGCTTGTATGCATCAATTTTGTTGTAAAGACCAATACCACGACCTTCTTGACGCAAATAGAGGATAATACCGCCCGACTCTCCCATCCGGTTGATGGTTTCGTCGAGTTGCTCACCGCAGTCACAACGCGAAGAGTGAAATACATCTCCGGTTAAGCACTCTGAATGCATGCGAACTAAAGGCGCTGGCTGATTTTGGTCAGCATGCTTAAAAATCACAGCGATATGTTCTTTGTCTGTCTTTAAACCGCTAAAAGATAAGATTTCTGCATCAATATTACTTTTAACACCGACTTTGAAGTCAACTCTGGCTCTTACTTCCGCCATATTCTTACTCACCTGGAATTTTTTAATTGTTATATCTGTCGCTGCATTCATGCGATGCTCCGCTTTGAGGTTAACTATGGGGACTAATACTGAATAATTCAATATTAAGATCACAATTGTTATATTATAACAATTAATCGTCCAGGCAATAAAAAACCTCAATATGAAATATATTGAGGTTTTTTTACAATGATTGGCTATCAGTTGCTTAGTCTTGCTGATTTTTCCAAACAGATAATTCAATCCAACAGGCTTCTAGTTCTCTGAGTTCTTCTTCCGTTAATAGTGAAAGCGTCGGCTTAGTCTGAGGCAGCGCGTAGGCTTGTATGGCGCTAATATGCGCATAAAAATCTTCGCGTAATTGAGCAATGTTCATGGCCACTACTTTCCCTAAGACGATGATGAAATGTGAAAAATAACTCACTGGATGTATTTGTCCCATAAATGATAACAAACACAAATTCCCATGCAAAAAATAGGCTCAATAATGGGCTTAAAATCACATTTTCCGTCAAACCTACTCTTTACATTTCTGGCACTTAGTCGATCAATAATGATCTTCATTGGCTTAAGTACGATCATTAGATTCAACCACTAGGAAATAACACGTTATACAAGTTCGATAAGAGCCGCATGGAAAAAGACACAATGTAAAAAAGCAGCTGACGCTGCTTTTATCTATTTTCGTTGGCCTAATTTTACCTTGCCTTCACTATCAAACCATAACGCTTCATTGCGTCGACGACCGATCAGCACCGGGCCATCATCGTAAAAGAGGAAATTTTTCCAATACTTTTTAAAAAATGACCAACTGGTTTCGATCACGTTGTATTTTTCGTAACAAAAATAGACAGTGACATCATCTTGCCAGTCAACGAAGTCTAATATTTCTTGCGGCAATTGTTCGTCATCAGATTCCCAAGCCGCCATCCAATCAACGTTGTCTTGCCAGTTTGACTCTTTCATCGGCCAATCACTAGAACTAAAGCGATCGGCATCTGGACTTTGCGCACTGATGTTTTCTTTCCACAGTTGCGACGCGCGCAATTGAGTCATTGGTTTTATCGCCGCAAGATCTGATTCAGGCACTGGCATTGACTGGTGAGTAAAAATCCATTTTCTTTGGTATTGCTCCAAAGGTAGGTACGACATTTAGTTTCCTCTTAAAGCATGCTGCTTTCAGCCAGCCATACTGCTGGCTTGATAAATGACTATGATTGATCTTGCTTTCAATGATGCACAATTACAATGTCTTCCAGTGCGGATTGATCAAAGATGTTAAGTTGTGGTCTTCCCACTTACCATTGATCAACAGGTAATCTTGCGCAAAACCTTCTTTAACGAACCCAATCCGCTCAAGTACCGCTTCACTGCGTTTATTTTTCGGCATGTAGCTGGCCATGATGCGGTGGATATTCTGTATACGGAACATGTAGTCAACCGCTAAACGCAGTGCACGGGTCATCACGCCCTTTCCTTGCACCTCTTTACCTAGCGAATACCCCATATTGCAAGCATGAAAAGGAAAGCGCGACAAATTGCTAAATGAGATAGTGCCTAACATTTGATCCGATTCTCTATCGATAATCAATAAGTAATAACCTAATCCCATCCGATGCAGTTCATTGAGCTTAATAAGACGCTGTGTCCATCCAGAGATAGAAAAAAACGCCTCTTCACGCTTGGGTTCCCACGCTTTAAGGTGTGCTCTATTGCGCATGAAGTAGTCCGCAATCAACGCGCCATCGGTTGGCTCAGCAGTGCGGACTACTATCTCATCATCAACCTCAAATACTTGAGTGGGGGTACTGACTCTGTCCATTAATTTTTCCGAATACCATATTCTCTGAGTTTGTTCGCCACTGAGGTGTGCGACACATTAAGACGTTTCGCAAGTTTACGACTTGATGGGAAAGATTGATACAAACGCTCTAAGATCTGAGATTCATACTCTTTCATGATTTCATCCAGCGAACCATCGAGATTTAATGTTGGCGCGTTGCTGCTGGCTGACTCAAGTTGTGGCAAATGAAATAGATCCGCCGTAAGCTGATCGGACTCTAACTCGGTCAGTGCGCGCAGTACTACGTTTTCGAGCTGACGCATATTACCTGGCCATTGATAGCTAACCAGCTGATCAATCAACTCATCATCAATATACGGTTTCGCCATTCCCAACTGTTTAACGTATTTCGCAACAAATAACTCAAGCAGCGGTGCGATATCATTCGATCGCTCTCTTAAAGGCGGAATAAGCAGCGTTAATACATTGAGGCGATAGAATAGATCCTCGCGGAAAGTCCCTGATTCAGCCAAATCTGCAAGATGATGTCTTGTTGAGGCAATCACTCGCACATCAACATGTATTTCATCTTCTTCACCAACCCGGCGGAAAGTGCCATCTTGAAGTAGGCGCAGCAATTTGATTTGCAAGTGCGAGCTCATCTCACCAATTTCATCAAGAAAGACGGTGCCACCGTTAGCTTGTTCAAAGATCCCTTTATGGCCTTGCTGGTGATTGAACGAGCCCGGCGCATGGCCAAACAACTCAGTTTCTGCCACATCATCGGGCATTGAAGCGCAACTCAAGACTAAAAATGGCCGTGCCGCGCGTTGAGAGCGATTATGGCATGCTCTGGCGAGCATCTCTTTGCCAGTACCTGTCTCACCTTGAATCAATAGTGGCTGATCGAGCATAGACAGTTTCTTCGCCTGACTAATCAATGCCTTATGACGATTTGAAACCCCAACAAAGTGCTCAAAACCCAAATTATTGTGCACAGAAAGAGAATCATCAAACAGCGGTTTTTCATTGCTCGAGCGAATAATCATCACCGTACTGGCCAGCATTGACTCGTTGGTTTCATCGCTGATATAGACGGGCATGATTTCCATCATGTAGTCGAGGCCGCGGATGACGATTTCTTCTCTCAGCCGGGTGATCTTACCTTCCGCCCACTTGCTAAAGTTAAAGCTTGGCAGCAATAAAGAGATTTGATGACCAATCATGTCACTCTCTTCATGGCCAAATAGTGTCAGAGCCGCATGATTTGCCATATCAACATTGCCTTTCAAATCAATAGCCAGTACTGGTTCGGGCAAGTTGTTGAGCAATGAAATCAATTCATTATTGTGTCTTTCAATGGGCATAAACTGAATTTTACGCACATCCTTAACACCCGAAATACGACGAATTTCAGCCATTAACTCGCTAAACATATCAAAATCAATGTCTGGGCAATTGAGATAAATAATACCGCTGACATCAATTTCGATACCACGTAAGTCTATGCTTTTAGACGCGAGGATATCGAGTAATTCACGAGTCAGACCAAGTCTGTCTTCACAGGAAACTTCTAGACGCACGGATGAGTTCCTAACTAGGTGTCACGAAAAGTTGACAGTAGTTTCCCTTAAGCCTAGATCCCCGTCAAGTAAACTGATAACGCTCGCGTCACATTCATGCTATTTGAAGGTAATTGCGCCGATTTTTTCAACGATCTGCTTGCGAATTGCACCCAATTTAACCTGTCGCTGCGCGTTCCATGGCGTCGGTCTTAATAGCGTCATTGCTTTCAGCCCCAAACGGGCAGTCAAAATACCAACACCAAGACCTTGCCCGGCTCTTGCCGACACTTTGCCGGCTAGGTCCATTGACATCAAATCTATGCTGGCATCAACCGCCAATTCACTCGCTCCCGCTGCGGCCATATTGATTAAGGTCGCTTTAAATAGTTTCAAGCGTGACCAGTAACCAAGCTCAACACCATAGACTTGCGCTAGGCTGTCGATCATTTTAAAGTTGCGCCACGCCACCAGCAACATATCAGCTAATGCCAGAGGGCTTATGGCCACCAACGCAGCAGACTCTGTTGCATGTTGAGAGACAATGCGCGTTGCCACTTTGTCTTGCTCGGCAACCACCATAGCATCGTACATATCGAGGATTTCTGCGTCATTGTGCGACGCATTGATACTGTTTAGCCAGCGGTCATAACTCGGTGACTCGGGCTTAATCCCCGCTTCTTGAGCCAAGGTCTGGCAAAAAGCCTTAGCTTGTCCGACATTGTGCGTGTTGATCATCACCTCACTTTGCTCTTGAGCGCTAAAGTGATGCTTAAGCTTACGCAGTTTTAGAAGCTCTTTACTAATCGCACCAATCCCTAAACTCGCGAGCACAGTAACAAAGCCTACCCAGCCCAGCGCTAACCAGTCCGCACTCTGTATCGCAGTCAGCACATTGTCTATCGCTTGCCAAGCCACTAGGCCTGCAAAGGACGTTAATAAGCCGGTAGTCAGCCACTTCGAACCACTTTTAGGTCTGATCACTTGTTCTAATTTTTGCTCTGCCTCTGTCGGTATTTCTGTTTCGATATTGACCGGAACAAACGTCTCGTTTTGAGCAAACTGCCTCTTCGCTGTCAGCTCGGGATCAAGCTTGATATTGGGTTCATCCAAAGACTCATTGAAGACCTGTTTAGGTTTAAGCGGCGCTTTATCACTTGAGGTCATTTCAGTTTATCTCCTATTAAAAATTCTAACGCCTTATCGATACGAATATGCGGTAACGGCTCGTCGATAGAATTTTCCATCGGCCTAAAATCAATAAAATCAAAGCCTTGTTGCTGCCAATACGCTTTTTCTGGCCGTGTTTTCGGCACGTCTCCGGGGAAGACCGTTAACGACTGCCCGTCAATAGTCACGCCACGCAGTGCAGGATATGATTGATCGCCTTGGGCAATAAAACCGGCTTCAGTGGCTTGAATCGACGCTAAGGTCATACAGCTCATCTCAATGTTTTCATAACATGCCGTTTGCCACGCTGGATGCACCATTTGTTGTAACAGTGACACCAAGTTATTGTGCTGCTCTGGAGTCACGTGGTCAGCCTTGGTTGCTGCAAACAAAATCTTGTCGATACGCGGTGCAAACAAACGTTTAAGCACATTGCTGCGACCATAACGAAAACTGTGCATGATCTGTTCTAACGCTTGACGCATATCGTTAAAAGAGTCCTGACCTGCATTGAGTGGTTGCAAACAATCGACCAGTACGATTTGTCGGTCAAACGTTGAGAAGTGGTGTTTGTAAAACGCCTTAACCACTTTTTGTTGATACTCTCGATAGCGCGCTTTTAATATCGCTAAGTTCGAGCCTTTGATCACTTTGTGCTCTGGTTCAACACGGCATGGGAAGAACTGCAGCACTGGCGCACCTTCAAGCTCACCGGGTAACACAAAACGCCCCGGTTGCACCCAATGCAAGCCATGATCCTTACACGCAAATAAAAAGTCGCTGTAGCTAGATGATATCTGGGTAATCTGTTTTTCATCTAACGGCGCGTCAGGGTCAAAGCGTTCCATCTGCGCAAGCCACTGTTTGGCCAAATCCGCACGTACGCCTTTTAGCGCGGTAAACTGACTTTGGGACCAATGATTAAAATCCATATCTAACAAAGGCAAGTCGAGCAACCATTCACCTGGGTAATCGATAATGTCGATGTTGAGTGTTGCGGTACTACCGAAGAGTTTTTTCGTCCGTTTTATTGGACGATATTTTACCGCCAGACGAATTTCACTCACATCTCGCGTCGGCTCAGGCCATGTTGGTGGCGTTGCATGGATTTGCTCCATGGCTTGGTCATAAGCAAAACGCGGCACCAGCATGTTGCTTTGTGGCTCTCGTTTGGCGCCAATCACTCGTTTATCCCGAGCCGCGGCAAACAATGGCAGATTGTCGTGCGTCGAAGTATGAAGTAACTGATTCACCAGTGAACTAATAAAAGCGGTTTTACCTGCGCGCGATAACCCCGTCACCGCGATACGAACATGGGAGTCCATAGTGCGGCTAAGTAAATCATTCATTTCTTGCGTTAATTGCTTCATTCACACTCTCTTTTGCGATTGATAGCCCTAGCTTATTGTGACTAACCTTAATCCTAGATGAACAAAAAAGCCCCTGAAGAGATCCAGAGGCTTAAAATATATGTGCTATCAACGAAAATTTAATCGTCTTCGATCAATTTATAGATAATAAACAGGGTAATTTCTACTATCAGCAACAACACGCAGGTGATCGTCACGTACTTCTCATCGAAGATACTAATACCATGTAAAATAAGGTCATAACAGATAAATGTCCCCACCACCACCGCAATGAAGAGTTGCAAGATTTGAATAAAACGTGGCATGTAAGCTCCTGACGATTTTAAAATAGTAGAGTATACAGACTAAAGGTGGTGCCTTGGCGCCACCTTTGTCAAATATTTGCTAATTAAATCAGTAATTTCTTTCAAAATTAATCGTTGTTATTACGATTTAACATCCATTTCTTGGATTTTTACTTTCCAAGTTTCTGGTCCGATTTGGTGAGCGTTAGCGCCGTTTGCGTCAACTGCCACTGTCACTGGCATATCTTCCACTTCGAACTCGTAAATCGCTTCCATACCCAAATCTTCGAATGCGACCACGCGCGCTTTTTTAATCGCTTTAGCGACTAAATAGGCAGCACCACCGACGGCCATTAGGTAAACCGCTTTATGCTTTTTGATTGATTCAACTGTCGCAGGTCCGCGCTCAGCTTTACCAATCATGCCCATAATGCCCGCATCTTCGAGCATCATGTCGGTGAACTTGTCCATGCGGGTTGACGTTGTAGGGCCAGCAGGGCCAACCACTTCATCACCCACGGCATCAACTGGCCCGACGTAATAGATAAACTTACCTTTTAAATCAACGCCATTTGGTAGCTTTTCACCCTTTTCAAGCAAGCCTTGAATACGCTTATGCGCCGCATCACGACCTGTCAGGATTTTACCCGATAGAAGTACCGTTTCACCGGTTTTCCACTCTTGAACTTGCTCTTTAGTGACCGTCTCTAAGTTCACGCGACGTGTGTTCTCACCCGCTTCCCAAGTAATATCTGGCCAATCTTCAAGTTTTGGTGGCGTCAATTCTGCAGGGCCGCTGCCATCAAGAGTAAAGTGAACATGACGCGTCGCCGCACAGTTCGGGATCAAACAGACAGGTTTAGAGGCCGCATGGGTTGGCGCCGTTTTAATTTTGACATCAACAACGGTCGTCAAACCGCCAAGACCTTGCGCACCGATACCGAGTTTATTAACTCGATCAAAGATATCGAGACGTAACTCTTCTTCTGCATTTTCTGGACCGCGATCGATAAGTTCTTGAATATCGATATGCTCCATCAGAGACTCTTTCGCCAGCACTGCTGCTTTTTCAGCCGTGCCGCCAATACCGATACCGAGCATACCCGGAGGACACCAACCCGCGCCCATTGTTGGCAAGGTTTTTTCTACCCACTCTGCGATATCATCGGAAGGATTGAGCATCACCATTTTGGTCTTGTTTTCACTACCGCCGCCTTTGGCTGCAATCTGAATATCAACCTTGTCGCCTGGCACCATATTGATATGAACGACCGCTGGAGTATTGTCTTTGGTATTGATGCGCTTTCCTGCTGGGTCTTTCAATATAGAAGCACGTAACGGATTGTCAGGATTGGTATAAGCTTGACGCACACCTTCATCAATCATTTGCTGAACGGTCATATCGGTCGCGTCCCATTGTACGTTCATACCGATGTAGACAAAACAGGTCACAATGCCCGTATCTTGACAGATCGGGCGGTGCCCTTCGGCAGACATACGTGAGTTAATCAGAATTTGCGCCATCGCGTCTTTTGCCGCTTGGCTTTGTTCACGGTGGTAAGCTTTTTCTAGGGCTTGGACAAAGTCTAATGGATGGTAATAAGAGATGTACTGAAGTGCATCAGCAACACTACTGATCACATCCTGTTGGCGAATTACGGTCATTGCATGCCTCGTTATCGTTATGCTTCCTTTTGTCATCGCACACAAACGATTGCTAAACGAACTTGTATTAGCAACACGCTGGTGTAGCGACATTTATGGTCATTATGATACTCTTGCTTTCCTCAACACGCCACGGTAGCAACGATCTCTTTGTCACAAATTAAACAAATGAATAACAACAAGCCAAATCACTTAGAAATCAAGCCGATTACCTATAAAAACACCTTAGCAATCGAGCTATTTAATCTTGTCGAGTCACAGCCGTGGGCGATGTTACTCCGCTCTCCCTCGCCTTCTCATATCGATAGCCGTTTTGACATTCTTGTCGTCAATCCGGTGGCGACCCTAACCACCACTGGCGACAAAACATGCCTTGTCAAAAAGGGTCATATCAGCGAGTCACAGCAAGATCCCTTTGAGCTACTTAAGCAGATTCAATCCGAGCTCCTACCTGAAATCGACTATCAGGGAGAGCTGCCCTTTATTGGTGGCGCGCTCGGTTATTTTGCTTACGACTTAGGTCGCCGTGTTGAACGTTTACCTGTTATTGCCGAGCAAGATCTCACGACTGCGGATATGGCTGTCGGCATGTATGATTGGGCGGTTGTGGTTGATCACCAGACAAAGCAAGCATTCGTGGTTGGCGTTGATATTGAGGCGCGTTGGCAGTGGTTACAACTTCAAACGTCAGACAGCAATAAAGCTTTCTCGCTCACCAGTGACTGGCAATCGAATATGACCAAAGCAAGCTACAGTGACAAGTTTCATCAAGTGCAAGAGTACCTGCGCTGTGGAGATTGCTATCAGATCAATCTTGCCCAACGATTTAACGCCGAATACCAAGGTAGCGAATGGCAAGCCTACCTAGAACTTGAGCTGGTCAATCAGGGCCCATTTTCAGCGTTTGTTCGTACAGATAAGAGCGCGATCATCAGCGTCTCACCTGAGCGCTTCTTGCAAGTTAAACGGGGAAAGATCGAAACCAAGCCAATCAAAGGAACTCGACCAAGACACGTCGATGAAACGCTTGACCAGCAAGCGGCTGACGAACTCGCTCATGCTGAAAAAGATCAAGCTGAAAACTTGATGATCGTTGATTTACTGCGTAACGATGTCGGTCGGGTCGCTAAGCCAGGCAGTGTGCATGTACCGAAACTGTTTGAAATCGAAAGCTTTCCAGCGGTTCACCACCTCGTCAGCACGATTCGAGCTCAACTGGACGACGGTTTCACTGCCGCCGATCTACTCAGAGCATCGTTTCCAGGAGGCTCAATTACTGGCGCTCCGAAAATCAGAGCAATGGAAATCATTGAGGAGTTAGAGCCACACCGTCGCAGTGCTTACTGCGGTAGCATTGGTTACATCAGTCGACATGGCGCCATGGACACTAGCATTACCATTCGCACTTTGGTCGCCGAAAACAATCAGCTTTATGTCTGGGCTGGAGGTGGCCTCGTGGCCGATAGTCAATGCGATAGCGAATACCAAGAGACACTTGATAAGCTCAGTCGAATTTTACCCGTGTTAAGTCGCCAAAGCCGCGAACACTAAACCCATTTATCTAGTGTCTGTGTTAAATCCTTAGCGGCATACGGCTTGGTTAAAATATCACCACCATTGACGAGAATAGTTAATTCACTAACCACTTGATAGCGCTTTTTTTACCTCGACATGAATAATAGTCTTCAACCAACTTTATGAATTAAAAGGTAGATTTACAATTCTATAGACTACTATTACTAGGTAAGGTGCGATATAAATTGTGAAAGACGGACTGACCGAATATACGTTGTCGTTGTTGAGGGGAAATGCCAGTACGCTGACTCAATTGGACGATGGGCTTAACTAGGTTTCTGTGATCATAGCTACCTACTGTGGTGTAGACACCGTTGTCTTCAGCTTGAGATAGAACTGCGCCTAGCTCTTCAAGACCGAACTGCTGTTCAACTAATTCCATAAATTTGGTGAATACAATTCCTTTCATTCGTTTCGCTATCCTTATGCGATTTTTGCTTACCAAAAACATGAGTCATTTTATTTACATTTCCAAATTGCACTAGGAGCTAACGTGTTGTCTGAGTTAAATAAAAGCAGCCTAATTCAGCGCTTTCAATTGCATAAAACAGTTAACTATCATCAAGAGGCGATCCGACGTGTTGCGCACTTACACCCGAATAAACTAAGAAAAGCCTCGGTGCTAATTGGTTTTGTTGAAAGAGACAACGGCTTACACGTACTCTTTACTCGCCGAGCGAGCCACCTTAAACACCACCCAGGTCAAGTGAGCTTTCCCGGAGGAAAATATGAGCTTAGTGACGGTGATTTGACTACCACCGCTCTGAGGGAGACCTATGAAGAAGTGGGAATTAGCCAAGATAAAATACAAATTCTTGGTCAGTTACCTGAGCTAGTGACAGTGAGTAAATTCACGGTCACTCCTTTCGTCGCTTTTATCGCTTCTGACTATCGAATCAAGATCGATCACAACGAAGTCGACCAAGTATTTGAAGTCCCGGCTAACGTCGTTTTAGATACGCAGAAATTGCACAGTGAACAGTTCTTAATCAACAACTATTGCCATCGCGTATTTGGTTTATCCTATCAAAACCACTTTATTTGGGGAATGACAGCGCAAATTATCGATGCGATGCAAAAACAGATTATGCATAGTGGCGAGCAAACCGACTAGCTCTTGATAATCCGTCACATTAGGTAGATTATTATTAATATAGTAAACGTTTTCTATCGACATCAACCAAACAAAATCATAACATTTTTAGTTTTTCTAATGCCAAGCATTAGCATAAATCACTAGTAGCACATCATTTTCGTGAGCAAAAACCTATTTTTGACATATCCTATTATAACTCTTATCAATTCATGATTTAGATCTACTTTTCATGTAAAGAAATTCTGCAGAATTGCAACCGACTTATTTCCTGTTCCCAAAAATGAGTATCACAAATGAATACTACTAATACAGTGGCATCTGCCACACAATCGTCTAATAAATTTAATTACAAGGACTTCACCTGGTGTCTGTCGCTTTTTGGTACTGCGGTCGGCGCTGGCGTACTTTTCCTACCAATCAAAGCAGGTGCTGGTGGTTTTTGGCCATTAGTCATCCTTGCTCTAATCGCAGCACCAATGACTTGGTTTGCGCATAAATCTCTTGCTCGTTTCGTGCTTTCTGCGAAAAACCCTGAAGCTGATATTACGGACACTGTTGAAGAACATTTTGGTAAGACTGGCGCAAACCTTATTACTTTCGCTTACTTCTTCGCCATCTACCCAATCGTTCTTATCTACGGCGTCGGTATCACCAACACGGTTGATTCTTTCTTGGTTAACCAAATCGGTATGGAATCTATTCCACGCTGGTTGCTGTCTGGTGCGCTCATCACAACCATGACAGCAGGCGTGGTATTTGGTAAAGAGTTGATGTTAAAAGCAACCTCAGCGATGGTTTACCCACTTGTCGCTATCTTGCTTGCGCTATCTTTCTTCCTTATCCCAGACTGGAATAGCTCAATGGTTTCTGTCGCACCGGATTGGTCTGCAATGCCATCTATCGTTTGGTTAGCAATCCCAATCATCGTGTTCTCTTTCAACCACAGCCCAATCATCTCACAGTTCTCTAAAGAGCAACGTCGTGTATACGGTGATGACGCAGTGAAGAAAACAGACGCGATAACGGGCGGCGCAGCAATGATGTTGATGGGCTTCGTTATGTTCTTCGTTTTTTCTGTAGTACTTTCACTGTCTCCAGAGCAACTGGCTATGGCGCAAGAACAAAATATCTCAGTGCTTTCTTACCTCGCCAACGTTCACGAATCACCGCTGATCTCTTACATGGGTCCATTAGTTGCATTCGCAGCAATCACTTCTAGCTACTTTGGTCACTTCCTAGGCGCTCATGAAGGTTTGGTTGGTTTGATTAAGTCTCGCTCTAACACATCAATCAACAAGATTGAAAAAGTGTCACTGTTGTTCATCGTCATTACTACTTGGGTCGTAGCTATCGTTAACCCAAGTATTCTAGGTATGATTGAAACAATGGGCGCACCAATGATCGCAGGGATCTTGTTCCTCATGCCTATATTCGCAATGCATAAAGTGCCAGCGATGGCGAAGTACAAAACTTCTGCACCCGTACAGATTTTCACAACTATCTGTGGTCTTGCTGCAATTAGTTCTGTAATCTACGGCGCTCTTTAATCTTAAGACTTTACACAGTCTGATTAAGCCAAAAATATAACGATAATAATAAACCTCTCAACCCTTGGGAGGTTTAGTTTTGAGGTAATCGATATGATTAGTGTTTTTGACATCTATAAGATCGGCGTTGGTCCTTCAAGCTCACACACTGTAGGCCCAATGAAAGCGGGTAAAGAATTTATTGATGATTTACGTTCAATGGGAAAATTGCGCGACATCACTAAAATTACCGTGGACGTCTATGGATCACTATCACTGACAGGGAAAGGTCACCACACAGATATCGCCATCATTATGGGTCTTGCTGGTAATACGCCAGAGAAAGTTGATATCGACTCTATTCCGGGCTTTATCGCTCGCGTAGAAGAAACTGAGCGCCTTCCTGTTGGCATGCACTGTCACACAGTATCGTTCCCGAAAGAAGGTGGTATTAACTTCCATACTACCAACCTTGAACTACACGAAAACGGCATGCAAATCCACGCGTGGGTCGATGACGAAAAAGCGTACTCAAAGACTTATTACTCTATCGGCGGTGGTTTCATTGTTGATGAAGAAAACTTCGGTAAAGAAGAACAAAATCCAGTTAAAGCACCTTACGAATTCACCAGCGCTGAAGAGCTAATGAAGCAATGTAAGGAGAGTGGCCTTTCGATCAGTACCTTAGTTATGAAGAACCAAGCTGCACTTCATACTGAAGAAGAATCACATACTTATTTTGCCAAGATTTGGAAAACCATGCGCGAGTGTATGGAACGCGGTATGAATACCGAAGGTATTTTGCCAGGTCCCCTACGTGTGCCGCGTCGTGCAGCAGCACTACGCCAGCAACTGATTACTTCAGAGAAAACCACCAACGATCCTATGACTGTGGTTGACTGGGTAAACATGTTTGCTTTTGCTGTTAACGAGGAGAACGCAGCGGGCGGTCGTGTTGTGACAGCACCCACCAACGGTGCGTGTGGCATCATCCCTGCGGTTCTGGCTTACTATGACAAGTTCATCCAGACGGTTACTGAAAAAGATTACATCCGCTATTTTGCTGCTTCTGGCGCGATTGGTGGTCTGTACAAACGTAACGCATCCATTTCAGGTGCTGAAGTAGGTTGCCAAGGCGAAGTGGGTGTTGCGTGTTCGATGGCAGCGGCTGGTCTTGCAGAGCTGATGGGGGGGAGCCCTGAACAAGTCTGTATGGCCGCAGAAATCGCCATGGAGCACAACCTAGGTCTTACGTGTGACCCTGTTGCCGGCCTGGTTCAGGTACCTTGTATCGAACGTAATGGCATTGCTGCTGTGAAAGCGATCAATTCAACTCGTATGGCGCTACGTCGTTCTTCTGCTCCGACCGTTTCTCTAGATAAGGTTATCGAGACTATGCTAGAGACAGGTAAAGATATGAACGCAAAATACCGTGAGACTTCTCAAGGTGGCTTAGCAATCAAAGTTATTTGCTAAATACCCGCCTTGTATAATCTAAAAAGCCCGAGCATTTGTTCGGGCTTTTTTATGGATTGTTACCAGATATCAAACATGAAATCCTATCCATTTTCCGTTGCGGTTTACCCTATTCAAGATAAGATCAACCGCAGCTCTTTTATTGCATCACATCAGCTGTGAGGTAATAAGAAACACGCCAAACAATAAGCTAAAGATCAGCATGAACGCACCTCCTTCAGCTCGATATCGTTGCGACATGATCTCTGCTTGGCGTGCTTTTATCACCATGATTAACGGCATGCCAACGGCTAACAACACGAGAATAATCCCCGCATAAGCCAGTACTGACAAAAACTTATCCGCTGCCCCTATCGCGCCAAGCAATGGTAATATAAAGGTAACCACGTAAATCAGCGTGCGATTGCTACCCAGCGCATCACTGTTTTGATGAAACAAAGCCATCGCCACGCCAAAAAATGATGTCAGTAACGCCAAACCAGTAAACAGTGACAATACGTTCCCTATCCATGGGGTTTGCTGCTGAAAAACACTTATCAATTCAGACACATTAGTAAACTGTTTTAATTGCTGTGCTGGCAAGCTCCCTACCACGGCAAACAACCAACACAAGTAACAAACTAAGGGAATAATTGAACCAAGTATGATCATGTTTCTTAGCTGTTTGTCGGTCGCTTCATTGTTGTATGTAACCAAGCTTGGGATAACGACCATAAAACCAAAACTGGTGAATAGCACCGAACTGGTTTCGATTAAACTAAAGTGATCGTGATTACTCACCTGCTGTAACGCAGTAAAAGAAAACTGTGGTAAAAGCGCGCCGAGTGTTAAAAATAAACACAAGACCATCACCATAAACAACACGCGATTAAGCTTGTCAAGCACGCCGGTGCCACAGGTAACGATTGCACCTGCCGCTAAGGTAAACATTACTTGGCTTTCAACCTGACTCAGAGTTAGGCCAACGCTGGATAATAATTGTGCTAACAAATCGGCAGCACCCAGAATATAGGCCATTAACAGACAGATAAGCAGCGCATACAACAAGCTGTTACTTAGCCATTGGCCGCTTCGGCCCAACAGTTTTTTCGCGATCGAATTAAGCCCAATGCCACCATCTGATTTGATGGTCGCTTCAAGTAACAACAGCGCGGCATAGGTAGTACCAAACCATATCAAGGCCATTAACAAAGAGCCATAAGCTAGGCCAAATTGAGCTAATACCATAGGTATAGCTAGCATACCGGCACCAAGAGCGGTCCCCGAAATAATGAGCGCACTGCCCAATAGTTTTGTGTTCATTTTCTGTAAAACCGTAATAATTAATTATTTTTGACTGTATGTGGGTATTTTGAGCACAGGTATCGAAAGCAAAGATCAATACAAGGTGCTAAATCGAGAAAATGAATAGGACGGTAAATAGGGGCTGCGGCAAAGTGCGGAAAACAGTGATAAGAAGTAAGATTGGCAAATGAAAACCGCGCGATGTGGTGATCCTTCTGTCGGCTCTATTATCGGTGTCGTTATTTTGAAAATCACTTTTGTATCCTAACAAACAACCATCCGCTGGCTGATATAATAGCGCTTCATGCTCTATGTCATCTCACATCGAGATATTTTTATCTTATCGTCAAAACAAACGATTGCAACTGACGAGCAGTCAAGTGACTAAAGTTCAGGCAGTTAATAGTAATAAAAAAGCGAAGTCTGTGCTTCGCTTTTCGATTAACCGTTAGGCTTCGCCTTTATAGATACAACCTGCGGTACAGGTTTCTTTGATTTCGATTTTGCTCAGGAGTGGCAAGCTTGGTTTCAGCTCATTCCAAATCCATTTAGCAAGGACTTCGCTAGTTGGGTTTTCTAACCCTTTAATATCATTTAGGTAATAATGATCAAGTCGGTCGTAAATCGGTTTAAAGGCGACTTTAATCTCTGAAAAATCGATCACCCAGCCTGTATGTGGATCCACCTCACCTTCAACATAAAGGCGAACTAAAAAAGAGTGCCCATGGAGACGACCACATTTATGGCCTTCCGGAACATGCGGAAGATGGTGCGCCGCTTCAAACATAAACTCTTTGTATAATTCTGTTTTCATCTTAGATCTCAGGCTTGTCAAAACAGACGCAATACTAAGGAATAACGACAAATGAGACAAGCTTTGCTCTCGACATTCGGCCACTTATTATGTGATTAAACGATACCCTGCCCCTAGCACGTCAATTTCACGTTGCCGCGTCAATTTTTTGATTACATTACGCTTACATCACATTTACAATACCCTCGAGGAGAGTAAGGTCACAGTATAAAGTTCGCTATCTTTTTTTCTGCTAGTAGATAAGACAAGATCTTGAAGTTAATTCCAATAATTCTAAATAATAAGTCTATCATGCGCTTAACAATTACAACCAAGTTGCTTATCACCCTTTTGACCGTGTTCGGACTGGTATTGGTCGCATCAACAACCTACCAATACCTCCAACAACGTGAACTTATCAACTCAGTTTTAACTGAACAATTGCACGATAAAGCGAGCAATTATTTCGATAGCTTAAATATGATGATGCTAACCGGAACCATGGCTCAAAAAGAGACATTGCGCCAAAAAGCGCTGGCACAAGACGGTATCGAGCAAGTCAAAGTTTTGCGTGCCGATGCCGTCAACAAACTGTACGGCCCGGGTCAGGACAATCAAGTTCCGATCGATGAAATAGACCGACGTGCGTTGGCGGGCGAATTGGTGATCGAGCCTATTGCTGCCGATTGGGGTAAAGGGATTGTGGTTGCTTTGCCGATGAAGTCTAGTGAAAACTACCGCGGAACTAACTGCGTGGCCTGCCATATGGCCGCAGAAGGTGAAGTGTTGGGCGCGATTCGACTTGAGTACAACCTTTCTCATGTTAATCAATTAATCAGTCAGCGAGCGTTTATCGCTTTAGCGATCATGTCTGCGTTTGGTTTCGTCGGCTTCCTTATTACTATGGCACTGATTCGTAAGATAATTGTTCGCCCGATTCAAAAAACGTCCGGGTTTATGCAAAGCTTGAGCGCAACAAAAGATTTAACCCAACGCCTAGACGCTACGCAAAAAGACGAAATCGGCCAGCTTTCTGGCGCGATTAACTCGTTTATGGATACGGTGAACGACAGCCTTGAACAAGTTCAAACTACCTCGCATAAAGTGGCGGTTAGCGCGACTGAACTGACTCAGGTGGCTCAGATGACTGACTCTGCCGCCGACAATCAGCAACGCGAAACCTCAGACGTTCAAGACCACATCGAAAATATGCAAGCGCAGCAGGCTCAAGTCGAGCAAGCCACCAAAGAGGCCTCTTCTTTGATCACCCATACAACTACCATTGCCAATCAAAGTGCTGGGCAAGCACACAACGCCAGCCATGATATAAAATCCTTGGTCGATGATATTGAACACGTCAAAGACAGTATCGTTTCCCTCAATAATCAAACTTCTGAAGTATCAAGTATCCTTGAGGTCATTAAAGGCGTTGCTGAACAAACCAATTTACTGGCGCTCAACGCTGCGATCGAAGCGGCGCGCGCGGGCGAACAAGGGCGTGGCTTTGCGGTCGTAGCCGATGAAGTACGTAATCTCGCTAGTCGCACCGCAGAGGCCACCAGTAGCATCGAAACCATTATTTCTCAGTTCCAACATGACAGCCAAACCTCGTTGAACTCTGTTGACAGTGTATGTAGTACTGCCCACCAGCGTTCGACAGAAGTTGAGCAGCTTTCACAAGCGATGTCGGGAGTGGTAAAAGAGATGCAGCAAGCACTGTCACACGCCAATAGTATCGAACAGCAAACCAATACGTCCGCAGCCATCAGTAAGGAGGTACAAGGTAAAGTGCAGATCATTACCAAACATGCTAACCAAACTAGCGAGTCAGCGGCTCAAACGCATCACATCAGTATGAATCTTGAGCAACTTTCCGAACATTTGGCGGCTCTGCTTGATCAATTCACCCTTTCAACCAAAAAATAGCCATTTATAGGCTATTTTTGTCCGACTAAACGACAATAAAGGTTGAAGCTTAGTAATTGAAAGGTAATATGTCTCATTGAAGTACTAGAATTCTATCCAACCCAATGTTTGTTCATTATTTATTCGTAAACTAATGTCACATTGGGTTGAATTTTCATCTCAATGGGGAATATTTACAACATGACTTACGCGCCTGTATCAGACGTTTTGAAAGGTCAGCTAGCAGTAGACAGTGAAGTCACTGTTCGTGGCTGGATCCGTTCACGTCGTGATTCCAAAGCTGGAATCTCTTTTCTCGCCATTTATGACGGCTCTTGTTTCGACCCGATTCAGGCCGTGGTCCCTAATAATCTCAATAATTACGATAACGAAGTACTCAAGCTAACCACTGGCTGCTCTGTTGAAGTAACAGGTAAAATTGTTGCGTCTCCTGCCAAGGGCCAAGATTTTGAGTTAGCGGCTACTGATGTAAAAGTAGTCGGTTGGGTTGAAGATGCAGAAACTTACCCAATGGCGAAAACTCGTCACTCAATTGAATACCTTCGTGAAGTTGCACACCTACGTCCACGTACAAATGTGATCGGTGCAGTAGCGCGTGTTCGTAACTGTCTTTCACAAGCGATTCACCGCTTCTACCACGAACAAGGTTATTTCTGGGTGTCAGCACCACTTATCACCTCGTCTGATGCTGAAGGTGCTGGTGAAATGTTCCGCGTATCAACGCTAGACATGGAAAACCTACCTCGAACAGAGCAAGGTAATGTCGATTACAACGAAGATTTCTTCGGTAAAGAGACGTTCCTAACCGTATCAGGTCAGCTAAACGCAGAAGCCTACGCTTGTGCACTAAGCAAAGTTTACACGTTTGGACCTACTTTCCGCGCTGAAAACTCAAACACCAGTCGCCACCTAGCGGAATTCTGGATGGTTGAACCAGAAGTTGCGTTCGCTGATCTCGACGATGTGGCTAAATTGTCTGAAGATATGCTTAAGTATGTGTTTAAAGCCGTACTTGCTGAGTGCCGCGATGATCTTGAGTTCTTTGCACAACGTATCGACAAAGAGGCGATTACACGCCTAGAGCAATTTGTTTCATCTGACTTTGCCCAAGTTGACTACACTGACGCAATTCAAATCTTGATTGAATCAGATCGTGAGTTTGAGTTCCCTGTTGAATGGGGTATCGACATGTCTTCTGAGCACGAGCGTTTCCTTGCTGAAGAGCATTTCAAAGCACCAGTTATCGTTAAGAACTACCCGAAAGACATTAAAGCGTTCTACATGCGTCTCAATGAAGACGGCAAAACTGTAGCGGCAATGGATGTCCTTGCACCGGGTATCGGTGAAATTATTGGGGGTTCTCAGCGTGAAGAGCGTCTGGACGTCCTTGATGCACGTATGCGTGAAGTCGGTATCGACCCTGAACACATGAACTGGTACCGCGACCTACGCCGTTACGGCACAGTGCCGCACGCAGGTTTTGGTTTAGGTTTTGAACGCCTTGTTTCTTATGTAACAGGCATGGGTAATGTTCGTGATGTGATTCCTTTCCCACGTACGCCACGCTCAGCTAACTTCTAACCTGCCGAACAACGTTTAGGTTATAGCGTAAAAAGCCTTCATATTGTGAAGGCTTTTTTGTGTCTATCGTTACTAGGGTAACCGATGTGGAGTCAGCTAGTTTCATCATGTTTGTTGTTGATGTCTCTAACCTAAATGATTAAGCAAGACACCCATTAATGCTTATCATCAGGCCCTTTTACAGCGTAACGGATGCTGTATAAGCAAAGCCCAAACATAATGAAAGGGATCGCTGCTGCGGTGTACTCTGTCCAGATTAATTCAGCAAACCCTTTCGCTAAAATAACATGACCAAATACTAAGAGTGCTGCGCAAATAACCGCAATGATGATCAGGCGAGATTCACGTTTTGACTTCGTTGCTTGCATACTTGTCCCTCAATAATTCCAACGACACTATTTAATCACGCAAGCTACATTCTGTTACGATACAGTTAAACGGAAAAATGACTAAACAGTTGCTTGTTGACGTATCAATAAACCTATTCGACTAAGAGCCTGCTCAAGTTGTTCACTCGGCGCTAACGACACATTCAATCTCATGCAATGACGGTATTGGGGCTTACTAGCAAACAGACCACCATATGCAATAGAAATTCCATCAGCCAATGCCTGAGCGTAGACTGAATAACAGTCAATATCGTCAGCCAATTCTAGCCACACAAAGTAGCCGCCCTCGGCATGATGCAGGGTGATATCAGCAGGGAAATATTGTCTAATCATCTCGATGGTACTAGCCTGGCGCAGTTGCAACGCCTTACGTAATTTACGCAAATGGTTATCGTAGCTTTCATGTTGTAGATAATGCGCGATACCTTGTTGTACTGGAGCGCTCCCGGACAGTGTTGATAGCATTTTCTGCTTCTGCAGTCGGCCATTGAAACCTTGATTGACCACCCAACCGATGCGGTAACCAGGACAAAGCGATTTCGATAATGATCCGCACAGAAGTACCCTATCCTGCTTGTCATAATATTTGAATGGTTTTAGCGAGGTCGCAGTAAACCCAAGTTCAGCGTAAACATCATCTTCAATAATCGCAACATGGTATTGATTGGCCAGCTCCACCACTCGCTTTTTTCCTGCATCACTTAAACAAGCGCCTGTTGGGTTTTGAAAGCGTGACATTAACCAGCACGCTGTGACTGGTTGAGATTGCAGTGCGCGCTCTAAAGAATTTATACATAGACCAGACTGAGGATCAACTGGCACCTCAATCACGTTTAGACCCAGCCTCTCAACGGCTTGTCGTGCACCATAAAATGCTGGCGACTCAATCACTACAGTATCACCCGCCTTACATAACGTGGCTAGGCTAAGGTTAAGCGCTTCCATCGCTCCTGAGGTAATCACAATATCTTGATGCGAAACGGTGAGTCCATTAGCCAGGTAACGCTGGGCTATACTACGGCGTAGAGACTCGTTTCCCGGAGGCATATTATGCAACACACTTTCAACGGGAAGTTTTCGCCCTGCGCTTGCCAAATGACGGTTGAGCAGTGCTAACGGAAACAAATCGGGAGAAGGAAAAGCGGCCCCAAGCGCGATGCTGGCTTGATTGCTGTCTTTGAGGTAGTCATACAATTCATCGTGATACGACGTTACTGTGGTAGGTAAAGCTGGCTTCGCATAATGATGTGCAAGTCTCGATGCAACGAAATACCCCGATTGCGGCTTTGCGATAAGCCAACCTTCGCCCTCTAATCGCTGATAAGCTTGCAATACGGTCGCGGCACTCACTGCATAACTTTTACTCGCGGCACGAATGGAAAGTATTTTGTCACCTGGACGCCATACCTGCTGCTCGATTTGCTCTTGGATTGTCTGGGCCAACTGTTGATAACGGTTCATAACTTCCTCAGCTTCACTACGTCAGCTTACCACAAGCAAGTAAAACTCGTCCTCCAATCAACGACACAAAAAGTGATTGTGTTAGGCGAACTCTATTTATTGAAGCAAATCACATTAATACTTGGCGATTTTGTTACATTCATCAGGTTAAAGTGATCAAAACAACCTTAGATTAGGGACAAGATGATAATGAAAAAATACGATTCCTCGCACATCGAGTACAAAGGCGAAACTAACGGCGTACACAGTTGGATCGCGCCAAGTGGTCAGCCATACTACTGGCACCCTGACTGGCTCCATATTGCTGAAGATGCCATGGGATCTCACCCGAAACAGAAAGTTGATGTTTCTACAGGCGATAAAGCCAATAAAAATCATGCTATAGCGGCAATTTTGTCGCATATCAATCAATGGGCTTCCGACAAACTTGCTCAACATCCAGAAATAGAATCCGAAGCCATCGAATATCAAATTGACTTAAAAAAGTAAAAATGATGACTTGTTGACCACTGTTCAGCAAGTCTTTTTCAACTGATATTTAGTGACGAATTATTGGTGTCGTGATGAGGCGCGCTGCAATATTTCTTGTGCTATTTGATTAAGCGGCAGCACAGAACAAACACCACCCCGTTCAATTGCCTCTTTAGGCATACCAAAAACAATACAACTTGCTTCATCTTGTGCAACAGTAAACGCACCGTGCTCTTTTAACATCTGCAACCCACGCGCACCATCATCTCCCATACCTGTCAAAATAAAACCAACAGCGTTTGGGCCAGCTTGTTTTGCTGCTGAACGAAAGAGTACATCAACCGATGGCTTGTGCCTGTTGACAGCTGGGCCATCCTTAATTTTCACTTGATAATGAGCACCACTTCGGTTCAGTTGCATGTGCCGACCACCAGGTGCGATCAAAGCTAAACCTGGAAGAACTCGGTCACCATGCTTTGCTTCTCTGACTTCTATTTGACACAGTCCATTGAGTCGATCAGCAAACATCGCTGTAAACTTTTCGGGCATATGTTGCACTATGACAATCCCTGGAGAGACGGCCGGTAATGCGGTTAATATTGCTTCTAAAGCTTGCGTGCCCCCTGTAGATGTACCGATCACGATCACTTTTTGAGTGGTTTTTAAGGCAGGTGAAGAATGAGTAATCGCTTGCACTGTAGCCTGCACTTTTTTTACAGCATTATGGCTTGGCTTAAAAATATTTTCTAACTTAGCTTGCGCGGCCGCTCTTACCGCATTGAGTAGCTCCTGCCGGCTCTCTTGCAAAAAGTCTTTCAATCCTGCTTTAGGTTTGGTGATAATGGTCAAGGCTCCCGCTTGCAAAGCTTGTATTGTCACTTCCGCCCCTCGTTCAGTTAATGTCGAGCAAATAATGACTGGTGTAGGATGATCAGCCATTAACTGTTTTAGGAACGTAATTCCATCCATGCGAGGCATTTCTACATCTAAAATGATCACGTCTGGCCATTGAACGGCCATTTTTTTTAGTGCAAATATAGGGTCAGAAGCGGGAGCAAGCATTTCAATATCAGGTTCATTCTTTAACAAAGCGCTGATCACTTGCCGAACAACCGCGGAATCATCAACGATTAGTACTTTTATTTTTTTCATTCAATGCCTCTGTAATTAACTAGCTAATAACAGATTAATAAGCGATTTCTCTTGCATAAGAGCGACCATATTGAACCCAGACATCACCATTTTGGACATCAAGACACACTTTCCGATAGCGATTCCCACCGACATCATGGCAATGGATACGAAAGTCATGCTCTTGCAGTAGCTGCATACCCAACTGTATATTTTGTTGGGCAACATTGATCACAGCGGTTTTCTCATAGTTTACTGAAAACATAGAGCTTCCTCCGAACACTTTAACAACACAATCCTTAGGGTTAATATGATACCGCCTGCACTGAAGGGAAAAATACGCAACAACATCACTGGCATAGTAACCTTCAGGTTGCTTCGCCTTTTCAGTATTGCCGATAAAGCGCTGACTGAGTAAATAGTGAGACATACCGACCAACTGGGTTTTTGGGTGCCATAACGTAATTGCAACGCACGAGCCGAGTAATGTATAAATACAACCTTGATGATGGCCAAAAAACATCTCACCTGGCATCAGATTCAAAGCCTCTCTTTTAGACAAAAATGCCATTTCCATTAGTCCGCATTGCTCCGCTTTTGATAGATTGATGGCTGTAATAATTGCAACTCATTACAATCGAGCCCGTTTAATGTTTCAGAATGACCGATGAGCAAGATCCCCCCATTTTTCAATCGACTAGCCACATTAGTAATCACTCGTTGCTTAGTACTTTTATCAAAATAAATCATCACATTACGTAAAAAGACCAAGTCAAAGAGACCAAGGTCGTCTAGGGAGCGTTGTAAATTTGCCCGTTCAAATTTCACATGACTTCTTAATGAGTGAACAATTTTTAATGTATCTTGCTTAGAGCCAATCCCTTTTCGACAATACTTTTTAAGGTAAACCTGCGGTATGTGTTCATGACGTAACATCGGATAAATCCCTTGCGATGCAATATGCAATACTTGGCTATTTATATCGGTACCAACTATTTGCCATCTCCCTGGGTAATGACTATCAAGAAGCATTGCCAACGAATATGCCTCTTCGCCCGTAGAGCTTGCTGCACTCCAGCAACGAATCGGTTGTCCCGCCCACGCAGCGAAAAGGGAGTGTTGGATATAGGTAAAATGCGCTTCTTCTCTGAAGAAATAGGTTTCATTAGTCGTCAGCAAATTGATCACACGCTGCTGTTCAAGTTTACGTTCCTGCTGATTAGTAAATGTCGTCAGATATTCAAAATAGTCTCGATATGTAGTCACACCGAGCTCTCTTAAGCGACTACTCAAACGTCCAACCACCAGTGCTTTCTTAGTCGGGGTAAGTGAAATGCCCGCGGATTGGTATATCCAGTTGCGATATAATTCAAAGTCAGCATCACTAATGGTCGACGTCTGGCCAACCATTTGATGAACAAATGCTAGATCCTTCTGCTCACCTTGCGAGTTCATTCTGTTCTTTAACCTGTTCCATCATGGCCAACTCTTCGACAGATAACACTTTATCTTCGGCTAAAATAATGACGAATTCGTCCTCTAACTGTGCCATCCCCCTGATAAATTCAGTGCGGATTTTAGTACCAAAATTAGGTGCAGGTCGCATCAGCTGGTCGGATATTTCGATCACTTCAGAAACACTATCAACCATCACCCCTAAGTCTTGATGATGGTCTTCATTCGTTACTTCAATAATCACCACACAAGTTTTCTTATTCACCTCTTGCGGTTTCAGATAAAAGCGTCTGGCTAAGTTAACAACAGGAACGACTTCTCCACGTAAATTAATGATACCTTGGATGTAATCAGGCATCATTGGCACTTGAGTTACTTTCCCGTACTCCAATATTTCCTTAACATGCAAAATGGCAAATGCATACATGTCACCATTAAGCAAGAATGTTAAATATTGTTGATCTTGCGCCATATCAGTAGTGGATGGTGTTAAGATCTTCGATTTCGCGTCGACTGGAATAAGATTAGCCACATTCACCTCCATAGACTAAAAGCGGACATATTCAGGTTCATCATCCATCGAAACCAAGTCGATATCTTTTTTCTGTTTAGGGCTTTGCATATCATGGAGAGTTGAATGATGACTCTCTGCCTCATGTCGAGAATTTTCCGTTTTAAAGAAGGTCATAAGCTGCTGAAGTTGCTGGCCTTGGCTACTCATTTCTTCTGAAGTCGACGCAAGTTCTTCTGATGCCGAAGCGCTTTGCTGAGTGATACTATTGAGTTGCTCCATCGCCTGATTAATCTGCGTTGCTCCGGTCGCTTGCTCCATTGATGCGGCGTTGATTTCTTGAACTAAATCGGACGTTCTTTGGATAGAAGGCACCATTTCATCCAATAACTTCCCGGCTTGCTCCGCCAGGCCGACGCTGTTTTTAGCGACCTCACCAATTTCTTGGGAAGCAATCTGGCTACGTTCAGCCAATTTTCTCACTTCAGCCGCAACCACCGCAAAACCTTTACCATGTTCACCGGCTCTAGCCGCTTCAATAGCTGCATTCAACGCAAGTAAGTTAGTTTGGTACGCGATATCATCGATAATGCCGATTTTTTCAGCAATTGATTTCATTGCCGAGACCGTTTTATCCACGGCTTCTCCACCTTCTTTGGCTTCTTTAGCCGCTTTACCAGCCATGCTATCGGTGACTTTGGCATTTTCAGTGTTTTGTGCAATGGAGGCTGACATTTGTTCTACGGATGACGTAGTTTGCTCAACACTCGCTGCTTGTTCACTAGCACCTTGACTTAAGTTTTGTGCGGTCGCAGAAACTTCTTCAGAAGCGGAAGCCAAAGAGTTACTGGCGCTATTCACTTCTCCGACAATATCAGATAACTTAGCCACCATTTTCTTCATCGCTGCTAATAAACGTCCTAGCTCATCGTTGGATGTGACTTCTATTTTTCCAGTCAGATCACCAGTCGCTAACTTGTTGGCTAGAGACACAGCTTGCTCCAAAGGATGGCAAATACCTCGAATTAAAGTTGTTGCGAAGCCGATACCAAAAAGTAATCCTAATACAATTGAGGCAATGGCAATCGTTTGTATATTGTCATAAAGCTCAACTTCAAGATAATAGACATTCTCCGCTTCATCGGCTTGCAACTGCATTAGCGCATTTAATGTTTTTTCAACCGGCACATAGAGCGGGCGAACTTTGTCCACTGCAAGCCGAGTTGCTTCTGCAATATCAGAGCGTCGTAAAGCGTCCATTGTTGGCATGAGGGCTTGCTCAACAAATGCTTTGTTTTGTACTTCAAACTGTTTCGCAAGCTCTGCTTCTTTAGGTGTGAGTCGGGTTAATTTATATTGCTGCCATGTTTCATCAATAACTTTGAGATGTTCTTCAACTACCTCTATTTGAGTTCGAATGATCTCCGGTTCAGGATACAGCTGTGAAAATGCCAGCGCGATTCGATTGTTTAAAAAACGAATTTTTATGTCACCGATAGAGAGTGCCGGAACCGTTCGGTCATAGTAAACCGTTTCTAGGCCATGTAATGTTTTTTGCATGCCGTAAAGACCTAATGAACCAACCACAATGAGTAACAAACTTAAGACGCCGACCAGCATAGTCAGTTTGAATTTTACTGAAATATTTTTGAACATAGCCTATTCCTTTCTGACGATGTAATTGAATCGAATTAGTGTATTGCTAATAAATGCTGCTTCGATTCTTCCTTTATAATATGTTGCGACAAACTGCCAATATCTAAGATAAGCGCAATATCTCCACTGCCCAGTATCGTCGAGCCACTAATTCCTTTCACTCGTGAAAAAATCGGCCCCAGTGGTTTAATGACGGTTTGAAGTTCACCAAGCAAGTGATCAACGATAAGCCCTGCGCTTTGTCCTCCACTACTTACCACCACCACATTTTGCCGTTTTGAACTGCGTGCGGTAAGATTAAACTGCTGTCTTAGATCGATTAAGGGCAGCACTTGCCCTCTGAGGTTAATGTAAGGCTTATCTTGTCCATCTTTAAGCCACTGACTATCTAGTTCGACACACTCTTGAACAGCATCTAATGGCACGACAAAGGTTTCGCTACTGACCTCAATCAAGAAGCCATCAATGATCGCAAGCGTTAGTGGCAATACGATTCGAATGGTTGTGCCTTGGTGAAGAATACTGTGTATCTCGACTCGACCGCGTAAATCAGTGATATTTCGTTTTACAACATCCATCCCAACGCCTCGACCTGAAATATTAGAAACTTGCTGAGCCGTTGAAAAACCGGGCTCAAAAATGAGTTGAAATATTTCATCATCGGTCATGGATTGACTTTCATCTATTAGCCCTTTTTCCATCGCTTTTGCACGAAGTTTATCACTATTAAGCCCTTTGCCATCATCGCCCACATCGATCACTATATTGCCTGAATCATGGTAAGCATTGAGTGTGATTGTACCTTGTGCCGATTTTCCATGTGCTACGCGCTCTTCTTCTGTTTCAATACCGTGATCAATGGCATTGCGTACCAAATGCATTAAAGGATCGCCAATCTTTTCAATAACCGACTTATCTAATTCAGTGTCAGCACCGTTAATAGTGAGATGAATACTCTTATCGAGATCCTTAGCCATATCACGTACAACACGTTGAAAACGAACGAACGTCGCCCCGATAGCAACCATTCGTAACTGTAATGCCGCATCTCTAACTTCTTCGAGGAGTCCATTAAGCCTGGCAACGGATTCAATCATGCCGTTATCACCCATTAATTCAGCTTGTAAGGCACTGCCTGCCCCTGCGGTAACGAGTTCACCGACTAAATTAATTAAAGTATCTAGCTTTTCAGCATCAACCCTTAGACTTTTCTGCTCTTTAGAAATCGCTTCCCTAGCTTTATTTTGCTTATCAACAGCCGCATTGAGCACCGGTGTTAGCTGGGCGTCTTTTTGAGTTAAAATCTCACCAATCGGTAAGGTACCTGAAGCCGCTTCTCGTTGGACACCTTGTTGTTGCAAGGCACGCTGCAACTCGATTTCCGTCAAAGCTCCACAGCGTACTAATATCTCGCCAATTCTATAACTTTCATCTGGCATAGATTGGATATATTCTATAAAATCAATAACTTTAGAGCTCGGCGGGAAAATACGAATATCGCCCTCTTCACGAATGAACTCAAATACATCCTCGATTTGTTGTTTAGATGCAGACGAATAAAATCGCAGTTCAAACCCCAAATAACAACACTCTGGATCAAAACGATGCCAATCGGGTAATTTACGATCCACAGCTTCGATATAAATAACCTCGCCTAACGTTGTTAAATATGAAAGAAAAGAAAGCGGATCCATACCATCTTGGAACGCATGAAGTGGGAAGCTTAAAGAAAGATGCCAACATGAATGTTCGGATACGGTATTATCTGCATTCTCGGCAGGATTACTTACAGGGATTTCAGCGTCAGGTTGACCTAAAAACTCGGATAACCGAGCACTCAAACGCTGCCCTGTCACATCATCTGCTAAATTTTCTTGTCCTGATTGAGCATCATCAATCAAACTCACCATATGGTCACAACACTCGAGGAGTAAGGATATATGCTGTTCGTTTAGGGGCAGTTGTTCTGAACGTAATAAGTCAAGTAAACTTTCGACGCGATGGGTAAACTGGACAATAGCGCTTAAGTTAAAGATCCCTGCTGACCCTTTTACAGTATGAGCCGCCCTAAAAATAGCGTTTAAGCGCTCATTTAAACCATCAAGATTACCACTGTCTAATTCGAGAAGGTCAGACTCCATGCCCTCTAGCAGCTCTCGACTCTCATTAAAATAAGTTTGGAGCGCCGCAGCCATCATTTCATCCATAATTTTCCCCGATGCTTGGTTGTGCTATGTTACTGTGAACTCGAAAGAACAATAGGATCATGAAACCACCCTACTAATCCTAATTTGCCTAATGCATCCACCACAGCACCACTGTGATGAACCAGTTCACATCCTTGTTCAATTCTTATTTTTTTAAATGCCATCAACACTTGCACACAGCTGGTATCCATGGCGGTAACTTGAGCCAGGTCAATCACGACTTTTCCACTGTGGGCGGCATAAGGTGTTAGTTGTTCAAACAACTCTCGAGCTTCATAAATCGTCAATTCCCCTGTCAGTTTTAGCGTCAGCTGACCATCGATGTGATGTGATGTGAGCATGAATGTCTCCCTTAAGCTGGAATCAGTTTTGCGACAGCTGCAAGCATTTGATCAGGTGCAAAAGGTTTAACGACCCAAGCTTTCGCGCCGGCGGAACGACCTTGCTCTTTTTTCACGGCCTCAGATTCTGTTGTCAACATAATGACAGGTGTAAACTTGGTATCTGGCCTTTGCTTGAGCTCTTTAAGTAACGTGATGCCATCCATATTTGGCATGTTGACATCACTGATCACCAAATGAATACGTTTGCCAGCCAATTTCGCTAGTGCATCTTTACCGTCGTGAGCTTCAATCGTTTGATAGCCCGCTCCTTTTAAGGTCATACTCACAACTTGCCTAATTGAAGTCGAATCGTCGACAACCAGTATTGTTTTGCTCATCACAGAGTCCCTCATCTATTCATTGACTATTCTTAAAAGAACGTAATGTCGGTACTGGTTACCTTGCTTTTTTCCTTAGTAACCTCACCATTGTGACTATCGTGCTGCTCTATCATTGTGTAATTTTCAGTCATCTTTTCGAGCCACTTTTGTGGTGATAACTCACCGGCTATTGAATGGTTACTGTCCTGTTTGAGTAACTCTAAAGAATCACTGAGTTCTTTAAGGTTGGTACTTATTTGATCCAATATTTGACTGACTCTATCTTGGAATTGCAGCTTAATAATCACATCGCTTATGGTCTCTTTGGCAGAAAATGCATCTTCTTTCAAGCGTTCCGATTGTTGCTGCAGTGTTTGCGCTATATTTTGGAAATGATTAATCACGTCATCGATTCGATGCTCAGTTTGGTCCATCTGTTCACTTTCAGCCTCAATCATCATTTCAGCCGTTTTTAAGGTGCTATTAATAGCCTCGCTAACCACATTGACTTTCTCTGTCATGCTGCTAGCAATCTCTCTTGAACGTTGGGATAGGTTTCGTACTTCATCGGCAACAACCGCGAACCCACGACCTTGCTCACCTGCACGTGCTGCTTCAATGGCTGCGTTGAGGGCTAAAAGGTTGGTTTTATCCGCGATACCAACAACATCAGTGGCCATTTTTTTCAAATCGACGGTATATTGCTCAAGGCTTCTCATCTCATCAAGCATATGTGATCTGGTTTTTTGGCTATCATGAAGTTCATCGACCGCCTGAGAAAGCATTGATCGACAACACTCAATTTCATCCATTAAGTTCGTGTCGTCTTTGAAAGTCGAGCCTTGAGAAAGTGACAATGCCTGAGAAAGGTGCTCGACCAAATCGCTAAATTGCTGACTAAGTTGTGTTACAGAATCAGTCAATTGTTGATTAGCCAAATCAATATGCCGAGACCAAACCGGTAAAGATTGAGCAAAAAGAGGCTCTAGCGAATGATACCCATCAAGCTGGAGCTCTTGAGTTTGTGATAGGTGCTCAATGGTTTGCTTTTGTGCTTTAACTTGAGTAATAAATGATTCGTAATTCCAAAGTGCATAGCTGACAGTGATGAAAACGAGCAAGATCGATGCCCAAACACCAATATGTGTGGGCTGTGATAGAAGCGCAACAACTGATAATAACACTAAGGGAACGTAGACACGTACCAGCCTAATGAGCAGCATGATTTATTATCCTTTAGCCATAAATTATAAATACTGACGTGAGCCATGACGCTATGTGTGAAGTTGTTATGCAACGTCTGGTCTCATAGCTAAAGATAGGAAAGCTTATAAGAATCTGCAATGTGCCTGCTCTATGTAATGTCAATTTTATTATGTAAGTCGATTTTACCGGCCGGAAAGTGGCAACAAGGCGTTGCTGTCCTTAAGCGTGATAACCTTTTCTGGTCTGAAAACCATCCCCAATCGACTTTTATAAATAGGCTTTATGCTCATTATGGTTAGGGTCTGTTGACCTTTCGAGCTGATTTTTGCAGTACTTTGTGGGAAATTGATACAAGGCATCGGCTTTGACGTGTGGTTACTCTACATAAAAAGCCGATAACGCAGTAGAAATGAACCACAAAGGCTGCCAGGAGGGTTCGGCTAGAATCGTTTTATGCTTTGTTAAGCGGTATTGACTTAGAATAACTAGGCGACATACTTCTTGCCGCGCCTGAAACGATTCTATCTCGAACAAAATTTAACCGCCAAAGATAAACAGACCCTAATCATTACGATTTATTTCCAGTTTTCCTATCTAGTGTGTTGTAACAGGTATGCCATGAAGGTATAAATACCTTAACTTTTAGGTTTCTAAAATCCCTTCTAATACTTTACATGGATGACGATTATGTTTGAAAAAGTAGTTGCTGCTCCGGCTGACCCTATCCTCGGCCTGACTGAAGAATTTAAAAAAGATCCGCGCGCAGAAAAAATCAACCTTGGTGTTGGCATTTACAAAAATGAACAAGGTGAAACACCCGTTCTTGCGACGGTGAAAAAAGCAGAAACGGCACTGGTAGAAACTGAGAAAACCAAGTCATACCTAACCATCGAAGGGACTGCCGAGTACGGCCTCGCCGTCCAAAAACTGCTATTTGGTACCGACGCTGAAATCGTCAGCGCCAAGCGTGCTAAAACAGCGCAAGCTCCTGGCGGTACAGGTGCGCTTCGCGTTGCTGGCGAATTCATCAAACGCCAACTTGGCGACGTAAAAATTTGGATCAGTAATCCAACGTGGGCAAACCATAACGGAGTCTTTACTGCTGCTGGCATCGAAACTGCGCAATACAGCTACTACAACGCAAACACTCAAGACAAAGATTTCTCGGCAATGCTCGCGGATCTCGATAAAGCTGCACCTGGCGATATCGTTCTGTTGCACGGCTGCTGTCATAACCCTACGGGTATCGACCCAACCGCTGAAGAATGGGAAGCATTAGCAAAACTGATCGCTAACAAAAAACTACTGCCACTTTTCGACTTCGCGTACCAAGGCTTTGCAAAAGGTGTCGAAGAAGATGCCGCCGGTCTGCGTATTTTCGCCAAACACAATAAAGAGATTCTCGTCGCGAGTTCATTCTCGAAGAACTTTGGCCTCTACAATGAACGTGTGGGGGCATTTACCTTGGTGGCTGAGTCTGCTGACGTCGCAACGACCGCATTTTCACAAGTGAAAGCGATCATTCGTTCTATCTACTCAAACCCACCAGCACACGGCAGCGCTGTTGTTACTCATATCCTTAACAATCCAACCTTGCGCGCTGAATGGGAACAGGAAGTGAAAGAGATGCGTGACCGTATTCAAGCGATGCGCGAACTCTTCGTCACGACGCTAAAAGAGCAAGGCGTTGACGCTGACTTTAGCTTTATTGAGCGCCAAAATGGCATGTTCTCTTTCTCAGGTCTAAGTAAAGAGCAGGTCAACCGCTTAAAAGACGAATTTGCTATCTACATTGTCGGTTCGGGTCGCATCAGTGTTGCAGGCATGACGCGCAACAACATGCTACCACTATGTAAAGGCATTGCAGCCGTTCTTTAATCGCTGCTGATTTAACTAAAAAGAGCCAGCAATTAATTGCTGGTTCTTTTGGTTTCTATGCTAGGGCTAAAAAAGATAACGAAGTGATACTCCCCCTTCGTTAGTTGAAGCTTTACCATTAATTTGAGTCGTTTCAAAATCACCATCATGATGGGTATAAAATCCACCAACAGTAAAACGTTCGGCAAATTGGTAATCCGCCCTAAAATGGAAGACGTTTTCTTCAAGGAAATCGCTATGGTTGATTTCACCTTGCGCGGCAACCTTCCACTTTTCATTAATGGCATACTTCAATGCTAAAGTCGCGCTCAGCACAAAGTCATTGTCGCTAAATAGTTTCTGCTGAGTATCATCTTGAGTTTGTGTCGCCCACAAGTAACCTAACCTAGCCCCAGCGACCAGATCGAGTTTGTCAATAATAGGGTAGCGAAAAGCCACACCTGGCGATAATGTGTATAGCTCAGTGGTAAAGCCTTCAGGATGAATGAAGCGTGCACTGTAGTCGAGCGTCATTAACACATTATCAGCGAGTAGATAATGGCCTCCCACCGCTAACGCCGTGACATTGTTATTCACGCCTACATTTTCATTAAGCGAACCGGCACTTAAATCTGCATAGAGAAAATCATAATTGAGTTGATTTGTACCACCATTGGCAGTCGCCGATGCTGCGAAGGCGAGCAACAATGGCGTGATAAAACGTGTGTACTTTACTTCCATTACAACCTCATACAATCCATATACCCTGATAAGAGTCAGGTAGTTATGTCACTTAATATAGATCATAAGCGCTGCAAGTTATTACCCCACAGTCAAGAACTATGATCTGATCCGAGCAAAAACTGAAAAGACCTCTTGCGAGATCTTTTCAGTTTAAAAACGAATCATGAGCTCATCTTGAGTCAGTGCCAGAATCGATACGCCAGATTTACGACGCATCCGCTCTATTTGCTCATCCTCTAACTCGTAGGGCATCACCAACTTAAGCTCTACCACCCCTTCGAATTTTGCCAGTTCAAGCAGAGTGAGAATGTTGGACTCATCACTGCGATTCGCAGACAAGCTATTCATCGCCTGTTGCCACAAACGATCTTCAACCGTTATCGACTCTTTAATGGTGGTTTTCCACGCCAAGCTAAAAATGGGTGCAAAGGTACTCATTGCCTCTAAAAACGTCCATTTTTTACTGCATGAAGCGCCAAGAAAAGAAGTATAGTCAAATACAACGCTTGTCTTGCCCAGATGTTCCATATCATCCCCCGTGTTAACGGCAACACAATGTACCCAATATCCAAGATCCGCGCCCTTATGGCAATAGGATATAAAAGAATGGTCTTTTATATCCATTCTTTGTTTGAAAAAGCTATATAAAACGCCATAACGTAACAATCTATGTACATCTCAGCGATATAAGTAACCGGTTGCGTAATATTTTGTTTATCGAATAATATCCCTGTACACATCAGCGGATGTCGATCACTTTGCTGGCTTTTTTAAACTGAATTCGCCAACCTGGCCACTTGGGTAACTCCCAACGTTTAGGGTAGCCTTTTCTCAGCCCGTCGCGATAAACCACCTGAACCAACTTCTTATCCATGTGGTAATCAACATCTAAATTCAGATCACCGAGCAACAGCTCAAACGGGTAGCTTTGGGCAAACTCGGCATACTCCCAGTCAGGAATACCGTTAAACGAAAAATCTTGTGGCTCAAACAGCGCCAACTCTTCGATATCACTAATTTCAAGCAACGAGAGTTGTTGTGTAAACCAAGTTTCAAACGTCAGCTCGCAAGCTTCTTGTGGTGTCTCACTCAACCCTAAACCAAGATAGAGTTTCCAATGCTCTATTTCTTGGCCGCGCTGTTTGGCAAAGCCTGGAAATTGTTCGTTAGCCAGCACCGCTTGCACAATGGGGGTGACCGCCAACTCTCCTTTGGCTTCTTGTTGGCAAGTAGCAATCACCCTACCGGCGTAATATAACGCGCTCTCTACCCAGATCTTATCATCTTGATGGATCACCTCACCTTGCCGCCACTCACCGATGGCCAAATGTTGTAGTTGACTGAAAGCTAAGGGGACGGTGATAGTGGCAAGGTTCAGAGTCTGTTTAACGCCACGACCCGGCACACTGTGAGTATCTAACACCAACACCGCTTCTTGGTCCGATTTCAGTCGGCTTTCTCTAGCTAACAACACCTCCATTTCACCATTACCAAACGCTTCGCGACGCTTTTCACGGCGAACAAACACCAATTCAGGGTGCAATTTTGCAATCGCTTCACTCAAGTGCGCATGCTGATAGCGAGAGGCAACACTTAACTGAGGTAACTCAAACACCGCTCTCATTTGCTGCGAAAGTAAGCGCGCTTCTTTAAGCACCTCTTGATCAACCGTGAGTGCTGAAAACGTTTGTCCGCGCAGCAAGGCAATTGCTAGTTGTGCATCACACCCCAATGGCTCTTGCTGATCCAATTGTTGACGTTGTTGTTGATCGTTATTGAGTCGGTATAACGTCGCTGGCGTGGCTAGCACCGCCGTTAAATCAACCATGGCCTCTTGCAGAGCCTTAGTTGGCATGCGAGTGGTTAAGTCGGCATAAAGCGCATCAATAGGCAATGGATAAAGGCGCTGGCCGTGCTCGGTTGCTAAGCCGTGTGGGTCAATCGCCCCCATCACGGTTAATATATGCTGCGCTTGAAAAAGTGACTTTGCCGGTAATGGTTCAAGAAATTCGAGTTGATCCAATGAGTAACCACAACAAGCCGACGCCAACATCGCCTCAGTGAGCGCTTCACGGTGGAACTCAGGTGGTGTTGATTCTGATAAGGCTGCAAATTCACCATATAAGCGGATACAAACGCCGTTCATCACTCGCCCTGCGCGGCCGCAACGTTGCTTAGCACTGGCTTTAGAGATGGTCTTGAGACTGAGTGTTGTTCTTCCGTTGCGTTGCTCGGTCCTTCGTTCTAACCCAGAGTCAATCACCAGACTAATATTAGCAATGGTTAACGAGGTCTCTGCCACATTAGTGGCCAGTACCACCTTTTTGTAGTCTTGTTGGTTAAGCGCAATTTCACGTTGCTGATCGGTAATTGATGCATGCAACGGAACGGCGACTATCTCTTCTATTGATGCCAATCGGCTCATGCACTGATTTATTTCTTTTTTCCCGGGCAGAAAGACCAAAATATCTCCGGGAGTTTTCAGACTATGTTCAACTTCACCAGCAACCCGTTGGTCTAAAGAGCGGCTATCCGGTAAGTGCTTGGGATCTTTAGCCCGATAACCAATTTCAACGTCGAATTGGCGCCCTGGTGCTTGCAAACGCGACGCACCAATGTAGTGAGCGAGCTTTTCACCTTCAATCGTCGCTGAGGTAATGATCAACCGATGTGACGAGCGCTCTTTTAACAGCGCGACTATTAGGTCGGTATCCCAACGTCGTTCATGGAATTCATCCACAATGACATGACTAAATTCAGTCAAACGGTTTTCGGCATACCAACGTAAAGCAACCCCAGGGGTAACAAAGACAACTTGAGTGTGCTCATCACAGCAGTTGTCGAGTTTTATCGCGTAGCCTATCGACTTACCTATTGGTTGACCTGATTGCTGCGCCAGAAACTGAGCTAATGAAGTACAAGCAATCCGTCTTGGTTCGATAACCAATACTCTGCCTTTTTCAGCAGCCCATAAAGGCAGACGTGTCGATTTTCCCGATCCAGTTTCCGCTTCGATGATTAAATCATCATCAGTAATGAGTTGGTCAAATCGAGGCTTGAGAATATCGATCGGTAAAGGTGTCATGACAAATACGCTGATTGAGTTGAAGCGGCAAATTATATACGCAAAGTTTGTTAAAATGGAGGAATATTCAGTTTACAATACAGCGACGAATCCCTATCATTTTTAGGTTCCTGTTCCCGATGGTCTGTTGACCGAAACCCTACTATAGGCATGTAATGAATAACGATAAACGCCCTTTATATATCCCATATGCAGGCCCAGCACTTCTGAGTACACCTCTGCTCAACAAAGGCAGCGCATTCTCCGCACAAGAGAGAAGCTCTTTTAACCTTGAAGGTCTGCTACCGGAAAATACTGAAACGATTCAGGAACAGGTAGAACGTGCTTATTTGCAATATCGTAACTTTGAAAACGATATGGACAAGCATATTTACCTGCGCAATATTCAAGACACAAACGAAACGCTGTTTTACCGTTTAGTGCAAAATCATATTTCTGAGATGATGCCAATTATCTATACGCCAACGGTTGGCGCGGCATGTGAAAACTTCTCTAACATCTATCGTCGTGGGCGTGGTCTGTTTGTCTCTTACGCCAACCGAGATCGCATCGATGATATTCTCAACAATGCCTCTAACCACAACGTTAAAGTCATTGTGGTCACTGACGGCGAACGTATTTTGGGCCTTGGCGACCAAGGTATCGGTGGTATGGGTATCCCTATTGGTAAGCTTGCTCTCTATACTGCCTGTGGTGGTATCAGCCCTGCTTATACCTTGCCTATCGTTCTTGATGTGGGAACTAACAACCCGCAGCGTCTGGCTGACCCAATGTACATGGGCTGGCGTCATCCGCGCATTACTGGCACAGAATACGATGCCTTTGTCGAAGAGTTCATGCAAGCCGTTCAACGCCGTTGGCCAGAGGCGCTGATTCAATTCGAAGACTTCGCCCAAAAGAACGCGATGCCACTACTTGAGCGCTATAAAGACCGCATTTGTTGCTTTAACGATGACATTCAAGGCACCGCCGCTGTTACTGTTGGTTCACTACTGGCTGCATGTCAGGCGGCAGGCAGTAAATTATCACAGCAACGCGTCGCCTTCCTTGGTGCAGGTTCAGCAGGTTGCGGTATTGCAGAAGCGATCATTGCACAAATGGTGTCAGAAGGCATTAGTGATGCCAAAGCTCGCTCACAAGTCTTTATGGTCGATCGTTGGGGCTTACTGCAAGAGGGCATGCCTAACCTACTCGACTTCCAACAACGTTTGGTACAAAAGCACAAAAGTACCGCCGATTGGCAAGCAGAAAGCAATGGGTTTTCACTGCTTGATGTGATGCGCAATGCCAAACCAACCGTACTAGTGGGCGTTTCTGGTGCGCCAGGTCTGTTTAGCGAAGAAGTAATCAAAGAGATGCACGCTCACTGCGCGCGTCCTATTATCTTCCCACTGTCAAACCCGACCAGCCGAGTCGAAGCCACGCCGAATGACATCATTCGTTGGACTAACGGTGAGGCCTTGGTTGCCACGGGCAGTCCGTTTGATCCAGTCACTCATGATGGTAAGACCTACGCCATTGCCCAATGTAATAACAGCTATATCTTCCCGGGCATTGGTTTGGGCGTTTTGGCCGTACAAGCAAAACGCGTGACAGATGAAATGCTGATGGAATCGAGCCGCGCACTAGCGACCTGCTCTCCGCTGGCGATCAATGGTCAAGGCCCACTGTTACCGCCACTTGAAGCAATTCATTCTGTCTCGAAGAAAATTGCCTTCGCTGTCGCCAAAAAAGCGATTGAGCAAGGTGTGGCGCTTGAGATAACTGACGAAGCTCTCGAAGAGGCAATCGACGCCTCTTTCTGGCAGCCAGTGTATCGCCGTTACAAACGCACAGCGTTCTAATCCATTCAAACCCAGCAACTGCTGGGTTTTTCTTTATGATTTACTCTAGACAGCGGCGCACTACTTCGTGATATCCTTGGCTGTTTTTAGTTAACTCTTTAATCAATAATGGAATATTTACATATACTCGGGCGCTATTTGCTGCCTTATCTGAGTGAAATCTCTACAGCATTGATTGCTTGTACGTTAGTGATGGCAGGCGGTGAAATCAATAGCATAGTCAGAAGATGGCTGAGAAACTACAACTTCGTGCTCAGAACGATCGCGTTTGTCTTGATCAACGCGTTTGGTTACGGCTTAATCATCATTAAAGCAACGCCCTATTTAACTCGGACACTACGATCATTGGACAGCGGTATAATGTTCTCTATCGTGTTGACATGTTTTATTATCATCGGTCTTTGGGCGCAAAGGAATCGACAAATCTAGTGCGAAAATTATTCCATCGAGAGACACAATCACAGACTTGGCTTAAACGGCTAATCAAGTTGTTCACCTGGCTATTTTTTAGTCTACTATTGATCGCGGTAACACTATTTAGCGTTGACCGGTGGGTCTCTGTTCAAGCACGTGAGCAGTTGTTTTCACAAATGGATCAGGTTGATTCTTTCAATGTTGCCGTGGTTTTGGGCACCAGTAAATATCTTGGTAAAACTCTCAACGAATACTACACCCATCGTATTGAGGCGGCTATCGCACTCTATCAACAGGACAAGGTCAGTCATTTTATACTCAGTGGTGACAATGCGCATCGCTCATACAATGAGCCCTGGACCATGAAGCGTGATCTACTAGCCGCTGGGATTCCTGAAGAACGAATTGTGTTGGATTATGCAGGCTTTCGCACACTGGATTCCGTCGTCAGAGCAAAAGAGATTTTTGATACCGATAATTTTTTGATTATTTCGCAGAAGTTTCACTGCGAACGGGCGCTATTTATTGCCAACTCGCACAATATTAATGCCAAGTGCTTTGCAGTTCCTGGTCCTTCACGTCATTCAGGCTTCAAAGTACGCATCCGCGAAGTCTTCGCCCGCGCAAAGGCGTTACTTGATATCTACATTACGAATACCAAGCCTAAGTTTTTAGGCCCTAAAGAACCCATTACAATCGAGCCGTAATCTGAGACAAGTGACTAAAAAGCGACGATCACCGCGTACCAATCATGTGCAACATGTTATTGCATCATTCTATTTCGCTAGCGCAAAGAAGGCGTTCGTTTTTCCGCTCGAGATCAATAATGCTACAATCAACGATTGAAAAAACCAACAAAAACGAAAAGAGCATTGTCATGTCTTTAATTGCGAAAGGTACGCTCAATAAAATGCGTGCTTCACTGGATGTCAAAGTCATCTATCAACTTCCTGTCGGCGAACAGTTTGTCGACCTGACACCATTTATCGGTCAATCCCTCACGCTAACCCACACTGGCAATATCTATTGCAGTGCGTGTGGTAAGAAAACCAAAAAAAGCTATTCACAAGGCCATTGCTTTATTTGTATGCGCAAGCTTGCCAGCTGTGACATGTGTATAATGAAGCCAGAAACCTGTCACTACGATCAAGGTACTTGTCGCGAGCCAAAATGGGGGGAGGACAACTGTATGGTCGACCATTATGTCTATCTATCGAATACCTCGAGTTTAAAAGTCGGTATTACTCGCCATACACAGATCCCAACGCGTTGGATAGACCAAGGGGCGACACAAGGTTTGCCTATTTTTAAAGTTAAAACCCGTCATATTTCTGGTTTGATTGAAGTAGAAGTTGCTAAGCATATCGCGGATAAAACCAATTGGAGAACGCTACTCAAAGGTGATGGTGAGCCGATTGATCTTAATCAGCGCTTTGCACAACTATTGCCGCTCCTCAGCGATAAGATTGCAGAGATCAAACAGCAATTTGGCGATGATGCCATTGACGTTCTGACAGAAAGTATTACGCCAATCGAATACCCTGTCGAACAGCATCCGATCAAAATCACTTCACATAATTTTGATAAAACCCCCCAAGTGACTGGGGTTCTTCAAGGGATTAAAGGCCAATATCTGATTTTTGATACCGGGGTAATTAACATTCGTAAATTCACCTCTTATGAAGTTGAAGTCAGCGCGTAAAATTAAAAGGACCTCAATTGAGGTCCTTTGTTCATTCAGGTTAATCGCCAAGAATGGCCTTAAGCTCATCAAACAGCGTATCGACCTCTTCTAGCGTGTTGTAATGCATAAAGCCAATACGCACCACACCGCCCGATTGTTCTAACTTTAACTGCCGCACTAAGCCAAGAGCATAGAAGTGGCCGTTCCCAACACAAATATTACATTCGCCCAACTTACGTGCAATCGTTTCAGACGAATGATTGTCGAACGTCAACGCAAAGGTTGGGGTTCGAAGCGCACTATCAGCAACCTGTCGGCCATATAGTCTCACGCCTGACAACTCAGATAGACGCAGTAGGAAACGCTCGCTGAGTCCAGATTCATGTTGGTTGTAGTCACGATAAGATTCAACCAAACGCTCTCGTAGCGATAAATGACTCGAGCCCCATTGCGCAAGGTATTTAACCGCCGCAACTAAGCCTGACAATGCTTCGAAGCTTTGCGTTCCTGTCTCGAAACGACCAGGGCCACAGTCAGTTGCCGGCTCGACCTTATAGGGTTTTAACGCATGCAACCATTTCGGAGCGACATAGGCGATACCAACGTGCGGACCGAAAAATTTGTACGCAGAGCAAGCTAAGAAGTCACAGCCAAGGGCCTGAACATCAACCAAATGGTGCGGTGCGTAATGCACTGCATCAACGTAAACCATAGCACCGGCTCGATGTGCAGCATCAACAACACGCTTCACGTCAACAATCGACCCTGTGGTATTTGACGCAAGCGTCAACGCAATAAGTCTGGTCTTATCATTAATAAGTGACAGCAAATGTTCGATATCCAAGCTGCAATCGAGTTCGTCAACAAGGGCTTGATGGATAATCGCCCCCTTGTCATCGGCTGCCTGCTGCCAACTCGACACATTCGAATAATGATCGAGTGCGGTAACGATTACTTCATCCCCCATCTGCCACTCACGACTGATGGCTCGACTGAGTTGGAAAGTCAGTGATGTCATGTTAGCGCCAAACACAATATTATCTTTCGACTCTGCATTGACCAGTGCCGCGGCATGCTCGCGCGCTTGGAGCATTAATTGCGTCGTTTGCTGGCTTGAGAAATAATGCCCACCCAAGTTTGCGTTGAAAAAACCCAGATAAGCTTGCATCGCTTCTAACACCGACTGTGGCACTTGCGAACCGCCCGGGCCATCAAAAAATGTCACTGGTAAGTCATTATATGTTTGGCTCAGCGCGCTAAATTGCGCCCTTGCTAGATTAGGAGTGAAGCTCATTCACGGCATCCTTCGCAGTCAGTACAAATACATCCATATAGCCCTCTTGGCCTTGGTTGACAGAACGAATTGGTTGCGCGTTATGCCACAGTTTATTGTCAGCCAACATCGCCACTTCACCACTTTGCAGAACTTTTCTAAAAAATGGCGCTTCATTAAAACTGTTGTAAAGCATGATATCGCCACCTTCAATATTGTGACGTCCCATACCGATTAAGGCGATATGTTCAAAGCCATCTTGGTGAACACCTTCTGGGGCAACCTGAGTTTCGTCGTAAACCGCTGCAATGCGAATTTGGTGAATTTCTATTTCTTGACCATTGACAAGGTTATTTGATGTCGCGAACAACTGACACATCTCGCGCATGCCATCACTTTTCAAGGTGGTCTCCTCTACAGGCTCGAACTGGCGTACAACGTTGCCTTGGAAGCGATTGATATCGTCGGTTTGCATAAACTCATTTTTATTTAAATCAAGCACTTCACCGTTTTTAAAGGCAACCACGGAATAACGTCGTAAGCGGAATTTACCGTCAGCATGGCTAGTTTTAGGAAGCTGGGTGAAAGTGGGGGCAAGCTGAGCAATCGCCGCGTCGCTGAGTTTGGTCAGTTGAAGAGTGGTTTCACGCTGATGTAACATCATCATCTCCTTAATGAACGTACATACTTACAAATAAATTAACATCATGTTCACAATCATTATCTGCGCATTTATCTTGCAAGTTCAACTTTTATTAGCATCACTATCTATCAAAATATTTATTTAAGCATTAAAAACCAATAAAAAATAAAATTTCAGTCAAACAAACCAATTTAAAACGAGCGAGTGTGGGAATATTAGACAAGTTCACTAGTAGGGGGGAAATAGTTATTATTTTTCATATAGTTAGAATGCGAGCTTTCATCAGTAGCGCGATCGTTTACGTTCTAGCCTATAACCAATTATTACCGCTTTCTCCCTTGCTAACTCTTTCAAAAGCCGTATATATTCCCTACAATCGAGACAAATTATTCAGCAAGCGTCACCGCTAATGGAGCACAAATGAGCGTCGTAAAACATAGCAGCCTTTTAATTCTTGGTTCTGGCCCTGCAGGATACACAGCAGCGGTGTACGCAGCCCGAGCTAACCTAAAACCCGTGTTGGTCACCGGAATGCAACAAGGCGGTCAGCTAACCACTACCACTGAGGTTGAGAACTGGCCAGGCGATCCAGAGGGCTTAACTGGTCCGGTTTTGATGGAACGAATGAAAGAACATGCTGAACGTTTCGAAACCGAAATTCTGTTCGATCATATTAACGAAGTCGATCTGAGCCAACGTCCTCTACGCTTAAAAGGCGATAGCGGTGAATATACCTGTGATGCGTTGATAATCTCGACGGGTGCGTCAGCAAAATACTTGGGGCTAGAATCTGAAGAAGCATTTAAGGGCCGCGGTGTTTCTGCTTGCGCGACCTGTGATGGATTTTTCTATCGAAACCAGAAAGTTGCCGTTGTCGGTGGCGGTAATACCGCGGTAGAAGAAGCGCTTTATCTGTCCAATATTGCATCGGAAGTACACCTTATTCATCGACGTGATAGCTTCCGTGCCGAAAAAATTCTGGTCAAGCGCCTAATGGACAAAGTCGAAAGCGGTAATATTGTATTGCACACTGATCGCACCCTTGAAGAAGTTGTCGGTGACGAGATGGGCGTTACTGGGGTTCGCATCAAAGATACCCAGTCAGATCTTATCGAACAGATTGATGTTATGGGGGCATTCATCGCCATTGGTCACCAACCAAATACCGATATCTTTGCAGGACAATTAGAAATGAAAGATGGCTATATTTTGGTTCAATCCGGCCTTGAAGGTAACGCGACTCAAACCAGCGTTGCTGGTGTTTTTGCGGCCGGTGATGTCATGGATCACAACTACCGTCAAGCCATCACTTCTGCGGGTAGCGGTTGTATGGCAGCGCTAGATGCAGAACGTTACCTTGATGAACTTGCAGACGCTAAATAATATTTTCTATTTTTAGCTCAAATCCTTACAGCCCTATGGTATGCCCTTAGGGCTTTCTTTTGTATAATGGCTCACTCTAATTCGTAATAATAATTATCATTAAGCCTTCACGATGGATAAAAAGAAACAACGCAGCTTGAACAATTGGCTCAAGCAGCAAAGTAAGCTCGCCAAACGCTGGCTTATGACGGCTATTGGCCTTGGGGTACTTTCCAGCTTTTTCCTTTTAGCTCAAGCTGCTTTACTGGCTAGCTTATTACACCAATTGATCATCGAACATGTTGATAAGTCTCAACTTGTGCCTTATTTCGTCGGTCTCGCGGCTATCATTGCTGTTCGAGCACTTTGTTCGTGGGGTCGTGAAATCGCAGGTTATCGCTGTGGTGAGCAGATTCGTGTTTACATTCGGCAATTGATTCTCGATAAGCTGCATGAACTTGGCCCTGCCTATATCAAAGGAAAACCTGCTGGCGCTTGGGCAACACTGCTGCTTGAGCAAGTTGAGGACATGCACGACTTTTTTGCCCGTTACCTACCACAAATGTCATTGGCGGTTTTGATCCCGTTCGTTATTTTAATTGTGGTGTTTCCGGTGAACTGGGCGGCAGGATTAATCTTTCTGCTGACCGCGCCCCTAGTACCATTATTTATGGCCTTAGTGGGCATGAAAGCCGCTGACGCCAACCGTAAAAACTTTAAAGCATTGCAGCGCTTGTCAGGCCATTTTTATGACCGCCTACAATCCATGACAACCATTCGTCTGTTTGACCGGACCAAAGCAGAAACTGAGATGATGCGCGGCGCTTCTGAAGTCTTCCGCACTCGCACGATGGATGTGCTTAAAATCGCCTTTCTTTCTTCTGCAGTACTTGAGTTCTTTACCTCTATTTCGATTGCATTAACGGCGGTTTACTTCGGTTTTGCTTTTATCGGTGAGCTTAATTTTGGTGATTATGGCGCAGGAGTTACCCTCTTTGCCGGACTGTTTATTCTTGTACTGGCACCTGAGTTCTATCAACCACTTCGCGACCTTGGGACGTTTTATCATGCTAAGCAACAAGCGGTGGGAGCGGCAGAGAGTATCGTCGAGTTTCTAGACACTGATGTCGAAACCGTGCGCTCTGGAAAAACCCTTTTACCTGTGAATCAAGGGGTAAGCATCACCGCGAGCGAACTTGAGGTGTTCTCACCCGAAGGCGTGAAACTACTTGGGCCGATGAGTTTCGACATCAGCAATGGTCAAACTACGGCGTTGGTTGGTCCTAGTGGCGCAGGAAAAACTAGCCTTATCAACGCCCTGCTTGGATTTTTACCTTATAAAGGGTCATTAAAGATTAACGGCGTTGAACGTCGTGAACTCTCACTGTCAGATTGGCGCAAAAACATCAGTTGGGTTGGCCAAAACCCACTGTTACTGCACGGCACGATTCGTGACAATGTTACGCTCGGCAAGCAGGGTGTGAATGATCAAAAGATCGCCACAGCGTTAGATGAGTCTTTTGCCTCGGAGTTTGTCGATGCACACGGTTTAGACTACAACATTTCTGATCGATCGGGTGGGTTGTCTGTTGGTCAAGCACAGCGGCTAGCCCTTGCTCGCGCAATGATTCAAGATGGGTTGTTCTGGCTATTGGATGAGCCGACCGCAAGTCTTGATGCTCGCAGTGAAAAACTGGTGATGCAAGGCTTAGATAAACAAATTAACGGCAAAACCACACTGATGGTGACCCACCAGCTCACTCCATTGCAGAATGTGCAGCAAATTTTGGTGATGCAAAACGGACAACTCATTCAAAGCGGTCACTATCAACAGTTAGCCGATAACGACGGCTTATTCAGGCAGATGTTGCAATCTAATCAGACACTTCAACAGACAGAAAAGGGAAATCTCGATGCGTGAACTCCTTCCCTACCTTAAACTTTATAAGAAACATTGGTTTGGTCTTTCGCTCGGCATGCTGCTGGCGTTTTTGACGGTCGCCGCTTCTATTGGACTGTTGACCTTATCTGGCTGGTTCTTGTCAGCGGCTGCGGTGGCTGGGTTGACCATTGCAAGGCAAACTTTTAATTACATGCTGCCTGGTGCTTTTGTCCGCGGCTTTGCTATGGGACGCACTGCTGGGCGATGGGGCGAACGTGTCGTTAGCCACAATGCGACGTTTAAGTTACTGACAGACCTGCGAGTTTTCTTTTTTTCCAAGTTAGCACCGCTTATTCCAGGCCGAATATCAAATCTACGCGATGCGGATCTACTTAACCGACTTGTCGCCGACATTGATGCAATGGATCATGTCTACCTCAGACTGGTTAGTCCGATGGTCGTTGGTACACTCGGCATTATGGCCCTATCGGCTTTAGTGTGTTGGTTTGACAACCAACTTGGTTTAATACTGGGCGCCATCCTCTTTGCTCTTTTACTGGCTTGGCCACTGGTGTTTTATAAACTAGGTAAACGTAATGGCAGCGAGCTCACCCAACACAAAGCCGATTTGCGCATCGCAACACTCGACTGGTTGCAAGGCTATAGTGAACTGACTCTGTTTGGCGCTGAGCAGCGTTATCGCAATGTCATCGTAACGACACAAGAAAAGTTATTGAAGAATCAGTTTTTTAACGCCCATTTCTCAGGCTTAGCACAAGCGTTGCTGCTGCTAGCCAATGGCTGGACTCTGGTTCTTATGCTGTGGCTCGCCGCCGACGGCGTTGGCGGCAACACGCCCGACCCAATGATTGCATTAGTCGCATTTGCGACCATGGCGAGTGTTGAATTACTGATGCCAATTGCAGGCGCATTTCAACATCTTGGCCAAACCCTAACCTCTGCGCGTCGCCTCAACGACATTATTCTCTCTGAGCCAGAGGTTCAGTTTACCCAGCAAGATGTTGCGCATAACGGCGAATTTTCGCTTGCCTACCAAGGTGTCTCATTCCACTACCCAGACTCGCAAACACAAGTGCTGAAACACGTTGACTTATCGATTCCTGCTCAGCATCGTATTGCGATAGTCGGTCAAACTGGCTCTGGTAAATCTACCTTGATTCAGCTACTTAACCGATACTGGGATGTACAACAAGGCACGATTGAGATCGGTGGAAAACCTTTGCAACAATGGAGCGAGAGCCAATTACGAAAAGCGATCAGTGTCGTCAGCCAGCGCGTCGATGTGCTCAACGGTACTTTGCGCGACAATCTCTTAATGGCAAAGCCCGACGCCAATGACAACGAACTCATTCAAGTGTTAAATCGAGTCGGGCTCGAAAAACTAACGCTAGATCAGGGACTTGATGCTTGGCTTGGCGATGGGGGTCGACAGCTTTCTGGTGGGGAGAAACGCCGGATTGGCATCGCGCGTGCTTTACTGCATAACGCACCGATCTTGCTATTAGACGAACCGACTGAAGGGCTTGATAAACAGACAGAGCAGCAGATCATGTCGCTATTTGAGCAGCACTTTATCGGCAAGACAGTGGTCTTTATCACACACCGCTTGGTCAATCTCGATAAGATGGATTCGATTTGCCTTATCGAACACGGAGAAATCGTCGAACACGGCAGTCACCAAGCGTTGGTTGAACAACGAGGACGCTACTATCAACTGACTCAAACCCTTTAAACCTCTAGGCTGGCAACTCAGGTTGTCAGCGCTAGGCAACGTCTTGCTTGACCACAAACTCATGCAATGAAGCCAGATCCATCGGCTTAGCAAAAAAGTAACCTTGGAAGACGTCACAACCGAGTTGGCGCAACACCGCTGCCTCCTCTGCAGACTCGATGCCTTCGGCTACCGTTTCCATGCCTAAACGCTGCGCCATATCCAGAACTCCTGCCATCATAGAGTAAGACTTGTCGCTAGTGAGCATGTCTGAAACAAAACTTTTATCGATTTTAACTTCAGAAATAGGCAAGCTCTTCAACAAGCTGAGTGACGAGTAACCGGTGCCAAAATCATCAAGGGAAATACGAATCGCTTGCTCTTTAAGTGCATTGAGTAAAACAATCAACGTATCGACGTCTTCCGCAAAGACACTTTCTGTCACCTCAAGAATTAACTTATGTGGATCAAAATGGTAGTGATTAAGCTGAGTTTTTACGTTTTCAACAAAGCGATAGTCTTGCAGTTGTTTAACCGAGACATTGATCGCGACGTCGATATTAGCGCCGGTATTGGCTTTAAGCTCAGCCATATCATTTAAGGTTTGATCTAAGATAAAATCACCTAAAATCGGCATATAACCAGAGTTTTCTGCGACATGAATAAATTTATCTGGCGGCACAAAGCCAAGCTCAGGGCTATGCCAGCGAATTAAAGCTTCAACCCCTTTTAGTTGACGATGAACATTAATTTGGGGCTGATAGACCATGGATAACTCGCCACGCGAAATCGCCTGCTTAAGCGCTAATTCAATACGGTTTCTTTCTAGGTAATGTTCGAGGAAACTCGCTTGATAAAACATCAATCCATGACGAGCTTGTTTGGCATAATGCATCGACAGACCGACATTCCGTTTGATCGCTTCAATATCCCAATCACTCTCTTCTCTTGTTGCAACACCCATGCTGCAATCAAGGGAAATTTCTGCATCACGATAACTAAACGGCTGTGTGAATACTTGCTGGATCCCTTCACACAAAGTCGTTAAAGCCTTTTGATCAGTGAAGAGCGTGACAACCGTAAATTCATCCCCGCCGGAGCGAAATAATCGGTGTTGTTCATTAATGAAAACATGCAAGCGTCTAGCAATACTTGTTAATACCGCATCACCCGCTTGATTACCAAAATTATCATTGACCAGTTTAAAACTATCAACATTCACTAGGATGAGGCTAAAGTCTTGGAACTTATTCAAGCTCGACAAGTAATGATCAAGGCAAAAACGGTTGGCTATTCCGGTCAAATAATCGTGATTGGCTTGATAGGTTAGTTCTTGTTGTTTGCGTTGTTCGCTAAGCGCAATACTACGGAACAAAAAAAACATCACACTGATCGCAATAATGTACAAGCCAATAATAATCGACAGCTTCGACAAGAAACTCTCAATGACCATGCTTTTGTTCATTTCGCTTACGACCCAAAGCTGATATTGGTCAATGTAGGTCGCCGCCCCAATCGTTCCTCGTGCGTGATTTTCAAGTTGGTTAACCACAATATTTTGGTTCAATTTGATGTAATCATAATCAAGCCCACTTTTTCGCTCTAAGCGTGCAACACTCAGGTCCACTTCTGACTGGCGTAATTGATAGAGGTAGCTCTTGGGTTGATATATCTTGTGCTTGGGAGCGATTTGGTAATATCGGTCTTGTTCACGGTAGAGGTAAATATCAAACTCTTGATTGGCCTGTTGCGCTCTGTAAGCATAGAAATAGTCAAAACCTTTTTCGAGTGATACCGAAATTGAAATCACAAACAGCGGTTGACCATTGTTGTCATGCATCTGTTTTCGAAACGGAATAATTAGCTCGCCCAGGCTGGGCTTTAAATAAGTGCGTCCTATCACGGTCTGATCCGTTTTTAGGGTCTGCTGAAAACTATCACGAGTTTGAGGGCGAAAAAGTGGGTTTATTGCTTGGTTGGCTAATACTCTGGTCGAGCTAGTCACTAGAGTGCCATCAAGATTAAACAATTCTACCGCCAAAATAGACTCATCAAGGCTGACCGTTGAGTCGAGTATTTGTCGAGTATGCTCAATATCTTGGGTGATATCAAAGCGAATTAAATCGTAGCCAATAATATCGAGAATAGTACGATATTGATTTAATGAAGCATCAAACGCACTGGCGGTTAGCTTTGTCAGGTTAACTTGAGAGCGTGTGATATCTTGATAAGAGCCTTGATAAGAAAAATATGCAGCCGCGGCAGAGATCGCAGACCAAACCACAATAATAAAGTAAAACGCTAACCAAATATTTTTCTTGATCAAAGCCATTTAGCTCATATCCCTGCTGAAGACTACTATTAGATGTGGTAACTCTTATAACGCCGCTCAACGGTTTTCAATCCATTACCTTGCTCGAGACGTCAATACGTAGGTTACCAATTAATCCTGTGGTTGTTCTGATTAACATATCATATTCTACAATTATTTAACCATTTACCAATTTTTCGCATAAAAAAAGCAGCGAATTAAGTCGCTGCTTTTATAATTTTTATGAGCTAATCATGTATTAACGTTGATTGCTACGAGCATTTTGCTGCCCTGCGCTTTTCTTTGGCTTACGACGAGATGGGTTATTGCTACGACCACCACCGCTGTTCACTCGTTCTTCGTGACGCTTAACAGCACGACGAATTTTTTGACTACGAGAGCGTTCACGTTTACGAGACGTGTTGGCTTTGTTTTCATCAAGCAGCGTCTCTTTCTCAGGACGCAGTTCAACTAACTCACGTAAGTAGTTAACCTGTTTCAGGTCTAATTCCATCCAACCGCCACGTGGCAGTTTTTTGTCGAGGTAGATATCACCGTATCGAACACGCTTTAAACGACTTACCGTCGTGTCTTGAGATTCCCAAAGACGACGAACCTCTCGGTTACGACCTTCGTTAATCGCGACGTAGAAAGTGTGGTTCATACCCTCACCACCAGCGTAAACCACGTCTTCAAAACGGGCAACACCATCTTCTAGCTCAACCCCACGGACAAGGTTTTTCACTTTCTGCTCGGTCACTTCACCGAACACGCGAACTAAATACTCACGTTCTACCTGTCGACTTGGATGCATTAAGCGGTTGGCTAATTCACCATCGGTAGTAAACAAGAGTAAACCTGAGGTATTGGCATCTAAACGACCCACAGAAATCCAGCGTGAACCACGGATTTTAGGCAAACGGTCAAAGACAGTACGGCGACCTTCCGGATCATGGCGAGTACACAGTTCACCTTCCGGCTTGTAGTAGGCAAGCACACGACACACCACCTCTTCCTGCGCTTTAGCAGAAACAATATGACCATCGATACGCACTACAGCGCTTTCATCTTCTAGTCGTTCACCAAGCTTAGCCACAACACCGTTAACACTCACACGACCCGCTTTAATCAAAGCTTCTAGTTCGCGGCGAGAGCCAAGTCCAGCTCGAGCTAATACTTTCTGTAGTTTTTCGTTCATTTATCTACCTATGTGTCGTCTTCTCAGACGTCGAATAAACAAGTGCGACCCAAAATCGCGGCCGCACATTATCGCAAAAAGTGTGGAGGAAATCACGTACTTTCGATTATTCGAAAGGCGCAGTATCACCCGAGCCAATCCGTGCAATAACAGGCTCACCATCACTAAAATCAACCACAGTGGTTGGCTGCTCGCTCAAGTGACCACCATTTAGAATACAATCCACTGCATGCTCAAGCTTATCGCGAATCTCTTCAGGGTCTGACTCTGTCACGCTGTTTCCCGGCAATATCAACGATGTCGACATTAAGGGCTCACCCAATGCTTCGAGTAAATCAAGGGCGATGCGGTTATCAGGGACACGAATACCAATCGTTTTACGCTTAGCGTTCATTAGGCGACGTGGCACCTCTTTGGTCCCTTTAAAAATAAAAGTGTACGGTCCCGGCGTATTGTTTTTCAGCAAACGGAACGCGGTATTGTCGATTCGTGCGTAGAGAGAAAGCTCAGACAAATCGCGGCAAAGCAGCGTAAAATTGTGCTTATCATCGAGACGACGAATTTGACAAATACGCTCAAGCGCTTGCTTATTTTCAAGCTGACAACCTAAAGCGTAGCCTGAATCGGTTGGATAAACGACCACCCCACCGTTTCGAATGATTGCTACAGCCTGATTGATCAAGCGAGCCTGGGGGTTTTCTGGATGAACGTAAAAAAACTGGCTCATTGTCATTCCTCATTATCGAGTCTCTCGACTCTATAGTTAATCTGCGGGGATGGAGTCTGTTGCAGAAGGCTCAATACCCCAATCTTTCCATACTGGTTCAACACCTTTCGGTAACCACAAATTTCTACCTAGCTCCATCCAAGGTGACGGGTAATGAAAGTCACTGCCTTGAGAGGCTAATAGTTTGTATTGTATAGCATAATCAGCCAAGTTGCGTCTTTCTTGTTGGCCTTGCTGAGGTTGAGCCACTTCCATCGCATCACCTCCTGCTTCAGCGAAGGCGGTTAATAAGCGTTTCAACCATTTTGCCGTCAGATCATATCGTCCAGGATGCGCTAACACAGCAAGACCTCCCGCGGCATGAATTGCTTCAACCGCATCGGCAATAGAGCACCAAGTCGGTGGAACGTAACCGGGATTATTGCGAGTTAAATACTTTTTGAACACCTGTTGCATCGTTTTAGCGTAACCATTATCGACCAGCCACTTGGCAAAGTGTGCTCGTGTGATCGGCGCACTGCCCGCAATCACTTTAACTTCGTCAAGGACTCCTTCTCGGGTTGCCTTTTGCAACCGCTCGGCAATCAACTCGGCTCTCGACTCGCGGTGACGTTGCTGCTTGGTGATTAATGCTTGCAACGCTTCGCTGTGGCGATCAATGTTCAACCCAACAATGTGAATATCTTTATTTTGCCATACGGTCGAAATCTCAATGCCGTCGATCAATTGTAAGGGCAATTGTTTATCTTGAATGTATTGATGCGCGGCACCGAGAGCATCAACAGTATCGTGATCGGTAATCGCCAACACATCGAGATCAAAGCTCAAAGCTCGGTCAATAAGCTGTTCGGCGTCTAGTCGACCATCAGAGGCAGTGGTATGGCTGTGTAAATCAATTCTCATAGTTTCATTTTTTTGTTGACTTTTTACCCCTGCACTAGTTAACTAGTACACAAATACAAAGTACTTAATTCAAGGCTCTCTATGTTACAAGACATTAACCAACTGCATAAAGAAAAAGTTGCTGCCAATCCTAACCAACGGATTCAGGCGGATCTTGCTTGGTGGCGTACTTGGACCCGTTGTTGGTGGGCTAACGTGTACTTTTAATCTAAAGAATTCATGTTTTAAAGCCCGCTCTAGAAGCGGGCTTTTTTGTTTTGCAATCTTCCTCACATTCAGGTGTTTAAACATTGGTCAGTTTTGACCAAATCTTGATTGGGTCAACCTACGCTTTATGCGACTATGGTGACAAAGGAAGAATAACGATATCGATAAGGAGGTCTTGTGAACAAGGCCATTGAAATCAGAAAGCTAGCTAATATTGAGCTGATAAGAACTGACGCTCCCTATGCGCAAGACCCAACGCAGTTATTTCACACTTTATGTGCAAGTAAGACCGATAGCTTGTTATTGGAATCGGCTGAAATTGATTCTAAACAAGATCTCAAAAGTTTATTGATTGTCGATTCAGCAGTACGAATTGTTTGTTTTGGTCATCAGGTGACGATGACGGCGCTGACCGCCAATGGCCGCAATCTATTGGCCCATATTGCAATGAATATTCATGACGATATTCAGCACCAGTTTAACGGTACTGAGCTAACCCTTAGCTTTGAAGCGCCGTCTGACTTATTGGATGAAGATTCTCGACTACGTGAAGCCTCTTCATTTGATGCCTTGCGCCTGATTCAACATAGTTTCGACATTACCAACCTGCATAAGCATGCCATCTTCATCGGCGGACTGTTCGCCTACGATCTTGTGGCAAACTTCGAGCCTTTAGGGGCTGCCAAAACCAATAATCAATGCCCTGATTACGTTTATTACGTTGCTGAAACACTGCTGGTCATTGACCATCAGACTCAATCTTGCGATGTGCAAGCAAGCTTGTTCGTCGATGACTCACAAAAACCAGCGCTGCAAGCAAGAATCGACGATATCCGCCAACAATGTGCCGCACTAAAGCCCGTGCCTAAAGCACACCCAGTTAATCACCTTGATGTGCAGCCAAGCATTTCTGATCAAGACTTCTGTCAAATCGTGCGTGATTTAAAGCAATATGTTGTTAACGGTGATGTATTCCAAGTAGTACCATCACGCCGCTTCACGCTTCCTTGTCCATCGCCGCTCGCGGCTTATAGAGAACTTAAGCAGAGCAATCCCAGTCCGTATATGTTCTACATGCAAGATGAACTCTTTACCCTATTTGGTGCATCACCTGAAAGTGCGCTCAAATACGAAACTGGTACCAACCAAGTCGAAATCTATCCAATTGCCGGGACTCGCCACCGTGGAAAACGTCCTGACGGAACACTCGATTTTGATCTTGATAGCCGTATCGAACTTGAATTACGCACCGATAAAAAAGAAAACGCAGAGCATATGATGTTGGTTGATTTAGCACGTAATGATGTGGCGCGCATTTCTCTAGCAGGAACTCGACACGTTGCTGATCTGCTTAAAGTCGACCGTTACAGCCATGTGATGCATCTTGTTTCGCGCGTCGTCGGTCAACTGCGTGACGACCTTGATGCCCTGCATGCTTATCAGGCATGTATGAACATGGGCACACTGACCGGGGCACCGAAAATTCGCGCCATGCAGCTTATTCGTAATGTGGAAGGCACCCGCCGAGGCAGTTATGGCGGTGCTGTGGGTTACCTTACTGGTGAAGGGACACTCGATACCTGTATCGTCATTCGCTCGGCATACGTTGAAAATGGTGTGGCCCAAGTTCAGGCGGGCGCTGGAGTGGTGTTTGACTCAGATCCTCAAGCAGAAGCCGACGAAACCCGCGGCAAAGCGCAAGCAGTAATCTCTGCTATCCAAAACGCACATAAGGAGTAATGCAGAGATGGCGAATATCATTTTTATCGACAATTTCGATTCATTTACCTACAACCTCGTTGATCAGTTTCGTTCACTCGGCCATCAAGTCACCATTTATCGCAACAATATCGCGGCGCAAAAGATTGTTACGGCCGTGACTGAACTCGACAATCCCGTAGTGTTACTCTCGCCCGGCCCAGGCGCTCCTTCAGACGCAGGCTCTATGCCAGAGGTGATTCAACTGTTACGCGGTCAAGTGCCAATGATTGGTATCTGTCTTGGTCATCAAGCGATCGTCGAAGCCTATGGTGGTGTCGTTGCAGGCGCAGGCGAAATCATTCACGGTAAAGTCTCCATGATGGCGCATCAGCAACATCCGACCTATGCAAATTTACCTTCCCCGCTTGCGATCGCACGTTATCACTCTTTAGTTGCCACTCACGTGCCCGAAGCATTGACCGTTACCGCAGAGGTTGATGGTTTAGTGATGTCTGTAGTACAAGAACAAGACAAAGTGTGTGGTTTTCAATTTCACCCAGAATCCATTATGACCACCCACGGCGCAACCTTACTCGCGAATGCGATTGAGTGGGCCGTTGCCAACCATCAACAGCAAGGATAAGTGACATGGAAGCGATCATTAATAAACTCTACGACCAGGTGTCACTTACTCAACAAGAGAGCCAACAGCTTTTTGACTCAATCATCCGTGGCGAACTCGATCCGATGTTAATGGCATCGGCCCTAACCGCGCTAAAAATCAAAGGTGAAACACCGGATGAGATAGCAGGTGCGGCCAAAGCACTACTGGCAAACGCCAAACCATTCCCACGTCCCGATTATGATTTTGCCGACATTGTCGGTACTGGTGGCGATGGTCACGATACCATTAACATTTCCACTACGGCTGCGTTTGTCGCTGCCGCTTGTGGATTAAAGGTAGCGAAACACGGCAATCGCAGCGTCTCTAGTAAATCTGGCAGCTCAGATCTGCTTGACTCATTTGGCATCAATTTAGCGATGAGCGCGGAAGATACCCGCTCTGCTGTCGACACGTTAGGGGTGGCGTTTTTGTTCGCGCCTCAATATCACCTTGGCGTCAAACACGCGATGCCAGTTCGCCAAAGCATGAAAACACGCACCATTTTTAACATTCTTGGCCCCCTGATTAACCCAGCTCGACCCAATATTGAATTAATGGGCGTTTACAGCAAAGCGCTGGTTCGCCCTATCGCTGAAACCATGTTACAGATGGGGATGAAGCGCGCGGCAGTGGTGCATGGCAGCGGTCTTGATGAAGTCGCCATTCACGGTGAGACACTGGTCGCTGAAATTAATCACGGTAAGATCGTCGAATATACGTTAACGCCAGAAGATTTTGGCGTTAATCGCCACCCACTTGAGGCGATTAAAGGTGGTGATCCACAACAGAACAAAGCGATTATCACCAATATTTTAACCGGTAAAGGAACCGAGGCGCAGCTTGGTGCGGTTGCGGTTAATGTCGCATTATTAATGCGCTTGTTTGGCCATGAAGATCTTAAGGCCAATACTCAACAAGCGATTGACGCAATGAATTCAGGCAAAGCCTACCAGCTGGTCACTCAGCTTGCGGCGCATGCCTAAGTTACTCAAGAGAAGGTAATCAACAACATGACTGAGGTTAAAGACAAGCTCTCTGAGCACGTTTCGCGACAAGAGGCGAAAATGGCTGAGGTACTGGCTAAGATAGTAGCTGATAAATATCAATGGGTAGCACTACGAAAGCAGTCACAACCCCTCACCTCATTTAAAGACTCGCTTGAAGCGTCTGATCGCGGTTTTTATCAAGCACTAAGTCAAAGTGACACCGTTTTTATTACCGAATGCAAAAAAGCGTCTCCTTCTAAAGGATTGATTCGTGAAGATTTTGACTTGGATTACATCGCTTCCGTTTACAATCATCATGCTGACGCTATTTCGGTATTGACCGACGAAAAATACTTTCAAGGCAATTTCGACTTTCTGCCGCAGATAAAAAAACAAACCAAACAGCCAATTTTATGTAAAGACTTTATGGTCGATAACTACCAAGTCTACTTGGCACGCCACTACGGCGCAGATGCTATTTTATTGATGCTTTCCGTGCTAAGTGATGAAGAGTACCAACAACTGTCTGAGGTGGCGCACTCATTAAAGATGGGCGTACTGACTGAAGTTAGCAATGAAGATGAGCTGCATCGCGCTGTCAAACTAGAAGCAAAAGTCATCGGTATCAATAACCGTAACTTACGTGACTTATCCACCGATTTAGACCGAACAAAACAACTCGCGCCTCTGGTTAGACAGCTTGCCCCTGAGGCGATTGTGATTTCCGAGTCTGGTATTTATACCCACCAACAAGTTCGCGAGTTAGCCGACTTTGCTGATGGTTTTCTCATCGGCAGCTCACTGATGGCCGAAGAGAATCTCGAGCTGGCGGTACGTAAGGTGATCTTAGGTGAAAACAAAGTCTGTGGCCTTACTCACCCTGATGACGCAGCCAAAGCCTATCAATCAGGTGCGGTCTTCGGTGGTCTAATCTTTGTCGAGAAATCGCCACGTTTTATTGAGGTTGAAGCCGCTCGCATCATAATGAGCGGCGCACAACTGAAATACGTCGGGGTTTTTCGTAACCACACTATCGACGAGATTACCGCAACCGCTAGTCAACTTGGTCTAGCGGCGGTTCAATTGCATGGTGATGAAGATCAAGCCTTCATTGCGCAGCTGAGAGATCAGCTTTCACCAACCATTGAAATTTGGAAAGCAACCGGCGTGGGTGAATCGATGCCTACCCTGATTACCGAACACATTGACCGCCATCTGTTGGATACCAAAGTCGGCTCTCAGGTTGGCGGTACTGGGTTAGTCTTTGATTGGTCATTAATTGGCGATCGTTCAAAAGTTATGCTGGCAGGAGGCATTACCCCATTCAATGCACAAAAAGCGGCTCAACAAGGCTGTTTGGGTCTTGACTTCAATTCTGGCGTAGAGAGCTCGCCAGGTAAAAAAGATGCCGACAAACTCGCCCAAGCGTTTATGGCAATCAGAAACTATTAACCAATTTCATCGGCGTGGCATGGTTGCGCTGACTCAAATTAAAGGAACAACATCATGGCAAAACTCGACGCCTATTTCGGCGAATACGGCGGTCAATTCGTACCGCAAATTCTGGTTCCAGCGCTAGATCAACTTGAGCAAGCATTCATTGATGCCCAAGACGACCCTGAGTTTCGCAGTGAGTTTATGTCACTGTTGCAAGAGTACGCCGGCCGTCCTACTGCATTGACTTTGACTCGTAACCTCACTAAGGGAACCAAAACTAAACTCTATTTAAAGCGTGAAGACTTGCTGCATGGCGGTGCGCACAAAACCAACCAAGTACTCGGTCAAGCATTGCTCGCTAAACGTATGGGCAAGGATGAAATCATCGCTGAAACTGGCGCAGGGCAACATGGTGTTGCGACCGCTTTGGCTTGTGCTCTGCTTGGCCTCAAATGTCGCGTTTACATGGGTGCAAAAGATGTTGCGCGTCAAAATCCTAATGTATTTCGCATGAAGCTGATGGGCGCCGAGGTTATCCCGGTTCACTCGGGTTCAGCCACATTAAAAGATGCCTGTAATGAAGCACTGCGCGATTGGTCTGGTAGCTACGAGAAAGCGCACTATCTATTAGGCACTGCCGCCGGTCCACACCCGTTCCCAACCATAGTGCGTGAATTCCAGCGCATTATTGGTGAAGAGACCAAAAATCAAATCCTCGCCCGCGAAGGTCGTTTACCCGATGCGGTGATTGCTTGTGTTGGCGGCGGATCAAACGCGATTGGCATCTTTGCAGACTTTATCGAAGAGCCAAACGTTCGCCTTATTGGCGTTGAGCCAGCAGGTAAAGGCATTGACACGGACCAACACGGTGCGCCGCTTAAACACGGAAAAACAGGCATCTTCTTCGGTATGAAAGCGCCGTTAATGCAAGATGCAAATGGCCAAGTTGAAGAGTCGTATTCTGTTTCTGCAGGTCTTGACTTCCCATCGGTCGGGCCGCAACACGCTCACCTCCACGCTATCGGCCGTGCTGAGTATGACAATGTCACCGATGACGAGGCACTCGAAGCATTCCAAGAAATCGCACGTAGTGAGGGGATCATTGCTGCGCTCGAATCTTCGCATGCACTCGCACATGCACTGCGTATGGCTCGTGAGAACCCAAACAAAGAACAATTACTGGTGGTTAACCTATCTGGTCGTGGTGACAAAGATATCTTCACTGTGCATGACATTCTTGAACAAAAAGGAGCGATCTAATGAACCGCTATGAAGCTATGTTCGCCCGTCTTGGCGAAAAAAACCAAGGCGCTTTTGTCCCGTTCGTAACGGTTGGTGACCCAACGCCAGAGCACTCGCTCAACATTATGCAAACCTTAGTTGAAGCAGGTGCTGACGCACTGGAATTAGGCATTCCTTTTTCGGATCCCTTGGCCGATGGCCCAACCATTCAAGGGGCGAACATCCGCGCGTTAGAGTCGGCAACCACACCAGAGATATGCTTTGATGCGATCAGCAAAATCCGTCAGCAATACCCAGAGTTACCAATCGGTTTGTTGATGTACGCTAATTTGGTCTACTCGCGCGGCATCGATAATTTCTATCAGCGCTGCGCTGATGCCGGGGTCGATTCTGTTTTGATCGCAGATGTCCCAACGAATGAAAGTGAAGAGTTCGTTATTGCGGCCAAACATCATGGCATTCAACCGATCTTTATTGCGCCACCCACTGCCTCAGATGCCACTTTGCAGTCGGTTGCCCAACTTGGTGGAGGCTATACTTACTTACTCTCGCGCGCAGGTGTCACAGGTGCCGAAACAAAGGCGAATATGCCCGTCGCCGATATGATAGACAACCTTAATCGATTTGATGCCCCACCAGCCCTACTAGGCTTTGGCATCTCAGAACCAGAGCAAGTGAAACAAGCGTTGCAAGCCGGCGCTGCTGGCGCGATATCAGGTTCTGCGGTGGTTAAAATCATCGAGAATAATCTCGACCAACCCCAAGAAATGTTAAATAAGCTCGCGAGCTTTGTTTCAGCAATGAAAGCTGCAACACAAAAGTAACGTGTTAACCATCTAACCACCTATGAGATCAGCTTCTTATTCCCTTAATGAGGCTGATCTTTTTATTAACATTTTCCGCCCTTTCTCTCTGTTGTCGATAACCACCGAAACGTTAATTAGATGTCGCTGAATCATTACCAGCATCAATAGCAATCGTTTGCTATTGTGCAAAAAATTAGCTCCCGTCAATAAACAGTGCTTATTTAGTCAATAACCCTGTTGCTGATATTGCCAATTGTAAAAATTAAGTGTACAAAGCGAAGCAGGATTATCACCCAAATAAAATATGATTAACGGTGTGTAATTCCAGGAATTTAAATTTAATTAGCACAGAGGTTATGGAAGTGTTAAAAGATAAGAGTTTACTAAGCAACATTGGTGTGCAAGTCGTCATTGCAATGATCGTTGGTACTGCCGTGGGTGCCATGATGGGTAACGACGCGATCCTATTCGCTCCGTTAGGTGCTATCTTTATCAGCTTGATTAAAATGCTGGTTATTCCTTTGGTAGCAGTCGCCCTTATTTCTGGTGCAGCTGGTCTAGGAAACAGCCAATCTGCAGGTAAAGTTGGTCTAACTACCTTAGCTTATTTTGGCCTTACATCTGCACTTGCCGTTTCGTTAGCATTACTGATGGGCGAAGTATTCCAACCAGGCATGGGCATTGACGTTTCTGGCGTTGAAGGCATGTTCTCTGCAGAGTACGCTTCAAAAGGTGAACTACCTACTTTCTGGGCTACCGTCACAGGTATGATCCCAACCAACGTTTTCCAGTCACTCAATGAAGCTAACATCCTCCAGATTTTGGTATTCTGTATGTTCTTTGGTATCGCGATTTCAAAGCAGGCCAAAGAGCGTCGTGAACCTATCATCAATGGCGTAAACTGTATTGTTGATGCGATGGTGTGGATGATCAACAAAGTAATGGTGATTGCTCCTATCGGTGTCTTCGGTCTAATGGCAGAAGCGGTCGGCACCTTCGGTTTTGGTGCCCTGATGGTGGTATTCAAATTGTTTGTGGTTTACGTTGCCGCTATCCTTATCTTCGGCTTTGTTGTCTACCCATTGATGGTACACATCTTCACCAAAACTTCGGCAAAGAAGTTCCTAACCGCGATGAAAAAACCTCAAGCTGTAGCACTATCAACGGCTTCTTCTATGGCAACGCTGCCTGTCACGATGGACACCGTTGAGCATGAACTTGGAGTGAGAAACTCGACAGCATCGTTTGTTCTGCCACTTGGCGCGACCATCAACATGTCAGGCAACGCTATTTACTACGGCTTAGTGGCTATCTTCTTTGCTCAGCTATTTAACATTGATCTTGGTATGGGCGCCTACATCGCCATCATCATTACTTCAACGTTAGGTGCAGTTGGTCAAGCTGGCGTTCCTGGTCCGTCTTTCTTAGTGGTTGCCGTACTGCTTGCCGCAGGCATTCCAATTGAAGGTCTACCGCTTCTGTTTGCTCTTGACCGCATCTTCGATATGATTCGTACCGCACTAAACATCACAGGTGACGCTGCATGTGCCGTGATTGTTGATGCAATGGTTGAAGAAGAAGAGCAACAAGTAGAAATGCAAAAGCAGAACGCTTAAACATACGCTTGAAGCCAAAGAAGCCACTCGATTGAGTGGCTTCTTTGTATTGGGCCCTACGGTATTTGAGCGAACCTAAGTGTCCTAAAGCATATTTGGACAGAATGAGTCATTTATTTTGCTAAATTAGTATATTGTGGATTATCTAAGATATTGAAAAACTCAACTCAGGCACGAAAAAGTGAAAGATCATGCCTGAGCCTTATCTAGCTTTTACTTCCCTGTTTGCGGATCTAGCGGGGTACTACGATAGTCATCACCAGCTACAATATCGTAGTGAATCACCGTATCACTATTAAATTGAGAGAAATCGAAGTAAACAGTTTCTGCATTAAACTCCTGGTCTTGGGATTTCTTTTCACCATTAACGTAATAGAAGCAACCAAAACCATTCGTCCATCTGTCATATTTTGGAGAATAAAAAGGCTCACACTTTCTTGCTTCAATCTTTGAAGTTAACTCTAACGGTTTGTTATAATAATCGGTGCCCGCTTTATTGATACGTAAATTTGCAAACCCTACTGTATCGAAAGCATTAGTTAACTTCACTTCCATATTTGATAAATGAGTAATGCAGTTTGTCTCCGGCTGTCTGGGCTGATAAGGGATCCTTAGTTCATAAAAGCTTTCATCTTCTGAGAAATTGTGCTCGATAGTAAAATGTTCATTATAATTCCCTGTACTTACCTTCCCACTACCTGCATTCCATGACCATCCCGAACAACTTTCTCCTCGTCCAAAATAGTTAACCTGAACACTAATCTTAGCATCTGATGGCTTTTTGCCAGCAATCACCATATATGGCTCTTCACCCGCCCCCCATATTCGCTCCGATGGCCTCAAATAATACACAAACAGAATTACTGTAATGATGAGAAGCACAATCGATAATGTTCGCTCTTTGATGCTCATTGCAATTGCTCCTCCACCGTTCGTATATCTATGCTTTGATCGCCAAATAGTAACTCTTTATTAGGTAATAATTCCGGAGTTTTAACTAAAGCATCAAGCTCTTTTCTTACCCTTTGCACATTCAATGTAATTTTTTCTGTCAATTTCAGCTCTTGTCTGATCACAAATAATGCTTGTGTACGTTCATGCTCTCGCCGTGCATGCGCCGCAGGATCTTTTCTTGATATGGCGTGCATGACTAAAGCGTTCATTTCATCCTCTTTGAGTGCACGGTGAGCTTTCAGTAATTTTGCTTCTGTCTGGTGGATTATATGCTGAGCTGATTGATAATTCTCCGTCATGGTATTATCAAGCATCAAAGCGAGTTGCTGTTTCAGGTTTGGAATGTATTCACCTAGCATATGATCCAATCCGGAGTTCTTGAAGGTATCAACGTAGCCATTAATATCAATATGATCGTTGTTTAATGTTTTAGCTAAACGATTAGAGTCTTCTGTTTTGTTAGATGCTAGTGTCAAGCTGGTGATGTGCGTCTGTTTTTCCGTTAACATGACTTGTTTTACTTCGTCAGGGCGATGTTTAGTTTGGCTATAGGTTAACAACTGAATAAGGTCGCCATGGTGTTGATAATTATCCTCATCACAATCCATCGTTCTCTCTTTAAGAGAGTCCCAAAGGTACAGTAAGGTCGGCGACAAATATTTCCATAACAATGATGACTCACATTTGTTATCGGAGTTGGTGTTCATCCAGCGCATTGGAAGTTGAGGAACAAGATCGTGATTGTTTACATGCCGGAAGTGTAAAAGTGAGCTATAACGACGAACAAAACTGTGTGTACCAGTTCGCGGCATTCCGTAGGTATAGAGACGCAATGTTGAGGGTGAATAGGTATCCTGAATTAGGCTACTCAGTAGTATAGCACCGGCACCTCCTAGGCTATGGCCACAAATATAAATCTTTTTTCCTTCATGGTTTTTTAGTATAGAGTCATCAATTGGTTTCCACAGTCCAACCGCATATTGATAGAAACCCTGATGGACATACGTTCCCCCAAATTCTGGTGGTGCAACTTGAGATGCATTAATGTCAGTAGCCACATCTTGATATCCCGGCGAACCAACTGCCGCAAGTACCCCATCCATGACCTCAGTCACTTTCAATATCGGTAACCTGGAACTCACCTCAGCCATTAAAGCAGCTTCTTTGTTACTAGAGAGCTGAAATGCATCATCATTATAAAAGTACGTTTCTGTCCCTCTGACACCGATAATAGCGATATCATCATTACTGAAGATATAGCCTTCAGAGCCAATGGTGTCATCTCGGTAAAACTCCCCTTTCAATGCTTGCGAGTAGGGTATTTCGTCCAGCAACCAAGTGACTTCACTATCCGCTGAATACATTGGACGCTTCTTCTCTCCAAGTGATTTTAAAACAGCATCATGCCCACCTTGCGGCACCTTTTCGTTTCTTGCATCACCATATTCTTTATTGGCGTAAGCTAATTGCGACAATAACGCAAAGGTATAACTGTTAACCAAACTAAACTTGTCCGTATCCACAATCATGGGCATATAACTGCGCAGGGCTTTGATTTCAAAAACGTAGG
>NZ_NIVQ01000013.1 GCF_002811245.1 Vibrio salilacus | reverse complement strand
ACTCCGCTTCGACAAAAGAACCATGGGTTTTAGCGACTAACTTGCCCGTTGAAATCCGAACACCCAAGCAACTCGTTAGGATCTACTCAAAGCGTATGCAGATAGAAGAAACCTTCCGAGACTTGAAAAGCCCAGCATACGGTCTAGGACTCCGCCATAGCCGAACTAGCAACCCAGAGCGCTTTGATATCATGCTACTAATCGCCCTAATGCTTCAACTGACATTTTGGCTTGTTGGCGTACATGCACAGAAACAAGGTTGGGATAAACACTTTCAAGCGAACACTGTCAGTAATCGAAATGTACTCTCAACAGTGCGCTTAGGTATGGAAGTTCTGCGGCATTCTGGCTACGCAATAACGAGGAAAGACTTGCTCGTAGCTGCAACCATACTGTAACTATTCACCCGCGAGGCCTTGACAAGAAACTTATGTGACGTAGTTAACTTGATCCCACATTCGACTTGAGTGATCTTTTTGTGGTGGCAATCTGTAGGTATGAATAAGAAAACATTACCTCCACCGCCAGATTTCGATTCGCCTGAAGAGGCGAAAGATATCATCCATTTCTTATGGAACAAATTGGCTGAGCTTGAAGACCGACTAAATCAAAATAGTCGAAACTCTTCTGTGCCGTCATCACAGCAGCCTTTGCATAACAAAGCCAAGAATACTTCGCCTAATCGGAAGAAATCAGGAAAAAAGCAAGGAGCTCAACCAGGGCATAAAGGCCATCGCCGAGTACTTCATCCAATAGAAGAACGTGCCTCGGTTGAGCAATACTTACCAAATAAAACATGCCATTGCGGTGGTTGTGTTATTCCCAATCGAAAACCCTATAAGCGACACCAAATCTTTGATTTACCTGATATCTCATACACTCTTGTTGAGCATCAAGTCTTCAAAGGCGAATGCTCATGGTGTGGTGATAGACACCAAGCTGAGCTTCCAGCATATGTACCAAATGTTCAGATGGGGCCAAATCTGCATAGCTTCATCGCAATCCAAGCAACGCAGCACCATCAAAGTATCGGTAAAATACAGTCTATGCTGAGGGATGTTTTTCAGCTGAACTTCTCTACTGGTGCGATATCAGCGGCACAAGGGCGCGTCACTGAATACTTGGCGGATACTCATGTGCAAATCCATGAAGCTGTCAAAGCCTCTCAACTGATTATGGCTGATGAAACATCACATCAGCGTAATAATGAGAAACGCTGGATGTGGGCCGCACTCAGTAATGACGTAGCCTTTTTCCAGATTAATAGTGGTAGAAACCAACATGCTGCCAAACGATTGCTTGGTGAGGCTGTCTCACACCTTTTAGTGACTGACCAATACTCAGCCTATAAATATATTGATGACTCCAAGCGACAGTTATGCTGGGCACACATCTTGAGAAACGTCATAGATCTCGAGGAGAGTGTTTGCCCTGAAAATCAAAAAATAGGAGAAAAACTCGCTTTAATCGGCCATAGCGTATTCAGGTGCCACCATCGATATAGTGCGAGAAAGATTACTGAAACCCAATATTACCGTCGACTCAGGCGATTAAGAAAGAGTTGGCTTCATTGGCTTAAACTGGGCAGTTATCAATGTTCACAACGATATAGAGGTCGGTGCCGTAACCTCATCGCTGATGATGCTATGGTCTGGCGCTTTATGGATGACGCCGAATGCCCGTTAACAAACAATGCCGCTGAGCGAGTTCTCCGAAATTACATACTGATGAGAAAGTGCTGTTACGTAACTCGTTCATATCGAGGAGATCTGTTCCGTGAGCGGATGTTCTCACTTATCGAGACAGCTAAACTTCAACAGATCTCAGCTTATAAATGGCTGCGTGAAATCGTCGAACATCATATGCTCAAGCTGAATTATCAAAGGGCAGCGTTCTTAGCTTAAGCAGCGTTCTTAGCTTAAACTGCCGTCAATAGCTCTCGGGTGAATAGTTACCCCTGATTAAAGTGGCAACTGAAGTCATTTTTTTCATTCTACTTTTCCTCTTATTCTTTTCGATAGCCCGGACATACTTTATTGCGAGCACTCATATTTAGTTGATAATAAGTGTACAAACCAAGCACTGGCAACACTCTAACTGAGCGAGAAATTAAACCATAAATACCCTCTCCTCAATATAGGATTATTCCTATTTATAGTGGTAAGTAATCCTATAGTTTCACACTTGGCTCGTATTTATATTAATCCATGCTATTGTCAAATTCATAAAGATTGAAAACAGTAAGGAATAAAATGAATTCTTATTACGTAGAACACGAGCGGACTAATCAAGTTAAAGCGATTTACCCGAGTAAAGCGATTAGCTCTAGAAAAATCATTACTCCATTTTTCCAACCGATTGATAATTTAAACAAAAAAACATTAGGGTTTGAGGTGCTTGCTAGAAAATTTAGTCACGGTTTCTATAACAACATTAACTTTTCTAAGCTAAACGCAGAAAAAATTCTCGCTATAGACATTGAAATACTAAACAAGGTATTTAATCAAATGTCAGCTATCAGAACTCATAATTATGAGTTCATATCGATCAACCTGACGCCTGTGAAACCGTCAAATTATTATTGTAATAAGCTATTTTCTACAGTAAAAGAAGCGGCTAATAATGGTATAAATATATGGATCGAAATAGCTGAACATACACAAGTACAAAAAAGACACATGGAATTAATCGAACAACTAAAGCAGTATGACAATGTCAAAATCGCACTGGATGACTTTGGTTCTAAAGAAAGTCACTTTCAGCGTATTTTCAATATCGACTTTGACATAATTAAGCTTGATCGTCAGATATTATTATCAGCAGCAGAAAATGAACATTCAAGCCAGGTTTTCAATAGCTTAGTTAATTACTTTCAAGAGATGGGGAAAATGGTTTTATGCGAAGGAATAGAAACTGTTGATCAACTTAATATCGTCAAATCTGCAACAGTTGACTTTATACAAGGTTTTTTTCTTGGCAAGCCATCTCCTTATTACTAATCTTATTTTCGGGGCTATTTTATTCTTTATAATATTTTCCATCTGTATAACTAACCACATTTCCACAGCAATGTTTTTAAATGTTTTAGGCCATAATTATGAATACAAAACCTGAGATTATTATTTCTTCACTCGATCTATATAGAATATATGATTTAATCGAGCTATTAAGTAAACCTGCTCTACATCTTAGTCTAAATGAACTAGAAAAGGAGCTTATGCGTTGTGATGTTGTGGACCCCAAAGAGATCCCCCCCACCGTTGTCACGATGAACTCTAAGGTTATTGTCGAAGTCGGCGCTATGCAAAAAAAGCTAGAATTCACTCTCGTGTATCCTGACGACATGGAAAATAGCGGTAACACCGTGTCTATATTAGCACCGGTAGGTACCGCATTATTAGGCCTTTCAATTGGGGACACCATTAAGTACTCCAAACCGGGGGAGAATGCGTTAGAGGAAATGAGCGTTGTCGATATTATCTATCAGCCGGAAAGAGCAGGCGACTATATGAACTAATGTGCATCAGACTGTGCTGTAATTGAGACCCAAAGTAGGCATTGGGTTTTAGTTCATCGTTCCTGGAGGTTCCTTCATTCTGAACAGGGAGGCACGACCGTGATCCAATGGGAGTTTCAAGCTTCTGGTTACAACTCACAACTCGAAAGTTATTGCTTTGTTTGCTAATATCCCTGTCCATTGTAAGTAAAGGTAATCCATCCAACATGATGACTAATAGGAATTTATTCGAGCAACTGCCTACCTTGGCGCAAGATCCAGCGATGTTTGAAACGCTGTATGCTGCCAAAGACTTTCGAATTCGCTTAATTGAAGCGATTCGTCAGGCCAGTAAACGAATCTACCTTGTCGCCCTTTACCTTGAAGATGACGAAGCGGGTCGTGAGATTTTGACCGAGCTTTATCAGGCTAAGCAACGTAACCCAGGCTTAGATATTACCGTCTGCGTCGACTGGCACCGCGCACAACGCGGATTGATTGGCGCCGAACCTGGTGAAACCAATGCTGCGATGTACAAGGCTTTTGCTGATAAACACCAGTACAAAATCCCTGTTTATGGCGTACCTGTACGTGGCCGAGAAGTGTTTGGGGTGTTGCACCTAAAAGGCTTCATTATTGATGACCAAGTACTTTACAGCGGCGCTAGCCTGAATAACATCTACCTAAATTATAAAGAACGTTATCGCTTTGACCGCTATCACCTGCTAAGCAATAAAGCATTGGCAGACAGCATGGTCAACTTTGTGAAAAACGAGTTAGTTGATCACCCAGCCGTTCATGATCTTACCTGTGCCAATAAACCCGAGACTAAAGAGATCAAGGCGCAAATTCGCCAACTGCGTGCATTACTGGCCAAAGCTCAATATCAATTTGAGCCGCAAGAAATCACACCAGATCACGTAGCAATCACACCGATTGTCGGGGTGGGCAAAAAGCGCAATAAGCTCAACCAAGGCATTAATCAGCTGTTGGCGAAAGCCAAAGATGAAATTTTCATCTGCACGCCATACTTCAACTTTCCACGCAGTGTCGCGAAAGAGGTGAAAAAGGCGCTGAGACGTGGTGTGAAAGTGACCATTGTGGTTGGTGACAAAACCGCTAATGACTTTTACATCTCGCCAGAAGAAGAATTCAAAACCATTGGTGGCTTGCCTTATCTGTACGAGCGTAACTTACGCCTATTTGCCAAGGCTAATGAAGCCAATATCGCCAGTCGTAAACTCTCGATTCATTTGTGGAAACACGATGAAAACAGCTTCCACCTCAAAGGTATTTGGGTCGATAAACGCTATATGTTTATTACCGGAAACAACCTTAACCCACGCGCTTGGAAACTGGATCTCGAAAACGGTATTTTCATCCAAGATCATTACCATCATTTAACGCCGCAATTTGAACAAGAAGTCGCGAATATTCTTCAACATACTCAGTTGATCTGCACCTACAAGCAACTAGAGAAGTTTGAAGACTACCCAGAGGCAGTGCAAAAGCTGATGCGCAAGATTACCCGCGTCAAAGCGGATCGGGTGTTGAAGCAGATTTTGTAGTATAGCCTCGCTACTTGATAAAGTGTCATACTCACTTTAGCGAACCGACCGCTGTATAGCTTGGATCAACAAGGTTACACGTTATCATCCAACAAGGTTAATAATAGCGCAGGGCTGAGTTGCTGCGCATTGCTCTGCCCAGAGAGAACTTTATCCGCAAGATCGCGCTTTTCTTGATGTAGAGCGATAATTTTTTCTTCGACAGTATCACTGGCCACCAAACGATACACAGTGACGGGATTGGTTTGCCCCATACGATGGGCGCGATCGCTGGCTTGATCTTCAACTGCAGGATTCCACCACGGATCAAGGTGAATCACCGTATCCGCTTCGGTAAGATTGAGCCCCGTCCCCCCCGCCTTTAGGCTAATCAAAAACAGATCATGTTCACCCGTTTTAAACGCCTGAATCGCTGCCTGACGAGCCTTGGTGCTCGACTGACCATCAAGGTAACTAAAGCCTATCTGATGCGAGGTCACCAAATCCGAAAAGCGTTTAAGCAATTGCACAAACTGGCTAAACACCAAAATTCGGTGTCCGCCCTCACGGGCCTCTTGAACCAGTTCAAGTGCGGCTTTTAATTTGCTGCTGACCTCATCGAGGTTATCAAAGACCAAATAGGGATCGCAGCAAACTTGTCGAAGTCGTGTGAGCGCAGCAAGCAATTGCATGGTACCACCCTCGCCACGCTCCGCTTTGGACAGCGACTCACGGCGGACCGCTTCATAGGCACTGCGTTCTTTGTTCGAAAGTTCAATATGGTGGATTAGTTCGGTTTTCTCTGGCAATTCAGTGAGCACCGCTGTTTTCATGCGGCGCATCACAAACGGCCCAACGATGGCCTTTAAGCGCAGCAGATCCTCTTCGTTTTTCGCTGCTTGACCGTATTTGGATTTAAATTGTTTCAATGAGCCCAGTAATCCTGGGTTTAAGAAAGCAAACTGACTCCACAGCTCCACCAAATGGTTCTCAACTGGTGTCCCTGATAAGGTGAGACGTCGCTCGGCGGTTAAAGCAGTCAACGCTTTAGCGCGTTGCGCCGTCGGATTTTTGATATGCTGAGCCTCATCGAGCACGGCGCTTTGCCAAGTTTGTGCTTGCAATGCACTTGACATACGCGTCACCAAGCCGTAACTGATCAGCACCACCTCGCCTGCTTTAGCCTGCTCTATCGCCAAGGATCGATCGGGACAATTTTCAAGATCGATCATGTTTAAGGTTGGCGTGAATCGAGCACACTCTTGCTGCCAATTGAGCAGTACCGACTTAGGGCAGACGACCAAACTTGGCCCTTGGGGAGAAAAATGTTCAATCACTTTGAGTGCTTGCAAGGTTTTGCCTAAGCCCATGTCGTCAGCCAAGCATGCCCCAAAACCATTACTGAGCAAATGAATCGCCCACAACACCCCTGAGTGTTGGTATTCTCTCAGCACACTCAGACTGGCTTCATCCACTTCGACAGGGTGTTGCCACTGTTGTTCAAGGGCCTGCCAGCTCTGGTCACTGCTCACCGTTAATTGGTTGAGCAGTTGGCGTAGAGGATAAGCCAAGTTCCCTTCAACCCGAGACTCATTATCGAGCATGCTATCGAGCAGGCTAAGCTGTCTGCGCAGTGCGGCATCAATCATAAGAACAGCGTCATCGCTTTCAACGGTGACAAAACCGTTTTGTCGCGCGGAGAGCAAGCGTTGTAAATCCAACACTAATCCGCCGTCAATACTCACACTGCCAGAGACACTGAACCATTTATCTTCAGCACCGATGGCCACACTCAAATCTTCAGTACGGACCTGCTGGACTTTTTTGCTCGATGCATGCCAATGCAGTGGCACCTCTTTTAATCCGGACAGTTGGGTTAGAAAATCTGCTATCTGGGGTGACTCCAACAGAAACGGGGTGTCGATATCGCCTTGTAGCCCGAGGCTGTCTGCGAGGGTTTGAGCCTTCTGTTGCTCTTGGCTAGGATCGCGCCTAAACCACACTTTTGCGTTGCCTTGATACCACGCCTCCCCCGTCCCCGCGGGCATCGAGCTGGCCCCATCTTGTGATTGGCACAACAAACGAACCTCAAGTTGCGTCCCCTTCAGGTGCAACCAAACATGAACACGATCATCCCACTCACCTAAGGTTATAGTGCCGGTTTGCTCGGTCATATCGTACCAATCGACTTGTTCGCCCAAGGCGTTTTGCAGTGAAAGGTTGTAATGTGCAGGGACTTGCGGCGCGCTATCGGCCAATTGGAAAAAACGCGCCAACGAGTCTGGAATTGCTAAATAGCTGTATACCCCGTCGGTACGTTTAACCACGGTTTGATGTGAGTGATATCGCGTTTTTGGATACCGGGTTAAGCGCAACATACCCTCGGTTTCATCTATGACCAACATCGGCGACTCAGCAACGAGTGAAATAGGCTGCCCAGTGGTCTCGATCACATTTGGACACCGAGCCAGCAGTGAGACCGACACTTTGTCTAGATCATGAGAATGCTCCCAATAGTATCGCTGTGACTGCAAATAGCGAATCAATGCACGATCCTCTTCAACCAAACAATGCTCAAACGAGTGGGTGCTATGACTGAGTTCGACCTTGCGACCTTGGCTCCACCCCTTTTTCCCCCGCTTTTGAATTTTGCTGGTGATCGATTGATGACTGAGCACCCAAACGAATCAAGCCACCGAGGTATATCTTCAAACACCTCCCAAACGGCCACATCGTCAAACGACAAATACCCCAACAGTTTGCGCCAGCTTAATGCATACTCACCCGCTAATCGGGCATGAAACGACTCAATTTCGGCGGCACACTTTGATGGGTCAATATGCTGCAAAATAAACAGATCCAACAGATGAGTGAAACTGACAACGTTGGACGTACGCCCCTTTTCATACCGTTGGCGATGTTTGAGGTATTGGCCATCGAGTGGCTCAGTCAAAAAATTGAGCATGGTGATTTGCGGGTCAAACAGCGCACGGTCAAGCACAAAATCAATGGCTACGTCTCGCCTATCGATATTGCCCTTGGTGAAACACACCAGTGGCGCGGCATCCGTAGATAGCACGATATCAGGCCAAGTCTGTAGATAATACGATCTTGCCGAGTGGCGCAGTGTTTTATTCACCGGGATTTGCCACAGCATCCGGCTCTGACAAATCAACGCAAAGTTGTTATTGACACTCTGTTCTAACAGATCGTCGTCATACACAAGATCCGTCAAATAGGGGTGCAGCCAAAATGCGCAAAACCGAGCATAATGCGCCCCTGGTTCGTTGATCACTTGGCTCAATCGGCTGTGGCTTGCGTAATTCAATTGTTCGAAACCGGCAATTAAACTGACACACCAGCCCTCAGCAGTAAAATAGAGATAGAGTTGCTCAGCTTCCCCTTTCGATACCCTCACCCATTGAAACCGAATTAGAATAGCCAACTGACGGTCAAATCCCTCGACGGTGGCGCGCGAATTGATTGTCTTATAGCTCAAATACACATCTTGGTAGCGACGACTTTTGCTTAGCACCATGGCGACCAATAATTCGGTGTCATAGTCGTTTGCATTGGGAAGAGAGAGTGGTAGAGAGGGCGAAGGAGCCATGAACGATAATATGAGTTGGTTTCGACAAGGTTTTAGCGTCTCATAAAAACGGAGAAATGCACAGGAGATTTATCCGTGCTGTGCGTTTTATGTATAACAAAGCTCGATAGTATCGAGTTAATACTCTCGTGCAAAATAAGACGGTAAAATATAGCGTCTACGGCCAGCTTTATTTGAACATGAGTTTGCCACATGATTTCACCCGCTGTACCACTACACCCTGCGAGACAAGAGAGTTCCCTCAGCAAAGATGCAAAAGACTTCAGTAAGCATATACAAGATCATCATCGTAACTAATCCAGCGTAATGTCATTTCCATAACTACTCATTAACACCTGGCCATATAGCCATCTAGACTTATTTTTCCAATTTGAGGCTTAAATGTATATACTACGGCGCTGAAAACAACTGGCATACTTTCAACGGCAACAGATGTTAACAGACGCATTATTGATATTAAAAGGTAAGGAGTATCTATGAACTTAACTGCTAAAACAGTGGTTGTTATTGCTATCGGAGCTGCGCTGTATGGAATTGGCGGTCTTCCTATGTTTGGTGTGCCTGTCTTCGCCAATACCACGCTAAAACCTGCTATGGCAGTCCTCGCCCTTTTCTCTGTTCTTTTTGGGCCATTGGTTGGTTTTTTAATTGGGTTTATTGGCCACTGGGTGACCGACCTATTCGCCGGTTGGGGAGTGTGGTTCACTTGGGTTCTTGGCTCAGGTATCGTTGGTATGATTATCGGCCTGTTCCCAATGCTCACTAAGCAGCGCATCGCCACAGGAGAGTTCAACAATAAAGACTTTGGCCTGTTCATTGTTCTGGCCTTGATTGGTAACGTTTTGGGTTATGGATGCTCTGCCTTTTTGGATACGGTGCTTTATGCAGAACCGTTTACCAAAGTCTTTACTCAACTCGTGATTATCGCGGCGGGTAACACTATCCTGATTTCTATTGTCGGTTACTTTATTCTTAAGTCAGTCGCCAAACGTAATAAACAGAGCCGAAACCTATCTGAGGCATAAGCATCAATGACTATCGAATTTTCTGACTTCTCTTTTAGATATGAGTCACTGGATAAGCCTACCCTTAAACATATCAATCTAAGGATAGAGAAAGGAGAGAAAATCGTCATTATCGGGCCAAGTGGAAGCGGAAAGTCCACACTTGGCCAGTGTCTAAATGGCCTGATCCCACACGCTATCAAGGGGACAATCACTGGCCAACTAAAGCTCAACGGCAAAGACACCTCTAAGCTTGAGCTTCATCATTTCACAGAACAAGTAGGCACGGTTTTACAAGACACCGATAGTCAATTTGTGGGCCTAAGTGTCGGCGAAGACATCGCGTTTGCTCTGGAGAACCAATTAACCTCAAATATTGAGATGTATCCATTGGTGCAGTCGACCGCCAAAATGGTCGACCTTGCTGATTTGCTCGATGCCTCGCCACACGATTTATCAGGGGGACAAAAGCAGCGCGTCTCTCTTGCCGGCATTTTGGTCGATGAGGTCGATACACTGCTTTTCGATGAACCCCTTGCGGCCCTGGATCCTAAAACCGGCCGCAAGACGATTGAAATCATCGACCAACTACACAAAGAAACTGGAAAGACGATCATCATCATCGAGCATCGGCTTGAAGATGTTTTGCATCGACACGTAGACCGAATCATCCTAATGGAACACGGTGGAATTATTGCTGATATGTCACCCGCTAAATTGCTCAGCTCTTCTTTGTTGAGTAAGCACGGGATTCGTGAACCGCTTTACTTATCTGCATTGAAAGCCGCCGGCTGTCCGATTGAGATGGCGCACGGAGCTTGCTTAGAAAATCTAAACAAGCCTGCGTATCAAGCCTATTTTACGGGTTGGAATAGCCCACCTATTGAGTCGAACTTCGCTAAAGAAAGCCTGATGTCAGTATCAAACTTAACCTATTCTTATGACGGCGAAAGAAACGCGCTTAACAAGGTAAGCTTTGAGATAAAACAAGGCGAATGTGTGTCGATTCTAGGAAAAAATGGATCGGGCAAGTCCACGCTAACAAAGCTGATCATGGGAGTGCTGGAGCCCGATGCAGGGCACATTACCTATCAAGGTAAGAACCTCAGCTCACTGTCTATTTTCGAGCGAAGTCAACATATTGGTGTTGTGATGCAAAATCCTAACCATATGATCTCGCATCACATGATTTTTGATGAAGTGGCGTTTGGTCTTAGGAACAAAGGATTATCAGAGCAAGAGATTGAAAGCCAAGTGCGTGAAGTATTAGAGCTGTGCGGCCTAAGTAAGTATCGCCAGTGGCCTATCGAGGCATTGAGCTATGGCCAAAAGAAACGTGTCACCATTGCTTCAATTCTGGTAATGAAACCGCAGTTGCTGATCCTAGATGAACCGACGGCCGGGCAGGACTATCGCCATTATACAGCGATGCTCAACTTCATCGGAAAGCTGAATCAAGAATTAGGTATCACGGTACTCATCATATCTCACGATATGCATCTCGTCCTTGAGTATACTCAGCGCTCCATTGTGATATCTGATAGCAAGCTGATTGCTGATGCACCGATGACCGATGTATTTACCCAACCAGAACTGCTCGATCAAGCCAACCTCACGACCACAAGTTTGTATGACCTTGCCGACAGCCTAGGCGTAGAAGATAAGAACGCCTTTATGCGGTATTTTATCCAGCAGGAGATGCGCGCAGCATGAATGCATCAAAAATGAAGTTCGGCATCAACTACGTCGACACAAAATCGCCATTGCACGCTTTAAACGGCATCACAAAATTCGCACTCTTTATGGCTTGGGTCACCGTAGTTCTGACAACGTTTGATTTACGACTCATAACAGTTTTAATACTCTCAGGGCTCGTTTTGTTAAAGCTGACCCAAGTTCCCTTTAAAGTCTATAAGCCTTTAATTATTGCCACTGGAAGCGTGCTGATGCTCAATGCGTTATTCATGTTCTTACTCGCCCCGCAGCAAGGCAGCGTATATATAGGCTCAACAACCGAGCTATTGGCTTTACCGGGCGATTACACGTTAACCCAAGAAACCCTGTTTTATCTGGGCACCGTGACACTCAAATACTTCAGTATGTTTCCGATTGCGCTGGTCTTTGTGTTCACCACACACCCGACAGAGTTTGCAGCCAGCCTCAATCGAATAGGCGTCACCTACAAAATCGCGTACGCTGTTAGTTTGACGTTGCGTTACCTGCCAGAAGTTAAAAATGACTTTGTGAATATCATGCACGCTCAGCAAGCAAGAGGGCTGGACATTTCAAAACACACACCTTTGTTTCAACGCATGAAAAATGTGGCCAAGATTCTCGGACCGTTAGTTTTTTCCAGCTTAGATCGCGCCGATGAGATTTCGAATGCAATGACGCTGCGAGGTTTTGGACGACATAAAACACGAACCTGGTACAGCGCTTCTCCTCTAAAACGAATAGACAAGATCTGTTTGGGCATGATAACGCTCGTGGTGCTCTTAGCAATCCTCAAGCGTTATAATGAGACGCAGCTTTTTTGGTATCCGTTTTAATGGTTTGTATCTAATTGCTTGAGAGCAAACGGAACTCTTATCTCGAATACTTTGTCTTTTTTTGATAACATCTCGGCTTATTCAAAAGGAAAGGTCGTTTGTTCTATCTCAATGTTTCAAACGTAAAGGCGAGATTTTTTAAAACTCACCTGAATTTTAAAAAGATACGCGTCACTGAACCGTGTGAACAACTAGTATGTAGGTGTGATATTTGTTCTGTAAATCTATCGTTCAGGTTACAATATGCTAGCTTTATAGCCTACACAAAATAATTAAGATGTATTGAAAGGTAAGAGCTTGAAAAACTTTTTACAGAACTCGTTAGTCTGTCATGGTATAGGTATACTAGGTACGTTGTTATTCATCCATCTAATAACAGGCTTTCGAGAAAATCTACCCATTAGTGTAATCAATAGTATGTGGTTGATTTCGTGTGCTTATATTGCCACTTCGATTACTATTCCTAAGATCACCAATTATTTACTAGTCGATAGAAAATTTTATATTTTACCCGTTCTGCTCTCAGTATATTGTATTGCTATGACACTTATCCTACTCTTCCGGATTGATTACTCTAGAGAGATTCTACTTTACGGGTTCTGCTGCAATTGTTTGTGGATGTACTTTTCTACTGCATTTAGAGGGGAACGCTATAAACTTGAATTCAAAGCAATTGATAATTTTGATGTAGATAGCCTGCACTCAAAGCACGCCAAACTCAATGTAACCCTATTAGCTTCTTTAGACTTAAAACAAGTATCTCAAGGTCTAGTTGTAGACTTACATGGGCGACTTACACCAGAGCAAGAAAAGTTTATTGCTGATTGCAGTATCCATAATATTCCAGTCTTTCACTTGGAGAGCATTAGAGAGATGGTTGAAGGTCGAGTAACGACTTCACACCTATCTGAAAATGCAATAGGTACGTTATTACCAAACCCAATATATCAAAGTTTTAAACGTATTTGGGAGTCTGCTTTAATATTGCTCACATTACCTTTTTCTATACCTATCATGATTATAACTGCTTCTCTGATCCGTTTAGACAGTAAAGGGCCGATCTTTTTTGTTCAGGAGCGAGTAGGTCAAGCGGGGAAAATTTTCAAAATATATAAGTTTCGCAGCATGACTGTAAAAACGGAAGACTGTACTGACAAATTTGCTACTCAAGAAACAACTAGGATCACCAAAGTAGGTCGTATTATTAGGAAATTAAGAATTGATGAGCTACCACAGTTCTATAATGTATTAAAAGGTGACATGGCCTTAATTGGCCCTAGGCCAGAGCAACAAAGCTTTGTTACAAAATTCAATGAGGAAATCCCCTTTTATAGTTATAGGCATATGGTAAAACCGGGAATTACTGGATGGGCCCAAACCGTTCAAGGTTACGCGGATAACACTGACTCAACAAGAGAAAAACTAGCTCACGACCTATACTATATAAAGCATTTATCATTTTGGCTAGATATGAATATCGTTCTAAAGACAGTTAAGACAATGTTAACGGGATTCGGGGCAAAATAGTAAATATACCGTTCAAACTTTTCTAGTCATACCTCGGTATGCATAGTAAGCAAAGTACTTCATTGAACTTAATAGCGGTAACTTCTCAACTTCTCGGTAGATTCTCCATTGATACTTTAAAACAGAGGTTTTTTTAGCAGATAAAGAGCTTTTGCCAACCCGATATCTGGCCAGAGGTATATCAATCAGCCCTTGAGCGGTCTTTGACTTTTTTAGAATAGAAAGCCATAGGCCCATATCTTGTCGCTTTTGGATATTCGGCATGTACATGGTCCCAACTAACTTGGTATCATAAATTGCTGTCAAGCACCCAATTCTATTAGATTTTAGAATGTCGAAATAAGTAACTTGTCTAGGGGGAACTCTACACCCCAAAACTTTACCTGTAGCACTAAATACTTCATAAGATGTGTATGATAAAGCAACATTATTCTTTAACATAAACTTAATTTGCTTTTCTAATTTCAAAGGGTGCCACAAATCATCTGCATCTAAAAAAGCTATAAATCGCCCTTTTGCTTCACTAATCCCACGATTTCTCGTTACTGCCGGACCAGCATTCCATTTTCGCTCTATGAGCTTAATTCTTGAATCAACTGATGCAATATTTCGAACCTCTTCCGAAAAACCTCCTGGAGAGCCATCATCGATAACTATATGCTCATAGTTAGAATATGATTGAGACTGAACGCTGGCGATTGTTTGAAGTAGAGAGTTTCCAGGTTTAAAGCAAGGAGTGATAACAGATACAAGCTCAGACATAATCAAACCATATAAGACAATATTTTTTCTGTCATCTCTTTCATCAGTACTTTATCTCCTCTTGACTCCAAATTGAGCCGTAACAAGGACTCTGTATTTGATTTTCTCAAGTTGAACCGCCAATTATCAAACTCCATTGACAAGCCATCCACTGTGTCTATTTTTATAGCATCCGCTTTAAAAACTTGGAACACCATATTAATTACTTTTTCAGGGTCCCCGACTTTTCGGTTCAACTCACCTAATGTGGGGTAATTTCGTTTCCGTTCACTGATGAGGTCTGACAGATTACAGTTTAAGTGAGACAGTAATTCTATAATTAACATCCATGGAATCATGCCACTATCACAATAGAAAAATCCCCTAAAGTAATGATGGGCACTCATTTCTCCACCATAGATAGCGTCTTCAGCTCTCATTCTTTCTTTAATAAACGCATGTCCGGTTTTAGATAGTACAGGAGTCCCATCATATTGGTGCACCGTCTCGAGAGTACTCCAGTAAAGGCGAGGGTCATGAATTATTCTAGATTCGGGATTCTTAGTTAAGAATGCTTCTGCTAATAGTCCTACAATGTAGTAGCCCTCAACAAATTCACCACTTTCATCAAACAAAAAGCATCGATCAAAGTCTCCATCCCAGGCTATCCCCATATCAGCTTCACATTGAACTACTGCTTGAGATGTAATAGCTCTATTCTCATGAAGAAGAGGATTAGGTATTCCATTAGGAAAACTTCCATCCGCTTCGTGATGTATTTTCACAAACTCAACTGGTACACCTAATGTGTTAAACCTAGATTCAATCTCATCGATGACATGTCCTGCAGCGCCGTTGCCGGCATCTACAACCAGCCTCATAGGACGAATTGTTTCTGGTTTAATATATGTCATCAAATGACTAACATACTCAGCCAAATTCGAGATTGCTGTAAGTCGACCTCGAATAGAAGGTTCCGTAAATTCGTTACGTTCAGCAAAGGTTTGAATTTCTCTAAGCCCAGAATCGCCACTGATAGGTTTCGACTTTTCCCGAACTAGCTTCATACCATTGTAGTCGATTGGATTATGGCTAGCGGTGATTTCAATACCACCATCTACTCCTAAGTAAGAAGTTGCAAAGTAGATTTCCTCTGTACCCGTCATACCAATATCGACAACATTCACCCCTGAATCCATTAAGCCATCAGCTACCGCTAATTTAAGCTCTTCTGATGTTAACCGAATATCAGCACCAACAACGACTGTCTTGGTCCCGTCACCTTCAGGTGATAAATACAAACCAAAGGCTCTACCTATGCGATAAGCAATATTTGGGTTGAGTTCACTGCCTAACCGACCACGAATATCGTAGGCTTTAAAACAAGATAGATTTTCCATGGTTTATTCTCGATTATCTTCTAGTCGACCATAACGGTCTTCAAAACGTACAATATCATCTTCCCCTAAATAGCTACCAGTTTGAACTTCGATCATTTCTAACGGTATTTTCCCTGGATTTTCTAGGGCATGAACAGTTCCTAGTGGAATATATGTAGATTGATCTTCAGTCACTAAAATAGACTGTTCACCATTAGTTACTTTTGCTGTACCTGACACTACAATCCAGTGCTCTGAGCGATGATGGTGCATCTGTATAGACAGCTTTTCACCAGGCTTTACAGTGATTCTCTTAACCTGATCTCTGTGTCCAAAGTCAATCGAGTCATATTTCCCCCACGGTCTATATACTTCGCGGTGCAGTTTATACTCTGTCCTTCCTTGTTGCTTCAGTTGATTAACAACAGATTTGACATTTTGTACCTGATCTTTATCGGCAACAAGCACCGCATCTTTTGTTTCAATAACAACTAGATTATTTACGCCAACAGTCGCAATAAGCTTATTTTCGGAGTGCAGATAATTTCCTTTAGAGTTGACGGTAATAACATCACCTTTAGTAACATTATTTGAACTGTCTTTTTTCTCAACCTCCCATAAAGCAGACCAAGAACCAACGTCACTCCAACCGGCATTCATTGGCACTAAAGCTGCATTCTTAGTTTTTTCCATCACTGCATAATCAATAGAGTCATCTGGGCAAGCTTCAAAACACGCCTTGTCAACACGAATAAACTCCATATCCAATTGAGCATCTGATAGCGCCTTCTCACAAGCTTCTACAATCTCCGGCCTATATTTTTTTAGCTCCGATAAATACTTAGATGCCTTAAACATAAACATGCCACTATTCCAATAGTAGTCACCGGAAGCTAGGTAAGACTCAGCATCTGCAAGGTTGGGCTTTTCTACAAACTTGTCGACGGCGTAACCAGTTCCCCCCGTTGAGAGTCTCTCACCACATTTGATATACCCATAACCAGTTTCTGGTTCTGTCGGAACAATACCAAACGTTACCAGTTGCCCTTCTTTTGCATATGGATATGCGTTAGCAACTGAACGATTGAACTCTAAAGTATTTTCTATGAGATGATCAGCAGCGAGGACAAGTAGAACAGGATCACTCTCATCCTCGTTTTTTAAAGCTTGAAGTGCTGCAAGAGCAATCGCAGGTGCAGTATTACGCCCAACAGGCTCTAGAATAATCCCTGAATGAGAAAAACCACCAATACGAATTTGCTCTGCTGCAATAAAACGATGCTCTTCATTACAAACCACTATTGGCGATTGGTGTTCAAAGCCTGACAGCCGTTCAAATGTCCTTTGCAGCATGGACAACTCACCAGATAGATTTAGAAACTGTTTAGGGTACAGTTCTCGTGACAGAGGCCACAATCGACTACCTGTTCCACCTGCCATAACAATAGGATAAATCATATAGATCCTGTAAAATAATTAGTTATAAAACGAATTAGCGTTGGAAGTAGCATTTAGTATAAAAATGCACATCTGGCGATTTCAAAAGATCAGTTTCCTCAAACCAATGATAAGAGCCATGCTGCTCTTGCAGTGGTAAGGACAAATCAGTTTGAGTTACAACTAAGCGGTAAGCTAATGCAACGTAGTGTGTGCCAAAATCATCGCCATAAACATGGTCGTCGTACAGATGAGTATATGCTCCTTGAATTTGGGTATGGTTCAAAGAATATTGTTTACCTAATTCAGTCATAGTCAAACGTTCAAATGCAGACTCGAGCGTTTCGCCTTTATGAACACGTCCTCCGGGAACAAACCAATAGTTTTGGGCTGGCTTGTTCAGCCGCTTTCCAAGTAATATTTGACCTAACTCATTAACAGTAATTAGATCAATTGAAACCAGGGGCGTTGACTCAATAACGGTTGAAAAAGTGGCTTTACTTAAGTGCATTGCTTATTTTCTGAAGTCAAGTTGATGAGCCAAAAACCAATCATATGTAGTAGCCAAACCAGCTTCAAGTGAAATTGTGCTCTGCCAACCAAGCGACTTAAGACGTGATACATCCATTAGTTTTCGTGGCGTACCATCGGGCTTGGAAGTATCAAAAATGATTTTTCCTGTAAAGCCCACAACCTTGGCCACTGCTTCAACCAATTCTCGAATAGTACAATCAACACCTGTTCCTACATTGATATGACTTAGCATTTGTGTAGTGTTTTCTCTGTATAGGCTTTCGGAAAGATTCATCACATGGACACAAGCCTCAGCCATATCATCTACATGCAAGAACTCCCTCATTGGCTTTCCGGATCCCCATGCGGTTACCGTTTCTTCGTTAGCCAATTTAGCTTCGTGAAATCGGCGAATTAACGCAGGAATTACGTGCGAGTTTTCAGGATGAAAATTATCATAGGGACCATATAAGTTCGTTGGCATCACTGAGCGATAATTTCGGCCGTACTGTCGATTGTATGACTCACACACCTTGATACCGGCTATTTTTGCAATAGCATAAGGCTCGTTGGTTTGTTCCAATGTACCAGTAAGCAATGCCGACTCTTCCATTGGTTGCTTCGCAAGCTTGGGATAAATACAAGAAGAGCCTAAAAATAACAAATCTTGTATCCCTGATTCGTGCGCAGAATGAATAACGTTATTTTGAATAGTTAAGTTTTGGTAAATAAACTCGGCGGGATAACTATTGTTAGCTACGATTCCACCCACCTTCGCAGCAGCTAGATAAACCTGATCAATACTGTTCGTGTCAAAAAATTCTTGAACCGATTTCTGGTCAAGTAGATTAAGTTTTTTACGAGTACGGGTAAGAACTTCAATGTCAGGATCTAGTGAAAGCTTGCGCACAATAGCCGAACCGACCATACCTTTGTGCCCGGCAACGTAAACTCGTTTCATTTTGATTCCTTATCTATTTCTCGAAACTACTTACTATAAAAACTTATTACTCGACAGAAAAGTTTACGTTATAACCATGACTTTTTAGAATAAAATGTTGTTTCGCTTTAGCTAGATCACAACGGACCATCTCCGAACACATCTCTTCTACTGTAATCTCCGGCTCCCAACCTAGCTTTTCCTTGGCTTTTGTAGGATCTCCAAGTAACGTTTCCACCTCCGCGGGTCTGAAATAACGAGGATCGACTCTTACAATGATATCACCTACACCCAGTGCGCTCGCATCTTCTCCCTCAATTGCTACTACAGTCGCAATTTCTTCTATGCCTTTCCCGGTGAATTCAAGCTCTATCCCAAGCTCTTTTGCAGAAAGTTTTACAAATTCTCGTACAGAAATTTGCTTTCCTGTGGCAATGACAAAATCTTCTGCCTTATCTTGCTGCAGCATCATCCATTGCATTCGTACATAGTCTTTCGCGTGTCCCCAATCTCTTAACGCATCCATATTCCCTAGATACAAACAACTCTCAAGACCTTGGGCGATATTTGCTAAACCACGAGTTATTTTTCGAGTAACGAACGTTTCCCCTCTACGTGGAGATTCATGGTTAAATAAGATTCCGTTACACGCATACATCCCGTAAGACTCACGATAATTGACAGTGATCCAATACGCGTACATTTTGGCCACAGCATAAGGTGAGCGAGGGTGAAAAGGTGTTGTCTCTCTTTGAGGAGTTTCTTGTACTTCGCCGTATAATTCAGATGTAGAGGCTTGGTAAAACTTAGTTTTCTTTTCTAAGCCTAAGAATCTGATCGCTTCTAATAAGCGTAACGTACCGATAGCATCTACGTCAGCTGTATATTCTGGACTTTCGAACGAAACTGCGACATGAGATTGAGCCCCAAGATTATAAACTTCATCAGGCTGAACTTCTTTAAGAATTCTAGTTAAATTGGACGTGTCCGTAAGATCACCATAATGCAAGAAGAAGCTAGGTTCATTTTCATGCCTATCTTGGTAGATGTGATCGATCCTCTCGGTATTGAAAGAAGATGCTCTACGTTTGATACCGTGAACTTCGTAGCCTTTTTCCAGCAAAAACTCGGCCAGGTAAGAGCCATCTTGACCGGTAATACCAGTGATAAGAGCTACTTTTCTATTGTTCATTTGAAAATACCTTTCGTTAATTTTCGTAAAATTGTAGTAATGGAAAAAACAATACACATCGTTCTCTCGATCATACCAAAGTTATTGGAGATAACCCTATATCGGTGTCGTAACTGAGTTAAAAGCTGCGTATACGAAGGCTGAAAAAATTGAGATGACAAGCCTGGGGTTGCATACTTTACAATTGAGGAATTGAAAGAAAGGCCTACATCTCTAGCTTTTACTATCCTAACAATTTGCTCGAAATCTGCAGCCAAACCATAATTAACATCAAACGCCAAAAAATCTGTTCTTTTGTATATAACCGATTGATGGCATGGAGTATTCCTTGTCAAAAATAGAGAATTAACTTTGTCTCTTTTTACTACATCACGAGCTTCATCCCAGTAGAAACAAGTAGACGAGTCAACTAGTTTCTTCATGTCAAGATGAAGTACTCTATCCCCAGCATTGACAAACATAATAAATTCGCCGCTAGCAAGGTCAACAGCCTGATTCATCCCATCATATACACCACTATCAGGTATAGACTCGAGAACGGAGATACAATCACCGTACTGGTTTAATATTTCTACCGTGTTATCACTTGAAGCTCCATCTTTGCATATCAACTCAACATCTTCTCCCAAAAATGGCCTCACAGAAAGAAGTGTCGACTCAATACATTCTTCAGCATTGTATGTAACTACAATAATACTAAGCTTTTTCATTAAAATTTACCAACAATGGAAAAGTTATCAACATAATCCAATAATAATAACTAACCAAAATGTCAGAAAAAATACCTGACAATAAGGAAAACGAAAACCATAAAAAAACCCTCCGCTTATTTTCATATTCACAACAATGAGAAATTATCAATTTATAAATGGAGAATAACATAAAGAAGAAAGCCAAACCGAAAATTATTCCAAACTTCGTAAATACATATATATATGAACTATCAGCATAACGATAAATAGGAATATCTGGCAAACCAAAAAACCAAACAACTGGCCCACCAAAGTAGAATTCCTCAATCAACATGTTCCAATTTTCGAACCTTAGCATCAAAGATGTAACTTGAGTAAATGCTGAAATACCTTCTCCTTGAAAGAACTCTCGAAACACTTTTGATAACTGTGAGAAATAGTAGAAGTCATTAGAAAAAGTTTCCAAAAAAATGCCCATCAAAAGAAAGGAGGCCAAAAATACAACAATTGAAAAAATTGTTCTCTTTATGGGTAGGTTACAGCTAAACTCATATATCAAAAGAGAAATAGCAGCAATTAGAAATCCTGTTCGTGATCCAGACAAAAAAAGCAAAAATAGTAAAACCACATAATACTTAAACCTACCAGTATAATTAATCATAAGTGACATACAAAAAACAAAGAAAACTCCAAGTGTATTAGGGTTAAATAAAGTTCCAGTATATCTAAATTGTTTGTAGTTTGATGTGGCATGTCCCACTTTGTCAGAATTATAAATCGATGACATGAAGGAGCAGTCCAAAACCTGGAAAAACACCACAAACACTTGAAGAGATAATATTACCACAACAAATCGATACAAATTACATGAAAGCCTAAATATCTTTAAAAACAAGATATATGAGGCAACATAAAACATAAACCTGGCAAATTCAGACTGTCTTAGCAATGGCTCTTCAAAATGATAAAGGTATTTCAGAATTAATAAAAAAGGAATTATAAAAACTAACCTAGTTACTCCATTATCTCCATTACAATCATAGACATAGCTTATAATCAGTAAAAACAAAACCCCCGCTATCAAGATAAGATTATTAAACCAAAGGCCAAGGAGGTTATTTGGAAAAAAAACAAAAGTTGCAAAGGTAATAAATAAGTACAGACCTAGTTTGTTACATTTATCATTTGCGTCCAAAAACACAATCCACCACCCATGAATAATTTTGAATCTTTTTAAAGTTTTTCAATGAAAAAAAAACAAAAACAAGTAAGCCTAAAAATGGTCCGAATATATACTGAAAACAAACACTTCTAGATTTTAGTTTGTTAAAAGAATCTATAGCTGTTCCACTAGATTCTTTCTTATGTGATGCAATTGCAATTGGTATGTATCTAACCATTCCTTTAGAATCCAAGAGTCTAGATAGAAAAACAGGCTCATCGCAAACGGGTAAAGTGGCTCCAGCGCCAAGATTTTCGGGAAAAGTCGCTGTAGATCGAATAACAGAGTCTCTTCTCACCGCAATTTCGATTGTTCCAACTTTAAGAACAGTAAACCGATTATGAAGAAATGATTTTGTCGAAAAGTTTTTAGTAAGCTCATTACTATCAGTATCTTTTACCGAGTAGGTAACGGCAGAGGCTGTTGGGAACTTAGCAAAGCTTTCTATTAAAATATCTTGAAAGCCGTTAACCAAGTCAACGTCATCATCACAAAATAATAAGATTCTCGAACTAGAGTGCTTTAGCGCCAAATTACGACTTTTCGATACTCCTGTTTCTTGTTGATTTAAATATCTAACGTTCTCAATATTTGATATTTGTTGGGATACTTTACGAACTAAGTTAGTATCATTGGTCTGATGTACTATTAGAACATTTGAAACTTGAGACCATTTCCGCACACGATCTAACACATTCCATATTCTACCTTCATGGGTAGATAAAAGAATCTCTGTTTTAAAATCCATTGTAGTCAAAATATTTCCCTTATAGCTTAGTCGCTACACGTTCGAAAATATGGGAGTATTTTCCGGCGACAGCGTCATATGACCAAAGTGACTTAGCACGCTTTCGAGCATTAATACTCAAATTGCAATCCAAATTATTTTCGACACACCATTCAATTCCGTTCGCTAATTTTAACGTGTCATAAGGTTCAGCTAAAAAACCTGTCTTCATATGCTCAACTACATCGAGTAAACCAGAGTAGGCGAAAGCAACGACGGGCGTTCCACAAGAGCTTGCTTCAGTTCCTGTTTGAGAAAGACTTTCCTGTCTCGAAGGAACGACCATAACATCAAGCGCATTATAAATCAGTGATAAAGCCGTATCGTCAGATATGTGACCAACATAAGTAGATGGTATAGGGAGTTCTTCAGAGTTTAGATTCGATTCCTGACCCAACACAACGCAATGATAATCATGTTTGTTCTGTAAAGATGACAGTGCTTTCTTTAGCAAATCAAGTCCCTTATTTGGATCATCTATATTGCCAAACACACCAAAGCCAATTAGCTTTTTATCTAAAGGTAGATTGAATGCGTCTCGACAAAAGCCCTTTTCTAAAGGCTTAAATGTGTTGGTATCTAGTGCATTTGGTACAACACTTACTGGCCAACCTTTAAACAGTTCGCTTGTTTTAACACAGTCTGCCATCCATTTGCTAGGGACGACTAAATGAAATGGCTGAGTCCAGTGATTCTTTTTCAAATTCCAGATATACTTATTGATCCGTAACCCTGATACATAGCCGTGCTCACCTAAATCATAACCTAATCTGAATGCAGAATTAGGGCTGTCTGGAGAAAGATGCTCTGCACCACAGAATGCCCACATATCATGTAAAGTCATCACGACTGGTTGCTTAAATTTAGCAATTTGGCGTATTGATAGTGTTTCAAAATTGACCCAATGAATATTGATTACTGTTGGATTCTCGTTATTAACTGATTGAAATACATCACTACCAAATATGTTCAAAGAATGTAACACCGATGAAGATGACTTTTGAGAACTTGCAATCAAAGATGATAGCTTTTGTAAAACTAAACCTTTAGCTTTTTTCCAACTTGATCGATTTTCAATTACATGTGGACTTCCTGATAGTTTCCGCTTAACAACCATATTACAGTGGGTGCCTTGCTTAATCATAGCCGACATTAAGCGAAAAGCAGCTCGAGCAGCTCCACCTACACTATCAGAGTTGCTTACAATAACGACTTTCATTTAAGAGCTCTCTTTATTTTATTACAAACTCTTTGAAACAAGCTAGGCCTTAAAGATCTATAGTATTGTTTAATTAAACCTACTGCGTGAGTGTTTACATTTAAATCATCAGTTAACTTAGGAAGACGTGCCCCAAATTCGCCGATATACAGATCGTTAATACCGCAATTCACACCAGATCCATCATGTCCAATATTCTTAACCAATGTTTTACTTGGGTTAAGACACAAACCATCATTAAGGAATATAGTCGCGTACCAAAAAACAGCCCAGGTATCTAATGAACCTTCTGCATTTCTTTCCACTTGATCCCAGAAATCATATGTTCCTTCAAGATTAAACTTATATATATCCTGTGGGCTCCAAGTCTTGATTAGTTCCAAAGGGCTTTTTGTGAATGATTTCCACCTATCTCCCCAAGTAGCCCACCCCCAACAATTCATCGTGCCCCAAAAGAACGTATCCTCTAGCATATTGTCTTGGATAGGGTAATTCCAACCGCTAATATGCCAAACATCATTACGATACTGATACTTATTCAATGCGTTGTTCATATATTCGAGGAAGTATGGGCTAGTAACAATGTCATCTTCTAAAACAATAACCTTACCATACTTTCTAACGACATCCCCTACTCCCGTTATAATTGATTTAGCTAAACCAATATTACTTTTCTGCTCAACAATAGTAACACTTCTAAATCCAGAAACATCAGCGATCAATTCTCTTACTTTATTAACATCACAAAACGAATCATTATTAAATGGAGCATCACTAAATATAAACAAATCACTATCAAGAGCTAGTCGGTTTTCTTTTAGTGCGGACAACGTTCGTTCAGTATGTTCTGGACGATTATATACAAACAGTACGATTGGGGACAAACTATTCAAAAAAACCTCTCAAAATCATTATGTTTCCTTTATATTTTGAACTAAGAAAAGATGTTTCCCTCTATTTGTCATTTTTATATGATCAACATAATTGAATGATAGTTCAATATCTGCAACATTGTTAAAGTTAACTAAAATGTTCAATTCATCTTCAATAGTGAATCCATCTCCTCTTACTATATTAATAATAACTTTTCCTTTTTCGTTCTGAGCTAACTGCCATTGTTTGATATTTTTAAAGGCTGTCATATGCTGCCCAAAAATCAAAGCTGTTAAAAATATTTTTTGATTATCTTTAGATATTATGTAATCTTGATTACGTCCTTGAATTTTATTAAAGTGGACGGTCCCACCATTCCTGTAAGCAAGCTCTCCCATATCGCCTGTATCATATCGTATAAATGGCATCCCCAGATTATTAAAACCTGTGACAACAATATTTCCCACTTCACCGATGCCGACATCTCTACCTTTATCATCCAACACCTCAATGTAGCCATAGATTGGCGATGATTTATATACATACGATTTATCCTGCGTATAGCAATATAGCGCTAACTCAGTGTGTCCGTACTCAAAATAAACCAAAGTAGAAAAAGCTTTTTCAATATTATCTCTTTGTGCAGGTGAACACATTTCTGCTGTCAGGTTAACACCTTTGACATGAAATGGAAGTGAGATTTTATTTTTTAAAATATAAGAAGCTAGTTTATCAAAAAAGGAAGGGTAACCACGTAATATAGCAGGTCTAATTTCAATCAACTTGTTAACATAATAATGAATATTGTCATCAGTAATATATAGAACAGAAAAACTATACTCTCCCCAAACACAATTTGGATCTTTCTTTGTCCAGTAAATATTATTTTCTCTTAGTTCTTTTTTAATATCATTACCGCCAGAACCGACTATAACATCTCCATCTTCGAACCCCATCAAAGAATATAAATACCAATGATGAGCATTATCAACCAAACCAGCTGGCTTATCAGAGTAAAACTCTAGTGGTTCCCCAGTACTCCCTCCAGTATTCCTTTTAACTAACTGTGATCTGGGAATTTTTTTACTGATGAGACTTTCGCTATTTGAAGTTATAGTATCCTTTGTTAATATTGGTAGTTCTTTAAATGAGCTTTCAATATTAACCCAATCAAAACCATTATCATCAAACAGCTTATTATAATAGTCAGTGTTAGTGTAACTATATTTAAGGACATTGGTTAACATTTCAAATTGGACGAGCTTAACCTTATTACTGTCATAGTCCTCTAAGATTCTAAGTTTATTCATCACCCTCTTCTCTATGCATCCATTTCTTTTATTCAAAAAGAATCTATATATAGGAAATATAAACCTAGAACCAACAACTAATTTAATGAATCGTAAAAACAAAACATTCACTATATTATTCCTTTATTTTTCAGATCGCTCCTTATTAATAGGGAGTATTCATTAATGCTAACGTCCTCATCACCTTGGAGAGCACGAAACTTATACGAACGGAAAACTGAGTTCTTAGTCCTATTTAAAACAAAGCCATAGACTCGACTTATAAAAAAAGCCTTGCTCATAAGAAAAGAAAGAGACTCGACTAACCGAAAACTAACCCGATTTAAGGCTAAAAGCTCTAGGAATAGCTTCATCTGTTTTTTAGCAACACGACTATTTTTTCGTTTTATCTCAGCATGAATCCCGGCAAAGACAAAAATCTTCATCAATTTATTTGGTACAATATTTCGATGAGATCCCTCTCTAAGTGCCTGAGTCCGTAATAATGCATTCCAAAAATATAAAGCACTTGACCCTATATGGTAATCTCCGGCGAATCGATGATATTCGACACCTTGCTCCACCACACCGTCTTCAGGTAATGTCAACACCGGCGATATGCGATCAGATGACGTCCCAACCCATCCAAGTGGTATAAAAGACTTTAAGTATTTGTCTTCCAACGACATAGCTATTGCACCTAAATTTGCATCTGGTGGTATAGTTGCAAATATTCTTCCCTTTTGAAGGTTCTTCGCTTCTAGTATTACGTCCCTTCTAAATAAAGATGTTCCATACATTTCCGGTAGCTCGAAGTATTCTTGGAAACTTAGTAAGGTTTTTCTAACTTCATTTTTTGTATCGAGCACCGTAAACTCTTTTCTAGCGTTGTAGTTAACGGCGGTTTTTCCATATAAGGACTGACTACTTTTCCAAAAATAATATGCTCTTGATGACATTATTGTACGAATACATTTATCTTCAGCAAGATCTGTTAAAACATCTGCAAGTTCAAAAAAGTACGCTTGTAATCCATCATCCGCGCCCAGGTACATCACCCATTTACCCGTAGCAAATTGAAAGGCCCACTCAAAATGCTGCACCATAGTCATTCTTTGTTCTGGGCGAACAACCTTTAGATTTTTATGCTGCAGAGAATCGAGGTAGCCGCTAGTCCCATCATTTGAGCTATCATCGCTGACAATAAGCTCGTAGTCATCGTAATTTTGACTGAGGATACTCTCAATACAAGACGGGAGGTAGTCTATTGCGTTATGTACAGGAATTATAATCGAATATCGCATAGCTACTTTCTAGCCTCTATATAGCAACTAACTCCAGGTACAGTATTGTCAAAAAATTTAGTGTCTCTTAAAGCAGCGTTTCTACTTTGGCCATATGCAGACGCATAAACTTCGGAGAAACCTAACTTTTCTAATTTCTCTATAATCTTATCTGTATTCATCCAGTTTATATGATAACCAGATTTCTTTGGATCAAAATGACAATTCTTACATATTAAATCCAAAGCTTTAGGGTATGAATGTTTATTAAAAATATCTTTAAGTTGTTCATCTGTAATATTGTGTTTATTAGAGTATTTGGTCAGCGGAGATACCGTCGCCGCAAAATAATACAAAAATATTGCCCCTAAGCTAGCTTCAGACATAGGATTCAACTCCAAGCTCTCAATTACTGTATGATCCGAATAAAACTTTATGCTATTCCTATAAAATTCCTTATCATTATTAATATACGCCTCGTAATATAGATTAACGTCCGGCACTGTGATTCTTATAACTCCATTTCGCTTTAGAACACGAAACGATTCGGATAAGATATTATCCACAGCCTCTTCATTAATATGCTCAAGAGTGTGGCTCGTATATATTATTTCTGCAGAATCACTATCGATAGGAAGAGGTTTAAGCTCCATCAAATCGTAGTTGATATTAATTTTGTTATCTTTATACCACGAGTTACTAAAATCAACATTTCTCCATAAGGGATGGAAGAATGAGCCTGCTCCTATATTGTAAAAAGGCCTTTGCTCAATGACATCATCACTATACAATCTATGATAAACACTAGTATCTATAATTTCTTTATTTATTCTGTGAACTTGAAAACCAAAAGAGTTTATTAACCGTCTAATATTGTCTTTTAACATCATGCCTCCAAATATACACTAGGATATTCATCTATATATAATGAACTATTCTCCATCATCCAACCCCGAAGCTCTGATAACATAACATTATAACTATCGACCTTATAACCACTGTCATAATTTGTTTTTAAACTTTTATCTACAAATTTTGCAGAACCTTTCTCTATGGAAATAGGAAGATTGAATTCACTTGTAACCAATTTTAATAGTTCATACTTCGATATTCTTGAGCTATTGGTCAAATTCAATAGTCCCGTTCTTTCACTGTTTATGTAATAATCAATAGCTTTGGCTAATTCGAGTGTGGTAACCCCGCTCCAATAAACATTCGAGTAACCTTGAACGTGATCTTGTTTAAAAAACCAATGTAATAAACCTTCACCATTACTTTTTAGCTCTGGACCAATGATTGAGGTTCTTATAGTCAAATTTTGATCATTAACAATTTCGCCAAGTGACTTTGAGCGTCCGTATAAATCTTCTGCGTCTGATAGTGCCCCTTCCGTATACCCCCCATCTTTTCCAGAGAAAACACAGTCAGTACTAATATGTATCAGTTTCGATTTTATCTCTCTGGCCATATCTGACAAAAAATGAGGCAGATATGAATTCAGATAAATAGCATTTTTTGGAGAATTAGTTGCTCCTCTTATCAAAACACCTATACAATTAATTATTATATCAGGCCTCATAATGGTGATAAGTTTTGATAGTTTCTCTTTTTCTCTTACATCAACAACCACCGAGCGTTCATTCAACTTAGTTCTAAAAGAAACATTTTCAATAACGTATTTATTTCTAGATTCCAAGTAGTTATGAATAACATGACCAGCCATCCCTGTAGCGCCAAGAATAAGTATTTTTTTCACGGTAGTCTTCCTTCTTTGAGACTATATTTTACCACATCCAATGTCATTAGAAGTTCTATCGTTTCATCTAGATCTAGCTGCTTAGTATTGTCAGAATTATACTCTGTGACAATTCCGCTCACTTGTTTATTATCTTTGGATTCAACATTATAATTTAGGTCTCTGCTATCCATAGGAATACGATAAAATCCACCCATATCTTCAGCTTTGGACATCTCCTCTCCATTACATAGAGTTTCATACTTCTTCTCTCCATGTCTTGCTCCAATAATTTTAATTTCATTGGTAGCAGAAAAAATACTCTTCAGTGCTAAAGCGACATTGAGCACGGTTGTTGCTGGAGCCTTATGAACAAAGATGTCACCGTTATTAGCATGTTCAAATGCAAACTTTACTAAATCAACAGACTGCGGTAAGGACATCATGAATCTGGTCATTTCTGGTTCTGTGATAGTAATATCTACCCCAGACATTATTTGTTCAATAAATAATGGAATCACTGAGCCTCGCGAGCCCATCACATTTCCGTATCTTGTCGCACAAAAAATCGTTTTTCCTGAATTATAAGCTCTCGCTTTACCTACGGTTAATTTTTCCATCATTGCTTTAGATATACCCATAGCATTAATAGGAAGAACCGCTTTATCGGTGCTCAATACTACAATTTTTTCTACATTATTTTGAAGTGCAGCTTGCAAAACATTTTCAGCACCGAGTATGTTCGTTTTTACTGCTTCTAGTGGGTAAAATTCACAAGATGGAACTTGTTTCAAAGCCGCCGCATGAAAAATATAGTCCGTACCTTTTGTTGCATCAGATATACTTTGAGAGTCGCGCACATCTCCTATAATAAACTTGAGTTTATCGTTGGCATATTTTTTGCGCATGTCATCCTGTTTTTTTTCATCCCTGCTAAATATTCTAATTTCTTTAATATCAGTCTTAATAAAGCTATCAACAACTGTATGGCCAAACGATCCTGTTCCACCAGTTATTAGAATTGTTTTTTCTTTATACATGTTACATACCAATCTTCTTGAGTTTTTTAATGATGCGCTCTAACAAATTTGCTTGCCTAAAACGACTTCCCCCAAGCTTTAACCAACATTCATAGTTACTATTCCAACGTTCGTTGACTAAGCCATTCCAAAATTTTGGCTGACCATACGCATGAATGATCTTTGCTTCTGGAGCTAAATGAGTATCAGTCGGATGAGGAGAGTACTCTTCTATTTTCAATGGCGTTACATTTAAGTTGAACTCTTGTATCATAAAATTAAATATGGACTGTTCAGGTAAATAAATTACATTAGAGTACTTCTTCAAGTTCTTATAACAGAAATCGTACATTGAGTTATAATCACCAATGTGATCTTGTAGTACAAAAATACTTGCACATATACCATCTGCATCCATGTCATATTCATCAACTGCAAAGTGTAATTGATCTCTTACATTTCCACTCAGCATAAATTTAATACCGGAATCACAGTATTCGAACAGTTCTGAAATATCTTTTTGAATGACGATGTCATAATCAGAAAGCATTACACTATGATATTCATTCAGTAATTTTAGGCATTCAAACTTGGCAAACACCATTTTCGTAAAGTAATTTATGATACTATCAGGTATAAAAGAGATATCATCAAATGGCATCTCATATTCGATAAATCGAGTTGGGAGTATAGTATTTATTAATTTTTTATCTTTCTCACAGATCCCGTCATGAAGAACTACCACTTCATCAGCCAAGCTCGGGGACAGACGCTTTATGTCCATCAATACACATGCAATGCTAAAAGTAAGGTTCTTAGACACCGCAAAAACAATGGCGCGGTCTTTCTTATTTTTCACTAGAGGGCTCCTCATCTATTTTATGTAACCTCTTTGGATCCATAAAGAGTCGGATTGAACACCATCCACAGACAATTTAAAATCGACTAAAAGAAAACCTCTTTTAGTCAAGTACTCTTCCATATCACGGTAAAGCTTTTGACCTTTCCAGTATTGCTTATACTCTCCTTCGGTTTGTATTATCTTTACCTTATTTAGGTCTTCCCCAAAGCCTTCTAATACCTCATAGTTCATCCCTTCGACATCAACCTTCAGAAAATCAATTTCATTGATAGCATTCTCTTTTAAAAAATCATCCATACGAATCATCTCGACATCGACATCGACAAAGTTTTTCTTGTTAGTTGTTAAGCCATCTCTCAAAGATGAAATGCCACTATTTCCATATTCATTACCTTGAATATCTATTGCATTAAAACGAGCTCTTCCGGTTGTATTAGATACTGCTAATTCGTAATTATTAAAGTTATAGCGATTTTTTATCTCTTGAAATATTTGCGGGTGCGGTTCAAATACAAAAACATCTTTCTCATTCAATTTGAAACTCTGCCGCAAAAACTCAGCATCTTGAGCAAAGTTAGCTCCAATCTCAACAATATTTTTAGGAGTAAAATTACAAAATTTTTCGATCAATTCAACATACTGTTGCATTGACGTACCATCACTGACAGCACTAGGATGCGTATCAATTTTAACCCTAGGCTTTCTCCTAATTGTAATTGTCGTGTCGGTTAAATACTCAATCATATATATGGCTTGTTTAATTACTTTTTTAACGAGGCTCATATCTCTCTTTCACCTTAAATCTAAATATATTTGTATTTTTGTATACTACTAATAGTAGTATGGCCTGACCGATATAAGCAGCTAAAAGAGTTACAACTATTGCGCCCACACCACCATAAATAGGTATTAATAAATAATTAAATGTCACATTTATTACTACCGTCACTATCGTTATATATAAACTCCATTTAGTTAAGCTTTCCGCCAAAACAACCTGACCTAAAGAAAACAGCACAACATAAGGCAAGCCTGTCCAGATATATAGTGACAAATAGTGGCCTGCATTGCTGAATTGTGAGCCATATAGAAGATGTATTATGTTACTTGAAAAACTTGACACGATAAGAACAAAAGGAATAGCAAAATAGCTCATGTATTTAATGCTACTAAATATTCTTGTTCGATATAAATCCAAACTTTGGCTCTTTGCCGATATTATGGCAGGAAAAACTGACTTCCCTATTAAAACAGGAAGTATCAACCAAATTTCAGCAATGCGAACTGCTGCAGCATAATTTCCAACGACTTCATAACCTGCCATGTTACTTAACATAACTTGATCTATACGCATGTTAATCATTGACGCTATGCTTGCAAGTATTAGAGGCCACGACTCTCTCAGTAATGAGAAAGCCATGTTTTTATTAAACTTAAATCCACTTAATAAACTAATATCTTTATTACAATGCACTGCTATAAAAAAGTAAAGAAGCCCTATTGCAAGCACTGCACTTTCAAATAACACCACCCAAGCAAATGATACTAACGGAGCTTCATTTAATATTAGAAAAACCTTTACTCCGCTAGCCAACATTAAACTTAACACATTAGCATATACAACATATTTACTTAAAACCTTGCTTTGAAAATAGAAATCAATAACATTAAAGGAATGAAATATTGTAGCTGAGGCAATAATGAACACTAGTGTATTAGTATAATCATCATTGGTAGTAAATTTAATAGCGATAGCTAATATACAAAAAACCACCATAGCACCAATTAATTTTAGCAAAAAAGTGGTTCCGATAATATCGTCATGTCTATTTTTGTATTTAACTAATTCCCGCACCACGATGCCATCCAAGCCTAGGGTTGCAAAGGCCATAAATAAAGCAACGAAGCTTTGAGCATAGGCAAACATACCAAACTGTTCAGGACCTAAATACCTAGCAACCCATAGGCCAATAGAAAGACCTATGATCATGCGGAGAAACCTTTCAGCGAAAAGCCAGGACGTATTTTTTAAGTATTTAACAAAGCCTTGTCGCAACATTAAAGCTCTAATCTTACTAATTATTTTATTCAAACTGCTACTAAAAACTCTTGCTATATACTAAACAAATTATCAAATAAGAAACCATAATCTTATCGGTAACGTTTTTTAAAAATAAGCTTTCTGAAGTTTCCGTTCATGATACTCCCAATATAAAACCCTGTTCAAAACGACCAAAACTCATACAGAAAACGCACTACAGAAAACTCTGACGAGGTCATTATCATCCAACATATTACTCGTTTTCTTCGACAAAAAAAACTACGGGAGAACTTATGCTTATCTTCTATCCGCCAACTGCGCCGGATAGCCCACCAAAACTAACCATGATATACTTCGATCATAAAAACTTCTCACTGGGTAGACATTATGATCATCGTAACTGGCGGTGCTGGCATGATTGGCAGCAACATCATCAAAGCACTCAACGAGCAAGGCATTACAGACATTTTAGTTGTCGATAACCTAAAAAACGGTAAGAAATTTCAAAACCTTGTTGACCTTGAGATCGCAGATTACATGGACCGTGATGATTTTCTGACACAAATCATGGCGGGCGATGACTTTGGCCCTATTGACGCGGTATTCCATGAAGGTGCTTGCTCGGCGACGACCGAGTGGGATGGCAAATACATGATGCTCAACAACTATGAGTACTCAAAAGAGCTGCTTCACTACTGTCTTGAGCGTGAAATTCCGTTTCTATACGCATCGTCAGCAGCCACTTACGGTGAAACGGATACCTTTATTGAAGAGAAACAGTACGAAGGCGCACTCAACGTATACGGTTACTCGAAACAGCAGTTTGATAACTATGTGCGTCGTATTTGGCAAGATGCCGAAGAGAATGGTGAAACACTGTCTCAAATAACTGGTTTCCGCTACTTCAACGTTTACGGCCCGCGTGAGCAGCACAAAGGCTCGATGGCGTCTGTTGCCTTTCATCTGAATAATCAAATGAACGCCGGTGAGAATCCAAAGCTATTTGCTGGTAGTGAGCATTTTAAGCGCGATTTTGTTTATGTCGGTGATGTGGCCGCGGTCAATCTTTGGTTCTTTGAACATGGTGTATCGGGCATTTTTAACCTAGGTACTGGTAATGCCGAGTCTTTTGAAGAAGTGGCCAAAGCAGTGATTACTTATCACGGCAAAGGTGAAGTTGAAACCATTCCCTTCCCAGAGCATCTAAAAGGCGCCTACCAAGAGTACACGCAAGCGGACCTGACTAAGCTTCGAGCAGCAGGTTGTGACCACCAATTCAAAACGGTGGCACAAGGTGTGGCTGAGTACATGGCGATCATTAATAAATCGTAGTAACAAGAAAAACCAGATTCCAGATAACTCCCTCGTTTCCGGAATGACATTGTAAAAGACTTTAAAAGGATAATGGTTTGAAAATCGCAGTTGCAGGCACTGGCTATGTAGGCCTTTCTAATGCCATGTTGTTGGCACAGCATCATGATGTGGTCGCTGTAGACATTATTGAACAAAAGGTAGAGATGCTCAATAACCAGCAATCACCTATTGTCGATGCCGATATTGAGCACTTTCTGGCTAACAAATCGTTAAGCTTTACTGCAACCTTAGATAAACAGGCCGCCTATCAAGATGCGCAATATGTGGTCATCGCTACCCCTACCGATTACGACCCAAACACCAACTACTTCAATACCTCATCGGTAGAAGCGGTGATTAAAGAGGTGATGGCCATCAACCCTAATGCGGTGATGGTGATTAAATCAACCGTACCTGTGGGTTACACCGACCGCATCAAGCAAGAGCTTAGCTGCGATAACATCATCTTCTCGCCAGAATTTTTACGTGAAGGTAAAGCGCTGTACGACAACTTGTACCCTTCTCGTATAATTGTTGGAGAAAGAAGTGAACGTGCTGAAACTTTCGCTAATCTTCTGGTTGAAGGTGCAAAAAAGAGCGACATCGACGTTCTGTTTACCGATTCGACCGAAGCCGAAGCGGTCAAGCTGTTCTCTAACACCTACCTAGCAATGCGCGTTGCCTACTTCAATGAGCTCGACTCCTACGCCGAGGCGCACGGTTTAGACTCTCGACAAATCATTGAGGGGGTGGGCTTAGATCCGCGCATTGGTAATCACTATAACAACCCCTCTTTTGGTTATGGCGGTTACTGCTTACCCAAAGACACTAAGCAGCTACTGGCCAACTACCAAGAAGTGCCAAACAATATCATCGGCGCCATTGTCGATGCCAACCGCACTCGTAAAGATTTTATTGCCGACAGTATTTTGAAGCGCCAACCAAAAGTGGTGGGGATTTACCGACTGATCATGAAAGCAGGCTCAGATAACTTCCGCGCCTCCTCGATTCAAGGCATTATGAAGCGCCTAAAGGCTAAAGGCATTGAAGTGGTGGTGTATGAGCCGGTACTGAAAGCGTCGCACTTTTTCCACTCTGAAGTCATCACCGATCTCGATGAATTTAAGTCGCGCTCAGATGTGATTGTCTCTAACCGGATGACAGAGAGCCTGTCGGATGTGGCGGATAAAGTGTATACTCGCGACCTATTTGGTAGTGATTAGAGTACAGCCCCCCTCTAGGCACTAGAAAGTAAACTAAATCGAGTATTTATGAGTTCTGTTCGCGACGATTTTGATGCTAAAGCGTATAACCCGACTTTTGAGTGGGGTTTTCTTGCACCTAAATATTGGGGAACCTGGTTGGCGGTACTGATCGGGGCGTTGTTGAGCTTGTTGCCTAACGCGGTGCAGTTATTCATCGCGCGCCAGTTGGCCAAGGTGGCGGTTAAGCTCAATAACAAAGCCAATCGCCGCGCTCGAGTTAACCTTGCAATGTGTTTCTCGTCCAAAAGTGATACCGAGCGTGAGCAGATCTTGTATCAGGCCTATGTCACCTCTATCTCGTTCACCATTGGCTTTGCCTCACTCACCTTAAGAAGCAAGCAATGGCTTGAGAATAACACCACCATTCGCGGTTTTGAGCACCTCACCAATGTTACTGATAGCGGTGAGAATGTGATTCTATTGGTGCCTCATACCTGGGCGATTGATATACCGGCAGTGTTACTCGCATCACGCGGCTTGCCCGTTTCGGCGATGGCCAAAGCGCAAAAAAATCAAGTATCAGACTGGTTAATGCATAAGCAGCGAGTACAGTACGGCGGCCGTGTCTATGATAGAAGCGGTGGCATCAAACCTTTTATTAAGTCGGTGCGCAGTGATGGCTACCTAGGCTATTACCTGCCTGATGAAGATTTAGGTCGCGAGCACAGTGTGTTTGTTGATTTTTTTGATACCACCAAAGCCACCATTTCTGGCTTAGGTCGCTTATCAAAGTTGAGTAAATCGAAAATTGTGCCGCTGTTTGCGATGTATAACAGCCAAACTGGCCAATACGAGCTCGACTTTTACCCCGCACTACCTTTCCCGACCGGCGACGAGCACCAAGATGCGCGCATGATGAATCAATGCATTGAAGACTACGTGTCGCAAAGACCCGAGCAATATATGTGGATTCTGCGTTTGTTGAAAACGCGCCCGGATACTGATGTTAATCCTTACGGAAAATAATAACTCCATGAAAGACAACCTGCAAAAAGCACTTATCTTGTTGCCCTTTTTCTACCTGTTTACTTTTATTGCTATTCTCCCCGATGGAGAAAAGAAAATGGTGGTCGGTGCACTCATCGCTATCGCTGCTAGTTTACTGCTAGGACGTACTGACACCATCAAAAATAATCTATCTAATTATGTGCTTTGGGTTGTTATCTTGTTTACTGGTTTTGTGCTGTTTAAATACCTATTTCAAACAGCTAGCCCTAGTATGCTAAGGGCTACCTTGGCAGTTTCTCTCCTTATGATCTGCTTTCCCGTTAAGCTACTCAGTCAAAGAGTATTAATGTGGTTAACGTTTATTGGTGCAGCAGTCGTTGCCTTAAACAGCGGCTACTATTTCTTTATTGAAGGTAAAGCGCGATACACTGGCCAAATGAATGCCATCCCTTACGCGACTATCTGCGGTGCACTGGCGGTCGTCGGTTTGTATCAGTTTCTTACCACGAAGAAGCTGATTCCGATTGTCACTACGTTGTTAGCTGTTACTAGTGTGTTGCTTTCGCAAACCAGAGGCATTTGGTTAGCGCTAGTTTGCGCCTTTGCTATCTTATTGTTTTTCTACCTTCGCACGCAGAAGCAACGCTGGCGGATTTTGGGCGCTATTGTAATTGCGCTTTTTACACTCACTTTTGCTTTCAAAGACACCTTGATTAAGCGCTACGAACAAACACAAGTTGAGTTTACTGCAGTGCAAAAAGGTAACTACGGCACGTCTATCGGCTTAAGATTAACAATGTGGCAAGCGGCCACTGAAATAGGCAAGCGTCATTTTTGGGTTGGCGCTGGATCCGATCACAAGCAAGTGTTTCTAGATTTAGTTGAAGAAGGCAAAATTGAGGAACACTTAGCAAAGTTTCACCCTGATCAATATCATAATCAGTTCTTTGAGAACTTCGCTAAAATGGGCATTATTGGCTTACTCCTGACTCTACTGCTATTTCTGGCGCCCGCTTATTACGCGATTAGTCGACCAAGCGAAAAAAGTAGCTTGATACTCGCACTCTCGGCATTTTACTTCGTTGCCTGTTTAACCGATTCGCCGCTTTGGTACGCCGAAACAACCTTGATGTATCTAATGTTGATTATTCCTTTGTGTAGCGACCAACTCTCTTTCAAAAAGAAATCAGAAGAAGCATCACTATGAACATTTTGATCTTTAGTTCTTACAAAGATGCCTGGAACAGCGTACGCCCTGAAGCAGAAATGTTTATTGAGATGGCAAAGCTGGGGCATAATATAACTATCGTAACCCAAGGTAACGCCGAGTACGTGGCACGTTTCAAAAAGTGCGGCATAAAGGTAATTGATTGCTACCCCAGTAAAAAAATCTGCTTGAATGCAATCAAAACACTGCGCCAAGAGCTCAAGCGACAGCACTACGACATCGTGTATGCGATGAACTCTAAAACCATCCCCAACGCGGCCTTTGCTTGTATCGGTTTTAACCGTACCAAGCTCGTCACTTACCGAGGCACTGTGGGTGGCCTATATCGCCACGACCCATCTGCTTACCTAACCCATTTACACCCGCGTGTTGACGGAATAAGTTGTGTGGCACAAGCCGTGACCGATGATGTTAAACAAAAGGTGTGGGCAATCACAGACAAGGTCAAAACCATCTACAAAGGCCATGACATGAGCTGGTATCAAGCCGAGCCTATCGATAGAGCTGAACTAGGTATTGCTGAAGATGCGGTTTGTGCAATATGTATTGCCAACGCACGACCAAGCAAAGGTGTGCATATATTGCTTGAGAGTGCGGCTCAGCTAGCAGATATCGACAACCTGCATATCTTGTTAGTTGGGCGGGATATGGATACCGAGCAAAACCTTAAACTAGCCTCTAATAGCGGCATGAAAGAGCGAATCCACTTCTTGGGGTATCGCAAAGATGTGCCCAACCTGCTTGCTAGCTGTGATATGCAAATTCAACCGTCGGTCAGCGGTGAAGGGTTACCTAAAACCATTATCGAAGCCATGGCGATGGGCATTCCTTCTATAGTGACAACCACAGGCGGTGGTAAAGAGTTGATTATTGAGGGAGAATCTGGCTATGTGGTACCCGTGAAAGATAGCCAAGCCATCGCCGATAAAATTCGTTTACTGAGCCAAGATAAAAATAAACGCATCGTTATGGGTAAAAGGGCTCAAAGCAGAATTCGCGATGAGTTTTCTACCCAAGCCACTGCCAAGCAACACATCGCGTTTTTTCAGTCTTTACTCAACCAATAATTGCCCCGCCAATATTGCTATTGGCGGTTTTTATTTCGCTTCCAAACTTTGAATAAGGTTTGTGGGCGAGTAGGAAAGACATATAAGCAGCGCTGCAAAAATAACATCATCGACTCAACCACAGAAGCTTCTGTTTTAAAGCACGAATCGCACATCTCTTTATATAACTGCTGCCACTCAAAAAACTGCAAGTGTGCCACTCTACCTGATGTTCTCGATACTCTCGCCGTACCGAGAAACTTTTGACACAAACCTAAACCGAGTTTATCCAGTGGCGCTACGATCAGGTTGTTGGCAATAATTCGGTTTGAACGTTCAATGATCTTTCCATCGTTATCTAACAAATGTGTAAGCTTGATGCTCGAATCAAACTGTTGCAGCGCGGCAATAAACAGCGCTTGAGTACAGTCGATATTAAAGTTAGGGAAACCTTTACTAACGGGCTCTTCTGCTGAGGGGACAAAGTCCTGAAATAATGGGAAGTCCCATAGTGCAAGTACATCTTCAGTTAAACCAAAATAGAAAAAGTCACTCACATGATAAGCGACTGAGAAGCCTTTAGCATACTTGCGAGTAAACACATCACTAACAACCACTCGCTCCGTCAAGAAACAATCTTGTTCACAGCGCTTTGAATACTGTTGCTGTAAAGCGACAAAGCTATTTGAGGTAAGAAAGTTATCACTACGAAGCTTAACCGCATATTTGGTGGTTACTCGCTTTAACCCCTCAACTGAGGAAACGATTTGTCGATTGTTGTTGTACCACTGTGGTGTACCATCGAGCTTGAGATTACGACTGTTAGCGCCGGGATCCGGTGAAATGACCAATTCATCGTAATCCAACCCACTCAAATTTTGATTAGGCCAAGTTGACAAGATAATGGTTGCCCCAGGTAAATGCTCGCGTATAGAGTTCAAACATTTAGTGGTAATGTTCGGCTCTTGAGGTCGGTCATTAAACGTTTGTACAGGTCCCTGAACAACCACAGTAATATCTTTACCATTAATCACAAAGCTTCTCACTTAATGCTATGTAGTGCTCACTGACTCGTCGATAATCTAAAAAGGCGAGATCTTCCGGCCCTACTTGGGGTGGGGCTTCCAAGACTTGGTCGATTTTTGCTGCTAGTGCATCAACATCACCCTTTGGCACAACCCATTCGTTCAAGCGTCCAGAGAGTAGCTCGTTCACTCCACCAACCTCTGTGGCCACAACTGGCGTACCTATAGCGATACTTTCTATCACCACAGTCGGTAAACCCTCGATATCTGAGCTCAATATATAAGCACTGGCTTGCTTAAAATACGGAAGAAGATTGTTGCAAAAGCCCCAAAAGATCACATCATCGGCAACCCCCAAGTTTATAGAAAGCTCTTTAAGCTCTTTCAATTTGCGGCCTTCACCAAAAATCACCAGTTTGTGGGTTCGCTTTGTCTTCGCATAAGCTTTAATTAGAATATCAAAGCGCTTGGTACGATCAGGCCTCCCTGCGGCCATAATGTATTTCTCAGGTACGTCTTTTGTTGTGCCCTTTTCGGCTCGAGCAACCAACGAGTCAAAGTTGAAGCCATTGTAAATGGTTTCTAGGCTTCTCGGTTTAGCCTTCATCTTTTGAATCATGTCATCGCGTGCCGAGTTAGACACTGAGAGCAAACGCTTCCCACCATACACTTTTTGATAAACACGCTGGTAGACTAGCTTGAAAATACCACGACGCCGACCAAGAAAGTTATCGTATTTGCAACTATGTAACACACCATAATGAGGCGTTTTTAGCGCGCTTAATCCGACAAAAATAGAGCCATGGACAATAGCCCCATCATACTCTTTGAAATGTTCATCTAACTGCCGGCAGAAATAGCGTCTAAAAAGAAACTGATAGAGGTGTTTGCCAAAAATATTTTTGAAAAATCGGAAGCGATAACCGGTAAAACTGTAGACAGTCTCTTCACTTAGGCCCTTTATTTTTAGGTATTTATCGTTATCTTTCAGTCCACCCTTTGGTGGATCAACAAAAATGTAATCGATCTCCCATCCCTTCGAGCGCAACTCGTTTACAACATCGCGAGTGACCAAATACAAGCTTGTGTGGTAGCCGCCACTCACAACAAAGGCTAGCTTCTTCTGTCTCATCTATCCGCTCTAAAGGTATCAATATAACCGCTCAAATGTTAACATAAACTTCATTAAAAAATAGTATTCATCACCCTATGAAAAGACTGATCGTAGATCTAGATGGCACCATCACCACTGCCGACACTTCTGACTATCACAATGTGTCACCAGACCTCGAGGTGATAAAATGCTTGAGGGAATACCAAGCCAAAGGCTTCAGCATTACCATTTCTACCGCTAGAAATATGCGCACTTATGAAGGCAATGTTGGCAAGATCAACATTCACACCCTGCCCATCATCACTGAATGGTTAGACAAACATGATGTTCCTTATGATGAAGTGTTGGTCGGCAAACCTTGGTGCGGTCACGAAGGGTTCTACATTGATGATAAAGCGGTTCGACCATCAGAATTTAAAAGTATGACATTAGAAGAAATCCACACTCTGCTTGATAAGGAACGCTAACCATGTTCTTGATTATGTCTGCCGCCTATGTCGGACAGGATCTACGCGCTGAGTTTGGCGCTATTCCCCCGACTTTTTTACCGCTGGGCAATAAGCGGCTGTTTCAACATCAAGTCGCCAAAGTAGCATCAGGTAAGAGTATTTATCTTTCAGTGCCTCGCTCATATCAAGTTCAAGAGTTCGACCGCTTATGGTTGCAAGAGCACAGTGTCACGCTGCTGCCATTGCCGGATAATCTTTCGCTGGGCGAATCATTGATGGCCGCTTTGGCACTAATAGAGCGCCCATTCGATACCGACTTGAGTATCTTGTATGGTGATACGCTCATCACACTACCCACCGATCTCGATGTGGTCTCAATATCCCATGCCGACAGCACCTATAACTGGGCAACGGTTGATGAAAACAAGCCAGAATGGTTAAAAGTCGACGATGAGAACATCGATAGCCAGAGCCAAGTCGTTAGTGGCTACTTTAACTTTTCTAACCCAAGAACCTTGATTCGCTGTTTGAGCCAAACCCATTGGGACTTTCTTCAAGCCCTCAGTGCCTACCATGACATCAATGGCATAAAGACTTGCCTGTGCGATGATTGGCTCGATTTTGGCCATGTAAATACTTACTATCGCTCTAAGGCTCGCTATACGACCCAACGCGCTTTTAACTCACTCTCGATTACCCCTGATTGGATAGAAAAGAGCAGCATCAAAGATGTTAAGATCACAGCGGAATCGCGTTGGTTTCAAGCCATTCCAAACTCTGTAAAGCACTTTACACCGCAGTTTCTCGGAGAAACCTGCTTTGAAGGGCGAACAAGCTATCGCCTAGAATACCTTTACAACATGGCACTTAACGAGCTATTTGTGTTCGCTCATTTACCAGAAATGACCTGGCGACAAATACTCAAACAGATGTTGTCCTTCTTGTCCGCTTGCCAAGCCGAAGTGGCCCCCAAAGAGGCTAAGGTTGACTCGTTCGACGCTCTATTTGCTGGTAAGACGGAGCAACGCCTTCAAGAATTTTGCCGAGAGCGTGGTTATGATTGGCAGCAGCCGTGGCGGTATAATGGTCAAACCTCTATGAGCCTTAAGGCACTGCATGAAGCTAGCCTTAAGCATCTACCGGATAGCTACGAAGCAACATTAATGCACGGAGACTTCTGCTTCAGCAATATTCTCTATGATTTTCGCAAAGATAGGATCAAAGTGATCGACCCACGCGGAATCACCTCAGACAATACTCAGAGCGTCTATGGCCATCTCTATTACGATATCGCCAAGATTTGTCACTCTGTACTGGGCCTGTATGACTGGATTATTGCGGGGTACTACAGAGTAACTGCACAAAACTACTCCGTGCATTTTGAGCTTGCAGACACATCTCATTTGAACTCTGTGCAGAAGATGTTTGTCGAAGCCCTAACAGAGCAGTATCCATTAACAACACAAACGTTATACGCGATGCAAATCCAGCTTTTTTTGTCTATGCTACCGCTGCACAGTGACGATACACTTCGACAAGATGCGCTAATGGCTAACGCCTTTAGACTCAACAACTTGATGTTAGAGAGCAACCAATGATTGTTATTCCAATGGCAGGGCTAAGCTCACGTTTCTTTAAAGCTGGCTTCAACCAACCTAAATACATGCTCGAAGCGCACAATGAGACCCTATTTGCTCATGCTGTAAATAGCTTTAAGCACTATTTCGATTCTGAGCATTTTTTGTTTATCGTAAGAGACATACAAGACACACCGCAATTTGTTGAGCAGCAAGCCCGCACATTGGGAATTGCTTCGTTCGAGGTCCAAACACTCAACCAAGAAACTCGCGGTCAAGCTGAAACTGTTTATTTAGGCTGCCAACATCATCAAGATGCATCTCAGCCGATGACGATTTTTAATATCGATACCTTTAGGCCAAACTTCACCTTTCCAGAGACGTTTGCAAAGTGGGATGGCTATCTAGAGGTGTTCTCTGGCGAGGGAGATAACTGGTCCTACGCCAAACCCGTCTCTAGCGACAGCACTCAAGTCATAGAAACCGCAGAGAAAAGACGCATCTCCGATCTCTGTTGTACTGGTTTATATTACTTTTCGTCACTACAAGACTACCGAGAGAGTTACCTGCACTACCTATCGCTGCCTCCTGAGCAATGGGATAAGGGAGAGCTCTATGTTGCCCCGCTGTACAACTATCTAATTCAACAAGGTAAGAACATTCACTATCATTTGATTGAACGTAGTGATGTTATATTTTGTGGTGTTCCAGACGAGTACTACCAATTCTTAGAGCAGAAACCGTTAGCCGAGTAACACAGGATGAAGCGAATCTTAGTCATAGGCCCCTCTTGGGTCGGCGATATGGTGATGTCGCAAACCTTATACACCACCATTAAGCAGCAGCATCCTGATGCGTTGATTGATGTGATGGCACCGGCATGGTGTCGGCCAATTCTTGAGCGTATGCCAGAGGTCAATCAGGCGCTGGCTCTTCCATTCGGTCATGGTGACTTCCAGTTCATGGCACGTCGTAAACTTGGGAAGTCGTTACGTGACCAATATGAACAAGCCTTTATCCTGCCCAACTCAGCCAAGTCAGCGTTAATTCCTTGGTTTGCCGATATTCCAGTTCGTACCGGCTGGAAAGGGGAAATGCGTTACGCTCTGCTTAATGACATCCGGCTCAACAAAAAAGCCTTTCAATTTATGATTGAGCGCTACGTAGCATTAGCGCACCCAAAGGCTGAGATGACAGGTTCAGCAGTGCTTGGTGGTTTGCAGGCTCTACCCAAACCGAAGCTGCATATTGAGCCACAAGCACAGCAAGCGGCGTTAGATAAGTTTGAGCTTTCAACCCTTAGGCCTATTGTTGGCTTATGCCCGGGGGCAGAGTTTGGTCCTGCTAAGCAGTGGCCAACCGAGCACTATGCAAAGGTAGCAGAGTCGCAAATCGAGCAAGGCGCACAAGTCTGGTTGTTCGGTTCTGCTAAAGACCGCGACACCACGCAACAGATCATTGAGCATATTCCACAGCCACTTCGAGAGCATGTTGTCGATTTAGCCGGAGAGACCAGTTTGATTGAAGCGGTCGATTTGCTGGCTTGCTGTCAAACGGTAGTAAGCAATGATTCTGGCCTAATGCATGTGGCGAGTGCCGCTGGCTGTAATGTGGTTGGTGTATATGGTTCCACTTCAGATCACTACACGCCACCACTGGCAAAGAATAGTAAAGTCGTGCATACCGATATAGAGTGTCGGCCTTGCTTTAAACGCGAATGCCCATATGACCACCTAAAGTGCCTCAAAGAACTGCCTCCAAAGCAGGTACTGCAAGCGATTCAGGAGCTACAATAAGATGTGGATTCGCTGGATTTATTCGGCTTTGCTTGCATTAGCCGCGCCATTTTTGCTTGTCTCTCTCTACCAAAAGAAACCGGGTAAACCGTCATTTGGACAACGTTGGAGAGAGCACTGGGGTATAACGCCAAAAGTGGATGCTACCAATCCGCTCTGGATTCACTCGGTATCTGTCGGTGAATCGATAGCGGTCACGCCGATTATTCGAGAGCTCAAAGCTCGCCACCCTGATCTGCCGATTGTCGTTACTACCACAACCAGCACTGGTGCAGAGCAAATTGCCAAATTAGGCGATTTAGTCACCCATCGTTATATGCCACTCGACTTTACTTGGTGCGTGCGAGGCTTTTTAAAAACGATAAACCCATCACAAATGCTAATCGTCGAGACCGAACTGTGGCCTAATACCTTGCATACTGTAGCCAAAGCGGGCATTCCGATCACTGTGATTAATGCTCGATTATCTGAACGATCCTGTCGGCGCTATCAAAAATTTCAATCCGTGTTTAACTTGCTAGCGCAGAATCTGACTCAGGTGTTATGCCAATACCAAAGCGATGCTGAGCGTTTTATTCGTTTAGGACTGAACCCAAAGAAAGTGCATGTGACTGGATCGGTGAAGTTTGATATTCAAGTCACCGAAGAGCAAGTTCAAGCCAGTAAATTCCTGCGCGCCCAACTCGGTGAAAACCGTCCAGTTTGGATTGCCGCAAGTACGCATCAAGGTGAAGATGAGATTGTTCTAGAGGCGCATCAGTCTCTCCTTAAGTCTTATCCAAACTCGCTGCTTATTTTAGTTCCAAGGCATCCTGAGCGGTTCAACGATGTAGCCAGTTTATGTACAGCCAAGGGGTTTATGACTCACAGGCGTACGTCAGAAAGGCAGGAATTCGAGCATAGCCAAGTCTATATTGGTGATACGATGGGAGAAATGCTCGTCATGCTTGGTGCTGCAGATATCTGTTTTATGGGAGGTAGTCTTGTTGGAGAAAAAGTGGGGGGACATAACCTACTTGAACCTGCCGCGCTTGCTAAGCCTCTGCTGAACGGGCCCTGCTACTATAACTTTTCTGAGATAACTCAAACACTACTGAAGAATAACGCTGTTATACTTTGTGATGACGCATCCGAAATCCATCAACAACTTGTCAAACTATTCGACTCTCCAGAGCTAGCGCAACAAATGGGGAAATGTGCGCATTCCGTAGTTAAAGATAATCAAGGCGCATTAGCAAAGACCATAGAGTTGGTGATGTAGCCATCTCGAAACAGCTCCTTACTAAAAGCATTCCGTAAGTAGCCCTTCTAGTCCTATAGAACCTAGCTAGTTCATGTTTTTGCACTAAACTTTTGCAAAATTGGTTCGATATATTAGATATTCACGCTTGAGGAAAATATCAAAAAGATAAAAAAGCGATGAGTTGTCAAGGAACTGCCGTATGTTGAAAACGTTTATTATTCATGTAAGTAAAGGCTACGAAGAACGACGCCAGCACATAGACAACCATTTACCAAGTGTCGGTTTGCATCAATACGAGTTCATGCTACGCGGTGATATAAATGACCTGACAGAAGAGATAAGAAATAAGTTTTTCGCAGGAAGCTTATCTCTTCCAGCTAAGTCATGCTTTTATAAACATTATCTAGTTATGAAAGAAGTAGTGCAGCGCCAAATTCCCTCGGTGCTCGTGCTAGAAGATGATGTCATTCTACCAAGTTCATTTACCCGCGATCTTCAGCCAATCCTAGCAGAGCTAGAAAACGAGCGTAACTATGTTGTTAATATTGAAGAAGCTTCTAGCCAAGTCCCAATAACCGTTAGAAAAAAAGGCAAGCACCTCTATTTATGTAATAAAAACAAACTCACTGGTGGCTTAATTTACGACTTAGAGTTTGCCAAGAAAGCCGTCAAGTTCATTGAGAGCACACCTCAGATCTATACCGCCGATCATTGGTACAACGAACATCGCCATGATTTAAAATTCAATTTGTTTTGGTCTCACCCTACTTTAGTAAAGCAGGGAAGTAAAAATGGATTATTTAGTAGTGGGATCAGTAATAAACAGCGAGGATACACACCCGCCATACGCGCTTGGTTTAGAGATAGATACAAAAAGTACATCTTATGCAATCTAAGACAACGAAACATTAATTGCTTTAAGAACGTCCCTTATTACACTGAGTAATAGCTTGAACAAGTCGCCTCATTACTAAGCGACTTCCTATGCTCTCAACGCATGCTACTCTTTTGAACAAACCGGTTGTGCCCAACAACGACTGTATCGGCAGGTACGTCTTTGGTCACAACTGCGTTTGCACCTATCATAACGTTGTCGCCGATAGTAATATCTCCCACCGCAACTGCACCTGAATAGATAATTACGTTATTTCCAATGGTTGGCATTCCTGTTCTATCTTTGTGAGGACCGCCTAAGGTCACATTTTGAAATATTATAACATTATCACCAATCACAGCTTCGCCACCAATAACGATGCTAACAGCATGCCCGACAGAAAAACCATGCCCAATTTGAGCCTTTCTAGATATATCACAGTGGTGCTTTCGATATATTTGTCTCTGAACCTTTCTTGCAAACCAGTCTAAGTTAATGCTTCGATACAGTCTCATCAAAATAATTCGCTTTTCTAATAGCTTACTAGGATCACCCGTAAACAGCATTGAAAGACTTAACCTTATGATTTGTAATATTGATTTCACACAGAATCCCTCGAACTCATACTATTCGTTATTTAAATACTTAGAATTGGTCGCTATAACCTTGTTGCAATGGTAACCAATCATTCTCAGACCAATGAATTGCAAAGCGCTGGCACTCTTTGGCGAAAGAGCGCTTCAATCGCCCCAAGTTTTTTTTCTTCCAATGCTCACCCGCTTCTTTGCGACATTTATCAAAATCGATAATCCAAACCGCTTGGTCACTATCAAGCAAGATATTGTGAATATTGAGGTCAGTATGATTGACCTGCTGCTGGTGCATCTTTCCTATCATCTCACCGATTTGATAATACGCCTGCTCACTTAGCTTGCCTTGTTTAAGAATGGCGACCAAGTCTTGCGCGTCCGCAATCTTCTCAATCAACAGATCCGCTGTGTAGGTTAACCCTGACTTTTCAACCTTTGCCGCAATCGGTTTAGGCACGTTGACGCCAGCTTGCTTTAACTGGTCAAGGAGCATCAACTCTTGATAGGCTCGGGTTTGATCCCAACCAGTAAACAGATATTTATCTTCCACCAGCTTGCCAAACAAACCTCCACGCCGGTAGTGACGCAATGCAGCATGACATTGCCCCATATCAACGAACCAAGTGGTACCGCGACCTTGGGCACTGCCCAACACCCGCTGTTGCTGTTGCCAATAACTCGGGTCAAACAGCAATTCGCTCGGCTGGTCAATTAAACTGCCGTCGTACCATATTACCTGATTTCCTTGCTTGTACTGCTTGATCATTGTTGTTTGGCCTATTCAATGCGGTGAATTGAGTGGAGGCAATATTTTACATTCATTCGCCCTATCTGCATAATTCAGCTTAGTTAATCTACACTTGGACCCTCTATGGCTCTATTTACTGCTGCTCCAAAAAATTTGTGTGTGCTGCGCCTCTCTGCAATCGGTGATGTTTGCCATGCTATCTCTGTCGTGCAAGCTATCCAGCAGCACTGGCCAAGCACAAAAATCACTTGGGTGGTCGGTAAGGTCGAAGCGCAACTGATCAATGACTTACCTAACATTAACGTGATTGTGTTTGATAAGAAGCAGGGCTTGCAAGGGATGCGTAACGTATGGAAGCAGTTAGCCGAGACTCGATTTGATGTGCTACTGCATATGCAAGCCGCACTGAGAGCAAGTATGCTCTCTTTGGGGATAAAAGCGCATTATCGTGTCGGCTTTAGTCGCAATCGCAGCCGCGAAGGGCAATACCTGTTTACCAATCGCCATTTGCCTGATACTGAGGCATTTCACGTATTAGATAATTTCGCGGAGTTTGCTCGCTATCTAGGAGTCCCTATGGGCAAACCAAGCTGGAACATTCCTCTGAGTGAGCAAGATAGAGCTTTCGCTAGCGGGAAAATCCGTGAGCGCACCTTGGTGATATGCCCAGCGGCAAGCAAGGATGAGCGAAACTGGCTCGTCGAGCGCTACGCTGAAGTAGCAGACTATGCGGCCAGCCTCGGTATGGACGTTGTGTTATGCGGCTCGCCAAGTCAACGCGAGCGCACGCTTGGCGAAACTATACAACATCACTCTAAAACCAAAATCACTAACCTGATCGGCCAAACCAGCCTCAAGCAGTTGACCGCTGTTCTAGCCCAGGCCCAAGTCGTCATTGCGCCAGATTCAGGCCCTGCACACATTGCCACTACACAAGGTACACCTGTGATCGGTTTATACGCACACAGTAACCCGAAGCGAACTGGCCCATACAATAGTCAAGCCTATGTAGTGAGCTGTTATGACACGTGCATCCAACAGCAAGATAAATCAGGCTCATGGGGTGCTCGCGCGAAAGGTGATACACTGATGGAAAACATCACGGTTCAGTCTGTCATTAAATCACTGGATAAGGTTCTGAATTCAAACCATGAGCAACCGCTAACATGACTACCTCAAGAAGCATTGGCGTTCTAATGATCGTCAAAAATGCAGAGCAACATCTCGAGAAGACATTGTCTTCTGTCTCTGGCTGGGTGAATGAGCTCGTCATACTCGACTCTGGAAGTACAGATAACACTTTAGCCATCGCCCAAAAATATACCGACAAGGTATACCACCAAGATTGGCTGGGATTTGGCCCTCAACGTCAAAAAGCCCAAAGCTACATGACCAGCGACTGGGTATTACCATTGGATTCTGACGAAGAAGTATCTGCAGAATTGAAACAAGCGATTATCCATGCCGTAAATCACGATGATGGAAAATCCGTATATCAAATCAATCGCTTAACCGAAGCTTTCGGTAAGTTTATTCGTCATTCTGGTTGGTACCCTGACCGTGTCACTCGTTTATACCCTCGCCTTGCGACGCAATACAATGATGCCTTGGTCCATGAGTCCGTGGTGATTCCAGCAGGTTTCAAGGTACGACAGCTTGAAGGGGATCTGTTCCACTATACTATCGATTCGATGCCCAATTACGTCAGTAAAACCCAGCAATATATGAAAGCATGGGCTGACCAACGTGAAGGGAAAAAGCGAGTCACCCTCGGCGGTGCAATTGCGCACGGCTTTTTCCGCTTCGTTAAGATGTATATTCTCAAGCGCGGATTCTTGGATGGCCGGCATGGGCTATTGCTCGCGCTATTAAGTGCCAATACCACCTTTACTCGATACGCCGATCTATGGTTGAGAGAGTATATGAAGAACCAGCAAGGCTCGAAATAATCGCTCCCTATGAAGATATGTCATGTAAACCTCGCCTCTGGCTATCACGGCGGTGAAAATCAAACGCTCCAACTGATCAAACAGCAAGTTGAGCTCGGTTATGACCTGACTGTGGTCGCTAATCCTAGCAGCCCTTTTGCCGATGCTGTTCAAGCTCTCGGCTGCCACTATGTCCCAACCAAACATTTTTTGCTCAAACACCAAAAGTCGATTACTCAAGGTTGTCAGGCGATACATGTACATGAAGGTAGAGCGATTTACTGGGCGCTGATCCAGCACCTACTTTATGGCGTGCCTTATATTGTCACCCGTCGTATTGATAATCCTTTGAAAAAAAAATGGCTCTCCAACCTCGCATACAGCAAAGCCAGCATGCTGGTTGGTCTCAGTCGAGAAATTGTGTCTCGCATTCAGCAAGCTTTCCCGGGCCGTGAGGTTCACTGTATTCCGAGCAGCCCAGTTCGTTACCCTAATCAGAAAGAATGCATTGAAGCGATTAAAGAAAGATTTGGTCACGACTATTTAGTGATCCATGCGGCCAACATGTTGGGTCATAAGGGGTTTGATGTCACCATAGAGGCAGCCAGACGCTTAGACAAGCAAGACAGTAACATCCACTTCGCTCTACTTGGAGACGGCAAAGCGCGAACCGAACTTGAAGCTCAAGCAAAAGGACTGAGCAATGTCAGCTTTGTAGGTAAGCAATCGGATATGGGCAATTGGTTTGCCGCTGCGGATATGCTGGTCCATCCCTCTTATTCAGAAGGCTTGGGGTCAGTGATTCTCGAAGCGCTAGATGCCGGTTTGCCTGTTACAGCAAGTAACGCTGGAGGGATACCAGATATTATCGAACATCAGTGTTCTGGCTTGTTAATCGAGCCAGGCAATGGAGAACAACTCGCTCAAGCTGTGTTGGAAATCAAAAACAACCATGAGCTGAACGCTTCCCTTCTCGCTGGCGCACAAGAAAAGCTGAAAGAGTTCCGTATTGAACATACAGCTCAGCGCTATCAATCGCTCTACTTGTTACTCAGCAAACAAGGTATTAACTAAAGAATAATCCGATTATGAAAAAGAAAGTTATCTACCCAGGCACATTCGACCCCATCACCAATGGGCACTTAGATATTATCAAGCGTGCCGCCGATATGTTTGATGAAGTGATTATCGCGGTTGCCGCTAGCCCGAGCAAAAATACCCTGTTTACACTTGATGAGCGGGTGAAGTTCGTCGCTGATGTTACTCACTCCTTACCCAATGTCACGGCAAAAGGGTTCGCAGGCTTAATGGTCGACTTCGCCAAGCAAGAGCAGGCCAATGTGTTAATTCGCGGACTACGCACTACGGTCGACTTTGAATACGAGTTTGGCCTCACCAATATGTATCGTCGGTTGATGCCAGGGCTAGAGAGCGTGTTTCTGACACCAGCTGAAGAGTATGCGTTTCTCTCTTCGACTATCGTGCGTGAGGTAGCAATTCATGGTGGAGATGTGACGAGCTTTGTGCCTGAGGTGGTGGCCAAAGCGCTGATGGCAAAGGCCAAGATTTGAGTCAGTTTCTAGAAGCGAGCTCCTAGGTTTTTGAATCATCATTCCGTAAGTGAGGAACGAGCTATACGGAATCTGAGGCTGGCGTACTAACCAATTAGATCCTGAATCACGCTCGTGCCTCGCTGTTCAGGATGACGGTACCCTAGCCGATTAAATACCGAAGTATTCCTTGTACCAATCAGCAAATGCCTTGGCACCTTGCTCAATCTTCACTTGCGGCTTGTAGCCGACCGCGTCAAATAAGTCTTCGGTATCAGCATAGGTAGCGTACACATCACCAGGCTGCATGGGCATAAAGTTCTTCTTCGCCTCAATGCCAAGTGCTTCTTCAAGCGCTTCAACATAATCCATCAGCTTCACTGGGCTGCCATGGCCAATGTTAAACACACGGTATGGTGCAGAGCTAGTTGCTGGTGAACCACTCTCTACTGTCCATTCAGGCTGTTTAGTAGGAATCGTGTCCTGAACTCGGATAATCCCCTCAACAATGTCATCAATGTAAGTAAAGTCGCGCATCATGTCGCCATTGTTGTAAATGTCGATCTCTTTACCCGCAACAATCAAGTTTGCGAATTTGAACATCGCCATATCCGGCCTGCTCCACGGCCCATACACAGTAAAGAATCTTAAGCCTGTGGTCGGAATACCATACAAGTGCGAATAGGTATGTGCCATCAACTCATTGGACTTTTTCGTCGCTGCATACAGAGAGATGGGATGATCGACACTGTCTTGCGTATGGAATGGCATTTTCTGATTGAGGCCATAAACGGAGCTCGATGAAGCATAAACGAGGTGTTCAACCTTATTATGGCGACAGCCTTCAAGAATAGCTAAGTGACCAACAAGGTTGCTATCGGCATACGCCATTGGGTTATCAATTGAGTAACGTACGCCCGCTTGAGCCGCTAGGTGAATTACACGGTCAAACCCTTGCTCAGCAAACAGTGACGCGATGCCCTCTCTGTCTGCCAAATCCAGCTTGATAAAGGTAAAGTTGTCATGTGCAATTCGCTTGAGTCGCGCTTCTTTTAGCGAAACATCATAGTAATCATTGAGGTTATCAATACCCACAACTGTGTGCCCAGCGGCGCACAAACGCTCAGTGACCGCTGAGCCAATAAAACCAGCTGCGCCCGATACTAAATACTTCATTTTGTCACTCTCGACTCTAGATAATTACACAAATTGTAACGACTAGTCCCCTAAACAGCTAGTCATTAAAAATTAACCCTGGTTCAGTTTTTTATAACTGACACTGGTCGCAAAAAAACGTGTTCCTTTGGCCAATTTTTTGTTCTTCGATAGGCTCACCGCAATCTGGGCAAGGCTGCCCGGCTTTGCCGTACATTTGTAGTTCTTGCGCAAAGTAACCCGGCTTACCATCCGCTTGAGCAAAGTCTTTGAGAGTGGTGCCACCTTGTTTTATTGCGGTGGCGAGCACTTGCTTGATCTCATCTACCAATAATACCCACTCTTGGCGTTTGAGGCTTCCTGCCGCTCTAGTTGGGTGAATACGGGCGCTAAATAGCGATTCGTTGGCGTAGATATTCCCCACCCCGACCACCACTTTGTTGTCCATAATAAATTGCTTCACCGCCACACGCTTACCCTGCGCCTTGGCTGCCATGTAATCAGCACTGAACGCCTCGGTCAGCGGCTCTGGGCCCATTGCACCCAGAGCGGCGTGATGGCCATCTTCAGTCCATAGCCAGGCACCGAAACGTCTTGGATCGTTATAACGCAAGACTTTGCCATTGGTCAGTTTCAAATCGACATGATCGTGCTTGGCAGGCGCAATCTCTGCATCGAGTACGCGCAGTGAACCCGACATCCCCAAATGAACAATCGCACTACCTACATCAGTTTCAATCAGCAAGTACTTAGCTCGGCGACTGATATTGCGAATCACCTGCCCTTCCATTTTTTTTAAATCTTGTGGAATATCCCAACGTAACTTGGGAGTACGAAAGGTCAGCTTAGCAACGGTTTGACCGACTAAGTGAGGCGAGATCCCCATTTTGCTCACTTCCACTTCAGGTAATTCTGGCATGCTTGTTCCTAGGTGTGGCTTACAAATATTACTCTGGCATAAGATAGCGAGGTTCAACCGAAATGGCTATCCACTTGTCTTGCCAATTTTTTAGTAGCCAAAACTGTGGGGTTTGATAGTAAGTGACTCTTTGCGGCTCTTCCTGATCGAGATACCAAACCTCGATCGTTTGCGGCTCTGTTAATTGCGCTTTCAAATTGGCAAAATCATTCGCCGGGACTTCCGTTCCAACCAAATCTTGCCAACGTTGTGCGAGCTCTTGTGCTGGGATCGCACTAGTCACAGAGCTACGCCAGCCACCTTCGAGTTTTTCCAAAGACCAATCGCTAAAGTGCAACGCTTGTAATTGCGCCGATGGATTAAGCAAAAAGGGGTAAGTGCTTGTCACGACAGGCGTGTCGTCAAGGAGATAGGTTTTGATCAGTGTCGGCAGGTTGAGCACTGCGATAAATGCAATCACGCCCAAGATAAGAATGTTGTTCCAGCGCCGACGACGTTTTGGTGAGACTCGCATACCACTTCCCTATAGCTTTGATATAACGAGTATAAATTGCAGATAATAAAAAACCCAACTATATCGCTATAGTTGGGTTTTCAATTCATGCTTCCCGAAGGAAGTTCAAAGAAGAGTCAATTACTTGATTTTAGCTTCTTTGTACATAACGTGCTGGCGAACGACAGGATCAAATTTCTTGATCTCAAATTTGCCTGGCATGTTACGTTTGTTCTTATCAGTCGTGTAGAAGTGACCAGTACCTGCAGAAGATACTAGACGAATTTTCTCACGTACGCCTTTCTTTGCCATTGTCTATTTCCTCTTAAACGTTTACGCCGTTTGCACGGATATCAACAAGAACAGCATCGATGCCTTTCTTGTCGATGATACGCATACCTTTAGCAGATAGACGTAGTTTAACAAAACGTTTTTCGCTCTCTACCCAGAAACGATGAGTTTGTAGGTTCGGCAGAAAACGACGCTTAGTAGCATTGCGTGCGTGTGAACGGTTGTTACCCGTTACTGGACGCTTACCAGTTACTTGGCATACTCGTGACATGAATGTCTTCTCCAAAATCGTTTCAGCTCGATATCAACCTTGGTGGCCGAACCTCTCAGTTTCTAAATTAGAAGTTTGAGGTCTTATACCGCTATGGAAACCCATACAAGGCTATCAAAGGTCGCGCATTATACTAACTTGATTAGCATTGCTCAAGACCCGAACAGATCCTTTTTACAGGTTTTCGTGATCTTTTTTAGGCAGAGCTGATTTATGTGCTAAAAAATGTCGGGCGATTGTAGCAGAAATCAGCGAACTCACAACTAAAAATGTGATTTAAATCCAACCACGCTCAGCGAAAGAGACAATCTCACCATCGCCTACTACAAAGTGGTCCAAGACCCGAATATCAACCAATGCCAGTGCATCCGTTATACGACGGGTGATGCGGCGATCACTTTGGCTTGGCTCTGCCACTCCTGACGGGTGATTGTGCGCCAAAATTAATGCCGCAGAATTGTGCTCCAATGCACGTTTTACCACTTCACGAGGATAAACAGAAGCGGCATCAATGGTGCCTTGGAATAATGCCTCGCCACTGATCACTCGGTGTTGGTTGTCTAAAAACAAGACATAAAACTCTTCTCTGTGTTTATCACGCAGTAAACCCGATAGATAAAGCTTGGTCTGTTCAGGGCTTGTTAATGCGTCACCTCGCTTAAGGGTTTCGCTCAAATAACGCTGGGTCATCTCTAATACCGCTTGCAACTGAACGTACTTAGCCACACCAAGCCCTTTGTAGGCGCAGAACTGATCCAACTCAGAAGAGAAGAGGGCCCGCAAAGAGCCAAATTCATCGATCAGAAAGTCAGACAACGCAATCACATTCATGCCTTGTGTTCCGGTGCGCAGGAAAATAGCCAGTAATTCTGCGTCTGTGAGTGCCTGAGGCCCATGAGAAAGCAATTTCTCACGCGGCATCGAGGCTTTCGGTAATTCCATCTGTTGTCACTAACCCTGTAGGGGAGGTGGCTAGAGCCTAACCAAAAAAAGCGTCTAGGTGACGGTGGGTTTATTAGCTTGCGAACCATGGCGCTTGATTGTGTAACCTTATAGTTACTCAATAGCGAACGATGGATAACCACAGACGGGTCACTCGCCACTCTAAACGCAGCATGGTATCTTACGGGCAGAAATTGTAAGGAAGATCATCATGCAAACACTCGCAGGCAAAAAGATCCTTTTAGGTATTAGCGGTGGTATCGCTGCTTATAAATGTGCTGAACTCACCCGCCGGCTAATAGAACGCGGCGCTGATGTACAAGTGGTGATGACCACCGCCGCCAAAGAATTTATCACACCACTTACTATGCAGGCCGTGTCTGGCAGACCCGTATCTGACAGCTTACTTGACCCAGCCGCCGAAGCGTCCATGGGACACATCGAGTTAGCCAAATGGGCTGATTTGGTTCTGCTCGCTCCGGCAACGGCGGATCTTATCGCACGTGTATCGGCAGGAATGGGTAACGACCTACTTACCACCTTAGTGTTGGCTAGCGACTCACCCATCGCCGTTTCTCCGGCCATGAATCAGCAAATGTATCGCAATGTGGCCACACAAGAAAATATCGCCACGCTTGAGCGCCGCGGTATGCAGATCTGGGGCCCGGCAGCGGGTGAGCAAGCTTGTGGTGATGTTGGCCCTGGGCGAATGTTAGAGCCAATGCAGTTAGTTGATCTCTGCGAGCAGTTTTTCTCCGACAAGCCACTGAAAGGGAAGTCTGTGGTGATCACCGCAGGCCCAACGCGAGAAGCGATTGATCCGGTGCGTTATATTTCCAATCACAGCTCAGGAAAAATGGGCTTTGCCCTTGCCAGCGCAGCCGAGCAACTCGGCGCCAAGGTAACCCTGCTCTCAGGCCCTGTTGCCCTACCAACACCAGCAGGCGTCACCCGCATTGATGTGGATAGCGCACAAAGCATGTTTGACGCGGCGATGAAAACGGCTCCTGAACACGATGTTTTTATCGGCTGCGCGGCTATCGCCGACTATCGACCAGCCACGGTTGCCACCCAGAAAATCAAAAAAGCCGATGATAACGATGAGATGACCATCACCATGGTTAAAAACCCTGATATTGTCGCGTCGGTCGCCGCTCTGGTGCAATCTCGACCTTTTACCGTTGGTTTTGCCGCTGAAACGCAAGATGTAGAGCACTACGCTCGCACTAAGCTTCTCAAAAAGAATCTAGATATGATTTGTGCTAACGATGTCTCTATCGCCGGGCAAGGCTTCAATAGCAACGACAACGCAATCACCTTATACTGGAAAGAGGGTGAGCAATCACTTACCCTTGCATCAAAACAACACATTGCAACGCAAATCATGATGGCCATCGCGCAGCAAATAGAAGCGTAAAGCTCATTGTTGCTATCTCGTAAAGATCATAGTTGCGATCTCGCAAAGATTATAGTTGCTAGCTAAAGCAACACTTCGCGATCAATAGGGCAGGTCATCGGTTGTCTGGTGTTGAATTGCTTAGACTCAACACCTTTTTATTCAGAAATGGTAACAAAAGGAACAGGTTCATGGCCGGAACAAGAAAAACCAACCGCCGAGATGAAATTTTGCAAGCCTTAGCAGAGATGCTTGAGTCTAATGAAGGCGCTTCGCGTATTACGACAGCAAAACTGGCGAAACAAGTTGGCGTATCTGAAGCCGCGCTCTATCGTCATTTTCCGAGTAAAGCACGCATGTTTGAGGGGCTTATCGAATTTATCGAAGAGTCACTGATGTCGCGCATTAATCGCATCCAAGATGAAGAAAAAGACACCCTGACCCGCATTCGCTTGGTGCTACAATTGATTTTAGCGTTTGCTGAACGCAATCCTGGTTTAAGTCGGATTTTGTCGGGCCACGCACTGATGTTTGAAAATGAGCGTCTGCGCGAGCGCATCAACCAACTGTTCGAGCGCATTGAAACCTCACTGCGCCAGATCTTGCGCGAGCGTATGCTGCGTGAAGGGAAATCCTTTCCGGTCAATGAAACGATATTAGCCGCTCAACTGCTTGGTCAAGTCGAGGGCAGCCTCAATCGTTTCGTCCGTAGCGACTTTAAATATCAACCCACTGCAAATTTTGAAGAGTATTGGGCGCTGCTCAGCGCACAAATTAAGTAATCGTTATGAGTAAAGAACAGTACAACCAAGCCCCGACATTTTCGTTCGCGTTATTACACCCTAAATATTGGGGGGTATGGTTAGGCTTCGGCCTGCTCGCGCTCATCGTTAACCTATTGCCCTATTCTATTTTGTATCGAATTGGACGAGGTCTCGGTAAGCTCGGTATGAAGTTCGGCAAGTCCCGAGTTAAAGTGGCACGACGCAACCTCGAACTGGCCTTTCCTGAAATGGCTCCGTTAGAACGCGAGAGAATGGTTGAAGAGAACTTCAAAAACACCGGCATGGCGCTAATCGAAACTGGCATCACCTGGTTTTGGCCAACTTGGCGCTTTAAGCGCCGAATTGTCGCTAAAGACGTTGACTTACTACATCAATACAAGGCGCAAGGTAAAGGAGTTCTGCTGTGCTGCGTACATGCACTGAATCTAGAGATCACAGCGCGCGCGTTTGCGGTACTCGGTCTTGGTGGTTATGGCGCATTTCGCCCGCACAACAACCCTGCCTATAACTTGATCCAATATTGGGGCCGAACACACGATGGCAACGTATTGATAGACAGAAAAGACCTTAAGCAGATGATTCGCGTTATGCGTGACGGCGAGCGCTTATTTTACCTACCAGACCACGACTATGGCCGTAATAAGTCAGTCTTTGTTCCCTTTTTTTCGGTTCCAGATGCCTGTACTACCACAGGCACCAGTATCCTTGCCTACACCAGTAAAGCGGCTATTGTGATGGGATCGGGCTTTCGCAATGATGAAGGGCGATATGAGATTATTGCCAACAAATCGGTTGAAGAAGAGTACCCTCAAAAAGACGAAAAAGCCGCCGCCGCCTACATGAATAAACATGTAGAAGAGGTAATTTTGCGCGCCCCAGAACAATGGATGTGGTTACATAAGCGCTATAAAACCATGGAAGATCCGAACGCCGAGAGAGGGGTTCGCTACAAATAGAGTGACGAGTTAAAACGTTTAAGGGTTGATGGATATGCGTCAACCCTTTTCTTTTAATATCTATCAAGAACCATCAACAATTTTCGACCATGGCTCCGAGAGAACCGTGTAAAAGACGCAGTCCGTACTCGATTCTCAGATCGGCTAGATCCCGTATTGCGCGCGGTACGCTTTAACGGCTTCAAGATGCTCAGGGGCGGTGCCCTTTTCTTCAAGGAAAGTGACGAGGTCGGTCAGGCTAACGATAGAGATAATCGCACAGCCAAAATCACGTTCAACCTCTTGGATTGCAGACAGCTCACCTTTACCTTTCTCTTGACGATCAATCGCGACTAAAACGCCCGCGAGATCAGCGCCATTCGCCTTGATGATTTCCATCGATTCACGAATCGCTGTGCCGGCAGTGATCACATCATCGACAAGCATAATACGGCCTTCCAGCACACTGCCAACCAAGTTACCACCTTCACCGTGATCTTTCGCTTCTTTGCGATTGAAACAGTAAGGCGTATCAATGTCGTGGTGATCCGCTAACGCAACTGCCGTGGTAGTCGCAATCGGAATGCCCTTATACGCAGGACCAAATAACACATCAAAATCGATCGCAGAGTCGGCCAGAGCGGCGGCATAAAAACGACCTAAACGCGCCAGGTCACGGCCTGTATTGAAAAGACCAGCGTTAAAGAAATAAGGGCTTTTACGGCCAGACTTCAAAGTAAACTCACCAAACTTCAAAACTTCTTTTTCTAGGGCAAACTCAATAAATTCACGCTGGTATGCTTTCATTGCTTTCTCTCTTAATAATAGTGACTAGAGGCTGTGGCCTAGTTTCTAGAAAATGACTTCTAGGAACTTAAAAAAATAGCCTCCAAATGGAAGCTATTTAATACCGATTAATTTTCTAACGCCGCCTTCTGCGCTGCGACGATCGCGCTAATGCCAACTTTCGCCGATGCCAGCATTTTCATCAGGTCTTCGTGAGTGAAGGGTTCACCTTCCGCCGTACCTTGAACTTCGATCATACGACCATCTTCAGTCATCACCACGTTCATGTCTGTGTCAGCGGCTGAATCTTCCACATATTCAAGGTCACACAGAATCTCTTCGCCCAGCTGGCCCACAGAAACCGCCGCAACGTGGCCCTTCATAGGGTTCGCTTTAAGCTTACCTTTCTCGACTAAGTGTTGGAAGGCATCTGCCATGGCAACGCTCGCACCCGAAATAGACGCGGTACGCGTACCGCCATCGGCTTGAATAACATCACAGTCTACCGTGACCATAATCTCACCAAGCGCCTCTAAATCAACCACGGCGCGCAGGCTACGCGCGATAAGACGTTGGATTTCCATAGTGCGGCCACCCTGCTTACCGTTTGCTGCTTCACGACGCATACGCGAATGAGTAGAGCGCGGGAGCATGCCGTATTCTGCGGTCACCCAGCCTTTGCCTTGGCCTTTTAACCAACGTGGTACGTTTTCTTCAACGGTCGCATTGCAAAGCACTTTGGTATTGCCGAACTCCACCAGTACAGAGCCTTCTGCATATGCAGTGTAGTTACGAGTAATTTTAATTGGGCGAATCTGATCCGCCTCGCGGTCATTTGGACGCATGGGCATCTACCTTATTTGCAGGGGGAGACGTTTTGATTGGGGCGAGATTATAGCGAAGTTTAGTCGGCAAAGCTATCGATTGGCGATTTGTGCTACTATTGGCAGGCGTTATTTTCAAAGATAATTAAACAGGAAAATTCGATGATCTATAGTATGACAGCCTATGCACGTAAAGAAGTCAAAGGCGACTGGGGCAGCGCTGTATGGGAAATTCGTAGTGTCAACCAACGCTACCTTGAAACCTACTTTCGCCTGCCAGAACAATTCCGCGGCCTAGAACCGATGTTACGTGAGCGCTTTCGTCAACGCCTCGCTCGTGGCAAAGTCGAATGTGCACTGCGTTTTGAAGCCAACCCTGCTGCTAAAGGTGAGCTAACCATCAACGAAACGCTCGCGAATCAAGTCATTAAAGCGGGCGAGCAAGTGATGCACATGACCGGTGAACGTAGTCGCATCAACCCTTTTCAAGTGATGCAATGGCCTGGTGTGATGGAAACACCAGAGCAAGATATGGATAGCGTCAATAAAGATCTGCTTGCAGCGTTTGATGAAGCAATTGGTGAGTTTATTGAAGCCCGTGGCCGCGAAGGCGACAACATGAAGGCCTTAATTGAGCAACGTTTAGAGGCCATTGATGCCGAGGTGACAAAAGTACGCGCCCGTATGCCAGAAATCATTGAGTGGCAACGAGAGCGTCTATTTTCGAAATTTGAAGACGCCAAAATTGAACTCGACTCATCTCGTGTCGAGCAAGAACTGATTTTGCTGGCACAAAAATCGGATGTTGCTGAAGAGCTTGATCGCCTCGACTCTCATGTTAAAGAAGCGCACAACATCTTGAAAAAAGGGGGAGCATGTGGCCGTCGTCTCGACTTTATGATGCAAGAATTTAACCGCGAATCGAACACATTAGCCTCAAAGTCGATCAGCACTGACATCACCGCATCCGGTGTAGAGCTTAAAGTGTTGATTGAACAAATGCGTGAGCAGATCCAAAACATCGAATAAGGTTTTTTGAGTCTCTTTAAGCTTACTGAATCTTACCAAGCCCCTGTAAATTGGGGCTTTTTTGTTTTCAGGAGATTTCAGGTCTTTGCCTGAATTTTCAACCAACTGGTGAGTTTAGTGGTGAGTAGGATTGATCTAGCATGCCCTTAAATGGTGAGTAACTTTCTAGGATAAGGAGTACACGGGCAAGTGCAATCAAACTGGATATTCTTAAATCAACGCCGCCAGACTCGATTTTCGAAATATGACTTTGCGGCACCCCCGAACGCGCGCTCACTTACCGTGGGCTGATGGGACAATGGGCAGTAATTCTGTTAACCTTTTGCATAATTGATAGCCCCCCCCCTTACTTACACCATTGCCTCTTCGTACACTTTTTCAACCTCGGTACACTTAGTGGCGCTCTCTAGGCGAGTTAAGGTTTGAGTTTCATCGAGTTTTTCATTGGGCTATGTGGCACGTTGGTCACTGGCGTCTGCAGCGAGATCGGTTTGCCGAGTTCAAATAAATAATACAAATCAACAGAGCCTGAGTCTGCTTTTATTAAATGGGCGCTTTTAGCCAATGTCGTTGCTTTTTCCGACCAAACTAACGCGCCAAAGAGGGTAAACCTTATCAATGGCTAAATGCGTCATGATAATTATCCCACTGCCAACTTAGCCGCTTGTTGCCACATAAAATGCGGCATAGGCTCTCTCAACTGCCAAGTAATACTCATCGGCTGTGAGCCTGTATGCGATACGTATTCCACTTCACCATAATTAACAAAACCCATAGTGCGGCCGTATTCATCTTTGCTTTGCTCACGTACAAACAAGAATAAGCGCTTACCCATTTTTTGATGTTGGATGTATTCCAAACCGCGACCCTTGTCTGGCCTTGCGCTATTTTGCGACTGCCAATGAAAGAGATGTTCATTAATCGCGTAATCATGGTACATGGTGGTTGGCGAAAATTGTTTTTCATTTTTGTCTAAAGTGACAAATAACAGCTCTATGTTTTTGTCTTTTATAACGAATAAGCCTTCACGTGATGGTGGCTGGCGATCAAAGGTTGTAGCACCAAATCCAACCAATATTTGTTCACGCGCATAACGTGCATGCAGCCTTAATGACACATCAGGCAAAGCATGGATTGCGGATTGCTCATGCTTGGTTTGTGCTAGTTGCCAATTCACAACGTCCAATAGTTCTGCTTTTAACTCGCAAGCATTCAGTTTCGCGAAGCTCTGATCAATGGAGTCGAATCCACATTCAGGCCCTATTTTCTGCCAAAAATCGTAATGACACATTAAGGCATAACGATAACCACCATCTTCAATAGCGAAGTTAGTTTGGCAAAGCTTTTTTAAGAAACTTAAATAGCCATGATCATCACAAGTCAAAATTCGGTTATGAATGGCCTTTCTAAGCATTTTAAGGATATTTTCATCTGGCGTACTTTCGTTAATTTCATCTTTAGCTTGTTGAACCAGTTGCGACCAACTCCCTCGCTTATAAAGCTCATTCAAGTCGATGTGCGGATTGAGGGTTAAGAAATTCGACAAGGTTAACGGCAGTGTGGAATGCTGAGGATACTGACGGATCATCGTAACTAGGCGTTTCAACGTTAACGAAGCTTGACGAATATTGCTGAGCACCATTTCTTGCGTGCGCTTACTCAACTCAATGCGACAACCAAGAGGCGCGTGGGGGAAGCCTTGCTTTATTTCTTCGCTGATCGCTCGATGACTTTTACCGACTAAGGCTCTAAATTTATTGGCAAAATCATATTCAGGACGTGAGTTGCCCACAAAATCCAACACGGTACAGCATTCTTTACCGTCCGCTAATCGCAAACCTCGGCCAAGTTGTTGCAAGAAAATCGTGAGGCTTTCTGTCGGGCGCAAAAACAATAAGGTATCGACTTCGGGAATATCGACACCTTCATTGAAGATATCGACCACACAAAGCACGTTAATGCTGCCAGAACGAATGGCCTGCTGCTTTTGTTGCCGCTCGTGGCTGTTATCGCTAGTTAGCACATCCGCCTTGATGCCTTTTAACAAGAATTGCTGTGTCATGTACTGGGCATGATCTTTACTCACACAAAAAGCGAGCGCTTTCATTTTGCTAATATCTGTCAGGATTTCCCGCATACTCAGTAAAATTTTATTAAAACGAACTTGGTTGTGAGTATAAAGGTTGGTTAATTGCGCAATATCATAGCGCCCCCGGTTCCACGCAATGCTGCGAAGGTCGGTATCATCATCGATACCAAAATACTGAAATGGACAAAGATGGCGACGATTAATCGCTTCCGGCAAACGGATCTCTGCCGCAATCACACCACCAAAATCCGCCAGAATATCACCGCCATCATGGCGCTCAGGCGTGGCAGTAAGGCCGAGTAATATAGCAGGGGAAAAATACTCTAACAGCGCACGATAACTTGAAGCTGCAATATGATGCACCTCATCAATAACAATGTAGTCATAATAGTCAGCAGTTAGGTTAAGATGATCCAGCTGATTGTTCAGTGTTTGGATTGAAACAAACAACTGCCGATAATGCTCCGGCGTATGACCACCAACCCAAAGCTCTCCAAAAGCACCATTACGCAATACGCCACGATATGCCGCCCTAGCTTGCTTTAAAATTTCTTCTCTGTGTGCAACAAACAAGAACTTAGCTGTCGGTTTCTCTTTGATAAAGCGCGCAAAATCAAAGGCTGAGATCAGGGTTTTCCCCGTACCGGTAGCCGCAACGACTAAATTACGAAAGCGCTGGTGAACACTACGCTCAACGGCCAGTTGTTCCAAAATGTCACTTTGATGAGGAAACGGCGAGATATCAAAGAAGTGAGTTGGGCTGGCCTCAAAATCTCCGCGCTGCTGGCTCAAGGCTTTTTTGAGTTTTTCACTGCTTGTTGCATCACCACTAAAGTGTTCAAAATCATGAGAAGCCCAATAGGTTTCAAAGGTGCTCAATGATTTATTGATAATGTGTGGGATTTCTTGCGAAGTAATTTTTAAATTCCACTCTAAGCCATTGGTTAATGCTGAATGGGAAAGATTGGAAGAACCGATATAACCAGTGTGATAACCCGTGTTGCGTAAAAATAGGTAGCTCTTTGCATGTAACCGTTCACGCTCAGTGTTGTAACTCAGCTTCACTTCGGTATTGGGTAAGCTCGCCAGATATCCCACCGCTTTAGCATCTGTCGCCCCCATGTATGAGGTAGTGATAATTTTTAGCTCGCGACCGCTAGCAGTAAATTCTTCTAACTCTTTTCGAAAGATCCTTATCCCTGCCCACTTAATAAATGACACTAACCAGTAAATCTTATCCGCAGACAGAATCTCTCGCTTCAATTCAGATTCAAGCGACAATCCCGCATTACTGCCACAAAACAGCTCACTTTGGCTTAAGCCTGTTAACGGAAAAATGTCGTTAATATAATTTTTTAAATCGGCTGAGACAGGATTTTCGAGCTCATAGAGCGCGGTCAGAATTTTACCTTGACTGGCAAGCAAATTGTCTTCGATAAAATCGTTATCTTGAATTTGTGTTTTTAGCCAGAGTAACAATTGATTGGATAAAGCAATTTGCTGTTGCAGACGATCATCACTCGAGGGGACGGACTCAATCGCATACTCAAGAATATGTGATAAGAAACGAGATAACCATGTTGATGCTTCACTGCTATTAAGCTCACGTTCACCGACATAGAATCGCTCTCGGTCAATGCGACTCTCGATAAGCTGTGTTATAAGCTGCTCATAAATCCCGACTTGTTGCATGATATTCCTTTTATTCTAATAGCTGGATCAATAACAACATCGATTGATATCGTAGTTTTACCGCCAATCCATTTTGTGATTTTTGCATCTCAACCAAGTTGTACTTACCCAATGTTTTCAATGTTCTCGACACATTGCTGACCGCTCGGCCTGTCAGCATGGCCAGCTCAGTTACCGACTTCGGCTGTTGCTCGGCAATCACTTTTAACAACTGCTGGTTTTCTTTCGACAGTACATTGGCCAGCCTATAGCCTCATCGTTTAAGCAAATCACTCAAGCGATTTAACAGCGCTTTCCGGCTATTATTCGCCACAACAAAGCGCTTAAAACGCTGTTCAAAAGCAAGGTCCCCTTTGAACTGATAGGCCTCAAACAGCTGATGCAAATAGCGTGATGCCGCATCATAACCACTGGCGCAAGTTCGATCCGCTTGCTCTTGTGCTTGCTGCCAGTAGTGCTCACGCTGATTGTAGATATCCGTCAACGCTTTTTCTTTTTCCGCCTTTTCGATGGCTAATTTTTTTTCGAGTGCTTCGGCTTGCTCTTGCTGCAATTGACTTTGCGCTTGCTCGATGAAAGGGGAAATCAGGTCGGGGGTTAACCAATACTGATAGATTTCGTCTGTGTTGGCAGGTTCTTTTCGCGTCAGCGCTAAAGCTTGGTGACGGGTTAACTGGCCTTGCTCAAACAGCGCGCGTAATAGCGTCTCTTTCTCAACTTCCGTGAGATTGTTTAGCCACGTATCAAACTGAAACTGGGTTTGTTTGGCTTGGTGACTGGGTTGCTCCTTCAGCACCATGGCGAGTGCCTTAACCAATGCTAAGGGAATATCATACAGCGCTGCAAACGCCTGCGCCTCTTCACTGAGGTGCTCAAAATCGAATTGAATTAACGGCACTCGCTCAACGTCATCATTAAAATAAAACGCTTTGAGCCACATAAAGTACACAAGGCGCCAATCCCCTTGCATTAACCCGCTGCGTAAAGCGGCTAGATGCTGGAAAAAGTCGTCAGCATGCTCATCGTCAAAATACTCGTCATACTCCTCAAGGGAAAAAATCAGCAACTGCCACTCATCGTTTTCGTGAACATGAAGCCCATCACTTGAAAAGCCAAGTAAAGCTTCAGAGAGAGTTCCTGCTGGTAGCTTGATGTAGGCATCGATTGAGCCCCAATCGGCATAGTAAAAACCGATATCAAAGTATTTTAACATCAGCTCAAAAGGCTCTGCCTTTAGATCACTGTAGGTGTAATACACCTGAAAGGACGTAGCGCTGATCTCGGCACGGCTTGAAATGTCTCTGAGGGCTTGACGTGCTTTAGCATCTAAATACCCATCCAGACGCTCAAATTTATAGTATTGATATTCGCTCACGATGACCTTGCTATGTATTTATTGTGAATTGAAAAGTTTGTTTCAATAACGGCTGTACCTGAACCACTCTAGCGACGGGTTCCGTGTTTATATAACGTCTTGGGTCAATGGTCACAAATCCCCAAAACTGCAAAAATCGCCCAATAAATCGTGATTCGATGAGCATGCTTAAGTTTCTTTCTGGCGAGAAGTAATCATCCGTAGGGAATGTTAGCAGTAAATCGGGGAAAGCCACTTTCACCTCTTCAACCAGCTGATCGACACTGCTGTGGCTCTGAATGCGCCACAACATAAACAACCAAAAAGTGCGCAAGTCGACATCGTATTCAAAACCGTCCAAATAGCTCCAGTTATATTTGCTGATGGCGGCCTCTAACATAGGTTTGAAAAAGGCCTGTATGCCTAGCGCTTGATACTGCTTTTGCGCTGATTTTTTTACATGGTAGCGACCGCTGCGCCGATAAATAATGCCACTAATTTCGGCTAGCACTCTGGTGTAGTGCAAGGCATTGAATTTGTCTTCATTACTGCCTGCAAACTCGCTGATACTGATATTTACAGGAAACTGAGCAACAGCAAACTCAGGTAATAACGCACTGGCCTGTTTAACCAACTTAGCCGGCAAGTTTCCTTTACTGGTGGCTTTGAAGGAGCCTTCTTGCGCCATGGCCTCATCAAGGATGAGGGCTAAATAGCGCATCACTGGGCTGGCAGAAAGAGAGTCGGGAGTGCTGATTGTCACCCACTGTAATTCAGCAAAAGGCGCATACAGCCAATTGGCCATTTGCGTTGGCGTTACGCCACAAAAATCGGGATGAGGTTGATTATTGCGATCCTGAACTTTGTGTTGCAAAGCTGCGTTGAGTTCATCAAGGCTCAAATTTGGGTTCATGGCCAGCATGGCTTCAGCATCATCGAAAACTTGGGCGTGTTGCTTGGAAACGCTGTTCATACAACAACGTTTAAATTTTTTACCACTGCCACAATGGCAAGGATCGTTTCGGCCGAGCTTCATTACTGCCCCTTCTTATTGTTATAGAAAAAGCGCTGCATTTTCTTGTTTGCGCTGCTCCAGTGTTTTAGTGATCGCAGATACTGTGGTTTTACCAATCCCTTGTTGCTTCGCAAGGTAAGTAAATTGGCTGATGGCTTCTGCGACTTCTTCAATGACTTGGCGTTCGAAAGCCTGCATCCAGCAAGCATATAACTCTGCGTCTTGAGCCTTGCTCCACCCGAACTACCATCGGCGACTAATGCAGCCACCAACAACAATGGTACTCATTCCATCAAAAAGTGAAAGCATTATTGAACATAGAATCGAACCGGTACCGTCCACGTCAAAATTGTACCATTAACTTCCTTTGGTGGTGAGGGCAAAGGCACCGCACGAAATACTAAATCAAGCGCTTCTTTATCTAAAGATTCTGTGCCACTACTACGAACCAGCTCTGCGGCTAAGACCTGGCCAGCACGATCCATTGTAAAAGTAATCAATGGTACCCCCTGCTTACGCATTCTCTTGGCTCGCCTCGGATATTGCTTATGCTGTTCAAGGTGCATCACGAGCTCTTGTTTCCAATCTAAACGTATTTGTCTTAAATGTTGCTTGAAAGCCCCTGAGGCTCCTTGCACTTTGTCTTGCCTGTTATCCACGTCAATCTTGGGTGTACTTTTTTCTACTTGCGCGACGGAAGCCGGTTGAGAAACAGCCGGTTCTGCAGCTATGGCTGGCTTAATTTTTGATTGCGTTTGTATAGGTTTTGGTTGATTTTTTATAGGTTTTGATTGATTTTTTATAGATTTAGGGGGAATTTCATCCCGTTCAACGTGCTGAGACTTGGCCAATTCAGAAACCATGTGGGACTCTTCAGCCACGATAGGAGGGGGTTGTGAGGCAAACTCAATTTCTTTTTTTTCTGGTTGTATTTCCCCTTTCTCTACACGAGCCTCATTGGCTAGTGAGGCAACAGAATCGATCGATTCTACCTGCTTAGGTCCTTCGTTAAGCGCTTGTTTTTCGACCACGGGAGCCGCTATTGGCGCAACTATTGCTACGCTGACAGGTATTGCTGCTGGCAGATGAACAACTGCTCGTTGGGGCTGGTAAAGGTAATAAAAAGCGATGGCTAGATGAATAACGACACTGACTGCAACACCCGGTACAAGCCAAGGCATAAAACCGTCACTCGGTACTTTTCTTACACCTTGATTATGCATCATGTCTTTTTATTCTCTGTAGACTCCAAACCGACCAAAGCCACCTGCCCATAGCCTGAGACCACTAGCACGTTCATTACTTTCATCAAACTTTGATAATCGAGAGTCTTATCCGCTCGTAGGTAAATGCGTTGTTTTTTATCCGCTAAGATTTGATCTAAAGCCTGTGGCAACTGTTCTAAATTAACCTGTGTACTTTCTCCTAGCGTAAGCGCTAAATCAGAGCTCACAGTAAGATAAAAAGGTTCTTTTGGTTGAGGAGAAGCGGTGGCAGAAGAAGTCGGAAGATCCACCGGCACGTTCACCGTCGCTAGCGGAGCAGCAACCATCACGATGATAAGTAGAACCAACATCACATCCACAAAAGGAGTAATGTTGATTTCATGGTTAATCGCTAGCTCATCTTGCTGCGAAGATACATTAAACCCCATAGACTGTCCTTACCTAAGCTGCGAGCTTTTTGCCATCAATGCAAAGCGGCTCCCGGTCTAAATCACGGCTGACGAGCACCATTAACGCTGCGGAGAGGTCAGCCATTAGAGCGCGATACTGACCCACTCGACGAATGAAGTGATTATAAAGAATGACTGCAGGAATAGCCGCGACCAAACCAATCGCCGTTGCCAACAACGCTTCAGCAATCCCAGGAGCAACCACGGCCAAGGTGGTATTTTGGGATTTAGCGATACCAATAAAGGCATTCATTATTCCCCAGACGGTGCCGAACAAGCCAATGAAAGGGCCAACAGAACCCACTGTCGCCAGAACCCCAGTACCACTAGTCATTGCACTACTTAATCCGGCTTGAACACGCTCTAACCTTATTTGAATGCGCTCTTTAATACCATCCTCATTGTCTGCTCGAGCTGACAAAGCCAATTCTTTTTCGGTTGCCTCAAGTAAAGCAAGCCCTGCTCCCTTAGCACTATCACAACGTAGCTTCCCTTCAACCAACGTTTCCGATTCAAGTAGCTCAGTAAGCATATGTTGAGCACGGCGACAGGCGAGGTGCAGTTGCATTTGTTTCGCTATACCAATGGCCCAAGTCACGCCAGAAGCGGCCAGAAGTAAGATCATGACGGCTTTTACTACCCAATCTGCTGCCTGATACATACTGTAAGGAGAAAGATCATGATGAGGAGAGAGAACAACAGCTTCGCGAGATAACATCTCTTCGCTTTTAGGTTGAGCAGTGTCGGCCGCCTCTACTGGTTGGGAAACCTCTTGGGTTACAGCTTGTAGCCCAGTCTCTGACGTTGTTTCAGCCCAACCAATAGAAGGGGACAAGAAAATGAAAATAATCAGTAGTGGTTTGGATAAGTATTGCATTGTTTTACTCACATTCGGTTTATCTGTTTGTACTGCGCCTAGCCAAACGCGCACATCTGCCTTAATAACACCGAACCAAAAAGAAATATCCGTAATTTAATTTTTAGTTATTTAAAAAGGTCGATTTAACTCACTGATTATCATTAAAATGTTTTTTCAAACTTTACACTGTATTGGTGCTGTTCATAACTGTATACCCAATTTACATTGCTCTCTGTCTTATTGGCTTTCAGCTCGATCAAAGGCTTAATGCCGGCAAAGATTTCCGGTAGAGTCAACACCAAGGTGTAGCTCTGTTCAGTGTCTCCACGTCGCTCACCTAAAACGGTATTGTAATCACCGTAAAGACGCTCACGCAGAGATGCAAACAGGGTGATGTCAGTATCGAGTGACGAAAACGTCTTATTCACGCCTAGCCGGCCTCCCCATAGTTGATAGCTATGAACAGCCTGTTGGTTTTGCTTTAGTGTCCAGTCGAGACCACCGAAAACCAACCATTTGTCAGCCAATTGGTGCCAATAAGTCCCCAATACTGACCACTGCCAATCCGATTGATAATGTAACGCTTGGCTACGATAATCGAGGTACTCTCCTTTCACCTCAAACTTCATGGCCGAGCTTGGAGTAAGATTCGAAAACCAGTCGGCTTTGAACCCTCCAGAAGTCAATAAGGTGCGATTAGATAAGGCTCGATATTCAAACTGTGGAGCAATACTCAGTTGGTTCTTTGCTGTCTGGTAGCTGTACCCCAATGCAATATTCAGCGTTTGCTCATTGTGTTCTTTATGATTCTGATAATTGGTGCCATAAGCAAAAGTACGCAACTGAACACCGTGGTGACCTGCTAATGAAAAACGTCGATGCAGGCTAGCATCAAAGTCTAACCCATAAGCGGATTTCACCTTTGGCGCACTGCGTTCAAGAAAACAGCGCCCATTGGTAGAATAGAGTAAGCACTGATAGTGTTTTGATGACAAATTAAGATTGTCATTGTAGGTCGGCCCAAATGAAAATGCGCCTTGCCATTGATCTCGATATTCTAGAGCACTAATAAAGCTTTCTACCGTATTTCTGACTGCTGCCGCTCTCGGGTTATCAGCAGGTAAACGGGTGAGGATGTCATTAAACAACGATAGAGACGTGCTGTTTTCTCGGTCTTCAAACCAGACGCGAGCTAACTCCAGCTCTGCGGGCAAAAATTTTTCCTGCATGTCAAGTAATGTCGAGTAGTGCGTTTCTGCCTGATCATAATCACGCGCTTGACGCGCCAGTGCTCCCGATGCGTAGTGCACCAACATAGGGTCATAGTTAGCCAGCGCCATGTATCTTTCCAGCAGGCTCTCTGCCAGTGCCCACTGACGCTGTCTGACTGCGACATGCAATGCCGGTCCAAGCTCATTGATGGGGTCAGCTACCGTCGGACCCGTGCTTGACGCCGACTGATCCGCTAAGCGTTCTTTTTCTAGCTCTTCTTCTATGAGCGCGTTTTCGTTCTGACGAGAGGATAACGCGTCACGTTGCTGGATGCGCAAATCAGTATCCTGATCCGCGTAAGAGAGAGAGGCGTAGCTCGCGCTCACCATTAATAGTGAGCCCAAAATAGTGTTACGGTCGATTTTCATTGACGTATTTCAATCGGAAAAAATATGGGAGCAAGTCACTTGCTCCCCAAAAGAGAAAGACAAAAACGAAAATTAGTTTTTGCTGCCGCCAAAGGCAGTATCTAGCGTACTGTCGCCAGCAAACTTAGCAAAGCCAGCGAGAAAAGCGGCATCGGCGCCAAAGAAGTGGCCTTGAGAGTGACCAAAGGACATGCCATTCGCCACTGCTGTGCCCGAGAATTCCGCAGTAGAAGCATTGATAGCGTTGTTGTACAGATTGATCGCTAGATTGCTGTTTGAAAGCGCACCATTAAGTGTTTGAGCGCCAAAGTCCGCCGTGAACTGACCGCTTAGCGTTGCGCCATTGTTAATACCAGCGACTGTGTAGGTCGCTGATCCAGATGTAGGTACCGTCGTGCCTGTGTCATCGCCCACGTAGTAAACTGCGCGATCCACAGCCTGGCCATTTTCAGTCCCTGCCGACCATTCACCAAACCAGACATCTTGGCTTGCAACCTGAGAGAAAACATATTTAGAGTTGTTGTGGTCACTACCAGACGTGTATACATCACCATTTTGGCTAGCAAAAACCGTCAGGCCATCAAAGTCGACCTTTTTGCCACCTGTACTGCCAATGCCTGCGTTACCTTTAGAGTGGATAAACGGAACCCAGACTTCAGATTCACCCACCTGACGCTGCGAACCGTCACTGATGGCACCATCAAAACCGGCATGTGCCAGTGAGCTTAGGCCAAGCATGGCCGCTGAAATCCATGAAAGTTGTACGATTTTCATTATTCAATCCTTAATAGGCTATAAGTTGTCATCTGCTGCCCAGACGTTTTTATCCGCTGTCTTTAGCAGCTTCATTCAGTACACCGGATGAAACAAAGGAACCCGTAAACAAGCGTAAAAAAGCCGCGGTCTGAACGGCGGCTTTTGATTAAGGTTAGAATCGGCTGGTCAGCTTAACGCTGATGGTTCGACCGGGCGCTGGCATACCCGTAACGGCACCTGGTTCTAGGTAATAGACATCGGTCAGATTACTACCACGCAACTCAAACTGGAGATGTTTGTTATAGGCGTAACCGATGTAAGCATCCAACGTTGTCACATCATCGCGTTTAACATAGTCTTCTGAGTGGCTTCCGCCTGCATAGTAAGTCCGAGCTCCGGCAATCAGCTTTTTATTCAAAAAGCGAGCTCCCAAGTGCAGACTTCCGCTCATTTCAGGCGGTACTTTATTGGCTAAATAGCTTGTGGTACTAAAACCACCGCGTCGGCACTCCTGATAGTCAGGCGTGTTATTGGTTTTCAAATCAGCCATAAAACGTTGTGTGGCAGCGTTTTCGTCGCACACTTCATTTTCTAGATTGTATACGAAGGACAAGTCACCAAAATAATCGCCATCGTCGTAATCCAACTGCAGCTCTATTCCACTTGTCTTCATCTTGTCCAAATTGGTAAAGCTCGTTGTAGACAATGAGGTATTTCTATCCATGATGTCTTCAATAACTTGATCGAAATAGGTCAGTTTTACATTGCTATGATCAAAGTAGTAAACGTACCCTAACTCCCATAATCTAGAACGCTCGGGAGCCAAAGGTGATGACGTTGATGGCACGGCAGAAAAACCCACTGTGCTTTCAAACATACTCGGAAAACGCAATGATTCGGCATAACGAACATAACTACGGCTATCTTCTGTCATCAACCAAGTAATTGAAGCCGATGGCATCCAACCACTCTCACTCGATTCATAATTGGTATAGGTACTGGTTGATGAACGACTGATCGATTGTGCTTTGCAGCTACCCTCGACATAGTTAGGGTTGTTTACTGCAGCGATACACGCATTGTCTGCCGCACGGTAGTTCTGTTCTCCGTTATGACGCCACTCAGACTCAATATCTTCAACATATGAAGTATGCGTACTAGCCGCTGCAATTTCTTGAGCGACCAAAGCATCCTGCTGCACAATCTTAGCATCCAACTGAGCTTGAACAACTGGGACGAGAAACGGTGGGACATTAAGAAGTGCTCCGCGTAAGTCAGCGATCTCTTGATTCAAACCAGTATCTGCGCTGCGGGCTCTAGACTCTACGCCAGCTAGGTAGATTGCACGATTGGCATCTGTAATTGGCACATTCATTTGATAAGAAAGTCGATAGCCTTCGCCACCATATTGGGATAAAGAAGAACGGTCCCCCGCAGCAAGACGATTTTTTACATAGTTATCAACAGATTTGTAGTAGCCGTAGCGTACACCGGCATTGAATATGACAGCGTCGCTTGCTCGCCATTCTACATTAGCGCTACCATTATACTCGGTACGTTCCCCCGCTCGTACTTGACCAAATTCAGCGATGGCAGCGTTCAAATCTCCTTTCGGTGCCAGTTGATGGTATTGATAGTTTCCAGACAGCGTGACGTCAAAATCGCTACCAAATAACATTTTATTGCTAAAACTATACCCATAACGGTCTTCTTCTGAATGCATGAGAGCGGTATTTTTAATGATAGTCGATCCATCCGTAAGACTATTCGGCGAACCGGGGCCTGTATTCGAGCGAATGTCGGAGAGCGTCACCCATAGATTAGATTTAAAGTCGATGTAAGGGTTGGCAGGATTAGCGCGCACCTTGAGGTTATAAGCTTGCAATTCAGTATGATTCAGCGGCCACTGAGCAAGACCAGACATGTAACGCGTTTCTGCTCGATCAGCCAATATTTCCCCGTGGGTACTTTTCGTGTAGCGAGCACCAAACTCGACCTTAGTTGCAGGGCTAAGATGAAATGCAAACTTACCTAAAAAAGATTCCATTTCAGAAGAGGTATTCGTCACCTCTTCACCGGGGTGGTAGACCAAAGCCAGATGCTCTGGTTGAATAAACAGTCTACGATTTTCAATTTCTTGGGACTCATCACCATTAAATGGCTGTTGATAGAAGCTGGCATCTTGAGAGCCTGAGAAATAGTTACCACGATGACGGTAAGCATAAGCGGCTAACCATTCAGCCTTTGGTCCAACACCACCAATCGCTAAGCGATAAGCGATATCTTCGCCATTCAATGGGTTGTCATCTTGACGTTCATTGGGGTCAACGACCAAAGCTGGGTCAGTATACAAGAGATCAACCGCTGGATTATTTAGGTTTGCATACTCAGGTATCGTACTAATATCCTGCCCTGTATATAACCTTGGCTCTCGAGGCGCTGTGGAATTGCTACTACTCTCAGCAATGAGCTCCATCCCAAATGTTTCACCTGGCAGAACAATGTCATTCGCTGACAAAGTAGTAATTTCGACCGCCCCACCCACCGATGTGTTTACGTCAGGGTTAATTTGAGCGCCTTTATGTACCGTCATGCCGCCAATGAGGTTAGGGTCTAGAAAACTACGGTTAGAAGCGGCACGATAACCATTATCCATGGTAATCTCCTGCTCAGTACCATCGATAATAACAGGGACTCGCCCTGGCCCTTGAATACCACGCACGTTAGGGTCAATACCACCACCATTGCGCGCATCGCCACTGTTAACGTTTGCCATCCCTTTAAAAATGTCGGCGGTATCCGCCCCTCTAAAACGTTCGAGTTCTTCTTTTCCTCTATACTCAGTTGCAAAATCTTTGTCGTATACATTGGCTTCACCGACTTCATCTCGGTTTGCACTTCCATCTAACCGTGTGCCAACTTGAACCGCATCCAAAGCCCATTCGTCACTAATATCGACTAGGTACGAACCATCGTCCTGCCTCTGAGCGCTTAAACCCGCATCTGCAAGAAGAACACTCAATCCCTCTTCAGGTTGGTAATCCCCTAGCAAACCTTGGCTATACTGGCCCTGCGTCAAACTGGCATCGAGCGAGTACTCTATACCTGCTTGCAAAGCAAACTGATTAAGTACCGCATCTAGATCACCTGCTGGAACATTGAAGGGCCGAGCCTGAAGAGAAAAGGCGACCAATGGTAGCACCAGAACAGTGCGACTGAGTTGAATACGCATGGTCATTGAAAGCTTATTTGAAGTGAAGGGTGACAGCACGTCAGATATCCTTATTCGCTGAATGAACTAGTGACTACACCGAGCGAATAGACCAAAACCTCAATCAAAGTGGAAAAATTATTATCTTGTCAGTCATTTATTCTTTTCATTTATTCTTTTTTTCCAGAAATACTGACCCAGAAACGAGTTCGAGAATGCACTTCAATGGGTAAAATTTGTGTGAGGTTATCTAAGGTTTGGTCTGTATCGCGAATGGAATACACGCCTGAAATACGTATCGAAGATAATTCTGAGGCGACGTTTATCACGCCACGACGGTAGCGAGACAACTCAGATATAAACAGGGGTAAGGGTGTATCCTGCGCGAGAATTTTCTCCTCAAGCCATAGCGCATCTGTTGCTAACAAACTATGTTTTTCTTCGTGTTGATAGGCATTGAAACCACTTTTCTCCCCAGCGAACAGATGCTGTCCCTGATGTTGTCGAGACTTGGCAATAACCTCACCTTCAAACACACTAACCTGAGTTTGTTTTTCATTTAGGCGGACACTAAATTGAGTCCCTATCGGCATGACACTTCCATGGGGCGTAAGAACACGGAATGGGGTTCGATGATGACCCGTCGTCACCATCACCTCCCCCTCCATCAATCGGATTATTCTGTGCTGCTGATTGAAATCAACGCGTATCCTACTTGCGGTATTCAGTACGACGACAGTGCCATCAGACAACGGTATCGGTTTCACTTCACCTATAGCAGAGGCATACTCTGTCTCACCTTGCGGCAACGCTGCATCGCTAGAGAGCACCATGCTCATCGTCGCTAATGAAACCCCTCCCCAAATCAATACCTGCCTGCGTGATACAGGCTGACAATAAGTCCCGAGTATTTTGCTACCTGATTGAGGATCTGGCATAGAGGTAAATTTTCTCTGCAGAGCCTCCATTTTTTTCCAAGCGTAATCATTATCAGGATGTCGAGTCCGCCAAAGATGAAAAGCGCGTTTATCCTGCTCTGAAACATCATCAGACCACATTCTTGCCATCCATAAAGAAGCCTGTTCGATCGATTCACGTGATATACGCTCCATATTTAGTAGTACCCTTCCATTGCTACCAACATGCAGCCTTGTAATGCTTTAGCAACATATTTCTCAACGGAAGAAAGAGAAACCTCCAAGCGCTGAGCAATTTCTTTGTAACTTAGCCCTTCCATCTGTCTTAGGATCAATGCCTGACGAGCTTTGAAGGGTAACTTATGCAACATAGCGTCAATTTCAACTAAGACTTCAACCATCATGCTTTGCGCTTCAGGGGAGGCCGCGATCTCTGCGGGTTGGTGTTCGATGATGTCGAGATACGCAGCTTCAATACGACGACGCCTGTAGAGATCAATCACTAAGCCTTTAGCAATATGTGTCAGATAACGTCGCGAGTCCTTTCGTTCTGGTAGCTTGCCACTCACAAGTAATCGTAAGTAAGTATCTTGAACCAAATCGGCACTTACTTGAGGGCAGCCCAATCTCCGTTGAATAAACAGTGAAAGCCAGCCGTGATGTTCTCGATACATGCTGTCGACTTCATTGAGATCAACGGGACTCATGGCCGTCATAATTAGCCACTCCTTATTTCTGTTGCATAACCCCATAAATGAAAATAATTATCATTAAAATTTATTCATAATCAACGGTTATTAATAAGAAATGTGTTAAGGAAATCGACTTTTATAAAGAAAGTTAAATTAAATCAGTGAGTTGATGTCTATCTTTATAAAAAATTAATTGTTGCCACAAGCGACACCTCATAAAAGCATGTTTGAGAGAAAGAAACTCTTAACCGAGCTGGTAATCACATAGTCGAGTATGTGAGTTAAAATGGTTGAACTAGCGATCATGATTAGCCAGATTCAAAGACTCAACCTCTTGTGAAGATCGTTAGGATCGTGCTACTCTTCGCGTCCATTTTTCTGACCTAAATTTGACCAACTCGGTGAAAAATCTCGGTCAGTGCTATCTTTATAATGGTCAGCAGATCTCTGTTAGCCATCACCAAACCAAATGTGAGAATGTCCCTATGGGTAAAGGCACTCTGTATATCGTATCGGCACCAAGCGGTGCGGGAAAATCGAGTCTGATTTCAGCCATGCTAGAAACCAACCCTACCTATGCAATGAAAGTATCGGTTTCGCATACCACTCGTGGCATGCGTCCTGGTGAGCAAGATGGCATTCACTACCACTTTGTACAAAAAGATTGCTTTGAAGCGCTGATTGAAAAAGGCGAATTCCTTGAGTACGCCGAAGTGTTCGGCAACTACTACGGCACGTCACGCGTTTGGATTGAAAGCAACTTAGAAAAAGGCATTGATGTCTTTCTGGATATTGACTGGCAAGGTGCTCGTCAAATTCGTCAGCAAATGCCGCAAGCCAAAAGCTTATTTATTCTGCCACCATCAAACGGTGAGTTAGAACGCCGTCTTAACGCTCGTGGCCAAGACAGTGAAGCCGTTATTGCCAAGCGCATGGCCGAAGCAAAAGCCGAAATCTCACATTATCACGAGTACGACTACGTCATCATTAATGATGACTTCGACAATGCACTGATGGACTTTAAAGCCATCATCCGCGCTGAAAGATTAAAGCAAGACAAACAAGCTGATAAATATAAAGGCATGCTAGACGCGCTTTTAGCGGAATAATCCCCTTAAAGAGAAAGAGTTCCTAGACACTAGGAACTCACACCCTGTATAATTTCTCGTCATTCAAGATTTTAGTAAACTAATTTGGAGTTCTTATGGCACGCGTAACTGTTCAAGACGCTGTTGAAAAAGTTGGCAACCGTTTCGACCTAGTTCTCATTGCGGCACGCCGCGCTCGTCAAATGCAAACCGGCGGTAAAGATTCACTAGTGCCAGAAGAAAATGATAAGCAAACGGTCATCGCTCTACGCGAGATCGAAGAAGGCCTTATCACTAAAGACATTCTTGACGCACGAGCGCGTCAAGAGCAACAAGAGCAAGAAGCCGCTGAATTAGCCGCCGTAAGCAGTATCGCTCACAGCCGTTAATCAGATCTTCACGTCCACAACTATCTTTCGGATCTAAAGTTTGTATCTATTCGATAGCCTCAAAGACGTTGCCCAAGAATACCTAACAGAGCCTCAAGTTGAGGCTCTGCGTCAATCTTATGTGGTAGCGAAAGATGCTCATGAAGGGCAGACCCGTTCTAGCGGTGAACCTTATATCATCCACCCTGTGGCTGTCGCTCGTATCTTGGCGGAAATGCGCCTAGACATTGAGACCTTGCAAGCGGCTCTACTCCACGATGTTATCGAAGATTGTGACGTCACAAAGGAAGAGTTAGAAGCGCAATTTGGCAATACCGTTGCTGAATTGGTCGATGGCGTGTCTAAGCTTGATAAACTTAAGTTTCGCGATCGCAAAGAAGCTCAGGCAGAAAACTTCCGCAAAATGGTTCTTGCTATGGTGCAAGACATCCGCGTTATCTTGATCAAACTCGCTGACCGCACCCACAACATGCGCACTCTTGGCGCACTGCGTCCAGATAAGAAACGCCGCATTGCCCGTGAAACGTTAGAGATTTACTCGCCACTTGCCCACCGCCTCGGTATCCACAACATCAAGACCGAACTGGAAGAGCTTGGTTTTGAAGCGCTCTATCCGAATCGCTATCGAGTACTTAAAGAAGTCGTGCGATCCGCTCGTGGCAATCGCAAAGAGATGATCCAGCGTATCCACGCTGAAATTGAAGGTCGACTCGAAGAGGTCGGTTTGAAGGTGCGTGTGGTCGGTCGTGAGAAAAACCTGTTCTCCATCTACAACAAGATGAAAACCAAAGAGCAGCGGTTCCACACCATAATGGATATCTACGCGTTCCGAGTTATCGTGCAAGATGCCGATACCTGCTATCGCGTTCTTGGCCAAGTACACAGCTTGTATAAACCACGCCCAGGACGGATGAAAGACTACATCGCCGTGCCGAAAGCCAATGGCTATCAATCGCTGCATACTTCGATGATAGGCCCTCATGGCGTACCCGTTGAAGTGCAAATCCGTACTGAAGATATGGATCAGATGGCCGACAAAGGGGTCGCCGCTCACTGGTCTTACAAAGGTAACGGGGATCGCACAGGCACGACAGCGCAAGTGAAAGCGCAGCGTTGGATGCAAAGCCTGCTTGAGCTACAACAAAGCGCAGGTAACTCATTTGAATTTATTGAAAACGTAAAATCGGATCTGTTCCCAGATGAGATTTACGTCTTCACGCCCAAAGGTCGCATTGTTGAACTCCCTGTCGGCGCGACCGCGGTTGATTTTGCTTATGCGGTGCATACCGATGTTGGCAACACGTGTGTTGGTGCTCGCGTTGATCGTAATCCCTACCCGTTGAGCAAGTCCCTTAAGAATGGCCAAACCATTGAGATAATCAGTGCGCCAGGCGCAAGGCCAAACGCGGCATGGCTCAACTACGTGGTAACCTCACGCGCGCGCACTAAGATACGCCAAGTGCTTAAGACGATGCGCCGCGAAGAGTCAATTACGCTTGGCCGCCGTCTTCTCAACCATGCACTCGGCGAATTATCACTGTCAGATATCGGTGAAGAGAACGTCAACCATGTCTTAGCCGATCTTAAAGTCGCTAGTGTCGATGATTTGCTGGCGGCAATAGGCTTAGGTGAATTAATGAGTATCGTCATCGCCCGTCGCTTACTGGGCAATGCTGATGAGCTCACGGAATCGATCAGTGTCAATGCCGACGGTTCGCCGAAGAAAAAACTGCCTATTCGTGGTGCAGAAGGCATTTTGCTTACCTTTGCTAACTGCTGCCATCCGATTCCTGACGATCACATTATCGCTCACGTTTCACCAGGCCGTGGTCTGGTGGTTCACCGCGAAACGTGTCCAAACGTACGCGGTTACCAAAAAGAACCCGATAAATACATGGCCGTTGAATGGTCAGACGATTACGACAAAGAGTTTATTACTGAAGTCACTATTGATGTGCAAAACCGTCAAGGTGCGCTTGCTGAACTGACCAATGTTATCTCCAACACAGGCTCTAACATCCATGGTCTTTCAACCGAAGAGCGCGATGGCCGTTTGTATACCGTCACTGTGCTACTGACAACCAAAAATCGTGTTCATCTTGCAGGCATCATGCGTAAAATCAAAGCCATGCCACAGACGTTAAAAGTTCGTCGCCGCAAGAACTAACTCGTTGTTCAAACCGTAAGAAAATGTCCTTGCCGCCACTGCTGCAAGGACATTTTTGACTTAATGCCTCAATCACTGGCGCTACGAACCTCACACTACCACTACCACTACCACTATGAACTTAGAACGCTACCAACGAATCCAACAAGTCTTAAAGGCGCGTCAAGCCGATCTCACTCTGTGTCTTGAAGACGTGCATAAACCCAACAATGTCTCTGCTGTGATTCGTTCTGCCGATGCCACAGGTATCCATAAGATTCACGCTGTGTGGCCCAATGAAATGCGCACCCTCAGCCATACTTCTGCGGGGGCGCGTAACTGGGTTGATGTGGAAACGCATGACGATATCGACACCGCGATTGCCGAGCTTAAAGCGCAAGGCATGCAAGTGCTGGTAACCAATCTGTCTGATAGCGCGGTCGATTTTCGCCAAGTCGATTACACCAAACCGACAGCGATCATTCTCGGTAACGAAAAAGCGGGCGCGTCAGCCAAAGCCAAACAACTTGCCGATCAAGACATCATGATTCCTATGCTCGGCATGGTTCAGTCACTCAATGTCTCCGTCGCCAGCGCCGTTATTTTGTACGAAGCGCAGCGTCAACGTGAAGCGGCGGGTATGTACGACAATGACATTAGCTCGGTGCCACCACAGACTATTCACCGCCTGCTGTTTGAACGTGGTCATCCGGTATTGGCCAAAGTGGCAAAGCGCAAAGGTTTGCCGTACCCAACGTTAGATGAGCAGGGCCAAATTGTCGCTGACGATCAATGGTGGGCCGAGATGCAGAAGAAGTAACGACATTTTTCCTGTACAAAAACACAGCTCGGTGGTTAACTATTGTCAATGATTGAATGACTTACCGAGCCCTGTTATGTCGCAACTGCTATCTGCAATTCCTCTCACGTCCCTTACGGGGGTAGGTGCGAAAGTCGCCGAGAAACTTGCAAAAGTCGGCTTAAACTCGGTTCAAGACCTGCTTTTTCATCTGCCACTGCGCTACGAAGACCGAACTCGCCTCTATCCGATCGTCAAATTACATGCGGGTTTATGGGCTGCGGTGCAAGGCAAAGTGATGAGCGTCGATACTGTATTTGGCAAACGCAAAATGCTCGCAGTCAAAATCAGCGATGGTAACGGCACCATTACTTTACGTTTTTTCAATTTTACTGCCGCGATAAAAAATAACTTTGTCGAGGGTAAAACCGTCCATGCTTATGGCGAAATTAAACGCGGTGGCTACGGACTCGAAATTGTCCATCCCGACTACAAGTTCCACACTGCCCATCAACAACCGGATGTCGAGCAAACCTTGACGCCTGTCTATCCAACCACTGAGGGCTTGCGTCAAATTACCTTGCGTAACCTCACCGACCAAGCATTAGAGTTACTCGATAAAGCCGCCGTACAAGAGCTGTTACCCAGTGGCCTTTACGATAGTCAAATCACCCTCGCCAACGCGCTGTATACCATTCATCGGCCACCGCCAAGTCTTGATTTAGATCAATTTGACAACGGCCAACACCCAGCGCAGATTCGCTTGATCATGGAAGAGTTGTTGGCGCAAAACTTATCGATGCTCTCGGTGCGCAGTAAAGGCCAGCTCGATGCCGCATTACCTCTGGCAGGGCGTAATACCCTAAAACAGCAGCTGCTGGCCAGCTTGCCGTTTTCGCCAACCAATGCTCAGACACGTGTGGTACAAGAGATCGAACAAGACTTGGCCAAACCGCACCCGATGATGCGTTTAGTGCAAGGCGATGTTGGCTCGGGTAAAACCTTAGTCGCGGCGCTCGCCGCTCTGCGCGCGCTTGAGCACGGCTATCAAGTCGCCCTAATGGCTCCGACCGAACTGCTTGCAGAGCAGCATGCCGTGAATTTTTCGGCCTGGCTTGAACCGATGGGCATCAAGGTAGGCTGGCTTGCCGGAAAACTAAAAGGTAAGGCCAAAGAGGCGCAGTTAGCAGACATCGCGAGTGGTGAAGCGAAAATGGTGGTCGGCACCCATGCATTGTTCCAAGATCACGTTGCGTTCCATCACCTCGCCTTAGTCATCATTGATGAGCAACACCGCTTTGGTGTTCATCAACGTCTTGAGCTACGTGAGAAAGGCCAAAAGCAAGGCGCATATCCACACCAATTAATCATGACGGCCACGCCGATCCCACGCACGCTGGCGATGACGGCTTATGCCGATCTTGAAACGTCAGTCATTGATGAACTACCTCCGGGCCGGACACCGATTCAAACGGTCGCCATTCCCGATACCAAGCGCGATGATATTGTCGAAAGGGTGCGCCATGCGTGTTTAACCGAAGGCAAGCAAGCTTACTGGGTGTGCACTTTGATTGATGAGTCTGAAGTCCTTGAAGCACAAGCGGCTGCGGATACCGCCGAAGCGCTACAACGCACGCTACCGGATGTTAACATCGGCCTCGTCCACGGTCGGATGAAGCCCGCAGAAAAACAAGCCGTGATGCAAGACTTCAAAGACAACAAACTGCACTTGCTGGTTGCCACTACGGTGATTGAAGTGGGCGTCGATGTGCCTAACTCGAGCCTAATGATCATCGAAAACCCTGAACGCTTGGGGTTGGCTCAATTGCACCAATTACGGGGCCGAGTCGGGCGAGGCAGTGTGGCCAGTCATTGTGTGCTGCTGTACCACTCTCCTTTGTCAAAGACAGCGCAAAAACGGCTTGGCGTGCTCCGTGAAAGTAATGATGGTTTCGTGATTGCTCAGCGCGACCTAGAGATTCGCGGCCCGGGTGAACTACTCGGGACGAAACAAACCGGCATGGCGGACTTTAAGATTGCTGACTTAGTTCGCGATCAACGTTTAATCCCGGAAGTTCAGCGTATCGCTCGTCATATTCATGACAACTATCCAGATAATGCTGTCGCGATTATTGATAGATGGCTTGGCGATAGGGATGTTTATTCGAAAGCGTAAGTCGTCAATCAGATTCTGAATCACGCTCGTTGTTCGCGGTTCATAATGACGACAGTGGCGGCACTGTTATTCCGGAATCGAGCAACGAAATATCCGGAATCTAAAGTGGATAAACATTAATCCTTCACTTTTAGAATCTCATCCCAAGGTAAGTTTTCGTCACCCAAAACAATAAAATTAGGATTTTCTAGCGTATCGCGTTCGTTATAGGACAAAGGATCAAGATGAGTACTTAGGATGCGTCCTCCTGCCTCTTCGACAATGCATTGTGTCGCAGCGGTATCCCACTCGCCCGTTGGACCTAGGCGAAGGTAGCAGTCGACAGCACCTTCGGCGACCAAACACGCTTTTAATGCGGCAGAACCGAGCGGCACTAAATCGTAGTTCCATTCACTGCTCATACGGCGAGTGATACGGTTAATGTCTTGGCGACGACTGATGGCGATCGCGATGGGGCTTGATTGCCCTGTATGTTGATGAGTTTTAATCCGCACGTTTTGGTCTAGGTCTGGAATCTTCCATGCACCTTTACCATGATAAGCGTAATACGTTACGCCTGAAATGGGGCCATAGACAACGCCCATGACTGGCTGGTTGTTTTCGATCAGTGCAATAACCGTGGCAAAATCACCACTACGAGCAATAAATTCCTGGGTGCCATCCAGTGGGTCAACTAACCAGTAGCGATCCCAGCGCGCTCGCTGAGTCAGGCTGATATCCGCCGCTTCTTCAGATAACACTGGAATGTCTGGCGTTAATTCTGAGAGTTTTTCAACAATCAATTTATGCGCGGCAATATCGGCGCTCGTCACGGGTGTTTCATCACTTTTGGTGTACGCTTGGTACTCTTTTTTCTCGTAAATTTCGAGAATTAACTGCCCTGCCGAGCGGGCAATTTCAATCACGGCAGGTAAGTGATGAGAGAGATCTTTTGTTATTGGCATAGATAATCCTTAATGCTCTGCGGCGATGACCCCTGTCGTCATAATTAGGCTTGTAAGGTGCGTAAGGCAAGTAGCAGCGCCGTAATCGACCGCGCTTCACAAAAATCGAGGTGCGTCAGTAACTCTTCTGCCTGAGCCAATGGCCAGCGCACCACATCCAAAGGCTCAGGTTCATCCCCTTCTAATTGCTCTGAGTATAGATCTTGTGCAATAAATAGGGTCATTTGGCTTGAGAAATATGACGGTGCCAGTACCACTTGCTTTAATGGTGTCAGCTTATTCGCGCCATAGCCTATTTCTTCTTTCAGCTCGCGTACTGCGGCTTGCTCAGCATTTTCGCCAGGGTCAATCAACCCCTTGGGAAAGCCCAGCTCATAACGCTCCGTACCCGCCGCGTATTCCCTCACTAGCAAGAGATCGCCTTGCGCTGTGATTGGCACCATCATGACCGCATTACGACCACTCGGTTTCATTCGCTCATAAGTACGCCGCTCACCATTACTAAAGCGTAAATCGAGCGCTTCAATTGCGAATAATCGAGATTGGGCGACGGTTTGTTTCGCCATAATCTCTGGTGGAGTCCTTTTGGCCACAAGCTTGATCCTTTACACGAAGAGAATGCTATTAATATAGGAGAAAATAGCCGGGTTTGAAATCAAAAAAAAGGGTTCGCCTTATGGCCAACCCTATGTATTTCATTCGGTTAATACGAATTTAGTAGTATGAATGCTCACCGCGATCATGCTCGGTCGCATCACGTACCGCCGACAACTCACCTTCAAATTGCTGCAGTAGCTCTTTTTCGATGCCTTCTTTGAGTGTGACATCAACCATTGAACAACCATTACAACCACCACCAAATGCGACGATCGCGATGCCATCATCGGTGATCTCAACCAAACTCACGTGACCACCGTGACCAGCAAGCTGAGGGTTTACTTGAGTTTGAATCGCGTATTCAACACGTTCAACCAGTGACGCATCGTCAGACACTTTACGCATTTTGGCATTGGGGGCTTTCAGTGTGAGCTGAGAGCCCATTTTGTCAGTGACAAAGTCAATTTCAGCGTCTTCTAAGAAAGGTAAGCTGAGTTCATCAACATAAGCAGTAAGGTGATCGAAACTAAGCTCGGTATCCGTAGCTTCAACGGCTTCAGGTGGGCAGTAAGACACACCACACTCTGCGTTTTGAGTGCCTGGATTTACAACGAACACACGAATATTAGTGCCTTCTGGCTGCTGACTCAGTAGGTTAGCAAAATGTTTTTGGGCAGTTTCAGTAATAATAATTGTATTTGTATTTGACACGACGAATACCTGAGTAATTTTGTAGGCTATTAGTTGTCCATTCTACTCCTGAAAATTGAGAGATCTAGCCCTATTGATCAAATTCGGCTAACTCGCAGGTTCAGGAGTACGACAAATGCAATAAATATCAACGCTTTTTACGCCGGCATCAAGCAGTAATTTGCACAAATATTGCACGGTACTTCCTGTGGTTAAAACATCATCAACAATCGCGACCCGCTGCACCTTTGGCAATGATGTCAATGCGAAGGCATTGTGGATGTTGTTCATCCGCTGGTGTTTGTCTAACCCTTGCTGCTGAGCGGTTGCACGAATGCGACGAAACACGCCTTGCTGGGGCACCGCAAGCTGTTTGGCTAATGACTGCGCAAGTAACTCACTTTGATTAAATCCACGCTGTAAGTAACGCCGCCAATGCAAGGGCACAAAGGTGATCAAATCAGCAGGTTGGTCGATTCGTGGTGCTAATAACATCGCAAGCTTTCGGGCATGCCAGAATTGCCGCTCGTACTTGAGTAAATGCACGTAAGAAGAGAGTGGCGCTTGGTAGTCACCAACACAATATAACTTATGCCAGTATGGTGGCTGCTTTAAACACTGCCCACACTCGACTTGCTCAGCCACCGTCATTAAACCACAACGCTGGCAACGAGGCATTGGTGAGAAATAGTGTTGGCACGTAGCGCAAACCCCGAGTTGCTGTTCGTCGGCCGCCAAGAGTAATTGACACACCTCACACTGCATCGGCAGCAGGTCCGCGATGTATTTGTTGATTGTTTGCGCTAACATAGTTTCACTTTGGTCAGTTGGAACAACAATTATGGTGTCAAAATAGCATGATGAAGGATGAAAAAAGTGCAGCAAATTGAGAGCAACTCACCACCACTTTATTGGCAAACCTGCGGTCGCGGCCAACACTTGGTGCTGGTTCACGGTTGGGGAATGAATGGCGCGGTATGGCGTAACACGGTAGAAGCGCTCAGCCAACACTACTGTGTTCACGTGGTCGATTTGCCTGGTTTTGGTCACAGCCACCAGGCCAGCTTTGAACGTATGGACGATCTCGCCGAGCAAGTGCTTAAGCATGCGCCAGAGTGCGCCATTTGGCTCGGTTGGTCACTTGGGGGACTGCTCGCCACTCACATTGCCCTTCACCATCCACTGCGAGTCAGCAAGCTTGTCACCGTGGCTAGCTCGCCGAAGTTTGCCGCGCAAAAACCATGGCGAGGCATCCAGCCGCAAATCTTGAGTGCTTTTACCGAGCAGCTAGTCGATGATTTCCAATTAACCATCGAGCGCTTTATGGCGCTGCAAGCCATGGGCAGCCCTTCGGCGCGTAAAGATGTAAAGCAGCTCAAACAGGCGGTGCTTTCCAGACCAGCGCCCAATCCAACGTCGCTGCTGGCCGGATTGAATCTGTTAGCAGAGAGCGATTATCGCCACCAGCTTATACAGTTAACCATGCCGATGCTGCGTTTATACGGTCGCCTTGATGGCTTAGTACCCGTCAAAGTCGCCAGTGATGTTGATTCTCTAACTCCAGATAGTGAAAGTGTTGTGTTTTCGGCGTCATCTCACGCCCCCTTCATGACCGAATTTGATTCGTTCTGTGAACAAGTGAAGCGATTTATCGATAACTCGTTGCCATTGTGCAATCAACGGTAATGAGTAACAAACTGTAAAATGTGCTAAATGTTTCAGATGGTTGGTCGATAAATAAACTAACCGAAAGAGTGACCACTCTGCCGGTTGGGCGTGAGGAGACTAAACGATGCTCGTATCACCTACGAACGTAAGTGTTCCACTCATCGCCCCATCGGTTAATGTGCAAACGGAGCAAGCCGCCAGGGACAATAAAGTCCGTGAGCCAATTGCCCCAACGCTTGCATTGACCAAGAGTAACGCAGAACGGAAAGTGACTGCAGATGAAAAACGGCGTAAACAATCATCATGGGATCCCTCAGAGCATCCAAGCTATGAGACCGATCAAAGTGGTGAAGCGATCTCCGTTTCTCAGGAAGAGCCTCAAGAGACACTCGATAGGTTATTTCAATTGTTGGCACTCGATAGTTATAGCGAACATCAAGGTAAAGGCTACGCCATGCGCTTTCGCTTGCCGAGACGCATAATCGATGCGGCGATAACAGAAGGAACCATGGAGAAAAGACGCACTGTGATTAAATTTCATTACGGTGATGCCGTTGCACCCAACACTCCTTCTGATGTCATTGCGGTGTTGTAGTCCTCATCGAGCTTATCACTGATGAGGTAATGCCCAAAAAATCCCCGTTAGTATCACTACTCACGGGGATTTACTTTTGCTTTGATCTGTTTAACGCTTATCTGCCTTAACGCTTGGCCTTTGCAAACGCTTGTGCGAAGGCACCGCCCATCGCACTGTCTTGCGGCTCTTCGCGGCGGCGTTGTCCGCCTTGTGTTTGACGCGGCTGACTGCGCGGCGCACTCGAACGCTGAGCTCGGTTATCTTGTCCGGGTTCATCATTCAGACGCATCGACAAACCAATGCGCTTACGTTGGACATCAATTTCCATCACTTTGACTGTAACAATATCACCCGCCTTGACCACTTCGCGTGGATCAGAGACATAACGATCAGTGAGCGCAGAGATATGCACTAAGCCATCTTGGTGCACGCCAATGTCAACAAAGGCGCCAAAGTTCGCCACATTCGACACCACACCTTCAAGAATCATCCCTGGCTCTAGATCTGAGACCGAGTTGATACCATCTGCGAACGTGGCGGTCTTAAACTCAGGACGTGGGTCACGGCCTGGTTTATCCAACTCTTTAATAATATCGCTCACCGTCGGCACACCGAAGTTCTCATCGGTGTAATCGCTAGCATGCAAACCACGCAGGAAAGTGGTATCACCAATCAAGGCTTGAATCGGTTTTTGATTCTTGGCAGCGATCGCCTTTACCACTGGGTAGGCTTCTGGGTGCACGGAAGAGGCATCAAGCGGGTTTTTACCGTCCATAATGCGCAAGAATCCAGCACACTGTTCAAACGCTTTTGGCCCAAGCCGCGCGACTTTCTTCAATGTGGTACGGCTTTCAAAACGGCCATGGGCATCACGATAGTCAACGACATTCTGCGCAATCGTGCCCGATAAGCCAGCCACACGCATCAGCAAGGCGGGTGAGGCGGTGTTGACATCGACACCGACCGCGTTAACACAATCTTCAACCACCGCATCGAGACGTTTGGCGAGCATTGACTGGCTCACATCGTGCTGATATTGGCCGACACCAATCGACTTAGGGTCGATTTTCACCAGCTCAGCCAAAGGGTCTTGCAGTCGGCGTGCAATCGACACGGCACCGCGTAAAGAGACATCAAGATTCGGAAACTCGTTGGCCGCCAGTTCAGACGCTGAATAGACCGACGCCCCAGCCTCGCTCACCATGATTTTTTGCACTTTTAGGTTGCCACGCTGAATAACATCCGCGACAAAACTATCGGTTTCGCGTGAAGCGGTACCATTACCAATCGCAATCAAGTCAACATTGTGCTGACGCACTAGTGCATCGACCACTTGCGCTGATTTATCGTACTGCTTTTGCGGTGGGTGAGGATAAATCGTTTCGGTCGCCAGCACCTTACCCGTTGAGTCAACCACCGCAATTTTTGAACCGGTACGCAACCCAGGATCAAGACCCAGCGTTGCACGCGGACCAGCAGGCGCGGCCATCAGCAAATCTTTTAGGTTAGTGGCAAACACGTCGATCGCTTCAATTTCAGCGCGCTCTTTCATCGCCGCCATCAGTTCGGTTTCCATGTGCATCGACACCTTGATGCGCCACGCCCAACTGATCACTTGCTTGCGCCAACCATCAGCGGGGGCACTGCTCAAAGAGACGCCGTAGTGATCGCTAATGATACTTTCGCAATGTGACTGACGTACACCTTCTTCTTGGCTTGGGTCCGCATTCATGGCTAAGGTTAAGTAACCTTCATTGCGGCCTCGCAGCATGGCTAAAGCACGGTGCGATGGTACTTTGCTTAGTGCTTCGTTATGCTCGAAATAATCTTTGAATTTCTCACCTTGTTGTTCCTTCCCTGCCACCACTCGCGATACAAGCTCAGCGTGACGATTGAGAAAGGAGCGAATCTTTTCTAGCAAGTTAGCATCTTCAGCAATGCGCTCCATGAGAATGGCTCGCGCACCATCTAAGGCGGCCTTACTGTCTGCAATGCCCTTGTCGCTATTAATATACTGCTTCGCTTCGCTTTCTGGGTCAGTCTGAGGGTGATTCCACAAGGTATCCGCCAAAGGCTCCAGACCAGCTTCAATGGCGATCTGGCCTTTCGTTCGGCGCTTAGGTTTGTAGGGTAAATACAGATCTTCAAGTCGGGTTTTACTGTCAGCTTGATGGATTTCAGCTTCAAGCTCCGAGCTAAATTTACCTTGGTCTCGAATCGATTTAAGGATGGTTTGGCGGCGATCATCAAGCTCTCGCAAGTAAGATAAGCGGCTATCTAAATTACGCAGTTGTGTATCGTCTAGGCCTCCTGTCACTTCTTTACGGTAACGGGCGATAAACGGAACGGTATTACCATCATCAATCAGGTTGACTGCGGCGGTGACTTGCTCAGGGCGAACATTGAGTTCCTGAGCAATCAATTTACAGATAGCTTGGCTCATCCGTTGAATCTCTTTTTTGAATTAAACATTTAATTGCGGCTATTGGTTATATTGGGGTCTTGAGACAAAAAGCCAACATTTTTCGCCCTCACTAGCCAACTTGCTCCACTTGCACCACTGTTTGGCCCATAGATTGGCAATTGTGTGATTATTGTGTCAAAACTAGAGAGAGACAAGAACCTAAAATCGAAGCAAGTCACTAATGTAGTATAACTACTTCACTCGCTGATGCGTCTATGGAACCGCTATGAAAAAACTGTTACTGGCTCTCTCTTTGTTGTCTTGTTCTGTCCTCTCTAGCTTGGCATTCGCCGACAGCAATTTACAAAACACGACTATTAATGCAACAACATATGCGCCCATTTACACACTCGACGACAAACCCGTTCTGGGCCGAGTGGAAAATGTTTACCTCAATAGCATCGAACCACTGCAGCACATTCCCTTTGCAGGAAAAATTGATACGGGTGCCGACACAACGTCAATTCATGCCAGCAATATTCATGTCACCAGTCGCCATCCAAAATTTAAGGACTTGCAAGATAATGCATTAATGCAAGCCTTGATCAATACCCCAGAGATTGATGATGTCGCCTATCATGACCGTGATGCTGAGCTGTTTGCTCCTTATCAAGTCACCGTCAGTTTTGATCTGGAACATCCCTACAATAATGAGCTGGTTAGCGTTAGTTTACCTTTAACGCGCGTCGGGGTGATCCGCAACCGCACCAGTAAAAAGCCCATCGTACGCCCAACAGTGACGTTGCCAATGACCATTGCCGACACCACGGTGATGACAGAGGTGAACTTAACCGATCGTAGTCAGTTTTCTGCCCCGGTGTTAATTGGCAAAACCTTCTTAAAAAACAAGGCTTGGGTTTTTGCTGGCTACGACTATCTACAACAACAAAAACAAGCCCAATTAATCGGCAGAAAAGAGCAGGTCAACATTGGCGGCATCAACCAAAATATCTCCTATTCTATGAGCAATAACTACACGTCGCTGCACGCAACCAATATCAAGGTCGATAGCAAAACACAGCAAGTCAGTTTTGAGATCAGCGACTCTAACGGCAATACTACTGCATTGACTCGGCCACTAGAAAGAATGATTAAAGTCGCTGATCAGCAGCGCCCAATGGTGTATGTCCCGATCACCATGTACAACCAAAAACACCACTACTGGCTAGTATATTTGAGCGATCGTAGTCAGTTTCATAGCCAAATTCGCCTTGGCCAAGAGACGCTCAACCAACACTTTATGATCGATCCTAGCGCCACGAATTTACTCTCTACCTCAGAGGAAACCTTTGACTCAAAATCAAAAGCACTGCAAGTCTCAGGGCAAGAAACTCTTCGCTTAGATGGCATCACGCTCAACGCCGAACCATCACTAGTGGTGAAAACACCGCTATTAAAAGTACCGAGTTTTGAAATCTACCAAGATCGCGGTAAAGACTGGGTCACCTACTACCTATCTACCACTAATGGCGATGCCAAAAAGTTCTCCAAGCCGATCAACAAAAAGCTCAAAGTGGGTGACTCTATCCGCCCTGTGGTTTTTGGCACCTTTATTCTTCACGGTCAAGAGGTCGAACTTGCCTACGCGATTGATGTGCTTGATGAGGATGAGGACAATGAATACTTCATCATTGGTCGGAAGATGTCGAATCAAAGGGTATTGATTAACACTCGCAGCGACAACTTACTCGAGGGCTATCCTCTATTTAAAACCGGTCATATTGAAGTGGCGCAAATCGATCAGCTTAGCTTCCCAGTCAAACTCGATACCGGCGCTGACATTAGCTCTATCAATGCGCAAAATATTCGACGCTTCAAACAAGCGGGCCAGCAAATGGTCAGCTTTGATTATCAAAATGACTTGGGTATGGATCAGAGCTTCACTTTACCTGTGGTGGATACCATGACAGTGACCGCCAAAGCTGGTGAGAAAGCCACCGTAAGACCCGTAGTGGAAATGTTCGTTAAACTCGGCACACTAGAGAAAAAGGTTCGGGTCAACTTACAAGATCGCAGCCGATTCCATTACAGCATGATTTTAGGTAAGAACTTCTTGAAATATGGCGCGGTGGTATCCAGTGATGAAGACTATATTCTGACCCAA
>NZ_NIVQ01000012.1 GCF_002811245.1 Vibrio salilacus | reverse complement strand
CTAAGCAATAACTTATTGGATTGTCATCAACGAGTGCCCACACAGATTGATAGGTTTATATTGTTAAAGAGCGTTCGTTTGAGCCTTGCTCGAAACGGATGGCCATTTTAGCGAGTTAAAGTTTAGTGTCAACCACTATTTTCAAACTTTTTCAAGCATTTCTACTTGGCTAGATGACCTGCTAATTGGAAACTTATTTATTTCGAAGCGTTCCCGTGTCAGCGAGGGTGCATTATAGAGATTGCAGTTATGTTGGCAACCCCTTTTTAGCGTTTTTTTAAACTTTTTTATTGTTCGATTAAAATTTACTCTAAAAGGCCTATAAACCGACCCTTTCTTTATAGATTTTGAAATTTATTGGCAAATAAAGTTACTTTTTCCCAGTTAGTATACTCAACTTCTTTACTCGTATCTGTCTCGCCACCCGTCATACTCATGATGAATTTAATCATGGTTTTATCAAACCAACCATAACGTGGATAATAAAGTGCCCCAGCAAAGACACCTATCAACTTAGGCTGCCAAGGTGACTTACTCAAAAACGTCTTAATATAAGCACTGCCTTCTGGAGTATCTTTCGCTTGGTCTTCTTTACGAGCAGTAAGATTGACACAGAAGAATGCTGATTTGGCTGTTTGTAATTGAGACAAATTACGCTCAATAAATTGATAGAGCTTTTTATTGAGGTGACCATAACGAATCGACGCGCCAATCAAAACACTATCATACTGACTGAAGTCGACACTCTCTACTGAGTGCAGGTCAATCATCTCGCAGTCGAATCCTTTCATCTGCTCACTAATATAGTGGAAAATCTTTTTCGTTTGACCTTCTCGGGTCGAATAAAGGAACAGAGCTTTTGCCACATTATCTCCTTAGTGAGAGTTAGCTACGCCAAAACGTCGGCGTGAGTAGTATCAGTATTGTGAATATTTCTAATCGACCAAACAACATAGAAATTATCAGTACCCATTTGGCTTTATCATTCACATCACCAAAATGTAATGCCACTTCGCCAAGTCCCGGTCCTAAATTATTTAACGTTGCCGCCACAGCAGAAAACGCGCTCAGCTCATCCATATCTGTGGCAATTAAACCAAGCATACAAACCACAAACACTAAAGCATAGGCTGAGAAAAATCCCCACACCGCGTCTACTACCCGTTGTGAAAGCGCGCTGCCACCGACCTTGATGGTATAGACGGCGCGCGGGTGGACTAAACGTTTCAGCTCTCGCACCCCTTGTAAGGTAAGAAGCAAAATGCGAATTACCTTCATGCCGCCACCCGTAGAGCCGGCGCACCCACCGATAAAAGAAGAGAACAGTAGTAGCACAGGTAAAAATAGCGGCCACTCGGAAAACCCCGTCGTCGTAAAGCCTGCCGTGGTAGAGATCGATACCGTTTGGAACAATGCTTGATCAAACGTATCATAAAACGAATCGTAGGAATGGTGATTAAGCAAAATTAACAGGCAGACGACAAACAGTAAGCCCTGAATAAAGAAGAAGGCGCGAAACTCTGGATCTTTCCAGTAATATTTAGGGTGAACTCCACCCGATGCAAATGCTGCAAAGTGAAGGGAGTAGTTACACGCAGATATAAGTAGAAACACAACCGTGATCAAATTAATCGCGTAACTGTCAAAGTATCCCATACTGGCATCATGGGTCGAGAACCCTCCAATCGCTATAGTCGAAAAGCTATGGCCTATGGCATCAAACGGGGTCATACCTGCTAGCCAAAAGGCGACAGCACATGCAATGGTCAAGCTAAGATAGATATACCATAGTGCTTTAGCGGTTTCGGCAATTCGTGGCGTCATTTTCGAATCTTTAACCGGACCAGGAATTTCAGCCCGATAAAGCTGCATTCCACCAATACCGAGTACTGGTAGTATTGCAACGGCTAAGACGATAATGCCCATACCGCCAAACCACTGTAAAAACTGTCGATAAAACAAAATCGCTTTAGGTAAATCATCTAGACCAACAATCACCGTCGCCCCAGTGGTCGTCAAAGCAGAAAATGATTCGAAAAACGCATCGGTCACCGACACATTCGGATTATCTACAATCAAGAATGGCAATGAACCTGCGCTACCGATAACCGTCCAGAAAAGAACCACGATCAGAAAACCATCACGTGCTTTTAATTCATTCTTATGATGACGATTGGGGAACCAACAAACCGTGCCACAAAACAGCAAGACAAAGAAAGTGGTCACGAAAGGCACACCAGCGCCGTCTCGATAGATCAACGCCACTAACGCAGGCGCGAGCATAGAAACACTAAAAAGGGCGAGTAAGAGCCCGACGATGCGAATAATTGATCGAAATTGCATGAATAGACTTATTTGTGAAGCGTGGCTTCCGACTTCCTAGTTATCTTATGATTTATCCAATGTGGTAACTATTACCTTGGCACCGCTTCTGTTGACTATGGCCTGGGTAAAATCACTGACTTGGCGCAATTCGATCTCTACCACCATTGTGACCAATTCGGTGTAATCGACTCCAACCTCATGAGCAGAAAATTGATCCAGTAAAGACTTTACGATTGGCACAAAACCATAGTCTAACTCTAGTCGTAACTTTGTGGTTATTTTTTTCTCAATAGTTTGAAGCGACTTAAGGGCTTGTTGTACACCACCCCCATACGCTTTGACTAACCCACCAGTTCCAAGCTTTATCCCCCCCGAGTAACGAGTTACCACTGCACTAATTTCCCCAACGCCACTGCCTGCTAGTTGGGCCAGTATCGGCTTACCGGCCGTTCCGGAGGGCTCACCATCGTCACTAAATCCCCAACGCATTGTATCTTCAGGTCGACCAGCAACAAAGCCCCAGCAATTATGCCGAGCATCAGAATGACGCGCTTTAACTTGTTGAACAAACGCCTTCGCCGCGGTCACACTAGGCGTGTGCGCTAAATAAGTAATAAAGACACTTTTCTTTATTTCTTCTTCAAATTGAGTGGCTTGGGCGGGTATTAAGTAAGGCTGGTCATTCATGGTCTTGATAGGTTTCGATTGATGAAGGCAGTGTAGCATGAGTGAGATTTGAACGTCGCCTAAGATCTGCCCAAGCGCACAATGTTAAACACTTGTTTAAAAAATGTATTGAATTTCACTAACGGCAAGTCCAAACTAAAACCACTGGTCTAACCAGAATATAAATATAACCACTTTCCTTTATAGTGCCTCATGCCTCTTCACCTTGATGTTGAGCCAAGATGCTATACACACAATCCAAGATTGTATGTCATGGAGATAGACAATGATTTACCAAGCCGAAACCCTACAGGTAAAGGAATTACAACACGGAATCGCAGAACTTAGCTTTTGCGCTCCCGCTTCTGTTAACAAACTTGATCTCGCGACTCTTGAGTCATTGGATAAAGCGCTTGACGCACTCAAAGCGCATAGCTCGCTAAAAGGGCTAATGCTAACGTCCGATAAAGACACGTTTATCGTTGGCGCTGACATTACTGAGTTTCTAAGCCTATTTGCGAAGCCAGAACAAGAGCTCGATCAATGGCTACGTTTTGCCAACAGCATCTTTAACAAACTCGAAGATTTACCAGTACCGACCATCTCTGTACTTAAAGGGCATACCTTAGGCGGCGGATGTGAGTGTGTACTCGCTACCGACATGCGCATAGGTGACAAAACCACCAGCATTGGCCTACCAGAAACTAAACTCGGCATTATGCCAGGATTTGGAGGCTGTGTTCGCTTACCGCGCGTGCTTGGGGCTGACAGCGCGATGGAAATCATCACTCAAGGCAAAGCTTGTCGAGCTGACGAGGCACTGAAACTTGGTCTGCTTGATGCCATTGTCGATGCAGAGACATTGCATCAATCAGCACTAACCACTCTTGAACAAGCAATCAATGAAAAGCTTGACTGGAAAGCACGTCGCCAGCAAAAAACCTCGGCACTTGCGCTAAGTAAGCTCGAATCAATGATGAGCTTTACGATGGCAAAAGGTTTAGTCGCACAAAAAGCGGGACCTCACTACCCTGCACCGATGACAGCTGTTGTGACGATTGAACAAGGTGCTCGCTACGCTCGTGATGAAGCACTCGACATCGAACGCAACAATTTCATCAAACTAGCGAAATCACAAGAAGCTCAGGCGTTGGTGGGACTATTCCTTAATGACCAATACATTAAAGGTATTGCTAAAAACGCCGCCAAAGCCGCCAACAAAGAGACTCAACGTGCAGCGGTTCTTGGGGCTGGTATTATGGGTGGCGGTATTGCTTATCAATCGGCGCTTAAGGGCGTGCCAGTGTTGATGAAAGACATTGCTCAAGCGTCACTAGACCTAGGCATGACAGAGGCATCCAAATTGCTCAATAAGCGTCTGTCACGCGGTCGTATTGATGGCTTTAAAATGGCGGGCATTCTTGCCTCTATTACCCCTAGCTTGCATTATGCTGGCATTGAAAACTCGGATGTAATCGTAGAAGCGGTGGTGGAAAACCCGAAAGTGAAAGCCGCAGTTCTCAGTGAAGTAGAGCAATATGTGGGTGATGATACTGTGATCACCTCAAATACATCGACTATTCCAATTAACTTGTTGGCCAAGTCGATGAAACGCCCAGAGAACTTCTGTGGTATGCACTTCTTCAACCCCGTACATCGGATGCCATTGGTAGAAATTATCCGTGGTGAGCACACCTCAGATGAAACCATCAACCGTGTGGTTGCATACGCTGCGAAGATGGGTAAATCACCTATCGTAGTCAATGACTGTCCAGGATTTTTCGTTAACCGCGTGCTTTTCCCTTACTTTGGTGGCTTTAGCCAGTTGTTACGTGACGGCGCAGACTTCACTCAAATTGATAAAGTGATGGAGCGAAAGTTTGGTTGGCCAATGGGCCCTGCGTATTTACTCGATGTCGTCGGAATTGATACTGCACATCATGCTCAAGAAGTGATGGCTCAAGGTTTCCCTGAGCGCATGGGCAAAGATGGCCGCGACGCTATTGACGCTCTATTTGCAGCCAACAAATATGGCCAGAAAAACGGCTGCGGATTTTATACCTACAGCGTTGATAAGCGTGGTAAACCGAAGAAAACCTTCAGTGATGACATCCTCCCACTATTGGCGGAAGTGTGCCACACCGCTCAAGCGTTTGACGAACAGACGATTATTGAACGCATGATGGTGCCAATGATCAATGAAGTAGTGCTGTGTTTGCAAGAGAAGATCATTGCCTCGCCGCAAGAAGCCGACATGGCGCTCGTTTACGGTTTGGGCTTCCCTCCATTCCGCGGCGGTGTATTCCGTTATCTAGATAGCATTGGTATTGCAGAATTTGTCGAAATAACCAAAAAATACCAATCGTTAGGTGCTATGTACCAAGCCCCTCAATTACTGCTTGATATGGCAGCTAAAGGTGAAACCTTCTACGGCACTCAACAGCAAGGTTCAATCTAAGGAGAGATTCGCAAATGTCTATTACAAGAAATGTTGTCATTGTAGATTGTCTACGTACCCCAATGGGTCGCTCTAAAGGTGGTGCCTTCCGCCATACTCGTGCTGAAGATCTCTCTGCGCACCTCATGAAAGGTATCTTGGCACGTAACCCTGAGGTTAATCCAAGTGAAATTGAAGACATTTATTGGGGCTGTGTTCAACAAACACTAGAGCAAGGCTTTAACGTTGCGCGTAACGCAGCGCTATTGGCGGGACTACCGATTGAGATTGGTGCGGTCACGGTCAATCGATTGTGTGGTTCTTCGATGCAAGCACTGCACGACGGTACCCGAGCGATAATGACTGGTGATGCAGAAATCTGCCTGATTGGGGGCGTAGAGCACATGGGTCATGTTCCTATGAACCATGGGGTAGACTTCCACCCAGGTATGTCAAAAAACGTCGCCAAAGCGGCTGGTATGATGGGACTCACGGCAGAGATGCTTGGTAAAATGCATGGTATTAGCCGCGAGCAACAAGATCAGTTTGCTGCACGCTCTCATGCACGTGCACAAGCCGCTACGGTAGAAGGTCGCTTTAAAAACGAAATTCTACCCACGGAAGGTCATGCCGCTGACGGAACGTTATTTATGCTCGATCATGATGAAGTCATTCGTCCAGAAACTACTGTAGAAGGCTTATCTCAACTTCGCCCTGTGTTTGATCCAGCCAATGGTACCGTAACGGCGGGCACTTCATCAGCGTTATCTGATGGCGCATCAGCGATGTTGATCATGAGTGAAGATAAAGCCAACGAACTTGGTCTGAAGATTCGCGCACGTATCAAAGGTATGGCTATTGCTGGCTGCGATCCTTCGATCATGGGCTATGGACCTGTTCCTGCTACGCAAAAAGCACTGAAACGTGCAGGCCTATCAATTGAAGATATGGATGTGGTTGAGCTTAACGAAGCGTTCGCCGCTCAATCACTACCATGTGCCAAGGACCTCGGTCTATTGGATGTCATGGACGAGAAGGTCAACCTTAACGGCGGCGCTATCGCACTCGGTCATCCTCTAGGTTGTTCAGGTTCACGCATATCAACCACATTGATTAACCTCATGGAAGACAAAGATGCCAAGTACGGTTTGGCAACCATGTGTATTGGTTTAGGGCAAGGTATCGCCACGGTATTTGAACGTCCTTAACATCAACCCTCTAAGCATCAACGCCAGCTTTTTGCTGGCGTTTTTTCTTTAGTACGCTTGAAGCCAATCTTGATGAAGCTGCTGGCTGCTGCCTAGATAATTGACCATCCACTCAATCAAACGGTGATTATCGTCTTTACGCCACACCAAACAACACTGACTGAGCGGTTTTTCATCTGGCAAGGTTTTTTCTACCAAGACCCCATCGTGAATCAATGGCATCGCAATATGACGAGGCATATACCCAACACCAATACCATTCTTTAAACACTCAATCGCACTGTACCAGTTAGGTAGCAGTAGTCGACGCTGCTGCGGGTAATGGCCTGTATGCCTCTTGGGTAATACGCTCGAGGTATCATCGAGACAGATTGCTGGAAACTGACTCACAAGATCTTGGTTCAAGTTTTGCTGCTTAACGCAAGGGTGGCTTGGCGACATGACAAATGCCCAATCTAACGATCCCATATCACGGACTTCGAAATCACCGCCAACTGGCACCGCCGCTGTTGCTCCAATAACAATATCAGCCCGCTCTTGGGCTATCGCTTCCCAAGAGCCATTAAATACTTCCATATTGATCTGTAGCTCAGCAAACTCAAACTCTCGGTAAAAGTCTTCAACCAAAGGCTTAAGTTTGTTGAGTTTCACGACATTATCTAGCGTCAGCTTCAGTGTTGATTGCCAACCGTGTGCCGCGCGTCGTGTTTGCGCCTTAATCTCTTCCATTTGCCTGAGTAGCGTACGCGCTTCAGTAATAAACAGTTCGCCTGCGGCGGTCAATTTCACTTTACGCGGAAGACGATAAAACAGAACCACATCCAATTCTTTTTCAACTTGTCGCACACCGTAGCTAATCGCTGAGGGAACTTTGTTCAGGACTTGAGCGGCCGCGGTAAAACTACCAAGGCGTGCAACCGTATCCAGCATTTCTAACGATGACTTGGAATACATACCTTAACCCTTCAAAAAATTTGATTGATAACCAACTATTTTATCGTTTTATTTTATTAAAATCTAAAAATAGAATAGCAAGGTAAATAAATCAGGGTTGGCGCCAACTAACATCAACTAGAAATTAATTAAATAATTTGATTGAATATGAAAATATCAAAACTACAACTCATCTATCTCGCGGCTCTGTCCATGCTTGGCTTTATTGCCACCGATATGTACTTACCTGCATTCAAAGCAATGGAACTCGACTTTGCCACCGGACCTGAACAGATCGCGCTGTCGTTAACCATCTTTTTAGTTGGCATGGCGCTTGGCCAGTTGATGTGGGGAGTGGCATCGGACAAATTCGGTCACCGCAACACACTCGCGGCGGGCTTGGTTCTATTTACCGTCGCCTCGTTTGGGTTGGCATTTGCCGATCAAGTTTGGCAACTGTTAACTTTACGCTTTATTCAAGCCATCGGTGTATGCGCACCTGCAGTAATCTGGCAAGCAATGGTCATCAAGCGATATTCGGGTCAAAGCCAACAGATTTTTGCCTCCATTATGCCGCTAGTTGCACTTTCACCCGCTTTGGCTCCTCAACTAGGGGTCATACTGGCAGACAGCTTTGGTTGGAACAGCATTTTTATCGCGCTGACCTTAATGGGTGTCTTGCTTGTCGCTGCAACGATCGGCCAAAATAATGATCCAGCGGAGAACAAACCAACCAGTATGGCAGCTGATATCAAAGCGCTGATTGGTTCAAAAGCGTACCTTGGTAGCGTGATGATGTTTGCTACCGCATCGGCGGCTTTTTTCGCTTACTTAACTGGCATGCCAGAGATCATGGCGCAACTGGGCTATGAAGCGAAAGATATTGGCTTAAGTTTTATCCCACAAACCATCGCCTTTATGGCTGGCGGTTACTTGGGCAAAGTCGCGGTAAGAAAATTTGGCGATGAAAAGGTGCTGCGTCAATTGATTGCGCTGTTTAGTGTCGCATCATTGCTTATCTTTATTGCTTCTCAATGGCAGTTAACTTCTATCTGGCCGATCTTAGCACCATTTTGTTTGATTGCAGTGGCTAACGGAGCATTGTACCCAATCGTGGTTAATCGAGCTCTAGCCAGTGCTAAACAAAGCCCTGCAACGGCCGCTGGCTTACAAAACAGCCTGCAGATATCAGTCAGCAGCCTTGCTAGTGCCTTAGTTGCCGCCATGGCCAGCCAAGCTCAACTAGTGACAGGTATTACGATTATGATCTGCATGGCAGGTCTATGGATCGGCTATGTTATCTCAAACAAACATCTGTCCCAGCACTTCACCAAACCTGATAACGCTCGCGTAGTCAGCGAAGAGTAACCGATATAAAACGAGCCGCGTGATGCGGCTCGTTTTTTAGTGCGTAAGTAAGTGACTACAAACTTTTTAGCCCCCACTTTTTCGCGGTTTCATCGAAGAAGCCTTGTGTTTTCTTTAGCTCGAGCCAGTGGTTAAGGTAGTTAATCCATACTTGGTCATCTTGTGGTAGTAACATCGCGATCGGCGTTGGTTTGCGTGGTGCTTTAACTGGTACAATCGCCAGTTGATTAAACTTCTCCACCAGCGTTGCGGCCTCAACGTTAGAGGTCACAGAGACATCCGCACGTCTGGCTAATAGCTCTTGAAAATCACGCGCTGGCGCTTCAATCACAACATGCTGCGCTGACGGGAAGAAAGCTTTAACCATTTTCTCTTGTACCGTACCAAGCGTTGCAGCGACCTTCACATCCGCCTGATCAAAGTCACTCCAATCTGAATACTTTGCTAAGTCCTTTTTCTGCACTACGGGAACAAAGGCAAGGTAGAAATACGGCTGGCTGTAACCCGCAACTTTAGCACGCGACATATTTAACGAAGCACTACCAGTAATGTCATATTTATTCGCCGTGATCCCGTTGACTAACGTCTTCCAGTCCGTCGCCACGTACTCGACTTCAACGCCCAAATCTTTTGCTAATTCGGTGGTGACATCAATATCAAAACCACGATAACGATTGGTTGCAGGGTCTTTAATGGTCATTGGGTTCCAGTCCCCCGTGGTCCCTACTCTTAATACGCCTCTTTCAAGAATACCTTGTAAACGACTGGTGTCAGCAACGGCTTGACCGACGGAGAGCAAGCACAATCCGAGCGCTAAGATGAACTTGTACATTTTATATTCCCTAAAGTTGTTATGTTTATGCCACTTCATTGATAACATAGCAGCAACAAAGGTATTTTTTTAGTCAATACAAGGTTTAATGTGACGTCTCGTTATCTAATATTTGTGTCAATTTTATCATTAACAGGTTGTACAGATTACCAATGGGGTTGGTATGTCCTCGACCCTAGCACCGAGCAAGGTCAAACTAACTTGCTGTTTTTGCTCGCAGGTTTTAGCGATACGATCCAGGTTTCCCTGCTTAGTATGCTGTTTGCCATGCTGTTAGGGCTGCTGGTGGCTTTTCCCGCACTCTCTAAGCACGCCGGAGTGCGTTTCATTAATCGCCTCTATGTCGAGTCAATACGATCAGTGCCAGTCTTAGTACTGTTATTGTGGGTTTACTATGGAATGCCGACCTTATTCGATCTGTCATTAAATCATTTCTGGGCCGGTGTGATCGCATTAACGATTGCCGAGAGTGCCTTTATGGCCGAGGTGTTTCGCGGTGGCATCCAAGCGATCACCCGCGGTCAGCATGAAGCAGCAGAGTCTTTAGGGCTTAACTATTGGCAAAAAATGCGTTTAGTGATCATGCCGCAAGCGTTCCGACAAATCCTGCCTCCACTGGGGAATCAATTTGTCTATATTCTGAAAATGAGTTCACTAGTCAGTGTCATCGGGCTGAGTGACTTAACTCGTCGCGCCAATGAACTTGTTGTTAATGAGTACTTACCCCTAGAGATTTATACTTTTCTTGTTTTTGAGTATTTAGTGTTGATTTTGGTCGTGTCTCAAGCAGTGCGCTGGTTAGAAGCACGCATTGCTATTCCGAGTCATTAATCGACCAAAAACAACAAAGCCGCTCGGAATGAGCGGCTTTTTCATTGCTTAGCTGGCGAGATTACTTTTGCTTTACCGGGCGCTGCCAACCTGTAATTTTGCGCTCTTTAGCCCGTGTGATGACTAACTCACCTTGAGCGACATCTTTAGTTAATGTGGTACCTGCACCAATTGTGGCACCGTCGGCAATTGTCACTGGCGCAACCAACTGACTGTCAGAACCAACAAAGACATCATCACCAATAATCGTCTTAAACTTGTTCGCGCCATCGTAATTGCATGTGATAACACCTGCACCAATATTGGTCCGTTGACCAATTTCAGCATCGCCCAAATAAGTAAGATGATTCGCTTTAGAGCCTTGACCAATACGGGCGTTTTTCACTTCAACAAAGTTACCCACGTGAGAGTCGTTACGCATTTCAGCGCCAGGACGCAGACGAGTGAATGGACCAACCGTACAATCCTCACCAACCGTGGCACCTTCAATGACGCTGTATGGACGCACGATAGTGTTATCATCAATTTCACAATCTTTCAGCACACAGCCAGTGCCAATCACCACGTTATCACCAATGGTCACGTGACCTTCGATAATGACATTGGCGTCGATTTCACAATCCATACCGCACTGTAGCTCACCGCGCAAATCAAAACGGGCTGGATCACGCAGCATAACCCCTTGTTCGAGGAGTTTTTTCGCTTGAATCGATTGGAAAGCGCGTTCGAGACGAGCCAACTGAGCGCGATCATTCACCCCTTCGACTTCTATCGGGTTGACAGGATGAACCGCCTCTACTGCACGGCCTTCATCATGCGCAGCTGCAATCACGTCAGTTAAGTAGTACTCACCCTGAGCGTTATTATTATTTAATCCTGATAACCAACGCTTAAGATCACCGCCCGTAGCAACCATCACACCCGTGTTGATCTCTTTGATTAATTTCTGCTCATCAGTGGCATCTTTTTGTTCAACGATCGCGACGACAGGCCCATTTTTTCGCACAATACGGCCATAACCCATTGGATTATCCAGTACTACTGTCAGCAAGGCTATTCCCCCATTAGGCTGAGCATCAAGCAGGCTCTCAATCGTCTCCTCAGAGATCAGCGGCACATCACCGTACAGAACTAAGATTTTTTCATCGTCTTCAAACTCTGCAGAAGCTTGATCAACCGCGTGGCCGGTACCGAGTTGCTCAGCTTGCAGTACCCAATTCACGGACTCACTCGCAAGTTCTGCTTGCATCTGATCGCCACCATGGCCGTAAACTAAATGAATATTTTGCGCGCCTAACCCACTACAGGTATCAATCACATGCTTAACCATAGGACGACCCGCAAGGGTATGCAGTACTTTGGGTTTATTCGAGTACATGCGAGTGCCCTTACCCGCTGCGAGAATCACCGCGCTAAATTTCATAAATAACCTATTAGACTAGACGTTGTTTTTTATTGAGGGGTATTCTAGACACTAATCTGAGATTAGTTAATTGATCGGGATAAATTTTCATTAAAAAATAAGCAAAAAGGCGGTCTTTCGACCGCCTTTGACACTTGTAAACAACGCTATTGATTAACGGCGTCGTTTTGTCAGCTCGATAACTCGTAGCTGAGCAATGGCTTTAGCCAGTTCACCGGCCGCTTGTGCGAAGTCCATGTCGCCATGCTGATTTTGGATATTCTCCACAGCCTTGCGTTTGGCTTCTTCCGCCTTTGCTGCGTCTAGTTCTTCACCACGGATAGCGGTATCAGCCAGTACAGTCGCTGTACCAGGTTGAACTTCTATCATACCACCAGAAACATAAATGATTTCTTCGTGGCCGTGCTGCTTAACAATACGCACCATACCAGGCTTGATAGCGGTCAGCAGCGGTGTGTGCCCATGGAAAATACCAAGCTCACCTTCGCTACCGGTCACCTGAAACGTCTCAACTAAGCCAGAAAAGATCTTCTTCTCAGCACTGACAACGTCTAGGTGAAAGGTTATTGCTGCCATATCGCCTCCTAGTTAGCCTTATAGCTTCTTCGCATTCTCAAGAGCATCGTCGATAGAACCACAGTACATAAACGCTTGCTCTGGAATATCGTCGTAATCACCGGCTAGTAGACCTTTGAAGCCGCGTAGAGTCTCTTTTAGAGATACGTAGACACCTGGGTCACCAGTAAATACTTCCGCTACGTGATAAGGTTGAGTTAGGAAACGCTCAATCTTACGTGCACGAGATACGATTTGCTTATCGCCTTCAGAAAGCTCGTCCATACCTAGAATCGCAATGATATCTTTCAACTCTTTATAGCGCTGAAGTGTTTGCTGAACGCCACGAGCAATGTCGTAGTGCTCTTGACCAACAACTAAAGGATCAAGCATACGAGATGTTGAATCTAGTGGGTCAATCGCTGGGTATAGACCCATCGCTGCGATGTTACGGTTAAGTACAACCGTTGCATCTAAGTGCGCGAATGTCGTTGCTGGAGATGGGTCAGTCAAGTCATCCGCTGGTACATACACCGCCTGTACAGACGTGATAGAGCCAGATTTGGTTGACGTGATACGCTCCTGAAGAACACCCATCTCTTCTGCTAGTGTAGGCTGGTAACCTACCGCAGAAGGCATACGACCAAGCAGTGCCGATACCTCAGTACCTGCTAGTGTGTAACGGTAGATGTTATCGATAAATAGTAGAACGTCACGACCTTCGTCACGGAAACGCTCTGCCATTGTTAGACCAGTCAGTGCAACACGTAGACGGTTGCCTGGTGGCTCGTTCATCTGTCCGTAAACCATCGCTACTTTAGACTCTTCTGGCTTCTCAACGTTTACAACGCCTGCTTCTTGCATCTCAAAGTAGAAGTCGTTACCCTCACGAGTACGCTCACCTACACCTGCAAATACAGAAAGACCAGAGTGTTGTAGTGCGATGTTGTTGATAAGTTCCATCATGTTAACGGTCTTACCTACACCTGCACCACCGAATAGACCGATTTTACCACCCTTAGAGAATGGACAAACTAGGTCGATTACTTTAACGCCCGTCTCTAGAAGAGCGATCTCACTTGATTGCTCCTCGTAGCTTGGTGCTTCACGGTGGATAGAGTAAGTCTCTTCCGCACCGATCTCACCACACTCATCAATCGCATCACCAAGTACGTTCATGATACGACCAAGGGTCTTAGTACCTACTGGTACCGAAATTGGAGCGCCAGTGTTAACAACTTCAACTCCACGACGTAAACCATCTGAGCTACCCATTACGATACAACGAACTACGCCACCGCCTAGCTGTTGCTGAACTTCAAGAACGAGACGCTCTTTTGAGTCCGTAACGTTTAGAGCGTCGTATACACTAGGTACTTCGCTCTGTGGGAACTCTACGTCGACTACCGCACCAATGATCTGTACGATCTTACCTGTAGCCATCGTTAATCCTCTAAACTATTTCGTTTTACCTAAGCTTAAACCGCTGCAGCACCTGAAACGATTTCTGACAATTCTTGCGTAATCGCCGCCTGACGGGCTTTGTTATACACAAGTTCTAAGTCTTCAATCAGGTTGCTTGCGTTATCTGTTGCAGCTTTCATCGCAATCATTCGAGCCGCTTGCTCACAAGCAAGGTTCTCGACTACACCTTGGTAAACCTGAGACTCTACATAACGCACTAACAGTGTATCGAGTAGAGGTTTTGGTTCAGGCTCATAGATGTAGTCCCATGAATGCTCACGCTGCATCTCTTCACTATCTGATTTAGGCAAAGGTAGTAATTGATCGATCGTTGGTTGTTGAACCATGGTGTTCACAAACTTGTTGAACACTACATACAGACGGTCCAATTCACCTTCATCGTACTTCTTCAGCATTACGCTTACAGAACCGATTAGGTCTTCAAGGCTTGGGCTATCACCCAGACCAGAAGCCTGAGCAGCGACTTTTGCGCCACTGTTATTGAAGAAAGCTGTTGCTTTTGAACCGATAACGGCCAATTCAACGTCAGCGCCCTTCTGTTTCCAAGCCTGCATGTCTGTAATCGCTTTTTTGAACACGTTAATGTTCAAGCCGCCACACAAGCCACGGTCTGTAGAAACGATGATGTAACCAACTCGCTTCGCTTCACGCTCTTCTAGGTACGAATGACGATACTCTAAACTAGCGTTCGCTACGTGACCGATCACTTTACGCATTGTTTCAGCGTATGGACGAGAAGACTCCATAGCGTCTTGAGAACGACGCATTTTTGAAGCTGCTACCATTTCCATCGCTTTCGTAATTTTCTGTGTGCTTTTAACACTACCGATTTTATTACGTATCTCTTTTGCGCCGGCCATCGTTACTCTCCATTAGTTGGTGGCAGAGACTGCCACCGACCTATTACCAAGTTTGGGTTGCTATGAAGTCGTCCGTCAGCTTCTTAAGCTGCGCTTCAACTTCATCATTGTAAGCACCCGTCTTGTCGATCTCAGCTGCAAATTCAGCGTATTGACCGCGAGCATACGATAGTAGAGCCGATTCGAAATCTAGCAGTTTGTTAAGTTGCACATCTGCCAAATAACCGCGCTCTGCCGCAAAGATAACTAGAGCTTGGTCAAAAACAGACATAGGAGCGTACTGCTTCTGCTTCATTAGCTCTGTTACTTTTTGACCATGGTCTAGCTGTTTCTTTGTCGCTTCATCAAGATCAGACGAGAATTGTGCGAAAGCCGCAAGTTCACGGTACTGAGCTAGTGCTGTACGAATACCGCCAGATAGCTTCTTGATGATCTTCGTTTGCGCTGAACCACCTACACGAGATACTGAGATACCAGGGTCAACAGCTGGGCGTACACCAGCGTTGAATAGCTCAGTTTGTAGGAAGATCTGACCATCAGTAATCGAGATTACGTTAGTCGGTACGAATGCTGAAACGTCACCAGCTTGAGTTTCAATGATAGGAAGAGCAGTTAAAGAACCGGTTTTACCTTTCACTTCACCGTTAGTAAAACGCTCTACATACACTTCACTTACACGAGCAGCACGCTCTAGTAGACGAGAGTGGAGGTAGAAAACATCCCCAGGGAACGCTTCACGACCAGGTGGACGCTTGAGTAGTAGAGAAATCTGACGGTAAGCAACAGCTTGCTTAGATAGGTCATCATAAACAATCAATGCATCTTCACCGCGATCACGGAAGTATTCACCCATCGCACAACCTGCATATGGCGCTAGATATTGTAGCGCTGCAGATTCAGAAGCTGAGGCAACAACAACAATAGTGTTTGCTAACGCGCCATGCTCTTCCAGTTTGCGAACTACGTTGGCAATAGTCGATGCTTTCTGACCGATTGCTACATAGATTGAGTAAATACCAGAGTTTTTCTGGTTGATGATCGCATCGATCGCCATCGCTGTTTTACCAGTCTGACGGTCACCGATTACAAGCTCACGCTGACCACGACCGATAGGAATCATTGAGTCAACAGATTTGTAACCTGTTTGCACAGGCTGGTCTACCGATTTACGGTCGATTACACCCGGTGCGATCATTTCTACAGGCGAAGACAGTTTCGCTTCGATTGGACCTTTACCGTCAATAGGCTCACCTAGCGTGTTCACCACACGACCAAGCATTTCAGGACCAACTGGTACTTCAAGAATACGACCAGTACCTGTAACTTTCATGCCTTCCTTAAGGTCAGCATATGGGCCCATTACAACCGCACCAACCGAGTCACGCTCAAGGTTAAGTGCTAGTGCATAACGGCCATTCGGTAATTCAATCATTTCACCTTGCATCACGTCCGCTAGGCCGTGGATGCGAATGATACCATCACTTACCGAGATGATAGTACCTTCGTTACGAGCTTCACTAACAACTTCGAATGACTCGATGCGTTGTTTGATTAGATCGCTAATTTCCGTGGAATTCAGTTGCATGCTCCAATCCCCATTAAGACTGCAATACATCGCTCAGGCGGTTCAAACGACCACGCGCTGAGTTATCGATGATAAGGTCTCCGGCTCGAATTATGACCCCACCAAGTAAGGTCTCATCTACGCTGCAATTCAGCTTCACTTTGCGTTCAAAACGCTGCTCAAGTTTGCTACTGATATTCGCTAACTGTTCGTCAGAAAGTACGCTTGCTGAAATAACATCAACATCCGCCTCTTTCTCATGCTCTTGTTTAAGAGCGTAGAACTGTTCGTTTACATCAGGAAGGGCCGCTAGACGACCATTCTCGGCCATTACCTTCAACAGGTTTTGACCATATACATCAACTTGTTCACCACAAACTGTCACAAATATTTCTGCTAACTTATCAGCAGAGAGAGAGCTCGTTAGAAGCTCTTTAATCTGTTCGTTGTTTGCGACTTGTGCAGCAAAAGACAACATTTGACCCCATTGGTCAAGTTGGCCTTTGTCTACGGCAAAGTCGAAGGCTGCTTTAGCATAGGGGCGTGCGATAGTAGTCAAATCAGACATATGCGCCCCCAGACCTAAAGTTTTGCAGTAATGTTGTCAAGAATATCTTTTTGCGCATCTTTATCGATTGAACGCTCAAGGATTTTCTCAGCACCAGCTACAGCCAGAGTTGCAACTTGTTTGCGCAGCTGATCGCGCGCGCGGTTGCGTTCAGCTTCAAGTTCAGCTTCAGCTTGAGTAAGGATTTTTTTACGCTCAATTTGAGCTTCCTCACGGGCTTCGTCTAAAATTTGACCTTTACGCTTATTTGCTTGCTCAATGATCTCAGTTGCTGTGCGCTTCGCTTCTTTCAACTGGTCAGAAGCGTTGGCTTGTGCCAGGTTCAAGTTTTTTTCAGCACGTTCTGCTGCTTGTAGACCGTCAGCAATTTTTTTCTGACGTTCTTCAATTGCTTGCATCAATGGCGGCCATACATATTTCATGCAGAACCACACAAACAGTGCAAACGAGAATGCTTGACCTAGCAGAGTTGCGTTCATATTCACAACAGCTACCCCTTCTATTCGGACTAAGTGTTAATCAACGACAAACCGAAGTTTGCCCACAGTTAAAAGTGATTAACCTAGTTGACCAACGAACGGGTTCGCGAAAGTAAATAGAAGTGCGATAACGATACCGATCATTGGAACCGCATCAAGTAGACCTGCGATGATGAACATTTTAACTTGTAGCATAGGAGCCATTTCTGGTTGACGAGCAGCACCTTCAAGGAATTTACCACCAAGAATAGCGAAGCCTATCGCAGTGCCTACGGCACACAACCCAACGATGATTGCTACTGCGATTGCAGAAAAGCTTAGTACAGTTTCCATTACTATCTCCAATTATAGCGATTAACTAAAAACTCAAAAAAGAACAAACAAAATTAATGATCACTGCTTTCGTGAGCCATTGACATATAAACAATTGTCAACATCATAAACACAAAAGCTTGAATCGTAATAACCAAAATATGGAAGATAGCCCACGGTAGTGAACCCATCCATTGTAGATACCATGGTAGCATTGCCGCACAAAGAATAAACACCACCTCACCTGCAAACATATTACCGAATAGACGCATACCAAGTGATAGAGGCTTCGCAAGGAGCGATACCACTTCAATAAGTAGGTTAAACGGAATCATAGTCCAGTGATTAAATGGATGTAGAGCCAACTCTTTCGCAAAACCACCTAGACCTTTTACTTTGATGCTGTAATAGATCATCAGAGCAAATACGCCTAGGGCCATAGCCATGGTGATATTCACATCAGCTGACGGGACCACTTTTAAATAAGGGATTCCAAGCCAATGTTCTGCTGGATACGGTAAGAAATCGATAGGAACTAAGTCCATCACGTTCATCAACAATACCCAACAAAAGATAGTCAGTGCTAAAGGAGCGATCAGTGGATTGCGTCCATGAAAGGTGTCTTTGACGTTATCCGCGACAAATTCAACAATCATTTCTACAGCACACTGAAGCTTACCTGGTACACCTACTGTTGCTTTCTTCGCTACTTTGTAAAAAATTCCTAAGAAAATTAAACCAGTAAACCAAGAAAAAAACAGGCTATCGATATGTACGTTCCAGAAACTTGCTTCTTCCGCAACTAACCCTAATTTCGCTAAAGAAAGGTTAGAAAGGTGGTGGGCAATGTATCCGGACGATGTTAGCGCTTCACCTGGCGCAGCCATAACTCATCCTATTTTTTGTTGTTAATGAAAAGCACTGGTGCAAAAATATTAATACCAAGAACCAGTAAATAGGTTAGTTTGAGGGGAACAAGTTCCACCTGCATATACATGTAGACTAAAGAAAAGAGCACTATTGTTATTAGAATTTTCAATACTTCGCCAGCATAGAAAGAAACCGTAACAAGCTTTATTGCTCGAGCTCCACTATACCTAAAAGCAAGCAGTGAAAATACGGTGTTAGCAATGACAAAAATGCCTCCACCAATTAACGCTGAATAACCCCAATGAACATTAATGATGATGCTCACCACTATAGCCACAAACATAGCCACGCTAACCTGGATCATTAACAATCGCTTAGCAAGCTCTCGTCCTGGTCTAGCTAACGCAGCTACCATGTATTCGTACCTCTAATAATATCCTCAGCTCATCTACAACATAAGGCTGAGAAATTGGCGAAAATTATACGGTGAGTCGAACTGATTGCAATTGAAAGGCAGCAAAAAGTTACAATTTTGTTTACAAACCGACAACTTTCAAATAAAAAAACGTTTTTTGCATAATTGACTTAAATCAATTATCTCATTTAGCTTTCTAGCTTGGCAATTAGTTGCTCTAATTTGTGAGGTTCATCAAGACTAATCGTCACCTTTGACTTGCCATAGTTTGCTCTCACAATTGTAACCTTTGCCCCAAGCATTTCACTTAATTTTTGTGATATTTGTTGTGCCTCAGTGTCTTCTGATACGCTTTTTGCTTCAAGCTCAGGCTGTAAGCATTTTTTCACTAATTGCTCAGCTTGACGCACCGTCATGTTTTTCTTTGCCACCTGCAAGGCAATGTCGACTTGTTGTTGACCTTCTAGCGCTAACAGAGAGCGAGCGTGTCCCATATCGAGCTGCTTGCTCGATACCAGACTTTTTACGTCATCTTCAAGTTGATTAAGGCGCAGTAAATTACTCACCGCCGCGCGCGATTTACCAATCACATCCGCCACTTGCTGATGAGTAAGATGAAACTCTTCTTGCAAACGATCCAGTGCAACCGCTTCTTCGATCGCGTTAAGATCTTCACGCTGAATATTTTCGATCAATGCCATCGCTATCGCCGCGCGATCCTGCACATTTTTGATCACACAGGGAACTTGTTTAAGTCCTGCTTTGCGTGCTGCACGCCAACGGCGCTCACCCGCAATAATTTCAAATTTGTCGCTCTCAACCTGACGAACCACGATAGGTTGGATGATCCCCTGTGACTCAATCGACGCGGCAAGCTCTTCCAACGCTTCTGGTTCCATCTCTTTGCGCGGCTGATAAATACCCGGCTTCAAACTGTTAATATTTAAATCTGTCAGTTGGCCATCCGATGAAAGTTCTTGGCTATGGATAGCACTTTGCTGTTTTTCACGCGCAAGTGAACTTGTCGAAAGCAGAGCATCAAGTCCTTTACCTAAACCACGTTTAGACATGAGATGGAATTCCTTTGGTTATGGTTTTATGCAGGGATTTCTTCGCGACGTAACATCTCGCCTGCGAGGGCCAAATACGCTTTGGCACCCGCCGAGTACTTATCGTAATACATGGCTGGCTTGCCGTGACTTGGCGCTTCAGCCAATCGAACATTACGAGGAATAACCGTGCGATACACCTTGTTACCAAAGTGCTTTTTCAATTGGTCAGAGACTTCGTTTGACAGTCTGTTGCGAGGATCATACATAGTGCGCAATAAGCCCTCGATTTTTAGATTTTCGTTAACAACAGCCGCAAGTTTACTGATCGTATCCATCAACGCGGTTAAACCTTCGAGTGCAAAGTACTCACACTGCATTGGCACCAAAACCGAATCGGCTGCGGCCATAGCGTTGATTGTAAGGAGATTTAGAGAGGGAGGACAATCGATAAAGATGAAATCATAGTTATCACGAACTGCGGCAAGCGCGTGCTTTAAACGCACTTCGCGAGCAAACACTTCCATTAATTTGATTTCTGCAGCCGTCACATCGCCGTTCGCCGCGATTAAATCGTAGTTCCCGGATGTTTTGCGACAGACGACATCGTCGAATGAGACATCCTCAACCAGTAATTCATAAGCGGTGGCATCGACTTGGTACTTGTCCACACCACTGGCCATGGTTGCATTACCTTGTGGGTCGAGATCTATCACTAAGACCTTACGCTTGGTCGCAGCCATTGAGGCGGCCAAGTTGACACATGTTGTTGTTTTACCAACTCCGCCTTTCTGATTGGCGATCGCTACGATTTTTCCCACAATGAACCTCGTTTTTATTCCTTGCGCGATAAGACTACTAGATGACGCTCGCCTTCCAATTGAGGAACATTCAAAGCTTTGATGTCGATCACACAACACCAGTCAGGCAATTGCTCAATCTCACTCTGTGATAATTGACCTTTCAAGGCTAAGAAGTGTCCGCCCGGCGTTTTAGGCAAGTGATGACACCACTCAACCATATCCGTCATCGACGCAAACGCACGACTTAGTACACCATCAAACTTATCTTCTGGTTGATACTCTTCAACGCGACTTTGAATCGGGATCACATTTTTAATACCAAGTTCATGCAGAACTTGTTTGATAAAGCGAATCCGCTTGCCCAAGCTATCAAGCAATACAAATTGTTTATCGGGGTTCATAATAGACAGCGGCACACCCGGTAAACCAGGGCCTGTACCCACATCGATAAAACGTTCGCCTTGTAAGTGGGTACTCACAATAATGCTGTCCATGATGTGTTTAACCAGCATCTCTTCCGGGTTTCGAACCGAGGTTAGATTGTAAGCCTTGTTCCACTTGTTAAGCATTTCTACATAACCAACCAATTGGTCACGTTGCAGATCAGAAACGGTTAAATCAGTTTGAGCAATAAGAGCGTCAAGTTGACTGCGTAGCTGAGACATTATGCTTCCTCACCTTTTTTCAGCAGGCCGTGCTTTTTCAGATGCACCAGTAAAATTGAAATAGCTGCGGGAGTAATCCCCGAAATACGCGAAGCGATACCGAGCGTTTCCGGTTTAGCCTCGGTCAGTTTCGCCACCACTTCATTCGACAGCCCTTTGACTTGCGAATACTCAATATCTGTGGGTAACTTGGTATTTTCATGACGCAGCGACTTTTCGATCTCGTCTTGCTGACGCTTAATGTAACCTTCGTATTTAACTTGGATCTCGACCTGCTCAGCAGCTTGTTGATCCTCTAGTGCCGGAGCAAACTCTGCCAGTTTGGTAAGTTGGCTATAATTTATTTCAGGACGACGAAGAAGATCCTCACCACTGGCTTCACGTGCCATTGGTGTCTTAAGCAAATTATTCAACGCATCGACGCCCGATGATTGTGGATTCATCCAGATCTCTTTCAAGCGCTGACGTTCTTTTTCCATGTTGTCGACTTTTTGGTTAAAGCGCGCCCAACGCTCGTCGTCAACCAAACCGAGTTGACGAGCTTGTTCAGTCAAACGTAAATCTGCATTGTCTTCACGAAGTAACAAACGATATTCAGCGCGAGACGTGAACATGCGGTACGGTTCTTTGGTCCCCATGGTCGACAAGTCATCGATTAACACACCCATGTAAGCTTGGTCGCGCCTTGGGCTCCAGCCCTCTTTGCCTTGGCTGTGCAAGCTGGCATTTAAACCAGCCATCAAACCTTGTGCCGCCGCTTCTTCATAGCCGGTTGTACCGTTGATTTGACCGGCAAAGAACAGACCATGGATAAATTTAGTTTCGTAGGTTTGTTTCAGGTCACGAGGATCGAAGAAATCGTATTCAATCGCATAACCCGGACGAACAATATGCGCGTTCTCAAAACCTTGCATTGAACGAACGATCTGAACTTGAACATCAAACGGTAAGCTGGTGGAAATACCATTTGGATACAGTTCGTGGGTGGTTAAACCCTCGGGTTCAATAAAAATCTGATGGCTATTTTTATCCGCAAAACGCATTACTTTGTCTTCGATAGACGGGCAGTAACGCGGACCAATACCTTCAATAACACCGGCATACATTGGGCTACGATCGAGGTTGTTGCGGATCACGTCATGAGTTTGATCATTGGTGTGCGTGATAAAACATGGGATCTGACGAGGATGTTGATCCCGTCTGCCCATGAATGAGAATACCGGCGCAGGATCGTCGCCATGTTGAACCTCAAGCTGTGAAAAATCGACACTACGCCCATCAATGCGTGGCGGTGTTCCTGTTTTGAGACGATCAACACGAAACGGCTGTTCTCGCAAACGATCGGCCAATGCGATCGAAGGAGGATCGCCGGCACGACCACCCGATGAGCTTTCCATTCCAATGTGGATTTTTCCACCCAAGAAAGTCCCTACGGTAAGCACAACCGCTTTGGCATGAAAGCGCAATCCCATTTGAGTAACCACACCGACAGCACGTTCATTTTCAACAATCAAATCATCGACAGACTGCTGGAACAGAGTCAAGTTTGGTGCATTTTCCAATGCATGACGAACATACGCTTTGTACAAAGCTCGATCTGCTTGTGCACGTGTTGCACGAACCGCTGGACCTTTTGATGCGTTCAAAGTTCGGAATTGAATACCAGCATGATCAATGGCTCGTGCCATTAATCCGCCCATAGCATCCACTTCTTTGACTAAGTGACCCTTGCCGATACCACCGATCGCAGGGTTACAAGACATTTGACCTAAAGTATCAATGTTGTGAGTCAGTAAAAGTGTTTTTTGCCCTGTACGAGCAGATGCGAGTGCGGCTTCCGTTCCTGCGTGACCGCCACCGACAACAATGACGTCAAAGTTTTCGTGATAAAGCATGAACCGACCTCGGATATTCAAAACAGAGTTGGACAGAGAAAAGGAGCGCTATTCTACCCTCTTTCCTGAGCAGAGAAAATGGTTTTGACGCTTTTCATTTCAAGAGCTCGAAAGCTAATATATATAAGATCTATATAGATGATCTTTTATTAGATCTATTATTAGGATCGACCATATCTGTGGATAAGTAATAAATGATCAACAAGATCATGGATCTTATTAGGATCACTTCTTGTGATCCTAGCTTGATCAACAGGCTGATTATCTGGGGACAAAAAGGGTACTTATGCACAGGGGGTAAAAGTTGATCAAGTTGTTATATGGATAACTATAGGTTGATCACCGGATAACTGCCTATTTACCCACAGTCTAAATGGTCAAAAAAGCAGCAAACAGAACATTGAGTTCGAACTTAAGTTATTCACAATCGACAAAAGGGAGAGAATGTGGCCACCAGATTGACCACATTTAAGCGGCTAGAAACGATCAATATGGGTCAAAAGCCACTCTTCTGCGGCATCTTCAGGTACATCATGGGCAAGAATGTCGATAGTGAAACAGTCGCTGATAGGGGTCGAACCGATGTCTTCTAATAGGTCGTAAGCGTGTTGGCCAGCGGCACAAAAGGTGTCGTAACTTGAGTCCCCAATAGCAATCACTGCATACTTTACGTCACTCATTTTGGGTGGCGTGCTTTGTAATTGAGCGATAAAAGGTTGAATATTATCTGGATATTCGCCAGCCCCATGGGTGGAGGTGACGATAAGCCACGTGCCACTGTTGTTGATTTCAGCCAGCTGAGGTTGGTTGTGAATCGTAGTTTCAAAGCCTTTTTCTACCAGTAGATCACTTAAATGGTCGCCAACGTATTCAGTGCCACCGAGCGTGCTGCCAGTAATTATGTGGATCATAACTATTCCTTTTGTGATGTAAAAAGCGCGGCCAAATGCCGCGCTGAGAGGGTTTATTTACCGATACAGAAAGTGAAGTTTCCCATAATAGCTGGCCTCGCGCGACGTCTTGGGGACCGATTGGGGACCAAATTGCAATTTATGGTCAAATTCTTACTTCCCAAGATGACTTCCATCATAGATCAGGATGGGAAAAGTGGGAATGGTGGGAAACCGGATCAGCTTTCACTATCTTTCTCTTCAGCAACGACAAACAAGAGAGGTTTTCCACTCTCTAGCAGGTAAGGTGCGATTATCGTTTCCTTACCAAAGTGAATCTTCCCTTTTGCTATATAAATGAAGATCCAATCGGGCAACTTATTACTAATAGCAGCATAAAGTGCATCAGAAGGGATGTCACTATTCTTGCCTGGCGAAATTCTAAATCTCTGGTAGTAGACGTGATGGTTGGATTCAAATGCAAAACTTTCCTGTCCATCGTTGACGAAAGACGGTGATATCGTTCTTCTCGGTTCGAAAACTTCTGCGGTGATATAGCATAGGTCCTGGTTTGTCATACCAGCTTGGTATTTTGGACATTGGTAGTCAGCACTATGGAAGTAGAACTCTATCTTTTGTTCTGAATTGCCATTCGTGCGCTCATAGTTAATAGATTGTTCTTGAAGCACGGTTTCGATGGCTGCGTTGAAGTGGTAGAGCAACTTTTGCTGTGCGTCTCGAGCGGATGTCGCTTCTTGTATAGGCATCCAAGCAATAATGCTGTTTCGTGAAGCGGTATCAAGTTGTTCCAGCAATGACGTTAGCAAACCAAGGCTTAGTCCTTCACTTAACTCAAGTCCCGCGCCTACTGAAGACGTGAGCAACAATGTATTTCCTGCGGCAGCTTTCGCGAGCTTAAATGCCTCAAAATCTTTCATTGGAATGACTTTGTCTTCTGTTTGGTAGAGCCCACCTGCATGAGCAATGTTATGAGCACGGCTGTGGCTGTTGTCATATTGGATAGGAGTTGATGTAGAGGCGCATCCAGTGAGCAAAATGAGTAACGATAATGGAGTGAACCTAGCCTTCGGTTTCATGAGAAATTTCCTTTTCAAAACAATTTGATTTTGCAGTTATTTATCGGGTGATCACCAAATTGACACATTGTGGATAAGCAGGAGATATCTTTTGATCTTTAAACTCACCAGTTGTTGATCGGGGGCTTTGCTATGGATCGTGGATCATTTTGTTATTACGATCCTTCCCAGTAGGAGCGAAAGTGATCATCACCTACCCATATCAATCAATCTTCCAGCCATAAGCTTCACCTGTCATGTCAAAGTGCCTGTTCTTCATCAACAAACCAGTGCTTGGGTTGATGCGTCGAGGCGCTCGCTTAACGCAAGACGAGTCATTGAGCGGAATGTTCTTTTGGTGCAAATGCCAGACATGAATGAAGAAATAGGTGAGGGCGGCGGCACTAGCGAATAGCCAGTTTACATAAAAGAGTACAAACCAAAATAACAACGCGGTGTACTTATTTTTGTGTATAACATCCAGTGGCTTATGTAGCCAAATAACGCTTGTGAAGGCCATCAACATCACTCCCCAGCTTTGATATACAGTCACTAACGCACCAAGACAAAAAACGCAAAATAGTGCGAACTTTTTTAGTGTTTTCATCTTAGTCTCCATTTTTTGCTTAGTTTTCCTAAGTATACAGATATAATTAAAACTTAGAAAATCTAAGCATCGTAGGTTGATGATGATTCTCACTTGTCTAAAACAAATCCATTTCCACAGCGCCTTAAACAGGCAAGAAATCGCGTTGGTATCAGCCAGAGGGAGCTTGGTATCCGTTTGGGTATGGACCCAAGTTCAGCGAGTGGCCGTATGAATCATTATGAAAAAGGGCGTCATATGCCCGATATCGGTACGCTACAAAAGCTTGCTCAGGAGCTTGGTGTGCCTGTTGCGTTTTTCTTTTCAGATTCCGACAGCTCAGCGGAACTGGCATGTTTGATTGAAAAGCTCAGTGAAACTAAAAAGCAGGCGCTTATTGAGCAGATCAGGCAGGAACTCGATAACATCGACCAGTCATAAAGTTATCGCTCTCGTCCGGAATACCAAAATACCCCGCCAACTGCGGCGACTGTCAGTAATAAACCGCCCAGCCAAATCCAAAGTTCCATATTCACCTCCTGTAAGTATCTTCTATCTCTATTTAGCTTAGCTTTCCTAAGCATGAATTTCATCGAAAGCATGCGTTACCTGAGAAAAAACCGTCACAACCAACTTGTGTTCCGCTAAGGATGCAATTTGAAAGTAAATATTGCCTGTAGGGTTGGCCCAAATCTCATGTTGCTCGCTTCCGTAACGGAGTAGCTTTTGAAAGCGTGTTCTTGATGACAAAGTTAGTTTTTCTAGGTTTGGGTGGGAGAGTTGCTTCTGTAAGCTGTGCCATGGATTGCGAATATCACCTTGCTTGTGCCTTTGTTGGTAGCGTTGCATTGCATGGTTACTGATGGCGATGGTGCCAAGTTTTGCAACCTCAAACGTCGGATAGGGTGAAGCATAAGGCGTAATAATGTCTTTTGTTTCTGGATGAGTGATATCAACAATCTCGTCAGAATAAAGTTTGATACCGCATAGACGGTTGGACAGAAACAGTGCGGCTGCTTTGAGAGCTTCATTCTTGGCCGCTAAAATGGTTTCTTTGGTTAGGCTGAGCGCGAGACCTTTACCGCTGTTTGGTAAGCGCCCGAATACCTGTTTGTCGAGAATTAAGAACCTAGCCGCCGTTAACTCTGCTATAGCGCACCGGAACTCACTTTGAGCAATTTGAACCGTAACGATACCGTGATTGTTCAACCCCGCGAACCAAGCGATATCGACGCTTGCAGCATTGATTTTTTCAACCTGAACTTTCAATCTCATCACAGCATTTTCTCCTCACTTTACTACCAGCGTATCATCGATTTTGAAAATGCAAACTGTGGGTAGAAGCTTCATTTCACGGCATGAAGCTTCCAGATTGGATAGAACTAAATTTGCAGCTTTTCTATCGCTCGCATCGTTTTTCTCACCTGGCTAGACAGCTCTCTTATTGGCTTCACACGCTGTTCCAGTTGGTTGAGTTCGTCTAGCAAATACAGATAAAGTGGAATCTCCCAATCCATCGCATGTGCAAAACGACGTAACACCCCATTTGAAACTTCTTGGGTTTCAAGCTCAGGATACCAACCTCCACGAGCGATCATGCGGTGCCATTTGATTTTAGGTAAGCGCTGTTCACTCGTAACAATGAACTCATAGCGAAATGGGTACTCGACGTTGTACTCTTTTGACAAGGCTTTCTTTAGTTTATCCATTTGTTTCTTCAGTTCTTTTGCTGCTGCCATCAAGTGCTTTGACTCTGTCGCAACGAAATCAGATAAACCATCGATTCTTTCTGGCAAAGGAACTGGCTCAGGCAGCTTCAACTTGAGATTACTTAACTCAATTTCCTTGTTTAGTTGTGTTATGCCGACGTTGGGCGTGGTTTTCTTAGCCATTTTGCTTCTCCATTTTTTGAAAGTGTTCACTAAGTTTGTTAAGTCGTTTTGTACAGATTTGCGCTTTTTGTTTGATGGTGAGGATTTCATGGCGTACTTCGCGGATCAGTGCGAAGGCATCCTCTGTGTACTCAATAAGATCGGATTCCCATTCAGCGTTGGCTTTTGAAAAGCGCCCCGGTGGGTAACGAAAGCCTTTACCTTTGGATAAATGCTTTGAGCGAACACGCTGTTCTTTGTTGTGTCGCTGTGCCATTTGATTGGTACTGAGATACCAGTTGTAGTACCAAGCCGCTTCAAAGCGATGGTTCCGAACACGAACACGGCAACCGTAGCGGCCAGGTGAGGTTTCCTTATGTGTTCGATGGATTTGCCAAAATTGGTTCGCGTAGCAACTGGCTAAAAACTCAAGCAAATAGGGCTCCTGCATTGCAAAGTTCTCGATATCATTAAGGGCTTTTAGCGATTGTGATAGCGCGAGTTCAAAGCATTCTTGTTCATTTTCGGGGTGGTGCTGCTGGGCTCGTTGATGCCATTGATAGGCGGCGGAATGTTCATTTAATACAGTCATAGTGGCTCCTTGTTTGTTTTGCTCAAGGTAGCGCAAACGTACGGTTACTTACGCATCTCTAATTGCCCTTTTTGAGCGCATAATTTTCCTCGTGTCCCACCGCTGATTGGCAAGCATGGCAGCGATTCCTCTCCTGGGACCTATCCCTGTGCTCTCCAGATACCTATCTTTGTGGGATGTTGCTACGGATTATTTTCGTTGCTTTATTGTTGTGGCGGGGATGTAGGGAGTTGTACTCCAATCATTGTGGGATCTGAGTGTCGATTATTTTTTGGTGGGATTGTGGCGGTAAATTTCTAGATTATTGTGGGATTTTGTCTGTTTGTAGTGCATGAGGGCTGATGGGCTTTCACATGTGAAAGCCCATAGGGCTGCACGCTGTGGGCAGAGAGTAAGAGCGCTTTTGGGTTGTTTTTCGATACGCTAATTGTATGAGGCGCGGCCAGTTGAAATCTCAAAGTTGTTTTTAGATGGTGTTTTGGCAGGATAAATGACAGATGTGTGAACAATGGTTCAACTTAGTTAGTTGCACTATTCGTCTTCACGCAGGTAGTTTTTTCGATGGTGACATCATTTTTACGCATTTTATTGCTGGTTAATCCAATTCAAAGTTAGCTATAGGGAGTTAAATACCATTGTCACTATATGGCTATTTGAGGGGAGATTTTAAATGTGAAATGGGCTGACTTTGGGTAAATCACCATTAATAAGTTTTACAGTAACGACGTTTTTGCAAAATAAGTGATTGACAGCTTATGAATCTCAGCTTAAGCTTATTAAAAATTTGCAGAAACGCCATTACAACGCATTTGAGGTGACGATGAAAGTTAATTTGACAAAAATTGCCTCTGTACAGATGGGACACTCTTTTAGGTCAAAGCTTGAGCCAGACGCTAATGGAAATATCTCTGTTATTCAGATGAAGGATCTTACTGAAGATAACCGAGTTAATGCCCAAGAGCTAGTGCAGATTACTATGCAGGACTTAAAGGATCATCACAGAGTTAAACATAACGACTTAGCCTTTCGCTCTAGGGGTCAAACTAATACGGCAGCATTGATTGACCAAGAGTTGAGTGATGCTGTTATCGCTGCGCCACTGTTGCGAATTCGAGTTGAAAGTGATTCGGTTATACCAGCGTATTTATGCTGGTTTATTAATCAACCGACTTCACAAGCAGTATTGCAAAGTAAGGCAACAGGCACGGCGGTAAGAATGATTGGCAAACCTGCACTTGAGGATCTGGAGATAGTCGTCCCTAGTCTCGATGTGCAGAAAAAGATCATTGAGATTTACCAATTATCCATCAACGAGCAGAAGCTAATGAATGCATTAGCAAAGAAAAAGGAGGTGTTAACTGACGCAATATTAATGAATTTAGCAATGAATACCCAGTAATGACAGTTACTGGGTTTAGACGAGCCGAAAGTGTGACAGCACTTTTAGCAAAACTTTAATCCACGTTTCATTTCAAAAAACAGGAGCCAAAATTATGGCAAAGAATACATCATCAAGCAAGGGCAATACCCGACATGTCGTACCACATCCTGATGGATGGGCGAACAAAAAAGGCGGTGCCGAACGCGCTTCAAGCGTACACAGCACCAAACGAGAGGCCGAAGCTGCGGCGCGGGAGCAAAGCAAGCGCGAAGGTTCTGAGCTTGTTGTACATGGCAAAGACGGCCAGATACAACGCAAAGATAGCCACGGTAACGACCCAAAAGACATTAAAGGATAGGAGCCCTTATGAGTGATGAATACAAAAAGAAAATAGGTGTACCTGAATCGCATACCCTCAACATCGTAAGTAGTCAGTGGTCGCAACGAAAAGGCCAAGACACTGATACCTATGAATGTGAAGAGCTAAACGAGCAAGGTGACGTCATTGCACGGTACACCATAAAGGACAGTACATCGATTTACCCTCCATTTGGGCGGTCGATTACCTGGACTCAATCAGCCGTACTCGATTCTTAACCTTTTAACTTACAGCTAGCGGGGCGCTATCGGTATAGCCTGCCCCGCTTTATGACACTGACCAGATTTGAGGAATTTATATGACTAAAGATATGAACGACAAGATTCAGCAAAAAGACATCAACAATGCAGCATGGGCTGCATGCGATACTTTCCGAGGCGCGGTAGACCCTGCGCAATATAAAGACTACATCCTAGTAATGCTGTTCGTAAAATACATCTCCGATGTATGGAATGACCACTACGCAGAATATAAAAAACAGTACGGTGACGACGACGTCCGTATCAGACGTAAGCTTGAGCGCGAGCGTTTTGTGCTGCCAATGGTGGAACTGACAGAAGAAATTGAAGACCCAGCAACCAAAGAGAAGAAAACCGTTGTTACCGACACCTTTTTGGCCAACTACTATTCATTGTTAGAGCGTAAAAACGAACCCAACATTGGCGAGCTGATCAACATTGTTTTAGAGCATATTGAAACCGCGAACAAAGCCAAGTTAGAAGGCGTATTCCGTAACATCGACTTCAACAGCGAAGCCAATTTGGGTAAAACCAAAGACCGCAACCGCCGCCTAAAAACCTTGCTGGACGACTTCAACAAGCCCGCACTCGACATGAGCCCGTCGCGCGTGTCTGAAGATGTCATTGGTAACACTTACATCTACCTTATTGAGCGCTTTGGCTCCGATGCAGGTAAAAAAGCAGGTGAATTCTACACCCCTCATAAAGTCTCTGAGCTGGTTGCGCGTCTGTCTGCACCAAAATCGGGGGCTCGTATTTGTGACCCTGCCTGTGGCTCAGCCGGGCTATTGATTGAAGCCGCTCGTCAAGTAGGTGACCGCAATTACTCACTCTATGGCATGGAAGTCAACGGCAGCACTTGGGCGCTTGCGCGTATGAATATGTTCTTGCACGGCTCCGACTCTGCTCGTATCGAATGGTGTAATACCCTCACCTCACCAGCGTTGGTCGAAAATGACAGGCTGATGAAGTTTGATAACGTGGTTGCCAACCCTCCGTTTTCACTCGACAAATGGGGTGCAGACGATGTTACCGAAGACAGATACAACCGCTACTGGCGCGGATTGCCGCCTAAATCAAAAGCCGACTTTGCCTTTATCAGCCATATGGTTGAAGCTGCCGTTGAAAAAGAGGGTCGTATTGCCGTAGTAGTCCCTCATGGTGTGCTGTTTAGAGGCGCAGCTGAAGGCCGTATTCGTCAAAAACTGATTGAAGAAAACCTACTGGATGCCGTGATTGGCTTACCTGGCAACTTGTTCCCAAGTACAGGTATTCCAGTGGCAATCCTGATATTTGACCGCTCGCGTGAAAAAGGTGGTGCAAATGAAAACCGCAAAGATGTGCTGTTTGTTGATGCCAGCGGTAAAGATCATTACCAAGCGGGTAAAAACCAAAACATCCTGCTGGATGAGCACTTAGACAAAATTGTTGCGGCGGTAACAGCCCGTAACGAGGTAGAAAAATACGCCCATTTGGCCACCTTTGACGAGATCAAAGAGAACGACTTTAACCTGAATATTCCGCGTTACGTTGATACCTTCGAAGAAGAAGTTGATGTCGATATTGTGGCGGTACAGGCTGAGATCACCACCCTTGAAAGTGAGCTTGCCGATGTTCGCAGCAAAATGGCAGCGCTGTTAAAGGATATCGTACCTAACGAGGCGCAAAGCAACACAGCGGAGGTGGCTGAATGAGTATGACGAACAACAACCATTTTGTTGACGCCAACAAAATGGTGTCTAAGTGTGAGTACGGCACTACCAACCAATTGCGTGACGTCACGAAAATGGTAGGAGGTGCGCAATGAGTGATAAGCAGCTTACCCAACCAGAACACACCAGCTTTGAAAGCTTAAAGCATGAATCTGAAGGCAACGAGTTCTGGTATGCCAGAGAGTTACAGACTGTTCTTGACTACAGTACTTGGGACAAGTTTGAGCGTGTTATCAAAAAAGCGATCACAGCTTGTGAGGGCTCTGGCCAGTCGAGTGAAGACCATTTTTCCCAGGTGGGAAAAATGGTTGATATTGGCTCGGGGGCTAAGCGAACTACCCGTGATTATCAGCTTTCCCGTTACGCCTGTTACCTCATTGTGCAAAACGGTGATGCCAGCAAGCCGGTGATCGCCAATGGGCAGACCTATTTTGCCATTCAGACTCGTCGCCAAGAGCTACAAGATGACACTGGCTTTCAGCAGTTAAATGAAGACCAAAAACGCCTAATGCTGCGCAATGAATTGGCCGATCATAACAAGCAACTGGCTGCGGCAGCCCGTGATGCAGGAGTTGAATCGGGTTTGGACTACGCCATTTTCCAAAACCATGGCTACAAAGGCTTGTATGGCGGGTTAGACAACAAAGCCATTCACCAGCACAAAGGCTTAAAAAAGAGCCAAAAAATCCTCGACCACATGGGCAGTACCGAGCTTGCCGCTAACCTGTTCCGCGCCACGCAAACAGAAGAGAAGCTAAAGCGTGATCAGGTCAGCAATAAAGCCCATGCCAACCAAACTCATTTTGAGGTAGGTGCAAAGGTACGAGCCACCATTGAGGAGCTGGGCGGCACCATGCCAGAGGATTTGCCTACGCCGGAAAAAGGTATTCCTCAGCTAGCGCGTGCGCAGAAGAAGTTGGAGGGTGATCAATGAGTAAAGAATGGAAAAATGGCCGCATTGGTGACTTGATCAGTTCATTTGAGTCTGGAGTAAGTGTAAATGGCGAGGACCGTGAGCCTAGTGATAATGAATATGCCGTATTAAAAGTAAGCTCCGTGACGTATGGTCACTTTAATCCCAAGGCAAGTAAACCAATATCGGGAAAGGAGCTTGACCGAGCAAAATGCACTCCACGTGCGGGGCAAATTATTATCAGTCGTGCCAGTGGCACTTCTGCTCACGTGGGTGCAAGCACATACGTATATGAAAATTACCCTATGAGGTTTCTTTCAGACAAACTATGGCAGACTGTTCCCAATCCAAATGTTGGAACAAACATGAAGTGGCTATCCTATTGTTTGGCATCGCCAAAAATTAGGTCACAAATACTTGGGTTTGCAACGGGAACCAACATCAAAAACATAACAAAAAAAGAATTTTTGTGGATTCCGATACAAATCCCACCTATACAAGAGCAAAATAAAATCGCAGAAATGCTCGATCTTTGGGACGACGCCATCGAAAAAACAGAGGCGTTAATTGCGGCCAAGGAAAAGCAGTTTGAGTGGTTAAGATCCCACTTAATCAGCAGCTCTCGGACGAACCAGACGCTAAAGTTTGGAGATTTTCTAACTGAAAGCAGAATTCCAGACACTACACAAGATCCAGAGAGAAGGCTTACTGTCAGATTACATTTGAAAGGCGTAAGTGTAAGAGATTATCGTGGCACGGAATCGACTGACGCAACGAAATATTTTCATCGTAAATCAGGCCAGCTTATCTATGGCAAGCAAAATGTATTTAGAGGCTCTATAGGAATCGTTCCTTCGCATCTAGATGGCTATAGCTCATCGCAGGATATTCCAGCATTCGATATAGCTGATAATGTTAATTCTAAATGGCTGTACTGGTATCTTTCTCGTCCATCATTTTATTCATGGTTAGAAAATTTTTCAGCAGGCTCGGGCTCTAAGCGATTACACCCAAAAGAGCTATTTAAAATCAGCGTTGATCTTCCAACATTGGAAGATCAGAAGCGTATTTCTGACAGTTTAAATTTAGCTGATAAGGAAATCAGACTTCTCAAGAAGACCTTAGAGCAATACCGCAGTCAAAAACGCGGTCTGATGCAAAAACTGCTTACAGGTGAGTGGCAAGTGACCAGTGCGCAGGTTGGTGCTGAGGGTGAACTTCAGGATCGTACAAAGGAGAACGTCGCATGAGCACACCTCCAGTAAATTACGATACAAACTCGGAGCCTTCGGGCTTTGAGTTTAACGAAAAGTACTTGTCGCAAATTCCTGCCCTGCAACAGTTAATCAATTTGGGTTATCAGTACCTTACCCCTGAGCAAGCACTGGCTGAAAGGGGTGGGCGCAGTGCCAATGTGATTTTGGAAGGAGTGCTACGTCAGCAGCTAAAAAAGATTAATCGCATTAACTATAAAGGTGGCGAGTATCTGTTTAGCGAAGAGAACATTCAAACCGCGATCCAAAAGCTCAAAAATATTAAGTTTGATGGCCTGCAAAAAACCAATGAGTCGATTTACGATTTAATCACCTTAGGCTCAGCCATGGAGCAAACCATTGAGGGGGACTCAAAAAGCTTTACCCTCAATTACATTGATTGGAAAAACCCAAGCAACAATAGCTTTCATGTGGTGGCGGAGTTCTCGGTTGAGCGCGCACGTAGCACCGATACCGTGCGCCCCGATATCGTCCTGTTTGTCAATGGTATTCCCTTTAGCGTGATTGAATGTAAATCACCAAAAGTGGATGTAGAGCAAGCCGTATCACAAAATATTCGTAACCAGGGTGATGACTATATTCCGCGCCTGTTTACTTATGTGCAGCAAGTGCTGGCAGTGAATAAAAACGCCGCCCAATACGCCACAGCTGGCACACCTAAGAAGTTTTGGGGCGTGTGGAAAGAGCAGGAAGATAAACCTGCCGATGTCGATAAAGGCGTAAATACCGTTTTAGACGAAGACACTAAAGCACAGCTATTCAGTGGCGAGTTTGCTGCCGCACGGCCATTTTTTGATGCGCTAGAGGCGGAAGGTAAACGCTTGGTGACGGAACAAGACAATGCCATTTATAGCCTGTGCCGCCCAGAGCGTTTATTAGATTTGGTGTATCGCTTTACCCTGTTTGATGGTGGCATTAAGAAAGTAGCCCGCTATCAACAATACTTTGTGATTAAAGCGACGATCGCCCGAATTAAACGTTTGACCAATAAAGGCAATGGTGCAAAAGAAAACCGCCAAGGTGGTGTTATTTGGCATACCCAAGGCTCAGGTAAGTCGCTGACTATGGTGATGCTCACCCGCGCTATGGCGCTAGAGCCGCAGCTTATCAATCCAAGAATCATTTTGGTTACCGACCGGGATGATCTTGATAAACAACTGGGTAATACCTTTGCGGCCTGTGGTTTAAGCCGCGAACGTGCCACGTCTGGCCGAAACTTAGTTAAGCACCTGAAAAACAAAGTGGGCCTGATCACCACACTGATCCACAAATTTGACAAAGGCTGGGTGGCCGAGAAGTTTGTGGATGAGTCGCACGATATTTTTGTATTGGTCGATGAAAGTCACCGCACTAACTTTGGCTCATTGGCCGCCCGAATGCGCCAAATGCTACCTAATGCCTGTTTTCTTGGCTTTACCGGTACGCCACTACTGAAAAAAGAAAAGAATAACTTTGCCAAGTTTGGTGGCCTGATTGAGCCGCACTATACCATTAAACAAGCGGTTGCCGATGAAGCAGTATTGCCATTGCTGTACGAAGGCCGACACATTGAGATGGAGCAGAATCAGTCGGCTATCGACCTCTGGTTTGAACGCCACACCGCCGATTTAAGCAAAGAGCAAAAGGCCGACCTTAAAAAGAAATACGCCCGCGCTGAAATGCTAAACAAAGCTGATCAGGTGATATATATGCGCGCCTTTGATATCAGCGAGCATTTTCGTGCGAACTGGCAAGGCACCGGCTTTAAGGCTCAGCTGGTTGCCCCAGGTAAACAGGCCGCATTAAAGTACCAAGAGTTTCTACAGGATATTGGCATCGTCACCACAGAGGTGGTGATTTCTGGCCCTGATACCCGAGAAGGCCACGACGAAGTGGACGAAGGACCAACCGATGAGGTAGGTAAATTCTGGGATAAAATGATGAAGCGCTTTGGCTCTGAAGAAGAGTACACCAAGCAAATCATCAATCAGTTTAAATACGGTGATGACCCTGAAATACTCATTGTGGTGGATAAGCTATTAACTGGTTTTGATGCACCGCGTAACACCGTGCTGTATCTATGCCGAACCCTGCGAGAGCACACGCTATTACAGGCTATCGCTCGGGTTAACCGCCTGTACGAAGGTAAAGAGTTTGGCTATATCATCGACTATGCCAGCGTACTGGGCGAGTTGGATAAAGCCCTAACCATGTACGAAGCCTTTGAAGGGTTTGATGAAGATGACTTAGCAGGCACGCTCACCTCCATTAACGAAGAAGTGTTTAAACTGCCACAGCGTTACTCTGACCTATGGGATTTGTTTAAAGGCGTTAAAAACTCAAAAGACGAAGAAGCCTATGAAGTGTTGTTGGCCGATGACGAGTTGCGTGAAGAGTTTTACGAATGTTTATCGGCATACAGTAAATCTTTAGCCATCGCTTTATCGTCTGAGCAGTTCATCATGAGCTCTGATGAGAAGAAGCTACAAACCTATAAAAACGATTTAAAGCGTTTTCAGAACTTAAAGGCGGCGGTTAAGTTGCGTTATGCCGAGGCGATTGATTATCGCGACTACGAGCCGAAAATTAAAAAGCTGCTGGATACCCATATTCAGGCTAATGAGGTGACTCAGCTTAACGAGCCCGTGAATATTTTTGATGAAAAAATGTTTACCGCCGTGAAAGAAGAGCAAGGGGTTTATCAAACCAAAACCACGGCATCAAAAGCGGACACCATCGCCCACGCCACGAAGCGCAGCATTTCGGAGAATATGGATGAAGACCCTGCGTTTTATGAGAAGTTCTCGAAGCTGATCCAAGCCGCCATTGATGACTTTAAGGCCAAGCGCATCTCAGACTTAGAATATCTCAACCGAGTGATTGATATTCGTAACAAAGTGGCCACGAAGCAGCATGATGATATGCCTGATTGCATTCGTGAGAACGACGAAGCGTGTGCCTACTTTGGTTTGATTAAGCCGCAGTTTCAGCAAGTGGCAACACTCAACGAGTTAGATGATGCTCAGCTTGATGCCATTGCGGCACAAACATCGTTAGCGATACAAAAGATCATTGATGATCATTGGAAGGTCGATTTTTGGGACGATGCCGACGTTCAAAAAACGGCGATGAATGATATTGACGATTTTCTTTATGATGAAGTCAAAGAGCAGTACGGCGTGACGCTGAGCTTAGAACAAATGGACGAAATCATTGAGAAAACCATGCAGGTTGCGAAGCACCGGAGGCATTCTTGATGTCGTCAACCATCAAGCAAACCGAGGCACCAGCGGCAAGTGCTGAAAGGCTAGCGGTTGTATACGGAGGGGGAGAAATCCCCTTCCAGCTGGCTTTTTCTAAACGCAAATCGCTGGAAATATCAGTTCACCCTGACAAATCAGTTTTTGTGAAAGCTCCTGAAGGCACCGACCGTGAGGCCATTGAAGCCAAGGTGAAAAAGCGAGCTCGGTGGATCAAACGTCAAATTCGCTACTTTGACCAGTTTGATCCAAGAACTCCTTCTCGCAAATACGTCAGTGGTGAAAGCCATTTGTATCTTGGTAAGAAGTATCGGCTAAAAATTGCAGTAGGCACTGACAACGGTGTAGCGCTGAAAGCGGGCTTTTTTTGGGTAACGTCTGCCAATGGTAAACCAGACCATGTGGAGTCGCTACTGAGTGATTGGTATCGAGAAAAGGCCGATTTTCATTTAAATAAGGTGTTTTCGGATTGTTGGGAGAAGTTCAAACATTCAGATGACAACAAGCCAACCATTAAAATAATGCAACTCAAAAAACGCTGGGGCAGTCTATCAAAAAACGGAACGCTTACCTTAAACCGCGAGTTAATTAAGGCACCGAAAGAGTGTATTGAGTACGTGATCATTCATGAACTGTGTCACCTAGAGCACCACAACCACGGTCCAGAGTTTTATCGCTTACTCGAACGCTCTCTACCAGATTGGGTGAAGCGAAAGCATAAACTAGAAATGGCACTTATTTAGTTAATACTGATGCTCTAGCCACTCCGAATGTATAACTGATCACGACGTGGCAGCAGAACCATAATTCATTTTGATTGGCAATGATAAGCCCCCTAACGTGATTTAACTGTACCGATTTGGTCTAAACGGTACAGTTCATTGCGGCTTAAGGTTTTGAGAAAAATGGCAGTCATCCCTTGTTATGTCTGCGATCAAGGCATTGAGGCCGTTTTTGCTAGGGCGGCAAGTATACCGCTTTTCTAGGTGGTCTATGAACCGGTACACTTTTCAGATGGCTTGTATTGGGTTTGGGATTATTCTGTTTGTACATAGTTCAAATATTTCAATTAGTTGTCGCATATCCGGTGTTTCTTGCCAGACTGGTTAATATGGTGTAACGAGGTAGGGGAACAGGTAAGCCGATAAAAATGAAAACTGACTCAGCTGAAGCTGCGGTTAGCCATCCAGGCTGTGCTGGCATTGAACCTCATGCGTTCGCAGAAAAAGAGGCGAAGGCAACAGTATGCCGTGATTGGCTATGGTCGATAAAAGTGATGGTGAAGTTGGTTCTTTTTGTAGTGCTCATGTTTGCTTTACCTGCTCCAGTTTCATTTTTGATTATTTTGCTTACCGCATCATTTTGGTTTGGTTGAACAAACTCCATCGACGTTATGGTAGGCCAAGAAGGGGGAGAAGGTTCGCAGGGCATAGGCACATTTCAATGGTAGATGGTTCGCCATCTGGCATATCAAGTTCAGTAATATACCAAGCTGGACAGGCTGGTGCGGCGGGTGTGGAATTGATACCAGATACTCCAGATTTCATCTCTGATTCGAGTTCAACACCATTGGTATGGAGATATAAACCCTACAAGTGGCCTTCCAATGATGGAAAACTCTTGTATTGATGTCGGTTGCAATGTGTTTTGGGGATAACAGTATGACTAGCATTGATACCAGTTTTGACAGTGGTTGCTGTTGGGTGTGTATACTGGTATGCCACATATCAGATGAAACGGAGTGAGAATCATAAGGACGGTTAATATTCCAGTTTTCTACTTTCCTAAGACTATGATGATGCCTCTTTCACATGTGAAAGTGCGCGGTAAATTGTTTTAGTGGGGTTATGAATCTTCAGATCATGAAGAGTACGTTTTTTGCTGAATTTAATCACCGCACCATTATCTGCTTCTGTAATCCTAAATATCCTATTTTACAGGCCTTCTTTCATTCCAAACTGCCCAAAATGGGCCTGAGCACCGCGCGCCTTTGCGTTGCTCACCCTGCAAACTACTTCTTGATTATTCATTAGCTATCAGGAGTAGTTATGACCGCACAAAAACAATCAAATCAGCTATTAAGCTATCAAGAAGTTTGCAAACTAACGCAACTATCTCAAGCGACGATTCGCCGCTATGTAAAAAGCGGTTCTTTTCCTTCTCCAGTGAATTTATCGCCTGGCTCTCGAGCTGTGAGGTTTCGAGTTGAAGATGTGCAGAAGTGGCTTTTGAGCCTGTGATAGGGAGGTCATATGAAGTTTCGTCATCACCATGATCAACTACAGTATTTCTGCCGTGAGCGAGGTTGGCGTTCGTTGAGCTCTTCGGTCAAGGTTCTTGCTAGAACGCGTTCACCTGATCGGAAGTCAGGGTTCAGTGCTTGTATTGAAATCATCAATATGGACAGACAGACGATTCGAATGATAGTGCCTGCCAGAAAGATCATGGGAGGGACCAACTATCAGTTAAGAGATGAATTGTTTGATACCGGTTTTTGGCTGGAGCCTGAGCAAACTGCATGGAATATGGTCCAGCGCTATTTGCGGGAAGAGCTCAAAGCGGCAGAAACGGCCTTTTGTGTCACAAGAACAGGTTGGCATGACAAGGTGTTCGTCACTCCGGAGAAAAGTTTCGGACGGTCAGATGAGTCCTACTATTTTTCTGGTGGGATGGCTGATTCGCTCTGTTTGGCAAAAGGGAGCTTAGCGGAATGGCAAAGTGAAGTCGGTTCTTTGTTGGTCGGCAACCCATTGCTCATTTTTTCTGTTGGTGTTGCGTTGGCCGCACCGCTTCTCAAGCCTGTTGGAATGGAAAGTGCGGCATTCCATATTATGGGGCCGTCTTCATCGGGGAAATCTGTCACATCGTTTGTTGCGGCGTCTGTTTATGCTGATAAGTCATATATCAAGTCGTGGAAAACGACGGCAAACGGTATTGAAGCGGTTGCATCGGAACATCATGACATGTTGCTTGTGTTAGATGAGCTTGGGTTGTGCTCGGCGGAAGAAGCCAGTTCTGCGGCTTATCAAATCGTCAACGGATGTGGAAAGCTGCGAGCCACCGAAACAGGCGGCCTGGCGAATATTGCCAATTGGCGGACGTTGACATTGAGCAATGGAGAAGTTGGCCTGACAGAGCTGATGGAGTCAGCTGGCTATCAAGTGAAAGCAGGTCAGCTCATTCGAGTCATCGAAATTCCTGCCGAAGAGCGTTTCGGTTGTTTTGCGGATCTACACCGCTTTTCCTCACCATCTCAGTTTGCTGAGCACTTAGAAAAGCAGACTCAAAAGTACTTTGGCACTTTGTTCACGGCTTGGATGACGCTTATTTCAGATAAGCCCGATCTGGAAGTCGTTTTACAGCGTGAAATCGAAACGCTGAGGCAGCATTGGTCTAAAAGCAATTATTCCGGCCAGGTTCATCGGGTATTGAAGCGCTTTGTCCTGGTTGGTGTAGCGTTGTCTGTTGCGTCACGAAACCACTTAGTGCCATGGTCTGAAGAAGAGTCGCTGTATTCCGTCTATAGCGTTTTTAGTCGCTGGTTATCTCACAGAGGGCACCAGCATAATCAAGAAACGTATGAGGTGTTAAGTGCTTTGAAACAAGCGATTAGCCATTGGGAAAATAAGCTTCCTGAACTCTGTACAAGCAGACCGTCAAAGTTTGGTTACTGGCGGCAGGATGGTGATGACGTCCAGTGGCTTATCCACAAACAAGAATTTGTTAAGCAGCTTCGACTGCGGCGTCAGTATAAGAGTCAATTGAGCCCTTTGATTCATAAAGGGTGGTTTGAAACCAATGAAGATCGTAGGGGAACACTTCGGGTTATCGACAAGAAGAACGGTAGTGAGTTTGATCATCGTTTTTTCGCCTTTTGGCCGGAAAAGATCCTCTCTGAGTTGAAGGAGATGGGTATTGATGAATAGTGCATTTCCCGGTTTTCCCACTCTTCCCAAAGACATTCCAATGGGTGAGGCGGTGATACGATGACAACCAACGAGCAAGTTCTTCTTCAATCCATTCTCGCCAAGATTGATCGTGTTGAGCGCGCTGTTCTGGAGCAGCGTTTGCAGCAACAAAAGGTGGAGTTGCTTGGAAAGGACATTCTAACCGTTGATGAATGTGCAGCCTTGTTGGGTTTATCAACCAACCAGCTGTATAAGCTAACGAGCTCGGCAGAGATCCCTTACTTTAAGCTTGGCAAACACCTCCGATTTGAGCGCCAAGCTATCATGAGTTGGGTTGAGGAGCAGCGTGTTTCATCTCATTATGAGATCGAAAAAAGGGCAGCAAATTATGTCGCCACCGTTTCTCGTAAGTAATACTTTTATAGCAGCGGCCTCATCAGGCCGCTGAATCCTTTCCAGAAGCAAAAATATCAGGGAATGTCAGCATGGCTTCCATCCTGCGTTGTTCAATGATGTCAGCGTAGATCTCTGTTGTCTTAAGTTCGCTATGACCGAGTAATCGAGACACTGAGTAAATATCTACACCTCTGCTCAATTGGATCACGGCAAAGGTATGGCGGCCACTGTGGAATGTAACGTGTTTACTGATCCCAGCAGCCAGGCTCCATCTAAGCAATTCAACGTTCATGTACGAAGAGTACTTTAATCCCTTGAATACGCGCTCGTGAGAAGCTTTAGGGCTACCCAGAAGAGTTTCAGCTGACTTTGGTATATCTAAATACTGAAGGCTCTTAGCATCGCCGTGAGAGAGCTTGCTCTGGTCGAAGATAATTCGTTTGTGCTCTTGAAACGTCTCTATTTCTGACCAGGTGAGCTTTTGAATGTCGCACCAACGCATACCTGTTGAGCAGGAGAAAAGAAATGCACGCTTGAGAATTGGGTAGCGACATTCCGTTTGAGCTAGAGAGTTAACCTCATCTAATGTCAGATAAACACGCTGAGTCGTCTTTGCTTTGATGCTGGTTACTTGTGCAAGCGGGTTATCGCGAATAATACCCTCTCGATGTGCTTCGTTGATCGCCGCTCGAACTTTATTGAAGTAGGAGCTTTGCGTGTTGCGAGACAAAGGCTCATCACTCTTGGTTTTCGCTTCATTGGTCAGGTAATACTTAAATCCGTCTAACCAGTCTTTATCCAGCTCATCAAAGCTAAGATCATGTTTCCCGCAGTAGAACAGCAGGTGCTTACGAGCTGAAAGCCAGATCGAGTGGTTGGAGCTTGAGGTAGTTTGTTCTTTGATGTCAATTTGCCGTTGAAAGTAATCAATGAAGCTAGCTGAACGCTTGGTTCTATCCTCAAAGCCATGCTTTTGGGATTGCCACTCAACCAGCCGTTTACTCTTAATGGTTTCGGCGAGAAGCATATGTTCTTTGTTGTGTTGGCGCTGGGTGGGTGTTTTAGGTTTGTCGTGAACGTACAGGTCTAAAGTTTCGTAGCTGCGTTTACGTTTATTTTGGCGTCCACCTAGTGTGTTTGTGGCATAACCATGATCATAAACCAAACGTAGTGAGCGTGTGCCATCAGCTCTAAGTGTTCGTTTTTGAATAGAAATTTTCATTTTAGACTCCATTTGGGCCCCAATCAGTGCGAGTAGCATGTCATGGAGCCCAAATGGGGACTAGATTTGGCAATTAACGGCAACGGATGGAAATAAACGGCAAATGATGATCTAAGAAAATCAGTGTGTTATCTACCGTTTCTTGCTGTTGTTTTCCGTTATTTGCCCACTTTACTTCCCGATACAGAATGATGAAAAGATGCGTCCGAGTAGGTCATCGGAGCTAAATTCTCCAGTGATTTCGCTCAAATGTTGTTGCGCTATTCTCAGCTCTTCAGCGAGGATTTCACCCGCCATGTAACCTTCTAGCTGCTGCTGACCAATATCGAGATGCTCTGCGGCGCGTTCCAATGCCTCTAGATGACGACGACGCGCCATAAAGCCACCTTCATTACCACCAGCAAAGCCCATGCATTCTTTTAAGTGAGTACGCAGAGCCTCAACGCCTTCACCGGTTTTAGCGGAAAGGCGAATGAGAGTAGGATCATTGACGTGACAGATTCCTAGCTCTTCACCGGTTTGATCCGCTTTATTACGGATCACGGTAATGCCAATATTGGCGGGGAGACGATCGACAAAATCGGGCCAGATCTCTTTTGGGTCTGTCGCATCAGTGGTGGTGCCATCGACCATAAACAGCACGCGATCGGCCTGGGCGATTTCATCCCAAGCGCGCTCGATACCGATTTTTTCCACTTCGTCTGAAGCGTCGCGCAGACCTGCCGTGTCGATAATATGCAGTGGCATACCATCGATATGGATATGTTCGCGCAGCACGTCACGGGTGGTACCTGCAATGTCCGTCACGATGGCAGACTCTTTACCCGACAGGGCGTTCAGCAGGCTGGATTTACCCGCATTCGGCCGGCCTGCAATCACCACTTTCATCCCTTCACGCATAATCGCGCCTTGGTTGGCTTCTTTGCGCACGGCGGTGAGGTTATCGATGATTGCCTGCAGATCGCCAGCCACTTTACCATCGGCGAGAAAGTCGATTTCCTCTTCAGGAAAATCAATCGCTGCCTCGACATAAATGCGTAGGTGAATTAAGGATTCGACTAAGGTGTGGATACGTGATGAGAAAGCGCCTTGTAGCGACTGTAGCGCAGACTTAGCGGCTTCTTCTGAACTGGCATCAATCAAGTCAGCAATCGCTTCAGCTTGGGCTAAGTCGAGCTTGTCGTTTAAGAATGCACGCTCGGAGAACTCACCTGGACGGGCAGTACGAATGCCTTCGATGGCAACGATGCGTTTTATCAGCATGTCCATCACCACTGGGCCACCATGGCCTTGCAGCTCAAGTACATCCTCGCCAGTGAACGAGTGTGGATTAGGGAAGTAGAGGGCGATACCTTGATCTATTTGGCTGCCATCTTCAGCGCAAAATGGCAGGTACTCCGCATAACGAGGGCGGAGTGATTTTCCGGTCACTTCTTGCGCGACTTTTTCTGCGAGTGGGCCAGAAACGCGAATAATACCCACGCCACCACGACCTGGGGCGGTCGCTTGTGCCACTATGGTCTCTGTTGTCATAAATGAGCCTGTTATCTCTCGGTGCCAGTTTGGCAAATATACACTTAGCTGAATTGTAATCAGCTCAAATAAAAAAGGCGACCTTTTGGCCGCCTTTTACTGTTATTCCATTTATTGAAGGTTACTTGGAGTGTAAGCCTTTTTTCTCGAGCGATCTAAAAATCAGCGTTTGCTGGATTAGCGTTACTACGTTCGAAACAAGCCAGTAAAGAACCAGACCTGATGGGAAGAACAGGAAGAAGAAGGTAAACATCACCGGCATAAAGGTCATGATCTTCTGCTGCATTGGGTCGGTCACTGTGGTCGGGCTCATTTTCTGAATCATGAACATCGACGCACCCATCAGTAGTGGCAATATGTAGTACGGGTCTTGCGCTGAAAGGTCATGAATCCAACCGAAGAAAGGTGAGTGACGTAACTCAACCGACTCCATCAGTGCCCAGTATAGCGAGATGAAGATAGGCATTTGTAGAATCAGAGGAAGACAGCCACCGAGGGGGTTCACTTTCTCTTTCTTATACAGTTCCATCATTTCTTGGCTCATGCGCTGACGGTCATCGCCAATACGCTCACGCATCGCTTGCAGCTTAGGCTGAAGCATACGCATTTTTGCCATTGAGGTGTACTGCGCTTTAGTTAGCGGGTACATCGCACCACGAACAATGAAGGTCAGACAGATAATTGCGACACCCCAGTTGCTGACAAAGCTTTGAATAAATGAAAGTAGAGTGTGCAGTGGTTTGGCGATAAACCATAGCCAACCGTAGTCAACCACTAAGTCGAGGTTAGGCGCCACTTGTTCCATTTGATCTTGTAGCTTAGGACCAATCCAAAGTGTTGCTTGGAATTTAGTGCTGTCACCATCGGCGATGGTTTTGTTTGGTATGCGTACACCGATATCGCCCAAGTTACCAATTACACGAGTGTAGAGATTGGTGCCTGGTTCATTACGTGGAATCCACGCGGTAGCGAAGTAGTGCTGGATCATTGCCGCCCAACCCTGACCGTTTGGTAGCGGTAGAGAAAGGTTGCGATCTTGCATATCGTCGAAGCTGTACTTTTTGTAGCGAGTATCTTCAGTTGAGTAAGCACCGCCACGGTAGGTTGGCATCGTGATGCTGCCACCAGCGTCAAGTAGATTCTGACGTAAGTGCGCGTACATACCGAGTGTCGCGTTGTTGCCAGACTTGTTGACGACATCGTATTCAACATCAAGAGCATAGCTGCCACGTTTTACAACGAACGTTTTGACATATTCAAGACCGTTAGCTGCGTACGTTAATGGAATACGCAGTTCATCTTGACCTTCCGCGAGGGTAAAGTTGTCTGCGCTGACCGAGTAAGCAGGGCGGTTTGAACTGCTCAGATCAATACCCTGAGGACCAACAAGGCCACTTTGAGCAATGAACTGATGACCAGGTTCGCTTTTTAGTAGAACTAATGGGTCAGACGAATCTAGCTCGTTTGAGTATTGGTTTAAATCTGCATTGATGACATCGCCACCCACCGTATCAATCGACAGAGTCAATACATCAGTGGTCACGGTAATCGTTTTAGCAGAAGCTTGCTGCCCTGGCGTTGGGTCTAGCTCATCTGCAAAAGATGGTGCGGGTAGAGTACTGCTTGATTGAGCCTGCTCAACCGGCTGAGGCGTTGGATTCTTTGCGACTTGCCATTGCTGGAACAATAGAAAAGAAACCAGTGCTAGCGCGATTAACAGGATATTACGTTGAGAATCCATCGTTATTTATCTCTGTCTTGTTTTTGGACTGGTGGAACGGGGTCGTAACCCCCTTCATTCAAAGGGTGGCATTTTAATAGACGTTTGCTTGATAACCAACACCCTTTTACAAAACCGTGAGCTTTCAACGCTTCAATGGCATATGTTGAGCAAGTTGGAGTAAAACGACAACGAGGTCCGATAAGCGGACTAATAAGACCTTGATAGAGACGGACGAAGCCGATTGCTAACCACGCGAAGGGCGAGATAGGCGCTGCCATAATTTATCAAACAGTTTGAAAATTTCTTCATTACTTAAATCTTGCGCGCTTTTCTTAGCAATAACAACAAAATCTTTATTAGCAAGTTGATGTTGATTGTTACGAAAGCTTTCACGTGCAAGGCGCTTAAAACGATTTCGACCGACGGCGGTTTTGATCTGTTTTTTTGGAACGGCTAAACCTAGTCGAGGATGAGATAGGCTATTTTTACGAGCAATGATGGTGAAATGAGGTGAGCCTGCTCGGTGAGCTTGCTGAAAGACATTTTGATAATGCTCGGGAGTTAACAAACGTAACTCCCGATTGAACGCGTACGTATTCAAAATAATCGAAGATTACTTAGAAAGACGCTTACGGCCTTTTGCACGACGTGCATTGATTGTAGCACGACCGTTTTTAGTAGCCATACGTGCACGGAAACCGTGAGTACGCTTGCGCTTTAGAACGGTAGGTTGAAAAGTGCGTTTCATGATAATTACCTTTACTGATCAGTAGTTTTAGGTCAATGTTAACCCGGCGTGGGTCGTAACGTCTTCTTTATATAAAAGAGGACAAAACCGACGCCTCTCAACAAAGAGGCGGAATTGTAATCACAGTCACACTAAGTGTCAATCTTTGTGCAAATGCTAAATTCCGGCCGAGCGATTATACGGAGTGTGAGCAAAATCTCAAGGATCGATCGATCTTCTTTAGTGATCTTTAGGGTCTGTTAACCTTTCGCGGTTAAATTTTGTTCGAGATAGAATCGTTTTAGGCGCGGCAAGGAGTATGTCGCCTAGTTATTCTAAGCCAATACTTCTTAACAAAGCATAGAACGATTCTAGCCGAACCCTTCGAGCAGCCTTTGTGGTTCATTTCTACTGCGTTATCGGCTTTTTATGTAGAGCAACTACACGTCAAAGCCTCTGCCTTGTATAAATTTCCCACAAAGTGCTGCAAAAATCAGCTCGGAAGGTCAACAGACCCTAGTCAGCTCCGACTTGTCGAAGGAATTTTTTCAAGCGAGGATCTTGTGGATTACCGAAGATATCCTGTGGAGAACCTTGCTCAACAATATGTCCTTCCGCCATAAAGATCACCCGATCGGCGACCTCTCTGGCAAATTGCATTTCGTGGGTAACCACCAGCATAGTTTGGTGTTTTGTTGCTAAGTCCTTCATTAAACTAAGAACTTCACCAACCCATTCTGGGTCTAGCGCCGACGTTGGTTCGTCAAATAACAATAATTCTGGCTGCAGAGCCATAGCTCGACCAATACCGACACGTTGCTGCTGGCCACCAGATAGCGATGCTGGATAACTATCACCCTTGTCACTTAAACCAATGTCATCGAGAATCTGTTGTGCACGCTGTAAGGCGTGTGATTTTTTCCATCCGCGAACGGTGATCAGACCTTCAGCAATATTTTGTCGCGCCGTCATATGGGCAAATAACGCATAATTTTGAAATACAAAACCAGTTTTACGACGGAGAGCCAACACTTCTGCTTCGGTATGCTTTTCGCTATCGACACTGACATCATCAATGCTAATGACACCTTTGTCGGCTCTCTCGAGAAAGTTAACGGTGCGAAGTAGAGTCGATTTACCTGTGCCACTTGAACCGATAATCACGATGATCTCACCTTGTTTTATCTCAAGGTTGATCCCTTTAAGTACTTCGCTATCGCCAAAGCGTTTATGAATATTGTCTAGTTTGATCATCGTACATACGCCTTATTCAGTTTGGCCTCTGCCCAGATTTGCACGCGAGTTAGGATCACCACGACACCCCAGTAAATAAGTGCAACCGCTAAGAAAGCTTCGAAGAAACGAAAGCTCGATGAGGCCTCCATCTGCGCTCTAGCCATGATTTCTGCCACGCCTAGGGTAAAGGCCAGCGAAGTCGACTTAATCATATCAATGAAGTAGTTCATCAGTGACGGCAGCGCGACGCGTGTTGCTTGTGGCAAAATGATCCGACGCATCGCTTGAGAAGTTGTCATGCCGACCGACAGACTGGCTTCCATTTGGCTGCGATCGATACCGATAATGGCGGCGCGAATACTTTCTGCCATATAAGCGGCAAAGTGCAAGGTTAAACCAATCACCGCGGCACTAAATGCATTGAGCCCGACCAACCATGGGAAGATTTGAGGTAAGCCGTAGTAAAGCAGAAACAGTTGAACCAACAGCGGAGTGCCACGGAAAAAACTGATATAGAGCTGACTTAATTGATCAAGTACTGGGATGCGAAATACGCGAATATTGGCCAGAATGACCGACAAAATCAGTGAGAAAAATAGCCCCCATGTGGCCATTTCCATGGTGGTGCCAAGATACTTGAGTAGTATTGGCATTAAATCCAGCATGTAGTTAAAGTCAAATCCCATAATGGTTTCCAATATTTGATAACGGTATAGAAAAGCAAAAACCCACTGCAGAGGAAGGCAAGCAGTGGGTTAAAAATTTTCTATCTCTGAACTGCGATAGAAAGTATACAGATTTTACTCTGTGATATCAGCGCCGAACCATTTTTGCGAAATTTTCGCTAGAGTGCCGTCTGCGCGCATGGCTGCTAGAGCTTGGTTGACTTCTGCTTGAAGCTTGTTGCCTTTTTGGTTATCAACAAATGGCCACGCATTTTGAATGGTCTCAAACGGTTGACCAGCCAGTTTGAGAGGCAGACCGGTTTTCTTGATAAGCTCAAGAGCAGACAGACGATCCATAACGAAGGCATCCGCTCGACCAAGTGCGACATCGTGCTCTATGCCCGTGTCATATGTTTTGATGTTGATCTTGCCGTCTTTGTCATAGTTACGTAGTAGTTGTTCAAAGTTAGAGCCTAAGTTGACGGCAACGGATTTCCCCGCTAAATCTTCGACGCCTTTGATGCTGTCATTGTTGCTACGAACGGTAATTTGCGCACCGTCGACCACATACGGGTCAGCGAACAGGTATTTCGCTTTACGCGCGTCCGTCATGGTGATTTGGTTTGAGATTGTATCGATGCGACCTGTTTCTAGCAGACCAAATAGGCCAGAAAAGTTAGCGGTGACGTATTCTATTTGGTAGTCATTGCGTTTGCCGATTTCATCCCACAGGTCGACTTCAAAGCCTTGCAGTTGATCTTGCTGAACAAAAGTGAATGGGAAGTAACGGCCTGACATGCCGACTTTCACTTCCGTTGCTGCTTGAACAGTAGCCGCTGATAGTGCGATGGCTGCCACAGCAGCTTTAATCCAGTTTTTCATATTACAACTCCAAATTATCTTGGGGATAAATACTACTGTCACTTTAGTTAATTAGATAAATAACTAAGAGCAATAACCTAGTCACTAGAGTAATAAGCTTGGTTGATAATTGTCCACTTTATCATCGAGTCACTTTTCCTGGTTGATCTTAGGTCTTTTCGTCGTCGTGGCGATCATTCATTCACAGACTTATCACCAATTCAAGGATCGTGGCAAAAATGCCCTATTGTGGATCAAAGTGTGGGTAAAAGTGGGGCAGCGTGTGGTGAACTCGGGAATAATATCGAAAATATTGTGAATAACTTCGATCTTATTCACTGGATCCTCGATCATTTGCTGGCGATCTTGGTTATCAACAGGTAAAATTGCCAATCTTTCCAGATCAATTACTTCGAGTGGGGGCACCGTGTCATCTTCGCTTTGGTTGCAATGTTTGCAACAGCTTCAAGAAGAGCTACCAGCAACTGAATTCAGCATGTGGGTTCGCCCGTTACAAGCGGAGCTCAATGACAATACGCTTACTCTATTTGCCCCAAACCGTTTTGTTCTTGATTGGGTTCGTGACAAGTACATTAACAATATCAACCGCCTGCTACAGCAATACTGTGGCAATGATGTGCCGAGTCTACGTTTTGAGATCGGCAGTCGTCGTGTTGTTGCGCCAAAACCGGCGGCTCCTAAGCGTACCCCTGCAGATGTGGCCGCAGAATCGTCGGCGCCTGCGCAATTACAAGCGCGCAAACCAGTACATAAAACCTGGGATGACGACGCACAAGCGATTGCCAACATCAACCATAGATCGAACGTTAATCCAAAACACAAATTCAATAACTTTGTCGAAGGTAAGTCGAACCAATTAGGCTTGGCCGCAGCGCGTCAAGTGTCTGATAATCCGGGCTCTGCTTATAATCCGCTGTTCTTATACGGTGGCACTGGTTTAGGTAAAACGCACTTGTTACACGCGGTAGGTAATGCGATTGTTGATAACAAGCCTAATGCCAAAGTGGTTTATATGCACTCTGAGCGTTTCGTTCAAGACATGGTTAAAGCATTGCAAAACAATGCGATTGAAGAGTTTAAGCGTTACTATCGTAGCGTTGATGCGTTGCTTATCGATGATATTCAATTTTTCGCTAACAAAGAGCGCTCGCAAGAAGAGTTCTTTCATACCTTTAACGCGTTGTTAGAAGGCAATCAGCAGATCATTTTGACCTCAGACCGTTACCCGAAAGAGATCAACGGGGTAGAGGATCGTCTCAAGTCACGATTTGGATGGGGCCTAACGGTGGCGATTGAGCCGCCAGAGTTGGAAACTCGTGTCGCGATCTTGATGAAGAAAGCGGAAGATCACCAGATTCATTTGGCGGATGAAGTCGCGTTCTTTATCGCCAAGCGTTTACGTTCTAACGTTCGTGAGTTGGAAGGCGCACTCAACCGAGTGATCGCCAATGCCAACTTCACTGGCCGCCCAATCACTATTGATTTCGTTCGCGAAGCGCTACGTGACTTGCTGGCTCTGCAAGAGAAACTGGTAACGATAGACAATATTCAAAAGACCGTGGCGGAATACTACAAAATTAAAGTGGCTGATCTGCTGTCTAAGCGTCGTTCACGTTCAGTGGCGCGTCCACGTCAATTGGCGATGGCGCTAGCGAAAGAGCTCACTAACCACAGTTTGCCAGAAATTGGTGATGCGTTTGGCGGTCGTGACCATACCACTGTGCTGCACGCTTGCCGTAAAATTCAGCAATTGCGTGAAGAGAGCCATGATATTAAAGAAGACTACTCGAACCTGATTCGTACTTTGTCGTCTTGATTCGCACTATTTCTTGATTCACAGTATTCTAAGCACCGAGCAATAATAACGAATTCGGATAAGAGCCTCTTATGAAATTTTCCATTGAGCGTAGCCACCTACTGAAACCTCTTCAACAAGTTTCAGGTGCGTTAGGTGGTCGACCAACGTTGCCGATCTTGGGTAACTTACTACTGAAAGTCGAAGACAACATGTTGTCGATGACGGCAACCGACCTTGAAGTAGAGCTGATCAGTCGTGTCACTCTGGAAGGTGAATTTGAAGCGGGGAGCATTACGGTGCCATCGCGTAAGTTCTTAGATATTTGTCGCGGTTTGCCAGATGACGCTGTGATTACCTTTTTATTGGAAGGCGATCGTGTGCAGGTTCGTTCCGGGCGCAGCCGTTTTTCGCTTGCGACACTACCAGCTAATGATTTTCCTAATATTGAAGATTGGCAAAGCGAAGTCGAAATCTCGCTCTCCCAAGCCGAATTGCGTGGCTTGGTCGAGAAAACCCAGTTTTCGATGGCCAATCAAGATGTGCGCTACTATCTCAACGGGATGCTGTTTGAAATTGATGGCACCACTCTACGCAGTGTCGCAACCGATGGTCACCGTATGGCAGTGTCACAAACCCAGTTAGGGGCAGACTTTGCCAACAAGCAGATCATTGTGCCACGCAAAGGGGTACTTGAGTTGGTCAAACTGCTTGATGCCCCAGAGCAACCAGTCGTGTTGCAAGTCGGTAGCTCGAATGTGCGCGCTGAAGTGAACAATTACGTCTTTACCTCTAAGTTGGTCGATGGTCGTTTCCCTGACTATCGGCGTGTTATGCCACAAACTACCACCAAAACCCTTGAAGCGGGTTGTGATGAGTTGCGCCAGTCTTTCTCTCGTGCGGCGATTTTGTCTAACGAAAAGTTTCGTGGCGTGCGTGTTAACCTCGCTGATACACAGATGCGTATTACGGCCAATAACCCTGAACAGGAAGAGGCCGAAGAGATGCTCGATGTACATTTCGACGGTGAACCGATTGAAATTGGTTTTAACGTCAGTTACGTGCTCGATGTGCTCAATACTCTGCGTTGTGAGCGAGTGCGTATTTCGATGTCAGATTCAAATGCGAGCGCCCTCATTGAGAATGCCGCCGATGACAGTGCCATGTATGTGGTGATGCCAATTCGACTCTAGCATGCCGCTTTCTCGTCTCATCATTCAGCAATTTCGAAATATTAAAGCCTGTGATATTGAACTATCAGCAGGCTTTAACTTTCTTATTGGACTAAACGGCAGTGGCAAAACCAGTATCCTAGAAGCGATTTATTTGCTCGGACATGGTCGTTCATTTAAGAGCTCATTAACTGGGCGAGTGATTCAAAATGACTGCAGTGAACTGTTTGTTCATGGACGTTTTTTGAACTCGGATCAATTTGAGCTACCAATTGGCATTAATAAGCAGCGTGATGGCTCGACAGAGGTTAAAATAGGCGGTCAATCTGGGCAAAAATTGGCACAGTTGGCGCAAGTTTTACCATTGCAGTTGATTCATCCTGAAGGGTTTGAACTACTCACGGATGGACCAAAACAACGACGTGCATTTATCGATTGGGGCGTGTTCCATACTGAAGCTGCTTTTTATGATGCATGGGGGCGTTTTAAGCGTCTCAACAAGCAACGTAATGCGTTATTAAAAACTGCGACCAGTTATCGCGAACTCAGTTACTGGGATCAAGAAATGGCGCGTTTAGCGCAACAGATTGATGTTTGGCGTAGTGCGTACGTGGCCCAAATGAAACTGGTGGCTGAAGAGTTGTGCCAAGGCTTTTTACCCGAATTTGATATTCAATTGAAGTATTCAAGAGGCTGGGATAAGGACACCCCTTATCAGCAGATCCTCGAAAAAAACTTCGAGCGTGATCAATCGCTTGGTTACACGTTTAGTGGCCCGAATAAAGCGGATTTAAAAATTAAAGTGAATGGAACGCCAGTAGAAGACGTTTTATCACGAGGTCAGTTGAAGTTAATGGTATGTGCACTGCGTGTTGCACAAGGACAGCACCTTACTCAATTGACGGGCAAGCAATGCATCTACTTGATAGATGACTTTGCTTCTGAATTAGATAGTCAACGTCGACAGCGCTTAGCAGATTGCTTAAAAGCGACGGGGGCTCAGGTTTTTGTAAGTTCTATTACTGAAAGCCAAGTTGCTGACATGATTGAGTCAAACAGCAAGATGTTTCATGTGGAACATGGCACAATAGGACACGGATAAATAGTGAGAGAGTAACTGATGTCGAATAATTACGATTCATCGAGTATTAAGGTACTGAAGGGTCTGGATGCGGTACGTAAACGTCCAGGAATGTACATCGGCGACACTGATGATGGCACCGGTCTGCACCACATGGTTTTTGAGGTGGTGGATAACTCAATTGATGAAGCGTTGGCAGGCCATTGTTCAGACATCATAATCACCATCCATGAAGATAACTCGGTATCGGTCAGCGATGATGGCCGTGGTATTCCAACGGAAATGCACGAAGAAGAAGGTGTTTCTGCTGCTGAAGTTATCATGACGGTACTGCACGCTGGCGGTAAGTTCGATGACAACTCATACAAAGTATCCGGTGGTCTACATGGGGTTGGTGTTTCGGTTGTGAACGCCTTATCTGAAAAAGTGGAACTGACCATTAAGCGTAAAGGCGAAATATTCCAACAAATCTATCATCATGGTGTACCTCAGTCGCCATTAACTGTGATTGGTCAAACGGAAGAAACCGGTACTCGAATCCGTTTCTGGCCAAGTGAAGAAACCTTCACCAATATTGAATTCCATTATGACATTCTGGCTAAACGTCTGCGTGAGCTTTCGTTCCTAAACTCTGGCGTATCGATTAAGTTAATCGATGAGCGCGAAAAAGATAAATCGGATCACTTCATGTTTGAAGGTGGTATCCGTGCTTTTGTTGAGCATCTAAACCGCAATAAAACCCCAATTCACCAAAAGATTTTCTACTTTGATCATACTCGTGAAGAAGATGGCATTACGGTCGAAGTGGCGATGCAATGGAACGACGGTTTCCAGGAAGGGGTGTACTGTTTCACCAACAATATCCCACAACGCGATGGTGGTACTCACTTAGCGGGTTTCCGTGGCGCATTGACACGTACGCTTAATAATTTCATGGACAAAGAAGGTTACTCGAAGAAAGCGCAAGCGGCGACTTCAGGTGATGATGCTCGTGAAGGTTTAACGGCGGTTGTTTCGGTAAAAGTGCCTGATCCAAAATTCTCAAGCCAAACCAAAGACAAACTGGTTTCATCAGAAGTGAAATCGGCAGTTGAGTCAGCGATGAGTGAGAAGTTGTCGGAGTTCTTAATTGAAAACCCAACGGAAGCAAAAATCGTGTGTGGCAAAATTATTGATGCGGCTCGTGCTCGTGAAGCGGCGCGTAAAGCGCGTGACATGACTCGTCGTAAAGGCGCGCTAGATTTAGCGGGCCTGCCGGGTAAACTGGCCGATTGCCAAGAAAAGGATCCTGCTCTTTCTGAACTGTACATAGTGGAAGGAGACTCTGCTGGCGGATCAGCCAAGCAGGGGCGTAACCGTAAAAACCAAGCGATTTTGCCGTTGAAAGGTAAAATCCTTAACGTTGAGAAAGCACGCTTTGATAAAATGCTTTCTTCTCAAGAAGTTGCCACACTTATTACTGCCCTTGGTTGTGGTATTGGCCGTGACGAATACAACCCTGACAAACTGCGTTATCACAACATCATCATCATGACCGATGCTGATGTCGATGGTTCTCACATCCGTACGCTACTATTGACCTTCTTCTACCGTCAGATGCCAGAGTTGATTGAACGTGGTTACATCTATATTGCTCAGCCACCACTTTACAAAGTGAAGAAAGGTAAGCAAGAGCAATACATTAAAGATGAAGAAGCGATGGAGCTATATCAAGCTGGTCTTGCTTTGGATAATGCTGAGCTTTATGTCAACGCTAATGCTCCTGCTCTAGCTGGCGGACCGCTTGAAAAACTAGTACTTCAATACAACCAAAGCATGAAACTGATTAAGCGTATGAGTCGTCGTTACCCATATGCAATGATCAACGAGCTGACTTATATCCCTCGTTTAACCCCAGAGATGTGTAAAGATGCTAACCAAGTGCAAGCTTGGGGGGCAAAACTGGTCGAGCAACTGAACGCTAAAGAGGTTGGCGCAAGCCAATACTCACTTGAAGTGGAAAAACACGAAGAGTTGGGTGTGAGCATTGTTAAGCTGGTGGTTCGTACGCATGGTGTGATGCATGAATATGTGGTCTCTTTGGATCTATTAAACTCGAAAGAATACGGCCGTTTAGCGGATCTATCAGAAGCATTAGATGGCTTAATTGAAGAGGGTGCGTATGTCAAACGTGGCGAGCGTACTCAAGAAGTTTCTAGTTTCACAGAAGCATTAGATTGGTTGATCAAAGAGTCGCGTCGTGGTCTTTCACTACAGCGTTATAAAGGTTTGGGTGAAATGAACCCTGACCAACTTTGGGAAACCACCATGGATCCAGACTCTCGTCGTATGATGCAAGTAACGATTGAAGATGCGGTTGGTGCTGACCAGTTGTTTACGACACTGATGGGTGACCAAGTTGAACCACGTCGTAACTTTATCGAAGAGAACGCATTGAAGGTGGCCAACCTAGACGTCTAGTCTGGCGCCACTTTAGTCTCAATACCGTCCAATTTTGGGCGGTATTTTTGTTTTTAAGTGACTGAAATTAATGAGGATGAAAAAATTTTAATTTTTTCTCTTGAAACGATTTTGCCGCATCCCTATATCTATTGGTGAAGGGGTCAGCTGTCTTGCTCAGTCGAGAAGAAACAGGCCCCCGGTACCGCTAAAGCCGTCTCGCTCGTTGGAGGATTCGGAGTTAGCCCTGATTTAAAATCCCGATTCTAACCATGTCCCTGTGCAATATTGCCTGTGGAGTGGCAAACAATCACTTAGTCGCCAGTGCATCTGGTACTGGAAACTCACGGCTAAGACTATTGCTTATCAAGAGGATAGTATTATGAGAACTGCAGATTTCACTCCTTTATACCGCAACGCCATCGGCTTTGATCGTCTGGTTGATATGATGGAAGCGTCCGCCGCTAAAAACAGTTCAGGCGGTTACCCTCCATACAACATTGAACAGCAAGATGATAACCACTACCGTATCACTATGGCTGTGGCAGGTTTTGCTGAAGATCAGCTAGAACTGACTCAGGCAGAACACACCTTGATCGTTAAAGGTGAACGTAAAGCCGAAGAGGGTAAAAGTTACATTTACCAAGGTATTGCTGAGCGCGACTTTGAACGCAAATTCCAACTTGCTGACTATGTAAAAGTCATCGGTGCGAGCATGGAAAACGGTCTATTGCATATCGACCTAGAGCGTGAAATTCCTCAAGCAATGCAACCACGAAAAATTGAAATTAATAGTAATAAATATATTGAGAGTAAATAATCGCGGATAGTGCGAATAATGAGTGAAAGAGCGCCGATGGCGCTCTTTTTATTTGGTGCGATGTTGTGAGAGCCTATTGCTGCAAGTACGCTTTTTCGACCTCTTCTGCGATGATAGAAATCCCTTTTTGCATCATCTCATCATTTTGTACATAGTTCATACGCAAGCATTGGTGAGCGTGTTGCCAGTCATCTTGTTGGCCAATAAAAAAATACTCGCCCGGAACAATTAACACGCCGCGTGCTTTAAGGCGTTTATACAGTTCCATTGTGGTGATGGGGAGCTCATCAAACCACAGCCACAAGAAGATCGCGCCCTCTGGCTTATGGATACGAAAGCGAGAGTCTGTAATTGTTTTTTGTAACAGTTCAACCGCGCGCTGTGATTTCTGTTGGTAGAACGGTTTAATCACCTCAGCGCTGAGCTTAAGCAAGTCTCCTTTGCCAATAATATGGTTGGCTATTGCCGGGCCAAGACTGCCGGGCGCCAAGCTGATAATCCCATTCATATTGGTCAAGGCTTGTGTTATTTCTTCGCTGGCGATCACGATTCCGCAGCGTACGCCAGGTAACCCGAGCTTAGATAGGCTCATACACAAGATGGTGTTGTCATTCCAAAATGGTTCGACGTCTTCAAAGATGATATTAGGAAAAGGTAGACCGTAGGCATTATCAATGATTAACGGGATATTGTTTTCACGTGCCAGCTTATCGAGCTTGTGAATCTCTTGATCGGTAAGCACGTTACCAGTCGGATTGGTGGGGCGAGAAGCGCAAATGGCCGCGACAGACTTATCCACTTTAAGCTGTTCAAAATCGACATGGTACTTGAAAAGGCCATTGTCGAGCATTTCGATCTCTGGATGATAAGAGACAAAAATGTCCTCATCAATACCCGCATCACCATAGCCAATATATTCAGGTGCAAGAGGCAACAAAATTTTCTTGTGCGAGCCGTCTGGCTGCTTGCCAGCCAAAAGGTTAAATAGGTAGAAGAAACCGCTTTGGCTACCGTTGGTTAGACTGATATTTTTTTCTGATATATCCCAGCCGTAGGTCTGTTTTAGTAGTTTGGCCAGCGATTTAACAAAAGCATCTTTACCTTGCGGCCCGTCGTAGTTGGCCATGGCTGCCACCAGTTCGCCACTGGCGAGCATCTCTTCACTGGCTTGATGAAAGTAATCGAGCATGGCGGGAATAGCGGCTGGATTGCCTCCGCCGAGCATGATGGCACCGGGGGTGCGTAGACCATCATTCAAGTCATCCATTAATTGAGTGATTCCGGAGTACTGATTAAACTTTTCGCCAAACTTAGAAAACTGCATTTCTTTTTGTACCTAATTCATTGTTGTCATTGCTTTTATAAAGAAAGACCAATGCGTAGTTGGTCAACAGAGTAATCCCTGAACATACCTTAATGGTGTGGTCACGAAAAGCACTAATTCTGTGCAACAGATAAAACAAAGCCCAACTCCGAGGAGTTGGGCTTAGATAACGGTCTTTATACTAAAGAGCGGCTATTACCGCGGGTTATTTTTGCAATAGTGAAATATCCGCAATCTGCAGGAACAGATTACGCAGGTTGTTCAATAGTATTAGGCGGTTATTCTTCAGCGCTTCGTCATCGGCCATTACCATCACGTTATCGAAGAAGGCATCGACAGGCTCACGTAGCTCAGCCAGTTGGCTTAGCGCTTGCTGGTAGTTGCCTGTTGCAAAGGCGGGCTCTAGCGCTTCAGTCATCACTTCAACGTTTTCAGCGAGTATTTTCTCAGCGTCTTCTTGTAGCAATGCAAGATCGATTTCAGCTGCTAGCTCACCGTCAAATTTGGCCAGAATGTTACCCACACGCTTGTTTGCCGCTGCGAGCGCTTCTGCAGCGTCCAGTTCACGGAAGTGAGAAACAGCTTTAACACGTTGGTCAAAGTCAGCTGGTTTGGTTGGACGGCGTGCCAGTACTGCTTGGATGACATCAACGCTGAAACCAGCATCTTGATACCATGCGCGGAAACGGCCAAGCATAAAGTCGATAACGTCAGCTTCTACGTTGTCATTGGTTAGCTTATCACCCAGTAGTGCTTTCGCTTTACCGATTAAGTCGGTTAGGTCAAGGTTGTAGCCATTTTCAACGATGATGCGCAGCACACCGAGTGACGCGCGACGTAGGGCAAATGGGTCAGAACCCTTAGGGGCTTGGCCAATACCAAAGATACCGACGATTGTGTCTAGCTTATCCGCCATGGCTACGGCAGAAGAGATGCCTGTGCTTGGCAGGTCGTCGCCAGCGAAACGCGGCATGTATTGCTCGTATAGCGCCAGCGCAACTTGCTCGTCTTCACCGTCATGGGTTGCGTAGTGCATGCCCATCACACCTTGAGTATCGGTAAATTCGAATACCATCGAGGTCATTAGGTCACATTTCGCGAGCAAACCTGCACGTTTCGATTTCTCTACGTCAGCATCGATTTGTTCAGCGATGTAGCCAGCCAGCTCAGTAATACGATCAGTCTTGTCTTTGATTGTCCCAAGCTGTTTTTGGAAAATGGCTTGATCTAGTTCAGGCAGACGGTCGATTAGCGGGCGCTTACGGTCAGTGTTAAAGAAGAACTCAGCATCGGCTAGACGTGGGCGTACTACCTTTTCGTTACCTTCGATAACGTAGCGAGGCTCTTTAGATTCGATGTTTGAAACGAAGATGAAGTTAGGTAGTAGCTTCTTGTTGTCATCGCCTTCTCCGTATGAGTAGACGGGGAAGTACTTCTGGTCACCTTTCATGGTGTAAACCAAGGCTTCCGAAGGCACTTTTAGGAACTCTTCTTCGAACTTAGCCGTAAGAACGACAGGCCATTCAACCAAAGAAGTCACTTCTTCAACGAGGTCATCTTCAAGATCAGCAACACCGCCAACCGCTGCAGCTGCTTTTTGGGCGTCAGCAAGGATGATCGCTTTACGTGCTTGGTAATCAGCCATCACTTTACCGCGCTCTGCTAGAATCGCAGGGTATTGCTCAGCAGAGTCGATAGTGAACTCTTGCTCACCCATGAAACGGTGGCCACGAATAGTGCGGCTTGATGCGACGCCGAGAATTTCACCTTCGATAAGGTCGCTGCCCATTAGCATCGTCAGGGTTTTCACTGGGCGGATAAATTGGGTGGTTTTGTTGCCCCAACGCATTGGTTTTGCGATCGGTAGGTTAGCCAGTGCTTTTGCGGCCAGCTCAACCACGATCTCAGACGTTGCTTGGCCTTTGACTTCTTGTTTGAAAAGGAGCCATTCGCCTTTGTCTGTTGTTAGACGCTCTGCTTGGTCAACGGTGATGCCGTTACCACGAGCCCAACCTTGCGCGGCTTTGGTCGCATTACCTTCAGCGTCGAAGGCAACCGCAATGGCAGGGCCACGTTTTTCTACTACTTTGTCTGCTTGGCCTTCAGCTAGCGCCGCGACACGTAGTGCAAGGCGGCGAGGGGCTGCGTACCACTTCACGCCTTCATGAGCGAGATTGGCTTCTTTAAGCTCCGCTTCGAAGTTGGCAGCAAATGCTTCTGCTAGTGTACGAAGTTGCGTTGGTGGTAGCTCTTCGGTACCCAGTTCAATTAAAAATTCTTTTGCCATGATTACTTCTCCTCGTTCGCTTTGTTTTCTACAGAACGACACATAGGGAAGCCAAGCGCTTCACGTGACGCGTAGTATGCTTCTGCTACCGCCTTGGTTAGGTTGCGGATACGAAGGATGTAACGTTGCCGCTCGGTCACCGAGATCGCTTTACGAGCATCAAGAATGTTGAATGCGTGGCCTGCTTTTAAAATGCGTTCATAAGCAGGAAGCGGCAGCGGCTTCTCTAGATCTAGTAAGGCTTGACACTCTTTTTCACACTGGTCGAAGAAAGTGAATAGGAAATCAACATCGGCGTGTTCGAAGTTGTAGGTAGATTGCTCAACTTCGTTCTGGTGGAAGATATCACCGTAAGTGACGTTAGAACCGTCAGGTGCGACGTTCCATACTAGGTCGTAAACCGAATCAACTTCTTGAATGTACATCGCTAGACGCTCGATGCCGTACGTTATTTCACCGGTAACGGGTTTGCATTCAAGGCCGCCCACTTGCTGGAAGTACGTAAATTGAGTCACTTCCATACCGTTAAGCCACACTTCCCAGCCAAGCCCCCATGCGCCAAGAGTCGGGTTTTCCCAGTTATCTTCAACGAAACGGATGTCGTGAACCAGCGGATCGACACCAAGCACTTCAAGGGAACCTAAGTACAATTCTTGGATATTGTCTGGCGATGGTTTTAGCGCTACTTGGAATTGATAATAGTGCTGAAGACGGTTAGGGTTTTCGCCGTAACGGCCATCGGTTGGGCGACGTGAAGGTTGTACATAAGCGGTTGACATTGGCTCAGGGCCAAGTGCACGTAGACATGTCATTGGGTGGGAGGTGCCCGCACCTACTTCCATATCTAAAGGTTGAACAATAGTACAACCGTTTTGTGCCCAATAATCCTGCAGCGCGAGGATCATTCCCTGGAAGGTTTTGATATCGTATTTTTGCATAGTAATTCGCGCAATTCTTTGAGTAAAAAGTCTGTCTGAAACAGAGGAAGATAGCAATCAAGTATACCCAGATATTAGGCCTGGGAGTAGGGCTAATCTTGATTAATTGCTAAGCAAAAATATCCTTTAATGGAAATATACTAGCCTAGATAAGCACACTTTCTTAAAAGGGAGTAAATTTGCACTTTAGGGCTTGAGGTAGCAGCCAGAGACGGATAGAATTCCCGCGTCTTTGGGGAGTAGCTTACCTAATTATCAACACCGATATATTAAGTTCGTTCGTCAACATAATTGATGCAAAATCATCATGGCGTTCGAGACAAAGGTTTGGCCATAACACAACAAAAACGGCCACTTTGTTTAGCAAGACCTTAGACAAATCATCACGAACCGAGGCGGGGCGTGAGGTTTGTCTTTGGTTAAAATCATTATCCCTGCCTCATAAGAGCATGTCGTGAGCGTTTTAGCTATCTCAATCACTACCGTCGCACTGGCGGAAATTGGTGATAAAACTCAATTGTTGTCGCTATTGTTAGCGAGCCGATACCGTAAACCTATCCCTATCATTGCCGCTATTTTTTTAGCAACGATGGTCAATCATGCCTTAGCTGCTTGGTTAGGGGTCGTGGTTGCCGATTACCTCTCTCCTTTAGTGCTTAAGTGGGTGCTGGTGGTCAGCTTTATTGCTATGGCCGTTTGGGTGCTGATTCCGGACAAATTGGATGATGATGAACAAGTCTCCACACGAGGCCCTTTTATCGCCAGTTTTATTGCCTTTTTTGTGGCTGAAATCGGCGATAAAACTCAAATAGCCACATCAATTCTTGGAGCTCAATATGCCGATGCGCTGATGCTGGTGGTGTTGGGTACAACCATAGGTATGTTGCTTGCCAATGTTCCTGTGGTATTAATTGGTAAACTGTCAGCAGATAAAATGCCCTTGAATTTGATTCGCAAAGTGACGGCTTTATTATTTGTTATTCTAGCGATTGGCGCGGCGATGTTCTGAGTGACTATAATCCGTTTACTCTTCAATTATGACTAGTAAATTGCGCGCTGAGACTTGAACTAAGATTCGTATCGAGACGTGATCAATGATCTATTCGTGTTACGCATGTCATGCTAATTTAATGGTGTAAATGATAGCGAGAGGGCAAAATCATGCTTACACGTTACATCGGAATGACGGCGCGCAGTCAGAGTTACTTATTCACCTTTGGTTTAGCGTTGTGCTTATTGGCGATGGTGTTAACCGATATGTGGCTGCCAATTGTCGCAGGGGCATTTATTTTGACTGGATTGATGGTTGAGTCGTGGATTCGCGTTGCACATATCATCCCAATGCATGAAGAGATGCAGTCAATGAGAAAGCAAATCCAGAAACTTCAGTCGAAAGTGCATACCATCGAATACGACGAATAAAATAACGGCTGCCCATTAGGCAGCCGTTTTGTTTCCAATCTAGGCAGTGTTACACCACCCCTTTCTTGATTAAATATAGGTACGGCAACTGATCGGTTTGCGAACCAATCAATTGGTGATCCATAAAACGACAAAAACTAGGAATATCACGAGTCGTTGACGGATCATCGGCTTTCACCAGTAAAACCTCACCTTGCTGCATGTTGCGAATTGTCTTCCTGACCATCATTACTGGCTCTGGGCAACGGAGTCCTTCTGCCTCTAGAGTTTGATTTGCCTGCTGTGGATTGAATGTCATGGTCGTGTCTTTGGTTACTCAATTTGGCTTAGATAATACTAGTGAGGAAAAAATATTCAATAACCCCTTGGCAAAGTGAACATTTTGCTTTAACTTATTTAACAAGTTAGTAACATTTAGTTCGGGGAGCGGAATCTTATGACAGCGTTAGATCGTTTAACTATCTACTCAGTACTGTGTTTTATTTCTTTCTGTGCTCTGGTGTTACGTTCCCCAGCAGAATCGTCGTCATTTATGCCATTGCTTGGTATGGGTGCAACAATAGTTGGAATTTGGCTTGAGATGCATCGCTGGCCGAGTGCATCTGAAGAGCAAGGAAACGGCTAACAGGCCTTCCAGCTGTTACTTTTTTTAATCACTACGATCAACTACATTCCGACACTATCCCCAGTTTTCTTGGGCTTCCCCGCTGAAAAGCGGGATTTTTTTTGCCTGAAAAAGGTACAATCAATAGATACCTTGTCAATGTCGTGGTTAAACGTGGAACTAGAAGATATTTATCGTCGCGATCTCAATTTGTTAATTGCATTGCGTGTGTTGATTGAAGAGTGCAGCGTTAGCAAGGCGGCTCAACGTCTTAATCTGAGTCAGTCAGCAATGAGTAGGGTGCTTGGTCGTTTACGAGACATGCTCGATGACCCCTTATTTACCCGCCAAGGTCAACACTTGATTGCGACTGAAAAAGCGCGAGAAATGGATCGCTTACTCGGTGAACCGCTTGAATCTCTGCGTATCCTGCTTTCACCGGTCGAGTTTGAGCCCCGCAGTTGTGAGCAAACCTTTACCATTGCGACCACCGATTATGCGATGCAGACCATTTTACCATTTGCCTTGCCGCGCATTTATCAAGAAGCACCGAATGTGTCGTTTAACTTCTTACCTTTGCAGCATGACAGGTTAGCTGATCAATTGACGGCCGAGGGCGCCGATTTAGCCATTTGTCGCCCCATTGGACCCGTCACACCGCTGCGTAGTGAAGTGTTGGGCCGAGTGAGTGTGTTGTGTTTAGTGTCTAGGCAGCATCCGTTAGCGGATGTCGACATGTGTTTAGATGATTATTTAACTTACCCTCATGCGATGATTGCCATCAGTGATGGGGTGAAAGCATTGCTTGAGCAGGCGCTAGTGGAAAAGCCCAAACAACGTATGGTATTGCGCGCTTATCATCTTGAGGCTGCATTAGCGATTGTCGATACTATGCCGCTGATCATCACCGTGCCAGCTGACTTGGCCTACTTGGTTGCTGAGCGTCACGATTTAGTGATTAAACCACTGCCGTTTCAATTCACACCGTTTGACTATTCGGTGATCTGGCACCCACGTTGTGAGCACTCTCCGGCTCAGGAGTGGTTAAGGGCGATTGTGAAAGAAGAGTGTGGTCGTTTGATCGCGAAACGGATTGAAGATATTGGCTTAATCTGAAAAAAGCCAATAAGGTCACGGGGTAAAGAGTAGCCACGAAATATCGGTAATCTCTAGTTATAGATAGAGGTTACCGACGTGTTCGTTTTTAATTCTATGCTAATGGCTGTGGTTCGTTACTGCGCTTAAAGTTTAATCACCACGCGACCCGTCACTTGACCATTGGTAATGTCTTCGGCGTATTTTGGTGCTTCTGCCAGTTCGATTTCAGTACACGCTTGTTCGAAGTAGCTATCAGGAAGCAATTCAACCAGTTTCTGCCACGCTGCGATGCGTTTTTCGGTTGGGCACGAGACAGAGTCAACCCCTTGCAGGCGAACATTACGTAAGATGAACGGCATTACCGTGGTTGGCAAATCAAAACCACCCGCCAGACCACATGCCGCGACAGCACCGTTATAGTCCATTTGTGATAAGACCTTCGCCAGTACTTTACTGCCGACAGTATCAACGGCGCCAGCCCAGATCTGTTTTTCTAGCGGACGAGCCGGTTGTTCAAATTCAGCTCGCTCGATGATGCGACTTGCGCCGAGTTTTTCTAACAGCGGACCATTTTGCTCTGCGCGACCCGTCACCGCGGCCACTTTATAGCCAAGCTGGGCAAGCAGGGTTACGGCGACAGAGCCAACACCACCACTTGCGCCTGTGACGAGTACTTCACCATCTTCAGGTTTCACGCCTGCATCAAGCAGTGCTTGCACACACAACATACCAGTAAAGCCAGCCGTACCAACCATCATGGCTTTTTTACTGTCTAAGCCTGCTGGCAGCGGTACTAGCCAGTCTGCTTTGAGGCATGCACGTTGCGCCATGCCGCCCCAATGATTTTCACCCACGCCCCAGCCTGTTAGGACAACTTTATCGCCCGCTTGGTAACGCTCGTCTTGAGAGCTAACCACTGTGCCTGCTAAGTCAATGCCCGGTACCATCGGAAAGTTACGGATGATCTTGCCTTTGCCTGTAATCGCAAGGCCATCTTTGTAGTTGAGTGATGAATAATCGACATCAATCAATACGTCGCCTTCAGGCAGTTGTGCTTCATCAATTAGCTCAACAGAAGCGAGTGTCCGTTTTTCTTCTTGGTTTAGAATCAGTGCGTTAAACATAGTGGTCTCCACAATAGGCCAGCAATTTTAAAAATAGAATTGAGTGTAGACTCAATTCTATTATGAATAAAATGAAACTTTAGCATTATATCTATGCGTATCACGCATTACATCGACTGGGCGAAAGAAGAAAAAGCCAAGCCAGTCGGAAGGACTGGCTTGGTTGGGTTAGGAGAGGAAAAATTTATACGATGGATTATCGGTCTCGTCTTTACAGCGATAATTCAGTTCGCGCAAGTGCTCTGAGAAGCGCTTGAGATCGCTTTCATCAAGCTCAAAACCACACAATACTCGCCCATAGTCAGCGCCATGGTTGCGGTAGTTGAATAGGCTAATGTTCCAATGGGTACCGAGGGTGCTGAGAAACTTCAGCAGTGCGCCAGGGTATTCTGGAAACTCAAAGCTGTATAAACGTTCCTTCAATGTCTTTGATGGTTTACCGCCAATCATATAGCGGACGTGCAGCTTGGCCATCTCATCATCAGAGAGGTCAACCACCGGATAACCGCCTTCACGCAAATCATGAATGATATGTTCCAGCTCATCCTGACCGCCTTGCAGGCGTACACCAACAAAAATATTGGCGAGTGCATCGTCGTTGTAACGGTAGTTAAACTCGGTGACGGCACGGCCACCAATCAGGTGACAGAACTCAAAAAATGCGCCTTGACGTTCAGGAATCGTGACCGCTAGTAGACCTTCGCGTTTTTCTCCTAACTCGCATCGCTCTGACACATAACGCAAGCCGTGGAAGTTGGTATTGGCCCCTGACAGTACGGTTCCGAGATTTTTGCTCTTAAGCTGATGTTGCTCTACATATTTTTTCAGACCGGCTAACGCCAATGCACCAGAAGGTTCAGCGATAGCGCGGGTATCTTCGAAAATATCTTTCACCGCTGCGCAAATCTCATCACTTGAGACACTGATATGGCCATCAATATATTTGTGGCATAGGCGGAAGGTTTCTTCACCGATGCGTTTGACCGCGACTCCGTCGGCAAACATACTGACCTGATCTAATACCACGGGTTCACCAGCATCAAGCGCCGCCTTAAGACACGCAGAGTCTTCGGGCTCAACTGCAATCACTTTGATTTCTGGCATCAGTTGTTTGACTAACACAGCGACGCCAGCGGCGAGGCCACCACCACCAACGGGCACAAAGATATAATCAAGGTGGCCGTTTTGTTGCAGCATCTCCATGCCTATCGTGCCTTGACCTGCAATCACCAATGGGTGATCAAAAGGAGGCACAAAGGTGTAGCCGTACTCTGCTGACAGACGTTCTGCTTCGGTTTTAGCTTCATCAAAGTTATTGCCATGAAGCACAACGTTACCACCAAAGCTACGCACGGCATCGACTTTAATATCAGGGGTAATCTTAGGCATCACAATGGTGGTTTTGATGCCAAGCTTGGTGCCCGATAGCGCCAGTCCTTGCGCATGATTACCGGCCGATGCGGCGATGACGCCTGCCGCTTTTTGTTCTTCGTTCAGGCTAGCGACCATATTGTAAGCGCCGCGCAGTTTAAACGAGTGTACCGGCTGACGGTCTTCTCGTTTAATTTGCACTTGGTTGCCAATACGTGCAGTCAAGCGCGGCATCTCTTGCAGTGGCGTGACGGTGGCGACTTCATAAACGGGAGCGCGTAAGATCTGGCGCAGATAGTCTGCGCCAGTCTGTTTTGCTTTCCCAGAGGATAAAGAGTCAGTCATAAGCTAGTCCTCTAGCTTAGATTTGTCTCGCACTGCGCCTTTATCGGCACTGGTCGCCATGCTTGCGTACGCTTTTAATGCCAAAGAGACTTCACGTTGGCGATCAACAGGTTTCCAGCCGAGTTGATCTTGTTTTGCACGGCGAGCCGTCAGTTCCTCTGCTGGCACATCTAAAGTGATAGAACGGTTTGGAATATCAATCGTAATGATATCGCCATCTTGAACTAGGCCAATCGTGCCGCCACTTGCAGCTTCTGGTGATGCATGACCAATCGACAGGCCAGATGTGCCGCCAGAGAAGCGCCCGTCGGTTAGTAGAGCACAAGATTTACCTAGCCCCATCGATTTTAGATAAGTGGTTGGGTAAAGCATCTCTTGCATACCCGGACCACCTTTCGGGCCTTCATAGCGAATGACCACCACTTCACCGGCTTTGACTTTGCCACCTAAAATGCCCTCAACCGCGGTATCTTGGCTTTCAAAGACAATCGCGGGACCTTGAAATTTCAGGTTTTCTTCATCAACGCCAGCGGTCTTAACGATACAGCCATCAACGGCAATGTTGCCAGACAGTACCGCGAGACCACCTTCTTGGCTAAAGGCATTTTCTTTGGTACGAATACAGCCGCCTACGCGGTCGTCATCAAGGCGATCCCAACGACAATCTTGTGAGAACGCCTTGGTAGTGCGAATACCGGCCGGACCGGCGCGGAAGAACTTGAGTACATCTTGATCTTCCGTTTGCATGATGTCGTACTGAGCAAGCTGCTGTTTCATCGACATCCCTAGCACGGTACTGGTGTCGCTGTTGATCAGGCCGGCGCGGTCAAGTTCGCCAAGAATAGCCATGACACCACCCGCGCGGTGGACATCTTCCATATGATATTTCTGAGTTGATGGTGCCACTTTACATAAGTGTGGCACGCGACGAGACATGGCATCGATGTCGGTCATATCAAAATCGATATCCCCTTCTTGCGCCGCGGCAAGTAGGTGAAGAACCGTATTACTTGAGCCTCCCATCGCGATATCAAGTGCCATGGCGTTTTCAAATGCCGGACGGTTGGCGATGTTGCGTGGCAGTGCGGATTCGTCGTCTTGCTCGTAGTAACGTTTGGTGAGTTCTACCACGCGTTTACCGGCATTAATGAACAGTTGCTCGCGATCGGCGTGCGTTGCCAGCATTGAGCCATTACCAGGTTGAGACAGGCCAAGCGCTTCGGTAAGACAGTTCATTGAGTTAGCGGTAAACATGCCTGAACATGAGCCACACGTTGGGCAAGCAGAACGTTCGATTTGCTCGCTCTGTTCGTCAGAGACTTTCGGGTCGGCACCTTGAATCATCGCATCGACCAAGTCGAGTTTGATGATTTGATCGGAAAGTTTGGTTTTACCGGCTTCCATTGGCCCGCCTGAAACGAAAATAACGGGGATGTTGAGGCGCATAGCGGCCATCATCATGCCCGGAGTGATTTTGTCACAGTTAGATATACATACCATGGCATCAGCACAGTGGGCGTTAACCATGTACTCGACGGAGTCGGCAATCAACTCACGTGAAGGCAGTGAGTAAAGCATTCCGCCATGACCCATTGCAATACCATCGTCAACCGCGATGGTATTGAACTCTTTAGCGATGCCGCCCGCTTTTTCTATTTCTCTAGCAACCAGTTGGCCCATATCTTTAAGGTGAACGTGGCCTGGGACAAACTGGGTGAATGAGTTCACCACGGCGATAATTGGCTTACCGAAATCTTCGTCTTTCACGCCAGTGGCGCGCCAAAGGGCACGCGCACCAGCCATGTTGCGTCCGTGAGTTGTGGTTGTTGATCTGTATTTAGGCATTGTGTTACTTCCTTATCTGCCGGTGCTTAAGCTTTTTTAGCGTCTTGAGGGTAAACGTAATCTAACCAACCCCATTTATCTTCGGTCGTGCCATTAAATAGGCCGAAGTAAGCGTCTTGGAGGTCTTTGGTGATAGGGCCACGTTTACCACAACCGACTTCAATTTTATCGATATTGGCAACAGGAACGACCTCTGCTGCAGTCCCCGTCATAAAGACTTCATCGGCGAGGTAGAGTGCTTCGCGAGCAATGTTGGTTTCGCGCACTTCGTAGCCTTTGTCACGCGCAATGGTCATGATCGAATCGCGGGTAATACCAGGCAAAATAGCGCTAGTCGCTGGTGGGGTCATGATCACGCCATCTTTAATCACAAAGATATTTTCCCCAGCACCTTCGGATAAGTAACCATCAACACTAAGAGCAATACCTTCGTCATAGCCATGACGACGCGCTTCACCACCGACTAGCAGCGAAGATAGGTAGTTCCCGCCCGCTTTGGCTGCGGTTGGAATCGTATTAGGTGCGGCGCGATTCCAACTGGAAATCATCGCGTCTACGCCTTTCTCTAGAGCCTCCTCGCCGAGATAAGAACCCCATGGGAAAGCAGCAATGATCAGATCCATCTCCGTGCCTACTGGAGGACAAACTCCTAAACCGACATTACCAACAAAACCGAGCGGACGAATGTAAGCACTATCGAGTTTATTTTGGCGCAATGTTTCGCGCGTTGCTTCCATGATCTCTTCGACAGTATAAGGAATCGGGAAGCGATAAATTTTTGCAGAATCTTTTAAACGTTTAGCGTGATCTAAATGACGGAAGACAATAGGCCCCTTTGGTGTGTTGTAGCAGCGAACGCCTTCAAACACAGATGTGCCGTAGTGCATCGCATGGGTCAATACATGGACATTGGCTTCTGCCCAAGGAAGCATTTCACCGTTAAACCAAATGTAGTCTGCTGTTTTTGTAGCCATTATTGCTTTCCTTATGCACAAATTTGTTGTTGTAAATTGTTATTTGGTAGTTCGTCATTCGCAATTTTAGTGACTTCAACCGAGCGCACATCCCAAAGCTTTTCGATTTGGTTAGTGAGAAATGAGATTGGGCGATCACTGTCGACGATGATTTCAACGCTGGCGATTTTGCTGGCGTGATTTTGTGTGCCAGCTACTTGTTTAACGACAAAACCTCGGTGGCGTACCACACGCAGAACACGTTCTAACAGTACTGGTTTATCGTCAGCTTTAATGTCGATGAGATATCTTTGCATGTTATGTGTTCTCCAGCATGTCGGTGTTTGATGCTCCGGGTGGTACAAGCGGCCATACGTTTTCTTCTTCATCGATTAAAACATGAAGTAAGTATGCAGTGTTACTTGCTAGCATCTCTTTAAGAGCAGGCTCAACCTCAGCTTTTTTGGTGATGGTTTTACCAGGAATATCAAAGGCTTTTGCTAGCATGACAAAGTCAGGATTGTCATCAAGGATGGTTTCACTGTGGCGGCCATCAAAGAACAGCGATTGCCATTGGCGCACCATGCCAAGACGTTGGTTATTGAGTAAAACGATCTTGACTGGAATTTGGCGACGCTTAAGTGTGCCTAGCTCTTGAATATTCATCATAATCGAACCATCACCCGTGATGAGTATTGACTGGTCATCTGGACGAGCAACCGCAGCGCCCATCGCGGCAGGTAGGCCAAAACCCATCGTGCCAAGTCCTGCAGAGGTGATGAAATTTTGTGGCTGGCGCGGCTGAATATGCTGCGCGGCCCACATTTGATGCTGACCGACGTCAGTCGATACGATTGAGCTATCTGGCATCATATCAGAGAGTTGATTAAGTAGCCCAGGTGCGTAAATTAACTCGCCAGGATGGTCATAGCGCCACTTAAAGCCGCTGCGAAGGCTTTCACTGTGTTTGAGCCAAGGGTTAATGTCTTGAGAGAGTTCAAGTTGCGGCAATATTGTTGGGATCTCGCCTCGTACAGGCGCGTTGGCCTGACGCAGTTTATGGATCTCTGCCGCATCGATGTCGATGTGGATGACTTTGGCGTTGGCCGCAAAGGTATCTAACTTGCCCGTCACTCGGTCATCAAAGCGAGCACCAACAGCGATCAACAGGTCACACTCTTGTACGACTAAGTTTGCGGCTTTGGTGCCGTGCATTCCGAGCATACCCAGATAGTGTGGGTCGTGGCGTTCAATCGTGCCTAAACCTTTTAAGGTGCTGACAGAAGGCATTGGATTTAAGCGCAGAAATTCACGAACGGAATCCGTGGCATGGCCTAATTGCACTCCACCACCGACATAAAGAACAGGACGAGAGCTTTCAGACAGGAGTTGCTGCGCAGCGGCAATCGCTTCTTGGCTCGCAACTGGTATGGCTGGCGGCGTAAACGGTGGCAGTATCGTGGTTGGAGCTTGGCCGAGCTGAACATCTTTGGCGATATCAACAATCACAGGACCAGGTCGGCCCGCTTTTGCCACTTCGAAGGCTTCGGCCAAGGTTGGCGCCAGTTCATTGATATCAGTGACAAGATAGCTATGTTTAGTACAAGAGAGTGACATCCCGATCACATCCATCTCTTGAAAGGCGTCGGTACCGATGTGTGAGCTAGCAACCTGACCGGTGATCGCGACTAAAGGAACCGAATCCATAAAAGCATCGGCGAGACCAGTGACTAGGTTGGTGGCTCCAGGGCCTGAGGTGGCCATGCACACGGCGACATCTTGGGTTGCGCGCGCCATGCCGATGGCGGCCATGGCAGCGCCTTGCTCATGGCGGCAGAGGATATGCTCAACACCACCGTCGTAGAGGGCATCATAGATCGGCATGATTGCCCCACCAGGGTAACCGAAAATGGTCTTAATACCTTGTCGCTGAAGGGCTGCTACGACTAACTGGGCTCCCGTCATTGTGCACCTCCTTGGTCGTCCTTATCTTGATCTTGTCTCGTTTTGCACGTCATGTGCGCTCCCATATTCCTGCATGCTCTTGGTGTTCTTGAGCTTAGTTTATTGATGTCAGCCTAATTTTTCAGCGAACTAATTGTAAAAAAACCCCCGGACTTTTCAGTGCGGGGGTTTTTTCTATTCTGTGGTTATCTTATGCCCACTAGACCCCGCGCGGTGCCAATAATGACCACGATAATCAGGAGGATCTGTGCGTTAAAGCGGGCGTTGATATTCATTGTTATTTCTTATGTTGTGTTTGCCTAATAAAGGCACGAAATTGTTTGCGTCTCTAGTGGTATCACACAAATCCGTTAAATGACAAGCAAAAAGTCATTCTTTTTTCACATTATATAAGCATCTGACCACGCTATATAACAAGCTTGATAACAAAATAAACGAACTATCAAGGGGATAAATAATGGACAGACAAAAGACGGATTTATTATGGGATTAGCGGTGATTCACAGTCGGGCATGCGTTGGTGTTGAAGCGCCCGAGGTCACTGTGGAGGTTCACATCAGCAATGGTATGCCGGGCTTTACTTTGGTTGGCTTACCGGAAACCACGGTCAAGGAGTCGCGTGACCGGGTGCGTAGCGCGATCATTAACTCGCGCTTTGAGTTCCCAGCTAAACGCATCACCGTCAACCTCGCTCCTGCTGATCTGCCCAAAGAGGGAGGCCGGTTTGATTTACCGATCGCACTGGGTATTCTTGCCGCGTCAGAGCAGATCCCGCTGACCAAGTTAACTCAGCAAGAGTTCATTGGTGAACTGGCGTTGTCTGGTGAAATTCGTCGCGTGAAAGGGGTATTACCAGCAGCACTGGCTGCCAATCAGGTCGAGCGGCGTCTAATTGTACCGATGGAAAATAGCGGTCAGGCAGCCTTAGTGGGTAAAGACTGGCACAAATCGGCGCACAGTTTATTGGAAGTATGCGCCGATCTGTGTGGGCAACAGACACTGAGTTTGCACGCAAGCAGTGATAAACGCCAAGTGGTGAGTTTGCAGCGCGACTTGCAAGATATCATTGGCCAACAGCAGGGCAAGCGAGCACTCGAGATTGCCGCGGCGGGTAATCATAATTTACTGTTCTTAGGACCACCTGGCACTGGCAAGACCATGCTCGCGTCGCGGTTGTGTGATCTGCTGCCTGAGATGAGTGATGCAGAGGCGTTAGAAACGGCATCGGTCGCTTCTTTAACTCAGCAAGAGATCAATGTTCATAATTGGAAAACGCGCCCTTTTCGTTCCCCGCATCACTCAAGTTCGATGGCGGCGTTAGTCGGTGGTGGTTCAATTCCGCGTCCGGGCGAAATTTCTCTCGCTCATAACGGCCTACTGTTCTTAGATGAAATGCCAGAATTTGAACGTAAAGTGCTCGACTCGTTACGAGAACCGCTGGAATCGGGAGAGATCATTATTTCACGTGCACAGGGCAAAACTCGCTTCCCTGCACGTTTTCAATTAGTCGGGGCGCTTAATCCGAGCCCAACAGGCTACTATGAAGGCAATCAATCTCGGGTCAACCCACAAACCATCTTGCGCTATCTTGGCCGTTTATCCGGTCCTTTGCTCGATAGATTTGATATGTCACTAGAAATCCCCGCTCTACCGAAAGGCACTTTAGCGGAGGGTGGAGAAAGAGGCGAGTCAACGGATGTGGTCCGCCAGCGGGTACAAGTTGCGCGTGAAAAAATGCTCAGCCGAGCGAGTAAGGTTAACGCGTTACTTGGCAGTCGAGAAATTGAACGTTATTGCCCATTGCATAAACAAGATGCCGAATTTCTTGAAAGTGCTTTGCATCGTTTAGGGTTATCCGTGCGCGCTTATCATCGAATTATTAAGGTCGCGCGTACGATTGCAGATTTAGAACACAGCCCGGATATCGAAAAACACCATTTAGCTGAAGCTTTGGGTTATCGCGCGATGGATCGTCTGCTCCGACAACTGACTGCGCAGGCGGTCTAAGTGCTTTTAAAAGAGAAGCCCCCACTGAGCGGGCTTCTCGATTAAAACTTGAGGCTAACACCAGTGGAAACGATCATCTGCTCACTGTCATAAAATTGAATCGTTGAATCGGTTTGACCATAGCCAGCAAATGAGATCCACGATAGGTTACGCCAACCGAATAATTGCTGATATTCGTAGGCGGCAAATAGACTGAGGTCGTTATCATCACGAGTCATGCTATACACCGGATGTGAAGCATCGTAGCTGCGTTCGGTGTAGCCTGCGGTCAGGGCGAGCTGGTGGCGACCGAAGCGTTGAAACAAAGACAGCTCACCTTTCCAAGACGTGAATGAATTTGCCTCGCCATCGGCGTCTGACTTTATGTAGCTGACGGACGGGATTAAGAAGGTGCTGCGATTGATGAATAGACGAAAGCTAACTTTGACGTATAGCTTGTCTGAATTGCGGCTGAGCATGGTTGTTGTGTATCCCGAATCTAGGCCTGAACGCTCATTATCTATCTCTTGTGTTGCCATGGCGGTATCTAAGGTGAAGCCAGAGCCTGCAATGTTACTTAGCTTGAGGCGGTAGGCATTGCCACTTTCATCAGTGATAGTGCGCGCTGAACCCTCGACAAAAGGGTCGGCCCAAGTCTTTCCCGACATGATGGTTGGCAGAAGCGCCACGTCGATAACAGTGCCATTGGCCAGCTTTTGCTTAAAGCCGATCTCGAGCGCTAAGGTACCGATGGCAATGTCTTCGCGTGAAGTACCTGCGTAGATCTGTTTATCGAGTCCCTGACCAAAAGTAAAAGCGATATTACCTAATGGTAAAGGGATAAAACGATGGTCACTTGTGGCTTGTTGATTATTATCATTGATGGTGGCATTGGCGTCGGTATTAAAATTGGAGCTTGAAGAGGTATACCCGGCACTCAACGACACTTCACCACTGAAACCTCCAGTATCAGATAACTGAGCAATGGCAGGTGTGGCATACATCAATGCGAGTGCAAAAGTGATTGTTTTGGTCGTCATTACATTCTCCCTGGATAATCCTGGAACCTACCTTTGGTTCGTTTGGCGTCAAACGATTGTGACCGTTGTGAGGTTAGTGGCTGACTTATATCATTACACGCTGTTTAATTTTTTAAAGAGAATTGTTGATTAAGTTTCTCATTCATCTCATTTTTAGCATCGTATTGGTAGCAAAAAGCAAAAAGCAAAAAGGGAGCCTAGGCTCCCTTTCAGTATTCAGTCGTTAATTACTTCAATGTCAGTAGGTAATTGACTAAGTCAAAGTACTCATCGAGCGTTTTGATAGACTGCGCTTCAACTAGGTACTTGTTGTTGACTATAACTGCAGGTACACCAGACAGGCCACTGTCTTTAAACTGTTTGTCAAAACGACGCACCATCGAATCTACCGCAAAGCCATTAAACGCTGCGTCAAACTTCTGCGCATCAACACCTTCATCGAGGAAGATCTGACGCAGTTCAGCATCATCTTTTGGTGCTTTACGCATGTTGTGAATGCGGTTGAACATGACAGGTACCATTTTGTCTTCTACTTTCAATACCAACATGGTCGCGTAAGCTTTGCTCATCGACTCACCCATGTTGCCACCCATAAACGACACATGGTTTTTCTGTAACTTGGCCTCTTCAGGCAACTGCGCTTTGAGTTGCTGGATGATGGGTTCAAATGATTTACAGTGTGGGCAGTAAAAAGAGAAGAACTCAGTGACAGTCGGTTTTTTTGATCCCTCAAGATCCAACACTTTATAGTGTTCGCCTTGACTAAATTGGGCGGCGTGAGCAGTGAAGCTCAGCATCACAGTTGCGACGAGTGCAAACAGCTTTTTCATTTTTGACTCCATGTTGTCGTATTAATTACCACTGTGGCATAAGTGAAAGTGGCGCTTCATCTAAGGCAAAAAGCTGCTCCTTGAACGCAAGGACCTGACTTTCCCAATATTTTGGATCATTAAACCATGGGAAAGCGAGCGGAAATGCAGGATCGTGCCACCTTTTTGCCAGCCATGCCATATAGTGCACCATTCGTAGACCGCGTAAAGGCTCAATTAGTTTCAACTGATTAACATTAAAGTCGCTAAATTCTTGGTACGCTTCCAAAACGATATCGAGTTGAGCAAGCTTATCGTGGCGCTCACCGTTTAGCAGCATCCATAAATCCTGAATCGCCGGACCGTTACGCGCGTCATCGAGGTCAACAAACATTGGCCCATCGCGCCACAGAATATTACCCGGATGACAGTCCCCATGCAGACGAATGTCAGTGAAATTATCATCCCAGCGAGCTTCCAATGATTTGATCAGCATATCGAGATCGCTAAAGAAGGCGTTCTCAAGATGTGAGGGAATGAACGGCGACTGTTCAAGGATCTTGCGCGGCTGGTAGACATATTCATCAAAGCCGATTGTTGGGCGATGTTTAAACGTCTGTTTCTCGCCCACTTTATGGATGCGACCAAGAAAGCGGCCGACACCTTCGAGTTGATCAAGGTTATCCACTTCGAATTGGCGTCCACCTACGCTAGCAAATAAAGCAAACAGATAACCTTGGTAATAATGTAGGGTTTGTCCGTTAAGGATTACGGGGGGAGCAACCGGAATTTCTGACTCGATGAGCTCCAAGGTAAAATCGTGCTCTTCTTGGATCTGTGCCTGGTTCCAGCGCTGTGGGCGATAGAATTTCACCACATAGCGTTGGCGCTCTTCATCAGTAAATTGATAAACGCGGTTTTCATAACTGTTGAGTGCCAGGAAGCCAGATTCAGCGCGGATGCCGATACTCTCAAGGGCATACCACATGAAATCCGGCGTTAGAGCCTCAAAATTAAAAGCTTGTTCGGTCATAAAAATAAAAGAGGCTCATTGCTGAGCCTCTTTCCATTAGGTGGCGCTGACGGGCTAAAGTTTCTTAATGAAACGGCTCTCAACGGCAATAGAAAAGTCTTCGCTATCCGACAGTATAAACTGAATCGTTGAAACTGGAGAGCTAAGATTATCGGGCTTGACGCCAAGGCTTAGTGGGAAGCTGAGTACTTCACCTGGCTCGACTTTTACTGTCTGATTACCGTACCACGAAACATCATTAAGACCTTCAACATCAAGACGATATTGCTGTTGTTGTTGGGTTTTATTGATGATCTTGAGCGTATAGGTGTTTTCGATTTCACCTGAGCCATTGACTCTAAAGAGTTGGCTTCGGTCACGAAGTACACTCAGGCCAACCGGATCGACACTGGCGACTTGAACAAAGAACAGGCCAATCATAACCAGCAGCACGGCGCCATACCCCAATAATTTAGGCCGAGCGACTTTGGTATGTTTACCTGACAGGCGGTGTTCTGTGGTGTAGCTAATCAGGCCTTTTTCATAGCCCATGCGTTCCATGGTGTTGTCACACGCATCGATACAGGCACCGCAGTTGATGCATTCGTATTGCAAGCCGTCACGAATATCGATACCGGTTGGGCAAACCTGAACACACAGGTCACAATCGATACAGTCACCGAGACCGAGGGCTTTTGGGTCGGCTTTGCGAGAGCGTGGGCCACGAGTCTCTCCACGCTTGGCATTATAGCCAACAATAAAGGTGTCTTTATCGAACATTGCCGACTGGAAGCGAGCATATGGACACATGTGGATGCACACAATTGAACGCATCCAACCCGCATTGGCGTAGGTACAGCCAGCAAAGAACAGTACCCAAAATACAGGCCAAAAGCTTGCGTTAAAGCTAAAGAAGTCCACGACGAGTTCTTTCACTGGCGCAAAATAGCCGACAAACGTGAAGCCCGTTGCTAGGGCGATCCCCCACCAGGCTAAATGTTTGATGGCCTTACGCATCGCGATGTTGGTGGTGAGCTTACCAGAATCTTGCTTACGTCGTTTATTGGCGCTGCCTTCAAGCTTCTCTTCAAACCAGATGTACATAAAGGTCCAGACGGTTTGAGGGCACAAGTAGCCACACCAGACACGGCCTAAAAATGTGGTGAGAAAGAATAAGCCAAACGCTGCGATCATAAACAGCAGCGCGAGTAAGGTCAGATCTTGTGGATAAAGTGTGGTGCCGAAAAAGTTAAATTGTTGGTTGCCGATATCGAGCAAAATTGCTTGGCGCTCGCCATATGGAATCCATGGCACCATGGCGAACATAACCAGTAGGAACCAGCCACCATAACGGCGCAGTTTTTGGAACACCCCTTTACTTTCGCGAACATAGATTCGATTGCTCGGGTTAAACCTGTCCCCTTTGGTTTTATGGGTTTTAGGGTTGAAGGTTTTGGGAGTCACATCTTTAATATCAATTTTATCCCGACTCATTGCGCTTCCTTTTAGGGCTAAACGGTAAATTGGCGAGATTTTTATTGTTCTCGCTCGAAATTATGAGGATGTACTATTTTAGTTAATGCTAATGGGCGGTGATTATATACCCGATAACAATTTCATTTCTTTAAGGCTATCAACCTTTAACAACAAAGTGCACAACAGTTCTATAAATAAATCACCTAACAGTTTGGCTGTTGATAAAAATTTAGCACAAAAAAAGCGACGCATGGCCGCTTACTGTTAATACGTTTTTGTTTAATCAATAAGACCACGAGCACGTAAAATAGCAGTTTTAAAATCGTTTTCTTGATCTTTCTTTAAGCCGGGAATCATCTCTTCTTTACTGCTGTTACGCATTTTGAGGTGGTAGATCAGAACATCGTCGGTGAGGTCTTCAAGTTTACCTTGGTAGCCCGCTTCTTGGCTAAGTTGGACGATAAATTGCAATAAGTTCATCTGTTGGTCTTTCTGCCATTCCGGTTCAAGCAATGCTAGCAGTTCTTCAATACGGTGACACTTCATTGGCTTTCTCCATATTCTTTATAATGACTTTCCAGTAAAGGTATCAAATTGAGTAAATGAAGGTAAGAAAAAAGCGCAGAGATTCCTGCGCTTTTTAATTATGCTGCTTGAACAACTTTAGCTGGTGCTGAAGCCATGACGGCGGTTCTCTCAACCAAAGTCATTGCAGGAGCAGGCTTTTTGGCCATCGGAGCGGAAACAAAGCCACTACGACGACGCATCGCACTACGGTTAGTGTGCGAAAACCTGACGGTTGTTGGGCGCATTAAGTTACCTAACTTGTCAGGCATATCCATTGCCAATGTAATGACCTGATTAACTATGAGTTGATCTTCATCGCTGAAGTTTGGCTCTTTCTGGCTTACGCCAATCCAAATAGTCAATCAGGGTTATGATATGCATGCATATCATAATTAGATTAGCACTAACAATTTGTCTGGTCGATAAATAATCGATTGCAATCCACTACAATTATGTGAACAAGCCACTAGTCGTGATACGGTAATGCAGATTAGTATGGAGAATATTAGAGTGTCTCGTTGATGCCATGGAGGTAGTTATGTCGTTATTTAAAAAAACCTTGGCGAGTTTTGGGATTGGTAGTGCAAAAGTTGACTCAGTATTGCAGCAAGAAGTGTTGTATCCAGGACAGAAGGTCAATATCACCATTCATGTCTACGGAGGGGCGACAGAGCAAGAGATTGACAACATCGAACTGAAGCTGTACTGCCGCTACATCAAAGAGGTACCCGCCGATCACGATAAGGATAAACACACGGCTGGGCGGATGCGTCGCGTTGCCGAAAGTTATGTGCTGGCCGAGTGGTCCCTGCCTTATGCGTTTACGATCAACCCTGGTGAGGCACGCGACTTTGACATCGAAATTGATGTGCCTTGGAATACTCCAGTCACTGTCGGTGACTCGAAAGTGTGGCTTGAGACTGGCTTAGACATCGAAATGGCCAAAGATCCAACCGATAAAGATGTGTTAACCGTCAGACCCGATGCACTGTTAGACGGTATTTTTACCGCGCTGGAAGAACAAGGTTTGCGCATTCGTCAGGTCGAATGTGAAGAGGTCGATGGCTTTTCATGGCCTTTTGTTCAAGAGTTCGAATTTGTTCCGACCACTGGACCATTCCATGGCCGTTGGCGTGAACTAGAAGTGGTCGCCTATCGGACCGATGATGAGTTGCAGATGTGGTTTGAAATCGATCGTCATCGCGAGGGAGCTAGAGGTATGTTGGCGAGCCTATTAGGTATTGGCCAACTTAAACGTCAGTTAGCGATTCCATTACACACTTCTGCGCAAGAAGCGGGTCAGTTAGTGGTCGAATATTTGGACCAACACTCTTAAACGAAAAAGCCACACTTTCAGCTTACAACTGTAAGCCTAATATGCCATACTCTTGAGTGATTATTCCAATAGTGACTCGGAGTATGGTGTCTATGCCTGCCAATCAAGCCGCTCAATACAGCACAAAAGAAGAGTTAGCCAATACCTTAACTCATGCCCTCGGCATGGTGCTGAGTATTGTCGGCTTAGTGTTGCTGTTGATGAAGTCAATTCAACAAGATGCCGATGCATTAACCGTGACCAGTATGACGGTTTACGGTGTGAGCATGATTGTGCTGTTTCTTGCGTCGACTTTATACCATGCGATCCCGTACCAAAAAGCCAAACGGGCGCTGAAAACTTTCGACCATTGCGCTATTTATCTGTTGATTGCGGGGAGTTATACGCCATTTCTGTTAATCAGCCTGCGCACGCCGTTAGCGATGGGCTTAATGGTCGTGATTTGGGCGATTGCCTTATTCGGTATCATCATGAAGCTAGCTTTTGTCTATCGGTTTAAAAAGCTCTCTTTGGCCACTTATCTCATCATGGGGTGGTTATCGCTGATTGTCCTTTATCAGTTGGCGATGAACTTAGCCATCGGCGGGTTGACTCTGCTCGCTGCGGGAGGCGTGATTTACTCACTGGGGGTGATTTTCTATGTCGCTAAGCGCATCCCCTACAATCATGCGATTTGGCACGGTTTTGTTTTGGCCGGCTGCGCTTGTCATTTTTTTGCTATTTATCTTTACGTGGCAACCGCTTAACGCGCTTCAACGACGCCAAAAGGCGGGGAAGAAAAGGACCAGCAGCGTCAGAATCTCAAGCCTGCCCATCAGCATACCTAAACTGAGCAACCATTTTGCCGTATCTGGCAAAGGAGCAAAGTTCCCTGTCGGACCAATCACAGACCCCATTCCAGGGCCGACATTCGCTACAGCAGTAATCGAACCTGAGATGCTGGTGATAGGGTCTAATCCCATCGCGCTTAACCCGCCAGCAATGATAATAATCGTAATAAAAAATGCCAGGCCAAAAGCGACCACAGAGCGGATAATGTCGTCATTGACTGGGCGTTGGTTGTAACGCTGAACAAATACACCAGATGGGTGAACAAGTTTCATCATTTGCTTGTTGAGTAGAGTGAAGGCAATTTGAAAGCGAAACACCTTAATCCCCCCAGAGGTTGATCCGGAACAAGCCCCTGCCATCATTAAGAATGCAAACAAGGTGGTTGGCAGAGCGCCCCAAGCGGTGAAGTCTTCCAGACCAAAACCGGTGGTGGTTACGACTGAAATGATATTAAACATAGAAACTCGTAGTGCATCGATGATGATATAGTCATCTCGTATGACGAGCCATGAGGCAACGATTACGCTGCTGATTAAAAATAGGGAGGTAAACCCCCGTACTTGCGCATCATTGATCAGTTGCTTGAGCCGACGTTTACGTATTGCTGCGATGAACAATAAAAAGGGCAAGCCACCTAAGAACATAAACAGAATTGCCACCCAATGTGCAGCGTTAGAAAAGTGGTTCATTGAACCATCAGACGTCGAGTAGCCACCCGTTGACAGGGTAGTAAACGAGTGATTGATCGCTTCAAATGGCGTCATCCCCGATAATAAATAGCCAGCGAAGCATAAACCAGTAAGGACCAAATAAACCGCAACAATGTTTTTAGCCACGGTTTTTGCTCTTGGGCTGCTCTTATCTGACCAATCAGACGATTCAGTATGAAACAGCTTCATACCCCCGACATTCAACATCGGCAGTACTGCCACCGCCATAACAATAAAGCCAATCCCTCCCAGCCACTGTAAAATTGAACGCCACAGAAGAATACTCGGTGCCATATTGTCTAAACCGCTGAGTACGGTTGAGCCTGTCGTGGTAATGCCCGACATGGTTTCAAAGTAAGCATCGGTAAAACTAATGTGATTGATAAATACAAAAGGTAGCGCGGCAAAGGCACTGGCAATTGTCCAAACCAAACTGGTGATCAGAAACATATCACGCACGCTTAGTTTAAAGGTTCGAGTGCGCCCAATCGTTAGGCAGAAAAAAGCGGCCAGATGAGTGATAAGCACGGCTTGACCAAATTCCAGAAAGCCGGGAGTACCCGTTATAAATGCCACTATAGTGGGAACGTACATAAATAACGCGAGCTTAGACAACACGAGTCCAATGACGAAAAGTATGGGACGAAAGTTAACCATATAAATCGCCTTAAAGGAAAAACGGGCTCGGCTGGAACAGGGATTCGACGTCAGGTACGTACTTTTTGTCAACTAAGAACATTACTACGTGGTCATCTTGTTCAATCACGGTACGGTCGTGGGCGATCAGTACCTCTTCACCACGCACAATCGCGCCGATAGTGGTGCCCGGTGGCAATTTAATGTCGGCAATGGCGCGACCGACTACTTTCGAGGTTGTTTCATCACCATGAGCGATTGCTTCGATAGCTTCTGCAGCGCCTCGGCGCAGTGATGACACGTTAACGATATCGGCACGACGAACGTGAGTAAGCAAGGCCGAAATGGTCGCTTGTTGTGGAGAGATCGCCACGTCAATCACGCCGCCTTGTACGAGATCAACATAAGCGCCGCGCTGGATCAGCACCATCACCTTTTTGGCTCCCATGCGCTTAGCGAGCATGGCCGACATGATGTTGGTTTCATCTTCATTGGTCAGTGCGATAAACACATCCACCTGATCGATGTTTTCTTCCGCAAGCAGTTCTTGGTCTGCGGCATCACCACAAAAGACGATTGTGTTCTCGAGTTCTTCCGAGAGCTGTTCGGCACGCTGATAGCTACGCTCAATTAATTTAACACTGTAAGAGTGTTCGAGGCGACGAGCAAGGCTAGCGCCAATATTACCCCCGCCGACAATCATGATGCGCCGATAGGGCTTTTCTAAGCGTTGGAGTTCACTCATTATCGAGCGAATATGATTGCTGGCGGCGACAAAGAACACTTCATCATCGGCTTCAATGACAGTCGTGCCTTGTGGTCTGATAGGGCGGCCTTGGCGAAAAATCGCTGCAACACGGGTATCAATATGCGGCATATGTTCGCGCAGAGCAGAGAGTGCGTTGCCGACCAGTGGGCCGCCATAATACGCTTTAACAGCAACTAGGCTGACTTTTTGCTCGGCAAAGCTGACCACTTGCAGTGCCCCAGGGTATTGAATTAGGCGTTCAATATAGCTAGTGACTAGCTCCTCAGGGGCAATCAGATGATCAACGGGTACCGCCCCTGATTGGAACAATGCCTCTTTTTCATACAAATACTGAGGTGAACGAATTCGAGCAATTCGGTTCGGGGTGTTAAACAGAGAAAACGCCACTTGGCATGCTGCCATGTTAGTCTCATCCATATTGGTTACCGCGACCAGCATATCGGCATCTTGGGCCCCTGCTTCGCGCAGGACATCGGGATGGCTGGCGTGACCATTAACCACTCGTAAATCATACTTATCTTGTAGTCCACGCAGACGATTACTGTCTTGATCGACTATAGTGATGTCGTTGTTTTCACCAACGAGGTTTTCTGCCAGTGTGCCGCCGACTTGTCCTGCACCAAGGATGATGATTTTCATACGTTTATCTCGTTTAACAACTTTAAAGGCAGCAGATTAGCTGCCGCCGATACGGTTACGCTTGCTTGGTTAGGACGGCATAATAGAAGCCATCCATATCCTCTTCTCCAGGTAATATTTGACGTCCTGGGTTATCGATTTTTGAGCCTTGCAGTTGAGCATCGCTGGTTCGGGCTAAAAATGCTTTCACTTGTTCGGCGTTTTCTTGTGGTGTGATCGAGCAAGTTGCATAAACCAAGGTACCACCAGGTTTAAGCTGTTGCCACATCGCATCGAGGATTTCGCTTTGTAATTCAGCTAAAGCTTCAATATCGCTGGCGCGACGTAACCACTTGATATCAGGGTGACGACGAATAACCCCTGTTGCTGAACAGGGCGCATCAAGTAGGATGCGATCAAACTTCTCACCTTGCCACCACTCATGAGGGTAGCGCGCATCGCCACATATCACATCAGCACGTAATTGTAGGCGCTCAAGGTTATCGTAAACACGATCCAGGCGTTTGGCGTCACAGTCGATCGCCACTACTTCAGTGTCTTCAGTATGCTCTAGGATATGGGCAGTTTTCCCTCCCGGAGCGGCGCAGCAATCTAAGATGAGTTCGCCGTTTTTCGGCTGCAAATAGTTGACTGACAACTGCGCGGCTGCATCTTGTACCGATACCCAACCGCGACTAAAACCTGGCAGTAAAGTGACATCACAGGGTGAAGCCAATTTTATGGCATCTTCAGCTTGTGAATGGAGGCTGTATTCAATGTTTTCATTATTCAGCAGTTGAAGGTATTCATCGCGAGTATGGTGTTGGCGGTTTACACGTAACCACATCGGAGCCTTACTGTTATTGGCATCGACCAACTGTTCCCACTGTTCCGGGTAGTTCTCTTGGAGCATTTTTAACAGCCAATTTGGATGGCCATACTTACCTGCGTTGTGGCTGACGGCTTGTTCATCCAATGTTTCTTGATCACGCAAGTAGCTACGCAGTACGGCATTAATCAAACCTCGTAGGCTAGGACCACGCAAGGTTTTGGTGCCTTCGACGGTTTCGGCTACTGCGGCGTGAGCTGGAATACGCATAAAGCTTAATTGATAAATCCCGACCAAAATCAAGTGGTGGAAAACTCGCTTTTTGCCTTTTAGAGGGTTGTCCATAAGTTCGTTGGCAATTGACTCTAAGCGTGGCAGGTAGCGTAAAGCACCATAACAGATCTCTTGGAGCAGAGCGTGATCGCGAGGTTTGATGGTTTTTTGCGCGGCTGGGAGTGCGTGTGACAGAGATTGGCCTTTATCGACCACTTGGAACAGGACGTTAGCTGCTGCTGCGCGAACATTCATGTTGAATACCTTAAATAAAGGGAGGGTGTCTCCACCCTCAAAATGTACGTTTCCCAAGAGGGAATAGAGAGTTAAACCAGTTGGGTGCCAACGGCAAACCAGCTTGAACGTGAGTTCAGAATATCTTGAACTGGCATGGCTTTTTTACCAGGCACTTGCAGTTGTTGCAACACCAAAACCCCGTTACCAGTGGCGACGTAGATCCCCGTTTTATCTGCTTGAAGAATGGTACCTGCAGGTTGTTCGGTACTTTGCTCAGCGACTTGGCTTTGCCATACTTTAATGCTGTTGTCGGCAACGTCAAAATGACTCATTGGCCAAGGGTTGAATGCTCGAACACAGCGCTCAATGTGCCGCGCGTCATCTTGCCAATTAATGCGCGCTTCTTCTTTGCTGAGCTTCTTGGCGTAGTTAGCAAGTTCGTCATCTTGCTTGTGTGCGACGGCGGTCCCTTGTGCAATCTCAGTTAAGCATTCAACTAAGGCGCTTGGCCCTAGCTGCGCGAGCTTTTCGTACATCGATGCACTGGTGTCATTGGCTTCAATGGGTAACGTGGCAATTTTTAGCATGTCGCCAGTATCGAGGCCAATATCCATCTGCATGATGGTGACACCAGTCTCGGTGTCTCCCGCCCAAATCGAGCGTTGAATCGGTGCCGCACCGCGCCAGCGAGGCAGAATCGAGCCGTGAACATTAATGCAGCCGAGTCTTGGTGTATCAAGTACCGCTTGAGGTAGAAGTAAGCCGTAAGCAACCACCACCATCAGATCCGCATTCAGATCAGCCAGCTGTTGCTTTGCTTGGTCTGATTTGAAGTTTTCTGGCTGATAAACCGCAATACCATGCTCCACAGCAATATGTTTAACTGGGCTTGCCGTGAGTTTTTTCCCTCGTCCTGCCGGGCGATCGGGTTGGGTGTAAACCGCAATAATCTCGTGCTCCGAAGACAACAACGCCGCCAAGTGACGGGCGGCGAAATCCGGAGTACCAGCAAAAACAATTTTTAAAGGTTTGCTCAAGGTACCTTCCTTCTATAGGTTAGCGGTTAAGCTTATGCGTTCTTCTCATTGAAGCGCTTAATCTTCGCGAGCTTATCTTGGATACGCTTGCGTTTTAGAGGCGAAAGGTAATCAACAAATAGTTTGCCTTCTAAGTGATCAAGCTCGTGCTGAACACAAATTGCTAATAAATCATCCGCTTCAAAGGTGAACTCTTCACCATCACGGTTAAGGGCTTTCACTGTTACTTCTGCCGCGCGAGGAACAAGCGCACGCGCACCAGGAACAGAGAGACAGCCTTCTTCAATGCCATCTTCACCGCGTTTATCTAGAATCTCGGGGTTGATCAGAACCATAGGCTGATCGCGAGTTTCAGAAACATCGATAACCACAATACGTTGGTGAACATCGACTTGGGTTGCTGCCAGGCCAATACCTTCCTCGTCGTACATGGTTTCAATCATGTCGTCGACGAACTTTTGAATCTCAGGAGTAACTTTCTCTACCGGCTTTGCCACGGTGCGAAGGCGGTCATCTGGGATTGTTAATACTTGTAATACAGACATATACACTCGAAATGTTGAACTGTGCCGAATCAGGATAAACCTCGTTGGCTCAATTCTAGACATTTTACACTTTAAATGACAGCATCAATACGATTTTTGGAGCGCTTCTCTTTCTCATTCGATGCTACTTTACGTGCTGTAGAGCGGTCAATCGGCGATTTTAAAGCAGACCAAACTGGCCACATTAACAACCTTGGCGTTCGTAGCGTACGCCAAACATCGGTGACGAGAACGATATGTTTGACCAACAACTCAGTGCATGGCTAGCGCTCTATTTCACACCCGGCATTGGTCCTAAATCTTTTGCTAAGTTAATCGCTCGCGATGCGCCGCTCAATATCGTCAATGCGTCAGCGCAATCGATGCAAGCGCTTGGATTAAATGCGGCGCAAATTCAATTTTTAAAACATCAAGCGCACACTCAAGTAGAGCAATGTCTTGAGTGGCAAAGCGCGGACACCAACCAACACATAGTGACGCTTGATGATGTTCGATATCCTGATCTACTTCGCCAAGCCGCTTCTGTACCAGCGGTGCTCTTTGTTAAAGGTGACCCTAGCGCGCTTGCACTGCCGCAAATTGCGATAGTCGGCAGCCGCAATGCCAGTGTGGATGCGCTTAACAGTGCGCGCGACTTTGCGATCCGTTTAGTTGAGCATCAGTTAGCCGTGACCAGTGGCTTGGCATTGGGCGCTGATGGCTATGCACACGATGGTGCGCTACAAGCAGGAGGCGTGACGCTTGCGGTGTTAGGTTGCGGGTTACAAAGTGTTTATCCTGCGCGTCATCGCGACTTAGCGCAGCGAATGGTTGCTGGTGGTGGCGCACTGGTTTCCGAGTTTCATCCTACCGCTCAGCCTAAAGCGGAGCATTTCCCGCGTCGTAATCGCATTATTAGTGGTCTCTCGCTGGGGGTATTGGTGGTAGAGGCGGCGCAAAAGAGCGGCTCATTGATTACCGCTCGCTATGCCCTTGAACAAGGGCGAGAAGTCTTTGCCTTGCCAGGTTCGATTCACAACACGCAAGCCTTGGGGTGTAACTTGTTGATTAAACAGGGTGCGTGCTTGGTTGTGACGGTTGAAGATATCCTCAATGAAGTTAACTCGCTGCTTGATTGGACCAATCAAACGCACAGACAGGTTCAGCCGCCACTGTTCGAGGAAATAGAAGCTAAACAACAATTGCCATTTGCTTCACTGTTAGCTAACGTAGGAAGTAAGGCTACACCAGTTGATATTCTTGCAAGCAGGACCAATATACCTGTACAAGAAGTCATGATGCAGCTCTTGGAGCTTGAGCTCGAAGGGCATGTTGTTGCAGTTTCCGGTGGCTATATTCGTAATGAGAGGGGCTAGCTATGATGATGGATATCCTAATGTATCTATTCGAGACTTACATCCATAGCGATGCAGAGTTACAAGTCAATCAAGATGAACTCGAGGAAGAGTTGCTTCGGGCAGGGTTTCATCAAAAAGACATTTATAAAGCCCTTGTTTGGCTAGAAGAACTAGCAGCACTGCAGCAAAGTGAAACTCACTCTGCGATCTCAGTGTGCAATGCCTCCAATTCAACTCGTATCTATACGGCGAAAGAGTGTGAGCGCCTGAGCTTAGAGTGTCGTGGTTTTTTGACTTTCCTTGAGCAGGTTAATGTACTGACCACTGAAACGCGTGAAATGGTCATTGATCGTATCATGGGGTTAGAGACCGATGATTTTGAGCTTGACGATTTAAAATGGATTGTCTTGATGGTGCTGTTTAACGTACCGGGTAACGAGAATGCCTATACGCTTATGGAAGAGCTGTTGTATACCAAGGAACAAGGTATTCTTCACTAAACCTTGTTGAGTGGTTATGAGCAACAAAATTGATCAGCAGCTGTTTTCAGCTCATGAACATGCGTTAGAACACCAAGCTTGCCCTAAGTGCCAAACTGAGCAGCGACAGGGCGAGTTGCACTTGCGTCACGGTAAACATGGTCCATTTCTTGGTTGTGACCAATACCCAAATTGTGACTACATTAAACCATTACACCAAAATGATGGCCATGTCATCAAAGAGCTGGGCGTTGCTTGTCCGGCGTGTGGTAATGAATTGGTGCTGCGTCAAGGGCGTTATGGGATGTTTATTGGCTGCAGTCATTATCCTGAGTGTCATCACATTGAGTCTATTGACCAACCCAAACAGCAACAAGCGCCACAAGCTCATACTTGTCCTGAGTGTCAGCAAGGGCAGTTAGTCGAGCGTAAAACACGTTTTGGCAAAGTGTTCTATGCTTGCGACAATTACCCTAAGTGTAAGTTTGCCGTGAATCAGCCGCCAGTTGCAGGGCAGTGTAAAAAGTGTGGTTTTCCGCTTTTGATTGAGAAGAAGTTGGCCAGTGGTGAGAAATTGCAGTGTGCGAGTCGAAAGTGCCACCACACTCAACCATCATAAAAAATGGCGCTATCCGCGCCATTTGTGTGTATTGAGGTTTATTCGCTAAAGTTGGCCGCGAATTCATGCACCGCAAGAAACGCGTGTTTATCCAATATTTTCGCAAGTTTGCACAGCTTGCGTTGCAGTTCGCCGTTATAGTCTCCGCACACATTGATGTGTCCCATTTTACGTCCAGCGCGCTTTTCTTTGCCATACCAATGAACATGACAGCCCCCAATAGCTAGAACTTGCGGTGGTAAGGTGTCTTCTCCCAAAATGTTGATCATTGCAGTGGAACGAATTAATTTTGTGCTACCTAAAGGTAAGCCACACACTGCGCGCAAGTGATTCTCAAACTGGCAGGTTTCCGCGCCCTGCTGAGTCCAGTGGCCAGAGTTATGGACGCGTGGGGCAATCTCATTCACCAGTAACGTACCATCCACATCGAAGAACTCAAGTGCTAATACGCCTACGTACTCAAGGCTATTTGCTACCGCAGTAAACATCTGTTTGGCTTGCTGTTGCAGTTCGGTGTCGGCAATCGCCGTGGATAATGTCAGTACGCCGTTGGTATGAACGTTTTCTGCTAATGGGTACACCGCCACACTGCCATCTTTGCCGCGCGCGCCGACCAATGAGACTTCTCGGTCAAAAGGAACGAACTCTTCAGCAACAATCGCTTGTGTGTCAGTTGCTGCAAGGCACTGCTCCATTTCATGCCAGATTTTCTCGATCTGATCGCGCTGTTTCAAGCGCCACTGACCTTTACCGTCGTAACCGCCAAGCGCGCTTTTCAGCACCATGGGCAGGCCAACGTGTTCAATTGCATCATTGAAATCTTGGCGAGAGGTGATGACATAATAGTTGGCATTACGTACACCGGCCTTATCTAACAAGGCTTTTTCGAGTCGACGATCGCCACCGGCTTTAATCGCGTCGGCTGAAGGGAGAAACTTACCGCTTTGCTGACAAATGGCCAAGATATCGTGAGCAATGTGTTCAAATTCTGCCGTAATCACATCCGCTCGCTCAATCGCATTGTGCAGGTCATTGCCAATCACACTTTGCGTTAATGGATGAACGATATTGCCACTATCGACATCATAGGCCAAAATTTCAATATTAAGGGGCGCACCAGCTAAAGACATCATGCGTGCGAGTTGGCCAGCGCCTAATACTAAAACGTGCATCGACTTAGTCCTCGGCTGGGTTTGGGTTAGCAAGAACCGTATCGGTTTGTTCACGGCGGAAGGCTTCGACTTTGGCCATCACCTGCTCATCGTGTGTGCCGATGATTTGTGCGGCCAAAATGCCTGCGTTTGCTGCGCCTGCTTCGCCGATAGCTAATGTACCGACAGCAATGCCTTTTGGCATTTGTACAATCGAAAGGAGTGAATCCATACCTTTAAGTGCGCGAGATTGAACCGGAACGCCGAGCACTGGTAAACTGGTAAAAGCAGCACACATTCCCGGTAAGTGCGCTGCGCCACCGGCACCAGCAATGATCACTTTCAATCCACGCTGTTTGGCGCTGTTCGCGTAGTCTGCAAGGAGTTGAGGAGTGCGGTGCGCCGATACCACTTTAGTTTCGTACTCAATGCCAAAGGTATCGAGCATTTCTGCTGCTAATTTCATGGTTGGCCAATCTGATTTCGAACCCATGATGATCCCGACTTTCATCTCAAACTCCTTCAAAGCTGCTTAGATATGGTGAGCAATTGGTTTGAGCGCATTATACGGGGATTTTTTACTGAAGCAAACGTTTGCGCATGGTTTACTATCCGCAAGTGTGCACTTGAGACAAATTAGCTTTCGTCATCGATAGGGATTATTTGTACACTACGATCATCCTTTAGTACAAAAGATGTGTAATGCGTTTGCAAAGCCGTTAACCTCTACCAGCGCGAATTTGACTGGTCAGTCACCGTGCCTTATCAGCCAGCAAGTCAGGCAGCAATTAGGTCACCAATTGGCGGCGGTGCTTGACGGGCAAACGGGTGGTTGCGAAAAACCGAGTGAAATACGCGATGCTCGAACCTCACAAGTATTAAGACAGGGTTAACCCTGCAGTCGTAAAGGAAGTCGTATGTCAGCGATAGATAAACAAGCGGTTAAACAGTTCCTGATGGAACTGCAAGACTCAATATGTCACCAGCTTGAGCAAGCGGATGGTCAGGCTAAGTTCGTCGAAGATGCTTGGCAGCGTGAACCGGGAGAAAAACTCGGAGGGGGAGGTCGCACGCGCGTGATGACCGCGGGTAAAGTCTTTGAGCAAGGCGGGGTTAACTTCTCGCACGTTGCCGGAAAAGAGATGCCCGCTTCAGCGACAGCGCATCGCCCAGAACTTGCAGGTCGCCGTTTTGAAGCCATGGGGGTTTCTTTGGTCATGCACCCTAATAATCCTTATGTGCCCACTTCCCATGCCAATGTGCGTTTTTTTATCGCCGAAAAAGAGGGTGAGGAACCTATTTGGTGGTTTGGTGGTGGTTTTGATTTAACGCCATTCTACCCGTTCGAAGAAGATGCTCAATTCTGGCATGACACGGCAAAACAAGTGTGTGCGCCTTTTGGTGATAATGTTTATGCCGAACACAAAGCTTGGTGTGATCGTTATTTCTATCTACCACATCGGGATGAGACTCGTGGTGTTGGTGGGCTGTTCTTTGATGACCTTAATCAGTGGGAGTTTGAGCAGTGTTTCGCTTACATTAAAGCTGTCGGGGAAGGTTTTACCCAAGCTTATGTACCGATTGTCGAGCGTCGCAAGCAGATGGAATATGGTCAACGTGAACGTCAGTTCCAACTCTATCGCCGTGGTCGCTATGTTGAGTTTAACCTAGTGTTTGACCGTGGCACGTTATTTGGTCTGCAAAGTGGCGGAAGAACTGAATCGATCTTGATGTCGATGCCGCCATTGGCGCGTTGGGAGTATGGGCATCAAGTTGAACCGAATTCTCCTGAAGCACAATTGTACGATCACTACCTCAAGCCGAGAGAGTGGTAACACTTTCTTCCTTATATAGATAGTGATAGGGTCAATGTTCGCATTGACCTTTTTAATTTTATGCTAGGTAAGGGTATGACTCAGCAACTAGATCGTTACGTGGTTTTTGGAAATCCTATCTCACAAAGCAAATCGCCGTTTATTCATACTCTATTTGCTCGCCAGACAAATCAGTCACTCAACTACACCACAGCATGTCCGGATAAAAACGCCTTTATCCCTGCTGTCTCTGCGTTTTTTTCCCAAGGGGGGAAAGGGTGTAATGTGACGGTCCCCTTTAAAGAAGAAGCTTATCAGTTTGCTACTCGACTCACAGAGCGCGCTCAATTAGCGGGCGCGGTCAATACTTTGAAAAAGCTCGATGATGGCGAAATCTTGGGCGATAACACCGATGGGGAAGGGTTGGTACAAGATTTGTTGCAATATCAGGTCAGCTTAAAAGGGGCTCGAATATTGTTGATTGGCGCTGGTGGTGCCGCGCGTGGGGTGATTAAGCCGCTATTAGATCAACACCCGCAACAAATTGTGATAACTAATCGTACCCATGGTAAAGCGGTGCAACTGGCCGACATGTTTGCGCTATATGGACCGATAACGGCATTGCCGATGGATCAGATAGATGAGAGTTTTGATGTGATTATTAACTCGACTTCATCGAGCTTATCTAAACAGTTGCCAGAAATTGCACCAAGCATCTTTTCGCCGTCTAGCGTGGTCTATGACATGATGTATGGCTCCGGGCAGACAACGTTCAATCAATGGGCTCATCAACATGGTGTTACTACGGCGTATGATGGGTTGGGTATGTTAGTTGGTCAAGCGGCCGAAAGTTTCATGTTATGGCGCGGATTAAGGCCTGGAGCCAAACAGATTCTTCGAGAGCTACGTAAAAATATAGAAGGGATGTAAGCGTGAATCAATCTATCCTATTTCCTGATATACAAACTTGGCATGCCGAGAGCGAAGTGATGACATTTCCGGCTCAACAATCTGGCGCATTGATTGAGTGTATCGTCACGAAGGGTGAGCTAGAGAAGTTATCGGTTCAGGTCATCGCTGATGAGCAGCAAGCTCTAAGGATATTTAATCAATATCGCTTTGATCTCGAAGAGCTTGCCGAAGGGCTAATAGAAGACGAAGAATTCAATCATCATGGCCAAATAGAGATCGTTAGTTAAGTACTTCGACTTGGTTTAAGTAGTCTTCTTTATTCTGGACGTAATTATCAGCGGATTTTTGCAAGAAAGCTCGTTCTTGATCATTTAATGGCCGGGCTTGTTTAACTGGGCTACCGACATAAAGGTAGCCACTCTTAAGTACTTTTCCTGGTGGAACCAGACTTCCAGCACCAATCATGACCTCTTCTTCTATAGTAGCAGCATCGAGAACGATCGCTCCCATACCAACCAAAACACGATCCTTGATAATACAGCCGTGCAACATGACTTTGTGACCGATGGTGACATCATTACCAATAATTAGTGGATAGCCTTGCGGGTTGGCATGATTTTTATGGGTTACATGCAGCACACTGCCATCTTGAACATTGGTCCGTTGACCGATATGGATATGATTGACATCACCTCTTGCCGCGACCAATGGCCAAATGCTTGAATCGTCGCCGATCTTAATGTCGCCGACTAAAACAGAGCTCGAATCTATATAGACGCGTTGGCCGATTTGGGGCTTTATACCTTTATAACTACGTAAAGCGCTCATTTTATCTCCTTATACCAAGGGAAATTCACCCATTTGGATACAGTTTAGTGCTGAAAATAGGTCGTTTTGAATAGAAAATACTCAAACAATAAAAAAATCAAAATAAACGCAAAAAAGGACTTGCCAATGTGATGGCGATCTCTATAATGCCCCCTCGCTGACACGGGAACGCTTCGAAAGAAACGAATTACCGATTAGCAAGGTCATCTAGCCAAGTGGAAACGCTTGAAAAAAGTTTGAAAAAAGTGGTTGACACTAAACTTTATATCGCTAAAATGACCGCCTCTTCCGAAGTGACGTAAGTCACAAAGAAGAACGCTCTTTAACAATATAAACCTATCAATCTGTGTGGGCACTCGTTGATGACAATCCAATAGGTTATTGCTTAG
>NZ_NIVQ01000011.1 GCF_002811245.1 Vibrio salilacus | reverse complement strand
GTTTCGCAATCCGCGAAGGTGGCCGTACAGTTGGTGCTGGTGTTGTTGCTAAGATCTTCGCTTAATTGCTGAAGACTTGCACGCTTCTTCATTTTTGAAGAACACGCATCTGAAAAAGGGAAGCTGAGGCTTCCCTTTTTTGTTTTAGTTATAAGTGAAACATCTAACGTTTTATTTTAAGTGATTGATTTTCATGGACTAGTTATGCCTGTCAGCATAATAGATTATTAAATAGTTGAATGTCAGCGGGTATAGGCCAATAGATATAACGAAATATTCTTAACCCTCACAAAATACGATTGGTAATGATAACTATTGTCGTTTATATTGTTAATTGTTAGGTTAAATGGAACGAGTTAGTTATGTATGTTTGTCTTTGTCATGGTATTTCAGACAAGAAAATTAAGAAGTTAGCGATTGATGAGGGCATTACTGATATTAAAGGTATTAAGCAATGTACTGCTCTGGGGAGTCAATGTGGTAAGTGTATTAAGCCAACTAAACAGATATTAGCCGAAACTGAGTTCTTAGTTATTAAACAAGCCAGCTAGTTTTTCACCTAGTCTTTTTGACAGCGTGCCATTTGCTTCTAGAGTTATAGGAGCCAAAGAGGAGGGCGAATGTCATGAAAGGCGATCCAATCATTATTCAACATCTCAATAAAGCGCTCGGCAATGAACTCATTGCAATCAATCAATACTTCCTACATGCACGTATGTATAAAGACTGGGGACTTAAGCACCTTGCAGATAAGGAATATCATGAGTCGATCGATGAAATGAAGCATGCCGATCATTTAATCGAACGCATTCTGTTTCTGGAAGGATTACCCAATTTACAAGATCTCGGCAAATTAATGATCGGTGAAGATGTCAAAGAGATGCTTGAGTGCGACCTCAAGCTCGAAATGGCGGCTATTCCCGATTTAAAAAATGCGATTGCCTATGCCGAAGATGTTCATGACTATGTGTCACGTGATCTGTTTCTGACCATATTGGAAGATGAAGAAGAGCACGTCGACTGGCTTGAAACGCAACTGGGATTAATTGACATGACTGGTATTCAAAACTACCTCCAAGCGCAATATGTTGATGACGATGAGGGCTAAGTTATCGTCGCTCCGATGAGTTATTAAACGCTCCGCTCAAGAGCTCGCTGGCTGTTTACGCTTCAACGTTACGCTGCTAGCGAGCTACCCACATTTCTCTTGCTTATACTGGTTTCTTTCTGTACTATTCGTGCTCCTTAAAACTCAGTCAATTATCTTTAGTTCCTTGCTTCCTCTGGACGACTGAGCCAATTGTGGAAGCTGAATAATCCGTAAGGAGCAACCCATGCGTCATTACGAAATCGTATTCATGGTGCACCCAGATCAAAGCGAGCAAGTTGCTGGCATGATCGAGCGTTACACTGGTTCTATCACTGAAGCTGGCGGTACTATCCACCGTCTAGAAGATTGGGGTCGTCGTCAACTGGCTTACCCAATCAACAAGCTTCACAAAGCTCACTACGTTCTTATGAACGTTGAAGCTGACCAAGCTGTAATCGATGAACTAGAAACTGCTTTCCGTTTTAACGATGCAGTTCTACGTAACATGGTCATGCGTACTAAAGCGGCGATCACTGAGCAATCTATCATGCTTAAGCAACGAGAAGAGCGTGCTCCTCGTCGTGAAGAGCGTGCTGAAGCTAAGCCAGAAGCCGCTGCTGAGTAATTTGTCTTATGGCCAATCGAATGGAGCTTTCTGGCACTATTGTCAAACCGCCCATTCGTAGCAAAAGCCCAAGTGGTATCGAACACTGTCGGTTTTGGTTAGAGCATCGCTCTACTATCATCGAGGCTGACCTTCCGAGACAAGTTTATTGTCGTATGCCGGTCGTTGTCAGTGGGCCTAGGTCACAAGCGTTAACTCAGAGTTTAGTACAAGGTAGTAGCATTAAGGTAAGTGGTTTTGTCACTTATCAAACCGGCCGTAACGGTGTAGGTAAATTAGTGCTGCATGCCGACAACATTACTCAAATTTAAGATCAGGAGATAGCCCATGGCTCGTTTCTTCCGTCGTCGTAAATTCTGCCGTTTTACAGCAGAAGGCGTTCAAGAGATTGATTACAAAGACGTAGCAACTCTTAAAAACTACATCACTGAAGCTGGTAAAATCGTACCTAGCCGTATCACTGGTACAAGTGCTAAATACCAACGTCAGCTAGCTCGCGCTATTAAGCGTTCACGCTACCTAGCTCTACTTCCGTACACTGACAAGCATCAGTAATCGGCTCGTTTTATAAAGAGGAATTAAACAATGCAAGTTATTCTACTTGATAAAATCGGTAAACTAGGTGCTCTAGGCGAAACGGTTAACGTTAAATCTGGTTACGCTCGTAACTTCCTTATCCCTCAGGGTAAAGCGGTTATGGCAACTAAATCTAACGTTGAAATGTTTGAAACTCGTCGCGCTGAACTAGAAGCAAAAGCTGCTGAACAAGTTGCTGCTGCTGAAGCTCGCGCTGAGAAGCTTGGCGCTCTAGAAGCTGTTGTTATCGCTTCTAAAGCTGGTGACGAAGGTAAACTATTCGGTTCTATCGGAACTCGCGACATCGCTGATGCAATCACTGCAGCTGGCGTTGAAGTAGTTAAGAGCGAAGTTCGTCTTCCTGAAGGCGCACTACGTAACACTGGTGAGTTCGAGATCAGCGTTCAACTTCACTCTGAAGTTTTCGCTACTGTGAACCTACAAGTTGTTGCTGCTGACTAATTCAGTCTCACGACGTATTTAAAAAGCACCTGCTTGCAGGTGCTTTTTTTATGCCTATAGTTCGGTATTGGCTGACTGGCCAGTTAGCTAAAATTGGAACAGCAAATTAACCGAGAAGATCGAGTCTGCTTTTGTTAGCCCTTCAGGTACTTTATCGTGATATTGGCGAGAATATGCCAGTTTCAAAGCAATATCTTCGGTGACATTATTGGTCACACTGATGTCAGTGTCGGTCCGGGTATTACTGTAGCCTGAGACGACGGTTACGTCGGCCGCAATCGATAGACTATCTAGTGCTTGCCAGCGAGTATTGAGGTTGCCCCTAAAAATACCTTCGCGCACGGTTTCAGGGAAAATAATGTCATCGTCATCAATTTCATCTAGGTTAGGTTCTTGATAGCGAAAGCCTGGGCCAAATTCCACCTCTAAGATAAAGTGCTCGGTATTGGCAAACTGATAACCTAAACCACCCGACAAGGTGTAATCCTTAAAATAGGCCGTATAGCGAGAGTCAATACCACGAAAGCTGCTATAAAGGTAGGTTTTCGGGCTCAGTTTGAAGTCGCTTTGTGCGGTATAGGTCGATTGCCTTTTGTCCTCTTCCCCATCTTTATACAGCAAGTAATATTTCCATTCGCCATAGGTACGATGACGGCCTTCAACATATTCCAGATTGAGACGTGAGTTGAGTGAGCGTGAGTCAGAATTACCAGTATGTGCCTGATAACCAAACTCCACTTCCGTATTCCAAGGGGAAGGAAGTTCAATATCCGAGTGGTCCTGTCCTTGTTCATCGGCATAAGCACACATTGAGCTGAGTAACCCCATGCTCAATAGCCAAAGTTTAGACACTAACGACCTCAACATAAAAAAAAACCGCAACAATGGTAATGCGAAATGAGGTCGATACCGTCAACAGCAGGTTAAATCTGATTCACTAGGTGACAAAGTATCAACAGACTACAGACATCGGCTTTATTCTCGTTATAATTAGCGGTCCAGAGCAAGTTGTTGAGCAGAACCATGGCCGAAGCGAAAGTAGATTATCGAAACAAAAAGTTTAGAGACGCACAAGTGGATGCGATTAAACTTCCCCCTCACTCACTAGAAGCTGAACAGTCCGTTATCGGTGGCTTGCTGCTTGATAATGAGCGTTGGGATACGGTTTCAGAGCGTGTTGTCGCGAAAGATTTCTACAGCCGTCCGCATCGTCTTATTTTCGAAGCGGTTAAGTCGATTCTTGAAGACAACAAACCGCTCGATCTTATTACCCTGTCGGAGTTCCTTGAACTGCGCGAGCAACTCGACGACGTCGGTGGCTTTGCTTATCTTGCCGATCTGGTTAAAAACACCCCGAGTGCGGCTAACATCAATGCTTATGCAGACATTGTTGCTGAACGCGCTTTAGTACGTGATTTGATTGGGGTTGCTAACGAAATTGCCGATGCAGGTTACGACCCACAAGGGCGCAGTTCAGAAGATCTGTTGGATCTGGCAGAAAGTAAAGTCTTTGCGATTGCAGAGGCACGCACCAACGAGAACGAAGGCCCACAGAACGTTGACAATATTCTTGAGAAGACTCTTGAGCGTATCGAACTATTATACAAGTCACCACAAGATGGCGTGACAGGGGTCAACACCGGGTTCACTGATCTCAATAAAAAAACGGCGGGTTTGCAGGGCTCGGATCTTGTCATTGTCGCCGCACGTCCGTCGATGGGTAAAACCACTTTTGCGATGAACTTATGTGAAAACGCAGCGATGGAACAAGAAAAGCCCGTTTTGATCTTCTCGCTAGAGATGCCCGCGGAGCAGATCATGATGCGTATGTTGGCCTCGTTGTCGCGTGTTGACCAAACCAAAATTCGAACTGGTCAGCTTGATGATGAAGATTGGGCGCGTATCTCTTCAACCATGGGAATTCTGATGGAGAAGAAGAACATGTACATCGATGACAGCTCAGGTTTGACGCCCACCGAAGTACGTTCACGCGCTCGTCGTATTGCTCGCGATCACGGCGGTCTGTCGATGATCATGGTCGACTACCTGCAATTAATGCGTGTCCCTGCACTGTCAGATAACCGTACTCTGGAGATTGCTGAAATCTCGCGTTCACTGAAAGCCTTGGCCAAAGAGTTGAATGTTCCTGTGGTAGCATTGTCGCAGTTGAACCGTTCCCTAGAGCAACGTGCTGATAAGCGGCCAGTAAACTCAGATTTACGTGAATCGGGCTCTATCGAGCAAGATGCTGACTTGATCATGTTTATCTACCGTGATGAAGTCTATAACCCAGACAGTTCAATGAAAGGCACCGCCGAGATCATTCTAGGTAAGCAGCGTAATGGCCCAATCGGTTCGGTTCGGCTGACGTTCCAAGGGCAGTGGTCACGCTTTGATAATTATGCGGGCCCTTCATTTGATATGGACGACGAATAATTTATGACGCATATGAAAGCCGCAACGGCTTACATTGATTTGACCGCACTTACGCACAACTTAGTGCAAATAAAGCAGCAAGCACCGCACAGCAAAGTCATGGCGGTGGTGAAAGCCAATAGTTATGGTCATGGTCTGCGTCATGTTGCCAAAAGCGCGCAAGGAGCGGATGCGTTTGGCGTCGCCAGAATTGAAGAGGCGTTGCAACTACGTGCTAGTGGTGTCGTGAAACCGATTTTGTTGCTCGAAGGGTTTTACTCTCAAGGAGACTTACCCGTACTGGTGACCAACAATATCCAAACTGTGGTGCATTGTGAAGAGCAACTTGAGGCGCTAGAGCAAGCTCAGCTCGAGACACCGGTCGTGGTATGGCTAAAAATCGACAGTGGAATGCATCGTTTAGGGGTCCGCCCTGAGCAATACAATGGTTTTGTGGAGCGTTTGAAAAAGTGCCGCAATGTCGCTAAACCCTTGCGATATATGAGTCATTTTGGTTGTGCTGATGAACTGGATAAACCGACCACCACTCAACAGATCGAACTATTTATGTCGTTGACCCAAGGGTGTGAAGGTGAACGCTCAATGGCCGCCTCGGCAGGGCTACTAGCCTGGCCTGATAGCCAAATGGATTGGGTACGTCCGGGTATTATAATGTACGGCGTTTCGCCATTTGGGGATAGAAATGCGCAGCAGATGGGCTATCTGCCTGTCATGACGCTCAAGTCGCACTTGATTGCGGTACGTGAAGTTAAAGCTGGCGAAAGTGTTGGTTATGGTGGTATCTGGACCAGTGAGCGAGATACCAAAATCGGCGTGATTGCGATTGGTTACGGCGATGGCTACCCAAGAATGGCGCCTAATGGCACACCGGTATGGGTCAATGGGCGCAAAGTGCCGATCGCTGGTCGTGTCTCTATGGATATGCTCACCGTTGATCTCGGTCCAGACGCGAGCGATTGTGTTGGCGATGAAGCCATTTTGTGGGGGAAAGATCTTCCGGTTGAAGAGGTGGCCTCTCATATTGGCACGATCGCCTATGAGCTGGTGACTAAACTCACCTCACGCGTCGATATGGAATATTCCCAGTAACTTGCTGTAACAACACGCCTTAAATCACCAAGCTGGCCGAGGTATGTTGAATAAATAACTGTAATATTCCCACAGAATAATTTGCTATTTGCGGTAATTGTTGTTCAATTTCATCGGTGATTAGATGGAATCCACGCTTACGCGCGCTCATTTTCAGTGTTTTTTGAGTCCACATACGGCAACCTATATTCGATGATTCGCGTCTAATGGTTAAGCTTAGCTAAGGTTAATGGTAAGCTCTTACTTGCGAGTAGGGTGTTTGTTTAGTTTTGAAGCAGGGAACGTGACCTAACTCAATGTGAGCGTAAGTCGCCTGCGTCATAATATTCGCCTGAAAAAAAATTACAAAGGTAGTTATACCAATCAGAATAAATGTCTGGTCATTCTTGCTAGTTAAAATCGCTGATAGCGTTGTTATAGATTTTGTAGGTAGGTCAACTAGCTAGCTGCAATCTATGCTTTGCTCTAAGCGATTTTTCCTGCGTAACTATCTGACCATCTATTTGTCCCGGCTGGTATTAGTGGCATTTTGCCTAAACATACCTAATATTATTATTTTGCTTAATCGGGGATTCCACCAGTTGTCGCTAGGCTGAATGGAATAGAACCTACTGTAACATCGGGATAGACACCATGTTGAAAAATATCAATCCAACGCAAACACAAGCTTGGAAAGCGTTAACTGCGCACTTCGAATCTGCACAAGATATGGATATGAAAGCGTTATTTGCTCAAGATCCGGCTCGCTTTGACAACTTCTCAGCACGTTTCGGCAACGATATTCTTGTCGACTACTCTAAAAACCTAGTTAACCAAGAGACGCTCAATCATCTGTTTGCTCTAGCTAATGAGACTGAGCTAAAAGCAGCCATCGAAGCGATGTTCAGTGGTGAAGCGATCAACAAAACCGAAGATCGCGCTGTACTTCATACCGCGCTGCGCAATCGCAGCAACAAACCAGTTATGGTTGATGGCGAAGACGTGATGCTAGCGGTTAATGCTGTACTAGAGAAAATCAACTCTTTCACTGAGCGCGTGATTGGCGGTGAGTGGCAAGGCTATACGGGTAAAACGATCACAGATATTGTTAACATCGGTATTGGTGGTTCGGACTTAGGCCCTTATATGGTGACTGAAGCACTAGCGCCTTATAAAAACCATCTAAATCTTCACTTTGTTTCAAACGTTGACGGTACGCACATCGTTGAAACGCTTAAAAAAGTAGACCCTGAAACCACTCTATTCCTAATTGCATCGAAGACATTCACCACTCAAGAAACCATGACAAACGCACATTCTGCTCGTGATTGGTTCCTAGAGACTGCTGGCGATCAAGCGCATGTCGCTAAACACTTCGCAGCGCTGTCGACCAACGCGAGCGCTGTGTCTGAGTTTGGTATCGATACAGACAACATGTTTGAGTTCTGGGACTGGGTTGGCGGTCGTTACTCTCTTTGGTCTGCCATTGGCCTTTCTATTGCACTGGCGGTTGGTTACGACAACTTTATTGAGCTATTGGACGGTGCGCATGAAATGGATAACCATTTCGCCGCGACAGAGTTTGAAAACAACATTCCAGTGATTCTGGCGTTGCTTGGCTTATGGTACAACAACTTCCACGGCGCAGAGTCTGAAGCTATCTTACCTTACGATCAATACATGCACCGTTTCGCTGCCTACTTCCAGCAAGGTAACATGGAGTCGAACGGTAAATACGTTGACCGTGATGGTAATGCCGTGACGTACCAGACTGGGCCAATTATCTGGGGCGAACCGGGTACCAATGGTCAGCACGCGTTCTACCAGCTGATTCACCAAGGCACTAAGTTGATCCCATGTGACTTCATTGCGCCAGCACTTAGCCATAATCCTGCTGGTGATCATCACCAGAAGCTGATGTCTAACTTCTTTGCCCAAACGGAAGCTCTTGCTTTTGGTAAGTCAGAAGAGACGGTTAAAGCAGAGTTTGCGAAAGCAGGCAAGAGCGAAGCAGAAGCGGCGACACTCGCGCCATTTAAAGTCTTCGAAGGTAATCGTCCAACGAACTCTATTCTAGTTAAGCAGATCACTCCGCGTACACTCGGTAATTTGATTGCAATGTACGAGCATAAGATTTTTGTACAAGGAGTTATCTGGAACATCTTCAGCTTTGATCAGTGGGGTGTGGAGCTCGGCAAACAGCTAGCAAACCAAATCTTGCCAGAGCTTGCTGATGATACAGCGATTAATTCACATGACAGCTCGACCAATGGTTTGATTAACGCATTTAAAGCGTTTAAAGCGAAATAACAATCAGACTTGAATCAGCAGCGCCCATTGTCTGGGTGATAAGCAAATAATAACGCCAGCCGAAAGGCTGGCGTTTTGTGTGGTGTCGAGATGATAGGGTTGCTGATAGTACTTACACCGTATGTAGTACTTACACCGTATGATGAATACTGCTTTCCACTTCCGTATTGGCGATAAATTTCTGGCTGAGCATTGCAACCATCTGATCGTAGTACTGCATATTGGGTTTGTTTCCGAGCAGTTTGCACAGCTCGTTGCCCGTAGGCGTAAAGCGATAGTAGAGCAACCTTACGCCTTTGCTGTGCGCCTGTAATGATAGCTGCTTACCCTGATAAAGCAGTGGTAACGGTGAATCCAGTTCAATTTCTCCAGATTCTAATTCTGTGCCATGCATCAATCCTAGCTCAAACAATACCAATAAACTTGAGTAGGGCAGTTGGAAGTTACCGACATTAATATTGCTGGTGGTAGTACGCTTACCAAAGCTAAAGATACCCCCCTGTGCTCGATAGCCGACTAGCAACTTACGGCTGTTGTCACCACCAAAACTGCAGGCCAAAGAGGAAGCGCGCTGAAGAATCTGCGCCTCTTTCGGCGTCATATCTTGTAAAACTTTTAGTGCTTTCATCGAGGTTGATCCTGGGTTGGTCACCTCTCGCTTTAGCACTTGCGCCCACAGGCGTTGCATTGAGTGATTGTGCACTTCTTGCGCCATATCGAAAAAGCGTAACAGCCAATCTTGTTCGGGATCACCAGCCGTTTCGTCTTTGCAGGAAATGTGGGCGAGCTTCAGGATTTGCTCAAGATTTTTCTGCCGTAACTCTTTGCGTCTCCTCTCCCTCATCAGGGCGCGTTTTAAGGCGTTTTTTTCTGGCTTCTCAGTTTGCAGTAGGGCATCGAGACCGTAGGTTTGAGCGATGTTGAGAACTCGACTTGCGCTGTCTTTGATGTAGCCAGACTTTTTTTCTTGGTGCCGAGGGGGTTCGGCTTCGTGCTCTAGAGCACCGGGCTTATTGGTCTCAGACATGCTATTTCCTTAGCCATCAAATTGTTAACTCAAGTATTTACTTTACCTCGGAAGCGCCAAGCCCGCCACACAAAGACTGTGAGCCAGTTTATAAAAATATCGCTACCATAAATGATAACAAATTGTTAAAATTGTTATCGTTGTTTCTGGGGGGCTTATGAAATATTTGAATGATCATAAAATAAAGAAGCACCTGTCAATCGTCCTATTGTTACTCTGTTACCTAGCTATACTCGGTTACCTATCTAGTTATTTGGCATAAAAAAGGGCGTTAACAGGCGGCTCATTTTTTTAACACTTACAGATCATCGTATTCGGCAATCTCTGTGCCTTCAATCACATAGCCAGTCTCTGCCAACTCGTGGCTGACGGTTTCAGTCTTGAGGGTGCCTATCACATAAATAACATCCCACAACTGCTGCACGGGCGCCCCTTTAGGAAAGCGTACATAGATGATTTGGTTTGGCGGCGGTGGTGGCACATGGATACACGCGCCGAAGTAAGGGACCAGCAAAAATTCGGTGACGTTGTTTTCATCCCCCTCTAATGGGATCACAAATCCCGGTATTTTGATTTTACTGCCGTTCAGCTCTGGTCTTATTCCGCCAACTTTGGATTGTTTCATTACATCTGTGGAGTGATCGACTGCCGGCATGCCATAGGAATCAAACTGGTTGCGCTCACTTTCTGGAATTAAGTCAATCCAGTCGAGCGTGAGGGTTTCTTCGGCATGAGTTGTAAAACTGGCTACACCGAGTGTCATGAGGGTGATAAGTAATAGGCTAATGGTTTTCATTGGTTATACTCTGATTGTCATTCCGTCATTAAGTGATTGTCTATATGCGCGAAGGGCGGGAATAAATCCTATGGTGGTTCCTGCCAGTTGTACAGCCGCTAACAGTAAAAACTCATAATAGGATAAGCCGCTGAGTGATAAATTGATGCCGTAGGTCTGTTGAATCAGTGGTGCGGCTAACGCCAACATCGCATATAAGCCGATCGTCCCGACAATGAGACCAACAAAGGTCAATACACTGGCTTCAAGAATGAGTAAGCTAAATACGTGACGAGGCCGAGCGCCCATGGCACGCAGAATCGCCATTTCACGCCGACGCTCTTGCAGGCTCGTCAGTAAACTCGATAGCATACCGAGCAGTCCTGCCACGACCACAAATACCGAGACCGCCATCAAGGCTTGTTCTGCCACCGACATCATTGTCCATAACTCATGCAGAGCAACGCCCGGCAAAATAGCGCTTAACGGCTCTTTGTTGTAGGTATTGATTTGCCTCTGCAGCGCGAAGGTCTGAATCTTTGACTTTAAACCTAGCATCATGGCGGTAATTTGTTGGGGTTGAAAATCGATATTGGCCAGTTGCTCGGCACTTGGGGTATTGCCTAAGTTGGCCCCGCTTTCCCAGCCGACATGAATCGCCTCGATGGCTTGTAATGAGACATGCACCGTCTTGTCAACCGGCGTGCCCGTTGGGGCCAAGATACCCACGACCTTAAAAGGTAAGGTATCGTGACGACTAAAGCTCACATCGCTAATGCCATGAGCAATGACCATATCGCTGCCAATCTGGTAGTTAAGTGTTCGGGCTACCTCTGCGCCAATTACGGCTTCAAAAAGACCGTTGAATTCTCGGCCTTGCGTAAAGGCTAGGTTTTGCTTTTTCCCATAACGGTAGTGGGCAAAATATTGATGATTGGTTCCCATGACCCGAAACCCTTGATGAGAGTCTCCGAGTGAGATAGGAATAGCCCAATCTACTGCGGGGTGTTGGCTGAACTCTAGATAGCTTTTCCAGTCGATATTATTGGTTGCATTACCGATACGAAAGATTGAGTAAAGCAATAAATTGACTTGTCCCGATCGGCCGCCGACGATCAGATCAGTACCAGAAATGGTGTTGGCAAAGCTGCTTTTGGCCTCGGTGCGGATTCGCTCCACACCAAGTAGTAAAATCACTGAAATAGCAACGGTCAATATACTCAGAATCGCCGTCACTTTACGGTTACGAACGCTTTTCCAAGCCAATGTGAGCGTCGGGGTCATAGGTAGCCTCCGGCTTGATTTAACTGTTGGAGGTTAATCGTTTTGTCAAAGAAAGCTTCTAAAGTTGGGTCATGGCTGACAAACAATAGTGTTGAATTGGCCTGATTGACTTGTTCTAACAGCAACTCAATAAACGCGCTGCGATTATCAAAATCAAGTGATGACGTCGGCTCATCAGCAATGATGATGTTGGGGTGACCGATCAAAGCGCGCGCTGCCGCGACTCGCTGTTGCTGACCAATACTTAGCTCGGCTACGGGTTTATCCAGTAGTGAGCTGGGCAGATGCAGCTTATCGAGCAAAGCTTTTGCGTTGACGATTAAGTCCCCTTCAACTTGCTGGCGTCGATGGGATGAAAACTGACAAGGTAGAGTGACGTTTTCAATAACATTAAGGTATGGCAACAAATTAAATTGTTGGAAAATATAACCTATATTATCGGCGCGAAACTTATCGCGCTGGCTACCTGTCATGGATGAAAGTGCTTCTCCCAGTACGGACACCTTGCCTGAGGTGGCAGTATGAATGCCAGTCAGCAGCCCGAGTAAAGTTGATTTACCGCATCCACTCGGTCCTTTGATAAACAGGTGCTCTCCGCGCTTTACCGACAAAGAGGGGATATCCAATGTCGGCTTGTCATTACTAGGCCAAGTAAACTTCACTTGGTTGAGTTCAACCACACAGTGATGAGGTTTGATGTCCATTGTTGATGTCCAATCATGCAAGGTGGCTCAGCCAAACTGAGCCACGGTTGTCATTAGAATAAGATCGCTGTTTGATCTTGATGTAACTCGAGTGCAGCTTGTTTGGTGTCCGTCAACAGGTTGACCTTGATTGATTCGGTGCTCGGGAACTGAGTAAACCACTGGGTCTCGATGTTGTTTAACGCCTTAATGTTGTCACACTGGTAGTGGTACTGGACGGTAAATTCACCGTGGCTTGATTCATGCTCGTGGTCATGCTGGTGATTGTCATGGTGCTCATGTTTGTCATGGTGCTCATGTTTGTCATGGTGTTCATGTTCGTCATGGTGCTCATGTTTGTCATGTTTGTCATGTTTGTCATGGTGTTCATGGTTGTCGTGATGGTCGTGATGGTCGTGATGGTCGTGATGGTCGTGGTCATCCTCACCGAGCGTGTGAGTCACCGATTGGTCAATTAACCTACAGCCAGCACTGCTTGCCAGAACAAGCACTTTGTCGGCTTGATTGAGAATCGTCACGGCTGCATTGAGTTGTTGCTGCTGCTGCTCCGTTTGCGCCGCATGCTCAAAGCCTACCACATCAGCACCTGGCGCCGTGATTTCAAATAATAAATCGGATCCATCTTGAGCGATGTTAAATTCGACTTGCCCGTGAACGTGAGCATTGTGTTGGCGAAAGCCTTCTTCAGCGTGTGCGACAGCGCTGATAGCGAGAGTCATGCCAAGGGCAATGGGAGTAAGGTTTTTCATTGTCAGTCCTGATTAATAGTCGTGTTTAAAGCCACCTAGAGCGGTGAGTTCAGTCATGTTATTGCTTAACTATAATCAATGTTGGGTGGGGATCGGGCATGGTAGGCCCAAATGCTGACGGGGAAGAAATGAAAGACTGGTGACGTTGCTCTGATACTGGTTAACGGTGTGATCGTTAACGTCGCCACGGCGGCACTTGCGCCATGTAATCCACAAGCAAAAAGCTGGCAGTCGTGCTGACTATGGTATGTTGATGAGAGATCGTATTGATGATCGATATAAGCGAAGTTCAGCCATAGCAACATCACGATGGCCAGTAAGGCAACCGTGTGAGAGCGGGTAGGCTTTAGATTTGCTCGATCCACAACAACGACACTGATAAAAAATGGAATTGTTATACTATAACAATTCCATTTAAAAGGCGAAAGTTAAGCCTTTAGCCTAGATATTTTGTTTGATTAAGCTGATAACCTGTTCGATCTCTTGGTCGCTTAATACCCCTTCTTTGACAAACAAGACCTGGCCTTGTTTGTCTTGCACAATGATCGCCGATGACTCTTCAACTAGCTGCCAAGCTTTGGCAGCGCGGCCTTCTTCATCTAACACCATTGAAGACCAAGGAAACTCTTTTTTGCTGTCTTGAGCAGACGATTTAACAAATGACCCCGTACCCCAAATCGCATCATCTTGATTGATGATGGTGGTGGTTTGATAACTCTGTTGTGGGAATTCTTCTGCGGTAATCGCGGTCATTAATGGCGCGTTCATCGCTTTAGCGCTGCTGCGACCCGCAATGGCTTGGATAACACGCACTTTTCCTAGCATGTCTTGAGTCGACCAAGTTTTGAACTCGGCCTGGTCACCATTGAGTACAATTTCGCCATGACTGGCGATTTCAATACTAGCCAATGGCTGGCCGATGGCGATGTTATGTGCAAAAGCAAAGCTTGGAGAGCATGCGATTACCAGAGCAAGTAAAGTTTTCGTTTTCATTATATTTTCCCTTTTATGTAAGCGAAAAAAGTATATACCGAAATTTTTATCGTGGGTAAAAATCGCGGTAATAGCGTGAGCATAGATCATTTTGTTAACAAAATAGTTCACATTGGAACGTCATCAGGTATAATCCTGACACGTTCTAAGGATAAGAACTACGCGGCCTGTATTGGTCGTATCATAAAAGGATATTGGAGTTGCTATGCTGCGTAAATTTCCCAACTATCACCCACAACAGATTGCGCGATTTGTTAAAGCTTTGTTTAAAGGTCAGTTCGCTATTGCAGGTGTCGGTGAGTTTGATTTTGATAATGGCAAGGTGTTGTTGCCCGATGTCCGGGATCAACAAAAACTGATGACGTTTAAAGAGATCAATCAGGCAATAGAGTCGCTTTCTGCATAAACCAGTGGTTGTTAGTCAAAGTCGCCCTGAGGCGACTTTTTCGTTTATGCGGGGAAGCAAACACCAGTTCCACCTAAACCACAGTAGCCATTAGGGTTTTTGGCTAGATATTGTTGGTGATACTGCTCGGCGTAATAAAATGGGCCAGCAGCCGAGATCTCTGTGGTGATATGGTCTGCTTGATCTCCGAGCAAAGCTTGATACGCAAGTTTCGATTGTTGCGCTTGCTGTTGCTGCTCATCATTATAGACATAGATGGCTGAACGGTATTGTGTCCCTAAATCATTGCCTTGACGCATTCCCTGAGTCGGATTATGCCTCTCCCAAAAAGTACGCAGTAGTTGCTCTAGGCTTATTTTCTTTGGGTCGAAGACAACACGCACGACTTCAGTGTGGCCTGTTTGCCCGCTGCACACCTCTTGATAACTTGGGTTAGGAGTATAGCCGCCTGCGTAACCAACACTGGTGCTGATCACGCCCTCCAATTGCCAGAACAGTCGTTCAGCGCCCCAAAAACAGCCCATACCGAGTAAGATTTTTTCGCAACCTTGCGCAGGTTCTGCGGTCAAACTGGATTGGTTAACGAAATGAACATCGTCGATCGCTATTGGCGTCTCACGGCCAGGTAGCGCATTTTGCGCCGAGATTAGGCTTTGTTTGTCGAGCATGATAAACATCCTTAATGAGTTTTTTTATAAAGACCGCCTAATTGACTGTTTTCATACAGACTTCTATTTGTACAGGCGTTATTATTCTTGTAAATGATGTAGACAGATAATTAAGCATGATCCGAAAGCCTTTACCAGTCCTAATCTCACTCCTCACGTTTGCGCCTGTCAGTTGGGCGCAAGGCTTGGATTTGGATATTAAAGGTATTGAAAGCGCCTTATTGGATAATGTTGATGCTTATTTGTCGGCGATTCCACCAGATGACTACGACGTTAGTTTACGTTTTCAAGCGCGCTTAGAGCGTAATTTCACCGAGGCTCTCAACGCGCTAGGGTATTATCACCCCATGTACGAGTTTGTTGTGTCAGACGATCAAACTCGAATGACCGTCAATATTGACCCAGGTCCAGTGGTGTTAGTTGAGTTGGTTGATATTCAGATCAGCGGCGAAGCTAGCCGTGATCCAGAATTTAATGCCTTGATTGAAAACAGTGGGTTGAAACAAGGACAGCCTCTGGTGCATAGCCAGTATGACTCGTTAAAAAGTTCGATTCGTAATCTGGCGTTGCGTCATGGTTATTTTGAAGGCAGCTATCAGCTTAGTCGTTTGGAAATCGCCCCTGAACTTAATCAAGCCTTTGTTCGTCTTCACTTTGATAGCGGCATTCGTTACCACTTTGGTGAGAATGTCATCACGGGGAGCCAGATAAAAGAGGACAGAGTAGCATCGCTGGCGCCTTATCAATCCGGAGACCCTTATTTGGTGTCTCAGGTGGGTGAATACAATCAGAACCTGTCGAATACCGATTGGTTCTCATCGGTGTTTGTCGAGCCAGACTTGAGCCAGCTTGGCCAAGGAAGAGAATTGCCAATGAAAGTTTCTTTGGCTCCGCAAGCACGTAATCAAGTAGAAACGGGTCTCGGGTATTCGACGGATGTGGGTGTTCGTGGCACGCTGAAGTGGAAAAAACCATGGGTCAATAGTCGTGGACACAGTTTCAGTAGCACTTTCTCTCTCTCTGCGCCCGAGCAAACAGTGACCGCTGGTTATCGCATCCCGCTCGATGATGTCTTAAAACAGTATTACCGTATTCAGTATGGCATGAAGAATCTCGATAGCCGCGATACCAAAAGCTTGGAGTCCAATCTTGCGTTAGAGCGCTATTGGGTTATGGACAGTGGCTGGCAGCGAACCCTGTTCGCACGCTATTTGATTGAGAATTACCAGCAAGGTATACAAGATGATAGCGGTCAATTTGTGCTGCCCGGCATCTCTATGTCGCGTACGCGTATTCGTGGTGGTGCGATGCCAATGTGGGGGGATCGCCAAAGTATCACGCTTGAATATGGCGATCCTAGCCTGTTATCGGAAACGCGCGTGACTCGCTTGATAGGGGGCATGACTTGGATTCGTAGTATTGGCGACAATCATCGCGGCATTTTCCGTCTTGATGGCGGCGCAAACTTTGTTGAACAGTTTGACAAGTTATCGCCTTCTTTGCGCTTTTTCGTTGGTGGTGATAATAATTTACGCGGCTATGGTTACGAGTCAATTTCGCCGAGGGATGCTAGCGGTGCATTAACTGGGGCGAAGTATATGGCGACCAGTTCATTAGAATATCAGTATCGTGTTTACGGAAATTGGTGGGGCGCACTATTTTATGATGTTGGCGATGCATTTAATGACCAACCCGAATTAAAACGCGGTACTGGGGTCGGGGTGCGCTGGGCATCACCTGTTGGTCCTATTCGTTTAGATTTTGCATGGGGATTGGATGCGGCGCCAGGCGATGAATTTCAAATCCACTTCACCTTAGGGCCAGAGTTATGATTAAAGTGCTGATCAAGTGCTCGAAGTGGCTCTCACTCTCTGTTGTCAGCTTGCTGTTTTTGCTGTTGTTGACATTAGCGATGCTACTGTTGACCAACCCCGGCTTGAACTTGATTGTTTGGGGAGTCGAAAAAGCCCTGCCACAGCTAAGGATTGAGGCGACTGACGGCGCGGTGTTGCCGCGATTTACGCTCAATAAGGTACGCTTTGATGATCCTCAGTTGAATATTTCGATGCAAGCACAAACGCTGACATTGGCGATCAATCCCGCCTGCCTGACCGAACCGGGAGTGTGTGTGGATGAACTGGCGATTGACGGTTTGAATTTTTCGATGCCTGAATTGCCGCCCAGCGCTGATCAAGCTCCACAGACCAGTGACCCCTCTTCATCATCTAGCATGATTACTTCACCTATCCCGATCAGTGTTGCTCGCTTGGCGTTGAGCAATATCGAACTCGATATGCTTGGCCACCAGATTGGTTGGCGCTCGTTTACCACTGGTGCTTCGTTTCAAGGTAACCGCCTGCGAATCAATAAAATGGAACTGATATCGCCTCGTGTCGCCTTAGCTGACAAGGACAGCGTCGAAGCGCAGAGTACTGTTTCGAGCGCGACAAATGAGCCATCAGAGACTATCGAGCTTCCTGAGGTGGTTCTACCGCTGCAAATTGAATTGCTCGGTTTAGATATTCGTGATTTCAAGCTTGAACAAGCGACACCCGTGATTGTCAATCATTTAGCCTTGGTGGCCAATGCCAAGCAATCTCAGGTCAATGTCAAAAACTTAACTCTAGATATGCCGCAAATGAATGCCCAGCTTGCCACCAATATTAAGCTTGCTGGTGACTACCCATTGACACTTAGCCTCAATGCCACGGTTAAAGAGCCGGTAGCCAAAGGACAAACGGTGGTTGTTAAAGCCAGTGGCAGTGTCGCTGATTTGGATGTGAAGGCAGTGTTTGATGGGTTAGCGACAGGCGATATTCATGCCCAGTTGCAACCGCTGCGTCGTGATCTCCCTTTTGATGTCCAACTATCGGACGTTGACGTGCAATGGCCTCTCACTGGCCAAGGGGAGTATTTTGTTGCGCTAGACTCGCTGCAAAGCCGTGGATCTCTTGATGGCTATACCTTAGCACTGAATAGTGAGATCAAAGGTCAAGCCTTACCTGATCTCTCTTTGTCACTCGAAGGCAAAGGGGATTTGTCGCACATTGAGCTAAGTCGGGTTGAGATGGCGACCTTGGGGGGCAGCCTGACGGGGGATGTGATGGCCAACTGGCAAGCGCCAATCAATTGGGCGGCGAATCTAAACATCAGTCATATTCAGCCGGGTTTGCAATGGCCAGATGCGGAAGGCGATCTCAGTGGCTCGCTCTCTACTACTGGTAGTTTGACCAAGCAGGGCGGTTGGAATGTCGAGCTACCTAAGTTGGATATTGATGGTTTACTGCGTGGCTATCCGCTCAATATTGAAGGGGCATTGAGTGCTGCTGACCATGCGGGCAACGGCGAGTTGATGGTCAAGACTCCACGTTTGGTCTTGTCTCATGGGCCGAATAAAATTGAAGCGCAAGGCGAGCTCGGTCAAGTATGGCAGATGGACTTGGCGATCCATTTTCCTGAGATGATAAAAACGCTGCCTGATCTGCAAGGTAGAGCACGTGGTGACGTCAAACTACGTGGTGCACTGCAAACACCAGAGATTAGCCTTAATTTAGAGCTAGACGCGATTGACTGGCAGCAGCAAGCTCAGGTCGAGAAGGTGACACTGAAGGGGCGAGTGACACCACTCCCGACTCCTGAAGGACGTTTAGCGCTCAAAGTCACGCAAGCACATTATCAAGATTATATGCTTGATGAGCTCAGGTTAAATCTGAATGGCTCCCAGCAAGCGCATGATTTAATTCTTGATGTTAGCTCAAATATTGTTTCGACCCAGTTAACCCTTTCTGGCGCTCTTGACGATAAGCCCGAACTGGCTTGGCGTGGGGATTTAAAACGGATGCAGTTGTCCTCGAAGCAGGGGGAGTGGCGTCTGGCTCAATCGACAGCCTTAGCTTTGGATATGGCGACTGAACAAGTCTCGGTGGCGGCTCATTGTTGGCAGCAAGCGGATTCAACCCTGTGTCTAGATAAAGACATCAATGTCGGTCAAAGTGGCGAGGCAACGATCTCTCTTGAGCACTTTAATTTTGATCAAATCGCGATGCTGATACCGCAGCAAACTGTGGTTGCAGGGCAAGTAAATGCGCAAGTAACCGCTAAGTGGGCACCAGACTTGCCGCCGTATATCAAGGCGGCGCTGCAACTACCGAAAGGTCAAGTGACCCAACAGTTAGAGCAAGCGGTGAGTATCGGCTGGGAGTCGGTGGCGCTCAATGCCCAGCTCGACAACAACCAGTTACAGGCCGATTGGTTGCTTGATGTCACGGACAATGGTGATGTTTCCGGTCATGTCGCGATTGCCGATGTTTTAAGTCAAGACAAGCAACTCGATGGTCGTTTGCAATTGACAACCTTCAATCTCGATTTCATCGCCCCGATCATTGGTGAGTTTAGTCAGCTCAAATCCAATATATCAACAGACTTGGCGATTACTGGACCTGCTCTTCAACCTCAGGTTAAAGGGCGGTTTGTGGTCGATGACATTAAGCTTAAAGGGGAGATCTCTCCGGTTGAAATTGAGTCTGGTCGTGTGTTGCTTAACTTTGATGGTTATCAAGCCTCTTTGGCGGCGGCGCTGAATACACCCGACGGTCAGTTAGAGTTGTCCGGTGATGCTGACTGGCAAGATATGCAAGATTGGAGCACCAATGTGCGTGTTTACGCCCAAGAGTTGTTGGTCGACCTTCCGCCTATGGTTAAGATCAAAGTTCAGCCTGACATGATCATCTCTGCCACGCCAAATTATGCGCGAATTGATGGGGATATTGTGCTGCCTTGGGGGCGCATCTTAGTTGAAGAATTACCATCCAGTGCGGTGGGAGTATCGAAAGATCAGGTGATTTTGAATCAACAATTGGAACCAATCGATGAGCAGAGCTCGGCTCCTTTTGCGGTTGAAACCGATATCAATATTAAGATTGGTGATGACTTTAAATTGTCCGCTTTTGGACTGGAAGGCGGTTTAGTCGGTCAGCTTAATGTGGCTCAAAAAGACAAAGGACCATTTATCACTGGTGAAATCAATATTACCGACGGTTCCTATCGCTCATTTGGCCAAGATTTACGGATAAATGAGGGCAAAATTCTGATGAATGGTCCGGTCGATCAACCTTATGTTCAGATCACCGCGATACGTAATCCGGAAAATACGCGCGACGAGGTTACCGCAGGGGTCAAAGTGACCGGGCCTGCTAGTGAACCGACGGTGATGATTTTCTCTGAACCGGCAATGCCCCAAGCTAACGCTTTGTCTTATTTACTGCGTGGGCAAGACATTGATGGTGAAACGGGCGGTAATGCGATGACCACGACCTTGATTGGTCTTAGCTTAGCGCAAAGTGGTCGCGTGGTGGGTGAAATTGGTGAAGCTTTTGGTGTTCAGGATCTTCAACTTGATACTGCGGGTTCAGGTGACGATTCACAAGTAACGGTAAGCGGCTATATTTTTCCAGGACTGCAAGTGAAATATGGCGTGGGAATCTTTGATTCAGTCGGTGAGTTTACGGTGCGCTATCGTTTGATGCAGGATCTTTATTTAGAAGCGATGTCGGGCGTCGACAGCGCGGTAGATGTGCTATACCAGTTTGAGTTTGATTAGGAACATAAAAGGCAGGGTAGGGATGCAACATTTAGTGTTTGTTTATGGCACGTTACGCCATGGGGAAGTTAACCATCATCTAATGGCCCAAGCACAATGGCTTGGCACACACACCACGCCACCTATTTACAGTTTATATGATCTTGGTTCGTATCCAGCCGTAACCGAAGGACATAGCCCTATTGTTGGTGAAGTTTATCTACTTGATGAGGCGACACTTGAGCAGCTTGATTTGCTTGAAGATGTCCCCGTGACCTATCAACGAGAGCAAATTGACACACCATTTGGACTAGCTTGGATCTATTTTTACCAAGATGCCAGCCATCTTGATGTGTTGATCGCTTCTGGAGATTGGTGTCAAAAGGTATAGGTAGTTGTTCAACGGTATCTGCGACAGGTTCGATCCTTTCTTTCAATAAGATTATATCTCAGTGCTTAGATCGACTGCGGTTTCAAGGCTTTAACTGGCAAACAAGTTTTGACCAGCGAACACACGTTTAACTAGCCAATAAACTTTAACCAGCTAACAAACTTAAGCGGATAAAAGAGTCAGCACACAAAAAAAGAGTCGACCTTGGTCGACTCTTTTACTTTTGGAATTGCTTGGCAGATTATGATGGTTCGCGATTTTGCTCTAAAAATAGCTCTACTTTTTTTACCATATCTTTTGAGCCAACAAAGAAAGGCACACGTTGGTGCAGCTCCGTCGGTTTGATGTCCATGATGCGGTTAACGCCATCAGACGCCACGCCGCCAGCTTGTTCAATAATGTAAGCCATTGGGTTGCACTCATACAGCAAGCGCAGCTTACCGTTCGGGTGGCTTTGCGTACTTGGGTAAAGGTAAATACCGCCTTTAAGCAGGTTACGATGGAAGTCAGCAACCAGTGAACCAATATAACGAGAGGTGTAAGGGCGATTGTCGCTTGGCGCACTTTCCTGGCAGTATTTAATGTATTTTTTTACGCCCAGTGGGAAGCGAATATAGTTACCTTCATTGATTGAGTAGATGCTGCCCTGTTGTGGGATCATCATGTTCTCGTGTGAAAGGCAAAAGGTACCTAGCGATGGATCGTAAGTGAAGCCGTTGACGCCATTACCTGTGGTGTAAACCAACATGGTGGAGGAGCCATAGATCACATAACCTGCCGCGACTTGTTTGTGGCCTGGTTGGAGGAAATCCTCTTGTGTTGGTGGAGTACCAATCGGTGACACTCGGCGGTAGATAGAAAAAATCGTACCAACAGAAACGTTCACATCAATGTTAGACGAGCCATCAAGTGGATCCATCAACACCACGTATTTGGCATTTTTGTTCAGTTCTTTGTTAAACGCTACTGCCTCATCTTCTTCTTCACTGGCCACACCACACACTTGATCGCGTGCTTCTAAAGCGGCTTTGAATTTATCGTTAGCGTAGACATCAAGTTTCTGTTGATCTTCGCCTTGTACGTTCGCCGTACCGACAGCGCCAGTAATGTCACCAAGACCAGCCGCGTTGATTTCACGGTTAACAATCTTAGCAGCAAGACGGATTGAAGAGAGTAGGGATGATAGATCACCGCTAGCGTGGGGGAAGTCCGCTTGTTTTTCAACAATGAACTCGCCAAGGGTGCGCATTCCAGACATGGATTTTTCCTTTAAAAAGTCGCTCAATGATAGGGGAGGATGGGGTGGACAGATCTCTGCGGATCGTGAATGACTACCCAAGCCTAAGTGTAAAAGTAAGATCTTTTTATTGGTAATGAACTAACTGTTTGAGATCTCAATTTATTTGTCGACTAAAGAACAACTTACATTTTGTTTGCCTAGTAGTGACTTATGGCTGAAGAGTAACCAAGTGATTTGACTATCATGATAATCGATAGTCAAAGTAGTTCGCTTTTTAGTGCTTTGCCGCCATAATGAGCGGATTATTTTTCGCCTAAAGCAGGGTCGGTTATGCATATTCATATCTTGGGAATTTGCGGCACATTTATGGGTGGCGCAGCGGTGTTGGCTCGTCAACTGGGGCATAAAGTGACGGGTAGTGATGCCAACGTTTATCCGCCGATGAGCACACTACTAGAGTCACAAGGTATTGAAATAATAGAAGGCTTTGATCCTTCACAGCTTGATCCTGCGCCCGACCTAGTGGTGATCGGTAATGCCATGAGCCGCGGTAATCCGTGCGTAGAGCATGTGCTTAATACCAATTTGCGCTATACCTCAGGCCCACAGTGGCTGCAGGAGTTTTTACTCCATGATCGTTGGGTGCTTGCCGTATCAGGGACACATGGTAAAACCACCACATCAAGTATGCTGGCGTGGATCCTCGAGGCGTGTGGTTATCAACCTGGATTTCTTGTTGGTGGCGTGTTGGGTAACTTCGGAGTCTCGGCACGTTTGGGCGAGAGTATGTTTTTTGTGGTCGAAGCCGATGAATATGACAGCGCTTTTTTCGATAAGCGTTCTAAGTTTGTTCATTATCACCCTCGTACCTTGGTGATGAATAATCTCGAGTTCGATCATGCCGATATTTTTGATGATCTTGAAGCCATTAAGCGTCAGTTCCATCATTTAGTTCGCACTGTACCAAGTAATGGTCGTATTCTCGCTCCCAAGCAAGATCAGGCGCTTAGCGATGTTTTAGCTCGTGGTTGCTGGAGCGAAACCGAATTCAGTGGTTTAGGCGGTGATTGGCAGGCTGAAAAGCTTGAGCGCGATGGCTCTAAATTTGCTGTTTTGTTCCAGGGTAAAAAAGTGGGTCAAGTCGATTGGGATTTAGTCGGCGATCACAATGTCGATAATGCTTTGATGGCGATTGCAGCGGCGCGCCATGTTGGCGTTACCCCCGACCTCGCTTGTCAATCGCTGACAACCTTTATTAATACCAAGCGCCGACTAGAGTTAAAAGGGCAGGTTAACGGTGTGACCGTTTATGATGATTTTGCTCATCACCCCACTGCGATTGAACTGACTTTAGGTGGTTTACGTAACAAGGTCGGCAAGGATAAAATTATCGCGGTACTTGAGCCGCGCAGTGCAACCATGAAACGTGGTGTGCACAAAGATACGTTAGCCGCGTCATTGGCCAAAGCTGATCGCGTGTTTCTCTATCAACCGAATAATATCGATTGGTCTGTTGCCGATGTTGCTGAGCAGTGTTATCAACCCGCCCAAGTTGCCCATGACATTGAGCAACTGGTGGCTGACATTGTTGCCAGTGCGCAACCGGGTGATAAAGTGTTGGTGATGAGTAACGGCGGCTTCGAAGGTATTCACAGCAAATTATTGGCGAAACTCGCCGACTGAACCGAGTAACTATGAGTAACAACAAACCTAAAGCCATCACCTTAGCTTTTACTGGCGCATCCGGCGCTCCTTACGGTCTGCGTTTGCTAGAGTGTTTGCTCGCCGCCGATTATCAAGTTTATCTGCTGATTTCTTCAGCCGCACGCGTGGTGTTGGCGACTGAGCAAGAACTAAAGTTGCCAGCTAACCCACAAGCTGCGCAGCAAGCGCTAGTCAAACAGCTTAATTGTGCGCCAGACAAACTGGTGGTGTGTGGTAAAGATGATTGGTTCTCTCCGGTTGCCTCTGGCTCGGCGGCACCAAAGCAGATGGTGGTTTGCCCTTGTTCGGCAGGCAGTGTCGCTGCGATTGCTCACGGTATGTCGGATAACCTTATTGAGCGTGCCGCCGATGTGGTGATCAAAGAGCGTGGCCAGCTGCTGTTGGTCGTACGTGAGACACCATTTTCAACCCTCCACCTCGAGAATATGCATAAGCTGTCGCAGCTTGGCGTCACTATTATGCCAGCTGCGCCAGGTTTTTATCATCAGCCAACGTCGATTGACGATTTAGTTGACTTTATGGTGGCGCGCATTCTCGATCACTTGGGTGTTGAGCAAGGGCTCGTTCCACGTTGGGGCTATGATCCCCGTCATATTTAAAGCTGCACCTCCAATTATTAGGGGATGGCTATTGAGTCTGATAACTATTACAATCTGAGCGTAACTCATCGGGGAGCTACTGAGTCAACCTTTATTGGCTGGTGGCTGAGATCAGGCTCTGCTTGGGACCCGTGTACCTGAACCAGATAATGCTGGCGTAGGAATTGAGTCTGGACACCAAGTTACTGTCCCTCAAGCCTGTGCCGCTCACACAAGGAGAGCGCGAGCAGTGAACCACACTCTAACCCCTATTTCTATCAGCAGCCTTGCCGTTGCATTGATCACCTCTTTTTCCGCCCAAGCGGCGAATGACACCTTAACGGTGTACACCTATGACTCGTTTGCCGCAGAGTGGGGCCCAGGTCCGACGATTGAAAAAGCGTTTGAAGCGCAATGTGGTTGTGACGTTAACTTTGTCGCGCTCGATGATGGCGTCTCGATTCTTAACCGTTTACGTTTGGAAGGCAGTAACAGTAAAGCCGATATCGTGTTGGGCCTAGATAACAACCTGATGGCAGAAGCGAAACAAACCGGGCTACTAACAACACATACCGTCGATACTAGTAAGGTGACGTTGCCTAATGGGTGGGATGACCAAACGTTCGTACCTTACGACTTTGGCTACTTTGCTTTTGTGTACAACAAAGAGAAACTGGCTAACCCACCAACCAGCCTTAAACAGTTGATTGAGTCTCGTGACGATTTGAAAGTGATCTACCAAGATCCGCGCACCTCAACACCTGGACAAGGGCTTATGTTGTGGATTAAATCGGTTTACGGTGAGGCTGCGCCGCAAGCTTGGCAAGAGTTAGCCAACAAGACAGTGACGGTCACCAAAGGTTGGTCAGAAGCCTACTCAATGTTCCTTGCTGGTGAGTCGGATTTGGTTTTGTCTTACACCACATCGCCCGCTTATCATTTGATTGCAGAGAATGATGCAAAGTTTGCAGCGGCTAACTTTGCCGAAGGTCACTACACCCAGGTAGAGGTCGCGGCCAAGGTGAAAAGTACTCAAAATGACAAACTGGCCGATCAGTTTATGGCGTTTATTCTTAGTGATGCCTTCCAATCGGCAATGCCAACGGGCAACTGGATGTATCCTGTCACCGACGTTAAATTGCCACAAGGATTTGACACTCTGACTGTGCCGAGCAAATCGCTTGCTTTCTCGGCGGATGAGGTGGCGCAAAACCGCAAAGCTTGGATTCGCGAATGGCAAAACGCACTGACTTTCTAAAGGCGTCTTTTGTATACCATTCCTAAAGTCGGTTTATGGGTCGCGATGATCATCGCGGCCTTTGTTGTATCCGCATTCGCTGCTCTATTAATACAAGCGCCAACGCTTGATGTGATGAGTGTCTGGAACGATCCCTATTACCGCCATGTCACCAAGTTTAGTTTCTATCAATCTTTTGTTTCGACACTACTTAGCGTAGGGCTCGCGATTCCCGTTGCTCACGCACTGTCGAGGCGAGCGTTTTTCGGCAAGTCACTGCTGCTTAAACTGTTTGCGACTACGTTAGTGCTGCCCGTGTTGGTCGGTGTTTTTGGTCTGCTAGCTATTTATGGCAACAGTGGCTTGCTCGCTTCATGGCTGAATAGCCTCGATATAGCGCCGCCCTTTTCTATCTACGGCCTCAACGGTATTTTGCTCGCGCATGTTTTTTTTAACTTGCCGTATGCGACGCGACTGTTACTGCAAGCCTTAGATACGATTCCCCTTGAACAACATAAGTTGTGCGCGCACCTTGGTATGAGCGCGTGGCAAAAATTCCGTTGGGTCGAGTGGCCGAGACTGCGTCAGCAGCTTCCGCATGTTTGTGGCTTGGTGTTTATGTTGTGTTTCACCAGTTTTGCCACCGTAATGGCATTAGGCGGCGGCCCCAAATCGACCACAATAGAGCTGGCCATTTATCAAGCGATTAAGTTTGATTTTGATCTCCAAACTGGGGCGTTATTGGCGCTGTGGCAAATGCTGCTGTGCGCGATCATGGCGTTAACGATTCAGCGCTTAGCCAAACCGATGGCGACAGCGGTGGGCTCGCAAGCAAAGAACCTCCGGTTAGTGAGAGACAGTGGCTACATAAAATGCTGGGATTGGAGCTGGATTGGTTTGGCGATGTTATTGGTGTTACCCCCGCTATTGATGGTGGTACTCAGTGGTTTCAATAGCAAAGCGCTGACCGTGTTTGCAGACAGTCGTTTTTGGTCGGCATTACTGGCTTCATTGAAAGTGGCGACGTTGGCTAGCGTGATTGCGGTCGTCAGTGGTTATGCGATTTTGTTAACCAGTCGCCGTTTAAGGCTCAATCGACGGCATAAAAGTGCTGATCATATTGAGTTAATGGCAACGATCATATTGGTTACGCCAGGGTTGGTGGTCTCTACTGGGCTGTTTTTGCTGCTGCGTACGATAACCGATGTGTTCAGTCTAGCGTTTGTTGTGGTCGTTGCGGTCAATGCGTTAATGAGCTTGCCATATGTGATAAAAACCCTTGCTCAACCTATGTTACATATAGAACAGCATTATCAGTACTTATGTGCGAGTTTAGGCCTTAAAGGTTGGCAGCGTTTTAAAGTGGTTGAGTGGCGAGCATTGAAAAAGCCGTTTGCCCATGCCTTTGCCATTAGCTTTATGTTGGCGATTGGCGATCTGAGTGCGATTGCACTGTTTGGCAGCCAAGAGTTTCGAACTCTGCCACTGTATCTGTTTCAACTGCTTGGCAGTTATCAGATGGAAGCTGCCGCAGTGGTATCGCTAACCCTGTTACTGCTCAGCGTCGGTTGCTTTTCGCTACTCGAAGTGTTGTTTAACGCCAACGATAAGGTCAAGTATGTTAAGTCTCAATAAGGTCGATTATTATTATCATGATGAGCTATTCCATTTTGATGTCACTCTCGGCCAAGGTTCGATTGTTGCTCTGATGGGGCCGAGTGGTGCCGGTAAATCCACCTTACTGGCGCTAGTGGCAGGCTTTATTGAGCCGAGCAAAGGGCAAATTATGGTCGATGGGGTCAATCTTGTTGGCCGTGCGCCACACCAAAGGCCATGTGCAATGTTGTTTCAAGAGCATAATCTGTTTGCCCACTTAACGGTGCAGCAGAACATTGCTTTAGGCTTGCACCCTGGGCTTAAGCTGACGCCTCAGCAGCAGCAGCAAGTGGTTCAAGCGGCGCAACAAGTCGGAGTCGATGCTTACCTTGATCGTCTTCCTGAACAGCTCTCAGGCGGTCAGCGTCAACGAGTCGCATTGGCGCGCTGTTTTGTTCAGCCGCATCCTATTTGGCTACTGGACGAGCCCTTTTCTGCCCTTGATCCTATTTTACGCGAAGAGATGCTCGCCTTAGTGAGCAAGCTAGCTGATGAACGACACATTACAGTGTTGATGGTGACACACCACATTAGTGATGCTAGATCGATCGCGAGTGACTTTATTTTTGTGGCCGATGGAAAAGTGGCCGCGAATGGCCCTGTCACCGAGCTTACAACGCAGCATTGTCACCCAGCATTGAGCGAATTTGTCCGTGCCAGTGATTAAAAAAGTCAGGCGTCTCAATATCGCTGTCGTGATGAAATGGTGAGGTGGGTAACGAAAAGGGTTGACGCATGCACGTCAACCCTTAAATCTAATCGCTAATCGCTAATCGCTAATCGCTAATCGCTAATCGCTAATCACTTAACTCTCTTCTTCATTGAGCGCTTTAAGCACTTGGAAGATTTCACGATACGCTTTAGCTGGCTTACCGGCTTGTTTCTCTTTGTTGGCTTGGCGAGCCAATTGGCGTAATCGCTGACGATCTGCACTTGGATAAAGCTCGGTTGCCTCTGAGATCGCTTCATCGCCTTTTTCAACAATACGGTCACGCAGCAGCTCAAGTTTGTGTAACTCTGCTGTTGCCTGTGAGTGTTTGTTGCGGACTTTATCTAGCGCTGCTTGCAGTGGTTCGATATCTTCAAAACGCATTAACTTGCCAATGTATTGCAACTGACGACGACGTGCTTCGTTCTTGAAGCGTTGGGCGTCTTTTATTGCATCGGCTAGGTCTTCACTCAAAGGAAATTTTTCTAGCGCCGACGGTCTAAGTTCAACCAGCTCTTCACCAAGCTTTTGTAGCTCTTCCATGTCGCGTTTCATTTCGGTTTTGCTGACCCAAATGATCTCTTCTTCTTCTTCCCATGGCGCTTTTTGGTTTTTACGTGCCATCTTTCTACCCTAATATGACCATCTATTTCTCTATTTTAACAAGAATCGTGGGGAGAAAGCGAAATTCTTGTTATCCTAATGGCAATTGATCTTAAGAAATGAAGTAGATATGGACGTAAAAGAGCAAGTTGCTCAACAGCGCGTTGAGCTAGAAGCTGCCGTAGCAAAGGCATTGGAGATGGCAGCAGCGAATTCTGATGCGGCTGAAGTGGCGATCAGTAAAACCACAGGCTTGAGTGTTTCTACCCGTATGTGTGAGGTAGAAAACGTCGAATTTAATAGCGATGGTGCTCTTGGCATCACGGTTTATCGTAACCAACGCAAAGGCAGCGCGTCGACTTCTGACTTAAGTGAAAAAGCCATTGAACAGACGGTGCGAGCGGCGCTTGATATCGCTCAGTTCACCTCTGAAGATCCTTTTGCTGGTCCTGCTGCGAAAGAGTTGATGGTCAAAGATATTCCTGAACTTGACTTGTTTCACCCAGACACGCCGGATCCAGACAGTGCTGCTGAGGTGGCGATTGCTGCTGAACAACAAGCCTTGTCATTTAGCGATAAAATCAAACAAAGCGATGGCGCAAGTTACGATAGCCACTACGGTTTGAGAGTATATGGTAACAGTCACGGTTTGCTCGCCAGTTATGCGTCTAGCCGCCATAGCACCAGTTGCAGTGTCATTGGCCAGGGGCGCAATGGGGAAATGGAACGCGACTACAGTTACACGGTTGCACGTCATAAAGATGATCTTTGGACTCCTCAAATGGTCGGCCAGAAAGCCGCTGAAAAAACCGTCAGTCGTTTGGATGCGCAAAAGCTCAAAACCGGTCACTATCGAGTGATGTTTGCAGCGGATGTGGCAACGGGATTGTTGGGGCATTTAGTGATGGCGATCAGCGGCGGCAACTTGTACCGTAAATCGTCGTTTTTACTTGATCAATTGGGGCAACAAGTACTGCCTGAATGGTTTAACGTTGCGGAAAAGCCACACATACTGCGCGGTTTGGCATCAAGCCCATTCGATAGTGAAGGGGTGTTCACTCAAGATAGAGAGATCATTACAGATGGTGTGCTCGCCACGTATCTACTAACGAGCTACGCCGCGCGTAAAATGGACATGACACCAACCGGTCACGCGGGCGGGATTCACAACTGGTTTGTTAACTCGACTGGGCAGAATTTCGAACAGATGCTCAACGAATTAGGTACCGGTTTATTGGTTACTGAAGTGATGGGGCAAGGTGTTAACATTGTTACCGGTGATTACTCTCGTGGCGCCGCTGGCTTCTGGGTTGAAAATGGTCAAATTCAGTATCCAGTGTCTGAAATTACCATTGCGAGTAATTTAAAACAGATGTTCAATCAAATTGTCGCTGTGGGCAACGATGTTGAAACGCGGTCTCAAATTCAGACTGGTTCTATTTTGCTTGAGCGGATGAAAGTGGCCGGTGAATAGCAACGGTCATCGATAAAAAAGGTTGGCGCGGGCCAACCTTTTTTGTTTGTCTTGATTGTTACTCGGTGATGGTTACGCGGCTTCAAATAGCTCGGCATGCAGCTTTTGGATCGCTGACTTGGAAACAGACTCATTGACCAAAAAACACAGATTGTGCGGGCTCGCACCGTAACAGATCATACGTAGATTGAAGTCTTCCAGTGTACCAAAGACTTGTTTTGCATAGCCTTTGCTTTCACTCATGTTATTCCCAATCAGTGCCACTAAACATAAGTTATGTTCAACCTCAACACTGCACAGCTCTTCGAGCTCGAGTTTGGCCGCTGGTGGTAATTGCGGAGCGCCGCCAGAGGTGCCCGTTTGATCTAAAGTCAGTGAGACACTGATCTCTGAGGTAGTAATCAAATCGACCGAGACTTTATGTTTAGCTAAAATTTCAAACACTTTGGCAAGAAAACCATACGCATGGAACATGTTTGCACTGCGCAGCGTGACCATGGTTTGATTGCAACGTAATGCCAAGGCTCGAAACAGAGGTGAACTTTCGACTTGGTGACGAATCCACGTTCCGCCTTTTTCTGGCTCTTTCGATGAACCAACAAAGACCGGAATGTCATGGCGTAGTGCCGGGACCAAGGTCGATGGATGCAGGATTTTAGCGCCGAAGTTGGCCATTTCAGAGGCTTCACTAAAGCTGATTTCTGGAATCGGTGAGGCTTTAGCGGCAATCCGTGGATCGGTGGTGTAAATCCCCGGAACATCAGTCCAAATCTCTAGGCCTGCCGCCGCAACCGCTTCGGCAATCAAAGCTGCGCTATAATCACTGCCTCCGCGACCAAGGGTTGTAGTGTTGCCTTGCTCATCTGAGCCGATAAATCCCTGAGTGACGACAACGTGTTCTTGGCAAACAGGAACCAAAGCGGTTTTGGCTAGCTCAGCGATACGCTCGAGTTTGGGCTCTGCTTTACCAAAATTATCATCGGTGCGCATGATATCGCGGATATCGAAACGTACCGCGTTAATGCCACGTTCCTTCATTAACTGCGTCAGTAAGTGAGTCGACATTAACTCACCACATGCGACGAGATGATCAGTCAGTTTGTTGCTTGACTGAATTGACGCCGCTTCAGCCAGGCTGGTCACGGTATCAAGAATGGCATATACCTCACTTGCTGCTTGAGTTGGCTCATTAAGCTGATTGAGTACTGCATCGTGAATGTGGGCGAGTTGGGCCAATAATTCACTACGACGAGAGTGATCTTGCACCCCATTGGCGAGCTCAACTAATAGATTCGTCACGCCGGAGCACGCACTACTGACGACCAGTTTGGTGTTCGGGTTATTTTCGATAATGGCAGCACAGCGGCTCATTGCTTCAAAGTTTGCAACGCTTGTTCCACCAAATTTAGCGACATTAAAACTGCTCACAGCGTATCTCCCACGACTTCCTGAAATAAAAAATTTGGTCATTAGACCAACATCCAATGTTTTTACTTTGATGAAGAGAGTTGAGCGAAAGAGAGGTCTATTTTTGAATGATGTACCTCAGAAGCTCATCATCAGACGGGGCTGATGACAGTCGTAGGGATTCAACCCTAACAACCGATAGATCCAAGCCGGCACCTCGGAACTACCTCGGCACTGCTCCCCCTCGATGAATTGTGTTGGAGTTGCGGCTCCACAACACACCTACCTGGGCAGTGCTCCTCTTCTGCAAAATAATTTGCCAGTGGCATAAATATTCACCACTTATTTCTGCATTGAACGTGTTTCTTCGTATGATGTCAACGAGAATTTGTTGCTTAATGGCATTTTAAAATTAACAAACTTGTGACACTGGTTTGACCTGTCGACTTTGGGCTAATTGCCGGGGGGGTGGAATTCGATTAAGGTGGAAAGTCACAACAAAGACAACAACAAAAATAATGATGGAGCAGCCAATGACAATTCAAAGTTTTATTCCTCCCCAGCGCATTCTTATGGGACCAGGTCCTTCAGATATTTCGCCACAAGTTTTGCAAGCTTTGAGTCGCCCAACGGTCGGTCACCTGGACCCTTTGTTTGTTGGTATGATGGACGAGTTAAAGGCACTACTCAAATACGCGTTCCAAACGGAAAATGAATTTACCATCGCAGTGTCGGCTCCGGGTAGTGCTGGCATGGAAACGTGTTTTGTTAATTTGATTGAGCCAGGTGAGAAAGTTATCGTCTGTCGCAATGGGGTATTTGGTGAACGGATGCGTGAAAACGTGGTTCGTGCTGGTGGTATTGCCGAAGTCGTTGATGATGAGTGGGGCGCACCAGTGTCTATCGATAAAGTCGAGCAAGCACTTAGCGCTCACCCAGACGCTAAAGTGCTGGCGTTTGTGCATGCAGAAACCTCGACGGGCGCTTGTAGCGATGCACAAGCGCTCGGTAAATTGGCCAAGCAACATGGCGTACTAACCATTGTCGACGCCGTAACTTCGCTTGGTGGCGTACCGTTAAAAGTAGATGAGTGGCAATTGGATGCGGTCTATTCTGGCAGTCAAAAGTGTCTGTCTTGTGTGCCGGGCTTGTCGCCGGTAACCTTTTCTGCTGCGGCGATCGAAAAAATTCAATCACGGACCACGCCAGTGCAAAGCTGGTTTCTCGATCAGAGCTTAGTGTTGGGCTACTGGAGTGGCGAGGGTAAGCGCAGTTATCATCACACGGCGCCAGTCAATAGTTTGTACGCGTTACATGAAGCACTGTTAATGCTGAAAAAAGAAGGTCTGGAGAATGCTTGGCAGCGCCACCGTGAGATGCATGAAAAGCTTAAGCAAGGCTTAGAAAAGCTGGGATTTGAATTTGTTGTGGCTGAAGCGTCTCGTTTGCCACAACTGAATGCGATTTATGTTCCACAAGGTATCGATGAAGCGAAAGTGCGAGCGCATTTGCTCGAAACCTATAACTTAGAAATTGGTGCTGGCCTTGGTGCGCTAGCCGGCAAAGCGTGGCGAATCGGCTTGATGGGCTATGCTGCGCGCCATGAGAACGTGGCCCTATGCTTGCGCGCGCTAGAAGAGTCTTTAACTCAGTAATAATCACACGTTACGCGATAGAGCGGCCTTACGGTCGCCCTTTTTAGTGTGTTCGTTGTTGATTATCAGCTTTTAAAGCGTCGATGTCCGGAGCGATATAGTAAATTTGTGAAAAATCGCGATTGGGAAATAAGAACTCAGCTTCGGCACGGATTTGTTCAGCTTTAATCGTGTCGTCAATGCCCAGATACGCCAAAATCAAGTTGCTGTAAAAGGCAGGTCTCGGTTTGTCCTTAATAATCGACAAAGACCAGTCAATGTAAGCTTGAATGTACTGGCTATTTTGCTCAATAAGACCCAGATTAAGGTAGGTACTGTAAATGTCCCAATCGTAACGGTCCTGCCAAACGATAGCGTTAGAAACGCGCTCTAGGATCTGTGGATCTTTAGGCTGTGAACGCTCAAATTGAGTGAGCACATAGTTGGTGTGTAGAGCGCTCAACATATAGATGGTGGTCACGATAGGGACTATTAAGCTAGTCACTCTTAGTGCGGCTTTTGAAATAAAATGCAATGATAAACTGCGGTAGCGACTGGCGCGTTGGTCAACCCAAAACAGCAGAATAATAAAGGTTAACCAGTGTATTGACGAGTGATAAAACGGATACTCAAGCTGGCTGTGTAATACGATAGGCACAAACAAAGCGAACATGGCTAAACGTGTGCCTTTCTTGGCTTGAAATAATCGGGCTAAGACGAATAACGCCGCCAGTATAATCGCCAATAAAGGCAGCAATCCACCTTCTACTCCCCAATAAAGCAGTTCATTGTGCGGGTGATCCATGGCGGCAAGTCCAGGTTGATAACTTGGGTTGAGCTGATGTTGGCGTGCGGTATAAACCAGATACTCCGGCTCAAAGCGGCCGTATCCATAACCGGTAAACGGCTTTTCAATCAACATATCTAACGCTTGTGGAAAGGTATATTGTCTTGGACTTTCAAGGTTGGCTTTGTTGCCAATCAGCGTTGAAGATTGCCCCGGTAAAGCCGAAAGAGAGAAACCGATCACGATACCAAGCGTAATCGATACTATCCAGCCCCAAAAACGCTTTTTCGTCGCAAAGCGATACAGGTAGTGCAGAAGAAAAACAACGCCTAACACCGCTCCTAACCAGCCGGTTCGGGACGCTAAGACAATCAGTAGGGGGAGCGTCACTATCGGGGTGAGATAGAGCAAGGCGACTTCACTGATTCGGCGTTGGTATTTGGTTGGATGACGTGCCAATAAGTACCCCGACAGTGCTAAGCCAGTTGCCAAAAAGCTGGCCATTACGTTGGGCTGTTGGAAAATACCATAAGGGCGATTATTGAGCGTGTCGTAGCCAAACATATTGTCTGGATCGAGGAGTAATAATTGCACCCAGCCGAATAGGCTTTGAATCAACACCGCAATGACTACAAACCACAACAGGCGCTGTTTTTGTTTGTTGCTAAAACGTATCTGTTGTAATACTACAAACAACAAGTAGCCCGCCCATAAACCAATTAATCTACCGACGGCCAAATTGGGATTGGCGCTGGTATAGAGAACGGGCAGTGTCATCATCACACAGCAGATGAATAATCCTAGAGTCAGTTTGTTGTAACGGAGCGCTCCTTCCGAGCCGATCTGGTAGAAGCCAATCGCAAGTGAGAAGCTGATGGCGAGCCATGTTGTGGCATTAAAAGAGAGTGCAAGTCCAGAGCCGCCCGGATTGGGCATAAACCAGTGCATCGCTAGCAAAAATACGATTGCAATAGACACTAAGAAAGGTTTGATTAACGGCGGCTTCGGCGCCTTGATTTCCAGCTCTGTTCCAGCTACATGCGTAGTCGCCATAAATTACAACACCTCAAAAAAAACAGACCAGTGAGGCAGCCACTGGTCTGTTAATCTTACAACTAAATGTTAACTTAACATAGGTTTAAGGAATCGCGCTGTGTGTGACCCCTCAACCAGCGCTACCGCTTCAGGAGTGCCAGACGCAATAATATCGCCGCCACCTTGGCCACCTTCAGGCCCTAGGTCAATGATCCAGTCAGCGGTTTTTATCACATCTAAATTGTGTTCAATCACCACGACCGTGTTGCCATGATCACGCAGGCGATGCAAGACCGCAAGTAGCTGCTTGATATCGTGGAAGTGCAGACCTGTCGTCGGCTCATCGAGAATATACAAGGTTTTTCCGGTGTCGCGTTTGGATAGTTCTCGAGCCAGTTTGACCCGTTGCGCTTCACCACCTGAAAGGGTTGTTGCGGCCTGACCAAGACGAATATAAGAGAGGCCGACATCGATTAAGGTTTGCAGTTTTCGTGCAATCACAGGGACGGGCTGGAAGAATTGATGAGCATCTTCTACCGTCATCTCTAGCACTTCATCAATGCTCTTGCCTTTATAGCGAACCTCTAGTGTTTCGCGGTTGTAGCGCTTGCCTTTACACACATCACAAGGGACATAAACATCAGGTAAGAAGTGCATTTCAACCTTGATTACGCCATCCCCCTGACACGCTTCACAGCGACCGCCCCGGACATTAAAGCTAAAACGCCCTGGTTTATAACCACGTGAGCGTGACTCTTGGGTTCCTGCAAACAGTTCACGAATTGGGGTAAAGATGCCGGTATAAGTGGCGGGATTTGAACGCGGTGTTCGACCAATAGGGCTCTGGTCAATATCGATAACCTTATCAAAGTGCTCTAACCCTTTAATCTTTTTATACGGCGCTGGCATGGCGGTGGTGGCGCCGTTAAGCTGGGTATGAGCAATTTTAAAGAAAGTATCGTTGATTAAGGTGGATTTACCCGACCCAGAAACACCGGTAATACAACTAAACAGCCCGACAGGGATCTCGAGGTTGACATTCTTTAAGTTGTTGCCAGAGGCACCAATAAGTTCGACGACTTTTTTACTGTCTCTAGGCGTGCGAGTTTCAGGAATGGCGATCTGTTGTTTGCCACTTAAATACTGACCCGTTAGCGAGTTAGGGTTGGCAATGATCTCAGCCATGGTGCCTTGCGCAACCACATTGCCGCCATGAACACCCGCTCCTGGACCGATATCAATCACATGATCAGCCATCCGAATTGCATCTTCGTCATGCTCAACCACCAGTACCGTATTGCCTAAATCGCGCAGGTGGGTAAGGGTTTTCAGTAGACGTTCGTTATCACGTTGATGCAAACCAATGGAAGGCTCATCAAGCACATACATCACGCCGACGAGTCCGGCACCAATTTGGCTCGCTAAACGAATACGCTGCGCTTCGCCGCCAGAAAGGGTTTCGGCACTGCGGGATAAATTTAAGTAGTTGAGACCGACATTGACTAAAAATTGCAGTCGGTCGTTAATCTCTTTCATCACTTTTTCAGCGATTTGCGCACGTTGGCCTTCTAGTTGCAGGGAGGCAAAAAAGCGCAGCGCATCGGCGATACTTAACTCAACGATCTGAGAGAGCGTGGTATCGTTAATAAAGACATTGCGTGCTTCTATGCGCAAACGGCTACCGTCACAGCTAGCGCAGGTTTTGGTCGAAATGTACTTGGCTAAATCCTCTCGGACGGCATTGGATTCAGTGTCACGATAACGGCGTTCTAGCGTATTAAGAATCCCTTCAAATGGATGACGTTTAACGCGAATATCACCGCGGTCATTGATGTATTTGAACTCGATCTCAGCTCGGCCTGAACCGGTAAGAATGATTTCTCGAGTCTTTTTCGCCAATGACTTAAACGGCAGATGAAGATCAAAACCATAATGTTCCGCAAGCGATGAAAGCATCTGAAAGTAATAATAATTCTTTTGATCCCAACCGCGAATGGCCCCTTGCGCCAAACTTAAACTGTCATCGACAATCACTCTGGCTGGATCAAAGTATTGCTGGACGCCCAAGCCATCACAGGTATGGCAAGCACCTGCTGGATTATTGAATGAAAACAGGCGTGGCTCAAGTTCTTGCATGCTATAGCCACAATGTGGGCAAGCAAAATTGGCGGAAAAAACCACTTCATCGTCTGTGCCTTCCATCGGTGCAAGTACCGCAATCCCGCCAGAGAGCTCTAACGTGGTTTCAAAAGACTCGGCTAGCCGTTGTTGCAAGTCATCGCGGACTTTGAATCGATCAACCACCACCTCAATCGTGTGTTTCTTGTGTAATTCAAGCGTCGGAGGATCGGATAGATCGCAGGTTTCACCATCGATTCTAGCGCGGATAAAGCCTTGCGCGGCTAAGTTCTGTAGGGTTTTAACGTGCTCGCCTTTTCGCTCTTTGACGATGGGTGCCAGTAGCATCATTTTTGAGCCAGCGGGTAACTCCAAAACTTTATCGACCATCTGAGAAATGGTTTGCGCCGCAAGGGGAACTTTGTGCTCTGGACAGCGAGGTTCGCCAACGCGAGCGTAAAGTAAACGCAGGTAATCGTACACTTCGGTAATGGTTCCAACCGTGGAACGCGGGTTATGTGAAGTGGATTTTTGTTCAATCGATATCGCTGGTGACAAGCCTTCAATGTGGTCGACATCGGGCTTTTCCATCAAGGATAAAAACTGGCGTGCATAAGCAGAGAGTGATTCGACGTAACGACGTTGGCCTTCTGCATAGAGGGTATCAAAAGCAAGCGAGGACTTGCCTGAGCCTGATAAACCAGTAATGACAGTGATTTTATCTCGGGGAATGGTGAGATTAATGTTCTTCAGGTTATGGGTGCGGGCGCCGCGGACTTCTATCTGATCCATGCTTGTCACTCTATGCAAAAATTAGTTGGCTAAGTATTACATAGTGTGAGAAATGTGCCAATAAATACTGGATAAAAAAACAGTAAAGGCAACTATTCAAGTTGCCTTTCATTACCACTCAAAGGTTGATATTACTCGCTCTCTTTGGTGGTGGTTTGTTTGCCCAATTCTGAGGTCTTGGTGTCTTTAAGATAGAGGTTTTCAAAGCAATAATTGGTCGCTTCGATGTATCCTTCGACGCTCCCACAGTCAAAACGCTGACCTTTAAATTTATAGGCAAGTACGCAGCCTGCTTGCGCTTGTTTGAGCAGCGCATCGGTAATTTGAATTTCGCCGCCTTTACCGGGTTCAGTATTTTCGATTAACTCAAAAATATCTGGGGTTAAAATGTAGCGGCCAATAATGGCAAGGTTGCTCGGCGCAGTGCCTGGTTCAGGTTTTTCTACCATGTCATCGACGCGATAAATATCGTCTTTGATCATCTCACCGGCAATAACGCCGTATTTATGGGTTTCATCCGCTGGCACCTCTTGCACAGCAACAATCGAGCAACGGAACTGCTTAAATAGAGCAACCATTTGCGCTAGTACACCTTGCTGCTCGTTAACACACAAGTCATCGGCTAAAACCACCGCAAACGGTTCGTCACCAATTAATTCACGGCCGGTCAAAATTGCATGACCGAGACCTTTCATCTCACGTTGGCGAATATAGGTGAAGTTGGCGGTATCAATAATATCGCGAATATCAATCAGCAGATCTTCTTTGTTGGTGCCACTGATCTGATGTTCGAGCTCATAATTCATGTCAAAGTGGTCCATGATCGAGTGTTTACCACGTCCAGTGACAATACACATTCCATTCATACCTGCTTGAATGGCCTCTTCGACGCCATATTCAATCAATGGTTTGTTCACCACTGGCATCATCTCTTTTGGCATTGATTTGGTTGCAGGTAAAAAACGTGTACCGTAACCCGCGGCTGGAAACAGGCATTTTTTTATCATGAGTAGAACCCTTAACTTGTTATTATTCATCAAACTGGCGCGACTTTATCATGAAACTCTAAATGAGATAATCACTGTGCGCTCAGAATAACGAAACAATTGTAGTCGATTTAGTTTCTCATGTGTTGTTTGGCCCAAGCGGCTGCTTGAACGCGGTTTTTCGCCCCGAGTTTTTTGAAAATCTTTTGCAAGTGTGATTTCACGGTAAACTCGCTAATAAACATGTCTTCGGCGATCTGTATATTTGAAGAGCCATTCATTAGGCAACGCAAAATTTGAATTTCACGCGCGGTCAGATCGACGGTGGCAGGAGTGGTTTGCGTATCGACGACACTGCGATAGTGAAACAGCAATTGAGCGGTCACTTTTCTCGGCAGCCAGTTTTCTCCGTTGATCACAGCTTCACAACCGCGCATGATCAAATCAATATTGATGTCTTTATAAAATACCCCTTTCAAATGGCCAAACGCCAAAAGCTCGTCAGTAGTCAATCGCTGGCTAACGTTAAACACAATGGTTTCAAAGGATTTGTCCGCTAAGGGAAGGGCGCGTATCTGGCTTTTAAGCTTAGTGTAGTTATGGTAATCAACCAGCAAAATGCGATGTTTGTGTTGTTGTAAGGCGAGCAGAAGTTCGTTTGGTATTATTCGTGGTATTACCATTCCTAACTTTTGTTCTAGTTGATCGATAAACGGTTGTTTAAGCGATGAGTCTTCACATAGGAAGGAGATGGTTCGGGTATATATGCTTCTAGCCATAATGTCATGTCCTCTAATACTAGGGTCTGTTGATTTTTCGAACAAATTTAACCGTGAAAGATAAACAGACCCTAAGGTTGTAATAATTTAGTGACAGAGTGCGGCAAGTCTTAGAGGTGCGCTAATTTTGGTTGAGTGTTTGCGCTGCGATTCATATGGCTAGGTAATTTACTGATTACTCAGCATTGTTACAGCTTGAGACGACTCTAAAAATGGACTCAGTTTGATGTTGCTTGATAAACTGAAACGACATTGTGGTTGAGAGATTTGTTGCGAGCACAAAGCGTGTTATCCTTATGTGCTATTTTATGAACAACCCAAATTTAGACGGAGCAAAACATGGCTAGCCGTGGAGTGAACAAAGTTATTTTAGTCGGTAATCTGGGCACTGACCCAGAGGTACGTTTCATGCCGAGTGGCGGTGCAGTTGCCAACATTACTATTGCAACGTCTGAATCATGGCGTGATAAAGCGACGGGCGAACAGCGTGAAAAAACAGAGTGGCATCGTGTTGCTTTGTTTGGCAAGTTGGCCGAAGTGGCGGGCGAATATCTACGTAAAGGCTCTCAAGTCTATGTAGAAGGTCAATTGCAGACGCGTAAGTGGCAAGACCAAAGCGGCCAAGACCGTTATACAACGGAAGTTGTGGTCCAAGGTTACACGGGGGTTCTGCAAATGTTAGGTGGCCGTGCGCAAGGTGGTGCACCAGCTCAAGGTGGTATGGGGCAATCTCAACCTCAACAAGCTCAGCAAGGTGGTTGGGGACAACCTCAACAGCCGGCGATGCAAAAGCAGCCAGCGCAGCAACCTCAATCTCAACCACAGCAGGCGCAGCCTCAATATAATGAGCCGCCGATGGATTTTGATGACGACATCCCGTTTTAATGGATTATTATTGAAAAAAAGCCGCGCTTGTCGCGGCTTTTTTATATAGTTACCTCAGCAACTCGCCGAGAGTATAAGTCGTTGACTACACTAATCTCTATAAGCTAAAAGCATCCGCGAAATAACTGAAGATTATCGATTGAGAAAAGGAATTCTGCATTCATGAGGTACACGCCTACCTTAAAACTGAGTACACGCTTGGTTGCGTTTGTAACTGTTATTGTTATCAGCGCGATGTTTATCCTGTTCTTAGGTGGCACTTTATCGTTCAAACGATTAGGCCAGGAATATCTTGACCACTCTTTGCAAGGGATCGTCGATGTGGTCGATAAAGAGATGGAAGACCCTGACGCGGCATACTCTCTCCAGCGTTGGATGCCAAAAATGTTGCAAGCCTCAAGTGTTGTTGAAATGGAGTTGCTCTCTTCATATGGTGTAATTTATCGCTTCAAAGATACTTCATCAAAAGTGGCGAGTGAGTTGCTGTATGAGGTGGAGTACACGCTAGAACGTAATCGCGACTACCAAATTCGCTTGAAAGCAATCCCCCCTTATATTGGTTTTGGCTATTCAATGCAGGCGTTGTGGTCGATCACGCTCGCGATTGGTTTAGTGGTGTTTTGTTTGCTGCGTGGTTTGAAGTGGCTCAAAGAGCAATTGTATGGCTCAGAAATGCTCGAAGAGCGTGGACGGATGATTTTAGCCGGCCGAGTCGAAGAATACGCCAAAGGCGATGAACGAGAGTGGCCTTATACCGCCAGTGAAGCGTTAGACCGATTAATTGAAGAGTTACAAGATGCGCGGCAAGAGCGCAGTCGTTTCGATACCTTTATTCGAACTCAAACTTTTTTAGACCAACTGACTGGGACCGCTAATCGAGTACTATTTGATAGTAAACTGGAAGCGGCACTGTCTGAAAATGGCGCCCATGGCGGCGTGTTGATGTTACGGATTGATGATTGGGAGCAGATAGAAGAAGAGCAGGGGAAACAGGTCGCAAATGACTTCTTGGTGGATGTGGGTGAAGGGCTTAATAATATCATTCAACGCTTTCCTGACGTCATTTTGTCACGTTACTACAGCTCTGACTTTGCTATTTTCGCGCCGAGTTTATCGAGCAAAGATGTCTCTCATATCGCCACTCAATGTCTGAAACAGCTTACTAAGCTCACCCCACCGCAGCCTCTCGATGTTGACAATTGGGTGCACATTGGCGTGAGTATGTACCGTGAAGGAGAAAGCCAAGGGCGTATCATCGATGAAGCTGAAACCGCATTGAAAAGTGCTCAGTTACAAGGGATGAATACTTGGAGTCGTTTTCATAAGCACCATGTGCAACAAGAAGAACGAGGTAGCGTTCGCTGGCGGACACTTTTTGATGTGGCATTAAAACCAGAACATATCTACATCTTTGCCCAGCCGTGTTATTTGCTTAACTCACATCAAGATCTTTTCTGTGCGCACCATGAGCTGTTTGCACGAATCAATGATCCAGAAAAGGGAGTGATCAAAGCGTCTAGGTTCAACTCAGCAATTGAATCCATAGGTTACGAAGGGGTTCTCGATAAGGCTGCTTTTTCTGCCATTATGCGACATTTAAAACAATTTGATAGCTCAGAGAGTTACTCGATCAATTTGCATGTGATACCTTTTGCAGAACGCGAGTATTTTAAATGGTTTCGTGATGAAATTCTGCAGCTTAGCATCAGCTTGCGTCAGCGGTTGATCTTTGAATTCACCGAAGCGCGTTTGGTTAAACATCTTGATTACATGCGACCCGTGACCAAAATGATCGTGGGGCTTGGTTGTCAGGTCGCGGTCGGTCAAGCTGGTCGCTCCATTGTCAGTACGCATTACCTCAAAGATTTACCCGTAAGCTATTTAAAACTGCACCGTAGCTTGATAAAGAGAATCGATCAACGTGATGAAAATCAGTTGTTTGTCAGAAGTTTACTTGGGGCGTGTGAAGGGCTAGCGACTAAGCTGATTGCGGTTGGGGTGGATAATAAGGCCGAGTACCACACCAGTGTACAATTAGGCATTCATGGAGTACAAGGGCGCTATTTGAGTGAAGAAACTCAGTTATTGCCTCTGCAAGCGTCGCTCCCTCCCGCAAAATCATCAGAACATAAAGTGCAAATCGGTCGTCGCAACCGGTGGCGTAAAGTAAAGTGAATTAGATGAGCATTCAATCGATAATCAATAGGTTTAAACGCAGCGAGCAATCCTCGACACATCTCTATGTGGTTGTGCAGCCGAGCGCGTTGTTTTTTTCTTCCTCTTTGCACAGTGAATTACCGCGTCAGGTTGAGCTCAATGGTCAGCCATGGCAACAAGTGCTGACTGACACACTGCAAGGGCTGACTATCACACATGTTAAATTGGATGTGGTATTACACTCTTCGCTTTATAAAACTTATCAGATAGACAAACCTAATGTGCCAGAGGAAGAGTTAGCTCAGGCACTGCCATTTTTGCTGAAAGAACTCATTAGTGAGCGAATCTCGGATGTTATTATTGACTCGATGTATTTGTCGACCAATAACAAGCTGCAAGTTTACGTGGTCGATAAAGGTTTAGTCAGTCAGTTATATCGAACGCTGATGGCACTATCTATCGAACTTGAGCGTGTCTTGGTTGAAGATGAAATCTGGGGCCATTCCGCGGGCGAGTTGAGTCACTTCTTGTTATTGCAACGCAGCCAACAAGGGGCGTTTCGAGTCAGTGCGTTTATTAATTCTCAAAGCGCTTTTCAAAGAACGATGCGCGGTATAACACCGCCATTAACCGGTGTCGCAAGCAGTGCGCTACAGCTCGATGGTATTGCTCTTGAACTACAGCGCTCGATTGATTATCTCTCCTCTCAGCTTCGTTCTGCCCCTTTGCATACAATGATGATCTGTTGTGATGAAGAGTCGCAGCAAGAGATGGTCGAAGCATTAAATCAACGTTTGAGTGTTAAAACGGCGCGGTTGTCTGAGCAGGCCGAATGGTCCGGTGAAATTCTAGTGCGCGTGTGCGAAAACTTGCCCCACGCTGAAATAAACCTCTTTCCTGAAGAATTAAGGCCGAAAAAAGAATACGTTACACTGACCAATATCGCGATAGGATGGGGATTCGCGGCGATCTTGTTAGTGGTGGTGGCAGCGAATCTCTATTACCAACAGCGTGATTTAACCCAGCAATTGGCTGAGCACACTCGCCAGCAAGCGGCATTTAAACAACAGATGACTCAGCTAACCGAGCAATTGAATCAGCATAAACCGAGCGCAGCCAAAGAGGCGGCGATTGCTAGGCTACAATTAGAGATAGATGCTAACCAGAGTGCGTTGGCGGCGGTTGAGAAATTCGTTCAATCACAGCAAGTGGGGTACTCATCAGTGCTGCGTTCACTCGCGACGTTAGGGCGCAATGATATTTCGTTACAGACGATCCGAATTGATGGCAACGGCCTTGATTTAACTGGATTAGCTCAAAGTCCACAAGCGATTCCGAATTGGGTAAATCAGTTTAAACACGAGTTGAGTCTAGTGGGACGAACCTTTGAACAGCTCAAAATTGGCCGAAATGAACAAGATATTATTACTTTCGAGCTCAAAACTCAGCGGGAGAGCAATTAATGGCGAGTTATTGGCAGCGGTGGAATGAGAAGTTTACGCAATTTAGCCCTCGAGAAAAAGGACTGATTAGCTTATGTGGATTAGTGGCGATTATCTTCGGTTTACTGACGTTAGTTGTTGAGCCTGTTTATAATAAAAATCACCAGCTAAGCCTGCAGTTATCTGATGCAAAGCTGAATGAGCAGCAATTGCAAGCCGACATTCTACGGATGCAAGCGCAGTTGAATCAAGATCCGGATCGCGAGTTAGACAAACAAATTGAACGTTTGATAGCACAGAGCCAACAAAGTTCACAACAGTTGGCTCAACTGGTTGAAAGCTTAATTACTCCGAGTGAAATGGCACAATTACTTGAATCGGTGTTACTAGGTTCAAAACAGTTACGTCTGGTATCACTGGAATCTTTGCCCGCGGAACCGATTGTTCCTGCCACGGAGGATAAAGGCATGACGGGCTACTATATCCATCCGGTTCGAATCGAGTTGACAGGGCGTTATTTTGACATCGTCCATTATTTAGAAGCATTGGAAGCTATGCCAGTAAACTATTATTGGCGTCAGTTTGATTATCAAGTGGAGTCGTATCCACAAGCGCGATTAGTTTTGACGGTTTATACCTTGGGCACCAGACAGGAGTTTATTAGTGGTTAGGTTTCTTGTCGTAACACTTGTAATGATGGTCGCGGTTGCTGTTCAAGCCAAGCAAGATCCAACGGCACCTCTCGGCTGGAGTGCGCCCGCAACAAATGACAATAAATCTGTCAACAAAGTGGCTCCATTACCCAAACTGCAAAGTATTGTTTGCCCACAATCTGGTGACTGCAACGCGATTTTAAATGGTCAATCTATGGTTATTGGAGGGCGAGTCTCGGGCTACACCGTTCGTCACATTGAGCCAGAACTCGTTATCCTCACGCGTGGCGGTAAAACGTGGAAATTACAACTCTTCCCTCTGGAAGTGAAACAGTAAGGTCAGTAAAACATATGCGTAAATTCGCTATAGCTATCACTATTGTATCAACGTTAGTCGGTTGCTCGATGGGGCATCGCGATCCAATAGAAGTCAAAAATGCGCTCAACGAGGCGATTAACCAAAACAACAGTTTACGATTAGATGAACTGCCAGCGTCCGTTGAAGCCGACCTGATGCCTGAATTAACTACCAGCAATGGTGAGTTGATCGCTCAACACTCGATCAAACGTTTTCGTATTAAGGCAAATCAGGTGGATGCGAAAGCATTTTTTACCAGCTTAGTCAAAGGTACGGCGTATAGCGCCGCTGTTCATCCTAGTGTGAGCGGAACCATTACTGCTAATCTCAATGATGTGTCGCTTGATGAAGTGTTGAGCGTGATTGAAGATATGTATGGCTATCAAATTACCAAGAGTGGCAATGTTATTCAGGTCTACCCTGCTGGTTTACGTACAGTTACGCTGCCAGTCGACTATTTGCAATTTAAACGTACAGGTCGTTCTGTCACCTCGATTTCGACTGGGACCGTAACGAATCCAGCAAGCGGTTCGAGTAATGGCAATTCATCTGGTTCATCAAACACGTCAAGCAGTTCAAACTCTTCATCGAGCAGCAATAGCAGTACTAAAGGTGGCACGGAAATCGAAACCACTAGCGAAAGTGACTTCTGGCCACAGTTGCAACAAGCGGTTACTCAGTTGATAGGTTCGGATCAAGGGCAAAGTGTGGTGGTGACTCCACAAGCGAGTGTCATTACGGTGCGCGCTTTTCCTAACGAGATTCGAGAAGTACGTAATTTCTTGGGTGTCTCGCAACAGAGAATGCATCGTCAGGTTATCCTTGAGGCGAAAATATTAGAAGTCACCCTGAGTGACGGCTATCAACAAGGTATCAACTGGTCAAAAGCCTTTTCGTCAAACGGCACAAATTATACCTTAGGCCAAGGTTCTGTTATCAAAGATACTAATGGTTCTCCTTTGGCTCTACCTTTACCTGGGCTTAATGCTATTGGTAGCTTGCTTGGCGGGCAATCTAACGCCGTTATTTCAGGTGGTAGCTTTGAAGCCGTGTTGAGCTTTATGGCAACCCAGGGCGATCTCAATGTTCTGTCTAGCCCAAGAGTAACGGCTTCTAATAACCAAAAAGCGGTGATTAAAGTCGGCACGGACAGCTATTTTGTCACTGACTTCTCGTCAAATACCGACACCGGCAATACGAGCAGCAATACCACTACTGATATTGAATTAACGCCTTTCTTTTCGGGTATCTCCCTTGATGTAACGCCGCAAATCGATGATCAGGGCAATGTTTTATTACATGTTCACCCAGCGGTCATTGATGTTCAGCAAGAGAATAAAAGTATTAACTATGGTGAGACCAACTTAACCTTACCATTAGCTACCAGCTCAATTCGTGAATCAGACTCAGTGATTCGCGCTCAAGATGGTGATGTGGTTGTGATCGGCGGTCTCATGAAGTCGGCCACCCTAGACAGAGTATCTAAAATCCCGTTTTTGGGCGACATACCTGGCTTAGGGCATCTATTTAGGAACACCAACCAATATACGGAAAAAACGGAGTTGGTGATTTTGCTTAAGCCTTCGGTAGTTGGGGTTAACACATGGCAAAAAGAGCTCGAACGATCGCGCGACCTACTGCAAGAATGGTTCCCAGACGAGCAATAATTGCATGTATCTTGAGCATTTTGGTTTCGCCACTTTTCCTTTTCACCTAACGCCAGACACAGAGATGTTTTTGGGGCTGGCCCCGCACTATGAGGCGATTCAAACCGTGCTTGGTGCGCTTGATATGGGCGAGGGGTTGATTAAGATTACTGGCGAAGTAGGTTCAGGTAAAACTATGATTTGCCGGGTTATTATTAGGCATATTGCCGAGCACGTTCAGTTAGTCTTTTTGCCCAACCCGGCTCTGAGTGGTGAGCAGTTGAGAGCAACGGTTGCCAATGAGTTGGGCATCACCCAAGTCGAGCCAAATACACTGGTTAATCATATTCAACACAAACTACTTGCACTGGCGAAGCAAGGTAAGCAAGTGGTTGTCTTGGTAGATGAGGCGCAGGCGTTAAGTGATGAGGCCTTAGAGGTGTTACGCCTGTTTGGCAATTTAGAAACCGAACAACAAAAGTTGCTGCAAATTGTATTGTTGGGCCAACCGGAATTGGACCAACGTTTAACTCAGCATCACCTGCGCCAACTGCGTCAACGTATCACCTTTAGCGCTTATCTGCGTGGGTTGAGCTTAGATGAGGTTGTGGCTTATGTGGATAATCGCATCAATAAAGTTGGTGGTAACACTGGTTTGTTTACGCTCCACCACAAAAAAGCACTGTGGCGGGCCAGTTTGGGCTATCCACGTTTGATCAATCAGATATGTCATAAAAGCTTGGTTTTGGCCTGCCGAGATCAAACCAAAGTCATCAATAATTCACAGTTATATCGAGCGATACATGACACCTATGACAGTTGTAAGCCTAAATTCAAAAGCCCATGGCTATGGGGATGGAGTTAACCTATGAGTGCGATCAATCGTGCGTTGGCAGATCTATCGACGAACAGTGCCAGTACCGATAGCGTGCTGGTCAAAGCCGAGGTTAAGCCAGTTAAATCGACTCGTATTGTGGCGTGGGTAGTCGTCAGCTTTACGGCCAGCTTAGCCGTCGGTGGTTGGGCTATTTCTCAACAAGCGCCATCTGCACCTCTTTACCATTTTGAACCTGTTGAGGTGCTTGCCACTGGTAATGTATCACCGACCAGTAAAACATCGGTGATTTCGTCACCCATGTATGTAGCGTCAAATGATCCGCTTGCTACGTCTAAGCCTAGTCAACCAGAATCTGCGCCAATCAAAGCCGTGCAATCTCATTCTCCAAGCGCGCCGATAGCAAAAATGCAGCCATACGCTCAACCGCAAGTGGTGGAATCGTCGGTCAACCACACGCTTGTCAGTGCCTCAACCAATAAGGTTGCCGCCTCGCAAGCAAAGCAGGGGCAGGTCGTGATTGAACACGTTGCTCTCACGCCGCAGCAACTGGCAGATAAGGCCTCTGAGCGCGCGAAAAAAGCGCTTGATAGCAATAATCTCTCTCAGGCGTTAGACGCTTACCATCAAGCATTGCGTTATACACCAAACGATAGCGATATTCGCCAGTGGCTCGCGGCGCTTTATTACGGAAAAGGCGAGGTGCGTAAAGCGGCGGAAACCTTACAAAAAGGCATTGCGTTAAACAATGACAATATTGATTTGCGTCTCGCGCTAGCAAAAATGTTGCTCAAAGAGCAGCAAAACCCAGCCGCTTTAACGGTACTGATCGCGTTACCAGAGCAGGCGTCGATAGAGTATTTGTCTTTGCGCGCAGCATTGGCGCAAAAACAGAAACAAGATCAACTGGCGCTAGAGAGTTACTCCCAGTTGGTTGAGCGAGAGCCGCAAAGTGGCCGTTGGTGGTTGGGGCTAGCAATCCAGCAGGAGCGAGCTTTTGATCTGGCGGCTGCGAAATCATCTTATCGTCAGGCGCTGACTAAGTTAGGGGTATCCAGTCAGTCTCAACAGTTTATCCGTGACCGTTTAGCACTCATTGGTCGCTTAGAGGAGCAACCGCAATGAAAATTCAACTCCGTAAGCGACTGGGTGATTTGCTCGTCGAAGAGGGCATTATTACCGAGCAGCAGGTTGAACAGGCACTGAGCGCACAAAAGTCGACCGGACGTAAGTTGGGGGCAACCCTTATTGAGCTTGGCTTTCTGACTGAACATCAAATGCTGAGCTTTCTCTCGCAGCAATTAGAGATCCCACTGATTGACTTGAGTCGTGCGAATGTCGATATTGATGCCGTACAACTGTTACCAGAGGTACATGCGCGCCGTTTACGCGCACTGGTTATTGGTCGGCAAGGAGACACTTTACGCGTCGCCATGAGTGATCCGGCGGATTTGTTTGCTCAAGAGGCATTATTGGCGCAACTGGCTCAATACCGTATTGAATTTGTCATTACACCAGAAAAACAGTTGGTTGATGGTTTTGATCGCTATTATCGCCGCACCAAAGAGATCGCCTCGTTTGCCGAGCAATTGCAAGCTGAGCACCAAATTACCGATGCGTTTGATTTTAATGTTGAAGGCAATGACAGCGAAGACGTTACCGTTGTAAAGTTGATTAACTCTCTATTTGAAGATGCGATTCAAGTCGGAGCTTCTGACATTCATATTGAACCTGACGCCAATGTGTTGCGTTTGCGGCAAAGGATTGATGGCATCTTGCATGAGACGTTGCTTAATGAGGTCAATATTGCGTCGGCTTTAGTGTTAAGGCTCAAGCTGATGGCCAATCTCGATATTTCGGAAAAACGTTTACCACAAGATGGCCGATTTAATATCCGCAGCAAAGGTCAGTCAGTCGATATTCGTATGTCGACTATGCCAGTGCAATACGGTGAGTCGGTCGTGATGCGTCTCCTCAACCAATCGGCCGGAGTACGTAAGTTAGAGCAGTCAGGTCTACCTGCCGATTTGCTGATGCGATTACGCCATCAACTCAAACGTCCGCATGGCATGATCTTAGTGACAGGGCCTACCGGTTCAGGCAAAACCACCACTTTGTATGGCGCGTTAACCGAACTCAACCAACCGAGTAAAAAAATCATTACCGCAGAAGACCCGGTTGAATATCGTTTGCCGCGTGTCAATCAGGTGCAGGTTAACCCTAAAATTAACTTAGACTTTTCTACTGTTCTGCGAACCTTTCTTCGTCAGGATCCCGACATCATTTTGGTTGGTGAGATGCGCGACCAAGAAACGGTTGAAATCGGTTTGCGTGCGGCGCTAACAGGTCACTTGGTCCTGAGTACGTTGCACACTAACGATGCGGTAGACAGTGCCCTTCGAATGATGGACATGGGCGCTCCCGGCTATTTGGTGGCAAGTGCGGTACGTGCGGTTGTTGCGCAGCGCTTGGTGCGTAAAGTGTGCCCAGATTGTAAAACCGAACACGCGTTGGATGACAGCAGTAAGCAGTGGCTTGCACAGCGTTTTCCCAATCAGGTCAACGATACTTTTTCGGTTGGAAGAGGGTGTCAAAACTGTAATCTCACTGGATACAGCGGCCGGATTGGTGTGTTTGAAATGCTCGAACTCAATCTGGAAATGATGGATATGTTGCGCGCCAATGATGCGGTCGGCTTTGCACGTGTGGCACGCCAATCAGAAGAGTATAAACCGCTACTCGCGTCTGCGATGGAATTGGCGATGCAAGGCGTGGTCAGTTTAGGTGAAGTGATGAGTTTAGGTGAAGGGGACTCATCTGGTTTTATACAAGCAATCTATCTCTAAGGTGAGCTATGCCGACGTTTAATTATCAGGGCCGCCATGCAGACGGAAGCGCAACGTCTGGAGTTATCGATGCTCCGACGCAAGAGGTCGTGGTCGAACAGTTGATGAATAAAGGCATTATCCCCATTTCAATACAATTAGGTGGCCAAGGTGGCCGTTTCCGTATTGATATCAAAGCCTTGTTGACCCCGGCTCTGCCTCTTGAAGCTCTGGTGATTTTTTGTCGCCAGCTTTACAGTTTGACCAAGGCTGGCGTACCTTTACTGCGTTCCATGAAGGGGCTCAGTCAAAATAGTACCAGTAAACAGCTGCAAGAAGCCTTGCAAGATGTCACTCAGGAACTGACCAATGGCCGCAGCCTATCGAGCTCGATGCAGATGTTTCCTAAAGTATTCAGCCCGCTGTTTGTCTCGATGATCCACGTTGGCGAAAATACCGGTCGGCTAGATCAAGCGCTGCTGCAACTGGCTCATTACTACGAGCAAGAAGTCGAAACGCGTAAACGGATCAAAACCGCGATGCGTTATCCAACCTTTGTGATCAGTTTTGTCCTTGTGGCGCTGTTTATTTTAAACGTTAAAGTCATTCCGCAGTTTTCCAGTATGTTTGCGCGCTTTGGGGTCGATCTCCCTCTGCCAACTAAGATCTTGATCACGACCTCTGAATTTTTTGTCAACTATTGGCTGATGATGGTCGTGGTGATAGTGGCGGGTCTGTTTGGTTTTAAGGCTTGGATTAACACCGCGGCAGGGCGAGAAAAATGGGATAAATTCCGCTTACGCATGCCAGTGGTGGGCGAACTGGTTAATCGGGCTCAGTTGTCGCGTTTTTCGCGTACCTTTGCCTTAATGCTCAAAGCCGGCGTACCACTAAACCAATCGCTCGCGCTATCGGCTGAAGCGCTTGGCAATAAATACCTTGAGAATCGATTATTAGAGATGAAAGCCTCGATTGAAGCGGGCGGGACCATCTCATCGACGGCGATTAACAGTGGGGTGTTTACACCGTTGGTGATTCAAATGATCAGTGTTGGGGAAGAGACAGGGCGAATCGACGAGCTGCTATTAGAAGTGTCGGATTTTTACGATCGTGAAGTCGATTACGATTTAAAAACCTTAACCGCTCGTATTGAGCCAATTTTATTAGTGATTGTCGCCGCGATGGTGCTGATACTGGCGCTCGGGATTTTCTTGCCAATGTGGGGCATGTTAGATGCAATTAAAGGCTAGTGGCGATAATGTTCAGAAATCTAGGTTAGTTATTTGGTTATTGCTGCTGACCTTTTTGGTGATGAGCTTTCTGTTTGCATGGCAAGCGGTGGAACAACAAGCCAGTAAATCAGCGTTGCAATTGGCTAATCAGCGCATAAATGAACGGGCAAGTTATTACAAACAACAATGGCTACTTGCAAAACAACCCACTAGCCTCAAAATAGGATCACAAAGGCTGAACTACACTAATACAGGGTGGGTAACGCCTGTTAATCATCAATCGCAAGTGGACTGTCAACATTGGCTTGAGCTTTTGTATCCAGAAACAGAGTTACTTGGTAGTCAGCCACTTGAGATTACCAATGAATCGATAGTGGGTCATTATCGTTGTTTGTATCACTATAATCACAATGGATTTATTGCTATTAGTCTGATTGATAATCACTTTTCAGCAAAAGTTGGCCTCTTAATTTAGTCGGTTTATTGACGTATGACATATAGCGAAATCATATAACCTCCGTATAATACGGAGTAGAAACTAACGGGTTGTTACACTATGGCAAATAAGCAAACGGGTTTTACTCTGGTTGAGTTAGTGGTGGTGATTGTAGTGGTTGGACTACTCGCCGTTGCTGCGCTGCCGCGTTTTCTTGATGTGACCGATGAAGCGAAAAAGGCCAGTATTGAAGGGGTCGCAGGGGGATACGCGACAGGCGTGTTATCTGCGCGTGCTCAGTGGGAAGCACAAGCAAGACCTTCGCTGACTATTAATGGCGTGGCGCGCAATAGTATCAATTACGATGGGGTGAACTTTTGGTTGACCAGCGCCGATCAAAGCAATGGCAATTTTCGTGATGGTTACCCTTATGCCGTCAACCTCGACAATAGCACGTTTCCGACGTCACTGACTGACCAGGCGTGCATCGATTTGATGGATAACTTATTGCAAAATCCGCCACGAGTGGGGACGACAGCTAACACAGCGAGCAACTCGGATATCAAGTATACAGCAGAAGCAAACGACGGTGATGCCACTTGCACTTACACGCAAAAAGAGGGTAACAGCGATCATCAGTTTGTGTATGAAATTGAAACAGGTCGTGTGACCGTAACCTTGCAGTAGTACTGCAAATAGTCAATCAAGAGAGAGAGATAATATGAAAAGACAAGGCGGTTTCACCCTAATCGAATTGGTGGTGGTGATAGTTATTTTAGGTATTTTAGCAGTAACAGCAGCGCCCCGTTTTTTGAATATTCAAGATGACGCGCGTAAAGCAACTCTTGAAGGCCTCGCCGGTGCAATGCAAGGAGCTGCGGGAATTGTTTACGGTAAATCAGCGATTGAAGGGGAAGAGGCTGTATCCAGTGCTTCTGTGACAATGAGCAATGTAAATGTTAATACAGCCTTTGGTTATCCTCAAGCTACTCAAGCGGATATCGAAGCTATTGTTACAGGTTTGGGGGATGGTGATTTTGTATTTATACAGGAAGTGGCAAATTCAGATCCTGCTGAAGCGACATTTGGTATCGAAAACTTTACGGCTAATTGTGTTAAGTACACTCAAGCCGCTAATGCTAATACACCGGCATTAGTTGCTGTAGGTACAGATGACTGTGAGTAACAATTCTGAGGCCAGCATCGCTGGCCTTTTTCGTATCCGTTTTTTACCCTCAACGCCTCTCAAATTTCCTTAAAAAACAACAGTGGCAAACCTGGTTAGGTTATACTTAACCGTATTGTGGTTTCGGGTTGTTTCACTATGGCGCGCTTAAAACATACTGGCTTTACTCTGGTCGAGCTGATTGTCGTTATTCTCTTGCTCGGTATTCTATCTGCTTATGCCGCCAGTCGTTATTCTGGAACGTCTGGTTTTTCAAGCGTGACTACACAAAGCGAAGTGTTAGCCTCATTGCGTCTAACCCAAAACCGCGCCATGCAGCGCACGGGTTATTGTAATCGTTGGTTAGTAACCGCTAATCAAACCGGGCAAGTGAAGCCTTTGCAGCCCGAAACACCAGAGATTTGTAGCAGTGAGTTGGCTAATGATGTCTCGTTAGTTACTGTGCCAAGTGGTGTAACGTTAACCCTTTCTACACCTAATGGTTATCTTGATTTTGACTCTCTAGGCCGCGCCGCTCAATGCACCACTTCACTCTGTACCGTAATGATTTCCAGTGCAAGCGATCAGCGCCAAGTATGCATCAATACTGAGGGCTATATCTATGCCTGTTAAGCCAATTAACCGAACGCGTGGCTTTACCCTGGTGGAAATGATCATTGTTATCACCATCACCGCGATTGCGATTACTGGCTTGGCGGCGGCCCTTTACCCGCGTTCGCAGCAGAGCGCCGAGCAGGTGATTGCGGTCAAAGCCGCTGAGCTGGGCAGAGCGGTATTGGATGAAATTTTGGGGCGTCAGTTTGACCGCAATTCAGGCCCCAATGGCGGCTTACCAGAGTGTGTGATTGTGGCTACGACAGATAGGCAGTTATGTAGCGCACCGTCTGAACTGGGCGATGATGGTGAATCGATGACTACCGAATTTAACGATGTGGACGACTTTATCACGGCTACACCAAGGCCGATTCAAGACGTGCTTGGTCAACCTCTTGATAGCAGTTATCGTAATTTTACTGTTACCGTTAATGTCTTTTATGAGCAGGATAATAGCGGTCAGTTTACAGGCGTTAATGCTAATCAGCTCAGCCATTATAAACGCATCAAGGTGGTGATTATTGATTCACAAGGCAATCGCTACCCGTTTGCCGCCATTAAGGGGAACTACTGATGGCGCGTGGTTTTACCTTAATGGAAATGGTGATTACGATTATTCTGTTGTCGGTGGTCGGGCTATTTTTAGGCTCTGTGATCCGCCAAAGTATGGGTATTTATGTTGATACCACCGCCCGTGAAGCTTTGATCCAACAAGGGCGCTTTGTTACTGAGCGGCTGAGCCGAGAATTGCGTGAAGCGGTGCCAAACAGCGTGATGGTGGAAAATGGTTGCATTGAGTTTTTACCGATCACTGACAGCGCGATCTACAGTGAGCTGCCAACCGTGCAATCGCCTTCGGCTGCGGTACGGTTGTTACCGATCGACAAAAAGGTACTCAATGGCGATCGTCTGGTCGTGTTTCCAACCAACGCCGCTTCGCTACGTCAAACGCCAAGTGCCAGCGGACAAACAGCGCAAGTAAACGCGGATGTGGATTTTACATCACCCAACAACACAAGCATGGTCGATGTAGTCTTGACGCAACCGACGGGGTTTGAGATTCAATCGCCAGCTAAGCGAGTTTATTTTTATCGCACGCCAGTGGCTTTTTGTTATCAGAACAGTCGGATTTATCGTTATGCGGATTACGCGCTTAATCGCAGTGCGCTCAGCCCTGAACAGCTTGGCACTCCAGTATTGATGGCTGAAAACATTAGCCAAGCCAATTTTCACGTCACACAGCCAGAGCTACAACGCAATGGCTTAGTGAAAATTGAACTGACATTTTCCGACCGCGGTGAAGAGGTGAGGTTTGACCATGATGCGCTTATCTACAACACGCCGTAAACAGCAAGGCAGCGGCTTAGTGTTGGTCATCTTTATCATTGTGGTGGTCGGCTTTGTTGCCTCGGTCGCTAACCGCAATCAACAGCGCAATAGCCAACAGTTGGTATCGATGGTGATAGGCACTCGCGCCGAAATGGCGGCGCGTTCGGCGATCAACGTTGAACTGAGTCGTTTTTATCAAACGACAACCGACGGCAGTTGCCATACTAATTCTGTACAATCACTCACGTTTGAAGGTGAAGGATTAGCGCAATGTAGCGCACAAGTTGAATGTAACTCAGTGGGCGATATGGATGATGGCCGTACTGTTCATCAACTGACGTCAACCGGGCGTTGTCAAGCTGGCGATTGGACGTTGCAGCGAGTTATTGAAGTGGGGGTGAAAAGTGAATAGATCGTTAGTTAAAACGCTCGTGGGGTGTTTGGTACTGCTGCCTGCTTGCGCTTGGTCGTTTCAGAATATCGATCAAACCATTTATTTCCCGAGCGTAGCTCAAGGTCATGGTAGTTGCAGTGATGCGCCCAATCCGCAATTTACACAAAATAACTCAGCCAAAATAACGGGAACAGGTGGTCAGGCATTAGCGTTTTGTTCTTCTAACCTTGGGGCTGGATTACCTAGTAATGGTTGTGATGGTCAGCAATGTGTGGTCACGGGGAGTTTATCAACACCGTCTTTGTCTCTTACGGGGCCAAATTCTTTCCCCAATTGGAATTCGAATGAAAATATTGGATGTTCAACCACTCAATCCACGTCAATAAATACGCTCAATCAAGTTAATTTAACCAGTGGATGTGAACTGACATTTTTGCCAAACAATAATGGATATCGAATCAAAAATTTTCAACTAAATCAAAATGCCAAAGCAATTTTAACCAGTGGAGATTATTGGTTTGAGTCAGCAAATTTCGTCCAAAATAGTCAATTGGTCATTGATGGTGATGTACGGATTTTTATTTTAGGTAATACCGAAATCTCTGGCAGTCAACTCAATGCAACATCTACGGGCAATTTGACGATTGTCGCTTATGGTAGTATCTCATTGAATAATCAAAGTATTGTAAATGGATATATTTATGCTGCAGATCAACTGACCTTAAATAATAATTCAGTATTAAATGGCCGAGTGACCGCAAAGCAATTAACTATGTCGGGTTCGAGTCGTATTAATCAATTTGAACAACAAGGCTATACTTGCTTTAGCGATGATTTTAATCGCTCAAGTCTGGGGCAAAGCTGGGTACCTTTTACCAGTACTGGTAACTTTACACCGAGAATAGTTAGTGACCGCTTGCGTCTTACCGAGGCTATTGGAAACCAAGCGACCGCTGTGACTTATCAACGAATTTTTCCGGCGGCTGGCAACTTAGTTACTGTTGAGTTTGATTACTATGCGTGGGCGAATTTAACCGGTAATGGTGCAGATGGGGTGTCGGTGATTTTTTCGGATGCCGAGATTATTCCCAGAACAGGTGGTTTTGGCGGCTCTTTAGGGTATGCACCTACCACAAGTTCCAACCCAATTAAGCCGGGGTTTGCTGGAGGTTGGCTTGGAGTTGGTTTGGATGAATGGGGAAATTACTCCAACCCAACAGAGGGAAGAGTCGGAGGGCCTGGTTTTCGTCGCCAAGCCGTTGCTATTCGAGGCTCTGAAGCCGCAAGTTACCGCTATCTAGTAGGAACTGCCGCTAATTTGAACCCCAAGCTGGATGTACGTCGTACTTGTCAATGGTGGGGCTGTTCTTTCCCGGGGCCAGGTCCTGGTCATCGCTATTTCATCACCATCGATTCACGAAATAATAACGCGGTTTATGTTCGTGTGGATCGTCTGGTGAATGGCAATATGCAGACAGTTATCGATTGGTTTAATGTGTTATCGAATCCTAATCAAGGTGCGACACCCGAAGAGTTCTTACTTTCTCTTGCAGGCTCAACGGGTGGATCAGTTAATAACCATGAGATTGAAAACTTTAAGGTTTGTGCCTTGAAGTCTCGTGACGTCGGGGAGCAGGTTGATCATTTTCGTATTGCGCATTCAGGGCAAGAGCCAACTTGTAGTCAAGAAGAGGTTGTGATCACAGCGTGTATGAATGCAACATGTAGCGAACAATATACCGGAACAGTGACAGCGACACTCTCTCCCGCCTCCATAACGGGCGGTGGGGGCTGGGTCGGTGGCAACGTTAAGACATTTTCTGGTGGTTCAGGGACATTTTTTATTCGTAAAAACCAACCGGGAATCGTAACGCTAGATGTGTCGGGCTCGACACCGACGGCACGGCCTTTCTCTGAAAACTTGTGCTCGACGGGTAATGGCAACTGGAGTGCAGACAATTGTGATGTTTTGTTTACGGAAAGTGGCTTTTTAGTTGATGTCCCAGATAAGTATGCAGCGGAAGCGGTTACTGCGACAATCAAAGCTGTCCAGCAGGGCAGCAGTGCCGATCAGTGTGTCGCGAGGTTTGCTAATCAGACCAAAAGCGTTGATCTTTGGAGTCAGTACATCGATCCTGCGGGTGCAGAGTTAATCGGTACTCCTAAGGTGTCTATTAATGCCTCTGGCACAGAGCAAGATATCGGTGACGATGAACCTTCTGCGACAAATTTTAGCTTAGATTTTGATAGCACAGGTCAAGCATCTGTTGAACTCAATTATGATGATGCAGGGCATGTACAGCTTAATGCAACATTCATCGGTACCGGTGATGAACAAGAGCTAGCGCTAACCGGAAGTGCTAATTTCGTCAGTTTTCCTAAATACCTGACAGTTACAGCTGAAAATTCGGATAGTGGAACCGGATCCTGCAGTAGTGCGGATACTAATTGTGATGTCTTTGCCAAAGCAGGGGAAGAGTTTACGCTTAAGGTGACGGCTTACAATCAAGAAGATGACGTGACGCCCAACTACAAACATAGTGGGATTACCATCAGCCATAGTTTGGTTGAGCCGTCAACAGGAAGCGAAGGAAGCATCACTGCAACCTCTTACAACCATGCTCCGATTTTGAATGGTACTAATAGTGTCACACAGTCGGTTTCTGAGGTTGGGGTATTTGATTTCACCGCGGAGCCTCAAGCTCCATTCTATGGAAGTACTAATAGAGAGATTGCTTTGGGTGTTAGTGGCAATATCGGTCGCTTTATCCCTGCTTATTTAGCGGTGTCGAAGGTACAAGATAAAGAGCCTAAGTTAGAAGCCTTTTGTGGCAGTTTTAACTATATTGGTCAGCCATTTGGCTACTCAGATGAGCCACAATTAGCGCTCAATCCCAAAACAGTCGATGGTTCTGACATTAGTAACTATCTTATCGACGACTGGTGGCGTTATAACAATGATTGGGGAAATAGAAACTATCTTGATGCCAATGGTGTAAACATAAGTTTAGATACGACGAGTAATCCCGCTCCCACAGTTGTAAGAGTACAGTCAAATTCGAGTGCTATTGCACTAAACAACGAAGTGATGGTCTACGACAAACCAGCTACGCCAATTAATCCGTTTACGGCTAGTTTCCAACTTGTTTTGGACAAAAATGATCTCAAAGACTCAGATGGCGTTTGCTTCAAAACGGCTGATTCAGATCAAGAGAGCGACTGTCAAGGCATTAGCTTTGATAATGTAGACGCAAGCATGCAACTTCGCTGGGGGCGTTTAGTTATCCATGATACCTATGGTTCTGACTTAACAACGCTAAGGCAAAAATTAGCAATACAGCAATATAAAGATGCTAGCTTCGAAACCAATATCGATGATTCATGCACTAACTTAGGGAGCATTAGCAGCTTTGAACTCACCTCGGATGACTATACAGTCGTGGTTTCAGGCAATCCTACTCAACCAGAAGTTAATGCTAATCTAACCTCTTCGATAATAAGTAGAGGCGAGTCTTGGATAGAATTTAGCCCGCCAGGAGCGGGTAACAATGGTAGCATCACCACCACCTATAATATGAGCACTCAAGGTGTTCCTTGGCTACGAGAAGACAAAGATGATGATGGTGATCTTGACAACGATAATACCGAAGAGGGCCGAGTACAATTTGGATTGTACCGAGGTAGCGACCGCGTTATTTGGTGGCGTGAAAACAGTGCACCATAGTGCGTTGTGCTCGCGAATAAAAGCCAATTTCAATCATTAAGTTAGCCTAAGGTTAGAAATTGCGTGTTTTAGCCCATGTTTGGTGATCAATGCCTTGCTGTGATGGCAAGGCATTGGTACATTTAATGCAATTTTCTATCTTATAATTCTTTCAGGACGAACGAAGAATATGTTCAAAAAACTTCGTGGCATATTTTCAAATGACCTATCTATCGATTTAGGTACTGCCAACACTCTTATCTATGTGAAAGGACAGGGTATTGTCCTCGACGAGCCTTCTGTTGTAGCCATCCGTCAAGACCGTAAAAGCGCGGGCAAAAGCGTTGCTGCGGTTGGTCATGCTGCTAAACAAATGTTAGGCCGTACGCCAGGGAATATTTCGGCGATTCGTCCTATGAAAGATGGCGTGATTGCCGACTTTTATGTGACCGAAAAAATGCTGCAACACTTCATTAAGCAAGTGCACGACAACAGTGTACTCAAACCAAGCCCGCGCGTTTTGGTCTGTGTGCCTTGTGGGTCGACTCAAGTTGAACGTCGCGCTATTCGTGAATCCGCGCTTGGTGCCGGGGCGCGCGAAGTTTATTTGATTGATGAGCCTATGGCGGCGGCGATCGGTGCTGGTTTACGTGTCTCGGAACCGACAGGTTCTATGGTGGTCGACATCGGTGGTGGTACCACGGAAGTGGCGGTCATCTCACTCAATGGCGTGGTTTATTCATCGTCAGTCCGTATCGGTGGTGACCGTTTTGATGAAGCGATTATTAATTATGTTCGTCGTAATTACGGCAGCTTGATTGGTGAAGCGACGGCTGAAAAGATCAAACATGAGATCGGTTCCGCTTATCCAGGTGATGAAGTCGAAGAGATCGAAGTGCGTGGACGTAACCTTGCAGAAGGTGTACCACGTAGCTTTAGCCTCAACTCAAACGAAATTCTTGAAGCGTTGCAAGAGCCATTAACGGGCATTGTGTCTGCCGTTATGGTAGCACTAGAACAATGTCCACCTGAGTTGGCATCAGATATTTCTGAAAACGGCATGGTATTAACAGGTGGTGGTGCCCTACTGAAAGATATCGATCGCCTTCTAACCGAAGAGACAGGGATCCCAGTGGTGATTGCTGAAGAGCCATTGACGTGTGTCGCACGTGGTGGCGGTAAAGCTCTAGAGATGATCGACATGCATGGTGGCGATCTGTTTAGCGAAGAATAATCGAATTCTCTTGGTGAAAGCCAAGAGCAGTAAGATAAGGATCTCATAGTTTATGAAGCCTATTTTTGGCCGGGGACCTTCACTTCAGTTACGCCTATTTTTTGCCATTATTCTATCAGCCAGCTTTATGCTGGCTGATAGTCGTTTAGGTACATTTGCTCAAGTGCGTTATTTACTCAATAGCCTAGTTGCGCCGATTCAGTACTTAGCCGATGTTCCGCGGGTCATGTTTGATGGTGCTTACGAGCGCTTTAACGTACGCCAAGACTATATGGAAAGCACTCGGGTGCTAAAGCGTGAAGTTTTGCGCCTTAAAAACGATCTGCTATTGCTTGATCAGTACCGTGAAGAGAACCAAAGACTGCGTAAGTTATTGGGTTCATCGTTTATTCGCGATGAGCGCAAGGTCGTGACGGAAGTAATGGCGGTAGATACCTCACCTTATCGTCACCAAGTTGTTATCGATAAAGGTATGATTGATGGTGTTTACATTGGCCAACCTGTGGCGAATGAGAAAGGCATTGTTGGTCAAGTGACCTTTGTTTCGGCGCACAATAGCCGTGTACTGTTACTCACCGATAGCTTGAGTGCGATCCCAGTACAAGTGATTCGTAACGACATTCGAGTGATTGCGTCAGGCACTGGAAAAAGCGATCGTATTAATCTTGACCATATTCCGATGAGTCTCGATATCGAAGAAGGCGATCTATTAGTCACTTCGGGCTTAGGCGGTATCTACCCTGAAGGTTTTCCGGTGGCACATGTGGCGAAAGTTGAGCGAGATACGGCACGCGAATTTGCCATGATTGAGGCCGAACCTGTGGTCGACTTTGAACGTCTGCGTTACCTGCTATTGATCTGGCCAAATGATTCTCGTCAGGAGAAAATTCAACAAGTATTGCCTGAGAATCTTGAGGAGTAACTGCAATGGCAAATAGTGTACTAAAAGGTAAACTTGTCATTGCTGGCTCGTTTTTGATTGCTCTGACACTGCAAACCATTCCATGGCCAGGCATGTTGGACTTACTGCGTCCGTCATGGTTGCTACTGGTGACTTGTTACTGGGTGCTGGCTCTGCCGCATCGGGTGAATGTTGGTTCAGCCTTGGTGTTGGGCTTATTGTGGGATTTGCTACTTGGTTCAACGCTAGGTATTCGCGGCATGATGATGTCGGTTGTCATTTATCTGGTCGCGCTCAATTTTCTCGTCTTACGCAATGTGGCCTTGTGGCAGCAAGCGATTGTTATTGGCACGATATCGGTAATATTGGATGTTTTGATCTTCTTTGGCGAATACCTGATTCAAGATGTCACATTTAATCCAGTCTCGTTATGGAGCGGTCTAATTAACTGCATTTTGTGGCCGTGGATGTTCTTATTGATGCGTCGAGTGCGACGCCATTGGCATATTAGATAGATAATGAAGCAAACACTGATTCTGGCTTCGGCCTCGCCGCGCCGTAAAGCGTTACTGACTCAACTCGGCTATCAGTTTGATGTCATCAAAACGGATGTTGAGGAGCAGCGCCAATCTGGTGAAGGTGCTTACAACTACGTGGCGCGATTATCGCAAGACAAAGCAAGAGCGGCGGTGAAGCAGCAGCCAGACTCGGTAGTGATTGGCTCTGATACGATTGTCGTTTGCGATGAGAAGGTATTGGAAAAGCCGGATGATTTAGCGCATGCTAAACAGATGCTGATGATGCTTTCAGATCGAGCACATCAAGTGATGACAGCCGTGACTGTCATGACTAAAGAGATTCAAGAGACTGTGGTTGTGACCACAGACGTATGGTTTAAACCCTTGTCAGAACAAGAAATAGAACAATATTGGCAAACGGGTGAGCCATGCGATAAAGCTGGTAGTTATGGAATTCAAGGTCTCGGTGGACGATTTGTCACTCGGATTGAAGGTAGTTATTACGCCGTCGTCGGCTTGCCTCTCTATGAAACTGACCAGCTCTTGCACAAATTCTTATAATTATTTTTGAGGTGCGCTCATGAGTGCAGAGTTGTTGATCAATGTGACCCCAAGTGAAACTCGTGTGGCCATGATTGAAGGGGGAGTCCTTCAAGAAATCCATGTCGAACGTGAAGCAAAGCGAGGTATTGTTGGAAATATCTATAAAGGTAAAGTCAGTCGAGTGCTGCCGGGGATGCAGGCGGCTTTTGTTGATATCGGTTTAGAAAAAGCCGCTTTTCTACATGCTTCCGATATTGTCCCACATACTGAATGTGTCGCGGAGAACGAAAAGCAGCAGTTTCAAGTCCGTGATATTTCAGAACTAGTTCGTCAAGGACAAGATATCGTGGTGCAAGTGGTTAAAGACCCACTCGGCACCAAAGGTGCCCGGTTAACCACTGATATCACCTTGCCTTCACGTTATTTGGTGTTTATGCCCGGAGCAAGTCATGTTGGGGTCTCTCAGCGCATCGAAAGTGAAGGTGAGCGCAACCGCTTGAAAAAAGTGGTCGGCCAGTATTGTGATGAAAATGGTGGATTTATTATTCGCACCGCTGCAGAAGGCGCTGACAATAAAGAGCTTGCTCAAGATGCCGCATTCCTTAAGCGTTTATGGTTAAAAGTCAATGAACGTCGCAGCAAGTACAAAACCCGCTCTGCCTTATATGGTGAACTTGGTTTGTCACAGCGAATTTTGCGTGATTTTGTTGGCACCGAATTAAACAAGATCTTAGTTGATTCACGCCAAGAGTTTGAAAACCTCAAAGAGTTTACTTGTGAGTACGTTCCTGAGCTGACTGACAAGCTTGAGCTTTACGAGGGTGATAAACCGATCTTCGATATGTATGACACCGAAAACGAGATCCAACGTTCTCTTGATCGCAAAGTTGAGCTCAAATCGGGCGGCTATTTGATCATCGATCAAACCGAAGCCATGACCACCGTCGACATCAATACAGGTGCGTTTGTCGGGCGTCGCAACCTCGAAGAGACTATCTTTAATACCAATATCGAAGCAACTCAGGCCATCGCTCGTCAACTGCGACTGCGTAATCTTGGCGGGATCATCATTATCGACTTTATTGATATGATCTCAGATGAACACCGCAATCGAGTATTGATGTCGTTGGCAACGGCGCTAGATAAAGACCGAGTCAAAACTAATATTAACGGTTTCACTCAGTTGGGGCTGGTCGAAATGACACGTAAACGCACTCGAGAAAGCATTGAACATGTTCTGTGTTCGAGCTGCCCTACGTGTGAAGGTCGTGGTAGTGTCAAAACGGTTGAATCTGTCTGTTATGAAATTTTACGTGAAGTTACTCGCGTTAATCGTGCTTATGATGCTGATAAATTTGTTGTTTACGCTGCTCCTGCCGTGGTCGATGCTTTGCAGGGCGATGAGTCACATGCACTGGCTGAGTTGGAGGTGTTTATTGGTAAGCAAGTTAAAATCCAAGCAGAGCCTTTGTACATCCAAGAGCAATTTGACGTTGTGATGATGTAAAGGCAGGTTGTGAATTCCACATTTACGCGCTTAACGCGATTTTTTCTCTGGTTTGTAGTGTCGGTATTGGTGCTATTGGCGATTACCGTCACTGGGCTGCGTATCGCCTTGCCACAACTCAACCACTTTCAACCTCAGATCCAAGCTTGGATCCATCAAAGCTCAGGGCTTGAGTTTGAAATCAGCGAAATTCACGGTTTCTGGCGCAATACCCATCCGTCAATTTCGCTGCGTGGTGCTAAGGCTAATACACCCAAAAGCAGTGGAATTGAGTTTTCAGCTCAAAATGTCGAGATTGAACTCGACCTATTTCAATCGCTGATCCAACGCCAACCTGTGGTGGCGGATCTGAGTATTCATCAGCTTTACCTCGACATAAGTTCCGTGGAGTGGATTACTGATAGTGATACGCCAGAGCTGAATCCTCAGGGAGAGCAAAAAAACGTTATCGAGCAACTGGATCAATTGTTGTTGCGTCAGCTAGATAGCTTTTCTCTGAAGCAGTCAAAAATTCACTTCTTAGGTATTGATGGTATACCACGCGACCTTGAAATTACTCATTTACATTGGCAAAACGATGGTCGTCACCATTTGGCCGATGGCGAAGTCAATCTTGCGCAAAGTAATGTTAACTCGGCCAGAGTCAAAGCTGACTTCATCGATCACGGCTCACTCAGTGAGGTCAGTGGTGAATTTTATGCCTCTGCGCAAAATGTGCTTATTACTCCGTGGTTGACTAAATATTTCCAAAGCGAAATGGGAATTGATAAAGGCCAAGTTAGTTTTAGTAGTTGGTTAACATTAGAACGAAATCAACCGGTTAGCGCCTATGTTGAATTGCAGTCATCCGAGTTGGTTTGGCAAGCAGGTAAACGTCATGAGCTGTTTCTAGAATCCGGTGTTTTAGAACTTGAGCCGCGTAAAAGCGGTTGGCAAGTCAATGCTTATTCACTGAATTTATATACCGATGACAAAGCCTGGCCAGAACTCGACATGGCATTTGATTGGCAGCCGGATGCTTGGCGTATCAACGTTTCTCAGCTTGATATTGCTGCCATCACTCCACTAGTCAAACTGGTGCCCCCATCCAATACCACCAGTGAGTTTCTCGAAACATTGTCGCTGGGTGGATTGGTCGAAGATATCAGGATCTCCGCTCATGGCGGATGGGAGAATCTGCACTATTCGGCTGAGCTTAGTCAGGGCAGTATGTCGCAATGGGAACTGCTGCCAGAGGTACATCAGCTATCAGCGTCGATTGCAGGCAACCTGCAACAGGCGCAGGCCCATGTCACATTGATTGACGATACGTTACCTTATGGTGAGGTGTTTCAAGCTCCACTGAATATCAAACAAGGTCAAGTTGATCTGGTGTGGCAAAATAGTCAACATGGCTGGAGTTTGTGGGCTGATAAAGTCACTGCCGCCACTCCAGATCTGCAAGTGTTGGGGGCATTTCGTCTTGATTTTCCCGACAACCAAAGCCCGTTTCTTTCTTTCTATGCCGAAGCCGATTTATACAACGCGGGTGAAACTTGGCGTTACCTGCCGACCTTAGCACTTGGTCAAAGTCTCACGGATTATTTAAGTACTGCGATTCAGGCTGGTAAGGTCAATACCGCAAAACTGCTGTGGTATGGGAAATTGGGCGATTTTCCCTATCAAAATAACAATGGTATGTTCCAAGCATGGGTGGGCTTAAAACAAGCAAAATTCAGCTTTGATACCGCGTGGCCATCGATTACTGATCTACAGCTCGATTTACTGTTCCAAAATGATGCCATGTACTTGGACTCTCATAGCGCCACTTTAATGGATGTCGACGCGAAGCGTATTACTGGCCGTATTCCACAATTAGCTCCGGGCGGACATATTGAAATAGAAGCCAAAGCGGTTGCTGAGGGTAATGCGGTACGTGATTACATGACCGCATCTCCGTTAGTGGATTCGGTTGGCGCTGCGTTGACCGCAGTACAAGTCGACGGTCTGGTTGAGTCGAGTTTTCAGCTTAATATTCCGTTTGACAGTACAAAAGACGCTCGCGCTTGGGGTTATGCCGATCTTACCGACAATCACGTCACGATTGATGCGCCGCCAATGACACTAGAAACGGTATCGGGTCGAGTGAAATTTGATAACGACGTTATTAGTGCGGCAGGCCTTGAAGCGACACTGTTGACGCAGCCAGTTTCGATTGATTTTAGTGGTGAAAACATGGCACAAGGCTATAGTGTGGCCATTGATGTTGTTGGGGATTGGGACATCAAACCATTGACGCCATACCTTGGCAAACATTGGTTAGGGCCGGTTGATGGTCATGCACCATGGCGCATGGATGTCGACATCCAGCTTGATGATGTCGGTTTTACCTATCAAGTTGATACCGAAGCAGATTTAAGATTGGTAAGTAGTCACTTACCACAGCCTTTAGCTAAATCGTTTGGTGAGGCTGGGAAAGCCCGCTTGCAAGCTTCGGGCAATCAAGAAAGCATTACGGTGCGAGTGCAAATGCCTAACGTTAAGTATCAGGCTGAAATTGATATTCGACCGGAAGTTCCTGTTTTCACCGATACTAATTTGGTGCTTGGCAAAGGCAGTTTTAAAATTAGTCCTGTGGTGGGGCATCAAGCACAGATCAGGCTCGACTCATTCGATGTAGATGACTGGCTTGAAATGTTGAGTGCGGATCAAGGGCCGTCTCAAGCGGTATTGGCAAAGTTAAAAACGCCTGAAATCCCTTTTCCTGAAAGAATTGACATTGATACCAAGGAGTTACGTATTGCCGGCATCGATTGGAATGATGTCGACTTTAGCGCTAAGCGCCAAGGACTGGGTTGGTATCTTAGCTTGGACAGTCAAGAGGCCAAAGGCGAGGCGAATTATCTGGATCCGTATGACTTGTCTGTGGCGTTAGAACGATTGCATGTTTACGTCCCGGCATTGGATAAAGATCGTCAAGAACCATTGATGTTTGAGCCAGAAAATTCTGAGCGACCACTGATCAGTGCGTTTGAGCGTCAGGTTCATCAGCAAATTCCTAATATCACGCTAACCATTGATGATTTTTGGCTACAGGGTTATCGAGTTGGCAAGGCGCATCTCGATTTACAGCGTCAAGGCGATAAACTTGAGTGGAAAACGCTCACATTTGAAAGCGGCACCAACCGAGCCGATATCAAGGGCTGGTGGTTACTGAATGAAACACAAAGTCATACCCAATTTGATATCCACATCTCGGGTGAAAATAACAGTGATGTGATGGAGCGCTTTGGTATTACCAGTGGAATTCAGCGTGCGCCATTTGATATCACTGCCGATGTGCAATGGGACGGTTCGCCTTGGTCTGGGCGGATGGATACCCTCTCGGGCGAGGTCTCAACTAAGCTTGGTAAAGGGGTCATTTCTGATGTCAGCGGCGCGGCAAGGTTGCTAGGGTTATTTAGTTTAGATTCAATTATTCGTAAAATGCAGCTTGATTTCAGTGATGTGTTTGACAAAGGGATGGCATTTAATTCGATTACTGGCAGTGGCTCGATTCGTAACGGTATTTTTCTTACTAATGACATCGAGATGGATGCAGTCGCCGGTGACATGAGCATCAAAGGTCTAGCCAATCTAAATACCCGCATGGTCGATGCCGAAGTGAAGTTCGTACCTGATATCACATCAGGTCTGCCAGTACTGACGGCTTTTGCAGTGGCACCACAGACCGCTTTGTATGTTTTGGCCATTACCACGGTGATTTCCCCTGTCGTTGAAGTGTTTACTCAGGTTGACTATCAAGTCAAAGGTCCGTTAGATGCCCCTGTTGTGAAAGAGCTATCACGTAGTAGAGGCGAATTTAAATTACCGGAGAAACTGCGCAAAGTGATTGAATAAGGATAATACTCATGGAACGAGTCGGTTTAATACAAATGACCTCAGGGCCCGCTCCTGAGCTGAATTTATCTTACATTAAGCAGCAGGTGATGCAGCTCGCGCAGCAAGGGGCCGAGCTGATCGTCACGCCAGAAAATGCTTTAGTATTTGGCAGTCGCAGTGATTACCATCAAGTGGCTGAACCTCTGGCTGATGGACCACTACAAAAAGCGCTTGCCAGTATCGCCGATGAATATGGTGTGTGGCTACTTATCGGCAGTATGCCGATAAGCCGACATAATGGCGTGACAACCACCTGTTTACTGTTTTCACCGCAGGGTGAGTTGGTGTGCCATTATGATAAGTTGCATATGTTTGATGTTGATGTCGCCGATGAGCATCGACGTTATCGCGAGTCAGAAACGTTCACGCCAGGTCAGCAAGTCGTCGACTACAGCACGCCATTTGCCCACCTAGGCCTGACGATCTGTTATGATGTACGCTTTCCTGCACTGTATAGTGAACTGGCGCGATTAGGCGCTAATGTGATCACTGTTCCTGCGGCCTTTACGGCAGTCACTGGTCGCGCCCACTGGCAAACATTACTGCGCGCGCGTGCGATTGAAACACAAGCTTGGGTGATTGCCGTCAATCAAGTGGGCACCCATCCCTGCGGTCGCGAAACATGGGGGCACTCAATGGTGATTTCGCCATGGGGTGAGGTGATCGCTTCACTGACCGATCAAGTCGGTAATATATTGGTCGATATTGACTTAAGCCAAGTAGAACAATTAAGAGCAGCCATGCCGATTCGTCAGCATGCTCGATTCAGCAACCAGTTACAAAAAGACTAAGAGCACATATATGACTATAAACCACGTAGAAAATGCGTTGCTAAAACCCGCCGGTTTGGGAGAACAAGCGATCATCGACACGTTGGCGAGTATTGCAACTCGTCAAATCGATTATGCAGATATCTATTTTCAATCGAGCTGGCATGAATCGTTAGTGCTTGAAGACAGTATTATTAAGGATGGCTCATTTAACATCGATTGTGGTGTCGGTGTACGCGCAGTTGCTGGTGAGAAAACTGGCTTCGCTTACTCAGATCAGATTCAACTCGAAGGCCTTAAGCAGAGTGCCCATGCGGCGCGAGGTATCGCACAGCAAGGTCAAAATGGTCAGCTTCAAGCGTTTAAGCGCAATGAGAATCAGCATTACTATGCTGCTGTTAACCCACTGGAAAGTTGGGCAAAAGAACAAAAAACACAGCTGCTGAAAGAGTTGGATGCTTATATTCGTACTAAAGAGCCGTTGATTAAAGAAGTCTCGATTAGTCTAAGTGGTGTGCATGAGCAAGTGTTGGTTGCAGCAACCGATGGCACCTATGCTGGTGATATTCGACCACTGGTGCGTTTATCGATCAGTGTACTAGCACAACAGGGGGATCGCCGCGAGCGAGGAAGTGCTGGTGGTGGTGGTCGCTTTGACTATGACTTTTTCCTCAGTGAAAGTGAAGGGGCTAAAGTTGCTTACCAATATGCTGATGAAGCAATTCGTACCGCGCTGGTTAATTTAGCCGCGGATGCTGCTCCTGCCGGGGCGATGCCTGTTGTTCTCGGTTCTGGCTGGCCTGGCGTATTACTCCATGAAGCGGTCGGACATGGCTTGGAAGGCGACTTTAATCGTAAAGAGGCCTCTGTCTTTAGCGGTAAAATTGGTCAAAAGGTGACTTCGGATCTTTGTACTATCGTTGATGATGGTACGCTAAAAGATCTGCGTGGTTCACTTAATATCGATGACGAAGGGGTGAATGGCCAATACAACACCTTAATCGAAAATGGTGTGTTAAAAGGCTATATGCAAGATAAGCTCAATGCTCGTTTGATGGGAGTTAGCCCTACGGGTAATGGCCGCCGTGAGTCTTATGCGCATCTGCCGATGCCACGGATGACCAATACCTATATGTTGCCTGGACAGCATACCCCTGAAGAGATTATTTCAACCGTGAAGAAGGGCTTGTACGCACCGAACTTTGGTGGTGGGCAAGTGGATATTACCTCAGGTAAATTTGTGTTCTCAGCATCAGAAGCGTATTTGATTGAAGATGGAAAAATCACTCGTCCCGTCAAAGGGGCCACATTGATCGGTTCTGGTATTGAAGCGATGCAGCAAGTCTCTATGGTCGGTAATGATCTCAGCATTGACCGTGGCGTCGGTGTGTGTGGTAAAGCGGGTCAGAGTATTCCTGTCGGAGTGGGTCAGCCGACGCTCAAGTTAGATTCAATTACGGTCGGTGGTACTGAGTAAAGCGAGAGCAGGCTTCGCCTTTCGAGAGATGAGAGCGGCGATATCGTTGAAAGTTATTAACGGTGACTGTTCTCGTTTATTCCTAATTGCCTGACAGTAAAAGAAAAGGGTTGGCACTATATGCCAACCCTTTAAGTTTTTCGCTTCTTGCTAAATGCCATCACGTTCAATAGGGCAACTCATACAGCGCGCACCGCCTCGGCCGCGTCCTAGCTCATTGCCCGGAATGGTCAACACTTCAATGCCTGCCTTATCGTATTTTTCATTAGTATAGACATTACGCTCATAGCCGATCACCACTCCCGGCTTAACCGTAAGGACGTTATTCGCGTCATTCCACTGTTCGCGTTCAGCTTCATAGCTATCACCACCAGTGGTAATGATCTTAAGGAAGTCAAGATCAAGCGCTTGTTCGATTGCGTGGATAAAGCTTGGCACTTTTTCGACCTTCATCTCACCGCCATCTTTAGCGGTTAAACTCCAGGTGTTAAGGTCTTTACGCATGATTTCTGGGTAAACAGAAAACGTGTCGATATCCATATGCGTCATAACGGTATCAAGGTGCATGCAAGAGCGGTGTTTTGGTAACTCAATTGCAATCACTTGCTTGGCCTGGCCATGTTTAAACAAGTTGGCCGCAAGGTTTTCAACGCCTTGAGCCGTGGTTCGTTCAGACATGCCGACCAAAACGGCGCCTTTGCCGATAACCAGAACATCACCGCCTTCAATATTTGCGTTGTCGTAATGCAAATCTTCATCGCCAAAGTACTTGATGAAGTCTTGTCCGGCAAATACTGGATGCCAGCGATAGATAGCTCGAAGGTGGTTGGTTTCACGCTGACGGGCCGCTTTCATCATTGGGTTGAGCGACACACCACCGTATACCCAACATGAGGTATCGCGTGTGAAAAGGTGATTAGGTAACGGCTCTATCACAAAGTCGAGCGGTCGATGCATGCTTGGTAGCATCGAGGCGGATTGAATAGGTAGCTCTGAATAAGCCAGGCCGCCAAGCAGTATCGTGGCGAGATGGTCGTTATCCATATCTAATAAGTAATGACGCAAATCTCTGGCGAAAGTGGGGCCGTAGCGCAAATCTGATATTTGCGTATTGAGTAGCCAGCTTTTTGCTTCCTCGACAGCTAAGGTTTCCACCAACAGATCGTGCAGTAGTAACACCTCGACGCCTTGGTTTGTTAGTGTCTGAGCAAACTTATCATGTTCTTCACCAGCGGCCTCAACAGCGAGAACATCATCAAACAGTAATTCGTGACAGTTTGAAGGGGTGAGGTGGGTGAGTGCGCGCTCAGGTCGATTGAGCAGTACTCGTCTTAATTGACCAACTTCTGAGCCTACGTACAACTTACTCATCATGTATCCTTACTTATTATTCCTGAGCCTAGTTATGTCAAGATTGTTATAAAGATGCAAGGCTATTTTATGGATGGATGAGTGGCTAAAAACAGATATGTTAGTCATATATTCTGGTGTGCGATGATTTTATGCGAACTATCACTATTGCTGACTTTTGTTATTTAGGCGTTGAACTGCGTTGCTATTCGTCTCGATTGGCAGTCCTGAGTGCGAAATGCCGCTATAATTGAGCATAGCTATGCAGATATCAGCAAGGCGAATTAAAATTGTTATGTTTTTATTCATTTTCTACCTTGCTTGGGATATGCAAATAGACAAGATAAAAACGCAGAAAGACGAAGCATAACCAGCTTTAGCCGCACAGATAGAATGTTCTGAATCGCCACATTGCTAAAAAAATGTTAATTGTCATTGTTGTGAAGTGGATCTTACTTGATCGCTAACAATTCTGTGGATAAAGATCTGGATCTTGGCCGATTTCAGGTAGTATTTTCCCTGGATCCATGCGATATTTCTCCGCTGTTACTTATGATCAATTTTGTCACTATCTGGAGCACGACATATGTCTCATGAAGATGAATATCTATCTGTTGAAGCGTTAATTGAAATTCAAAAAGAAGATACTCGCGATATCATTCAAGCCTTATTGGAAGATGGCAGTGATCCAGACGCTTTGTACGATATTGAACATCATCTTTTTGCTGAAGATTTCAACACACTAGAAAAAGCGGTTGTTGAAGCGTTCAAGATGGGCTTTGAAGTCCTTGAAGCTGAAGAGACAGAAGACGAAGATGGCAAAAAGTTACTCTGCTGTGATGCGACCATGGAGTCGACACTAAGCGCAGAAGCGATTGATGCGCAAGTTGAAAAACTTATCCATCTTGCTGAAAAATACGACATCATCTATGACGGCTGGGGCACTTACTACTCTGGCGAAGATGCGCTTTACTCAGAAGAAGATGACAGCGACGATTTTGATGATGAATAAAAGTGAGAATTAATGAGATGAGAACCTCGCCATATGGTGAGGTTTTTATCTTAGAATTTAAAACATAACCATACACCTTTGAATATTAAATTTTTTGAATACTTAATTGATCGATGAATATGTTAGATCACTAATATTTGTTTAATCTAATCATACTGTAAGTTGCCCACAGAATTCCATGCGACATAAGGTCAAACTTAAAAGCCCTCCAATAAGTAGGACCACTTAGTCTAGGTCTTCACCCATGTGTCGGTTCGCCATAAAGTCTGCCTTGCCATTGATTAGCCTGCAGTGGTGGTAGTCAATTATTAGGGTCTGTTTATCTTTCGCAGTTAAATTTTGTTCGAGATAGAATCGTTTTAGGTGCGGCAAGAAGTATGTCGCCTAGTTATTCTAAGTCAATACGGCTTAACAAAGCATAAAACGATTCTAGCCGAACCCTTCGGACAGCCTTTGTGGTTCATTTCTACTGCGTTATCGGCTTTTTAGTAACCACACGTCAAAGCCGATGCCTTGTATCAATTTCCCACAAAGTGCTGCAAAAATCAGCTCGAACGGTCAACAGAACCTAGTGATTTAAAATTCAAAAAACAACCTCTTTCTGGGTCGATTGAGGCCGAATTTCCCCAGGCTACCCCATTTTCCACATTTGTTAAGCGGTTGGCAGCAAAGCCCAATTTTTTGTCTATGCTTTAAATAAGCGACTGGGAGTGCGGTGAAATCGTAGTAGACAGCACCTAATCTTAAATAACAAGTGAGAGAGTATGGTAAAGAGTAGTTTTCAGGTCCTCTATATCGATGATGATGAGTTCATGCTGAAAGCCGCCAGCCGGTTGCTGAAGCGTTTGAAACCTGACTGGTCAATCACCTTGATCCAAGATCCTGCGATGTGGCGTGATCTGATCGACGCGAAGGCCATATCCCCCGATTTGGTTTTGAGTGATCTGATCATGCCTGATCTAAAGGGCGACGAGCTACTGGCACAAGTCAGCCAACACTTTCCCAACAGCATCCGAGCCTTGATCACCGGCGACACCACGGTCGAGATTGAAACGCTGGCCAACAACTGGACCCACTTTATATTACCCAAGCCGTTCTCCGAAAAAGACTTTGAGCAAATTCTAACTTGTGCTGAGAGGCTTAGGTCCTTGCCATTTTCAACCCGTTGTCGCCAACAATTAGCCGGTATCGAGAACTTGCCGGTGTTGCCTAGCATCGTTCGACAACTGGAACTGTGTATGGCCGACAAACAATGTGGCAGTGCTGAACTTGCCCATATTGTTGCGAGTGAACCTCCCTTGGCGGGCCAGGTGCTTAAAGCCGCTAACTCCGTGTACCTGGGGTTTGAAAGCCCAACTAATTCGTTGAGCTCCGCGGTGTCTCGATTGGGCATTAAGGTGGTGTGCGGCATTGCGATGACCATGATGAATCGCAACGCTTTCCGTCAATTGAGCGATGAGGAACATGACGCCATAGTGGTACACCATCAAATGCTCGCTAACCTCGCTGGGGCGCTCGCACAACAATTACATTGGTCTGCGGAAGATCAAGATAACGTCTATTTGGTATGCTTGTTGTCCGCGATTGGCGAGTTAGTCCTCAAAGAAATGGGCTACACGCAAGCGCTTGATAGCGCCAATCCCCTCGATTTTCAAGTTGGTTACCAAGACAACAGCGTGATTAGTGCCTACGTGCTGATCTTGTGGGGATATCATTTGCCCGTTGCGGAAGCGATTCTGACGCTTGGGCAGATGCCCCTCGTCGCTGACCCCAATCAGTGGGGAATGGGACAACTGGTGCACTTTTGTCACGACTATGCTAAAGCCCATAACGCTGGGACGTTAGACGAATGGCTGGATTCCCTTTCTGAGCCATTGGGCGTGTTGGCGGCCCTGTTGCTATCACCGGAAAAGTAGGAGGAGCCTATGTCAACTATTTCGGTCACTATTGTTGATGATTCTAAAATGTCGAGAAAAGCCGTGATGCGTGCCTTGCCACCGGAGCTGCATGAGAACGTCCATGAAGCGACCAATGGGGTTGAAGCTTTAGAAAAATTTCATGAGGGTAAAGCCGATGTCATGTTTCTAGACCTGACCATGCCTATCATGGACGGCTTTGAAGTATTGTCTGAGCTGAAAAAACAGGCCGCGCGGAATTTCGTGTTTGTGATCAGTGCCGACATTCAACCCACGTCTCAGCAAAAAGTCATGGAACTGGGCGCAGTGTCATTTCTCAAAAAGCCGTTGGACGCGTCGATGTTGAAAGAGCTGTTGCATGAGGTGGGCCTAATATGAAGTCGACGTTAAGTGCTGACCACGAAGACTCGCTCAAAGAGTTGCTCAACATCTCGATGGGGCAGGCTGCCTGCAAGCTGGCAACCTTACTCAATCATCCTGTGACCTTAACTATCCCCAGCATTGACATCGCCTCACCTGGTCAGTTAATGGAAATGTTCGGTGATGTAAAAACCCATTACTACACCAGGCAACCGTTTTTCGGCCAAATGTCCGGTGAAGTCATTACTCAACTGACCAAGCAAGGTGGGGATACCATCGCCAGTGATTTGTTGGCGCTGGACGATGGCCAAGTAATTGATAGCCAAACGCTTTATGATAGTTTACTCGAGGTGTCGAACATTCTGTCTGGCGCGAGCTTGAGAGGGCTGTGTGAGCAAATCGAGTTGGAGACGCGAACCCAACCTCCGGTCATGTATTCCCCTGAGCGCCAACCCATTCCAAGCAACAAATGGCAACAAGCGATCATCTTGCATGTCTCTTTCTTAATAGAGTCTGCAAGTTTTGAAACAAAGACCATCATTTGTTTCGCCGAAGACGGGTTTAATGTCATCGTGAACCGATTGGAAGAATGGCTATAGTCAGGGAGGATTTATGAAAGCAAAACTCGCGCTCTCAGATTTACTCAACCAACTGTCGGTGGCGATGTGCATCGTTCGTAAAGACTACAACATCGTGATGGCCAATTCGTATTTCCAGTCACGCTCTGGCCTAGCCAAAGACGAACTACAGGGACAAAACGTCTTGTCGGTTTTTCCGGATGGAGCCGCTTTGCTGAAACGCAAAATCGATACTGCGTTCGTTATTGAATCCCCAAGCTTTTCGTCCTGGGAACAGGCCCCGCACGTTTTGCCGTTTAAGTCTTCTCGTCAAGTTTCTGGGCAAGAAGAGAAGATGTTCCAAGATCTTGAGTTTATCCCTATCCACGGTCAAGACGGCACTTTAGATCACGTGTGCATTTGTGTCTATGATCTCACTGCTCAAGCCTGCCAGCAAACCGAACTCAAGACCCTGTCTCGCCGTTTGCATCGTGAACAAACAGAACTTAAAGACGCGCTGAGCAACCTTAAAAATGCTCAAAGCCAACTTTTGCAGTCGGAGAAAATGGCGTCGATTGGTCAACTGTCAGCGGGTATCGCTCACGAAATAAACAATCCACTCGGTTTTATTACTTCTAACATTCAGACGTTGGACGATTACTTTCGCAAGATCTCTGACGTCGTGAGTGCACTAGAGCAAGCGATCGAGGAGTCGGGTGATGCGGCGTTGGTCGAGCGACAACGCCAGTTGGTGGAGCATTCTAAACTGACATATGTGCTGGAAGACGTCAACGATCTGATCGCCGAATCACTTGAGGGCTCTTCTAGAGTGATGGCGATAGTGAAGAACTTGAAAGAATTCTCCCACGCCGACGACTCTGAATGGCTCTACAGCGACCTCAGACAAGGATTAGACTCGACTTTGCGCATCATCAACAACGAAGTCAAATACACTGCCATTGTCGAGCGCGAGTACGCCGACGCTACGCCAAGTGTCTACTGCCAACCAATGCAACTTAACCAGGTGTTTCTCAATCTGTTGGTGAACGCCAGCCAAGCCATTCAAGAAAACGGGATCATCCGAGTGCGTATGCAACCGCTGTCGGACGATCAGGTTCAAATTCAGATCGAAGACAACGGCTCCGGTATCCCGAAAGAGAACCTGTCGGCGATCTTTGAGCCTTTTTTCACGACTAAGCCCGTTGGCGATGGTACAGGTCTAGGTCTCTCCGTGTCATATGGGATCGTCAATGCACACGGTGGCACCATCGAAGTGGACAGCGAAGTGGGTAAGGGGACCACGTTTACACTGACCCTGCCTGTTCATAAAACCACGGTGGACAACGCCGGCCCGATTAATTAGAGCAGTCAATAGGATGGGATGTTATGGATTTTGCTGAGATTCTCATAGTGGATGATGAAATGAGCATCCGTAATGCCTTACGACGAGAGCTGCGCTTCAAAGTGGCCACTGTGCACACCGCAGAAAACGCCGCGCAAGCGCTCGCGGTCCTAGACACCCACCACATCGATTTAATAATCACTGATTACCGAATGCCTGAGATGACTGGCACTGAATTGCTGCTGGAAGTCAAGCAACGCCATCCAGAAGTGCCCGCGATTATGTTGTCGGGTCAGGCCGATTTGAGTGGTGTGACGGCAGCCATCAACGCTGGTGTGCTCAATCAGTATATTGATAAGCCTTGGGACGGCAACAAACTAGCCTCAGTCATCTCCTCCACGTTGCATGACCACGATCCGGTTCGAGACCGCCGAACTCAAATGGCCACTCGCCGAGAGCTCGATCGGCGATTGGCGTTGCTGCCCGAACACACTGAGAATGGCCGGCCATGGCTGCTGGTCATTGTCGATATTACCGATTTAGACGCCTATAACAACACGAACGGTAAAGCTTCTGGCAATTCGCTGATCCAGCAAATGGCTGTCGCGATACAGCGCAGTACGGACCATATCTGGTATCGGGCTGACGATAAGTTTGTCATGTTCACCGAATACTCGGCCGAAGGCCATCAAGAGATTGACACCCTAAGACAGTGCATTGAGGCGATCTGCTCAGCATACCCACAAGCAATCGCAATGCGTTGCTACGTTAGTGAGGCCAAACATTGGGATGGGTGGAATGAGCAAAAGATGTCGTCGAGTAAAGCCAAGGCTTTACCAATCAATGCTCATGTGCACTGGTTGGTGCTGGAGGGCAATCGGGAGATCGCAGAAGAGTACATCGAGTTAGGGAATCTAATCCAAGATCTGAACCAGGGCAAAGTCGAGGCGTTTTTCCAGCCACAATTGACACTCGCCACTGGCGATATTACTCATTGTGAAGCCTTGGTTCGACGGCGATTGCCCGACAATTCCTATCAAAGCCCAACGGACTTTTTGCCTATGGTTCATAAATATGGCCTTGACGACTTGCTTACCGTCGTAATGCTACGTCATGCGGTGGCCATGTTAAGACGCAAAGGCACGCCGGGGACGTTGACGGTAAGTGTCAATGTCACAGCCAAGCAGTTGATCACAGGGTATGCCCAGCGCTTGCTGCGTGAGCTTGAGCCCGACCCAGCGGTGGCCCTTAGCGACATCGAAATCGAAATCGTAGAAAGTGATCAGATATTCGATTACCCAAGGGCCCTTACGCAGTTTCATCAGTTACATGATCTGGGGGTTACGATCGTTATGGACGATTTTGGTACCGGGTACTCAGGCTTTGAATCCCTATGCGAACTGCCGTTCGATGTGGTCAAAATCGATGGCCGCTTTGTTCGTGCTCTAGGCAACAATTTATCCGATGAGGTGATTTTGTCCTCGATCACCAATAGCGCCAAGTCACTCAACATGGAGGTGGTCGCAGAATGGGTAGAAAAGCGCCGCCAGGCCGAGTATCTTAAGCGCAAAGGTTGTACTCGCATTCAAGGGTATTTGGTCAGCCCGCCATTACCCCTGGACGAATTTTTGTATTTCTTGGATAACCGTGTGGCAGGAGCCGAATTATGATTGAAGCTGACGCCAGTTTCCCCCTAGAAAAATTGCACCTTTTGCTCTTGGACGACGAACCAGACATTCTTAAGTCCTTGACGCGTGTGTTGCGTTTTGATTATCAAGTAGTGTCGTTCAACAACGGTCATGACGCCTTGGCTCACCTAGAAGAGCATGACGTGTCTATCATCATCTCTGACATGCGTATGCCTGAGATGGACGGGGCGGAATTTCTTACTAAAGCCCGCGCGATCCGCCCTAACTCCATTCGGTTCCTCTTGACCGGGTACAGCGATATGGAGTCCACCATTCGAGCCGTCAATGAAGGGGGGATCCACACTTACATTGCCAAGCCTTGGGACAACGAAGGCTTGAAACTGACGCTTTCTAAAGCCTCTGAGCTGTTTGAATTGCGCCGTCAAAAGCAGGCTCTGACCGATGAACTGCAACAGAAAAACGTTCTATTGAGTGATTTGAATGACGCCCTCGAAGACAAAGTCAAACAGCGCACCGCCGCGTTGCAAGACTCCAATAAAAAGATGAGTGCGTTGTTGACTAGTCGGACTCGAATCTTTAAAGACATCCTTGCCGCTCTGTCCGCTATCATTCAACACGCCACAGGACAGCCACACCATCAAAGTGAGCGGGTCGCCGAATACACTAAGTTGGTCTCGACGCGCATGGCACTGCCTGAAGCGCAGGTGTCCCATTGTTATTTGAGCGCCCTGCTTCACGAAATTGGTTTGATAGGAGAGAGCTCCGCTCCCGAGGTACTGACGACCCAGGGAGAGGGCGCGAAGATCCGCCTAGCTCCTCTGGCGAACGCGGAAGTCGGCGCCACCATCATTGGCCAAATTCAGCGCTTTAGCCCGCTGGTAGACATCATTCGTCATCAGGACGAAAACTTTGACGGCACTGGTTACCCTGATCATCTTGCTGGGAATGCCATCCCCGTCGGTGCCCGGATTTTGCGGGTGATAAAAAATTACGATTTTTTTGTCTCGAGTCTGCATAACACCGCTCGGCTCAAGCCGAGCAGTGCTAGGGCTTTCTTAGAGCAACAAGCAGGCACTCTGTATGATCCAGAGGTGGTTCGTCACTTCTTGGAGGTGCTCAAGACTGAAGTGGAAGACGCCGACGTCGACTTATGTGTCGGCCTTGATGAACTTAAAATTGGTGCCGTGCTTAAGCAGGACGTGTATCACCCGAATGGCCAGATGATGTTGTCTGCGGGCCAAGAGATCAACGAGGCATTGCTTAATAAACTTAAACAAATTGAAGCGTCCGTGGAAGTGCCTATCGCCGTGTACGTTTGATCCGATAGAAAGAGAGGTAAATATGACAAAACCTACATACGGCTTTTCCCCAGATAGCATTGCTGGGTTGGTGGGAGAGGAGGGCATTGAAGAATTGCTCACCGAATATCAGTCGTTGGCCTGTCAGTATTTAGCTCTACCCGCTCCGCCTCTAGGGGAAGCGGTCAATGCCACGTTCTATCGTACGGTACACTCATTGAAGGCGGCCAGTCAGTTTGTCGGTGCTGAGCGGGTTGCAGAAGAGGCGCTCGCCCTGGAAACCTTGTGTAAGGATGGTGCGGTATGCAATGGTACTATCACCACCATAGCGGCGGATCTTCAACTACAATTAAAAGACATCAATATGCAAATCACGCACTATCTGCAGTCTCGTTGAGGGCTTGAACTGAGAGCGAAAGAGGGAAAGCCAGCGTAACGGCCACACCGCCTACATCGCGGTTTCGAACGCGCATCACCCCATCATAATGACGCACGATATTATATGCAAAGGTCAATCCCAGCCCCATTCCTTGTCCGATTGGTAAGGTGGTGAAGAAGGGATCATACACCCGCTTCAGATCCGCCTTCTCAATACCCACTCCGTTATCTACCACATGGATCACCCAATGTTGGCCGTCTTGTTGGACGGCGATTGAGATCTGGCCTTCTTCTGGGTTGGACTTGCGCCCGCACGCCTGAATGGCGTTCCTCAGCAGCTCGGTGAACAACTGTTGAAAGTCGTCTGGGTGTACGTGCCATTGTGGTAAGTCAGTAAGCGTCGCGCTTATAGTGATGCTCAACGTCTCCGGCGGCTCAAGGTTCTCCACGCAATGAGTCACCAGCTGTTTGAGCAAAATCGGCTCTCGTGCTCCTTTTTCTTGATGCAGTTGGGTGGCGTAATGTTGCAGCGCTGTGACGATAGCTCGAACCCGGTCCACGCTCACTAGCGCATCGTTCAAGCTGTCACGAAAGTCTTCCTCTAGACATTCTACGTATTGAGCCTGTTTCCATTGCTCTAGGTCGAGATTGGCTTGAGCATCGTAGCGATCGCGCAACGCTTCGCTGCGCTTTATCCACGTTTGGTAAGTGTTTAAGTAGGTCTGGCACATTTGAAGGTTACTGCTCACGGCCCCCATGGGGTTGTTGATTTCATGCGCCACCCCAGCGGCCATGGTACCAATCGAAGCCAGTTTTTCCGACTCGACCAGCTTCTCTTGGGTATTTTTGAGTTGCTCATTAGTGGCCGTCAACTGATGATTGGCCTCGGTCAGCGCTTGCGTGCGCCTTTGTACTCGGGTTTCTAATGTCGCGTTGGCTTCCTCTAACTCGTTATGATAGCGCTCAGCTTTGTCTTCGGACAATTTGATCTGGGCGGCCATGTTACGAAAGGCGCGCGATACTGTGGCCAGCTCGTCTCGGCCGTCAGTGCGAACATCGACATCTCGAGCACCGGCCGCGATGTCGTCTGCGGCCCGTCGCAGTTCGCTCAATCGCTGAGTCAGATACGCTCCGAGCACATAGGAGAATAACGCCACTAAGGTCATTTCGCCTACCACGATAAGCGTACTCCATTTCTTGGCCGAATCGATGGCAGCATTAAGGGAAGACATGTCAAAACCAAGCCACACCGTGCCAAATTCGATTCCAGCTTCGGCGATCGGGCTCGAGACATCAAATACGCCATCCGTCACTTGATGCGAGCCCCCCTCCAAGCGTGAAGGATCGTAATCACTGGGTAGCGAACCGACACTTGACAGTACTTGGTCGCCTTCACCGAACACCACCACATAGATAATGTCTTCGTTAAGCAGCAACTCTTGGGTAAAAGACTCGACGGTTGCCAAATCGTAAGAGAGCACCGCATTTTTGACCGTGGAGGCGAACAAGTCAGAGGTGGAAAAAGCGCGTTGATCCAAACCGTCAAAGTTGGTCGTGCGCAGGTAATTGAGCGTCAACGTCAATAGAATAGCCAACAGCACAGCTTCAATCAGTGCCACCCCGAGGATGGTTTTTAGTCTCAGTGACATGGTTTAACCCTAAGGCGTTAGGTACTTGTCGAGCAAAGTGATATTTAGGGCACGGACATCGTCCCAGTCGCTGTCCTGCGCCGACTCGATTCCTTTGAATTTGATCCGCCCTAACAGCGCTTGCCCTTCGCTGTCGTCATTCAGTGTCAGCATCGCCTCGGCGATCTTCGCACTTACCTCAGGCGGTAAAGCGGGATGGGTCGCAAATGCATGCGGTGTGTAGCCGGGGGTACGCCACAGTACTTTGAGTTGACTGCGTACCGCCGGATCAGTGTTGTTAAGGGTACGCTCTATACCGCCCCCTGCTGGGAAGAAACCTTTGGCGACGTTGAGGTACACCGAGTCGTGCGAAGAGACATATTGGGGCGTGAAAGTTATCCCCATCGCCTGCAACGACGAGCGGGGGATAAGGCTCGCGGCAAAGGCTGCGGGCGAAGGAAAGACCAAGGTTTCACCATCCAAATCCTTCAAGTCTTGGATGGAACTGTCGCTCTTGGCGATGACGATGCCACGGATCAGTTTGTCTTTTTGTTTGGCAAATGCTTCGTACCCCGGTTTTTGATGAAATACCGTATAGTGATAAGGGTTCATGTAGGCGATGTCGTACTCGCCTTTGAGCACGCGTTGCTCAAATTCTGGGATGTCCTTGGCGGTGCGAAAGACGATTTTGAGTCCTGTTTTTTCAGACAGGTGCTGCAAGATCGGCCCCCAGTTTTTGGCGAGGGTGATCGCCGATTGTTGTGGAACAATGCCAAATGTCAGGACGGGTTCCTGAGCCTGCAGTGGCAGCCCGACGATTAACGTCACCAATGCCAACTTTTTCATGTTGTTATCCCTTTCCATACCCAACTTCCTTAAAGCATAGACAAAAGATGGGGGAATTCGAATTTTAATGATTTTTCATGGCGTTGACGAAAAGTAATATGACATAGTCGAGTGGTTTTTCTCCTCCAAGCTTGGGCATCCTTTATGCGTAGTTGCATTAATGACAAGTTACTGCTTATTAATTGATAGTAAGCCGTCGAGCTCATGACCGAATCTGAATATCAGCCAATTGGCTGATATTTTTGTTTTGGTCCCTTGGTTGGCTATCTTTTGACACTCATCTGGCATTATAATCGTCAAACTTTGATCTAAGACAAGTTTGAAACTATGCAACTCTCTCTTGCTGGCCTTTGGCAAGTCTCACCGTTGACTGACTTATCTATCCCTCAGGATGACATTACGTTTCCTGCTCCATTGAGCCAAGCACTCCCTGAGACACTGTCTGAAAGCGAGATTGCTGAGCAAGAGTGGCATTTAATGCACGATATTGATGTTGATGAGTCGATGTTGGCGTTTCCATCAATTGATCTTGTCATGGCTGGGATAGACTATTACGCACAAGTGCGTCTTAATGGCGTCGCCGTTTTTGATTGTGATAAGTCTCAGCTGGTTTATAAAAAAGATATTCGTCCTTATCTGCAATTAGGTCGTAACCGTTTTGAGGTTTTGTTTCTAGCAGAGGAACAAGATTGGTTGTTGGACGAGCCAGAGAGCGCGCCACTTTGTCCATTGATTGCAAAGGACGACACTCCATCTGACTCACGCATCGGCGTGTGGCAAGCTCCCTACCTGCAGTTGATTGCCAATGTTCGTTTAGAGCATGTGACGACAGAACAGATTTGGCACCATGGCGGTGGCTGTGAATTCCTTGTTGATCTCTACTATAAAACTTACTCACCAGGTCTTGTGTCGGCGTCGGTTAAATTTAACGCAATGACCTACCACTTGCCGATTGATGTGCGAGATAATCACACTAGTGCGTTGTTCCAGATTGATGCGCCCATTTATGCCGATGTGAGTTATCCTAAGCGTGAAGATTTGTATCTGCTTGAGGTGACGCTTGATGGCCAAACTCAACGCTTTCGTATTGGCTTGAGTCGCGATCTGTGCGTCACACACTATGCACTGTGAATACCGCCCCATTCAAGGCGTGCATGTTGTTTACGTAACCACACTTTTTCATGCCAGTAGTAGGCTAAGGTATTAATTGTTGGCTCGATGGTGGCCATAATTCCGCCAACAAACGCGTCACCGGTGACGAGATAAACCACGCTAAATGCAACGCTAAAGTGTACGATAGCAAAGCTGGTTGTCTTCACTTTGGCTGATTGAGCCAGTGTGCGCAATGCGGCGTTGTTACTCCAGACACGTTCATGAAAGTAAAACGCAACGGTGTTGACCGATGGCTCAATCATGGCAATCAGACTACCGAGCAGAAGATCACCGGTTAGCAAGTACGCTACCGTCAGGGCGATGGTAAAGTGTAAGGCGGCGAAAGTAGCGGTCTTTTTCATCATCTTCATCATCATGGCCTACCGTTGGTTGGGATAGGATTATTATTGATAACTATTCGCATTAAGTGAAGTGGATTTAACCGATACTCTTGATAGGTAATATCAATCAAAAAGGCGCTCAATGAGCGCCTTTGGTGTTATTTGAGCTAGTATTTACCCTTGCGGCTTAACGACAAGAACGTTAATCGGAGAGTTATGCACCACTTTACTGGCCACTGAACCAAGCACGACTTTATCAATCTTAGAGCGTTTATGACTTGGCATTACGATCAAATCTGCACCGAGTTTTTCTGCATAATCAAGGATGGTGGCATAAGGCTTCCCTTCCGCAACATGCACTTTATACACGACATCTTCGCCAATATGCTGCACAGCGAACTTTCTCAGTTGGTTTTCGACGTCTGCTTTCATTTTCATTGCGGCATCTTTGGGGAAGTAGGTCGCAACCATCGACATATGGATGCCCGGCAGAACGTTGAGCAGATGAACGACTGCGTTGGATTGTTTTGCTTGCCACACGGCAAGCTCAACGGCTTTGTCTGAAAAGCCTTTGTCGTTTAAATCGACCGGAACGAGAATTTGTTTATACATTGTAATATCTCTATGTCATCTCTTACCGCTTAAAACGGGAGAGTGGATTGATTGCATCTTATGAGTTTAGCCCCACACCCAGTGCGGGGCAGACTAAGTTACGCGCTCAGTTGTTCCTTACGGATTCGGCGTTTCTGGTTTAACCCTAGGCCGATCAAAATCAATAGGGCGGGTAAGAAAACCCACTCTTTCATTGGTCTATCTGCATCGACGACCACAGAACGAATTTCCCAATCAAAGTCGACACCAGAAGATTCAGCCGGACTGCCAAACTCGACCATATCAACAATCATTCGTCCGTTGCTATTGTTGAGCATCAACCCCATCGAAGCTATGCGTTCTTGTGCTGTTGTCGCTTGATCATCGAAAGGAAGACGTACCGTTTTTGAAATGTAATCACCTTCAAGATTTTCACCAGCAACCAGTAGTTCGATCTCTTCACCAACATTCATTTGTCCTGCAACTTGAGCGATCTCTGTACCAGGATAGAGCAATTTAGCTGGGTAGATTTGATCCCACCAAAAGCCAGGACGGAAGAAGGTAAAGGTCAGAACCAATAATAGTACCGTTTCCCACCACTTATTCTTGGTAAACCACCAACCTTGCGTTGCTGCAGAGAATATCAGCATAGCAATAATTGAAGATATGATAGTGAGCATTAAATGCCACCATGTATCAATCCCCATCAACAATAATTGGGTATTAAAGATAAACATAAACGGCAAAATAGCGGTACGAATATCGTAGGTAAAGCCTTGGATACCAGTCCGGATGGGATCAGATTTTGCGATTGCCGCCGCGGCAAAGGCTGCCAAACCAACGGGCGGAGTATCATCGGCTAAAATACCGAAGTAGAACACGAATAAATGCACCGCGATCAATGGAATGATCAAGCCACTTTGTGCGCCTAAGGTTACAATCACAGGTGCCATCAAGGTGGAGACAACGATGTAGTTGGCGGTTGTTGGCAGACCCATGCCCAATATCAAACTGATCACGGCGGTAAATAGCAGCATCAGTATGATGTTACCGCCAGAAATGAATTCGACAAAGTCGGTCATCACTAGGCCGATACCGGTTAAGGTTACTACACCAACAACTGTGCCAGCCGCTGCAGTCGCAACACCGATACCAATCATGTTACGTGCACCGGAAACTAAGCTTTCGACCAGATCAACAAAACCAACTTTGGTTTGCTGAGCAATAGAACCTTGTTTGGAAAGTATCGCCATTAGAGGACGTTGAGTGATCAAAATAAAGATCATAAACACGGTCGCCCAAAAGGCAGATAGGCCAGGTGAAAAACGTTCTACGGTTAGACACCATACCAACACCACGATCGGTAGCAAGAAATGTAGCCCCGATTTGATCGTTGGGCCAGGATCGGGTACTTCAGTTAGTTCGGCATCAATCTCGAGTGCGCCTTCGTCGGCGTATTTGGCCGAAATAGAAACCAGACCAACGTAAGTGAGTAACAGCGCCACTGTCATGATCGATGTTGCGGCTTCACCAAACATATCTTTGGTCCAGCCAACACCGTAATAGACCGCACCACTGATAATACACAAGCCTAAAATGGTGCCAGTGAATGACAATAGGCTATGAATCAGCTTCGGAGTATGACGACGTGGAAGCCCTGTCATTCCAGCTTTACATGCTTCTAAGTGAACAATATAGATAAGCGCAATGTAAGAGATAAGCGCGGGCAAAATAGCGGCTCGAATGACTTCAACATACGAGATGCCGACATATTCGACCATTAAGAAAGCGGCAGCCCCCATAATCGGTGGCGTTAGCTGGCCATTGGTTGAAGCGGCAACCTCGACTGCACCGGCTTTGGTACCAGGGAAGCCAACGCGCTTCATCAATGGAATGGTAAAAGTACCGGTCGTCACTACGTTGGCGATTGACGAACCAGAGACTAAGCCAGATAGCCCCGATGCAACCACGGCAGCCTTGGCTGGGCCGCCGCGCATGTGACCAAGCAGTGAGAATGCGACTTTAATAAAGTAAGCCCCGGCTCCTGCGCGCTCTAACATGGCGCCGAAAAGGACAAATAAGAAAACAAACGAGGTAGAAACCCCAAGTGCAACGCCAAAAACCCCTTCCGTGGTTAGCCAAAGGTGTGACATGGCTTTGTTGAGGCTCGCGCCTTTGTGCGCGATCACATCTGGCATGTATGGACCGCCAAAAGTGTAAAGCATGAAAACAGCAGCCACGACCATTAATGGAGGACCAAGTGCGCGGCGAGTGGCTTCAAGCAGCAACACCATGCCAATGACTGCCACAATGATGTCTAGTGAGGTCGGGGCTCCCGAACGGCCCGCCAATTCGGTATAGAAAAGATAAATGTAAGCGGCAGATAAGCTGCCAGCAATCGCCAATAACCAGTCAACCGCTGGAATATGATCGCGCGGAGAATTCTTCATCGCTGGGTAAGCCGTAAACGCAAGGAAAACGGCAAACATGAGATGAATAGATCGTGCTTCTGTGTCGTTCAGTACGCCAAAATTGAAAATGAATGGCAAAGGTGATGCGTACCAAAGTTGGAATAATGACCAACAAAGTGGCACAAACCATAAGATGCTACCCGCAAGTCCTGATGGGGCGCGTGCACCTGTATCGGATTGAGCGACCATTTCTTGCACATCTTGAGACGGAGTGGTTGCCTTCGACATGTACTAAATCCTTATTATAAGCGGTCCGTATATTTATGATTGTCAGAACCTGTATTTAGCATCTTTCTTGGTAGTGAAAGATGAAATATTGCTCAGTTATTTCGTATTATGAGAGATAAAGACAAGGTGAGTTTCAAGAGAACGAAACTCAAAGTAGGTGTTGTGGTTAAAATTCGTCACCGAGAAGACGTTGCCTTCTCGGTGGTCAAAGGTGACTTACTTAAGTAGGCCAATCTCTTTGTAGTACTTCTGTGCACCTGGGTGTAGAGGAATAGAAAGACCCGCTTTTACCATGTCTTCTTTTTTCAGGTTTGCAAACGCAGGGTGTAGGCGTTTGAACGTATCGAAGTTTTCGAATACAGATTTTGCTACATTGTAAGCAACATCATCAGAAACGTTGGTTGTCGTAACCATAGTTGCAGCAACACCAAAACTGTTTACGTCTTTGTCAGTGCCACGGTACATGCCTGCTGGTACTGAGCTGTAGGCGTAGTATGGGTTATTCGATACGATGGCATCGATCTTAGCACCCGTTGCAGGAATTAGCTTCGCATCACATGAAGTGGTCGCTTCTTTGATTGATCCGTTTGGATGACCAACCACATAGACAAAGGCATCAATTTTGTTATCACACAACGCTTGTGAACGCTCAGAGCCTTTAAGTTCTGATGCAAGTTTAAAGTCTGCGTTGGTCCAGCCCATTGCTTCCATAACCACGCCCATTGTTGCGCGGTCCCCAGAGCCTGGGTTACCGATGTTAACGCGCTTACCTTTCAGGTCAGCCACGCTTTCAATGCCAGCGTCAGTACGTGCGATGATGTTGAATGGTTCTGTGTGTAGAGAGAACACGGCGCGTAAATTTTTGTACGGGCCTTGCTCTGCAAACTTACTTGTACCGTTGTAGCCGTGGTATTGCCAGTCAGACTGAACGATACCGAAGTCGAGTTCGCCTGCGCGAATCGTATTAACGTTGTAGATCGAACCACCCGTAGACTCGACAGAACAACGAATATTGTGCTCTTTACGATCTTTGTTAACTAGCTTACAAATTGCACCACCAGTTGGGTAGTAAACACCCGTGACTGAGCCTGTACCAATAGTGATGAACTCTTGAGCGTTAACTGCGCCAGCGCCGATAACGCCCGCTGCAATCGCACCAACTTTAATAAGTTTGTTCAATGCCATGAATTTCCCTTCCTTATTCATTATTAACCTTAAGCAAGTGTCGTTGTTTAAGGCGTTTCCTCGTGCTGAAAACGGCATCTTTTTCAATCCATATGTTGAAAAAGTGGCTGAATAATAGCAAAAAATTGGCACATAATTACACGTATGTTAAAAAATAGAGTCAATATGCCTATATGCAACGTGAATATGCTAGGAATGTTTGAACATTTAATTTATTTAAAATCAGTGGTTTATGGGTTATTTAGTGGTTGAGTGTGATTTTTTCAAGATGTGAGCTCAGTCACGCCGTCAAAGCGACGACGTGTATATTTCTTTGAGCGGCAATTGTTGCTTAGCCAGTGTACTCAAAAAGGTCGCAAACGGAAGCGAACAGTTGCTCTGTTGTGATCGACAAGGTTGGGGTAATAAATATTGTATCATCACCGGCAACGACGCCGAGTATGCCTTCTGACTTGCCCAATGAGTCCAACAAGCGAGCGATCAGTTGCGCAGCACCAGGACCGGTATGAATCACAACCAGCGCATTGTTGTGGTCAATATCGAGTACCAATTCACGTAATGAGCTTGAAACCGTTGGCACACCCAACTCTGCTGGCAAGCAGTAGACCATTTCCATTTTTGCATTACGTGTTCGAACGGCACCAAACTTAGTCAACATACGTGACACTTTAGATTGGTTGATATTGTCGAACCCTTCATTCTTGAGGGCTTCGACAATATCGCCTTGGGAACCGAAACGCTCTTCTTTTAATAGGGCTTTAAAAGCGCGAACGAGGTTATCTTGTTTTTCAGAATGGCGCATGATGTTCTTTCTATGTTTGTGGGTATAAAAAGCAAGTGAATATTCTCGCATAGCTATGCAGTTAGTGCCAATGATAACAGTCAAATCTGTCTAACGTATCACTGTAAATTGACACAATATCACGCTAAGAAATACGACCTAACTCTTTGTCATTCAAGGTGAAGAAGTACATAATAGCCACCTATTGTGTAGCACGTTTTTGTCTGGTTGCGCAAGGTCGCAAAGCTGACGTTAATTGATTGTAATCAGGATGTGATTGGTTTAGCTTGAGCGTGCCCGATTAAAAATTGCCCTACAAAACATATATAAGAGAATCTTCTCAAGGAGAACTACGATGAAAGTAGCTGTTATTGGTGCCGCTGGTGGCATCGGTCAAGCCCTCGCCCTTCTACTTAAAAACCGTCTTCCAGCGGGTTCAGATTTAGCCCTTTACGATATCGCACCAGTAACTCCTGGTGTCGCGGCTGATCTTAGCCACATCCCGACCCCTGTATCTATCAAAGGCTATGCGGGTGAAGATCCAACGCCAGCACTGGAAGGTGCAGACGTGGTACTGATTTCTGCAGGTGTGGCGCGTAAGCCAGGTATGGACCGTGCAGATCTATTTAACGTTAACGCGGGTATCGTTAAATCGCTTGCTCAACGCATTGCTGATGTTTGCCCAAAAGCACTCGTCGGTATTATTACCAACCCTGTTAATACGACTGTGCCGATTGCGGCTGAAGTGCTCAAACAAGCGGGTGTGTATGACAAGCGTCGTCTTTTCGGCATTACTACTCTTGATGTGATCCGTTCTGAAACCTTTGTTGCTGCTTTAAAAGACAAAGATCCAAGCGAGGTTCGTGTTCCTGTTATCGGTGGCCACTCTGGCGTGACGATTCTGCCACTGCTTTCTCAAGTCGAAGGTGTTGAATTTACCGCTGAAGAAATTGAAGCGCTAACAAAACGTATTCAAAATGCCGGCACGGAAGTGGTTGAAGCGAAAGCGGGCGGCGGCAGTGCAACCCTTTCTATGGGTCAAGCGGCATGTCGTTTTGGTCTTGCTTTAGTCAACGCATTGCAAGGTAAAGAAGTGATAGAGTACGCCTACATTGAAGGCAATGGTGAGCACGCTCCGTTCTTCGCGCAACCGGTTAAACTGGGCAAAGAAGGTGTTGAAGAGATACTAAGCTACGGTAAGCTGAGTGATTTCGAAAAATCTGCACTGGATGGTATGCTTGAAACGCTAAATGGCGACATTCAAATAGGTGTTGATTTCGTTAAGTAAGCCACATCGATTTCAATCAGAAGCCGACGTTCGCGTCGGCTTTTTGATCTTTTCCTTTTGTCGCACGTAAAGAGTGTAGGCAAGAGGAGAGTCAAGATGGAAATCTGTCAGATAAAACAAGGCATGTTGGTTGAGTGTGCGCAGGGAATTGGCAAGGTATTAGTGGTTGATAGAGCAACCAATTCGGTATTGATTGAAGAGCAGTCTTCTCAAAGACAACTGGCCGTTGAGGTTAGTCAACTGATTGAAAGTTTCGCTGTCAACCCAGCTAAAAATTAGCATTAATAAATCGTAGTGGTTTAAAAGCGAGCATATGGCTCGCTTTTCTGGTTTTTGTGTGCCGTTTACTTGCGCACTGCGATCGCTTCAATTTCGATACCGACATCTTTTGGCAGGCGTGCTACTTCAACACATGAACGTGCTGGGTAGTTGGCAACGTTGTGCTCATCAAAGAACTTGCCGTACACCTCATTGACGGTACCGAAGTCGTTTAGATCTTTAACGAAGACTGTCATTTTTACGATATCAGTCACTGCAAGACCAGATGCTTCCACAACCGCTTTTACATTCTCAAGTGATTGACGAGCTTGTTCTGCGATATCGGCAGACACTTCACCCGTGGCAGGATTTACCGGGATTTGGCCTGAAGTCAGGACCATATTGCCTAGGTCAACACCTTGTACATATGGGCCGATTGCTGCTGGGGCAGATTCTGTGTGAAGCACTTTAGTCATTATTATATTCCATCGGTTAGGGTCGAAATTCAGGCATTTAGTGTGCCGCGAAACCCAGTCGGGGTAAAGAAAAAATCCTCACTCATCACGAGTAAGGATCGACATTTGGGTTGGTATATTGAGCCGGGGTTGCTTAACGCTCAGTCACGATGTCGCGCGAGAATACTTTTTCGCAGTATTTACACTTGAGGCGAATATCTTGTTTCTTTTCGACCACTTTAAAGCTGCTTTCTACCGGCTCGTCGTGGCTGATGCAGTTAGTGTTTGGACACTCAAACACATTATTTACTTGCTCAGGAAGCTCCAGCGCTAGCTTCTTGACGACTTTATAATCTTCAATCTGATTGACGGTTGCATGTGGTGCGTAAAGGGCCAATTTACTGGCTTGTTCTTCACTAATAAACACATTCTCAATTTTAAGTAGATCTTTGTGTCCCAGCTCAGAAGAGGGAAGGTTTAAGCCGACCGTAACACGTTGCTGTGATTTATCCATTGAGAACAGTTTGAGCACTTTAATACCAATTTGGGCCGGGATATGGTCGATTACGGTACCATTTTTAATTGCTTCAACCTGCAATTGAGTCTGTTTAGCCATTGATGTTTCTCCCCCGATTACAGTGTTTGATTCAGTACTAAAGCCAGTAGGGCTTCACGAGCGTAAACGCCATTTTCCGCTTGCTGGAAGTAGTACGCGTGTGGCGTTTTATCGACGTCGACGGTAATTTCGTCTACGCGTGGCAGCGGGTGAAGTACTTTGAGATTGTCACGTGCGCCTTCGAGCATCGCCGCAGTAAGAATGTAGGCTGACTTTATATGAGCGTACTCTGACTCATCAAAACGCTCTTTCTGTACGCGTGTCATATACAGGACATCCAGCTGTGGAATCACGGTTTCCATATCGGTATGCAAACTGTAAGCGATACCGACGTCATCCAACTCTTCACACAGGTAATCTGGCATCGCTAATGCGTCTGGTGCAACAAAGAAGAAGCGGATATTGTTGAACTTCGCCAGAGCTTGAGTTAGCGAATGAACCGTTCGCCCGTATTTAAGATCACCGACGAAAGCAACGTTAAGGTTATCTAGACGACCTTGAGTCTCGGCAATTGAGAACAGATCCAGCAGCGTTTGGGTTGGATGTTGGTTTGCACCATCACCGGCGTTAATGACTGGTACGCCGTTAGAGAATTCAGAGGCAAGGCGCGCGGCTCCTTCTTGTGGGTGGCGCATAACAAAAGCGTCAACGTAAGAAGAAATAACCTGCACCGAGTCCGCTAAGGTTTCGCCTTTTTTGGCTAGTGAAGTATTACCACCATTATCAAAACCAATCACATCGCCACCGATACGCTGGATGGCGGTTTCAAATGAAAGACGGGTGCGGGTTGATGGCTCAAAGAAACAGCTCGCAATCACTTTGTTCTTAATCAGCTCTGGTTTTTGCTCGGCTTTCAGTTCACCTGCTGTGTTGACAATTAATTCCAGCTCGTCGCGCGACAGCTCAGGAATTGAGATAATGTGCTTGTTGTAAAGCGAGTTTGTCATAGTCATCTTCCCATCTGAGTACGAATTTTAGGCAATAAAAAAGCCCCCCATTACGGGAGGCTTTAAAAATCGTTAGAAATAGAAAAAACCAACGACGGTAAGCATTTCCGCTTACCCAGTGTAATACGTTGTGTAGAACACGAATTACGTGGCATTATTTTCTCTATATCCAGACAAATTGCGCAGCATTATACGCCTAACTTTTTCCAATGCAAGCGATTACATTGTGGCTTTGTTGTGCAGTTATTGCTTGCTTACGCACCGAGTGTAGCGACCATCACTGCTTTAATTGTATGCATACGGTTCTCCGCTTGATCGAAGACAATCGAATGCTCAGACTCAAAGACTTCATCAGTCACTTCGAGGCCTTTCATGCCATATTTTTGTGCCACTTGTTTACCAATCGCCGTTTGATCATCATGGAACGCCGGTAAGCAGTGCATAAACTTCACTTGTGGGTTACCGGTTTGCTCAATAACCTTCATATTGACTTGATAAGGCGTCATCATGGCGACACGTTCATCCCAAGCTTCAGGGGCTTCGCCCATAGAAACCCAAACATCCGTGTAGAGATAATCACACTCTTGCACTCCTTCCTCTACGTTTTCCGTTAAGGTGATTTTCGCGCCAGTTTGTTTGGCGATGGCTTGGCAGGTAGTGACTAATTCGTGTTCTGGCCAAAAAGATTTTGGGGCGACAAGGCGAATATCCATGCCCATTTTGGCTGCGCCAACTAACAGAGAATTACCCATGTTGTTGCGTGCATCGCCAAGGTAGGCGAACTTAATCTGATGCAGCTGTTTACCGCGTCCATGCTCAAGCATGGTTAGGAAGTCGGCCAGAATTTGCGTTGGGTGAAACTCGTTAGTCAAACCATTCCAAACGGGAACCCCGGCGTAGTGACCGAGATCTTCGACAATCTCTTGACCAAAACCACGATATTCAATGCCGTCGTACATGCGACCCAATACGCGAGCGGTATCTTTCATTGACTCTTTTTGACCAATTTGTGATCCCGATGGGCCGATGTAAGAGACTTGCGCGCCTTGATCAAAGGCCGCCACTTCAAACGCGCAGCGAGTGCGAGTTGAGGCCTTTTCAAAGATCAATGCGATATTTTTACCAACCAGTTTCTTCTGCTCAGTGCCGGCATATTTCGCTTTCTTCAGGTCGGCAGAAAGATCGAGCAGAAACTGGATCTCTTTAGGGCTGAAATCCAACAATTTGAGGAAGTTTCTGTTACGTAGGTTAAAGGCCATACTCCAGTCCTTGAATGCTAATTCATTTAATGGAGATAGTTAAACATATTCAAACGCCATTTGTGAATACTTATTTTAAATTAATGGTGAGATATGAATTATATCTCACCATGAGTGATTATAAATTCTCTTCAGCAAATTCAGCTAAGCGGCTGCGTACCACGCCATTAAGGTGGATATTGGCACTGCCTTCAAAGCTTTTGAAGCGCTCAACCATATAAGTTAATCCAGAGGTCACCGGGGTTAAGTAGTGAGAATCAATTTGTGCTAGGTTACCTGAACAGACGATCTTGGTTCCTTCACCACAGCGAGTAATGATGGTTTTGATCTGCGACGCAGTGAGGTTTTGACATTCATCAAGCAAAACAAAAGCGTTTTGGATCGAGCGACCACGCATAAAGTTGATCGACTTAAACTGAATGTTAGCTTTATCACAAATGTATTTGAGCGAGCCTTCAGTGCAGTGATCGTGTTTATGTAATGCCTCTAGCGTGTCGGTCACGGCGGCGAGCCACGGCAGCATCTTCTCTTCTTCGCTGCCGGGCAAGAAGCCAATCGACTCGCCAATATCTGGCGTGTTTCGAGTGACAATGATCTTATCAAACATGCCTTTCTCTATGGTCTGTTCGAGTGCGGAAGCGAGCGCAAGTAAGGTTTTACCACTACCAGCAGCGCCGGTTAGGATCACGAGATCAATATCCGGATCGAGTAACGCATCAAGTGCCATGCCTTGGTAGATATTCTTCGGTGTAATATCCCATGCGCGGCGGTGCATCAATCTTTCGCGACTCAGGTCTTTGATGGTCACTTTGTCTTGTTCAATCTCTTCGATGCGGCCAGCGAAGTCACTCTCTTCATCAATCACATATTGATTAATATAGGTAGGCTCAAACGTCTGTCTATCGAGTGTATGGTAGGTACGTCCAGCAAGGTTACGGCTTTCGACATCTTGCACGTTACTCCAGAATTCGCCTTCGATTTGTTGAAAGCCTTTGGTAAGGTATTGAACATCATCGATCAATTGATCAGTACGGTAGTCTTCAACAAAACGCACGCCAGCCCCTTTGGCACGTAAACGCATGTTGATGTCTTTAGTCACTAAGATGACTTCGCGCGGTGCACGCTTGTTTTGCAAGAAAAGCACACCATTCAAAATGCGATTGTCGCCAGCTTTGTCGGCAAAAGCTTTTATGGTCTCGTGCAGCTCAAAATCAGCCAAAATGGCGACATGGCCTGTGGTGGTATGATCTCTATTGATCGGAATGCCGTCGGATATTTCATCTGGCGTTGCGTCTTTAAACATCGCTTCTAAGGCACGAATCGCAACACGTGCATCACGCGCGACATCGCGTTTACTGTCTTTGATACGATCAAGTTCTTCAAGTACGGTCATCGGAATAATGACGTCATGTTCTTTAAAAGAGTAAATGGCGAGCGGTTCGTGAAGAAGAATGTTTGTGTCTAGGACAAATAGCTTCCGGTCTGTATCACCCATAAGCGTCTCCTTGCCGCGGTGCGGCTTGCTTACCCCTCATACTTGCGTATGAAGTGGTTTACTTGCGGTTGCTTGCACAGCTGTAGCCAGAACACTGGTGGTTTGACTACAAAAATGCAAACCCGTGTTGATCGTCATTCTAATGAATGCATCACTTGTGCCAGTCATAAACTTGACGCGCGATGATGCGGCTCATTAATAAGTATACGGTGCTTTTTCTACACTCTTAGCTAGAAGTGCCATTGATTTCTTACACTTTGATGTCATCTCCAAGTCGGATAAAAAAATATTGCGATTTTAGGCCTTTGTACGTGACCAATATCACAGCTTCAAGTAAGATTAGCGACCTTTTTTGACGCAGCCGCTGACATCTTCTTTCCCCGTCAGTAGCCTTTCAAGTTGCGTGAAAACCGCTAAGATTTATAGACCCGTTTTTGATTAAAAAATAGATGAGGTAGTCGATTCATGACATTTGCTTTGGGCCAACGCTGGATCAGCGATACAGAGGGCGATCTAGGTTTAGGAACCGTTGTAGCATTAGATGCACGTACTGTGACTTTAATGTTTGCTGCTTCGGAAGAGAACCGAGTTTACGCTCGAAACGATGCGCCCGTAACGCGAGTCACTTTTAATGTTGGCGATGTGATTGATAGCCAAGAAGGTTGGTCAATCAAGGTTGAGCAAGTAGTCGAAGATCAAGGCTTATACAGCTACCTTGGTGTGCGTGAAGACAATGGCGAGGAAGTGGTGCTGCGTGAAATCATGCTTAGCAACCAGATTCGTTTTAATAAGCCTCAAGACAAACTTTATGCCGGTCAAATTGATCGCATGGATAACTTTGTGCTTCGTTACCGTGCATTGATTAATCAATATCAGCAACACAAGAGCCCGATGCGTGGTCTATGTGGCATGCGTGCAGGTTTGATCCCTCATCAGCTTTATATTGCTCATGAAGTCGGGCGTCGTCATGCTCCTCGTGTTTTACTGGCCGATGAGGTTGGTTTGGGCAAAACCATTGAAGCGGGCATGATCATTCACCAACAAGTATTGGCTGGCCGAGCTGAGCGTATCTTGATTGTGGTGCCAGAAACGCTGCAACATCAATGGTTGGTTGAGATGATGCGTCGCTTCAACCTGCACTTTTCTATTTTCGATGAAGAGCGCTGTATTGAAGCGTTCGCCGATGCTGATAATCCGTTCGATACTCAACAATATGTGTTGTGTTCGCTCGACTTTCTGCGTAAGAGCCGTCAGCGTTTTGAACAAGCGCTTGAAGGCGACTGGGATTTGTTGGTGGTCGATGAAGCGCACCATCTAGAGTGGAGCGTCGATGCGCCAAGCCGTGAGTATCAAGTAGTTGAAGGGTTAGCGGAACGTACTCCAGGTGTGTTGCTATTGACGGCGACACCTGAGCAGCTTGGACGTGAGAGCCATTTTGCCCGTCTGCGTCTGCTCGATTCAGACCGTTTCTTCGACTATGAAACCTTTGTGAAAGAAGAAGAGCAATATGCGCCAGTTGCCGACTCTGTCAGTGCGCTCTTCTCTGGAAAAATGCTCGCCGATGACGCGAAAAATCAAATCAGTGAATTGCTGTGTGAGCAAGATGTCGAGCCGCTGTTCCGCATTATTGAAAGTGACAGTGACGAAGACGCCAAAGCGGCGGCGCGCCAAGAGCTGATTGATAATCTCATGGATCGTCACGGTACTGGCCGGGTGTTGTTCCGTAATACCCGTGCTGCGATTAAAGGTTTCCCAACGCGTAATGTCAATTTGATGCCGATGGCTATCCCTGCGCAATACACGACCTCAATGCGTGTGTCGGGTCTGATCGGCGGTAAGATGAGCTCTCAAGCGCGAGCGATGAAAAATCTCTATCCAGAAGAAATTTTCCAAGAATTTGAAGGCGAAGAGTCGAGCTGGTGGCAGTTTGATAGCCGAGTCAATTGGCTACTGGAGAAGATCAAAGAGAAGCGCAGTGAGAAGATTTTGGTGATCGCATCACGCTCTAGCACCGCACTGCAGTTAGAGCAAGCGCTGCGCGAGCGTGAAGGGATCCGTGCAACGGTCTTCCATGAAGGCATGTCGATTATTGAGCGTGATAAAGCAGCCGCCTACTTTGCTCAGGAAGAGGGCGGAGCACAAGTGCTCATTTGTAGTGAAATTGGCTCTGAAGGTCGCAACTTCCAGTTTGCTAATCAACTGGTGATGTTTGATTTACCCTTTAATCCTGACTTGCTTGAACAGCGCATCGGCCGTTTGGACCGTATTGGTCAGACTCGAGATATCGATATCCATGTGCCTTATCTTGAAGGTACCTCGCAAGCGATTTTGGCGCGTTGGTTTGATGAAGGTCTCAATGCGTTTGCCGAGACGTGTCCAACTGGTCGTAATGTGTATGACCAGTTCGCTGAGCGTTTAATTGAGATGTTGGCCTCGGGCGATACCTCTGATCTCGATGAGGTGATTACCGAGTCGGCGGCGATGAATAAGGCGCTTAAGGCGCAGCTTGAACAAGGTCGTGATCGCTTGTTAGAGATGCATTCTAATGGTGGCGAAAAAGCGCAAGCAATCGTTGATACAATTGCCGCGACAGATGGCGATACTAACCTAGTGACATTTGCATTAAGCCTGTTCGATACTATCGGCCTTGATCAAGACGATAAAGGCGAGAATGCCTTAGTGGTGACGCCATCAGAACATATGCTGGTGCCAAGTTATCCGGGCTTGCCTTATGAAGGGGCGACGATTACTTTTGATCGTGAAACCGCGCTGTCTCGCGAAGATATGAACTTTATCAGTTGGGAGCACCCAATGATTCAAGGTGGTATTGATCTTCTGATGAGTGAAGGCGTGGGCACCTCTGCGGTGTCACTGTTGAAAAACAAAGCCCTACCCGTCGGTACTATGTTGTTAGAGCTGATTTACAAAGTAGATGCTCAAGCGCCGAAACGCAGTGGGATCAGCCGCTTCTTACCGCCGACTCCGATTCGCATCATGTTGGATGGTAAAGGCAATGATCTTTCTGAACAAGTGGAGTTTGAAAGCTTCAACCGTCAATTAAGCCCAATCGGTCGTCATATTGCGACAAAACTGGTGGCGTCAGTGCAATCGCAAGTGCATCAATTGATTGCCGCTGGCGAGCTTCTGATTGTTAACAAAGTGGCCGCGATCCGCAGCCAAGCACAACAAGAGATGCAAACGAGCCTCAATGCTGAGCTAGAACGCTTACAAGCCCTTAAAGCCGTCAATCCAAATATTCGTGATGAAGAGATTGTCGCGATTGATGAGCAGATCAAAGAGCTGACTGGCTATATTAGCCAAGCTCAGTATCAATTGGACTCACTGCGTATGATTGTCGTTTCTCATAACTAGAAAAAAACGTCATTACCAAATCTAGCGGCGAATAAAACCATGAGGGCTCCTTCCAGTGGAGGAGCCCTCTCATCGCCCTTTTGTTGCGATTGGACATGACGCTTGGTTTGATATTTCTCGGAGGTCTTTATGGCCATGACAGAGTACCACCCGCCAACTGAGCCTTGGGTTGATATTGTCTTTGAAGATGAGCATATTCTGGCGGTGAATAAGCCGTCGGGATTGTTGTCTGTTCCTGGGCGTTTAGCTGAGCATTACGACAGTATGTGGTCTCGCCTAGTGGATATTTACCCCGATGTTCAAGTGGTTCACCGCCTTGATATGGACACTTCGGGGTTAATGCTGCTAGCGAAAAACAAGCTTGCTGAACGGGCGCTGAAAAAGCAATTTCAATACCGCTTAACCCACAAGGTTTATTATGCGCGGGTATGGGGTCATGTTGAGGCGGATGAGGGAGAAGTTAATTTGCCGCTTATTGGCGATTGGCCTAATCGTCCTAAACAGAAAGTGTGTTTTGAAACAGGCAAACAGGCTAAAACGCGCTATCAAGTGGTCAAGCGTGAAGCAAAAACCACCTTGGTTCGCTTGCTGCCTACTACAGGTCGCTCACACCAATTGCGTGTTCATATGCAAGCGCTAGGACATGCGATTGTTGGCGATGAGTTTTACGCCCAAGATGAGGCGTTTGATTTTTCTAATCGATTAGAATTGCACGCCGCTGAACTGAGTTTCTATCACCCACAATGCAATAGTTTGCGTAGTCTGTTTGTTCCTTGTGACTTCTATCTTGAAGCGGAAGCGATTATCTTTCACTTTTTCGCACCTGTGCGAGAATTACCAGACTATAAAACGCTGCCACACCCATAACCTATTTCCAAGGCAGCGACACGGAGGTTCCATGACGCTGCCGACTATTGTCTTTCTTGATCGTGCTACGATCCCAACTCGAATTGATTTGCCCCATCTGCCTTTTGATCATCAATGGCGAGAGTATGATCTGACCGCGCCTGGCGAGGTTGTTGATCGTCTCCAGCAAGCGGATATCGTGATCACCAATAAAGTGGTTCTTGATCGTGCGATATTGATGCAGTTGCCGAATCTTAAGATGATCGCGATCGCCGCAACAGGCTTTAACAATGTCGATATCGAGGCGTGCCAAGAGTTTGGTATTGCCGTAACCAACATTCGTGGGTATGCCACCCAGTCCGTTCCTGAGCACGTGTTGGCGATGATCTTTGCCCTCAAGCGCAATTTGAAGGGGTATCATAATGACATTGCCGCTGGAGAGTGGCAGCGACATAAGCAGTTCTGTTTCTTTACTCATCCCATCAGTGATGTGGCAGGATCGACACTGGGTATCATTGGCAGTGGTGCTTTAGGTCAAGCGACGGCCCAGTTAGCGAAGTCAGTGGGAATGAATGTGCTGTTTGCTGAACGCAAAGGACAACGCCAGTGTCGTCAGGGGTATATCTCGTTTGAGCGTTTATTGGCGATGTCAGATGTGGTGACGCTGCATTGCCCACTCAATGACGAGACGCGCCATTTGATTGGTCGTCATGAGCTTGCGAGTATGAAGTCGAGCTCGATTGTGATTAATGCTGGGCGCGGTGGCTTGGTTGATGAAGAGGCGTTAGTCGATGCGTTAAAACATGGCACTATTCGTGGTGCAGGGATTGATGTGTTTACCGACGAACCTGCTGATGAGTCCAACTCCTTAATTGCTAATATGCACTTACCCAATTTGCTTCTCACGCCTCATGTGGCATGGGGCAGTGATTCTGCGATTCAAAACTTAGCCAATATTCTTATCGACAATATTGGCGCCTTTATTGAAGGTCGAGAGCACAATCGAGTGGTGTAATCCTATTTCAGGATGGGACACACACGTAAAAAGGGCCAGTCGCGATGACTGGCCCTTTTATTTCAGTATGTTACCGATTAACTATCGTGTTGCAACTCAATTATAGTGCAGCGATGGTGGTCTTTTGTTCTTCAAGCTTCACTAGCGTCTCTTTGTAACCTTCAAGCTTTTCACGCTCTTTAGCGACAACCGCTTCAGGGGCTTTAGCAACGAAACCTTGATTGCCTAGCTTGCCTTCGATGCGTTTGATTTCACCGTGAGTCTTGTTGATTTCGCCATCAAGACGCGCAAGCTCTGCATCCTTGTCGATAAGGCCTGCCATCGGGATCAATAGTTCAGACTTAGCAACCAGTGCCGTTGCACATGCCGGTAGTGTGTCACCTTCCGATACCAGCGTGATTTGCTCAAGTTTAGCTAACGCCATCAATACTTTGCGGTTTGCTTCTAGGCGCGCAGCATCTTGCTCGCTTGCTTTTAGCATCACGTCTAGCGGTTTGCCTGGTGCAATGTCGTACTCGGCACGTAGGTTACGAATACTAGTGATGAACGCTTTGACCCACTCGATGTCGTCGAGTGCTTCTTGGTGGAAGTTGGCTTCGTCGTACTGAGGCAGCGCTTGTAGCATAATTGTGTCGCCTTCCACACCATCAATGAGCGGCTTAACGCTCTGCCAGATTGACTCGGTGATGTAAGGAAGTACTGGGTGAGCAAGACGCAGTGTCTTCTCAAGAACCGTAATCAAGGTGTAGCGTGTTGCTTGCTGTTGGGCTGCATCACCTTTCCAAAGAACCGGTTTAGTTAGCTCTAGATACCAGTCACAGAACTGGTTCCAAATGAACTCGTACAAAGTGTTCGCTGCCATATCTAGACGGTAGTTGTCTAGGTGAGCGTTAAACTCTTTTGCAGCCACTTCAAACTGAGACTCAATCCACTTATCAGCCAGAGAGAATTCCATGTTTGCACGGTCCTTGGCAGACAGCGACATACCACAGTCGTGTTCTTCTGTGTTCATGAGTACGTAACGACTTGCGTTCCATAGCTTGTTACAGAAGTTACGGTAACCTTCAAGACGCTTCATGTCCCAGTTGATGTCACGGCCAGTTGAAGCCATGGCTGCTAGGGTGAAACGCAGGGCATCGGTGCCGTAGGGTTCAATACCGTTTTCAAAGGTTTTACGTGTGTTCTTTTCAATCTTCTTCGCAAGTTGCGGCTGCATCATGTTGCCACAACGCTTTTCAACCAAAGATTCAAGATCAATACCGTCGATCATGTCGATAGGGTCAAGGACGTTGCCCTTAGACTTAGACATTTTGTCACCGTTCTCATCACGGATAAGGCCAGTCATGTAAACGGTTTTAAAAGGCACTTGCGCATTGCCTTGTTCATCTTTACAGAAGTGCATCGTCATCATGATCATACGAGCAACCCAGAAGAAGATGATGTCGAAACCTGAAACTAACACATCAGATGGATGGAATGTTTTCAGCGCTTCAGTATCTTCAGGCCAGCCTTGTGTACCGAATGTCCACAGGGCAGAAGAGAACCAGGTATCCAACACGTCGTCGTCTTGCTTAAGTACAACAACAGGCGCGAGGTTGTTCTTTTCACGAACTTCTTCTTCAGTGCGACCTACGTAAACTTTACCATCGTTGTCGTACCATGCTGGGATACGGTGGCCCCACCAAAGTTGACGAGAGATACACCAGTCTTGCACGTCACGCATCCACGCGAAGTACATGTTTTCGTACTGTTTAGGCACGAACTGGATCTGGCCATCTTCAACGGCTTTAACTGCAGGCTCAGCAAGAGGCGCTGTGCGTACGTACCATTGGTCAGTCAGCATTGGTTCGATAACCACACCACCACGATCGCCGTAAGGTACGGTTAAGTCGTGATCTTTCACTTCTTCGAGTAAGCCCAGTTGATCAAACTCAGCTACGATCGCTTTACGTGCTGCAAAGCGCTCCATACCTTGGTATTTAGCCGGTAACTCGGTAGAGTAAACATCGCTTTCTTCACCGTTAGTGGTGAACACTTCAGCTGCATCACGAATGTCGGCGTTGAAGGTTAGGATGTTGATCATCGGTAGGCCGTGACGTTTACCCACTTCGTAATCGTTAAAGTCGTGAGCAGGCGTGATCTTCACACAACCTGTGCCTTTTTCCATATCGGCGTGCTCATCAGCGACGATAGGGATCAAACGGTTGATGATCGGTAGGAGAACGTGTTGACCGATAAGATCTTTGTAACGAGGATCTTCAGGGTTTACCGCGACGCCAGTGTCACCGAGCATGGTTTCTGGACGTGTCGTGGCAACAACAATGTAGTCTTTACCGTCTGCGGTTTTAACGCCATTCGCTAATGGGTAGCGGAAGTGCCACATGTGGCCTTTTTTATCTTTGTTTTCTACTTCAAGATCAGAAATCGCCGTGTGCAGTTTCGGATCCCAGTTTACTAGGCGTTTACCACGGTAGATGAGGTCTTCTTCGTAAAGACGGACAAACACTTCTTGAGTGGCAGCCGAAAGGCCATCATCCATTGTGAATCGTTCACGATCCCAATCTACCGATGCGCCTAGGCGACGTAGCTGTTTCGTGATGGTGCCACCTGATTCGGCTTTCCATTCCCAGATTTTGTCGATGAAAGCTTCACGGCCGTAGTCGTGTTTTGTTTTGCCTTCTTCTGCTGCAATTTTACGCTCAACCACCATTTGAGTTGCGATACCCGCGTGGTCAGTACCGACTTGCCAAAGCGTATTTTTACCCTTCATACGCTCTGCACGGATCAGAGTATCCATGATCGTGTCTTGGAACGCATGGCCCATATGTAGGCTACCGGTGACGTTTGGTGGTGGGATCATGATGCTGTAAGCTTGCTTTGAAGTATCACCGTGTGGCTTAAAGTAGCCTTTCTCTTCCCAAGCTTGGTATAAAGCTTGTTCGATTGAAGTTGGGTTATATGTCTTTTCCATAGTCGCCTTTTTCCTCGACGTATTTGGACGGGGAGCGGCGTTAACGGCATTCAAAAGCCCACTCGTGTGATGATAGGGATTTGCGCACGTGTTGCCTTGTTCTTCGCCCAACTATTTTGAGGAAATCTTTTCTGGTTGATGGTAAATCTTAGTCAATCATTATAAGTGAACTCTCTAAATGGAGAGCTTAACTATAAGGATTGACCACTAGTTGTGGTCAATATTGACCGTTTGTAGCTGATAGCCAGCTTGGCGATAGATTTTATATCTTTCTCGTGCCAGTTGCTTGGCTTTTTCTTCGCAAGGCACGAAGTCTACCACCTCAGCAAACTTGTTCGCAAAGGTTGTCTTATTATCGGCCAAATTTATTACCAATTGCCTGTTCCAAGAAGGCTTGACTGCTTGGTAACCGATTTCGATATTGGTTGCATACTTAGGGCCTTCACCGACCAAATTGTGCGCAATAAACTGCGCGGGATCAACTTGCCAAAATCGTTCGGCGATTTGCTCGGCGTGTACCTTATCGTTGCAATTAAGATAAACCTTTGCGCCTTGCTTGGCGAAATGCTGCGCGAGAAACAGGACATAGTGCGCAAAGCCTTCCGGACTCGCTTGAGTGGAATCAGGTGGAACGATGTAAAACGTTGCATTTGCCATGACTTTTCCTAAGCCTACAAAAAAGGGCCTTGCGGCCCTTTTGATTATTTTGAGGTTTGTTCCTCAGTCTCTTGGCCACTTCGGTTGAGTAAGAATTGGACAAGCATTGAGACTGGGCGCCCCGTAGACCCTTTCGCTGCACCTGACTTCCACGCGGTACCGGCGATATCAAGGTGAGCCCAATGGTATTTCTTGGCGAACTTAGACAAGAAACAACCGGCTGTGATGGTGCCACCTGGGCGACCACCAATGTTTGCCATATCGGCAAATGGGCTCTTGAGCTGTTCATGGTATTCGTCTGCCATTGGTAGGCGCCAAGCACGATCACTGGCTTGCTCAGAAGCGTTGACGAGTTCATGAGACAGTGGGTTATGGTTTGAGATAACGCCGCTGATGTGATGACCGAGTGCGATAACACACGCTCCTGTCAGCGTGGCAACATCAACCACACACTCAGGTTCAAAGCGCTCAACGTACGTTAACACATCACAAAGAACCAGGCGGCCTTCTGCATCGGTGTTGAGTACTTCAACGGTTTGACCTGACATGGTGGTAAGGATGTCACCAGGGCGATAAGCATTACTGCCAGGCATGTTTTCACAGCCTGCAAGGATACCCGTCACATTGATAGGCAGGTTGAGCTTAGCCAGCGCTTTCATGGTTCCGAATACAGATGCAGCACCACACATGTCGTACTTCATCTCATCCATTCCTTCTCCTGGCTTAAGAGAAATACCGCCTGAATCGAACGTGAGGCCTTTACCTACTAGAACGATAGGCTTGGCATCTGGATCGGGGTTGCCTTTGTACTCCATGATTGACATCATAGAATCGTTTTTAGAGCCTCGGCCTACGGCTAGGTATGAGGTCATACCCAGTTTTTCCATCTCTTGTTCACCGATGATCTTGGTCGTGACGGTTGCGTAATCGTCTGCCAAACGGCGAGCTTGTGAGGCAAGGTAAGCAGGATTTGCCACATTTGGTGGCATGTTACCGAGATCTTTCGAGGCTTTAACACCAGAAGAGATAGCCAGCCCGTGTGTGATTGCTTTCTCGCCTAGGTTGAGCTCACGACGTGTTGGCACGTTAAAGACCAACTTACGCAATGGACGGCGTGTTTCAGGTTTAACCGTTTTAAACTGATCAAAGGTGTACAAGCCATCTTTGGTTGCTTCAACGGCTTGACGCACTTTCCAATAGGTATCGCGTCCTTTAACATGCAGTTCTGTTAAGAAGCATACCGCTTCCATCGAACCGGTTTCATTAAGCGTGTTAATGGTTTTTTGAATGATTTCTTTGTATTGACGCTCACCAAGTTCGCGCTCTTTGCCGCAACCGACCAATAAAACGCGTTCAGACAGCACACCTGGTACTTGATGAAGCAGAAGCATTTGCCCCGGTTTTCCTTCCAGATCACCACGGCGAAGCAGTGAACTAATATAGCCATCGCTGATTTTATCGAGTTGCTCAGCAACTGGAGAAAGGCGACGTGGCTCGAACACACCCACAACGATACATGCACTGCGCTGTTTCTCTGGACTGCCACTTTTTACACTGAACTCCATGCGTACTCCTACATCCTGAAGACAAATAGAACTAAATGTTAGATAATGCATCTTACTGGTTGATTCCTTACTCGGAACTATCCTTAAATAAGCGCATTAACAGTTAGCCAAAAATTTATAAAATAAAAGGTTTAACGGGAAATTATAGTGATTCAATTAAAAAAACAAGTTTTGTATAGGTAATTTCAGCGTGATTATTGTTAGATATTTGATCCGCGAGACACTCAAAAGCCAATTAGCGATATTTTTTATCCTTTTTCTCGTGTTCCTGAGCCAAAAATTGATCAAAGTATTGGCTGATGCATCCGATGGTGATATTCCCGCTAGTTTGGTGATGCATTACGTCGCCTTGAGTATGCCATCAATGGGATTATTGATGCTGCCTCTGAGTCTGTTTTTAGGGATCTTGCTGACTTTCGGCCGTTTGTACGCAGAAAGTGAAATTACCGTGATGAACGCCACTGGTATTGGCAATAAGTTCTTGATTCGCTCGGCATTGTATTTGGCGGTGATTACGGGGGTGATCGCCGGCTTTAACTCATTTGTCTTCTCACCTTACAGTCAAGACAAACTGGCGCAGTTACAAGAAGAAGTCGAATCGGAAAATAGCGTAGATTTGCTCAAAAAAGGCCACTTTCAAGGAACACCAGATGGCTCTTCTGTGGTGTTTATTGATGATATTGACGGCAAGCAACTCAAACATGTGTTTGTCGCGCAAATGCGCCCGCGAGACTCTATTTTACCGAGTGTTTCTTTTTCTCAATCTGGAGAAGTGAAACAACTTAGTGATGGTCGCCAAGTGATTCGTATGTACCAAGGGACGCGCTACGAAGGAGTACCGACCCGCGTTGATTATATGATTACCGAGTTTGATCAATATGAAGGTTTGATAGGTCAGCGTGACGTTAAGCCCAAAGGTCGTGACTGGGAAGCCATTCCGACTCTGGAGCTAATCAAAAATCATGATCCGCGTGCACAAGCTGAATTGCAGTGGCGTATCTCGCTTGTGGTATGTATTCCCTTGCTGACCATGTTGGTTGTCCCGCTGTCTGCTGTTAATCCACGTCAGGGGCGCTTTGCTAAAATGGGCCCGGCGATCCTGATCTACCTGGCTTACTTCCTCTCCATTAGTGCGACAAAATCAGCATTAGAAGATGGAACTATCCCTGCGGTAATCGGGATGTGGCCAATTAATGCGGCATTACTGCTTACCGCAATTGGGATTAACTCGATGGACAGCATTCCTGTTCGCCGCTTTAAAGACAAATTAATACAAAGAAAAAAGGCAGCGTAAGTCGTGTTTAAAATTCTCGATCTTTATATCGGCAAAACCATCATTGCGACCACTTCATTAGTGCTAGCGACCTTTGTGGGCTTGTCTGCAATCATTAAATACGTTGAGCAGTTGCGTAAAGTGGGAGATGGAACCTATGACCTCATCCAGGCGTTGTTGTTCGTTTTACTCAGTATTCCGCGTGATATTGAAATGTTTTTTCCAATGGCAGCGTTACTTGGCGCACTGATTGGTTTGGGCATGCTAGCGTCGAGCTCAGAGTTAGTGGTCATGCAAGCGGCTGGTTTTTCGAAACTCAACATCGGCATGTCGGTGCTGAAAACCGCAGTGCCGTTAATGATTGTTGTGACTTTATTAGGCCAGTGGGGCGCGCCACAAGCGCAGAAAATGGCACGTGATTTACGTGCGTTTGCGACCTCGAACGGCGCTATTTTATCGGTGCGTACTGGCGTGTGGGCGCGAGATGCGAATGACTTTATTTTTATTGGCAAGGTCGAAGATGACAAAATCTACGTCATGAATATGTGGCGTTTCGATGACAATAAACATCTTAAGAGCGTGGTTCATGCTGCCGAAGTCGAGTACGACGCTAACAACACGTGGATAATGAAAGATGTCCAGATCACCGAGATGGCAGACGAAATCGAAATCGCTAAACAGAGCCTGCCAGAGTATCGTTGGACTACATCGTTGGCTCCCGACAAGCTTGCAGTGGTGACGGTAAAACCAGAAGAGCTATCACTGGCTGGATTATATGACTATGTGACCTACTTGAAAGCCTCAGAGCAAGATCCGGCGCGTTATGAGTTGGCATTTTGGCGTAAAGTGACTCAGCCGTTTTCGATTGGGGTGATGATGCTGATGGCGTTGTCCTTTATCTTTGGGCCGCTGCGCAGCGTGACCATGGGCGCGCGTATTCTGTCAGGGGTTATTGCCGGCTTTACTTTCTATATTTCTAGTGAGTTCTTTGGGCCGTTAAGCTTGGTGTATAACATTCCGCCAGTGTTCGGTGCCGTGATGCCAAGCATGGTATTTTTGACCATCGCCTTATTGTTACTGCGGCGTAAATTGTGACGGACATGACTTGGTAACGGACATGACCTTATAGAAGAACGGCAGCCTGATGGCTGCCGTTTTTGTATGCTTATAAGAGTTTTTTCAGACGATACAGCTCTTCAAGAGCTTGCCTTGGCGTGAGATCGTCAGGGACAATATTGGCCAATGCTTGCTCAATTTCGCTTGGTTCTGGTATCAGACTAAGTTGATTGGCAATATCGACGTTACGGTTTGTCGGCGCGCCGTCCGTCACTTGACCAATTTGCTCTAATTGAGTCAGCTTGGCGCGGGCATTTTTAATCACACTTTTTGGCACACCAGCTAAACTTGCAACGGCTAAACCGTAAGATTTACTCGCAGCGCCTTCTTGCACGGCATGCATGAAGGCGATGCTGTCACCGTGTTCAACCGCATCAAGGTGGACGTTGGCCAAGTCTGGCAATAAGTTAGGTAATTCCGTCAATTCAAAGTAGTGGGTAGCAAACAGTGTCATTGAACCAATTTGCTTTGCCAGCCATTCGGCACTTGCCCAAGCTAATGAGAGACCATCATAAGTACTGGTGCCGCGGCCGATCTCATCCATCAGCACTAAGCTGTTTGCGGTTGCATTATGCAAGATATTTGCGGTCTCTGTCATTTCGACCATGAACGTTGAGCGGCCAGAGGCGAGATCATCCGATGCGCCGATACGAGTAAAAATGCGATCAATTGAACCGATCGTTGCTGACTCGGCGGGAACATAAGAGCCAATGTGTGCCATTAGTGCAATCAAAGCGGTTTGGCGCATATAGGTCGATTTACCACCCATGTTCGGGCCGGTAATAATTAGCATTTTACGTTGTGGGTTGAGCTCAATCGGATTGGCGATAAACGGCTCGTCCATCACTTGTTCAACGACGGGATGGCGGCCATTTTGAATATGGATACCGACCTTTTTGCTCAGTGTTGGGCGGCAGTAATCTAGGCTATCTGCACGCTCGGCAAGGTTTTGCAATACATCGATTTGCGACAGCGCTGACGCGAGGTTTTGCATTTGTTCTAGATGTGGAAGCAGTAAATCAAATAACGCCTCCCATAGCTGCTTTTCGAGCGCGAGGGCTTTTGACTTAGAACTAAGCACCTTATCTTCATGTTCTTTGAGCTCAGGAATGATATAACGTTCGGCATTTTTTAGCGTTTGACGGCGAACATAATGAGGCGGAACGAGATGGCTTTGACCACGACTGACTTGAATAAAGAAACCGTGAACGTTGTTGTAACCGACCTTGAGCGTATCGATACCATGACGTTCTCGCTCTTCTTGCTCCATTTTATCTAGGTATTCCGTCGCACCATCTGCCAGCTTACGCCACTCATCGAGCTCTTCGTTATAACCTGATGCAATCACACCGCCATCACGAATCACAACCGGAGGATTCTCTTTGACGGCTCGCTCTAATAAGTGACAAACTTCATCCATCGGTGCGGTCAATTGGGCCAATTGACTCAAGTAAGGATGATTGACGGAACTCATGATTTCATTCAATTCAGGCAATTGCTGCATAGCAAAACGCAAGCGAGCCATGTCGCGCGGTCTGGCGCTACGCAATGCGAGGCGTGCTAAAATACGTTCAATATCGCCGACTTGCTTCAATACCGGATAAAGCTCACTAAATAGCGTGAGATCCTTAAGATCGCCAATCGCATCCAAACGTTGATTGAGCGTGTCGATATCACGCATTGGTTGGTGCAACCAACGCTTGAGCATGCGGCTGCCCATTGCGGTTGCGGTATGATCAAGCACCTCTGACAAGGTATTGTCGATCCCACCTGAAAGATTATGGGTAATTTCAAGGTTACGACGTGTCGCGGCATCGAGAATGACGGAGTGATCTTGGCGATCAAATGTCAATGAACGGATGTGCGGCAACGCAGTACGTTGAGTGTCTTTAACGTATTGAATCAAACAGCCCGCAGCGCACAAGCCGAGAGTGGCTTGTTCAACCCCAAAACCAACCAAATCACGAGTACCAAATTGTTGATTGAGTTGCTGCTTTGCAGTGTCTAATTCAAATTCCCATACCGGACGACGACGATTGCCGTTACGCGCCGACATGAGTTCAACCGGTTCAAAGTCTTCTGGAAACAGCAGCTCTCGTGGTGAAGTACGTTGAAGCTCAGCCGCCATCGCCTCTTCGCTTTGTGGCTCCATCAGTTGAAAACGGCCAGAGGTTATATCTAACGTCGCATAACCAAATTGACCATCGTGGTGGTAAATGGCGGCAATAAGGTTGTCGAGTCGCTCAGAAAGCAGCGCTTCGTCAGTCACAGTACCAGGCGTGACAATGCGTACCACTTTACGTTCTACTGGTCCTTTGCTGGTGGCAGGGTCACCAATTTGCTCACAAATCGCGACAGACTCACCAAGTTGCACCAATTTGGCTAAATAACCCTCTACAGCATGAAAAGGCACGCCCGCCATCGGGATCGGCTCGCCCGCAGAGGCGCCACGTTTGGTCAGGGATATATCTAATAGCTGAGACGCACGTTTGGCATCATCGTAAAACAGCTCATAAAAATCACCCATACGATAGAACAGCAGAATGTCTGGGTTCTCAGCTTTAAGCTTGAGATATTGCAGCATCATGGGTGTGTGTTTTTGCTCTTTCATGCGACTCGTTTACGAACGGTTTAAATTACTCGCAGGGTATCAAAACAGTCCTAGTAAGAGCAATTTAAAGCTTAATCTATTCCGTGCGTTGAACGATTAAGGTTGGTGGGAGATCCGCATTATTCATCAGAGGAGGCGAGTGGATTCGGGCCCATGATTCAGCACTTAATAAAGGATAAATGTCACTTTTCGATAAAACAACGATGATAGTGGTAGAGTATTGTTATTGAGTGACTAGGGTCTGTTGACCTTTCGAGCTGATTTTTGCAGCACTTTGTGGGAAATTGATACAAGGTATCTCGAAAAAAATTTAACCGAGAAAGATAAACAGACACTAACCAATCATGAGAATAAATATGGACAGTGCAAAGAGTTTGGGTGAACGATTACTTGCCCACAGAGAAGTATTAGTGACGGCTGAGTCCTGTACTGGAGGGGGCGTTGCTACCGCCATTACCGATATTGCTGGCAGTTCACAGTGGTTTGATAGAGCGTATATCTCGTATAGCAATGAGGCGAAAATGGAAATGCTGGGTGTACACGCAGAGACGTTAGCCCAACATGGCGCGGTCAGTGAAGAGACGGTCAAAGAGATGGTACTAGGCGCATTGCAGCGCTCTAATGCGACTATTGGGGTCTCTATTAGTGGAATTGCAGGTCCTGGTGGAGGCACAGAGCAAAAGCCCGTTGGTAGTGTTTGTTTTGCTTGGGCAAACAAGCAGGGCTGGTTAGAGGTACGTACTTACCAACTTGATGGTGATCGTCAGCAGGTGCGCCAGCAAGCGGTCGAGCTAGCCATAAAAGTACTGTATGAACAACTAAGCCGTCTTAAGTGACAATTGAAGTATTTCTTCTTAAAGTCATTTAAATTAATTAGATAGGTTTAAAAAGCAAAAAATGTTAGCCAAGCTATAGACACTGTATGAATCAACAGTATAATGAATTGCATTAATTGTTTAGCAATATACTGCTGAACGGAAGAGTTAGATTGATAGTCATCAGCATCAGATGAATCATTTGGAGAAAGTGATGAACGAGAACAAACAGAAAGCGCTTGCCGCTGCACTAGGTCAGATTGAAAAGCAATTCGGCAAAGGCTCAATTATGCGCCTTGGCGACAACCGCACAATGGACGTAGAGACTATTTCTACAGGCTCTCTTTCTCTTGATATTGCCCTGGGTGCTGGCGGCCTTCCGATGGGACGTATTGTTGAGGTTTATGGCCCTGAATCTTCAGGTAAAACAACCTTAACGCTAGAACTGATTGCTGCCGCTCAACGTGTCGGTAAAACCTGTGCCTTCATTGATGCTGAACACGCGCTTGATCCTATTTATGCCAAGAAACTGGGTGTTGATATTGACGCGCTACTTGTATCTCAACCAGATACTGGCGAGCAAGCACTTGAAATCTGTGACGCGTTAGCGCGATCAGGTGCGATTGATGTCATGGTCATTGACTCTGTGGCAGCATTGACCCCGAAAGCCGAAATCGAAGGTGAAATGGGTGATAGCCACATGGGTTTGCAGGCTCGTATGCTTTCACAAGCAATGCGTAAGTTAACGGGTAACCTCAAGCAGTCTAACTGTATGTGTATCTTCATTAACCAAATTCGTATGAAGATTGGTGTGATGTTTGGTAACCCAGAAACGACGACTGGTGGTAATGCGCTTAAGTTTTATGCTTCAGTTCGCCTTGATATTCGTCGTACTGGTTCTATCAAAGATGGTGACGAAGTTGTGGGCAACGAAACTCGCATCAAAGTGGTTAAGAACAAGATCGCAGCGCCATTTAAGCAAGCAGAGACACAAATTCTTTATGGCCAGGGCTTCAACCGTGAAGGTGAGCTAATCGACTTAGGCGTGAAGCACAAGCTGGTCGAAAAAGCAGGTGCTTGGTATAGCTACAACGGTGATAAAATTGGTCAGGGTAAAGCTAACGCTGGCAAGTATCTCCGTGAAAATCCAACGGCTGCGCAAGCCATTGATGCTAAGTTACGTGAAATGTTGCTTGCACCGGTTGAAATTACGTCTGACGATGCGGAGCTTGGCAAAATGCCAGAGCAAGAAGAGTTGTAAAATAAACTTAACAATACAAAGCCCTGCAAACGCGGGGCTTTGTTTTATTAGGTCACAAAGGTATGTTTGAACGTAAACCTACAACATTGTCGAGTAAAGAAGCGGCAATGCAGCTATTAAGTCGTCGTGATCACGGCGAATATGAGTTGTATCAGAAGTTAGCCTTAAAAGGTTACCCAGAGGATGAGATCGATATGGCGGTAAATTATTGTCTCGATAATCATTATCTTGATGATCTTCGTTACGCTAAAAGTCAGATAAGACAACATGTCTACAAAGGTCACGGTGAACGACGTATTCGTCAGGAATTAAGCCAAAAGCGTGTGTCTGAATCGGTGATCGCTTGTGCATTGCAACAAGAGCCACAAGATTGGTTCGAGCGAGCAAAAAGTGCGGCAGAGAAAAAGTTCAAGGGTCATAAAGCTAACGACCAAAAAGAGTACGCCAAGCAAGTGCGCTTTTTGCAATATCGTGGCTACAGCTTTGATCAAATTCACTATGCATTAAACAGTGAGCCGCCGGAGTAATTTCCACTTAATTAGCCAATTTGATGATTCAAAATCAATTCTTGTTCCTATCCGTTCTTTTCTACGAGAAAACTAGTCGTAGCGTTAACCATGATCTACAATAGCGCAAAATTCTAACTCGACTATTTTTAGGAAGAGCTGCATGTACATGAGCACTGATGAGGTTCGTAACGCGTTCCTCAAATTCTTTGAGAGCAAAGGACACCAAATTGTAGAAAGTTCATCGTTAGTACCGCATAACGACCCAACCTTGCTATTTACTAACGCAGGTATGAACCAATTCAAAGATTGCTTCTTAGGCGCAGAAAAGCGTGCCTATACTCGAGCAACGACGGCTCAGCGTTGTGTACGTGCAGGTGGTAAACACAACGATTTAGAAAACGTTGGCTTCACCGCTCGTCACCATACCTTCTTCGAAATGCTCGGTAATTTCAGCTTCGGTGATTACTTCAAAGAAGACGCGATTGCGTTTGCTTGGGAGTTTTTGACTGAGACTCTACAGCTACCTAAAGAGCGCCTACTCGTCACTGTTTACCAGACAGATGATGAAGCATTCGAGATCTGGAACAAGAAAGTCGGCGTGCCAGCTGATCGCATTGTTCGTATTGGTGACAAAGAAGGCGGCAAGCAGTACGAGTCTGACAACTTCTGGACAATGGGTGATACTGGCCCTTGTGGTCCGTGTACTGAAATCTTCTATGATCATGGTGAGCACATTTGGGGTGGCCGTCCTGGTACGCCAGAAGAAGATGGCGACCGTTTCATCGAGATCTGGAACAACGTATTCATGCAGTTTAACCGTCATGCAGACGGTACGATGGAACCACTACCAAAACCGTCGGTTGATACCGGAATGGGCATTGAGCGTATTTCTGCCATCATGCAGGGCGTTCACTCAAACTACGAAATCGATGTTTTCCAAACTTTGATTAAAGCCGCTGCGGAAGTAACTGGTCATGATGATCTATCAAACCAGTCATTGCGCGTTGTGGCTGATCACATCCGTTCATGTGCGTTCCTTATCGTAGATGGCGTAATGCCTTCAAACGAGGGACGTGGCTACGTATTACGTCGTATCATCCGTCGTGCGGTCCGTCACGGAAACAAGCTCGGTGCCAATGGTGTTTTCTTCCATAAACTCGTTGGTGTTTTAGCCAATGTTATGGGTACGGCGGGTGAAGAACTCGCGAGACAACAAGCCATTGTTGAGAAAGTACTACGTATTGAAGAAGAGAACTTCGGTCGCACGCTAGAGCGTGGTATGGCGATTCTTAATGAAGCGTTAGATGAATTAGACGGCAAAGTGCTCGACGGTGAAACGGTGTTCAAACTTTACGATACTTACGGTTTTCCGGCTGATCTGACTAATGATGTTGCACGTGAACGTGACTTTGCTATCGACGAACAAGGCTTCGAAAAAGCGATGGAAGCCCAGCGTCAACGAGCTCGTGAAGCAGGCCAGTTTGGTACGGATTATAACGCGGTGATAAAAACTGACGCCCAATCTGAATTCTGCGGTTACACCGGCACTGAAGGCAGCAGTACGGTTACAGAAATCTTTGTTGAAGGTGACGCAGTAGAGTCGTTATCTGCTGGCGATAAAGCGATCCTTATTCTTAGTGAGACACCGTTCTACGCAGAGTCAGGCGGCCAGTGTGGTGATGCCGGAGTGATTAAGACCGAATCAGGTCTATTTAAGGTTAAGGATACCCAAAGGCTGGGTAATGCGATTGCTCACCACGGTGAATTAGCTGAAGGTGTTGTAGCCAAAGGCGACCAAGCGACGGCGATCGTTGATGCTGAGCGCCGTGCCGCTATTTCACTGAACCACTCAGCGACGCACTTATTACATGCTGCACTACGCAAAGTACTTGGTGAGCACGTTACTCAGAAAGGCTCTTTAGTTAAAGCAGACAATCTTCGTTTTGACTTTTCTCACCTTGAAGCGGTCACGCCGGCTGAACTGAAAGAAGTTGAGCGTCTGGTTAATGCACAAGTACGTCGTAACCTAGTGATTGAAACCAATATCATGGATATTGAATCGGCTAAGCAAAAAGGAGCAATGGCGTTATTCGGTGAGAAATACGATGACGAAGTTCGTGTTTTATCGATGGGCGATTTTTCTACCGAGCTGTGTGGCGGTATCCACGCATCGAGCACCGGTGATATTGGTCTGTTCAAAATTATCTCTGAAAGCGGAATAGCTGCAGGCGTTCGCCGTATCGAAGCGGTGACTGGCGAAGCAGCGCTAGACGCGATTGAAGCACAAAACGCGAAGTACGAAGAGAAACTAGCAGAGTCAGCACAAAAAGCTAAAGCACTAGAAAAAGAGCTGCAAAGGCTGAAAGACAAGATGGCGGCTGCAGAAAGTGCCAATATCATGGGTAAAACGATCGAGGTGAATGGTACGAAAGTCCTTATTGCCGCACTCAATGGCGCTGATAGCCAAAACCTTCGCACCATGGTTGATGATATTAAAAATCAAATGGGGAGCGGTGTTGTGCTGCTTGCCAATGCCACGGGCGATAAAGTTGGCCTGATTGCTGGTGTCACTAAAGATTTGACCGGCAAAGTCAAAGCGGGTGACTTGGTGAAAATGGTAGCAGAACAAGTCGGTGGTAAAGGGGGGGGGCGACCTGATATGGCTCAAGCGGGTGGCTCCGATGTCGCAGGATTACCGGCGGCAATCAAAACGGTTCAACCTTGGCTTGAAGAGCGCCTCTAACATTGGAATAAGTCATCAATACGCTCAATCATTTTTTGGTTGAGCGTCATTTTTTATACGACCAAGTGGTTTAATTGAGCAATTTAATCGTGCTCCGTTAGGCGACTTGGTCTTTGTGTCAAATGACTGCGAACAGAATCAATATCGTTGCAGCTCCAATGAGACTTTGGTCTTGGGAAGGTGAAGACTGGTGAAAAAGCCCCTTATCGTGCAAAAGTTTGGCGGAACGTCGGTGGGTTCAATTGAAAGAATTCATACGGTTGCCGAACACATCATTAAGGCGAAAAATGATGGTAATCAAGTTGTTGTCGTTGTTTCTGCTATGTCTGGTGAAACAAATAGATTGATGGAACTGGCGAAACAAGTCGACAGTGTCCCCACCGCACGAGAACTTGATGTTTTGCTCTCTGCTGGTGAGCAAGTATCAATGGCCCTATTAGCAATGACGCTAAATAAGTTGGGTTATGCTGCACGCTCACTTACCGGAGCACAAGCACACATTGTGACAGACAATCAACACAATGATGCAACGATTAAACATATTGATACGTCGACGATAGCAGCGCTACTAGAACAAAATCAGATAGTGATCGTCGCGGGTTTTCAAGGTATCAATGATAATGGGGACATCACCACGCTTGGCCGTGGCGGGTCTGACACCAGTGCGGTTACGTTAGCCGGAGCGCTGCGCGCCGATGAATGTCAAATTTTCACCGATGTGGATGGCGTTTATACTTGCGATCCACGTATCGTCAAATCGGCGCAAAAACTGATGGTAATTGATTTCCCTTCGATGGAAGAGATGGCGCGCAAAGGTGCAAAAGTACTCCATCTACCATCGGTGCAATATGCATGGAAAAACAATGTACCTTTGCGAGTGCTGTCGACGTTTAACACCGATGATGGCAGTTTGGTCAAAGGCGAAGAGTGTCAGTCAGATATTTGTGGCCTTGCGATTCAACGTGATATGTGTGTGATCAAAATTGAAAAAGAAGCGCTGGCCAGTTTGAAGAAGCAGTGTCAAATGCTAGGTGTCACTATCTGGAATGTGATCGAGCATGCAGAATGGGTGGGAGTGGTGATAAAACACGACGCTTATGCAAGGCTTGAGCTGGTTTTTAACGATAAAATCCGTAATAGTGAACCGGTAAGCTTGTTAACGGCCGTTGGCCTCCAGGTCGAGGGATTGATTGAAAGGTCACATACTCTACTGACAGAGCAGGGGATTGAGGTCGAGCATTATGCGCTAAACGTGCGTTCACTGATGTTAGTACTGTCACCTGAATATGTCGACAAAGCGGCTAACATACTGCATGATGCTTACATAACTTCTGCGCAGGCTGTCGAATGTCAGCAAAAACAAGCGTTTTTGGGTTAAATTCGAGCCATAATTGAGTTTACGAAAATATAACTTTTGTTAGATAATAGCCTAGTAGCAAGATAAATCAGAGATTACTCAAGGAGCACAGAATGCTAATTTTAACTCGCCGCGTTGGCGAAACTCTTATGATTGGTGATGAAGTCACTGTTACTGTTCTTGGCGTAAAGGGTAACCAAGTACGCATCGGCGTTAACGCTCCGAAAGAAGTGTCGGTTCACCGTGAAGAAATCTACATGCGCATTCAAGCAGAAAAAGGTAATGGTAACGCTCCTTCAGGCAATTACTAATGACATCAAGAGGCTGACACATTGTTGGCCTTTTTTGTGCTCAAAAAATGACTATTGATAGTAAAAAGAGCGAATTAACGTCGCTTTGATTAAATAGCCAACGGTTGAAAGACTTTTTGCTATTTTTGCCAAGAAAATGTTTGACATATTTTTGGTAAATCGTAATATGTGCCTCCGCAAGACGGTGAGGTGGCCGAGAGGCTGAAGGCGCTCCCCTGCTAAGGGAGTATACGGTT
>NZ_NIVQ01000010.1 GCF_002811245.1 Vibrio salilacus | reverse complement strand
GCTTGTTCAGCAGGCTCGCCATCCGCTAGGGCGTCTTCTTCGCCATACTCTGGCAACTCAAGCTCATCAAGTTCTACCGGTTCGTCTTGCTCAGCCACCGGCGCTTCAGCTTGTTCAGCAGGCTCGGCATCGGCGAGCTCGTCCTCTTCGCTATATTCTGGCAACTCAAGCTCTACCGGCTCATCTTGCTCAGCCACAGGCGCTTGCGCTTGTTCAGCAGGCTCGCCATCCGCTAGGGTGTCTTCTTCGCCATACTCTGGCAGCTCAAGATCATTAAGTTCGACCGGCTCGTCTTGCTCAGCGACCGGCGCTTGCGCTTGTTCAGCAGGCTCGCCATCCGCTAGGGCGTCTTCTTCGCTCTGCTCTAAATCATCAACAAGCCAATCATCATCTTGAGGAACACCAAATTCATTGGCAATCGGCTCCGGCATTGGAGGCTGTTCAACGGCTGGTACTTCAGGGATTTCTGGAGTCTCTGGAGTCTCTGGAGTCTCTGGAGTCTCTGGAGTCTCTGGAGTCTCTGGAGTCTCTTCTAGTGTGGTTTGTCGCTCTTGTTGAGCAAGCAAATCTTCTTCAACAATCGTTGGTTGTTCCGCACCAGATTCAGGGCGAGCCTGATCTAATGGTGATTGCGCAGCCTCTTCAACCTGAGCTGGCTGCTCATCAACCGCGGAGCCGTTTTCGACTTCATCGATTGCTGACTGGAGCCAATCATCCTCATCAGCCTCATCACTCTCAGGCAAAGACGCTGACACCAACTCCTCATCCACCTGCGAGATTTGCTCGTCAGGGGTCTCTGGCAGCTCATCGACTTTACTGTCGAATGAATCGCTCTGAGGGTTCTCAACTTCATCGATCGCCGCACTTAACCAGTCATCATCTTCATCTTCTGACTCTGGCTCTGGCTCTGACTCTGGCTCTGGCTCTGGCTCTGGCTCTGGCTCTGGCTCTGGCTCTGGCTCTGGCTCTGGCTCTGGCTCTGGCTCTGGCTCTGCAAGCTGAGTATCTGAGTCTTGCGGTGTCGGCGCAACCTCTTGCTCAAAGGTCTCGTCTTGTAAGTCATCTAAATCAAGTTCATCGAGCAGCGGGTCACCATCTGGTGCCGCGCTCAACATATCATCGATAAAGTCTTCGCTAACAAAGTCTTTATCTTCAATGTTTTGTGTTGCCTGCTCTGATTGCTCTGCAACGGGTTCATCGCTTTGACTTTCAATTTCAAGCAGTTCTTCAAACAAGTCCGTTGCGTCATCACCTAAATCTTGTTTAGGGTCAGTTTCAACCACCTCCTCGAGTAGATCTGTGCTCTGTTCAAGCGAGATATCAGGTTCAACATCAACACTATCGGCAAGCAACTCATCAAGTTCAGCATCAAGATCGAACTCATCCTCATCTTCATCACCGACTACATCATCAAGCAGATCGGTGCTGTCCGCATCGATTTCCTCGTCAGCAGCAATTAATTCATCAAAAACATCATCGACTGGCTGGCTAGACGGCGTATCCGCGACTTTATTCTCTTCGAGAAGTTCATCGAGTAGTTCGGTGCTATCCGAGCTGAACTCAATATCGTCTTCCTCGAGCAGCTCATCCAGTAGTGCAGTATCATCGACCGCATTCGCTTCCAACGTTTCCAGATCAGCTTGTGCTTCCATCTGGGCAAAAATGTCATCTATATCGCTGTCTGAAGCAAAACCCGGTTCGGCAATAGGTTCACTGGGGTCATCACTTAAATCGAACGAGTCTTCGCCATCGTCTTGAGCTTGATTGAACAAATCATCCAGTAACGACTGATCCAACTCATCACTGCCAAGATCTTCCGCATCATCATCGCCAGCAAGCAAAGAGTCGAAATCATCTTGAGAGAAGCCCCCTTCATCAGAAAGGTCAAAGCCCTCTTCTTCGTCGTTATCATCGATAACCACTTCATCAAGCGCACGTTCCATCTCTTCAAGGCCGAGCGCTTTATCTTCACCATTAACGCTGATACCATTTGAGCTCAGGTCACCATCAGCTAACGCTTCATCCAACTCACCATCATCACCAATGCCTGCAAATGGATCATCGTCATCTTCGTCCTCTAAATTAAAGTCAAGATCATCATCTAAACCAGCGAAGACATCATCTTGATCGGATTCACCGTTATCTAACTCGCTATCATCGCCAAACAATAATTCACTGTCTTTATCTGACTCACCAAACAGGTCGTCATCTAGCAACAAGTCATCATCAATATCGTTATTAAGAGCTTCTGGTGCCATTGGCACAACAGGCTGAACAGGCGCTTGCTCTTGCGGAGCTTGAGGTGCTGTGGTCTCTTTAGAGCGACGACCAAGCAACATCACCACCATTAAGCCAATTAACAGGCCGGGGATAATCGCTAATGCTGCCAACAACCAAGTGTTAGAGAAAAGTTTATCCAGTTCTGATGGTGCGAGTTTTTGCTCTTCAGCCAAACGACGACGTTCCTCTTCGAGAAGCTTCTCAACTTCGCGGCGAACACGATCTTCGTCACTCAAGTCGTCTTTCAACACATCAACTTCAGACTGAACTTCCGCCAACATTAAACGTAATTTATGGTTTTTCTCCTCAAGTGCCATCAATTCACTTTCAGAGCTCTCCAATTGGTTTTCCAACGTTCGAACTTGTTGCTTTTTCTCACTATCAACGAGCGCTTTTAGATCATTAGCCACGGGAGGTGTGATGTTTTGTGGCGCTGGCGTATCGCTTGGAGACAACGCTGATTGAGGCTGTGGTTTGACAGTCGACGCCAAAGTTTGCGTTGTCGGTTGAAGCGGTTGTTTTCCTAATCGCGCCTGGTGAGCTGCCATGACGTTAACAGCATCTTGGGTTGAAACGGCACGCACTTGCTCTAACGACGGAATTCGTAAATTGCTTTGTGGGATCAGTTCATGAATATTTTGGTTGTCAAACGCCTGAGGATTGAGTTGAAAAATGGCATAAAGCGTTTGTTGAACCGTGACTGAGTTAGCAGGTCGAAGCTTGGACGCAATGGCCCATAAGGTTTCTTGTTCGGTCGTTGGTCCGTAGAAACGAGAAGGTTCTGCTGTAGCACGCGCATTGCGGAAAACTGGCTCTGAGAATTGGGGAGCCGTTTGGATTTCGCCATTCGGCCCTTTAAGACGAATGCTCTCCGCATTAACAACAGATGTTTGAGTCACGGCAACTATTGCTAAAGGCAATAGTAGACGCTGTAGAAGTCGACGCATATAAGGCTCAGCTATGTGCTCAATTAATTAAAAATACAATGATCTGTTAAATATATCGGATAAACCCATCAAAACTATAGGTGTAGAGGTAAAAAATGTGTGTCCAACGCCATATTCGCATTAATCTCACACAATTTTTATGAATTCGATTAAAAAAGCCTCACACTTAAGGCGAGGCTCGACAGGCTAAATCATTCGTTAAGATCAGTAGTAATCACGAATAAGAATTTCGGCAATCTGAACCGCGTTGGTTGCCGCACCTTTGCGAACGTTGTCTGCAACCACCCATAAGTTAATACCGCTGTGATGGCTGATGTCGTTACGAATGCGTCCAACCATCACGTTATCTTTACCACCAGCATCGCGCACTTGGGTCGGGTAGTCATCATTCTCGAACACTTGTATTCCGTCGGTCTGCTCAAGAAGAGTTGTCACTTCTTGTGCATCGATTGGTGCACAGGTTTCTACATGAATGGCCTCAGCGTGGCCGTAGAAAACCGGAACGCGAACACAAGTCGGGTTAACGGTAATACCAGGATCGTTGAAGATTTTTTGCGTTTCCCATACCATTTTCATCTCTTCACGGGTGTAGCCGTTTTCCATGAATTGGTCGATCTGTGGAATACAGTTAAATGCGATCTGTTGCGAGAAGTGTTCAGTGTCTGCCGGCATACCATTGAGCAACTTAGCCGTTTGACCCGCCAGTTCATCAATACCCGCTTTACCCGCCCCAGACACAGATTGGTAAGTAGAGACGTTAATACGCTCGATTCCCACGGCATCATGAATTGGTTTCAATGCCACCAGCATTTGAATCGTTGAGCAGTTCGGGTTGGCGATGATATTGCGGTTACGAAATTCGGCAATCGCTTCTGGGTTCACTTCCGGAACCACTAATGGAATGTCAAATTCGTAGCGAAATTGTGAAGTATTATCAATCACGATTACACCTTCATCCGCCGCGATAGGTGCCCATTTAGCTGACAATTCACCACCGGCGGAGAACAGCGCAATGTGTACTTGCGACCAATCGAAATCTTCAACATTTTGTACTTGGATAGTTTTACCGTTGAAACGGTAAGCCTTACCTTCGCTGCGCTCACTGGCAAGCAAGAACAGTTCACCGACAGGAAATTGGCGCTCTTTCAGCACTTCTAAAATCGTCTCACCGACTGCACCTGTCGCACCTAAAATCGCAACATTATATTGTTGGCTCATTGACTTACCTCAATCTGAAAACCTAGTTTTTCTAGTGGCGACAAACGACATGTATGATCACCCACTATTGTGACAGCGCTGTACTCACGGCGATCCCAGTAATTTTTTCGCATCAGGTCAAAGGCGCCTGGCTTACTGATTTCACGACGAAACAGCGCGTCGTCTCTACGCACATCATAGACAAGCTGCGTGATATTATGCAGTGTTGCTTCATCCCAATTACGATCCAGTTCCACACGTGGCACCGGCGCAGTTGGTAGCAACTTACTGGCATGCGCAAATAAATCTTTATCTAAAAACTCGCAGTAATGATTAAATATCATCGTCGTCCCGCGCGCTTTACCCTCGAGACCATAGCCTGCAACATGAGGGGTGGCGAATGCTAGCAGAGGCAACAGCTCCATATCAACCTCTGGTTCAAATTCAAACACATCGAGCGCGGCGGTAAAGCCATCGTTTTTCGCCAATCGAGCTTTTAACGCCTGATTATCAACAATCGGCCCACGAGCCGCATTGATTAATATTTGGTCACCGCGTAACGTATTCAGAACCTTTTCGTCCACTAAGTGATGGGTTGGATACTCACCATCTTGCGTGATTGGGGTATGCAAAGTAATAATATCCGCTTGTGAAAGAAGTTCATTCAGCGGAGTAAAACTTCGTTTGTCACCTTGAGCTTGCTTAGGTGGATCATTAATCAACACCTTAATGCCGATACCTTGCAAACACTTTTGCAGATAACTGCCCACCTGACCTGCGCCGATAATGCCCACTGTTTTATCAAATACAGAAAACCCATGCTGCTGCGCCAACACCATCATCACGCTAAATACGTATTCAGCCACACCGACCTTATTGCAGCCCGGGGCCGCGGTGAAATAGATGCCTTTTTGCGCCATTAAAGTTTGGTCAACATGATCCATACCCGCTGTCGCGGTACCAACAAATTTGAGTTTGTTGGCTTTGGATATTAGTTGCGCATTCACTTTGGTTACTGAGCGAATCATTAACGCATCAACATCAATAAGGTCATCGGCGGTTAATGTACGACCAGATTTTAAAATCACCTCACCGAGCTGGCTGAAAAGCTGCTCAGCATACGGCATGTTTTCATCTATCAGGATTTTCATCACAATATCGGCTTGAGTTTGAATTGGTTTGATTGTGCAGAAAAGCGCACTGGGTGTCGAGGACTAATCTGCCTTGCTCAGCGCAGTTAGAAAAATGCCCGACATAGCGCCGGGCAATAGTCCAGAACAAAAGGATCTTAACCCGCTCTCCAGGAGTTAAAGTCTGCGTCTGTTTGATTGTTCTTTAATACTAAAGATCAATCAGCTCTGGAAAACGGGACTGCAGCGTTCGTTGAACACGGCATAATCCATTAGCCTTGGTATTTTTTGATCACAAGCGTGGCGTTTGTGCCACCAAAGCCAAAACTGTTTGACATAACAGTCGTTAACTCGGCATCGCGCATTTCAGTCACAATATCAAGACCTTGCGCCGCTTCGTCGAGGTTTTCAACGTTAATACTTGGGGCAACAAAGTTGTTCTCTAGCATGAGGGTTGAGTAAATTGCTTCGTGAACACCGGCCGCACCTAATGCGTGACCTGTCATCGCTTTCGTCGCAGAAATTGCCGGGCTGTTACCACCAAAGACTTCTTGAATCGCACCAAGCTCTTTAACATCACCGACAGGTGTTGAAGTACCGTGAGTGTTCACGTAATCAACGCCATCAACATTTTGCATTGCCATCTTCATACAACGCACCGCGCCTTCACCTGAAGGAGCAACCATGTCGTAGCCATCAGACGTTGCGCCATAGCCAACGATTTCGCCGTAAATTTTTGCACCACGGGCAAGCGCATGCTCAAGCTCTTCGACCACTAACATACCGCCACCACCAGAGATGACAAAACCGTCACGAGCCGCATCATAAGTGCGTGATGCTTTTTCTGGGGTTTCGTTGTATTTGGTTGATAGCGCGCCCATTGCATCAAACATCATGGTTTGAGACCAATCAAGCTCTTCACCACCACCTGCAAATACGATGTCTTGTTTACCCAATTGGATAAGTTCCATCGCATGGCCGATACAGTGCGCAGAAGTCGCACAAGCTGAACTCATTGAGTAGTTCACGCCACGAATTTTAAATGGTGTTGCCAGACACGCAGAGACCGTTGAAGACATAGTACGTGGCACCATGTAAGGACCGACACGTTTTACCCCTTTCGCACGCATCGTATCAGTTGCTACGGTTTGGTTTAATGCTGATGCACCACCAGAGCCTGCAACAATACCTGTGCGATCGTTTGAAACTTGGTCTTCAGCCAGACCTGCATCTTTAATCGCTTGCTGCATCGATAGGTATGCATAAGCGGCCGCATCACCCATAAAGCGCATCTGTTTACGGTCAATGTGCTCTGCTGGGTTAATCTTTAGATCACCCCAAACCTGTGAACGAAGACCGTGTTCTTTAAACTGCTCAGAGGCAGTAATACCAGATTTACCTGCTTTTAGAGACGCTAAAACTTCTTCGACGTTGTTACCGATACTTGAAACAATACCCATACCGGTGATTACGACTCGTTTCATTATGACATTCCTATAATTCAAAAATCCGCTAGATGATAACGAAGATAACGGGGAAAAGTGGTCAGCTTTCCTTTAAATCCGTACAATTGCAATCATAATATCGTTTCTTTACACACAAATCCGACACTATGACCTCGATAACCAATGCCCAACTAGGCTGGAATGAAGCAGGTACCCCTGTTTCTGACCAGTTCGATGACGTTTATTTCTCTAACGTTAACGGCCTCGAAGAGACACGTTATGTGTTTCTTGAGCAAAATCATCTGCCACAAAGGTGGCAACATTATGACCATAGACGTTTTGTCATCGCTGAAACAGGGTTTGGAACCGGTCTCAATTTCCTAGCTGCATGGCAATGGTTTGATCAATTTAGGCAGCAACACCCCGAAGCGCCACTAAAAGAGCTTCATTTCGTGAGCTTTGAAAAGTACCCACTGAGTAAAGAGGACTTGATCAAAGCGCATCAAGCGTGGCCCGAGTTGGCTGACTATGCTGATAAACTACAGCAATACTACCCTATTGCCGTCCCTGAGTGTCATCGGATTATTTTAGCAGACGGTGCCATTACCTTAGATTTATGGTTTGGTGACATTAAAGATTGTCTGCCCAAGGTGCCTGTCACTGAGCAGGGCTTCGTCGATGCATGGTTTTTAGATGGCTTCGCGCCAAGCAAAAACCCTGAAATGTGGAATCAAGATCTGTTCAATGGTATGGCTCAATTAGCCAAACAAGAGTGCACTTGCGCCACTTTCACGGCTGCTGGCTTTGTTCGTCGAGGACTGATAGAAGCAGGCTTTAGTATGAAAAAGGTCAAAGGCTTTGGTACCAAACGCGAGATGATTGCTGGCTCACTCGATGATAAACAAGCCTACAGCAATATCGTGCCATGGTTCTACCGCCCGGCGAGTCAGTCGAGTGAATCGATCGCGATTATTGGTGGCGGCATCGCCAGCGCCGCACTGGCCAAAGCGCTGCGAAATCGCCAAAAGAAAGTCACGCTATACTGCCAAGATGAACAAGCAGCCCAAGGGGCATCGGGTAATCGTCAAGGCGCAGTGTATCCATTACTCAACAGCGAAAATAGCGGCATATCACGCCTATTCGCTCCGGCGTTTTTGTTTGCTCGTCAGTTTGCCGATCAAATCGCACAGCACGTCGAGTTCGATCATGATTGGTGTGGCGTGACCCAACTGATGTGGAATCAAGACGCACAAACTAAACTCGACAGAATGCTGAAAGGCAATTTTGACCCGCAGTTAATTCATCGTTTGGATGCCCAGCAAACCAGTAACGTCATTGGATTACCGCTTGATATGGCCAGTGTCCACTACCCGCTTGGCGGCTGGATCTGTCCTGCTCAGTTAACTCAAGGGTTAATCTCGACATTGAGTGAACATGAAGGGTTTAGCGCCAAATTTTCGACTAAGATTGAACGCCTTAGCTGGAATGAAAGTGAAAAACACTGGACGCTGCATAGCGCCAATGACACCTTTGTCCATGATGCGGTCATTGTTGCCAATGGTCATCAGTTCGCCGAACTCGCTCAGTGTGCTGATGTTCCGCTGGGGCAAGTAAAAGGCCAAGTCAGCCATATTCAGACCACTAGCGAGCTCGAAAAGCTCAAAACGGTACTGTGTTACGATGGCTATATGACGCCAGTCAACCCAAATAACCAGCATCACTGCATCGGTGCGAGCTACGACAGGAACAACATCGATAATCATTTTGATGCCAATGCTCAACAAGAAAATGGTGACAGACTTCGTCGCTGTGTTGCCAACCAAGCATGGCCAAAGCAAGTCGATACTTCGACGAATCAATCACGCCAAGGAGTACGCTGTGTCAGTCGCGATCATCTGCCTTTCATCGGCAGTGTTGGCGACTTGGCCAAAACAAAAGTGGTCTATCAATCGCTGCAGAAGACTCGCGCCGAAGACGCTGAGCAAGTGCCTAGCTATCCGAACCTGTTTTGCTTGCTAGGGTTAGGCTCTCGGGGTTTAAGCTCTGCTCCGCTCGCAGCAGAGTTATTGGCATCGCAGATTTGCAATGACCCGCTGCCGCTGCCGACCGATGTTTTAGAAACCCTACACCCAAGTAGAATGTGGGTACGTAAACTGCGCAAAGGCAAAGCGATCACTCAATAACCAAATCGAAAAAAGGGTTGCCGAAGCAACCCTTTTCTTTGCGATAACGCTGTTTGTTCTTAGACGTTATTGACTAACTCTAACCATAAATCATTGACGATGGTGCGATCGGCAGGCGTTAGCTCCGAACGAGCGACATCTAAGCTGTGCTGAATACGCGCTTTAAACTGTTCAATATCATTGACGCCTTCTTCTTCACATGCGGCAGCAGAAAGAGAGATATGACCACGTAAATAGCCACCTGCAAATAACTCATCATCCGATGCGGCTTCAATCCGTGCATCAATTAGTTCAAGTAGCTGTTCTTCAAATTCAATAATCATGTTGCGTTAGTGCCTAATCAGTTTGCATCTCAAAAAGAAAGCCAAGCTTCTCACATCGAGAAAAGCAACGCAAACCCTGTAACAACAAGGGGTAGATGCATATCATACAAAGTCATTCATCAAGATAATAAACGTGCGTATTGTGCGTAACTGTAACCAGTTTTGTTGTTTTACTTAACTTCAAACATTGAGTATTCGAGCTCAGGTGTTTGATAATATTCCCTTAATGCCTGCGATAACATCGCAACGCGGAGAGGAAGTCCCTTTGCTAAAATAGTGCCAACTTCTTGATGAACCTTAGTCATAAAGGCCAAACGATCCGGTTCAAAATCTCCATTGAGATTGTCGCAACTGACCGTAAACGCAAAGCCCGCACTCATGGATAAAATCCACTCATACGCTTGAGGTCGCACCTCAACCTGTTCAAATTGCGCTTGAACGACTTCGGTACGGCCATCTGGCTGATACCAATAGCCAAAATCTTCCAATAAACGGCGCTCGGGCCCGGCAACACACCAATGACTGATCTCATGTAACGCCGAAGCGTAAAATCCACGAGCAAAAATAATTCGATGATGGTCGACGTTGTCATCAGCCGGCAGATAAATAGGCTCATCAGCACCAAGCTCTAACTTGGTATTGTAGTCCGAATAGAAGGTATGATTAAAAATACCAATTAAATCTTGATATGCGTGGATCATGGTCAATTCGTTGAGAGTGAAATATCGCGCTCGGCATTCTCGCATTTTTACTCTCATTTGCAAATTCATACAGTCTGTATTGACATTAGATATTATTATCCAACAAACGTTTTCGTCTCCTCAACATCTCATTCGTCACAGGTCACACTTGCCTCGTCGGGGCTCAGCTTTGCTAGAACTAGGTATCAACGATGTAACCGCGACGGTTTCAACACTAACTTTCGGCGATCTACTACGCATGTCCGCCGTGCGCTTCAAATGGCAACTTCCTTCGTTCCAGTTAGAGGCAGAAAGTTCCGTCCACTGAATACAAAACGGCTTACGATGGGAAGCCGTTTGATTTTACATCACCGATTACGATTAAATGTGCGGTGTTTCTGTTGTCACGCCATGATTTTGACCGCGATGACGCAACAAATGATCGAGCACAACAATAGCCAGCATCGCTTCTGCAATTGGCACCGCACGAATACCGACACAGGGATCATGGCGACCTTTTGTGATCAATTGAGTTGGCTCACCTTGTCGAGTAATGGTGTCACCTGGCACTGTGATACTGGATGTCGGTTTTAACGCAATGTTAGCCACAATGTCTTGGCCGGTTGAAATGCCACCCAAAATACCACCAGCGTGATTGCTAGCGAAACCATCTGGTGTCAGCTCATCACGATGTTGGCTACCTTTTTGGCTCACAACATCAAACCCATCGCCAATTTCAACGCCTTTAACGGCGTTAATACTCATCAATGCATGAGCAATGTCGGCATCCAGGCGATCGAATACAGGCTCACCTAAGCCGACAGGTACTTGAGTCGCCACCACTTGCAGTTTAGCGCCAACTGAATCACCTTGTTTTTTCAAGTCACGAATCAGTTGATCAAAGGCATCCACTTTGTCGACATCTGGACAGAAAAACGGGTTGTTCTCGATTTCATTCCAATCGACTTTATCAATCGCTACGTCGCCCATTTGTGACAAATAAGCGCGTATTTCAACACCAAACTCTTGCTTGAGATATTTCTTAGCAATCGACCCCGCCGCAACACGCATCGCCGTTTCACGAGCAGAAGAGCGGCCTCCACCTCGATAATCACGGACACCATACTTCTGGTGATAGGTGTAGTCAGCATGACCTGGACGGAATTTATCTTTTATTTCTGAGTAATCTTTTGAACGTTGATCGGTATTTTCAATCAACAATCCAATAGAAGTTCCGGTGGTTTTCCCTTCGAATACCCCTGAGAGAATTTTTACCTCATCGGGTTCGCGACGCGCAGTGGTATAACGAGAAGTACCCGGACGACGGCGATCAAGATCGATTTGAATATCTTCAGCGGTGATTTCAAGACCCGGAGGACATCCGTCGACAATACATCCTAGTGCGATACCATGACTTTCTCCGAATGTCGTCACCCGAAAATGTTGTCCGATACTGTTTCCTGCCATTACTTCCTCAAACTTTGTTCGCTCATGCATACCTATAACATGTATACAGAGCTTTACACTTCAATTATTGGTAAATTCATAGTCGCTTTATTGCGGTTTGATGTAAACCCCTAAACACCATTTTACTCGCATAAAAAAGCCAAGCCCAACGTCGAGTCGGGCTTGGCGATTATCTATACATTGAGAGACCCTAGTCTATGTACAAAGAGAACTCATTTTTATATTCAATCAGCTGCTCTCGGGTCAACATGAATACGCCATGCCCGCCATTTTCAAACTCAATCCAAGTAAATGGAATCTGTGGGTACTGCTCTATCATATGCACCATAGAGTTGCCCACTTCACAAATTAGAATACCGTTGTCAGTCAGATAATCAGGGGCATTGGCTAAAATACGGCGTACCAGTTTCAGACCATCCGTACCTGCCGCCAAACCGAGTTCAGGTTCATGAGTGAACTCGTCGGGCAAACTGTTCATATCTTCTTGATCCACATAAGGTGGGTTCGATACGATCAGGTTGTATTTCTCTTTAGGTAGATCACGGAACAGATCTGAACGAATAGGGAAAACTTGCTGTTCCATTCCGTGGTCTTGAACATTTTGCTCGGCAACTTGCAGTGCGTCGGTAGAGATATCAATCGCATCGACTTCCGCCTCAGGGAACGCGTAAGCACAAGCAATCGCAATACAGCCACTACCGGTACAAAGATCCATAATTCGTGTCGGTTCTTCGACTAGCCAAGGTTGAAATTCGGCTTGAATCATTTCACCAATCGGTGAACGTGGCACCAAAACACGTTCATCGACAAAAAACTCAAGACCGCAAAACCAAGCGCGGTTGGTCAAGTAAGCGACGGGAGTGCGATCATTAATACGCTTAACAACGCGCTCAACAATACGCATACGCTCGCTGGTTGTCAGACGAGAATTCAATACATGTGGAGGCACATCGATTGGAAGGTATAGCGTTGGCAGTACCAGTTGAATGGCTTCATCCCAAGAGTTATCCGTACCATGGCCGTAAAAAAGGTTCGCGGCGTTGAAACGGCTCACGGTCCAACGAATCATATCTTGAAGCGTGTGAAGTTCTGAAACTGCTTCTTCTACAAAAATCTTATCCAAAATTGCCTCCGAAAAGCGCTACAATACTGCTTATTATATTGTTCGATATTAATCAATAATCCCATGAGCAAAAAAGACACCGAGATGAATGATGACTTCGCCCTGTTTAGGGATGCAGTACAAGGCGTTAAAAAGTTGGCACAGGATACCATAGTCCGACAACCAAAAAGAAACAGTAAGCAAAAAGAAATTCGCCGCGACGCCCGTGAAGCAAGCGATACAGAGTTCTATTTTTCTGATGAGTTTGTGCCATTGCTCAGCCAAGATGGGCCAACACGTTATGCGCGTGACGGTGTCTCTCATTATGAAGTCAAACGCCTACGTCGCGGTGTTTATATTCCTGATGTGTTTTTAGATATGCACGGCATGACTCAGCAAGAAGCCAAGCGTGAACTCGGGGCAATGATCGCTTACTGCATTAAAAACGAAGTCAGTTGTGCTTGCGTACAGCACGGCATTGGTAAACATATTCTTAAGCAAAAAGCGCCACTATGGCTGGCCCAACACCCTGATGTAATGGCCTTTCACCAAGCGCCGTTAGAATATGGTGGCAACGGTGCTTTATTGGTCTTACTGTCTATTCCAGACAAATAAAGCACCAACCAGACAGGTTATAATCTAACGGCGAAAATCTGGCGGAATCGGTAGCTCTGACGTTTTCAGATTTGGCCGTTGTCCACCGCGCTTGCGATATTGCTTAAGCTGGAAAACATAGGCAAGAATCTGTGCGACGGCAGTAAAGAGACCATCTGGAATCTCTTGTTCGAGTTCAGTTGAGTGGTATAGCGCTCGAGCTAATGGTGGCGCCGGAACGATGTAGATATCGTGCTCACGAGCAACTTCACGGATTTTAAGTGCCATATGATCCGTACCTTTGGCGACCACAATCGGCGCACGATCACTGTCTTGCTTATAACGAAGGGCAACCGAAAAGTGCTCTGGGTTGGTCACAACAACGTCAGCTTGTGGGACTTCCGCCATCATCCGGCGCTGCGCAGCTTCACGCTGCAACATACGGATACGCCCTTTGACTTCAGGCTTACCTTCGGTCTCTTTGTATTCGTCTTTGAGCTCTTGTTTGGTCATTTTTAACTGATCCGCGTGTTGCCAGATCTGAAATGGAATATCGATGGCCGCAACAATCAACAAGGTACAACTAATCAATAAAATGAAATCGAGCAAAATATCAAGGGCATGAAAAATGTTTTGTGGGTAGACATCCATGCTGAGCTGAAACAGATCTTCTTTAGCAGCATTTATCAAATAGAACGCCATGCCAGAGACTAAGGCAACTTTAAGGATCGATTTGAGTAGTTCTACCCAACTTTGTAGTCCTAGCATACGTTTAAGACCACTAAGTGGATTCATCTTTGACCATTTAGGCATGGCTGCCTCGGCTGAAAAGCTTATACCCCCAACCCCCGCCGCCCCAACCAGCGCCGCAACAAACAAAGTAATCAGAATCAGAAGCAACGGTAACAGTAAGCTCCCTAACGAGCCTAGAGCAATATCATACAACTTAACCTGATCAAAAATTTCCTCGCGTGATAGACTAAATAGTCGCCCCATGGACGAAAAAAGTGCGCGCGCTAGTCCCTCACCAAGCCACATTAAAGCAATAGAACCAACCACTAATACCGACACCGACGCGAGTTCCTTAGACCTTGCAACCTGCCCTTTTTCACGAGCTTGTTGCAAGCGCTTGGGCGTTGCGTCTTCGGTGCGTTCTTGACCATCGGATTCTGACATTGGCCCTCCTAACAGTTAAGCCTGATTAAGCGGCAAATCTGTTGCTCACCTTGTAGCCACAGCAGCTCATAATGACCATATAGTCCGCTAATGATATACCAACAAATCAATAAGCCAACGATAAGTGCAAATGCGAAACCGAGCGAGAAAATATTTAACTGCGGCGCAGCACGAGTCATAACACCGAACGAGAGATTAATAGTCAATAATGCAATAATGCCAGATAAAGACATGCTGAGCGCAACTTTAAACATGATTCCAAGCCAAAGCGCTAACTCGCGAAAATCAACGGTTGTTAGCGAGCCCGAACCGATCGGTAGCGATTTGAAACTCATCACTACCAACATGATCATTTTTAGATGGCCGTCGGTGGCAAGAAAAAACATCGTCGCCAAGAACATAAACAGTTGGCCGAGCAATGGCGTGTTCTGACCATTAGCCGGGTCGACCATAGAGGCAAAACCCAAGCTGGCTTGCATACCAAGTATCTGCCCTAAAATAACAAAGGTTTGAATCATAAACTGGGTCACTGTCCCCATCGCAACGCCAATGATGATTTGCTCAAGCAAAGTCATAAAACCGGTAAAAGAGAGTAATTCTATCGTATCAGGAACTGCTGGAATAGCAGGCATAACCGCAAGGGTAATAGCGAGACCAAGGTAGAGCCGTACCCGCGTTGAAACAAAACGCGCTCCTGTTACTGACATCACCATCAACATCGCAGCTATACGAGTGTAAGGCCAAAAATAGTTGGCTATCCAGTCGAGTACTACACTGGCAGGATACTCCATAATAAGACCTAGTAAAGGACCTGAGGCATGCGTTCGACCATACTAAAGAAAAACTCCATCAACATTTGCGCCATCCAGTGTCCAAGTAACATTAAGGCTAACAGAGTAATGATCAAACGCGGTAAAAAACTCAGTGTTTGTTCATTAATAGAAGTTGCAGCTTGGAAAATCGCCACCACAAGACCGATTAAAAGACTAGGGACTATCGTCGCGCAAACCATGATCAGCACTATCCATAGTGCTTCACGAAATAACTCAACAAACATCTCAGGAGTCATTGATGTTCTCCTGTCACAAAGCAAAACTGCCGGCTAAGGTCGACAATATTAAGTTCCAACCATCGACCAAAACAAACAACATCAGTTTAAAAGGTAATGAAACGATCATCGGTGACAGCATCATCATACCCATTGCCATCAAGATCGATGCCACCACCAAATCGATAATCAAAAACGGTAAAAACAGCATAAAGCCAATCTGGAAAGCCGTTTTTAGCTCCGAAGTAATAAAGGCCGGAATTAAGACCGCCATTGAGACATCTTCTGGTGCCGTGGCGACTGATCCAGAAATATTGACAAAGGTCTCGAGGTCTTTGACTCGAGTCTGCTTGAGCATAAAGTCCTTCATCGGAACTTGAGCAACATCAAAAGCCTGTCTAGCACTTATTTGCTCATTGAGATACGGTTGAATCGCTTCATCATTTATTTTGCCCAATACTGGCGACATAATGAAAAAGGTTAAGAAAATTGCGATACCAATAATAACCTGATTAGACGGGGTTTGTTGTAAACCCATTGCTTGACGCAGTATAGACATCACGACCACAATCCGTGTAAATGACGTCATTAAAATAACCATGGCAGGCAAAAAGCCTAGCATGGTCATTAGTGCTAGGATCTGAAGGTTTATCGAATAATCTTCGCTACCGTCAGAGTTTGTCGTCATGGTAAACGCAGGAATGCCAGCACCATTTCCAGCAAAAGCACTGGTCGAAATAGTTCTTGAAGCACCTTGATCGCGTTCCATCGCTGCGACCGTTACCGACTCAGCCGGAGTCATATTTTCCGGGACAGGCGTCTCTAACTCTTGCTGCGCCGATGGCATGGTTGCAAACAGAGCGAAGACTAACGCTAGCAATAGCGCGACAAGATTAGTTGTTTTTATCATTCTTCTTTAACAGCTGAGTCAGTTGACTTGAAAACGGACTGGCAGCCAGTTCCTCCTGAGACAGTGGTTTTTCCAGCTTTGAAATCAGTTGAATCGACTGGGTAGTGACTCCGACTAAGAACTGCTCTTCCCCCGCCTGAACAATCATGATTCTTTCTCGATGCCCAACTGGCATTTGACGAACAACATGTAGCCCTTTCTGATTGATCAAAGTTGGCAAGCGCATCCGCTTAAGCAACCAAGCTAAAAACAAAATAAAGGCAATAACGAACAAGAGCGACCCAAAAGTGGTCGCCCAGTCTAACTGGCTACCTGTCGAGGTAGCCATTGCGGTTGGTGAAAGTAGGAAAAGCGCTAAAGGTAAGTGCTTCCTAACTTTTAAAGTCATACAAAACCTTATTTTATCTGAGTTTCTTAATCCGCTCAGTTTGACTGATCACATCCGTAAGACGAATACCAAACTTATCGTTGACCACCACCACTTCACCGTGAGCAATCAAGGTTCCATTAACCAATACGTCAAGCGACTCACCCGCTAAACGCTCAAGCTCGACCACTGAACCTTGGTTGAGTTGTAGTAAGTTACGGATACTAATTTTCGAACGGCCAACCTCCATCGAAATGGTGACCGGGATATCCAAAATCGTATCAAGTTTACGACGCTCATCATCAGTAATTGGCGATCCAGTATCTTGTAATTCATCAAGTTGCGCCGACATCACTTCATCAACATCAATCTCTGGCGCTGATGGGTCTTCGCCAAGAGCTGCAGCCCATTCATCCGCTAATTTTTGGTCGTCACTCGGTTCCATACCAGTTACCTATTTTTGTTTTATTCATCCATATCACCTTCATCTTCTTCGAGCTCAGAAATCACATCTTTACCGAGGAAAGCAATATCGGTTTTAACTACGTCAGGACGCTTAATCTTTTCAGAAACTTGCACAGCGAGTTTTTCTCCCGAACGCCCCATTTTCACTCGGTAGGTCGGCAGCTCTTCGACAAACATTACCGCATGCTCTGGCATATCAACGGGAATAATGTCTCCTGGACGCAATTCCATCAAATCTCGCAACGAAATATCTTGTTCAAGTAAATCGACTCGAAAGTTTACTGGCACATCCATGATCTCTTCACGCAACGCCGAACTCCAACGGACATCGGTTTCCATCTTGTCTGATTGAACACCGGCATCCAACAGTTCACGAATGGGTTCAACCATTGAGTAGGGCATCACCACGTGAAAGTCGCCGCCTCCACCGTCGACTTCGATGTGGAATGAGCTGACAACGATAACCTCTGTCGGGCTAACAATGTTGGCCATACTCGGGTTTACTTCGGAGTCTAAGTACTCAAACTCAACCCCCATCACCGGAGACCAAGCTTCTTTATAATCTTCAAATACAATTTTCAGTAGCAACTGTACAATTCGCCGTTCAGTCGGAGTAAACTCACGCCCCTCGATACGGGCGTGAAACCGACCATCCCCACCAAAGAAATTTTCCACCAAGATGAAGACCAAACGCGCCTCCATCGTGACAAGGGCGGTTCCTTTTAACGGTCGAAAGCGCACCATATTCAAACTGGTTGGCACGTAGAGGGTATTTTGGTATTCACCAAACTTCATCATCTGTACGCCGTTAATCGATACTTCAGCGGTTTTTCGCAGCATATTGAATAAGCTGATGCGTAAATGACGCGCGAAACGCTCGTTGATAAGTTCGAGCGTTGGCATCCGGCCACGGACAATCCGATCTTGGGATGAAAAGTCAAACTCAACGGCACTGGTGTCTGTGCCAACATCATCGTCTTCTACCTCATCAACATCATCAACACCGTGCAACAGGGCATCGATTTCGTCTTGGCTTAGTAGATCAGTCACAGGTCACCTATTGCATTACAAAATCAGTAAACAAAACACGTTCGATCACTGGTTGACCAACGGCACGATTCAAGCTGGACTTTATGTCGTCAGTCGCCTTATTACGTAATTCAACACGACCATTGGCTGTTCTTAACTGCTCAACACTGGCCGAAGCAAACGTGCTCAGTAACGAACTTTCAATCAATGGCGAGTGGTAACGAGCAAGGTTTTCATTTTCACTTCCTCGAACCATGAGCTGCACTTTAACCTGGACTAAGCGGTCGTTCTTATCGCCAGCAACGTTAAACAGAAACGGCTGTGGAATATTGACATACGCAACAGGATCGACCGGTGTCGCCGATTGTTGTGACGCTGTTTGTTCGCCCTGCGACGAGTCATCCGACCCGAGCAAGAAAAAGGCAGCGCCACCACCACCGACGAGCAACACCACCACCGCAATAATGATGATCAGTAATTTGCTTTTTCCCTTGGGGGCTTCTTCTGTTTCGATATCTTCAACTGCCATAGCTTAACGCTCTCTATTTGTTCATTTTTATAGTTTAAGCATAATAACTAATTCCATCACGCTTTGCCGCGACATTCAAATCAAGATTGATGTCTGGTTCAAGGTTTTCTTCACCTTGGAAGCCACGACCGCTGCCTCCTTGAGCAGAATTTCCCTGTCCACTGTCAGCATAGCGCTTTTGCTGCTGACCTGAGGCTTGTTGCTGAACCGAACTGTCCCCTAATTGTACACCTTGCTGAGCAAGCATTTCGCGCAATCTTGGCATTGATTGTTCAATCACGTCTCGAGCTTGCTGATTCGCCACGGTAAAGTGCACCGTTGCGCCATCACCATTGATGCTCATCCGAATCTGCATTCGACCTAACTCTGGTGGATCAAGGCGGATATCAATGTTCTTTAAGTTCTTCGACATCATCATTTGTACACGCTCTGCCATCTGCTCACCCGCAAGTTCTCGGTTGAGTTGTAGTGGAGCTTGCGCTGCTTGCTCTGCACGTGCTTGAGTCAGTGAGTTCATCCCTTGTTGACCTGCGGCCTGAGAAAGTTGCTGAGCAAAACCACTGCTGCTATTTTCACTGCCTGGCTGCGCTCCCTCTTTACTGCCTGAAGCCAATTTACCGAGCGTGCCTAGCGCCTTAGCACCCAGAGTTGCTTTTAATAACGCTTGGTCTTGATTTATTGGTGTCGTGGTTGCTGCCGCGAGTTGTTGTAACTGACTCGCGGCTAATTCATTAGACATTGAAGTAACTTGAGTATTTGATGCTTGCTGAGCTTGTTGAACCATTTGCGCTTGAGACTGCTGATTAACCAATGCCTGATGGACTGATTGCGCTACTGCCGCTTGTTGCGATTTTGGTTGGTGTTCAAGTTTGATTTTTCCTTCATCAGTGATGACTTGCTCAGAAGCCCCCCATGGTATCGCCGCAGACACAGTGGCCGAGGTAACATCTGGGGAGGCATCAGCAAGCTCTTGACCTTCGATCTTAATGCTACCAATGGTGGCTGTTACTGGTGCCGGCACTGCTTCAGCGGCCTCTTTATCGGTTTGAGTGGCAAGATTAGCTGTGGCCGTCAATGCCACGGCAGCGGCCTCCTCACTGAGTGGGTCTTCAATAATGGCATCTTCACCTTGAGCGACAACCGTTTTGGCCTCATTCTCTGCGCTAAGTTGCTGCGTTGAAGCGGCAGCTAATTTTTGCGACTGCGCGTCAATGGCTTGGTTTTCACTCTGATTGTGTTTGATTGTAGCTGCGGCAACGATCGCTTGTTCCGTTATCGGTTGCGACGCTGAAGATTCACTCTCACTTTGACTTTGCTGAATAAAACGCTGCGCCGATAGTGGAATCACCGGCTGGTCGCTTTCAGTGGTTGATGTCTCGCCCACGTTCTGTTGACTATTAACCATTAACGCTTCAGCTTCTTGGGGCGTCAACTTTTGCTCTGCTCCCGTGCCAAGCTCAGTGTCCGAAAGAGGTTTGCTAGTCTGAGCATTCTCACTGACTACTGGCTTGTCATCCGTGAGTTGCTCACTCGAAACCGACTTGGCACTATCTTCTTCAAACGCTATCGGTTGTCGTGGCAATTCTTTGCCGTCTTTTAGTTGTAACGCTTTATTCGATTCATCTAAACGCTGCAATACTTGATCACTGTCAGAAACAATTTTCGATGCATCAGGCGCGGGGGACGATTCATCACTTTTGCCAACAGCTTTAGCCTCACTGCCTTCAGCCTCGCTCTCTTCAAGCAAACTATCGGTCGATTGGTTACCACTGGCTTGCTTAACGGCTTCGGGCTCGACTTCGCCTTCTCCGGTCACTTCAATATCGACGTCAGACGTGACGGACGTGGCTTTCTCACCACTCACTTCCTTACCCGTTTCGCCTTTGATTAGCGCCGTAAGCTTGGCAAAAAAACCACCTGACTCAGAAGCTTCCGTCGCCGCTTCACCACCCTCGGGGGTGGACTGGGTCACTTTTTGGCTGTCAGATACCGATGACAAGTTAATATTCATACGAGCTTCACTCACTGTAATACGCACTGTTAGGCGATAGATGGCTAATAACCAACGCTGTTGATTTCTATTGCGTGCTATGTCGTTTCTTACTGTTACATGCAATCTTATGACTGCAAATACCGGTTTATAAGATAAGGTGCAAGAAATAAGCCAAAATGAAAGTGAGGCTCGCAACACAAACGATGCGAAATGAAATTAATTGAAACGATGACGATTAAATTGCAGTGTGGAAAATTCGTCCATCTGCTTTTGCTCACGTTGATTTTGTGCGCGTTGCTTTTCATTTTGTTTCTTTTCAATCAACCATTCGTATGAACGGCGATTTTTGCGACTATCAAACCAGTTTTGTTCGCAATTAGCCACCTGATCTTTGAAGTGTGACTCAGCTTGCTTTTGCTTAGAAAGCGTTTCGTCGAGCGTGGTCAAGAAGCGATTCAAATGGGCGTATTGACTGGCATTTAACCCATTTTGACCACGGTCTACTAACTGATGACAATAATCAAGCCGATATTTTTCGATTTGTTCGAGCTGCTGGTAATAACCATCAAGCTCACTACGAGCTTGGCCAAGCGCTAAAGCCGCTTGGTTTTCGCGCTCTTTCGCTTGTTCTAATAGAAACTCTAATGCATTTTCCATCGTAGGTTATTCCCCTTGTAATAAATGACGTAGCATGTTGACGCACATATCGTAAGGCACGGTCTCTTTCATACTCTGTTGCAAGTATGTGTCAAGTTTAGGTTTGAGGGTAAAAGCACCATCAATCGCAGCATCGGTTCCGGGCTTATAAGCCCCAATTGAGACTAAATCTTGATTCTTACGGCAAATCGACAATACCTGACGAACCGCTTTAGACATCAATATATGTTCATCTGAAGTAATTTGCGGCATGACACGGCTGACCGATTTTTCTACGTCAATCGCAGGGTAGTGACCAGCATCGGCCATTTCGCGCGACAACACCACATGTCCATCAAGAATCGCACGTGATGCATCGGCTATCGGATCTTGTAAATCGTCACCCTCTGTCAATACAGTAAAGAAGGCCGTAATTGAACCTTGTTCTGAGCTGCCATTCCCCGCACGCTCTACGAGTGCAGGCAGTTTGGCAAACACTGAAGGTGGATAACCTTTGGTTGCTGGAGGCTCACCGACCGACAACGCAATTTCACGTTGTGCTTGAGCAAAACGAGTTAAAGAGTCCATTAACAGCAGTACATCAAGCCCTTGATCGCGAAAATATTCTGCGACGGTCAGAGCGGTTTGACACCCTTTTAAGCGCATTAGAGGCGAAGAGTCAGCAGGCGCCGCAACTACAACCGAACGCTGACGGCCATCGACACCTAAGATCTCTTCAATAAATTCTTTGACCTCACGGCCACGCTCACCAATCAGCCCGACGACCACAACTTGAGCCGTTGTACCTCGCGTCATCATTCCTAAGGTGACCGATTTACCGACACCAGATCCTGCAAATAAACCAATACGTTGGCCTTTGCCCACCGTTAGTAGGCCATTAATCGCTTTGATGCCAACATCAAGTGGTTCAGATATCGGTTTACGTGCAAGTGGGTTAATAGGCTCTACATTAAACGGAGCACGCTGGTCGGTATAAATAGTACCGAGTCCATCAAGCGGGTTACCAACACCATCAATCACACGGCCCAGTAACTCCATCCCAACCGCTAAACCCGTTTCACTGGTCAATGGCGTCACTTTGGCGCCAGGTAATACACCCGTGATCTGTTCACTTGGCATTAGGTAAAGATTGTCACCAGAGAAACCGACCACTTCAGCTTCCATTTCGCCTTGCATGGTTTCAACACTGCACAAGCTACCGATTGGCGCTCGACATCCTGTTGCTTCAAGTGTCAAACCAACAACACGGACTAACTTGCCAGATGCGACGGGACGGCACGTCAGCCCTTGGGTTTTGTATTGTGTGAGGCGTTGTGCTAAAGCAAGCACTATTCATCACCCTGGTGACGATTCACCCCACAAAAACTCTGAATGACACTACGAATGCGATCTTCCATACGGTAGTTGACGCTCGACTCACCCGCTTCAATCTGAACATCACCACGGTTTAATGCCGGCTCACTCATCAAGGTCCAGTTACGAAAATCCAGTTGTTCTTCACCATAAGAAGAACGAATGATCTCAACATCATCAGGATGAAGTTTCAAAGTGATGGCATGGCCTGAAATAGGCAGCGATTCTACCGATTGTTTGATGGTGTCAAGGATGACTTGAGGGTTGGTTTGAACTTCGACATGCACCACCTCTTTGACCAAAGTCAGTACCATGTCAACGAGCTGTTTTTCAACCTGAGCATTCATCAACTCAAGTGGTTGAGCAAATTGATTGGCTAAATTGATAAAGGTTTGTACTTGGTGCTGGATAAACTCTTGTCCAGCGGCAATGCCTTCGACTTTACCCGCTTCCAGCCCCTCAGTATGACCTTCTTCTAGACCTTGTTGTTTGCCTTTTTCGTAGCCTTGCTTAAAGCCCGCTTCCTGACCTTGATGCAAACCTTCCTGATGCGCTTGCTGCTTGATCAGCTCGGTTTCTTCTTTAGTCAGTTCTTTAGGCGCTTCTTCCTTAACAGGTTCCGCGACAGGAATCCAACTTGGGTCGTAGTTCAGCGCCGTTTCTTTTGCCTGCTTGTGGCTCTCCGCCGTGTAATCAGGCATCCCCCAACGCTCTGGCTTTTCGACCAGTTCATCATCGTCAAGACGCAAAAAACCGCGTTTTCTTTCCCCAGACATAAGCACCTTTATTTAATTGACTTATAGGAATTCGTCAGCGCCGCCAGCCAGCATCAACTCACCAGAGTCCGCCATGCGTCTTGCAATTGCCAAGACTTCTTTTTGCGCAGCTTCTACGTCAGAAACCTTAATCGGCGGCATCGCTTCAAGGTCATCGCGCATCATTTCAGCAGCACGTTTAGACATGTTCTTGAAGATCTTGTCACGTAATGCATCATCGGCCCCTTTCAAGGCACGTTGTAAGGCATCTTGTGGAACATCGCGTAACAGTTTTTGAATGCCTTGATCGTCTACTTCAATAAGGTTCTCGAACACAAACATAAGATCTTGGATCTGTGTCGCCATATCTTCGTCTTGATCGCGAATTTGCTCCATCAAGATACCTTCGACGTTGTTGTCCATATAGTTCATAATTTCGGCCGCCGCTTTCAGGCCACCAATCTTGGCCGCTTGTGCCCCCGCTTGACCCGCGAACTGTTTCTCCATAATTTCATTCAACTCTGCTAATGCAGAAGGTTGAACTTCTTCTAGGTTCGCAATACGCATCACCAAATCAAGGCGGTCACGCTCAGCAAACTGAGATAAAATCTCTGCCGATTGGTCAGGCTCAAGGTATGAAAGTACGATGGTTTGAATCTGGGGGTGCTCGTTGATAATAATGCTGGCGACTTGTCGAGGGTCCATCCATTTGAGCGAGTCGAGGCCTTTAGAACCGGTTCCCAATAGGATTTGATCAACAAGGTTACCTGCTTTGTCTTCACCCAGAGCAGCAACCAAGGCGTTGCGCATAAAGTCTTCACTGCCCATACCAATATTGGTGTACTTCTGAATGTCTTCTAAGAAGGCTCGATGTACTGCGCCGACTTTATCTTGACTTAAGTCGGTAGCCCGCGCCATGGCGCTGCCCACACGTTGAACCTGTTTAGGTTCAAGATGGCGAATAATGCCTGCGGCATCTTCTTCATTCAAACTAAGGAGAAGAATAGCCGCGCGCTCTTCGCCCGGAATGGTTGATATATCCACGGTGTTCTCTACTACCTCACCGCCCTCTCCTTGAGGAACTATTTCGTTAGGCATCCTGCATCCAATTCTTCACAACTTGTGCTGCCAGCTCAGGTTCGTTAGCCACCAGTGCACGAACCGCTTTCAGCACATCTTCGTCTTTGTGTAAGTTAGGTAAGTCAATACTTGAGCCAAACTCAAATAACTCACCGCCATCTAAATCACCACCAATTAAGCTTGTTTCACCATCAGCACCGATTGGCAAACCATCTGGACCATACAACTGATCTTCATCATCCGATGCAGGGTTGAGTAGTTTCTTCATGGCTGGACGTACCAATACCAGAACCACGACAATGATAACCAACGCACCGGCAAACCAACGAATCCAATCGTTGAAGTTCGGATGTTCCCAAATAGGGACGTCGGCAACAACTTCCATTTCAGGAGTAGCAAACTGCATACTTAAGACATTGAGTAAATCACCACGTGCTTCGCTAAAGCCAACCGTCGCGATCAACATCTGTTTAATAGAGTTTAGCTCAGCATCAGAAATTGGCTCGTAACTGGTTTCTCCAGTCTCTGGATTAACTATCGCACGATTTTTCACCGCCACTGCCACCGTCTGACGATTGACAACGCCGGTTTGTCGACGTTCATGACTGATGGTGGTATCAATTTCAAAGTTTCGTGTTGCTTCTTTGTGCACAGAGCCTTGGCCTAATAGACTGCCGTCTTTCATCTGCGCAACATCCTGTGGAATCGAAGCATCCGCTGGTGGTTGATTACTTAACGCACCGGGAACGCCAGCAACAACATTACCATTGTTGTAATCTTCGAGCGTATATTCACTGCGAGTCGCAGGGGTGTTAGGATCAAAGCTTTTGCGTGTCTGCTCAATAGCGCTGAAATCGAGTTCGATATCGACTTGGGCCGTATAATTACCAAAGCCCAAAATAGGGATAAGGACAGAATCAATTTTTTCACGCAGTGCTTGTTCTTGCTTACGTTCAAGCTCATGCTCTTTACGGCGTGCTGTAGAAGCGGGATCTTGAGATCCAGAGCTCAACAAGCGGCCATGCTGGTCCGTTACCGTAATGCGGTTTGGCTTCATGCCTGGCACGGCACTGGCGACCATGTCAACGACAGCGTCGACCTCTTCTTGCTTTAGATTGGCACCCGTTTTTACAGTCAAGAAAACCGATGCTGACGCCTCTTGGTTATGTCGGACAAACACGCTCTGCTTTGGTAATGCCAACAACACACGTGCTTTGCGCACTTGTTTCATCTCTTCGATAGCTTTAGATAACTGACGCTCACGGCTCAGTTTTAAGCGCTCTAGCTCAAGACGTTGAGAAACACCAAAGCCCATGTCTTGCAATAAAATCTCATCGCCTGCTTGTTTCTCTTGATTGAGACCAGCGCGGACCATATTGAGCTTTAAGCTATTGTATTCATTTGCTGGTACAAGGATTGTATTACCATCAAGTTTATAATCGAGTTTTTGCTGATCGAGGTAATCTAGAACCGGAATAAGCTCTTCGGTTTCATATGCGCCTAAGGGACGCATTTCTGGCTCTTTGACCCAGAAAAACAGCATGACAATCAAGGCAACACAAATAGAAATGGACAGGACTAACACCACCTGGCGCAGCAAATCGAGGTCACCGACTGCCATATCAAATTTTGAACTGCTCTTCTCATCCAAATCAGGATTTTGCGAACTGGTATCGAGATCGGTTTCTGCTAGCATTGCGTTGTCTGCGCCGCCATCTGCAATTGCCAGATCCGTTGATTGATTTTGCTCTGCCACAGACTGTACCTAACTACTTAAACCGGCATATTCATCAATTCTTTATACGCTTCAACTAACTTGTTACGTACTTGAATTGTTGCTTCAAAAGCGACGCTGGATTTGTTTCGGGCGATCATTACATCAGAAAGAGAGACATCGGCATCACCGCGATCAAAGCGCACCTGCATATTACCCGATGCTTTAGAGAGACTATTAACGTTATTGATGGCGCTGTTGAGTAACTGCCCAAAATCTGCGCCAACAGCTTGACCTGTTGCTCCAGGTTTGGTTCCCGTAGCTTCGAACATCATCGCTTGCATTTCGCCTTGAAAACCATCAACTTTCATCAAAACCTCGGTTGTCAACTCTTTGACATAAACATGTGCTGGAATTATAACGCTGCAATCCTTGTGCCACGTCGCTCGTTACAGGAAAATTAACACGTTAGTTGGGAATATCAATCCCAGCATCACGCATTTTTGCTAGCTTGTAGCGTAAAGTACGTGGACTTATGCCCAATTTTTCCGCCATCTCTTTGCGACGACCGTGACATTCTTCCAACGTGTCAAGAATAATCGCAAACTCTTGATCTCTAAGCTCTCCACCTAAACCGACACTCGATGTCAAATTTTTTGTCATTTCGGCAATAGGCTTAATGTCAGGAGCCACCATACTATCACTGCTTTCAACCGCAACTTGTAAACTTGAGGCATCTTGCCAATCTAGCCCTTCGAGCAAAATATGCTCGCCACCAATGTTGTCATTTTCACTTAAAATTAACGCGCGTTGTATCACGTTATCCAGCTCACGGACATTACCAGGCCAAGAGTAAGACAAAAGTTTGTTCACGGCCTGAGCCGACACGCTTGGTACTGGCATTCCCAGTTTTTGACAATGGCGTTCAACTAGATGATTTGCCAGCGGTTCAATATCGCCTTGGCGCTCGCAAAGTGCAGGCCAAGCAATTGGAAATACATTAAGGCGGTAGTATAAATCTTCGCGAAAGTTACCCTGATTGACGTACTGTTTTAGGTCACGGTTACTGGTCGCGAGTACGCGAACATCTAATTTAATACTCTTGCGACTGCCAAGACGTTCCACTTCGCGCTCTTGCAATACGCGCAGGAGTTTAGCTTGCAGATTCAAATCCATCTCACTGATTTCATCAAGCAAAATGGTTCCACCTTGCGCCTGTTCAAACTTACCTGGACACCCTTGTACCGCTCCGGTAAAAGCACCTTTTTCATAACCAAACAAGGTCGCTTCTAACATGTTGTCAGGAATCGCCGCACAGTTAATTGCGACAAATGGTCCATCTTTACGATTAGATGCATTGTGAATATAGCGAGACATCACCTCTTTACCTGAACCACTCGGCCCAAGCACCATGACACTGGCATCGGTTTTGGCCACTTTCTCTGCAAGAGCAAGTAACTTAATACTTTTTTCATCAGCGACAACTGCATCGCCATTATCGTCCGACTTAACCGGAGCATAGCGGCTGACCATATTGAGCAAGACTTCAGGCGCAAAAGGCTTAGCCATGTAATCAATCGCCCCATCTTTCATCGCCGACACCGCATCTTCAATATTGGCATACGCTGTCATTAGCAGCACCGGAAGATTTGGCCAGTGCTGTTTAATATTACGCAGTAAGACTAAACCACCCATACCGGCCATTTGTACATCAGATACCACAATATCGACACTATTTGACTTAAGCTTGACCAAAGCGTCTTCTGCGCTATCTGCTTCGAGCCACTCGTAGCCTGCCAACGCTAACGTATCGACGAGAGCCTCGCGTAGACCTTCATCATCTTCTACTATCAGGACCTTGCTTTGAGCCATTGTCATTCTCCAGTCATTGGTTTTTGGTCAACATCAGGGCGACGTTCAAGCGGAATACACATCGTAAAGCACGCCCCTTCCCCCTGCGGTGAAATAAGTTCTAACCTCCCATCATGCGCGCGACATACCATCTGTACCACAGCCAATCCTAGCCCAGTACCTTGCGAACGCGTGGTGAAGAAAGGTTCCATGATCTTGTTTTGTAGCTCAACAGGAACGCCTGGCCCACTGTCTTGCACCGATATTTTTAATTCGCTATTAACCGCACGACAGAAAATATCCAATTGTGAACCTTTACCTGCAATTTGAATCGCATTTAACGCGAGGTTGCTCAGGGCAGATGCAATCGCATTAACGTTACCCAATAACTGAGTCTGTTGCTGCTCAACTTCGAGATGGTAATCAATTTGGTTGGCTTTAACCGCCGTTTCAATCATCGGAGAGAACTCTGCCATTAAGTCTTCGATCGTGAATGGTTTAACAACTTTATTATCGCCACCTTTGGCAAACAACAACATATCATTGACCTGCTTTTCTAAATCGTGCAGACGATCCATCAGCTTAGTCTGAAAGCGGTCTTTAGTTGCAGGAGGTAGGTTCGGCGCGCCAAGGTTAGAGGCATATAGCATCGCGCTAGAGAGTGGAGTTCTGACCTGATGTGCCAACGAGGCCACCATCCGACCCAATGATGATAAACGTTGCAAGTCACTGATACGTGATTGCAATAAGCGCGTTTCGGTTAGGTCTGTGATTAAAATTAACTGACCTGTTGCTGACGCAGAAATCGCCAGACGAACTTTACGACCATTGCGCAGCGATATTTCATGGCCGTCATCTTCGCGTGGTGAAAATGCTTGTTGAATCACCTCAAACCACTTTTCACCGACCAGTGGCACTTCAAGTAAACGTCGCGCTTCTGGGTTAGCTTCTTGCACCATACCTTGAGTATCAAGCAGTATTACTCCTGCAGGCATCACATCGAGCACTTGTTGATAACGAACGACCTGTTGTTCAAGTGTGCCGAGCGGGTTTGGGCTATCTATCGGTGGTGTTGGATGCATGACGTATTTCTGCCTTAAAAACTACAATAGCTTGTTATGCAAAAAACACGCCAGGCTATTTATCTTACTTTTCAAAAGCTTATCAAATCGCCTAAAAATTGACAGTCAATATTTGAGCACTTTATCGTTGCAAATTGTACTTTCGCATCTTCTCTACTAACGTGGTACGACGCATACCAAGCATATCTGCAGCTCTTGCAACCACGCCACCCTGAGCGTCCAAGGCTTGGTTGATCATATTGACTTCCAAGTCCGCGACCATCTCTTTCAAGTTGACTCCTTCTGGCGGCAAACTTTGCGGCGCATTATTATGCTGCTGGAAGGTATCGTTGGATACGATACTGAAGTCTTCTGAGAAAATATCTTGTAGAGCATCGCGTTCTTGCTCTTCGACTGAGCAACTGTGATGGTATTCCGGTTGGAACTCAGGAATATCACTGTAACGATATTTAGTCGGTAAATGATTCACATCAACCAGACTATTAGGATAAAGAATGATCATACGTTCGACTAAGTTAGCCAACTCGCGCACGTTACCGTGCCATTCATGTTCCATTAGCGAGTTAATCGAACGCGGAGTAAAGCAGATCGGCATTGCCCCTTCCGCCTCCATACGCGTCATTAATTCCTGCAGTAGCAATGGGATGTCATCTTTACGATCGCGCAGCGCGGGCATTTCAATCGGAAACACGTTCAGACGGTAGTAAAGGTCTTCACGGAAGGATTGCTCATCAATCATCGTTTCTAAATTACGGTGGGTTGCCGCGATTACACGCACATTGACGTGAATCGTGGTATTGCCACCCACCCGCTCAAAACTACGCTCTTGCAACACGCGCAGAAGCTTAACTTGCATCGGCATTGGCATGTCACCAATCTCGTCCAAGAAAAGTGTGCCGCCTTCTGCCAATTCAAAACGCCCCTTGCGTGAGGTTATCGCTCCAGTGAAAGCGCCTTTCTCATGACCAAACAGCTCACTTTCCAACAGATCCGGGGGAATAGCCCCACAATTGATCGGCACAAAAGGACCATTACGTCGCGCTGAATGATAGTGAATATTACGTGCAACGACTTCTTTACCTGTACCTGACTCACCTAAAATCAATACATTAGCTTCAGTTCCAGAGACTTGCTCAATTAAATGACGGACATCTTTAATGCCCATACTCTGGCCAACTAAACTTCTAAACAGAGTGTTTTTACGTGACGATGCAGCAACATTGACCCCTTTACGTCCTAAAAAATCTTTGCAGTGACGTAGAGCCTCACTCAACTGTGGATAGTTAAGAGGGTATTCGAGCTCACCAACATAGTTAGTCAACTCATCAACAGGGTATGAATGCTTGCCGGCGGTTAATAGCGGGATATGGTTAGCTTGGGATAATTTACACCTCAGATCAGCAGAAAGTTGCTTACTGTCCAAAGAGCCCAGAATACAGCCAGCCCACACCTGAGACCAATCTAGATCGTCAAGCTGATGCGAAGATATCGCCTCACACTGTTCTCCAACAAATTCTAAAATATTACTGAGACTGGTCCGCGCCTGCGCATCATCATCAATCACGAGTAGTTTTGCTAAACCTTGCATAGGTGAGAATGTTTGCCTTTATTATGAAACGTTGTGGCTGGATTTTGTTTCTAACGATTGATATTGATAACTATAGTTCAGATAGCTTGCTAAACAATGTAGAAATTTCAGCAACAAAAAAAGCCACTAGGCTAGTTAGTGGCTTCTATTCTATTTGATAAAAAAAATATGGCAACCAAGCAATTACCTGATGTGATATTAACCCAAAGCAATTTGGCTCACACTTAGTATATTGCTTACTAATCAATCACTTTATTGGCGATTGGTTATAAACCTACATCTTCCGCGGTCAAATTATGGTATTCATTTGGAATCTGATCCCACGCGGATTTAATTTCTCGGATGATCTCGATCACATCATCAATCGGTTGAGGATTATTTTGATGATTCGCTTCTGTGATCTGAGTGATCATAAATTCATACAATTGATCGAGATTTTGTGCAATATCTCCACCATCATCCATTGAAAGACAGCTACGCAAGCTGATTATAATGTCTAATGCTTTGCCAAAACGTTCACCTTTGACAGGAATATTTCCCGCCATCATCGCCGCTTTACCTTGAATCAAACGCTCAATAGCACCAGCCATTAACATTTGAACAATTTTATGCGGGGAGGCCGCACTGAGCTGGCTATCAACCGATACCTTCTTGTAAGCCTGAAGTGAACCACGCATAACAAACCTCTTTATTTATAAAAACTTCTGATACTGCTGAACCGAGCGCTTACCACGACGGTATTTTTGTAGTGCTTGGCCAAACTCAGCAGTTTTATCTTGCATTAATTGCACAACATTGACGGTTCGTTTTACCGCATCTTGCCACTGTTGTGATGTTTTAAGCTCTGGTTGAGCTTCAATTGCACTAAGTAAACTTTGCAATATCTGTTCCCTTGTATCGACAAGTTGTGCAATATCTTCAACACTTAGTTCTTCATCGGCGAGAGCCTGGCTTATTTTGTGATCAACATCACTAAGCAGGGCTAAATCACGCGTACATTGGGTATCAAAGGGCATTCATCATCCCTGCTAACTGAGACTGCATTTTACTGGTGGCGTCTTGCATCGCCGAAAATTTGGCGTGAGTTCGATTTTCTAAGCTCTCCATACGGCGATCCAATGCCGCCTGATCATCTTGAAGTCGATAATTATGCTCAATCATGCTGCGTTCACGGTTACGGATCGAACCCGTTACTCCAGTAAGGCCTTGGATTGCATCTTCAACCTTTTTAGCAAAACCTTGGTTGCCACCAAAAAAATCGGCTAACTTGCTGAAGTTATTATTGAGCTGTTTGTCGAGCATCTGATAGTTGATTTCTAAGTCACCCTGTCGAGTTGTGGTGACTCCAAACTCAGTTAATGACTTTAAGTCTTCAGGTGCAGGCTCAATGCGAGAAGAAAATACCGATTTTAAACGCGAATCAGCACTACGAACAATGCTATCACCCGAGAGCGGTCCTGCCATCCCTGTGGTTGGGTCGACACTCGAGAGCTCTTTTATCACTCGATAAAACTGATTATAGGCTGCAACAAACTGTTCGATGTCTTCTCGCACACCTTGACGATCATATTCTATATCAATTTCTGATGGGGCTTTCCCCGGCTCAGAACGACCTTTGAGGGTCAAGTCGACGCCATCAATAGCATCTTCAATAATATTATTGCTACTCGATAACTGAGCAACCCCATCGAGTAGCACTTTGGCATCTTGTGCTGACTGAACTTCGGTCATACCACGATAGGTATCAAACGATTGTTGAGCAGCGTCGAGATCGCGCTGAGCTTGATCGATGCGCTCTAAATATTCACGTTCTTTTTGCGGTAATTTAGCCCGCTCCATTTGCTTGGCCTGTTCAGGCGTAAGCTCACCGGCTTCAACTCGTTGAGCCAAGCGCACTTTTTCGTCCGCGACTTGCTGCTCAAGGTTGGCTTTTGCAGCCTCCAACTTAGCTTGGGCTTCTTTAGGTGTTACGTAAGAATCGGTCAGCGTTCCCGAAGCGGTATTGCTCCAGCCAGGCACATCAGATGATTTTTCCAAAGCCTTGTTATCGAGCTCAGGGTCTGGTTCCCAGTATGAGTCGAGTAAGGTCCCCGACGCGGTCTCACTCCAACCCGGAATACGTTCTTCAGGCTTGAGGTATTTATTGGCTTGTATTCCCGCATTCGCTGCTGCCGCTGTCGCTGCATTAGACAGTTCATTACCGGGCGTCGCCTCTTTAACGGCGTTAGGATCGGCATTAATCGCCGCCTGTTTTGAGGTTTCGGCAATCTCTTGATCGACAACTTTTGCCGCGTCGATGATTGTTTGCGCGATTTTATCGGCAACTTTCTTTTCTGCCGGGTTTAACGGTGAAATCAATTCTTGAGCGGCCGCACGGGCGCGTTCGAGATCCTTCACTCGCTGCTCAAGAGTTTTGTATTCGAGTTGTTTGAGTGAGTCGCCAGGCTGCGCCTCGACGCGCATAGAAATGTCGTTGTCTCCTCCAGATACATTGGAAGCCACGATCAAACGCGGACCCTCGACGTCGTTAATAACGGCGGCGCGAACTCCCGGATTGGATTTACTGTTGTTGATACCTCGTACGATATCAACCAGTTTCGAGTCTTGCTGCAAGTTGATGGAAAAGTTTTTATCACCCAGCGAAATCTGCAGCTTGCCCGGGCCAAATTTTGCGTCTTGCGGAAGAACATCCGACGCAATTTTGTGGCTTTGGGCAAGCTGCAACACATCGATAGCATATCGACCAGCGATAGCTTCAGTGGTTGCCGTCGCGGATACAACCGCTTCATCCGTAGAATCCACAGTTCTTGCGGCGAATGCTTTCTCTTGACGAAAGCTCGCCATCAAGTTTTTCATCGTATCTAGCGACTCTCTGAGTCGACCATAGGCACTGATACTAGAATCAATCTCGGCCCGCTCATTCTCAATGCGTTGCTGTTTAGGAACACGCTCCGCATCAACAATTTTGCTGACCATAGAATTGATATCCATGCCAGAATTCATGCCTATAGGCCCAAAACTCATCTAACTACTCCAAGTACGATTACACCATTTGGTTTACAAGACCTGACGAATAGCGAGCGGTCTGCTCTCTTAAACGCCGTAAAATCTCCAACATTTCCTCATCGGGTATCTGACGAATTATATCGCCAGTATCCGCTTCGTATATCGTCACAACATCTCTGCCCGATTCTTCGTCAACACGAAATGACAAGCCTTTATTGATCGACGAGATGAAATCATTCATCTGTTGAACAATCCTTTCACGCTCAGCTCGATTTAGCTTTTCACGCTCTTGCGAGGCTTCTATCGCTTTTTCTATCGACTGACTCGTTTTCTCACTTATCTCAGCGGTAGAGACTTGCTCCTTGGGTGAGGAAACTTGCTGTACACCATCGTACTTTGAAGCAAGTTTAGTGCCACTTTCTGAGCCATAAGGCTGGATGTTCGATGTGTAGGATGGTATTTCCATAACGATCTCCCTTCCACCTTAGCAGGTCACAACATAACGTTGTACCAATAAGCTCCAATCGAACCTATCGATTAACCTAATAAGCTAAGAGCTGCCGACGGAGACTGCTTAGCTTGCGCTAGGACAGAGGTACTCGCTTGCTGAAGAATCTGCGACTTAGTCATAGCCGTCGTTTCTTTGGCATAGTCCGTATCAACAATCCGGCTACGAGACGCATTAACATTTTCATTAATGTTGTCTAGGTTACTGATTGCATGACCAAAACGGTTTTGGAAAGCACCCAGTTCTGCGCGCTGACTATCCACCGATTTCAGCGCGCCATCAATGACAGAGACTGCCAACTGAGAGCCCGCAACCGAAGTAACGTCGACATCCGCCACGGTTCTGTCTTGCGCAGCGCCGAAACCGATTTCACCACCTAATCCACCACCAATAGTGACATCTGTTGCAACCTTGTTTGTAGATGCAAACAGTTGCAATTTACCTTCCTCACCCACAGACGCTTTCACGTCCTCACTTTGACCGTTAATATAAGTGGCAAGTTGCTCCATATCATCGCCAGCTTTAGCGTTGATCGTTAGCTCCTTGGCATCACCATTAACATCAGTATAGTTGAGAGTTAAGTCGGTTGTCCCTTCGGATACCACCCAATCCGCCGCTTTACTTTCTTGAGCAACATACGCTTTACCCCCCATATCCATGGTGTCAGAACGCATACTTCCCATTGAAAGCTGAACCGCCTCACCAGAGCTTGCACCAATCTGGAAAGACTGACTACCAAAGGTCCCGTTGAGTAGCTTGTTACCACCAAAAGAGGTGGTTTCCGCAATACGGTTTAATTCGTCATTCAGTGCCGTCACTTCCTCTTGGATAGCAACACGCTCAGAACGAGAGTTAGAACCATTTGAAGATTGCAACGCCAAATCACGCATACGTTGCAGTATGTTGGTGGTCTCATTCATCGCACCTTCAGCAGTTTGAGCGATAGAAATACCATCATTGGCATTTTTTACCGCCATGTCTAAACCACGGCTTTGTGAGTTCAAGCGATTTGAGATTTGAAGGCCAGCTGCGTCATCTCGGGCACTATTGATCTTGTACCCCGAGGATAGACGCTCCATCGATTTCTGCATGCCATCAGTCGCACCGTTAAGGTAACGCTGAGCAGTCATCGCAGACACGTTTGTGTTTACGTTAATTGCCATATTTGATCTCCTTAGGCATTAGGGCGATGTGTATCAGCGTCTCTCACCTCACTTCAACACATCTCATTTCTCTCAATCCTTTAACGGCCCTATAGAAAATACCTTTAGAAAAAAATAGTTCTTTTTTGCGCCTTTTTTGACTTGATGTATATTTGGACAATAAAATCAATCATTTAGCAGAAACAAAAAATCCAGCCGAAGCTGGATTTTTTCGATAGACGGTTAATTAACCGAGTAGGCTGAGTGCCGAGTTTGGTGCCTGCTTCGCTTGAGCAAGAATAGAGCTTGAAGCTTGAGAAAGAATTTGCGTTTTGGTTAGCGCGGTTGTTTCTTTCGCGAAGTCGGTATCTTTGATACGGCTCTTCGAAGCGTTCACGTTCTCATTGATGTTGTCCAAGTTGCTGATAGCGTGGCTGAAGCGGTTTTGGAAAGCACCGAGCTCTGCACGGTGGCTATCTACATATTGTAGTGCTGCATCAACAATCGCTACCGATTCTTGCGCGCCGCCAACCGAGGTTACGTCAATCACATCAACGGTTACAGCTTTCCCTTCACCCATGTTTAGCTCGCCCGCTAAGCCACCAGCAAAAGAAACGGCGCCGTCAACTTTGTTTGCACCAGCAAACACTTGTAGCTGACCATCTTCGTTTACAGACGCTTTAACCATATCTGTTTGACCATTGATGTAAGTGGCAAGCTCTTCAATATCATCGCCTTGTTTTGCATTGATATTAATGGTTTGCTCTTGACCGCTTTTGTCAGTCAAAGTGATGGCAAGGTCGTTTGCCCCTGTTGCAACGGTCCAGTTTTGATCTTTACCTTCCGTTGCTTGGTAGCTAGTCCCACCCATGCCAACGTTGTCTGAACGCATGTCATTCAGGGTCAGCATGACTGCTTCACCGTTGTCAGCACCAATTTGCATAGACTTGGTTGTGAACGTACCGTTAAGTAGCTTATTACCACCAAATGATGTGGTTTCGGCGATACGGTTAAGCTCATCATTTAGCGCCGTGACTTCTTCTTGAATCGCAACACGCTCAGACTTAGAGTTTGAACCGTTTGCAGATTGTAGCGATAGGTCACGCATACGTTGAAGAATATTGGTTGTCTCGTTCATCGCGCCTTCAGCAGTTTGCGCGATAGAGATACCATCGTTCGCGTTACGTACTGCAACGTCAAGACCACGGCTTTGTACGTTTAAGCGGTTCGAAATTTGTAGACCCGCTGCATCGTCTTTTGCACTGTTGATCTTGAAGCCTGATGACAAACGCTCCATTGATGCTTGTTGAGCGTTGTTCGCACCGTTTAGGTAACGTTGTGCTGTCATTGCTGCTACGTTTGTATTTACATTAACTGCCATGGTGATTTCTCCGTTTGATTTTCCGATGTTTCCGGTTTCCGACGTCTCGGAAAACCAAAGTAGTTCTCTCAAAAGTTACATTTATTAACGGCACGGTTTACGAAACCTTGAGTAATTTTTTGAGAATTTTTTAAAAAAAGGTCGTTTGGAAGAAAAAGCGTGACCAACAAGGAAAAACATTTAAAAAAGCGTATTTTCCGCTAAAGATTTATTTTTTCTGTCGACGCTATCGTCTTTTTGAGAGTTACCCCAACAAGGTCAAAGCTAAATTAGGTTGCTGCTTGGCCTGCGCAAGAATAGACGTACTGACTTGCTGAAGAATTTGCTGCTTGACCATTTGCGTGGTCTCCTTGGCATAATCAGTATCTTTAATCCGACTATTCGATGCCGACAAATTCTCATTAACGTTCGACAAATTATTGATCGCATGATTAAAGCGATTTTGCATCGCCCCCAGTTCTGCGCGATGGCTATCAACATACTTGAGCGCGGTATCTATAACCGATACCGCTCTCTGAGCTCCACCGACTTTAGAAATATCTAAGTTATCAACCGCTTCATAACTTGATAGGTTGAAATTTAACTGGTTGGCGAGGTTGCCTGAAAACGAAATCGTGCCCGAGGTTTGATCACCAGCCATGAACAGTTGCAGCTGTCCCTCTTCATTGACCGAAGCCGACACTTTATCGGTTTGGCCATTGATGTAAGTCGCCAACTGTTCAATATCGTCGCCGATTTTGGCCGTGATATTGATGCTCTCTTGCTGCCCCTGAGCATTGGTGTATTGCATCACCAATTTATGACTGCCCTGCGTGACCTGCCAATTGCTGTCGGTCTTAGCCGCCGCCACATAACTGAATCCACCCATGGCAACGCTGTCTGAACGCATGTTTTTCAGCGCCACTTGGACCGCTTCGCCAGAACTTGCCCCAATTTGAAAAGATGAGGAAGCAAATGAACCATTGAGCAATTTTCGACCACCAAAAGAGGTGGTTTCAGCAATTCTGTTCAATTCATCATTTAAAGCTGTCATTTCTTCTTGTAGAGCATTACGTTCAGCACGACTATTTGAGCCGTTTGCCGATTGCAACGAGAGATCACGCATCCGTTGTAGGATATTTGTGCTCTCATGCATCGCACCTTCAGCGGTCTGCATGATCGAAATACCATCATTGGCATTTCTCATCGCAACATCTAGACCACTCATTTGCGACTCAAGCCGATTAGATATTTGTAACCCGGCAGCATCATCTTTGGCACTATTAATGCGATTCCCTGAAGAGAGTCTCTCCAAAGATTGGTTCAACAAATCGGTCGCATTGGTCAAATGACGCTGTGCAGTCATTGCAGAAACATTGGTATTTACAGTAATGGCCATAACAAATGCTTTCCTCCATGGGGTGCTTTCTGTATCGGCTCAAGCTGAATTTCTTTAGTCGAAAAACCAAAAAGCCGAGCGGTTAGGCTCGGCTGGCTATTTGTTCATTGACGACGCGCGTGATTAACTCACTTGCAAAGCGCGCAGCATCTCACTTGACGGCGCAAAGAAATACGCCCCCGTCACCGCTCGCGTAAAGCGCAATAACTGATCGGTTTTACCGTCGCTGGCACCATACATACTCTCAAGCATGGTTTTAAAATTTTGCAGTCGATTGCAGTAAGCGATAAATAATAGACCGTGATCACCTGATACGCTGCCATACGGTAAGCTGTGGCGAAGAATTTTCAGCCCCTTACCGTCTTGTTTAATGTCGACACGACCCACGTGGGACGCCGCCGGAACATCGTCTAATTCAACCGAATCCGGCTTAGTGCGGCCAATCACTTTTTCTTGCGCTGATACATTAAGCCGATTCCACGCTGGTAGGTTATGAATAAAGCGTTGCACCATGACATAGCTGCCACCAGCAAATTCACCTTCTGGAATGATCGCCACTTCTTCACGCTGCGCCGCTTTTGGGTTTTCCGTCCCATCGACAAACTCGGTCATATCGCGAGAATCAAGATAACGATAGCAATAAGTTTCATCTACAACCGTAACGTTGTCGCTGATGTGTTCAAACAGCTTACGCAGTAAATAGAAATGGAGGTCATGACGATTAGAGTGACAGTGAATTAACACATCAACTTCTGTACTTGGTGCCACGACGTCCCCTTCACCTAACGCTGGGAAATCAATCAACTCATCTGGGATTGGTTGATTGAGCTGCTGCCAAAAGGTTTTACTGAACGCGAGTGATAACGTGAGTTGAGCGCCAGGTTGCTGGGCATTAAGATCTTCGACCAAGGTTGGCAATGCTTGCAATTGCTCTAACACTGCTTGCGGATTTTGCTTGACCTTAAGTAAGGTACATTGCGAAAAAGGCCCCGATTCAGGAAGAATGGCGCTTTGAGACTGTAACATGATTACTCCTCACTATTATTACTTTGGCTCAGTATATTAGGTTTTACTTACCATGCATTGACACCGATCATCGCTGCTTTGATCACTGTGTAGGGGGCGCAACAAAACTGTCTTTCACACTACGACTATTGGCAACATAAAGAATAAACCACAGTAAGAGCAACATCACGACGCCATTAGTCCAACTAAATGCACCATGAAGCAAATAGACGTGATAGATAGATTGAGAGAGTTGCGCTAACGCAGTGACCAGTGTAATGGGTTTTCCCCACGTCACGATGCGGTTTACCCAGCGCCTCTCTGGGCTGCGCAGACCCAAAAGCCACAACAGTAAAATACTGGGGACGCCCATCGCTAAACCGAGATATAGCATGGTATGATCCGGATAGACTATCGCAAGAATCTTACTGCCACTTGCTCGACTGGCACCTGCCACGACAAAAACGACCCAAGCTTTGGCTAACAATAACCAACCTAACCAAAGTAGCTTTGGGGCTTTTAAAAAGCCATGCTTATCATATTGATCTATTGCGTAACGCACTGAAATCTAACTACTGTCTATTATCAATCCATTACTTTAACCCAATAAGCACAATTTCTACCAGAATATTGTCATCTTGTCTGCCACTATGACTTGCTAACGATAAAAGTGATAGGGATGGCACACACAGAGCTAGGTGATCGCCTCGTTGAGATCATGTTAGGATAGTGGTATCTGAGATTTAACAAGACTTTTTATTATGAAGAACAAAGTCGTTTCCTCCCCTGAAACTCAACAAGAAGCGATGAAAATTGCCAAGGCGACACAAAAGCCAGCTCAAACCAAAGAGCAAACTAAACTCATTGCCCAAGGAATCGAAAAAGGCATTGCGCTGTACAAAAAGCAGCAAAAAGAACGCGCGAGGCTGACTGATAAAGCAAAGAAAAAAGCACAAAAGAGCAAGTACGTGGTGCAGACCGCTACTGACATCAACAACGAGCCTTCCACCGTTGTTGAACGTTCAACCAAGACGTATCTTCTTCCTTGGATACTACTCATCACAAGTTGGATAGGATTTGTCGTTTATGTTAGCCAAAGTTAATCGTCTATTGACTCTCGCTATCACCATCAGTCTCGTTGGCTGCACGTCACCCTATACCAAAGTTGACCCAGACGCGACTAACGTTCATCTCAGAATGGATGCTCAATTTGATGCTAACGATTGCCAATGGTTAGGCGAAGTGACTGGCAACGAGGGCCATTGGTACAGCTATTTATTGTTTCCTAATGATGTGATGATACGTGGAGCATTTAACGATATCAAAAATCAAGCCTACAGTCTGGGGGGCAATACCGTATTTTTGGTCCACCCACAAGATTTTGTCACTTCATTCACCGTGATGGGCAATGCGTACCTTTGCAGTACTAAGTAGAGCCGAGCGCATAAAAAACCTAGCGATAAACGCTAGGTTTTATGGTTCGTTGCCTTGCACTATGCGCTAAAGCCTAAACTGGCAGCGATCACGGTTTTTCTCTCGATAACCCACTGGCTATCAAAAGGTCCCCAATCTGACAATTGATAGTAGCCATCATTATGACGTCGACCATCTTGAACAAACATCAGCTCAATACCGATTCCCGGCAAGGCCTTGATCACGTCTTGAATCGTGCGACGGGGCCAACCCGTCTGCTCGATAAGTTTTGGCACATTCGGTCTTTCTAAATTTTCAACAAGCAGTGCAAGATACAAGCGCCTCGCAAAAACAGGACTCAATTCCATTGATACCTCCTATAAATTTCTAGGGTCATTATTTCTGTTTTGCGCAGCTATGTGTTGCGTTTGATCAAAAACTCTACGATCGCTATGGCTTGATAATGATTTTTTTTATTCGTTGAAATATATACATCACACTTTTGTCTCGTTGTTCACTTCCTGCTAGGATGCAAAAATCAGACATAAAAAGTCACTTGTAAAGGTTTCACTATGACAATCACCATGTACGGTATTCCCAACTGCGACACAATTAAAAAGGCCAAAAAATGGCTTAATGCGCAGAACATCGACTACCAATTTCATGATTACCGCAAACAGGGTATCGATACTAAAATGGTCGAAGTTTTCTGCCAACAGCTTGGTTGGGAAAACGTACTCAACAAACGCGGCACAACCTATCGCCAACTGCCACAAGAGCAAAAAGACAAACTTAACCAAGACAATGTCATCGCGCTCTTGGTTGAGCAACCTGCAATGATCAAACGCCCGATTATCGCATCAGGTAACGAGTACCATATTGGTTTTAAAGCGGATCAATACGCCGCTCTTTTTTCATAACTTTTTCGTAAGGATTTCAAGGATGACAGACAGCCCTACTCTGGCTCTGGCAAAAGATTTAATTAGCCGCCAATCGGTAACCCCTGAAGACGCGGGTTGTCAGCAGGTGATGATTGAACGATTGAAAGCGCTTGGCTTTGAGATAGAAGTCATGGTGTTTGAAGATACCACCAACTTTTGGGCACGACGCGGCAGCGAATCGCCACTGTTTGCTTTTGCAGGTCACACCGATGTGGTGCCTGCTGGAAACTTAGATCATTGGCACACCGCTCCTTTTGAGCCCACCATTGTCGATGGTTTTCTCTACGGACGTGGGGCCGCTGATATGAAAGGCTCATTAGCCAGTATGGTGGTTGCGGTAGAGCAGTTCATTACTTATCACCCAAATCACAAAGGTTCGATTGGCTTTTTGATTACCTCGGATGAAGAAGGTCCATTTATCAACGGCACAGTGCGTGTGGTTGAAGCATTAATGGCACGCGGTGAAAACATCGACATGTGTATTGTCGGTGAACCTTCCAGTACCGAAGTGGTTGGTGATGTTGTCAAAAATGGCCGCCGAGGTTCGATCACAGGTGATTTGACCGTGAAAGGTATTCAGGGTCATGTCGCTTATCCGCATCTGGCAAAAAATCCGGTTCATCAGTCACTGCTCGCGATGCATGAGTTGGCAACAACCGAGTGGGATCAAGGCAACGATTATTTTCCGCCGACCAGTTTCCAAATTCCAAACGTGCACGCTGGCACGGGGGCCTCTAACGTGATACCGGGCGAATTTAAGGTTCAGTTCAACCTACGATTTAGCACCGAGCTCAATAACGAGACGATCATGGCGCGTATCAACGACATTTTGGCTAAGCACGATCTTGACTATGACCTGCACTGGACTTTTAATGGCGACCCATTCTTAACCGATACTGGCGCCTTGCTTGATGCCGTTGTTGGTGCAGTCGATAACGTTAACCAAACCAAACCTGCGTTGCTGACCACCGGCGGTACGTCTGACGGTCGCTTTATTGCTCGTATGGGGGGGCAAGTTGTCGAACTTGGACCTGTCAACGCGACCATCCATAAAGTGAATGAGTGCGTTAAGGTTGCCGATCTGGAGAAGCTCACTGCTATGTACCAAAAAACCCTTGAGAACTTGTTGGCGCAGTAATGACTCCTGAGCAGCTTACCGGCCAAGTCACCAGCCACTTAGTTGACACTGTGGTGGGGCAAAAAGCATTTTTGGTTCACCCTAGTGTGAGTCAAGATCTGCTGATGCTAAAACAAGCCGCTGCCAAGGCTGGCTTTACTCTTAATATCGCCAGTGGCTTTCGCGATTTTGAACGTCAAGCGACGATTTGGAATAATAAAATGGCTGGACGCAGTGTGATACTCGACAGCGACAGCCAAGCGTTAGCAAATGACACCCTCAGTGACGAACAGAAAATTGAGGCGATATTGCGTTGGTCAGCCCTTCCGGGAGCCAGTCGCCACCATTGGGGAACGGACTTCGACATTTTTGCTCGGGATCGCTTGCCCAAAGGCGACACGCTTAAACTTGAGCCATGGGAGTACTTAACGGGCCATCAGCATGAGTTTTATCTGTGGTTACAGACCCACCTGAGTAAATTCGGGTTCTTTTTCCCCTATGCGCAAGATTTAGGTGGCGTCGCTCCCGAGCCTTGGCATATCAGCCACAAGCAGGTCAGCCAAGGTTGTTCAGAACAGCTCACTTTACCGCTTTTGCGACAAGTTCTGCAGCGCTCGCCTATTTTAGGTCAACAAGTGGTATTAGCTAAGCTCGAAACGATCTACAATCAATTTATACATAATATTGACCAGTAGGTATCGTCATGATGGACTTTCTAACCAACCCTTGGGTGATTATCGCGATTGTCCTTAGTGTCGTTATCGGCAACATCGCCGCCTTAAAGTACACCGCCAATATGAAATTTGGTCAGACCGACAAAAAAACGCCACCGGCTCAAGATAACGACAAAAATTCCTCAGACCAAAACGACAAAGACTCGCAATAGTGCGAGTCTTTGTTATCTCAGCGAAAACCAGGAATCCATCGCGACGTCTGCCTTACTTAAGGTGATCCCACGAAATATTCGACACAATTCGGCATGGTTCGCACTTAAAATAGAAGATATCGTGGACAGGCTCATCAAGTAACCAATCACCACCACATTTAGGGCACTTTCGTGCTTTTTCAGCGGCTAAGTTCTGGCCACCGACCCGATACTGGTAGTAGTAAGTAGGGATCTGGCTTATGTACTCAATGCGTCCACGCAAATCCCACCCTCGTTTAAAAAGTACACTGTCGACATCACAAATTTCATGCAGCGCCGCATGCTCGGCGCGACATCCGCCCGCCATCTGAATTTCATCACACGCTTGCCACTCGGTTTGCCATTTGATCACCGCCTTGTGATCCCCGTTGAGCGTCGGTCCATTTCGATACAGTGGTATCGGTAATAAGGTTTCACCGCTGCGCAGCGGAGAGCAAGTATGAACATACGTGGTATACAACACTTGCCAACTTGGCGACGTTGACTCTGCGGCCTCTTCTGAATTGAGGTCTCGCCCAAGCAAACGTATTTTAGGTGCCAATAGACTGGCATCGACTAAGCGGTTTACGCATACGTTGACAAAATCGGAGTGATAACTTGGGTGAAGACTATCTTGCTCGGGGCACACGACGCGAACAAAAAATTCACCATCACCCATGACAATAGGAAACTCACGTCCCAATACCTGGCCGTTATAACGTAAAGCGTCCATCAAGCTGTTGATCGCTTTATCTACCGCAGAGACGGTGGTGTTATCGAAACATTCAAATTGCAGTTCAACAACGTACATTACCGCACCACGACGTCAAGTTGGTTGATAAACTGGCCGAGATTATCCGCTAATAGGTCACGCTTATCGGTCCCAAGGCGTTCCAACACAACGTTGCCAGTTAAATTACAGATAGAGATAACATCCATATCTGTATCTGTTGCGGCGATAAAGACCGTCGGTTTTAATTTCAAACGACGCTGAGTCACTAAGTGACCAAGAATGTTCTCTTGCAAACGAACAAAGTCCTCATCACTCCATACTTGCAACAGCCACAGTGGATTACCTTGCCAGGTCGCTTCCATATCGGCGCTATACTGGGTGCCATAAAAGAGTTTGATATCATCATGGAGCTCGAGCTCGATCCCGTTTTCAACGTTGGTAAAATCGGCTGCCACCTCACGTTGACAGGCTTGCCATTCGACCGCTTGATCGGTCTTTTTCTCCACACATGGAGAGACAAGATCAACCAACTCTGCGCTTTTTGGTAAGTGTCCCAAAGCATCTAAGTGTGCTTGGCGGTATTTTGCACTGAATGAGAGCAACGCTTGTAAGGCATTATCAGTCATTAGATTCTCCAACATGAGTAGTCGCTTTTAATGGCAGGATTGCGTAAAATTCTCGACATTCTAATAGAAAATGAACAAAAAGTATGAGCAAATATTCTGATGCGAAAGAGTTAACTGGCCTAACCTTGGGGCAGAAAACCGAATATGCACACCAATATGACCCAAGCCTGCTGCAACCTGTACCTCGTAGCCTCAACCGAGACGACCTCAATTTAGGTCAAGATCTGCCTTTCGTAGGTTGCGACATTTGGACATTATATGAGCTCTCTTGGCTAAATGATAAAGGTTTGCCACAGGTGGCGATTGGTGAAGTGTCAATTCCAGTCACCAGCGCTAACTTAATCGAATCAAAATCATTTAAGCTCTACCTCAACAGTTTTAACCAAACTCGTTTTTCAGGCTGGGATGATGTTGAAAACAGACTGATCAACGATCTGTCAGCCTGCGCGGGTGAAACGGTCGATGTAACTTTACGCTCAGTTGACGACTATACCGATAGCGTGATCGTCACGATGGATGGTGACTGTATTGATGCTCAAGATATCGAAATCACCAGTTATGATTTTGACCGTAATCTATTAGTGGGCGCCGCAAGCGGTGAGTGGGTCACAGAAAGTCTTCATAGCCATCTGTTAAAATCCAACTGTCTTATCACTAACCAGCCTGATTGGGGCAGTGTTGAGATTCACTACACGGGTCAACAGATCGATCGTGAAGCGCTACTGCGTTATATCGTCTCTTTCCGTGAACACAATGAATTCCACGAACAGTGTGTAGAGCGCATTTTTACGGACATTGTGCAGTTTTGCCAGCCTCAATCCTTAACCGTTTATGCGCGTTATACACGTCGTGGTGGACTCGATATTAATCCATATCGCTCAAACATCAGCAGTCAGCCTAATTACAACCAACGTATGGCTCGTCAATAAGGAACACATCTCCATGATGAAAGTACGCTGTAAAGGCATTATTGGCGCATTGTTGTTACTGCTCTCTTGGCCGCTGATGGCCAATAAGATTTACGTATCAGCACGCTTAAGTGAAGCGAACAACTTGGTTAATGTCGTGCCGCATCAGGCCAAACAATTGGTCAGCGACTACCTCGATCAGCGTACTTTATCGAATAATACGGAACAAAGCCCCTCAGCGATGTCACGTGATGAAGCCGATAGTCGTATTCGTACTCCAAGCAGTACCATAGATGCTCTGCGCATTCTTGCTCAAGCAGAATACAACTTAGGCAACCCCCTTCAAGCGCTGAAACATTTACGGGAAGCGCACAATATCGCTGAAAATTATCATCTCCCATATCTGTCTATTAGTGTCGATTTGCAGCAAACCGAATTAACTTGGCTTATCGAACACGATAGTGATAAAGCACGTAACAAATTGGTTCAAATAGAAAAAAGTTTCTCTAGTATTGAAAATCCGCAACAATTGTTGCGTGGACTCGGCTATCGAATATTGATGTTTAAAGCGCGCATTGCATCAAAACAAGGCGATATCGCTTTGGCAGACGATCTTTATTTACAAGCCAAAGACTATGTTGATAGTACCGATACCACTGCTATCTTTATCGACTACCACACCACGGTCGGGCAACACCTACTGGCGAACAAACAATACAACCGCGCTTTATCTGAATTACTGATCAGTTATTGGAAGGCGATAGAGAAAGACTCCGCAACTCAACTAGCACAAGTCAACCGCCTACTCGGTCAGCTTTTTTACGAGCGCAAGGTGTTAGACCAAGCCAATGGCCATTACTCACAAGCTGCCGACTACTACGATAATTACCAGGGCTCACCGGCACTGCCACCAATACTAAAAAGTATGGGCGACATTTATTACCATCAAGGCAAATACAATCTCGCTTTGGTTCATTACTTCAATGCCATGGATCACGACCGGCTCAATAACAATATCGATAATATTATCGAATTGCATATCGCCCTTGCCTCCACTTACCTTAAGCTGGTCAACTACCCCTTGGCCGAACAATATCTGGAACGAGCCCAAGAGCTACTCCAATTTGCCAATATTCCACGCTTAAAGTGTTATGCACTATTACTTGAAGCTGAGTTAGTCCAATATCAAAACCAACCACAGCAAGCAATCGACCGAGCCAAACAAGCCCTTAATATTGCACGCGAAGAGCAAGATGTAAGCCTCGAAAAGATGGCCTACAAGATGCTCTACTTGGGCTATGAATTAGACAACCAGTATCAACTGGCTCTTGAGAGCCTAAAGCAGTACGACTCACTAGCAACCATTGAGCAACAAGAACTCGATCTGATCAGTGAAGATGCTTTTCGTCAGCAGAAAGAGTTTGTCGAGCAAACGCTGCACTTAAATAGTCAAAGACAAGAACTTGAGCAGACACAAAGCGATCACCGTAAGTTTCAAAATATTACCTTAACGCTGTTTATCCTCAGTGCGATTTTATTTCTTTTCCTGATGAGACGCGGCCATATCATCGGTTTGCAAAATGAAGAACTCGACGCACTCAATGAAGATCTTTACACCCACTCGCGTTCAGGTTTAAAGAACTTACGCATGCTGAACGCGCGTTTGCCCGCTTCACTCGAAGAGAGTAATCACAAGTTTGAAAAGTGGCATGTGGGTGAACTTATTCATGAGCCGCTCAACGATCGATTGCGTTTTGTGATGATCGATATCCCTTTCTTACGCAACATGTACTTGCAACATGGCTATCAAGAAGGGCTAAAACTGGAGCGTGCTTTTGGTGATTTTCTAAAAGAGCGAGTGACGCATCCGGCGCGAATCTACCACTTCTCAGATGCTAATTTGCTTTATATCGAACCGAACAGTGAACAGAACACACAACCTGAGCAAGTGTTTGAAAAAATCCAACAATGGATCTTAGAGTTTGAACCTGAACGTCACATCAATCGAATTATTCGGATCGGCATGGCGGATTACCCATTCCTACCAAGAGCTTACACCGCGGTCAATGATAAGGAACTGATTGATGTGCTACTTATGTCAACCAGCACTGCACGCACACTCAGTATGAAAGAACATTGCAGTCAATGGGTCTATTTACGGGCGATTGAAAACGCTCCAGCCGCCAGTTTAGCCACCGGAAATATCCGCAAAGCATGTAAACATTCGATAAATCAAGGCTTGATCAAAGTCCACTCTTCGTTCAAGAATGAGGACAGTATCAAAAAACTATTAAAAGATGAGTAAAAGCTCGACAATCGCACTTACTAAGTCGTGACGGGCCTGATTTATTTGATATTATCGACAGATTAATAAATAGCATTAGAATCCAACTTAAGTTTATTCATGGGTGTTCTTGAGCAAAATCTTCAGTCACAGCTGCACAAGCTGAAATCTCAATTGGAACAAGTTCGATTGACACAGCGCGACACCTCGTTCAAATTTAAAAGAGAACAGAAGGTTCTTCAGCGCATTATTGCGTCACTAAGTTGTGCCTATAAAACTGAAAACCCGCGTTTAAACGCAGGGTTAACTGAGCTAAAACAAGCTATCGAGCAACAGCAAGACGTCAGTACTCTAATTCCAAAACTAGCCGTTTTGGAGCGCTTGCTTAAACAACAAGGCTTGGCTATGGATAAACACACCGATCATCTTGACTCGCAAATAAAACACAGCGGTGAAACCTTATTGAGGTTGACGGGTTTACCGGCCAAGGTCAAACGCGATTTACGCGATTTGCTGAGCTATTCTAATGGCCTTAAGCACCCAAAGACTGAACAGGCCGTGCGCTTACTAAGCCTGTATGAACGTTCTGTTAAAATTATCACTGCCAACCCTGAACACACCATCAATCAAATCGCAAATAGCTCAGATCGAGAATTACTACTAAGACTTTCTGATGAACTTCAGCATTTAATCACCGAACTGGATTTCGAAGGTGAGTCGGGAGAATTGTTGTCCGATATTCGTGCCAAGCTTCTGATTGGAGTTAATAGCCATGTGCTGCTTGAATTAACCCTACAAACGCTGAAACTGGTCATTGATGGCACAAATTATGAGCGTAAAACCTCAGAGCAGTTCTTAGAACAAGTCAACGCAAGCCTCTCTTCTTCTTTAAAAAGCTCAACGCAAAACGTACAGCAGTCGCACAGTTATTTTCAGCATAGACAAGAGATGAGCGGCGAACTCGCCGATCTAATTAACAGCACTCAATCACAAGTAACGCAAGCCACAACACTCGATGAACTCAAAACTGAAGTGAATCCTTTACTCACTCAACTGAATTCACTTTCAGAGCGATTAAAGCACGCAGAGCAACGTGAACAATCCCTACTTGAACGGATGAGTTATGGCAAAAACCAACTTGAAGCCCTATTTGAAGTCACCCAAGATTATCGCCGTCGTCTTGAAGATCAAGCGCAACGCATGTTGTTGGATCCACTGACTAAGGTTTACAACCGCGCCGCATTTAGCGACCGTTTAGAGCTAGAGTACCGACGCTGGATTCGTACTCAACACCCTTTACGCGTTGTGATACTAGACATTGATGGTTTTAAATCGATTAACGATAGTTTTGGTTACACCGCTGGTGACAAAGCGCTGAAGATTATTGCACGTACGATTAAAAAAGAGCTGCAAGATACCGATACTGTGGCTCGTTTTTCTGGGGAAGAGTTTATTTTACTGCTCCCAGAGGTCAGTGATAGCGATGCGTTTAATGTCATTCAAGCCATTCAAAAACAAGTGGCTAAACTGCCATTCAAGTTCCGCGATCGCCACCTTACTATTACTCTTTCGGCAGCAAGCACCGCCTTTAAAGACTCCGATACGCCAGAAGAGATACTCGAACGTTTGAATCTGTGTCTCAACGAAGCGAAAACACTCGGTAACAGCCAACTGGTTTGGCGTTAAGAGCCATTTATTCCACCTCGCCACACTTCGCCTCTCTGCGTTCTCTTTGTATTGCTCTATATATATCAATAATTTAACTTTATTATTTATGATTAGCTGCTAAGCTTAAGCTATCTTTGCTCGATGAATACTCACGTTAAGCAACGTAAAACAATACCAATGCAAACGGTCACAATAATAAAGAAGAATAAAAGCAATACAAAACGATAACAATAAGTGATAACAGCGATGAAGCTCGATTGCGCTCATCGCCTAGGGGGCCCCATGATTACTCATATCAGTCCAGCGGGTAGTATGGACTTACTTTCTCAACTTGAAGTTGAGCGTCTTAAAAAAACCGCTACCAGTGATCTGTACCAACTCTACCGCAACTGTACTCTCGCGGTGCTCAACTCTGGTGCGCATACTGACAATTCCAAAGAACTATTAGACAAATATCAAGATTTTGATGTCAATGTGATGCGCCGTGAACGTGGCATCAAATTAGAACTCATCAATGCCCCTGAGCATGCTTTTGTCGATGGAGAGATCATCAAAGGGATCCAAGAGCACCTCTTTTCGGTCTTGCGTGACATTGTCTACGTCAATATGCATCTGGCCGACAATCAACGCCTTAACTTAACGAACCCGAGCCATATCACTAACTTGGTGTTTGGTATATTGCGCAATGCCGGTGCCCTGACACCAAGGATTGAGCCCAATCTTGTTGTCTGTTGGGGCGGTCACTCCATTAACGCCACCGAATACCAATACACCCGTGAAGTCGGCAATGAGCTTGGGCTGCGTGAAATGAACATCTGTACCGGCTGTGGACCTGGTGCAATGGAAGGGCCAATGAAAGGGGCCGCGATTGGTCACGCTAAGCAGCGCTACTATGATCAACGTTATCTCGGCTTAACCGAACCATCCATCATTGCTGCTGAGCCGCCCAACCCTATCGTCAATGAACTGGTGATCATGCCCGATATTGAGAAGCGACTCGAAGCGTTTGTTCGTATGGCGCACGGTATAGTCATCTTCCCTGGCGGTGCAGGTACAGCCGAAGAGCTGCTCTACATTCTCGGCATTATGATGCACCCAGAGAATGCCGAACAGCCACTCAAAATTGTTCTAACCGGGCCAAAAGAAAGTGAAGCGTATTTCTTTTCGATTGACCAGTTCATTGGTGAAACACTAGGCAGTGAAGCGCAAAAACACTATCAAATTGTCATCGATGATCCAGCAAAAGTAGCCAAAATTATGAAGCAAGGAATGGTCGATGTACGCCAACACCGCAAAGACCATGGCGATGCCTACAGCTTTAGTTGGTCGCTCAATATTGAACCTGAATTCCAGATGCCCTTTGAACCAAGCCACGCTAATATGGCGAGCCTTGACTTACATCTCGATCAACCACCGGAAGCGTTAGCAGCAGCGCTGCGACGTGCTTTCTCAGGCATTGTTGCAGGTAACGTAAAATCAGAGGGGATTCAAGAGATCGAACAGCATGGTCCGTATCAATTAGATGGCGATCCTCGCTTAATGGCTAAGATGGACAAATTGCTCAAAGATTTTGTTGCCCAAGATAGAATGAAGCTGCCCGGCGGCACGGCATACGACCCTTGCTACCGAATCAAAACCAGCAACTAGTGGTAATCTATCACTCATCCGATACAATAAGGGCTTGATGCCCTTATTTTTTGCTTGTTATGTCTATTCACTTGGTCATTATTGACGCTTTAAATCTGATTCGCCGAGTTCACTCAGCACAACCCGATCCGACCGATATAGCCAGAACGATCACCACGACTTCGCGCACCTTGCAGCGAATTCTTAATGAGGCGCAACCGACGCATATCATCGCCGTATTCGATCATCACCTGCAAGAGCGCGGCTGGCGAGCGGAGATCCTGCCTGAATACAAACAAAACCGTAAACCTATGCCAGAGCCACTGCTTAATGGCCTTGAAGCGATACAAGACGCCTGGTGGAAAATGGGGATTGACTCGCTGCTTTCTGAAGGTGATGAGGCTGATGATTTAGTTGCGACACTCGCCATCAAGGTGGCAGAGCATCATGAGAAAGTCACTATTATCTCAACCGACAAAGGCTATTGTCAGTTATTGTCACCAACTTTGCAGATCCGTGACTACTTCCAGCATCGTTGGCTAGATGAACCCTTTATTGCCAAAGAGTTTGGCGTTAAACCCCATCAATTGTCTGATTACTGGGGACTCACTGGCATTAGCTCTAGTCAAGTGCCTGGCGTGGTGGGAATTGGGCCTAAAGCAGCCAAAGAAATATTAACTCAGTTTAACGATATTGAGCAGGCATACGCGAGTGATGAATTAGCCGCTAAATATCGGAAAAAACTTGAACAACACATCGACTCAGCTCGGCGATGTAAGCAAATAGCGGCCTTAAAGACCGACATAGAGCTCGGCTTCAATTTGCAAGATTTACGCTTTAATGGGCCAAATGAGTAACAAGAAACTTTGCATCGCTGCCAGTTGTGATCGCGTGCTTTGATAAGATTGTAAAATGCCTAGTAGTAAGCAGCGCTCTTGTCTCCAAGAGCGCAACATTTATCGGTTTAGTGCGGCGATATGTTAGACAGACATTGAATGTGCACAGTAATTTCCTCACGGTCGTGATAAAGGTGTTTAGCTTGTAGCTTAAACTTAACCCCGTTTTCCTTAAGGAAAATTTTCAGGTTATCAATATCTTCTAGCACTTCGTCATAGCGCCCTTTCATCGGCAGTTTCAGGTTAAAGATCGCTTCTTTTGCCCAACCACTAATGATCCATTCCCCCATCAACTGAGCCACACGTGACGGCTTTTCAATCATGTCACATATCAGCCAAGTGATATTCTTACGCGCAGGTTCAAACTTAAAACCATCTTCTTGATGGTGTTTAACCTGACCCGTTTCCATCAAACTGTCGGCCATCATGCCGTTATCGACCGAGTGTACAAACATCGAACGCTTCACCAGTTGATAAGTCCAACCACCAGGACAAGCACCTAGGTCAACGCCCCACATACCTGGCGCTAAACGTTCATCCCACTCTTCACGAGGAATAAAGACGTGGAAAGCCTCTTCTAGCTTTAACGTCGAACGACTCGGTGCATCAGACGGAAATTTAAGACGCGGAATGCCCATGAAAAACTGTGAGTTATTTGTCGTCAGCGAGTAACCTATATAACAATGTCCTGGTTCGACAAAACAAAGGTGCAGAACCGGCTTTTTCGGGCTATCTTTGGTAAATAAAATCTCTTTACCGCGAAGTGCCTGACGCATAGGTACAGTGAACTTACGACAGAACTTAAGCAGCTCTTTCGCTTCGTTAGTATCCGGGGTTTCAATGCGAAGATCCCCACAGCGCGGCAATCCGTCAATATTGGCGAGCTGCTGCAAGATAGGGGAAATACGGTCTTCACGAGGTAGATCATCAATTTCCACTGCAACGGCAAACATTTGGCGGGCAAAAATTAAGGATTTAAAATCGATCTCTTTGACCAATTTTTGCGCATCGCCCTCTTGATAGCACTCAAAGATAACAAAACCACTGTTCTTTTTAAGGCGAGGGAAACCAAATACTTCTAGCTGAGTGGCACGATCTTGAATTTCACCGGCACACTCTTTCTCAAAGCCACTGCGGCAGTAGAGCATTAACTGTTTCACTGTTTCACCTCTTTAATTTGCAATGCTGCGTAGACAAACAGTCCCCAACCCAGCATAAAGCTCAAACCACCTAATGGCGTAATTGGCCCAAACCACTTAATACTGGTCAACGCGAGTGCGTAGAGACTGCCGCTAAAACAAAAGACGCCGATGATAAAGCAAATTGCCGCAAGGGCGAAATATTTTTGTGACTTAGACGATAATTTTAGCTGGAGCAACAGACCACAAAGTAAAATCGCCAGCGCATGAATTAATTGATACAACACACCAGTGTTAAACACCTCTATGAGATAGGGTGATAACAGCGTTTTTAATCCGTGAGCACCAAGGGCCCCCAGAGCAACACCTAGCCCACTCAATAGTCCGCCAATAGCGAGTAATTGCCTACTTTGCATCGAAATAAACCTCAAAAATAAACGCCGCCAACACATCGACTGCCCGCGCGATGTTGCCAAGTTCAGTATGACCTGAGACTTTACGTGGCTTAAAGCTGTGATCACCATCGGGAATAAACGTCGTAGTCACACTTTCCGCTAGGGCAAACTCGCTAAATTCTTCGCGCTTACCGAACGTATCTCGCTCACCTTGCAAAATAAGGCAAGGTTTGCTCAGTTTAGCAAGATGATCACCTTTGTAGTTCTCAGGCTTACCAGGCGGGTGGAAGGGAAAACCGAGACAGGCCACACCAGCAACCAAGGCGTCGTCAGCAAGCAGACTCGCCATGCGTCCACCCATCGATTTACCACCAATAACCACAGGCTGCCCTTTAGCGACATCCTGGATCACCGCTTGGAACGCCTCAAGCAGTTTTGGCGCTCTGTCTGGTGGGCGCTTTTTGCCATCTTCAGCACGTTTGACCATATACGGAAAATTAAAACGCACCACTTGAATGCCCTTGTCGACTAAACCGGTTGCCACCGCCTGCATAAAAGCGTGATCCATACCCGCTCCAGCGCCATGGGCAAAAACAAACACCGGATTACCTGCTTGACCTTCTATCAGATAACTACTCATCAAGCAGATCCTCTTGTTCGCTTTGCGCTTTAGCAAGCATCCAATCACGGAAAGTGGCAATGCGTCCCATATCCGCTTGCTTCTCATGACACACGACGTAAAAAGCATTCTTGGATAGCAGCACTTCATCAAACGGTGCAATCAATCGTCCCGCCTCTAACTCTGGCTGAGCCAATACATTGTTACCGAGCGCCACACCCTGACCATGCGCTGCAGCCTGCAGTACCATGGTTGAGTGACTGAAGATTGGTCCATGATTGACATTTAACCCCTCGATTCCGGTCTGTTTGGCAAACTGTTTCCAGTCTTTACGTGAGGTGTCGTGCAGCAGGGTATGTTGTTTCAAATCACTTAGAGTTTCTAATGGTTTGTTACCTAAAAGTAATGAAGGTGAACAAAGTGGGATTAAAAATTCTTGGTATAACTTATCGGCGCGCAGTCCCGGCCAATTGCCTCGGCCATAATAAATCGCCACATCAACATCATCGGTTAATGATCCCTCATCCATATCAACCGCCTTGATGCGCACATCAATATCAGGCTCTTGCTGATTAAAGTCCGCCAGCCGCGGCACTAACCACTGGATAGCAAAACTAGGTGGCAAACTTATCGTTAGCGCCCCTTTTTCACTACGCTCTAGAACTTTATCTGTAGCTTCTGCCAGTGATGAAAAAATATCTTTAATATCAAGAAAGTAGCTTTGACCTTCTTCGGTTAATAACAAGGAGCGATTTCGACGGCGAAATAGCTTTAAACTGAGAAATTCTTCTAGGGCTTTTATTTGATGACTGACCGCAGCTTGCGTCACAAACAGTTCCTCTGCTGCGCGAGTAAAACTCAAATGGCGCGCCGCAGCTTCAAACACTTTTAAAGAGTTTAGTGGAGGCAATCTTCTGGACATGGTGGCCTTCTATATATTGGATTAGTTTTTTTTATCTGAAACATTATAAAATGTCCATTGCCTGACGACCAGAGAAATTCTATATTTCACCCCGCAAAGAGAAGTCAGAACGGCTTGATTCCTTTGGGAATCAATTGACTACTCTTTGCGATGTTGTGTTTGCAAACTCGTATTTCGAGTTCGGTAGGTTTCTACCAGTTTTGTTTCAAGCAGAAACGAAACATATACTTCCTGTATTTATTTTGACCTGTCTGTCAATTTTTTTAGCACCGCCTCTATGGCGGTGTTTTTTTATGCCGCTAAGGTTATAATACCATTTATTGCCGATCGCTAAATCCAATAACCTCACCTGTTTTTTGAAAAAAAAGCACAAATCGAATCAACGATTTGCGCTTTCTAATCAGATTAACGTCTTGTTTTAAGGGCGGTAAACTTTGACGTTACTAAAGCCTTGTTCTTGCAGATATAGCGCCTGCAGACGACTCATTACCCCACGATCACAGTAAAGCAGATACATTTTAGACTGGTCTAGGTCACCAAACTGAGTGCCAAGCTTGAAGAAAGGCAAGTGTTTCACTTCGACATCATCAATCACTAGTGGGTTATCTTCTTGCTCTTCAGCGCTGCGAATATCGAGCACGATGGCATCTTGTTCCACCGCTTGAACTTGCTCCACCTCTGGCGCCGCTTGCTCTGTCTCTTTGGCAATATCGCGAATATCCATCACGCGCGCATCATTGACCACTTGCTCAAGCAGAGCAAAGTCGAATTTGGCTTCTTCCGCTTCTAGTTTCGCTTTTACTGCTTTGACCGTTGGCTTTTTAGAAATGACACCACAATATTCAGGCATGGTTTTCGCGAAATCTTCAGTACCGATATCACGCGCAAGATTAATGATGTCTTCCTTGTCCCAGTTAATCAGTGGGCGCAAGATTAATGTATCGGTGACACCATCGATATGACGCAAGTTGGTCAGTGTCTGGCTTGAAACTTGGCCAATCGCCTCACCCGTCACTAACGCTTGAATACCAAACTTATCTGCCACCATGCCAGCGGCGCGCATAAACATACGTTTTAATACCACACCCATCTGACCGTCATCGACTTTTTCTAAAATTTCAGCCACAACGGGTTCAAAGTCAACCGAGATAAAACGTACCTTGGCCGATGAACCATATTTATTCCAAAGGTAGTGCGAGACCTGCTTTACGCCGATTTCATGTGCTGGGCCCCCAAGATTAAAGAAACAGTAATGGACTTTTGAACCACGTTTGATGTGCAAGTAGCTAGAAACGCCAGAGTCAAAACCGCCAGAAATAAGGCTAAGTACATCTTCTTGAGTACCTAAAGGGAAACCGCCCAAACCTTTATAACGTGCGATCACTTGGTTCAGCTTTTCATTGACCACTTCTAGATTAATCGTTACATCAGGGCGACGCAGTTTTACGCTGGCGCTTTCAATCGATTGATTAATACCACCACCGACATAACGTTCAAGTTCAATCGAGGTAAAGTCATGCTTACCACGGCGCTTAGCCCGAACAACAAAGGTTTTACCTTCGATGCGAGGACGATTAAGCTCTAAAACCTGCTCAAAAATATTATGCAAATCAGTAAATTCAGACTGCTGAACTTCCAGCACATGGTGAATACCAGACGTGTGAGTCAAAACGTCTAGCACTTCTTGATGGTATTGAGAAGACTCTGATGTCACCTCAATGTGATCACGACGGTTAAAAACAGCAACAGACTCTGTACGACTCTTGATGATGTTACGGATATTACATTCAAGAATCTTTGTGAAGCGCTTACGCACAGACTCACTTTTTACAAAAATTTCTGGATGGGGCTTGACGATAAATTTCATAATTCACTTCACAAGTTAACTGTTTCGCTGATTTTGCTGCTCTAGAGAGCGTAGCAGTTAGTTTTAACACTAAGCTGCCGCTAAGGGCGCAAGATTATACATGAAGCAATGGCCATAAAAAAGACGAGCGTTTAAAGCTCGTCTTAGTCTTTGGTTTGATTTACTTTTATTCAGGTAGCAATGCCGGCACCTCATCACTGAGTAACGCTTCGCCTTGCATAATGCTGATTTCAACTCGGCGATTACGCGAGCGTTGTGCTTCGGTATCATTCGGGCCTAACGGCACCGTATCCGCCATACCCCGAACCTGCAGCCGTTCGTGATTAAAGCCGCGCACTTTTTCCATCTCTTGCGCCACGGAGACGGCGCGCTGTGCGGACAGATCCCAGTTCGAACGGTATAACTGCGAGTCTAGGCGCTGATTATCGGTGTGCCCAGACACTCGGACTACGCCCGGAATATCTTTGACTAAATCGGCTATCTGGCGCACCAATGGACGGAATTTAGGTTGTAAGAACGCAGAGCCTTCAGGGAACGCTCCTTTTTCACGAATACGAATATCAATTTGCTGACCAAGATTTTCCACCTCAATGGCACCTTGTTCAATTTCGCGCTCAAGCGCTTTCTTAATACTTTCGACCAGCGTTTCAAGCTCTTCAGACATTTGCGCTGCTTGCTGCTGTTGATTATCCGATTCAGTATTTTGGTTGTTTTGGGTCGATGTCTCGGGCGACTGCCCCCCAGTTAACGTACCTTGGTCGCGTTGGGTGCCCCCAGCGCGATCTGACTCGCCTTCATGAAATTCTAAGGTTTGCTGAGTAATATCAATGGTCTGTTGCATGATGACATCAATCGGCGTTGGCTCTGGTCTGCCCGGTCTAAACTCTTGGGCAATAATACTGGTGCCTTTGGGAATATCTTTGACCTCTAGGCGATTTTGCACACCAAAAGCAAACTTCATCGAACCTGCGATCTGCTTGAACTTAAGCACGTCCATTTCAGAAAACGATAACAAAAGAACAAAGAAACACATCAACAGAGACATCAAGTCAGCAAAAGTTCCCATCCATAACGGCAGGCCTGGGGGCGGACATTTGCACTCATTCTCTTCTTCCATTGTCATTTCCCTACTCGTTATCTACGTCAAGTACGCGCTTACCTTCATTGAGATAATTCTTAAGATAACTGTCAATGACACGCGGGTTTTGACCATCTTGAATAGCAAGCACACCATCCATAATCAAACGACGATTGAGTTTTTCTTGTTCACGGCGTAACGATAATTTGTCAGCAATGGGGAAAAACACCATGTTAGACAAAATCGCACCATACAAGGTTGTCAAAAGAGCCACCGCCATGGCCGGGCCAATAGCCTTAGGGTCATCCATGTTAGATAGCATGGCGACAAGACCGACCAAAGTACCAATCATCCCCATAGCAGGAGTTACATCACCAAAAGCACGAAACACTGCAGCGCCAAACTCGTGACGTTCATCAGTCAAAGAGATGTCTTTTTGCAAGGCAGCACGTACTACATCAGCGTCATGGCCATCCACTAATAGATCGATACCTTTTTGCATAAAACTATTCGTAATTTCCATCTCTTCTAGGGCAAGAAAGCCGCCCTTACGCGCGGCATCGGCCATTTCAACCACTTTAGCGATCAAATCCTCTGGCTCGTCAGACTTGAACATGAAGGCTTTTCCCGCGATCTTTGCGGCACTAAAAAATTGTCCAATAGTGAACTTCATCAGCACCACGAACGTCGAGCCGCCAACCACGATAAGAATCGACGTGACGTCGACAAACATCATGATGCTTCCGCCAAGCACCATCGCCATGATAACGAAAGCCAATCCGCCAATCAGTCCCAGCAGTGTCGCTAAATCCACAAAACAATCCTCATGCTATCTATAAGCTTCTATCAAATTATATCGGCAACATCTTCAGATCTTTAGTCTTTTATTGATACCGCTTTCACATAACTATAGTTGTTTGGCACGTAACACATAACTAAACTTTAGCGTTATCACTTACCGACACACACCATAGACCGCTTTATCTCGATTTTTCTAACAAATTTACTCGGTTAAATTTGACCATCATTATCGGCTAAGGTAACTTTCGTCCATCTTTGTCAAAGTAGAACCGTTATGGCGAGCAAAAAACCAGAAAACATGACTTTCGAGGCAACCATTGAGGAACTCGATGTGATTGTTGAAAACCTTGAAAATGGTGATTTAGCACTAGACGACGCACTGAAAAAATTTGAACGTGGGATTACCCTTGCTCGTGCAGGTCAGGCTAAACTCAACGATGCCGAGCAACGCGTCAGTATTCTACTGCAAAATGATGACGACTCAGCTCTCAGTGACTTTGACACCACGACGGATTAATTAATTACACCTATGGCTGTTATGCATGAGGCCTTGTCCTTACTTCAACAACGAAATAATGCTCAATTAGAGCAGTGGTTGCAATCTCTACCTCATCAGAACCTGCCTCTGATCGAGGCAATGCGTTACGGTTTGCTACTCGGAGGCAAGCGTGCACGTCCATTTTTGGTTTACATTACTGGCCAAATGCTCGGTTGTGAACTCGAAGAGCTCGACACTCCTGCCAGTGCAGTAGAGTGTATTCATGCTTATTCTTTGATTCATGACGATCTGCCAGCCATGGACGACGACGAGTTACGTCGTGGTCAACCAACATGCCACATTAAATTTGATGAAGCGACCGCGATTCTTACTGGTGATGCACTGCAAACGCTAGCCTTTACTATTTTAGCTGACGGGCCATTGAACCCACGAGCAGAAATTAACCGTATAAAAATGGTAAAAGTGCTCGCACAAGCGTCAGGTGCTAATGGGATGTGTATGGGACAAGCTCTCGACCTTGCTGCAGAAAACAGACAAGTCACCTTAGATGAACTCAAAGAAATTCATCGCAATAAAACGGGGGCGCTTATGAAGGCCGCCATACGTTTGGGGGCCCTTGCCGCAGGTAGTAAAGGGGTAGAGGTGATGCCTCACTTAGACAAATATGCCGACGCCATTGGCCTGGCATTTCAGGTTCAAGATGACATTCTGGATATTATTAGTGACACAAAAACCTTAGGCAAGCCGCAAGGTTCTGACCAACAAGCCAATAAAAGCACGTATCCAGCTCTGCTTGGATTAGACGGAGCTGTTAACAAAGCTCACACTCTGTTAAATGAAGCACTTCAAGCATTGAATGCAATCCCATACAATACAGAGTTACTCGAAGAGTTCGCCCGATATGTCATCGAGCGCAAGAACTAACACTATAAGCGCGCAATTATATGACTCTTGATATTTCAAAGTACCCAACACTGGCTCTAGCAGATACCCCTGAGGAGCTGCGCAGCCTCCCAAGAGAGATACTGCCTAAACTGTGTGATGAGCTACGCACCTATCTACTTAATTCAGTTAGCCAGTCAAGTGGTCACCTAGCCTCAGGCTTAGGAACCGTAGAGCTAACTGCCGCTCTACACTACGTCTATAACACACCCTTTGACCAGTTGGTGTGGGATGTCGGCCACCAAGCGTACCCACATAAAATTTTAACTGGTCGTCGCGATCAGATGCCAACTATTCGTCAAAAAGGCGGACTGCACCCCTTTCCTTGGCGTGGCGAGAGTGAATACGACACCTTATCAGTTGGTCACTCTTCTACCTCAATCAGTGCCGCACTTGGAATGGCGATTAGTGCCGCACAAGAAGCGCAAGGTCGTAAAGTGGTCAGTGTCATCGGCGATGGCGCGATAACCGCAGGTATGGCGTTTGAAGCGATGAACCACGCTGGTGATGTTCACCCTGATATGCTGGTGATTTTGAACGACAATGAAATGTCGATATCCGAGAACGTTGGCGCGCTGAACAATCATCTTGCTCAATTGCTATCAGGTCATCTATACACCTCTATTCGTGAAGGTAGTAAGAAAGTACTTTCTGGCGTTCCGCCAATTAAAGAATTAGTTCGTCGCACCGAAGAACATCTGAAAGGGATGGTGGTTCCGGGGACATTATTTGAAGAGCTCGGCTTTAACTATATTGGTCCTGTGGATGGACATGATGTCAATGAGTTAGTAAAAACGCTCAAAAACATGCGTGAGTTGAAAGGCCCGCAGTTTTTGCACATTATGACCAAGAAAGGTAAAGGCTACGAGCCAGCGGAAAAAGATCCGATTGGTTATCATGGCGTGCCAAAATTCGATCCAAGCCATAATTCGCTGCCAAAAAGCAGCGGCGGAAAACCAAGCTTCTCCAAAATCTTCGGTGATTTCTTATGTGATATGGCCGCGCAAGATCCAAAGTTAATGGCGATTACGCCAGCGATGCGCGAAGGCTCAGGAATGGTGCGTTTTTCCAAAGAATATCCAGAGCAATACTTCGATGTGGCGATTGCAGAACAGCACGCGGTAACACTGGCGGCAGGAATGGCCATCTCCGGCAACCACCCCATTGTCGCCATTTATTCGACTTTCTTGCAACGTGGCTACGATCAGTTGATTCATGATGTGGCGATTATGGATTTGCCTGTGATGTTTGCTATTGATCGCGCCGGACTGGTCGGTGCCGATGGTCAAACTCACCAAGGCGCCTTTGACCTGAGCTTTATGCGCTGCATACCAAATATGGTGATTATGGCGCCAAGTGATGAAAACGAATGCCGTCAAATGCTCTACACAGGCCATAAGCATAACGGTCCATCGGCAGTTCGTTATCCTCGTGGTAATGGCATAGGTACCGATATTCAAACTGAATTTACCGCCCTCGAAATTGGCAAAGGCCGCTTAGTTCGTCAAGGCGAGAAAGTCGCAATTTTAAGTTTTGGTACCTTCTTAGCCAATGCGCTTGAGGCTGCAGAGTCCCTCAATGCGACGGTCGCCGATATGCGTTTTGTTAAACCGCTTGATGAAGCGTTAATCAAACTACTTGTCGCAGAGCATGACGTTATTGTTACTCTAGAAGAAAATGCCATTGCGGGTGGCGCGGGAGCTGGGGTTATTGAGTTTATGATGCAGGAGAAACAGGTCAAACCTGTCCTCACTTTAGGCCTGCCTGATCAGTTCATTGCTCAAGGAACACAAGATGAACTGCATCAAGAACTCGGTTTAGACGCCAAAGGAATCGAAGCATCGATTCGTCAATACCTTAAAAAGTAGACTCAGTGTGTATACCAATAAACAGCCCTCATTTTTGAGGGCTGTTTTGTTTCAATTCCTTTTTTCAGTCAATGTTACTGAGGTACTTGCCAATCAAACTCAGCGCACAGTGCTTGCCACGTTGGGTCAACACTGGCGCTGATCAACACGTTCTGGCCAGTAAACGGATGGACAAAGGCTAATCTCGATGCGTGCAACAGCAGCCGATGTGAGTCATAAACGTCTCTAAACAGCTTGTTATGTTTTCCGTCACCATGGGTCGTATCACCGACAATGGGATGCCTGAGGTGTGCCATATGCCGCCTCAATTGATGCTTACGGCCAGTCAGCGGCCTCATTTCGATTAAACCATAGCGCGTGGTTGGAAACTTACCCGTTGAGTGCGCAACCTCAACCTGAGCCAATGGCTGGTAGTCCGTCACTGCTTCCTGCGCCTCTTTCTCTTGGCTGGCATGCTTATCGGCGATTTTATCTAACTCAACCTTGAGCGCATAATCGAGCCGGCCAGGTTGCAAAATCCAACCACGCACAATCGCATGATAGGTTTTTTCCATTTCATGATTGGCAAACATCGGCATCACTTGCGACGCAACTTCACTCGACAAGGCAAAGATCAATACCCCAGAGGTCGGTCTGTCAAGCCGATGAAGCGGAAACACATGCTGGCCAATCTGATCACGCAATGTCTGCATCACAAACTGCGTTTCGTGTTTATCAAGCCAACTGCGGTGCACTAGCATTCCTGCAGGCTTGTTGACCGCAACAAAATACTCATCTTGGAAAACAATCTCTAACATCAAGCACACACCTCATCAATTAGTGTCAATCGCGCCAACAATGGTGAGTAATCTGGGTATTGCTGCCAACATTGTTCAAAATAAGGGGCAATCGCGAAACCACTTGGTAGTGGTTGATTAGCATCGATCATATTGCGAATGCGGCCAATAAAAACCCATTGTAGCCACTGCTCTGGTGCCAGAGTATCAACGGCAAATGGCTGTTCACTTTGCAGTGCCAAAAAACTTGGTGGCTGCGGTTGCCAAAGTTCAAGCGCTTGCATGTCGGCTTGGAGCTGATTAAGCAATTCAATTAATTGGTTCTGTTTCAACATTAATCTTGTTTCTGACCTTGAAAATAGCCTCAAGAATACCATTTATAAAGGAAAGAAAGTTAGGACAAATCGCTAATGGAAACCATTCATACCCTTACCCAATTGCTCACCAACAGTGATTGCCAATACCAAATCTATGATCTGGGAAGAAAAATCAAGAAAATCGACGCGAAGATGTTTGCCGACACCGAACAGGGGCAAGTGGCCTACCCCTACCCGATGCAGCGCAAAGCTCATCTAGCGATCGTCTATTGGAATCAAGATCAGCAACCTTGGATCTGGTTTCTTAAATTTGACCTTGATGAACGTGGCTTGTTGAAACAAGCCGATGTTGGTAACTTTATCAAATATGTACTTGAAGCAATGGGCACGCGACTTAGTCAAGAGATGACTGAAGAGCAACAACATAAGCTCGCGAATAATCCCTACACTTTTAAGCCTGCTGAAGACAAAATGGCAGTGTTTCATAGTCAAGTTCGTGCAGAGCTAAACTTAGCCTGCAGCCAATACTATGAGCACGCACAACACTATTTTTCAGGTGAGCTTGACTGGGAGAAGTGGCATAGCGTCGGCTTACAAGGTGTTACTGACATCTGTGCCCGACTCGGCCAAGAGCAAAATGGTGTTAACCTGCGTAAAGCATTAAAACACCTACCTAATGAACCCCTGTACGCCCTACTTGGTGCGCTAGAACATACCGAATTATCAGACAAACTCGCACAACGTATCGCCCAAATGGCGCAGGTCGAAATTGACAGTGGTGAGCCTGACCTTTTCTTACTTTCGGCATTAACGCGTGCACTCTCTGGTGCTTCTACATCTATTACACAATCGATTTATTGTGCGATTTTAGCCAGCCCGAGACTGAGCCATCAAGAAGTGCTGATCGGGATTGCAGGCCGTTGCTGGCATTGGTTACGCGATGCAAGTACAGCCGAGCAATTCTTACTGCGCTTAGCTCAAACTGGTGACCAAGCACTATTCAACCAATTGTTTGCTGACTTAGTCATGCTACCTGAACTGCGGATGGTATTACTGCCGCTATTGCACTCCAGTCCATCACCAGAGTTAGCTGATGCGCTGATTCGCCTGCAACAATCAGCCAAGGCCTAACTATGATCAGTGACCTCTTCGCCATTCTCGGTTTGGTATGTCTGTGCTTACTCTTTTGGCAACAACGTCGCCAAGCAGAGTTAGTCAAAACGATTGCTACCCGCCAGTGTAAACAGCTGGATTTGCAACTTATCAGCGTTGCTTTAAAAGGTCACAAATTAAAAACGCCAGACGGAGTCTGGCGTTGGCATTCTGTTTATCAATTTGAATTTTCATCACTCGGCGATGATTGCTATCAAGGCAACATCATCATGCAAGGATTTCAGCTAGCGAAGGTTGATCTACCGCCACATCGGATGTAAATAGATATTCGTTATATGGACCGAACGCGTCTTGCTTGCGGACCTTAAACTGAAAGCCCAATTTTTTCAGAATTCGTATCGACGGCTGATGGTCAATATTAGCCGTGGCAACGACATTTGTTAAGCTTAAGTCTCTGACTACTTTTGGAAAAAATGCCTGTAGGGCTTCACTGGCAAAGCCGATTCCCCAATATAACTTATCAAAGATAAAACCTAACTCAGGCTCGCTATCAAGAGCACAAATAAAAATATGCCCCACATAAGCACGGCTACGACTGTCTAAAACAGCCATCGCATACAGGTTAGGGTCATTGAGCGTTTTCTCAAATAATTGTTTTGCCGACGAAACGGTATGAGCACCATTCATTTGGGCACGATTAATACCACAACAATTCAGCATGAGAAATTCTGATTGTAGTGATTCGTTATAAGGGACTAATAACGAACGGCGAGTCACAATAGTCATGACACATCCTTGTTAGCAGCTAAAATTGTTTTGAAAAACAAAGCCGAAAAATTAAACCAACGGGCAACAACCGATATTGATCTGGGTTGTGATTATTGGGATGTTATGCGTCTTTTCCCACGGTGAGATCAAAGAAAGCCCCGACACGTGAGTATCAGGGCTATAGTCTTACTCGCAGCAGTCCAGCTACAAAAGGTGCTCCATGCATCTTCCTTAATAGTTACTGAATCCTTCAGCAATATCCTTACGTCGCCGTCCTAGCGGTGTCCTATTCATCCTGATAGCCAACTATCCTAGTTAGCTTGCATCACTTGTTCCTTGAGCGGTGTCCCTAGTATCATCCTGATACTGTCCTACCTCAATCTAGAGGTGTCCATTGCTTTCCTTAGTCACTCACATCCTGTCAGTGATTGTATCCGTACAATGTCCTTTCGCTCCCTGCTTGACTGACTTTCCTCGTCAACCAACCTTCATCCTGAAGTTTTCCTATCCGTGGTATTTCCTGTTCCGTGTCAGCATCCTTCCGACAGTTATTAATTTACGCTTTTGGCGATTAAAGACAAGATACAGCAGGAAAAAACGCTCGAAACAAGTGTGCAACAATTTAACTTTTCAATATAAAACAGCAACCTAAGGTGTTCTTACTGATATTGCCGCGCAAAAAAAATCCATTCTCGCACACTTGGTGTAAGAGATATCTCACAGCTAAATGCCTAATTTACCATTCGCCTATTAGCTCGCTGAGCAGTAAAATACCAATATCAAAGCAAAAGGAGGTTATATGCTGACCCAAGATGTTAGCCAAGAGCTAAAACAGGTACTTGAACAATTACAACATGAAGGTAAAGAGCCGAGCATCGCTTTGGTTAAAGCCCGCTTATCAACATCAGTGCCAATGCCTGCTTTGATCACGACGATTAAAAGTTGGAAAAGTGCCCAACGCGTACCGAAAATAGAAATCGCGGCGCCTGAACAAGCGAATGACAGTGATAAAATCGCTCAGCTCGAAAAACAAGTAGAAGCATTAACCGCGAGATTGACCGTATTGGAACGGCAACTACGCTAAATCGCTCTCTCGAGTCCAACGCTTAGTCAACAGGTGACTATTGATGCTTAGCCTATTGATGAATAAAAGCAATGTATAAAAAAGCTTGGCAAATTAGCCAAGCTTTTTTTCATTTCAATCGATACTTACCAGCCAGTGACTTCACGTAGGCCTTTACCGATATCAGCAAGAGATTTAACGGTTTTAACGCCAGCCGCTTCTAGTGCCGCAAATTTGTCTTCCGCCGTACCTTTGCCACCTGAAATGATAGCGCCGGCGTGACCCATACGCTTCCCTGGAGGAGCAGTTACACCTGCAATGTAAGAAACAACTGGCTTAGTCACGTTTTCTTTAATAAACGCAGCCGCTTCTTCTTCTGCGGTACCACCGATTTCACCGATCATGACGATCGCTTCTGTTTCAGGGTCTTCTTGGAACAATTTCAAAATATCAATGAAGTTTGAACCTGGAATTGGGTCACCGCCAATACCAACACATGTGGACTGGCCGAAACCTTCGTCAGTGGTTTGCTTAACCGCTTCGTACGTTAGCGTTCCTGAGCGAGAGACGATGCCGACTTTGCCTTTCTTATGGATATGGCCAGGCATGATACCGATCTTACACTCATCCGGAGTGATAACACCCGGACAGTTAGGACCAATCATACGCACACCCGTTTCTTCTAGCTTCACTTTTACATCGATCATATCGATAGTAGGAATGCCTTCCGTGATCGTGACGATCAGTTTGATGCCTGCGTCAATTGCTTCTAAAATCGCATCTTTACAGAAAGGTGCTGGTACATAGATAACTGTTGCTGTCGCGCCAGTCACTTCAACGGCTTCTCGTACTGTATTGAACACAGGTAGACCAAGATGCGTTTGACCGCCTTTACCCGGAGAAACACCACCCACCATCTGCGTACCGTATGCAATCGCTTGCTCTGAGTGGAACGTCCCTTGACCACCAGTGAAGCCCTGGCAGATTACCTTGGTGTCTTTATTAATTAGTACAGACATTATTTGTCCTCCGCAGCAGCAACAACTTTCTGAGCTGCATCAGTTAGTGACTCAGCAGCAATGATATCAACATCAGAATTAGCAAGAACTTCGCGACCAAGGTCTGCATTAGTCCCTTCTAGACGAACAACAACAGGAACAGCAACACCCACTTCTTTCACTGCGCCGATGATGCCTTCTGCAATCATGTCACAACGAACAATGCCGCCGAAGATGTTAACAAGAACCGCTTTCACATTGTCGTCAGAAAGGATGATCTTAAATGCTTCTGCAACACGCTCTTTGGTCGCACCGCCGCCAACATCTAGGAAGTTAGCTGGCTTACCACCATGGAGATTGACGATGTCCATGGTGCCCATCGCAAGACCAGCACCGTTTACCATACAACCAACATTTCCGTCTAATGCCACATAGTTAAGTTCCCACTGAGCTGCGTGAGCTTCGCGCTCATCTTCTTGGGAAGGATCGTGCATCTCACGTAACTTAGGTTGGCGGTATAGAGCATTTGAGTCGATGTTGATTTTACCATCAAGACAAAGCAGGTTGCCTTCGGCTGTTACAACCAGTGGATTAATCTCAAGTAGCGCAAGGTCATACTGAGAGAACATAGTGCCAAGACCCATAAAGATCTTAACAAATTGTTTAATTTGATCGCCAGCTAAGCCTAGTTTAAATGCGAGTTCACGGCCTTGATAAGCCTGAGGGCCAACCAATGGATCGATTGCTGCTTTATGAATCAACTCTGGTGTTTCTTCAGCAACTTTTTCGATTTCAACCCCACCCTCGGTTGATGCCATGAATACAATCTTACGTGTTGCACGGTCTACCACCGCACCTAGGTACAGTTCGTTTGCAATGTTTGATGCTTCTTCAACTAAGATTTTAGTTACAGGCTGACCATTTGCGTCAGTTTGGTAAGTCACGAGATTCTTACCTAGCCACTTTTGTGCAAACTCTCTCACGCCATCTTTAGTATCGTGTAGCTCGACGCCACCCGCTTTACCACGTCCACCTGCGTGAACCTGACATTTAACGACTTTCTTCTCCGTTGAGATACGACCTGCCGCTTCAACCGCTTCATTAGGGGTATCACACGCGTAACCTTCCGGTACAGGCAAACCGAATTCTGCAAACAGCTGTTTGGCTTGATATTCATGCAAATTCATTTTGATATTCCGTTTATTTTCCCTTTAAGGGATTATTATTTCCATAACGCAGCAGAGATCTGCAAACGTCTGTAGGGACTTCTCAAATAAATCGCTACTTGCTCATGGCACAGAAGCGATTTAGGTGAAGGCTAAACCGTTGAGCTAGTCTAGCCATTGAAACTATCAAACGTCTAGCAGCCTATGCCAACTAGACGTTTCAGCGATATTAAACGTCTAATAGCAGGCGAGCTGGATCTTCAAGTAACTCTTTAATGGTTACAAGGAAGCCGACAGATTCACGACCATCGATGAGACGGTGGTCATAAGAAAGTGCCAAGTACATCATAGGTAGGATTTCTACCTTGCCATCCACTGCCATTGGGCGATCTTGAATCTTGTGCATACCCAAGATAGCTGACTGTGGTGGGTTAATGATTGGTGTTGACATTAGCGATCCAAATACACCACCGTTTGTAATAGTGAAGTTGCCGCCCATCAGCTCATCAACCGTTAACTTGCCATCACGACCTTTAATCGCTAACTCTTTAATGCCTTTTTCGATATCAGCAAAGCCTAACGTGTCACAGTCTTTAAGAACTGGAGTCACGAGACCACGCGGCGTTGAAACCGCCATGCTAATGTCGAAATAGTTGTGGTAAACGATTTCCTCACCATCAATAGACGCATTGACTTCTGGGAAGCGTTTTAGTGCTTCGGTCACCGCTTTAACGTAGAAAGACATAAAGCCTAGACGCGTACCGTGACGCTCTTCGAACTGGTCTTTGTACTGCTTACGAAGGTCCATGATTGGCTTCATGTTAACTTCATTAAACGTCGTCAACATGGCGGTGTTATTTTTCGCTTCAAGTAGGCGGTTAGCTACTGTCTTACGTAAACGCGTCATTGGAACACGTTTCTGACTGCGAGCCACTACTGGCGCTTCTAATGCTGCCGCTTGCGGTGCAGCTTTTGCGTTGGCAAGGTGTGCATCAATATCTTCACGAGTGATACGACCACCAACACCAGAGCCTTTGACTTGGCTCGCTTCAAGGCCGTGCTCAGCAAGAAGACGACGTACGGCAGGGCTGAGCGCATCATTACTCTCTTCTGTTAACGACGCTTTATGGCGCTTATCTGGCGATGCTTGTGACTCATCTGTTTTGTCTGTCGTTGGTTCACCAGCAACAGCACCAGGCTTGAGTTTAGCGAGCAGCTGTTTAGAAAGTACTGTCGCACCTTCTACTTCAAGGATAGCTTCTAGTACACCCGCTTCTGGAGCCGGAACTTCTAGAACAACTTTGTCAGTTTCAATGTCAACCAACACTTCGTCACGTTCAACGACGTCACCTGGTTGTTTGTGCCATGTTGCCACTGTAGCGTCAGCGACGGATTCAGGTAAATCTGGAACCAGAATTTCAATTGTCATATCTGTTTCTTCCTTTAACTTCTAGTTCTTAGTTCGAAGTTTTTTTATTCACGGTAAGTGCGTCTTCTACCAACGCTTTCTGTTGTTTCAGGTGTACTGACATGTAACCAACGGCAGGTGATGCTGATGCTGGACGACCAGCGTACTTAAGATCTGCACCTGCAGGGATTGCAGCACGGAAGTTGTGTTGGCTACAGTACCAAGCGCCTTGGTTCTGTGGCTCTTCCTGACACCAAACAAAGTCTTCTACATTAGTGTATTGCTCGATAGCAGCGGTCACTTCATCCATTGGGAACGGGTAAAGCTGCTCAATACGAACAATTGCGACATCGTCTTGTTCATTGTTTCGACGCTGTTCTAGCAAATCGAAATAAACTTTGCCTGAACAGAAGACAACACGTTTGACCTTCGCAGGTTCAAGATTATCCACTTCACCAATCGCCGCTTGGAACGTTCCTTGTGCAAGATCTTCAATTGAAGAAGTACACAGCGGGTGACGTAGCAATGACTTCGGTGACATAACGATCAGTGGGCGGCGCATTGGTCGCACAACCTGACGTCGAATCATGTGGTAAACCTGAGCTGGTGTTGAAGGAACAACCACTTGCATGTTTTGCTCAGCACACAGCTGAAGGTAACGTTCAAGACGTGCTGATGAGTGTTCAGGACCTTGACCTTCATAACCATGAGGAAGAAGCATAGTCAGGCCACAGAGACGCGCCCACTTTTGCTCACCAGATGAAATAAATTGGTCAATGACTACCTGCGCGCCGTTGGCAAAGTCACCAAACTGTGCTTCCCAAAGCGTCAGGCCACTAGGTTCAGCAGTCGCGTAACCGTATTCAAATGCAAGTACGGCTTCTTCAGATAACACCGAATCAAAGACTTCAAACGGCCCTTGTTTATCATGAACATTCGCTAAAGGGACGTACGTGCTGGCATCATTTTGGTTATGTAGTACAGAGTGACGATGGAAGAAAGTACCGCGACCTGAATCTTGGCCTGAGATACGAATACGTTTACCGTCATCAACTAGAGTTGCATAAGCGAGGGTTTCAGCCATTCCCCAGTCGATCGCTTTTTCACCGCTCAACATCGACATACGATCGTTATATAACTTGTTGACTCGGCTTTGTAACTTATGGCTCTCTGGGTACTGACAGATACGGCGACCCAATTCAATCAAACGCTCTTGGTTGAACTCATTATCCCAGTCTACATCCCAATCGTGACCTAAATAAGGCGACCAATCGACCGAATGTAGCACCATTGGACGCCACTCTTTGACGACCACATCGCCGCGATCAAGTGCATCGCGATACTCGTTGACGAACTGAGTAGCAGTATCAATACCGAAATCACCGCGCTCCATTAGTACATCAGCGTAGAGCTTACGCGGTGTTGGATGCTTTTTGATTTTCTGATACATCAAAGGCTGAGTCGCATTTGGCTCATCGGCCTCGTTGTGACCATGACGACGGTAACAAACTAAGTCGATAACCACATCACGTTTAAATTCGTTACGGTAATCAAGCGCGATACGAGTAACAAACGCAACCGCTTCAGGGTCGTCAGCGTTAACGTGGAAAATCGGTGCCTGTACCATTTTGGCAATATCAGTACAGTACATGGTTGAACGCGTGTCGCTAGGGTTTGACGTAGTGAAGCCAACTTGGTTGTTAACCACAATACGGACAGTACCACCAACACGGAAACCGCGTGCCTGCGACATATTAAATGTTTCAGCAACCACACCCTGACCAGCAATCGCTGAATCACCATGGATGGTAATAGGTAGAACAGTCGCACCATCTTGGTCGCCTAGACGATCTTGACGAGCGCGAACAGAACCTATAACAACCGGGTTGACGATCTCAAGGTGAGATGGGTTAAATGCCAAAGCAAGGTGAACATCACCACCAGGTGTGGCAAAGTCAGCCGAGAAACCTTGGTGATATTTTACGTCACCAGTACCCCATGACTCGCCGTGCTTACCTGCAAACTCATCAAACAAGTCTTGAGGCTTTTTACCCAGCACGTTGACGAGCATATTGAGACGGCCGCGGTGCGCCATACCAATAACCACTTCGCGCATACCGCTCTTACCAGCATGGCGAATCAACTCTTTAGTCATCGGTATCAGTGCATCACCACCTTCCAATGAAAAGCGCTTAGCCCCCGGGAACTTAGCCCCTAGGTAACGCTCAAGGCCTTCTGCAGCCGTCAGCTCTTCAAGGAATTCTCGCTTCTCTTCATGACTGAACGATGGTTGGCCAACCACTGATTCTAAACGTTGTTGAATCCAACGTTTTTGCTCAGTGTCTGTCATGTGCATGTATTCAGCACCGATAGAGCCACAGTAGATTTTGTTCAATGAAGAGTGAATATCTTTCAGTTTCATGGTTTCTTTGCCAATGGCAAACGAACCCACGTTGAAAGTTTCTTCTAAATCGTCTTGAGTGAGATTGTGAAATGCAGGGTCTAGCTCCGCCACCGTTGGACGTTGCCATAAACCGAGAGGGTCAAGCTGCGCCGCTTCATGACCACGGAAGCGGTAAGCGTTAATTAATTGAAGTACTTTTACCTGTTTAACGTCGACATCAGGATCACTAACTTGGACATTGTAATGCTTCGTTTCTTTAGCGAGTCGTCGGAAGTAGTCACGGACACGTGAATGAGGCTGTTCAACCACCTCTTGTGAAGACTTAGGCAAGCCCTCAAAAACACGTTTCCACTCCTCACTTACCAGATCGGGGTCACTTAGATACAGTTCGTAGAGGTCCTCTACATACGTTGCATTGGCGCCAGCCAAGTGTGAAGACTCGAGCCACGCCTTCATCACGCCGTTGTGCATATTTTCCCTTAACCAGTAGTTTTCACGTTTGCTTCGGTCTATGCCGAGCTATTAAGAGCCGACCCAGAATAGGCCGGCAATTTTACTATTTTTTTACTCTATCTGTGTCGAGCTTCGGCTCGGCGATACATGACCGCCAGAGCCGACTCTATTTAGATACCGAGTAACTTAAACCGAGCGATTGACTAACATGGTCTTAATGTGACCAATCGCTTTGGTCGGATTCAATCCCTTAGGACAAACACTGACACAGTTCATGATACCATGGCAACGGAAAACGCTGAATGCATCATCAAGATTTGACAAGCGTTCGTCTGTTGCAGTATCACGGCTATCAATTAACCAACGATAAGCCGCTAAAAGACCTGCAGGACCGATAAATTTATCAGGATTCCACCAGAATGACGGACAAGACGTTGTACAACATGCACACATGATACATTCGTACAATCCATCAAGATGAGCACGATCTTCTGGCGATTGTAAGTTTTCACGAGACGGTGGCAAGGCGCCATCATCAATCAAGAAAGGCTTAACTTTCGTGTAGTTATCGTAGAATTGTGTCATATCAACGATAAGGTCACGCACAACAGGCAGACCAGGGAGTGGACGAATCACAATCTTGTCACCTTTCAGCGCTGAAAGGGGTGTGATACACGCCAAACCATTTTTACCGTTCATGTTCAGACCGTCAGAACCACACACACCTTCACGACAAGAACGACGGAAAGAGATGCTAGGATCTTGCTCTTTAAGCAGAATCAACGCATCAAGAAGCATCATGTCAGATCCTTCTTCTACTTCTAGTGTGTAGTCCTTCATGTACGGCTTTTGGTCGACATCAGGATTGTAGCGGTACAAAGAGAAATTCAGTTTCATAATATTGCCCTCCTTTCCTTAGTACGTACGTGCTTTTGGCGGAAATGCTTCACGATGGACGGGTTCCATGTTGACACCACGCTTAGCCATTGACTCTGTTTCCGGATTGTAGATCGAATGACATAGCCACTGCTCATCGTTACGATCTGGGAAGTCAAAACGAGCGTGAGCACCACGACTCTCAGTACGGTAGTTCGCCGCAACGGCCGTCGCAAAAGCAGTTTCCATCAAGTTTTCAAGTTCTAGACATTCAATACGTTGCGTGTTGAACTCGGTCGACTTATCAGACAGGTGAGCATTTCTCAGACGCTCACGGATAACTTTCAGCTCTTCTAGACCTTTTGCCATTGCATCACCTTCACGGAAAACCGAGAAGTTGTTCTGCATACATTGCTGCAGGTCTTTACGAATCTGAGCAGGATCTTCACCGTCAGTGCTGTTTTCCCAACGGTTGTAACGCTCTAGTGAACGCTCAATATCAGCTTCAGTTGCTGGCTTAGCTTCAGCTTGTTTCAGCAGTGTTTCGCCAAGATGCAGGCCTGTCGCACGACCAAATACCACTAAATCGAGCAGTGAGTTACCACCCAAGCGGTTAGCGCCGTGAACCGATACTGATGCAATCTCGCCACATGCGAATAGGCCTTGTACTTCAACATCGCTGCCATCTGCAGTTTGCTTAATCGCCTGGCCAGAAACTTGAGTTGGAATACCACCCATCATGTAGTGACAAGTTGGAATAACTGGAATCGGCTCTTTGACTGGATCAACGTGTGCGAAGGTACGAGACAGCTCACAAACGCCTGGTAGACGTGACTCTAGAGTCTCTTTACCTAAGTGATCGAGTTTCAGTTTAATGTGAGGACCCCATGGGCCATCGCAACCGCGACCTTCACGAATTTCGATCATCATTGAACGAGCAACCACATCACGGCCAGCTAAGTCTTTAGCATTCGGCGCGTAACGCTCCATGAATCGCTCACCATCTTTATTAAGAAGGTAACCACCTTCACCACGACAACCTTCCGTGACAAGAACACCTGCGCCAGCAATACCCGTTGGGTGGAACTGCCACATTTCCATATCTTGCATTGGAACGCCCGCACGCAGCGCCATACCAACACCATCACCAGTATTGATGTGAGCGTTAGTTGTCGATGCGTAAATACGGCCCGCACCACCAGTAGCTAAGATGGTTGCTTTCGATTTGAAGTAGCATACTTCGCCCGTTTCCATGCAAAGCGCAGTACAACCTAAAACCACACCGTCTTCATTTTTAACGATGTCAAGTGCATACCACTCAGAGAATATCGTTGTCTTGTGCTTGATATTTTGCTGGTAAAGCGTGTGAAGAAGAGCATGACCAGTACGGTCAGCTGCTGCTGCAGTACGTGCCGCTTGCTCACCACCGAAATTCTTCGATTGGCCGCCAAAAGGACGTTGGTAGATACTACCATTATCAAAACGAGAAAACGGAAGGCCCATTTTTTCTAACTCAATCACAGATTCAGGGCCGTTTTTACACATGTATTCGATCGCGTCTTGGTCACCAATATAGTCGGAACCTTTAACTGTATCGTACATATGCTGCTCCCAATGGTCTTCGTGCGCATTACCTAGCGCAACCGTAATACCACCTTGAGCAGAAACAGTGTGAGAACGTGTTGGGAATACTTTCGAAAGCAATGCACATGACAGGCCTTGCTCAGAGATTTGCAGTGCAGCGCGCATGCCTGCACCACCAGCGCCGATTACTACGGCATCAAATTCACGAACTGGAATAGACACTTACGCACCCCACAGAATAAATAGACCAGAGAAGAAGTAACCAAATAGCACAGCGATAACGCCTAGCTGAAGGCCACCACGAAGCTTGGCGCACTTAATATAGTCAGTCAGTACTTGCCATAAGCCGATCCATGCGTGAATCAATACCGACATTAGCGCGAGCATAGTGAAAACCTTGGTGAAAGAGCCACCAAAGAACTGGGTCCAAGAGAGGTAAGAAATATCTGTAAAAGCACAGAAACTAACCAGATAGACAGTGTAGAGCGTCATAATGATAGCGGTAGCACGAATCAGTAAATAATCATGCACACCATTACGACCAAAAGATGAAATGTGTTTTACCATACCAGGACCCCCGCCAGTAGAGACAGAACGGCTGTTGCTGCGAATGCAACCTTAGCGCTCATTGCGCCAGATTCCAGCTCTTCAAAATGCCCCATATCCATCAGAAGGTGACGAATACCACCAGCAATGTGGTAGGCCAATGCCGTCAGGATGCCCCATAAAATGAACTTCACGAAGAAACCATCTACAAGGTCAACCGCTTGCGCGTAACCCACTGGTGATGATAACGAAATGGATAACAACCAAAGTAGTATTCCGACCGCGACGAACGTAATTACACCAGAAACACGGTGTAAGATTGATGCGATAGCAGTGATCGGAAAGCTAATGGTCTGTAAATCTAGATTAACAGGTCTTGACTTTCTTTCTTTCACGGGCTTGCTCACTCAGCTCCATTGAGCATTTATAGTTATAAACGAATTTTGATTGCAAACCTACAAAAGTTAACACTTACTTAACATTTACCCGCGACAATTTGCCGAGCATTTTGTAAAATATTTGTTAACAACAAGGATTAAAACTTCACCTCACATTTGTTTCAAGCCTTGAATTTATAAGGTTTTCACCAAAATTTACTGCGCCACTATACGGCTGGCAACATTCTAATACAATTGGTGTAACAATTTTTGTTACACAGACCAGATTTTTAACCTTATACGTTCAAAAAACCATAACAAGTGCACACATCGGAGGAGAAAAATTGACTTTGATAACGAACACACGTACAAAAATGTCACACAAACATCCTGGACGGATTAAATAATAAACAAAGGAGATTGTTATGGCAGATAAGAAAGCTACCCTTCATGTCGAAGGTCAAGCGCCTATCGAGCTGCCGATTATGGAAGGTGCGCTAGGTACCCCTGTAATTGATGTTCGTAAACTGGGAGCAAATGGTTACTTTACGTTTGACCCAGGTTTTCTTGCCACTGCATCCTGTGAATCTCAAATCACCTATATCGATGGCGGCAAAGGGATTCTTTTGCACCGCGGTTACCCTATTGATCAGTTAGCGAATAACGCTGATTATTTAGAAGTATGTTATATCCTTCTTTATGGTGAAGCCCCAACACGTGAACAATACGAGAATTTTAAGACAACCGTCACTCGTCATACAATGGTCCATGAGCAAATTGCCAGTTTCTTCCACGGTTTCCGCCGTGATGCTCACCCTATGGCCGTTATGTGTGGTGTTGTTGGCGCTCTTGCAGCGTTCTATCACGATTCACTCGACATTAATAACGACACTCACCGCGAGATTACCGCATACCGACTACTGTCGAAAATGCCAACGCTTGCTGCGATGTGTTACAAATATTCTATCGGTCAGCCGTTTATTTACCCACGCAATGATCTAAACTACGCAGAAAACTTCCTGCACATGATGTTCGCTAATCCATGTGAAGAATATGAGGTCAATCCTGTTGTAGCACGTGCGATGGATAAGATTTTCACTCTACACGCAGACCACGAACAAAACGCATCTACCTCTACAGTTCGTCTTGCAGGTTCTTCAGGCGCTAACCCGTTCGCCTGTATCGCCGCGGGTATCGCGTCACTTTGGGGCCCTGCTCACGGCGGCGCTAACGAAGCATGTTTGAAGATGCTAGAAGAGATTGGCAGCGTTGATAAGATTCCAGAGTACATTGAGCGTGCGAAAGACAAAGACGATCCATTCCGCCTGATGGGCTTTGGGCACCGTGTCTACAAGAACTACGATCCTCGCGCGACAGTAATGCGCGAAACGTGTCACGATGTGCTTAAAGAACTTAATATCCAAGACCCATTGCTTGACGTTGCAATGGAACTAGAACGGATTGCATTATCAGATGAATATTTTGTGTCGAAGAAACTCTACCCTAACGTAGATTTCTACTCAGGTATCATCTTGAAAGCGATTGGTATTCCGGTTTCAATGTTTACTGTAATCTTTGCCCTATCACGTACTATTGGCTGGATTGCACACTGGAACGAAATGCATAGCGACCCACTTAACCGTATCGGCCGTCCTCGTCAGCTCTATACTGGTGAAGCTCAACGTGAATTTTCGCCAATGCATGAGCGGTGATTAACTAAAGGCTAAACAAAGTAAGGGTTGATGTGTAAGCATCAACCCTTTGTTTTTATATCAAATTGACAATGTTAGTGGCAAATAGCATTGCTGATTTAAACCGGGTTATCAATATCAATAAACTCAACCTCTAGACCATGTTCACTGGCCAACCATTCCCCCAACGCTTTTACCCCATAACGCTCGGTAGCGTGATGACCAGCGGCAAAATAGTGAATTGCTTGCTCTCGAGCTGAATAGGTCGTACGTTCTGAAATTTCACCCGAAATAAAGGCATCAAGGCCATGTTTTACTGCCAACTCTATGTAGTCTTGACCGCCACCTGTGCACCAACCGATCGTTTCGATCAACTTATCCACATTGTCTGGTGCAATATGCAGTGGCGCTCGATTGAGCACACGATTGATTTTGGCGCTTAACTCAGCGCCTGTGATTGGTTGGGCTAGTCGGCCATACATGGCAACAGATTGAGGATGCCCTTCTAAACCACCTTCAACTTGGATATCCAGTAAACGAGCCAGTTGCGCGTTGTTACCCAACTGTGGGTGGATATCAAGCGGCAAATGATAACCGAACAAATTGAGATCGTTCTTGATTAGTGTACGAATACGTTGACCTTTCATACCGCGAATCGGCTCAGGTTCACCTTTCCAGAAATAACCATGGTGAACTAACAGCGCGTCAGCATTAAGTTCAACGGCTTTATCAATCAACGCTTGTGAAGCCGTTACACCAGTAACAATACGCTTAATCGTTGGTTTACCTTCAACCTGTAATCCATTCGGTGCGTAGTCTTTAATCAACTGAGGCGATAGTTTCTCATTTAATATTTTTTCTAATTGTAAGATGTTCATTTTAGCTTCCAATCACTTATGAGCGTCTCGCTCTTTGATTCTATGTCGCAAAGTGTATTCCAACCATAGCAGTGATGCTAGGGTCTGGTTACAATAGTGATAACTGGTTTTACTAAGGTAAAAGGATGAGCCCTTACCAACGCTTCTATCACTGGATCGCAACGACACCCCCTCTATTCGAGTGCATTGCCCCGTTTGAGTCTCTACAAGAGCTGGCGTTTTCCCCTACCGACACCAGCGACTACTCCGGAAACCCAAGGCTTGGCTTTCTCTATCAGCATTTATGTACCGAGCTGCTCACCAATACCTCGACTTATTCTGTTGAACTAGAAGAAGTGCAGATCAATAAAGACAACGGTCAGACCTTAGGGGCGATCGATTTGATCCTCAATAACCATCAAACTCGCCGCCAAGAGCATTGGGAAGTCGCGATAAAGTTCTACCTACTTCATCAAGGAACCTGGTTCGGACCTAACGCACATGATCAGCTCGACAAAAAGCTTAAGCGGATGTTAACCCACCAACTTAAAATGAGCACCACACCTGAGTTCTTAGCTCAGTATCCACAACAAACTGGGTTATCTGAACACCTGTTGCTGCAAGGCAGACTCTATACCAACCCATTTTCACCAGAAGCGGTTCCAGATAAGTGTTTAGGTCTCAAACTCAACCAAAGTCAGATTTCAGGTCATTGGTGTTATCAACATCAGTGGGAGCAAATTGGCGAACCACTATACGAGCTCAATAAATCTTTGTGGGCAATAGGCCTGGCCGAGGTGACTAAGCCCGTCGAAAAACCCAATGGTCGCTTTATTCACGCCCAGACCGAAAGTGGCCAGTTTTGGTTTGTGGTGCCAGATAGTTGGCCGGGAAAGACATAAAAACAACAAGGGCCGACATATGGTCAGCCCTTGAAATTCTGATGCGTGAACGCGCTTAAAGACCTGCGGCTGTAAATACTTGATTAACGATCTCTTGCGCTTCAGCTTCAATCTGCTTCAAGTGCTCCGCACCTTTAAAGCTTTCACAGTAGATCTTATAGATATCTTCGGTACCTGAAGGTCGAGCGGCAAACCAGCCGTTTTGTGTCGTTACCTTAAGGCCTCCAATCGCGGCCCCATTACCTGGAGCATGCGTTAAACGCGCCGTGATCGCCTCACCGGCAAGGGTTTGCGCTGTCACCATATCAGCAGAAAGCTTTTTCAATACCTCTTTCTGCGCGCCATTAGCCACCGCCTGAATACGATTGTACTCAGACGCACCATGTTTGGCCGCCAACTCTTCATAGTACTGCTGCGGATTCTTACCAGTGACAGCGGTAATTTCGGCCGCAAGTAGGCAAAGCAAGATACCGTCTTTATCCGTAGACCAAGGCGTGCCATCTTTACGCAGGAACGACGCCCCTGCACTCTCTTCGCCACCAAAGCCAAACTTACCTTGATAGAGTCCATCGACAAACCATTTAAAGCCCACCGGAACTTCACAAAGCTCACGGCCAAGATCGGCGACCACACGGTCAATTAACGCACTCGATACCAGTGTTTTACCGACGGCAACCTCTTTGCCCCAACCTTGGCGATGACGGTACAAGTAATCAATGCACACAGCCAGGAAGTGATTCGGGTTCATTAACCCTTTTGGTGTCACGATGCCGTGGCGATCGTAATCAGGGTCATTACCAAACGCTAAATCGTATTGGTCTTTTAGCGCCAGTAGACCAGCCATCGCATAAGGAGACGAGCAGTCCATACGTACGACGCCGTCCTTGTCGAGAGACATAAATTGGAATGATGGGTCAATCGCTTCACTGACAAGCGTCAAATCTAAATGGTAAGCTGCGCCAATCTGACGCCAGTAATCAATGCCACTGCCTCCGAGCGGATCAACGCCCAGTTTCAAGTTCGCTTTCTGAATCGCTTCCATATCAATGACGTTAACCAGATCATCAACATACGGCTTAACCAAGTCCATTTCGACGAATAGCTCACTGGCCTTTGCTTGGTCGAGCGGCATGCGTTTGACACCCACTAAACCAGCTGCGATCAACGCATTGGCACGATTTTGAATCTCCTCTGTCAGCTCACCTTCTGCCGGACCACCATGAGTTGGATTGTATTTAATCCCCCCATCTTGCGGCGGGTTGTGCGACGGTGTTATCACAATCCCATCGGCCTTCGCATCATGTTGCAAGTTGTAAGTCAAAATAGCGTGCGAAATCCCTGGCGTTGGTGTGTAACCATTATTTTGTTGAACAATCACGGTCACGCCATTCGCAATCAAAACTTCAACCACAGTCGAGAAAGCAGGCTCTGAGAGTGCGTGAGTATCTTTGCCAACAAATAACGGCCCTGTAGTGCCCTTTTCTGCACGAACTTCTGCCACCGCCTGAGCAATCGCTAAAATATGATGCTCATTAAAGGTCGACTTATCTGAGCTGCCACGGTGTCCGGAGGTACCAAATTCAACTTTATGGTCTAACTTGGTTGGATTTGGTTGGAGAAGGAAGTAATTAGAAACTAGGGCTGGAATATTATGAAGATCTTGTTGCTGAGCTTTTTGTCCCGCTCGTGGGTGCATCGCCATGTTGACATCCTTTCTTAAATTACAAAAACAAAAAACCTCATAATACGATAATCAAATCCCGCATTATGAGGTTTCAATCAGAATTATTTAAATTGAGTTCGTCACTTTCTCAATTAAATCGGCTGGGAAATTCATTCTTGCCATCAACTGATCAACCATCTGTCTTTTGCGACTGGTATTGTTATTAGTGATTACCCAAAAAGGTGAAGCAGGAATAGCCTTTGGCTTAGTAGTGTTGCCATTCGCTAGCAAAATTTGCTCGTTGTCAGCGAAGTAAACACGTTTACGACCTTTCACTTGAGTCGCTTCAGAAAAGCTATTTGGGTCAATGCGATGCAGCGTGGATAAAACCAACATAAAGCGATCAATCGCTTTCTTAAGACCAGCAAATTCATCGGAAATCAGTAACGTACGCATTTCCTTAACGCCGTCGAACGTTTCTTCTTTTATTGCGTCTTTACTCACCACCACACCTTTTGCTTGTGTCATCTCCTGCGGCTGAGCAACTGGGGCAGGTGCGTCTGTCATCAATAAACGACGCAAAATGTCCGAGGCACTTTCACCAATATGCTGGGTTTGACTTGCGATGTAACGGTATAGATCCTCATCAACCTCAATTGTTTTCATTCGCTTTTCACAATCTCTATGTTTAAACTCTGAGGGATTATAGCGAGATCTTTAAAGAGACTCTACGGTTAACCTGTCACGAATAAAATAAAAATGTCACAACTGCTCAACTATAAAGAAGAAGGTCAGGGTCAACCTATCATTCTGATCCATGGATTATTTGGTAATTTGGACAACCTTGGCCTACTTGCTCGCGATCTTAAAGCCGATCACCGCGTGATCAGCTTAGATCTTCGCAATCATGGCGCATCGTTCCATTCACCGCAACACGACTACGCCTCGATGGCACTGGATGTACAACGGCTACTTAAACACCTCGAACTCACCAATACCATAGTAATTGGTCACTCGATGGGGGGCAAGGTTGCAATGAAATTAGCTGAGATTGCAGGTGAGCAGATCGGCAAATTATTGGTTTTGGACATGGCACCTGTTCAATACAGCCAAAGCCGCCATGATAATGTATTTGATGGCCTACATGCGGTAATCGAGCGCAAGCCAAGCAGCCGTAAACATGCACTCGAAATTTTGGCCGAGCACATTGAACTTGAAGGTGTGCGCCAATTTCTCAGTAAATCTCTCTATAACTCAGGTCAACATTTAGCATGGCGGTTTAATGTCGAGAGCTTAGCCAAAAACTACTGGAATATTCTCGATTGGCAACCGATAAAAGCAACAGCCATTGAAACACTGTTCCTCAAAGGAGGCGATTCTGACTACCTAACTGCAGAGCACCAACCAGAGGTTCAAAAGCAGTTTAGTCACGCCAAAGCGCACGTCATTGCCAATACAGGTCATTGGTTACACGCTGAAAAACCCACAGAAGTAGTGCGTGCAATCCGCAAATTTATTGCGTAAAACAGAATGAGAGATCCGTAGTGCTCTGGCCGTTAACTTTATCTAGCAACAATGGTATAGTTCTGCCCAAGTAATTTAGCACAAAGGGATTGCATGCTTTACGACTACATGAATATGCTCGAGTCTATTGGTCTCGATCTACTTTTTGCGTCTATCTTTTTCTTAATAGGGATGGCGATAAAAGATGTATTAAAAGCGGGAAATGTCCCCCCTTTCGGTCGTCGCATTGTGTGGTTAGTCCTATTTCTAGGCTGCGCTGGATTTATTGCCAAAGGCATTATTCAGATGAGCTGGGAAGGTGGTGGCATAGGCTGATGGCCACAGTCACAACATAATTGAGTAAAGGTAACGAATTTATGGCAAGTGTAGGCATCTTCTTTGGTAGCGATACAGGTAATACTGAAGCTGTAGCAAAGATGATTCAAAAGCAACTGGGTAAACAACTGGTTCACGTTCAAGATATTGCCAAAAGCAGTAAAGAAGATATCGACAACTTTGATCTTCTGCTTCTTGGCATCCCTACTTGGTATTACGGTGAAGCGCAATGTGACTGGGATGATTTCTTCCCAGAGCTTGAACAAATTGACTTTTCGACCAAGCTAGTGGCAATTTTTGGTTGTGGTGACCAAGAAGATTACGCAGAGTACTTCTGTGACGCAATGGGTACTGTACGCGATATCGTTGAAGCGAAAGGCGGTACAATTCTAGGTCACACATCAACCGAAGGCTATGAATTCGAAGCATCTAAAGGTCTGGTAGAAAGCGATGATAGCCAATTCGTTGGTCTATGTATCGATGAAGACCGTCAACCAGAACTCACTGACGAACGTGTGAAAAACTGGTGTAAGCAAATTTATGATGAGATGTGTCTAGCTGAACTAGAAGGCTAATACCTCATCGATTAAAAACCTCCTCTGGGAGGTTTTTTTATGCCGTTTGTTGCTGTTCTTCTTCTCTAAACTGTGGTTTTTTGCGCACATACAACTTACGCTGCACTTCGGAAACGACGCCACCGTGTTTATCTTTGACATAGATAATAAATTCAGGGAAACACTTATCTCCTTCAGCGGTTTTGGCCAAAATATCTTGCAACTGATCTTGAGTGACACAGAACTCGGCATACAAGTCACTTTGTCCTGGCTTGATAAAGTTAATACTTGCTTCTTTATCCCACACGTAATAGCGCTCACCCAATATCCCCATTAACATTAAAGAGTAAACAGGATCTGTGAGTGAGAAAATACTTCCTCCATACTGGGTTCGATTGGCATTTTTATTCCACCAGCGTAGCTTAAGCTGCATTTTCACTTGACGAAAATCATCACTGATCGAAAGGATTTTGATCCCTGCCCCCCAAAATGGTGGCCACGAATTGAGCGCAAACTTAACCACGCCAGGCTTGTAGACTTTTGCTAATGATTTATTCATCGTTGATTCCTAAAGATGATTTACTCAATAAATGTTGCATAATTGTAACTGGTCCGATGTCATTTATCAGTGACCTCACACTAGTTTATAAAAAAAGAGTAGTAACCCCTTGAAGTTCGTGGTTTATTGTTAGTGGTTACTGCCCTATAATGATAGCAATATTGAATTCTGTTAATTACTGCAGATCATCAACAGGAAAGTATATGTCAGACAATAACCAAGCGCTAAAGGATGCTGGTCTTAAGGTTACTCTACCAAGACTCAAGATTTTAGAAGTACTACAGCAACCAGAATGCCAACATATTAGCGCTGAAGATTTATATAAGAAGCTGATTGATCTAGGAGAAGAGATCGGTCTTGCCACCGTTTACCGTGTCTTAAACCAATTTGATGATGCCGGTATCGTGACACGCCATCACTTTGAAGGTGGTAAGTCAGTATTCGAACTATCAACTCAGCACCATCATGACCACCTAGTCTGTCTAGATTGTGGTGAGGTCATTGAGTTTTCAGACGACCTAATTGAAGAGCGTCAAAAAGAGATCGCGGCAAGATATAACGTAACTCTAACCAATCACAGCCTATATTTGTACGGCAAGTGTATTGATGGCAGTTGCAAAAACGATCCTAACGCCCATAAAGCAAGATAGTAAAAAGGCGCTCATCAGCGCCTTTTTTGACTAGTTTAATCGAGTAAATGCCAGCTCAACGTTGGCATTTATCTTTTTAACGTTATTTAGACTCGATTTTAGCCCAAGTATCACGTAGACCAACCGTACGGTTGAAGACTAATGCTTGTGGCTTAGAATCTTTACCATCAGCACAGAAATAGCCCATACGCTCAAACTGATAGCCTTTTTCCGCTTGTGCGCTGGCTAAACTCGGTTCTACATAACCGTTAACTGCGAGCAGTGATTCAGGGTTAATCGTGTCGGCAAAGTTATCGGCAGCCGCTGGGTTTGGCACAGTAAACAAACGATCGTAGAGACGAATTTCTGCCGGTAGACCTTTATCAGCCGATACCCAGTGAATCACGCCTTTTACCTTACGACCATCTTCTGGGTTCTTGCCCAAAGTGTCAGCATCGTAACTACAGAAGATCGTTGTGATATTACCTTGATCGTCTTTCTCGATACGCTCAGCTTTAATCACATACGCACCACGAAGACGTACTTCTTTACCTAAAACAAGGCGTTTGTATTTTTTGTTTGCTTCTTCACGGAAATCTTCACGCTCGATCCATACCTCGCGAGTGAACGGAACTTGACGCTCACCCATCTCAGGCTTATTCGGATGATTAGCAACCGTTAACGTTTCAACACTATCTTGAGCAAAGTTTTCAATCACAACTTTGACCGGATCTAGCACAGCCATAGCACGAGGGGCGTTTTCGTTCAAGTCATCACGAATACACGATTCTAATGAACTAAACTCGATCATGTTCTCTTGCTTGGTAACACCAATTCGCTTACAAAACTCACGAATAGACGCCGGTGTAAAACCACGACGACGAAGACCTGAAATGGTCGGCATACGTGGATCATCCCAACCATTAACCAAATTCTCAGTCACGAGTTGGTTTAGCTTGCGCTTTGACATCACGGTATATTCAAGGTTCAGGCGGCTAAACTCGTATTGACGAGGCTGGCAATCAATCGTGATATTTTCTAATACCCAGTCGTATAAACGGCGGTTATCTTGGAATTCTAAAGTACACAGTGAGTGTGTAATCCCTTCAAGTGCATCCGAAATACAATGAGTAAAGTCGTACATAGGATAAATGCACCACTTGTCACCGGTTTGATGGTGAGTTGCAAAACGCACACGGTAGATCACAGGATCACGCATCACCATGAACGAAGAGCTCATATCAACCTTAGCGCGCAAACACGCTTTGCCCTCTTCAAATCCACCACCGCGCATTTTTTCAAATAGTGCGAGGTTTTCTTCAGGCGTACGATCACGATATGGGCTTGGTTTGCCCGGTTGTGTCAACGTACCACGGTACTCACGGATCTGCTCTGGACTTAGCTCTTCAACGTACGCTAAGCCTTTGTTAATTAATTCCACTGCATAGCCGTAGAGCTTATCGAAGTAGTTTGATGAGTAACAAATCTCACCATCCCATTCGAAGCCTAACCAACTTACATCATTCTTAATTGACTCAACGTATTCAACGTCTTCTTTTTCTGGGTTTGTGTCATCAAAACGAAGGTTACACTTACCCTGATAGTCCTGAGCAATACCAAAGTTCAAGCAAATTGACTTAGCGTGACCAATGTGTAGATAGCCATTTGGCTCTGGGGGAAAACGAGTATGCACGCTTGTGTATTTACCATCCGCTAAATCTTTATCGATGATTTGGCGAATGAAATTCGATGGACGAGCTTCAGCTTCACTCATCTATAGCACCTCAATTATTTTAGTATTGTCAGATAAATTCCGCTCTGAAGGCGTTAAAATGCTCAGAGCACATGGCGAGTAATGATCCACAATTCTTTAGTAATACACAACTACAACCGCACGTTAAAGCGTAAATAATCCATCAATTACTTTGATAAAGCGCAAAACTAACTCGACTAAGCCTCTCAAGCGAATGCTGAAACGCATTTGTGCAACGTTTACCACTTAACATAACAAAGCCTCCCGAAGGAGGCTTTGGTGACTACCGAGTTCACAATGAAATAATTATGGTAGTTTTACATCAGACAAGTCATCGTTCGCACTGATGGCTTTCATTTCGCCAGCAACGATTTCAGCTAGAGGTCCAAGGATAACTTGAAGGTTGTTTTCACCCAGTTTTACGACCCCTTTAGCGCCAAGTTTCTTAAGTACCGCTTCATCAGCAACTGAGCGATCTTTAAGTGTTAAACGTAAGCGGGTGATGCACGCATCAATCGAAGTCAGATTATCATGGCCACCAAGCGCTTTAAGGTATTGACGCGCTAGCTCGCCTTTCTTCGCATCAGCAGCTGATGCTACAGATGTTTCTTCGTCATCATCTTCACGGCCTGGCGATTTCAAGTTGAAAGCGCGGATTGCGAAGGTAAAGGTGAAGAAGTATAGAGCACCAAATGCTAGACCGATAATAAGTAGCGTAACTGGTTTCGTTGCGAGCCCCCAGTTTAGTATGAAGTCGATAAGACCTGCAGAGAAACCAAAGCCGTGCAGCGTACCAAACATATTAGCAACCACTAGAGCAAGACCTGTGAAGACCGCGTGCATTGCGTATAAGGCTGGAGCTAGGAATACGAACATAAATTCTAGCGGCTCAGTGATACCGGTTAAGAATGAACAGAAAGCAACTGAGAACAATGCGCCACCAACTTGGCTACGTTTTTCAGCAGGCGCTGCTAAGTACATGGCAAGCGCCGCACCTGGTAGACCAAACATCATCACAGGGAAGAAACCGTTCATGAATACGCCAGCAGATTTGTCACCACCGAAGTAACGGTGCAAGTCGCCAGATTTAACTGTTTCAGTTACTTCCTTCACTGTTGCAGTGATTTCAGGAGTGACAGCGTTAGCGAATTCAAATGTATGAGTTTGACCAGCTACAAGCGTTTTCGCTAGCGCAGGGTCGACACACAATTGTTGAAGTGCAGGAAGTGCATTACCTGCCGCTTGCGCGCCAGTGACTAGCACTTCTTGACAGGTACCCATACCGAACCAGAAATATGAGTTCAGAACGTGGTGTAGGCCGACAGGGATAAGCGCACGGTTTAGCGTACCATAAACAAACTGACCAACAGAGCCAGACGTTGATACTGCATGTGCAAGTGCATCAAGGCCACCTTGGATAGAGGGCCAAACCACACCGGCTATCGCACCAGCTACTAGCGCAAACAGACCGGCCATAATTGGAACGAGACGTTTGCCAGAGAAGAAGGCGAGCCACTCAGGAAGACGAGTTGCATGGAAAGCATTATAAGAGTGACCAGCAATGATACCAGCGATGATACCGCCAAAGAATGACATGTTGATATCAGCGTTAATTGTTGTTGCTGTTGCGGTTAACACAAAGTAAGCAACCGCACCTGCTAGGCCAGCAGCACCTTGACCGTCTTTAGAAAGGCCAATCGCGATACCAAGACCGAACAGAAGTGGGAGTTCACCGAAAATAGCACCACCAGCTTGCGCCATAAATGGAATGTCAAGCAAGTCGCCTTGACCTAAACGTAATAACAGCGCTGCAACGGGAAGCGTTGCGATAGGTAGCATAAGAGCTTTGCCTAACTTCTGCGCATATCCGAGAATATTCACCTTAAATTCCCCCTATAGGATTTTTTGTATTCGTAGAGCTACTTTTTTTAGTCGCTCAATTTAGTCCTGTTCAGTTTATGACATTAATTTTGCTCCGCAAATTAAAACCTTATCATTTGTGATCATAATCACCAGAAACGGCCAATATTCAAGGTTTTTGCTAGCGAGATCATAAAACTTATTTTACAATGAAAAAAAATAGCGATATGTCAGTCAAATTCACGTTACTCTTGTCCTATATACAAGAGCCTTTAACGTTGTAAGCCAAGGCATTACAAGACGATATAAGTCACCGGTCATTGATTTTACAAGCTTGCAGCTGTTGGGTTTTACAACGATTTTTTTATGACTTTTTTCGTTTGCTAGAAATTTTTCCCGAACTAATTGAAGCTTACAAATAAAGTATATTATTGTTACTTAAATGCTTAAGTTCGAGGACTAAAAGTATTATGAATCTAACCTATAAGGATTAGCTAACCATGTATGCGCTAACTAACTGTAAGATATTTACCGGCAGTGATGTTTTAACCGAACACGCCATTATCATCGACAACGGTCTTATACAATTAGTCTGCCCTGCCGATCAATTGGCAGAGGGAATTGAGGTACGCGACCTTAACGGTGCAAATGTCAGCCCCGGCTTTATCGATCTGCAGTTAAATGGCTGTGGCGGTGTGATGCTCAATGACGAAATTAGTGCTGAAACTATGCAAACCATGCATCAAGCTAACCTCAAGTCGGGCTGCACCAGTTTCCTACCGACGCTAATTACCTCTTCTGATGAAGATATGCGTCAATCTGTCACTGCTGCGCGTGAATACCATGCTAAGTATAAAAACCAATCTCTAGGTCTGCACCTTGAAGGTCCCTACCTCAACGTGATGAAGAAAGGTATCCATAGTGTCGATTACATCCGCCCATCCGATGACAGTATGATTGACTTCATCTGTGACAATGCCGATGTGATCGCTAAAGTTACCCTAGCGCCTGAACACAATGATCAAGCACATATCGCACGCTTAAAAGCGGCAGGTATTGTCGTATCAATTGGCCACACTAATGCGACATACACAGAAGCACGTAAAAGCTTTGAAGCCGGCATCACTTTTGCCACGCACCTATTCAACGCTATGACGCCAATGGTAGGTCGTGAACCGGGTGTAGTTGGTGCCATTTACGATACCTCAGATGTGTATGCGGGTATCATCGCCGATGGCTTCCACGTCGACTATGCCAATATCAGAATTGCGCACAAAATTAAGGGCGAGAAATTAGTATTAGTGACCGATGCCACAGCTCCTGCAGGCGCTGACATGGATTACTTTATTTTTGTTGGTAAGAAAGTATATTACCGAGAGGGTAAGTGTGTTGATGAAAATGGCACACTAGGCGGCTCAGCCCTCACCATGATTGAGGCAGTACAAAATACTGTCGAGCACGTCGGTATCGCTCTGGATGAAGCACTTCGTATGGCTACTTTGTATCCTGCGAAAGCAATCGGTGTTGACCACCAACTTGGCCGTGTTAAGAAAGGCTTAGTTGCAAACCTCACTGTTTTTGATCGTGACTTCAACGTCCAAGCGACTGTTGTTAACGGACAATACGAGCAAAATTAAGTATGAATGGCGGACAAATAGGTAACGTAGATTTAGTAAAACAACTAAATAGTGCAGCAGTGTACAGACTGATCGATCAACAAGGTCCAATTTCAAGGATTCAAGTTGCCGACGTCAGTCAACTGGCTCCTGCCAGTGTTACAAAAATCACCCGTCAACTACTTGAGCGCGGTCTAATTAAAGAAGTGGCGCAACAAGCATCAACGGGCGGTCGACGTGCTATTTCACTCACGACCGAAGTTGAGCCGTTTCATTCGGTTGCTATCCGTATTGGTCGTGATTACATTCAGTTCACTCTATACGACTTGGGCGGCAAAGCGCTGGCTGAAGATTACACTGAATTTTTCTATACCGCTCAAGAAGAGCTGGTTGACGGTCTGTTGTCGCAACTCAAACACTTTATTCATGCCAACCAAAGCATGATTAACCAATTAATCGCGATCGGAATCTCGCTACCTGGTTTGGTTAATCCCGAGACGGGCGTGGTTGAGTACATGCCAAACATCTCGATTGATAACCTTGAACTGGCAGACATTATCCAAAAGAGTTTCCACGTCGAGTGTTTTGTTGGTAATGACGTACGTGGCATGGCATTAGCTGAACACTATTTCGGCGCGAGCAAAGATTGCCAAGATTCTATTTTAGTCAGTGTTCACCGTGGCACGGGAGCCGGGATCATCGTCAATGGTCAGGTATTTCTTGGTTTTAATCGCAACGTTGGTGAAATCGGCCATATCCAAATCGATCCACTTGGCGAGCAATGCCAATGTGGTAACTTTGGATGCCTTGAAACCGTTGCCGCTAACCCCGCTATTGTCGAACGTGTCAATAAATTGATCAACCAAGGGTATCAATCGAGTTTATCCGGACTAGACACTATTAGTATTGCCGATGTCTGTGAGCACGCGAATCTGGGTGATGAGCTTGCCAAACAAAGTCTTGTGCGCGTTGGCAACCAACTTGGTAAAGCGATAGCGATTACGATTAACTTATTCAATCCACAAAAAGTGGTCATCGCTGGTGATGTTACCCAATGTGAAGATATTCTTTTCCCTGCTATTCGCCGCAACGTTGAAAATCAATCACTCACAGCCTTCCACTGTGGTTTACCTATCGTTGCCTCAAAGATCGATAAACAACCGACTCTTGGCGCCTTTGCCATGATTAAGCGTGCTATGCTCAATGGTGTGTTATTACAAAAATTGTTAGAAGATTAATCTTCTTAACCAGTAAGCAACTAATTGAGTTAGAATATCGGGCTACACACATGTGGCCCGTTTTTGTAGGATGAAACATCATCAATATGGAACTGATCTTAATTTCAACGGCATTTCTCGCTGGTTTTATCGCACTTAAATGCGATCTTCCACCACTTGTTGGCTTCCTATTGGCAGGCTTTGGTTTGCATGCTGTTGGATTGCAAACCAACCAGACCATCATCACGTTAGCCGATCTCGGTGTCACCCTTCTGCTATTCACTATCGGTTTAAAGCTTGATATCAAGACCTTATTGTCTAAAGAGATTTGGGCAGGCGCAACCTTACACAATCTATTGTCGACGATACTCTTTAGTGCTGTCCTGATGTTCTTCAAGTTCTTAGGGGTCAGTTCACTGACAGAGATGTCGATTGATCAAGTTGTACTACTTGGCTTCGCCCTCTCTTTCTCAAGCACAGTATTTGCCGTTAAGTCACTGCAAGAGAAGGGTGAACTGAACGCCACTTACGGTACCATCGCTATTGGCATTTTGGTCATGCAAGATATCTTTGCCGTGGTATTCTTAACCGCGTCAACGGGTAAATTACCTGAATGGTACGCGATCGGTTTATTCGCATTGCCATTAATACGCCCGCTACTGTATAAATTGCTCGACTGGGTTGGCCACGGGGAAATGTTAGTATTACTAGGTATTTTCTTTGCTCTAGTGGTTGGTGCGGGGTTATTTGAGTTAGTGGGCATGAAGCCCGATCTTGGCGCTCTAATCCTCGGGATGCTGTTAGCGGATCATAAAAAATCCTCGGAGCTCTCAAAATCTTTATTTAATCTCAAAGAACTCTTTTTGGTCTGCTTCTTCTTAAATATTGGTTTATCCGCCCAGCCAACTCTGTCTGGCTTTGCCATGGCACTGCTGTTTTTACTATTGCTACCAATCAAGGGCGTGCTCTATTTTGCTGTGCTCAACGGATTTAAATTCCGCGTACGCACTTCTCTATTAGCTTCATTAAGTCTGTTTAACTTCAGCGAATTTGGCCTAATTGTCGGTGGCCTAGCATTTAATATGGGGTGGCTGAGTGGTGATATATTGGTCGCTCTTGCGATGGCGGTATCCATTTCCTTTATCGTCTCAGCCCCACTTAACCGCCATGGGCATACGCTCTATCAACGTTCTGGCCGTTGGCTACGAGAACATGCCGCAGAGAAACTCAATACGCGCGATCAGCTGATCAACCCTGGCCATGCTCAAGTGCTCATTTTAGGTATGGGTCGAATAGGAACTGGCGCTTATGACGAACTGCGACATCGTTATGGAAAAATCAGCTTGGGTATTGAAGTACGCGAAGATGCAGCGCACGAACACAAAGCGCTCGGGCGTAATGTGATTGCTGGCGATGCAACCGACCCAGATTTCTGGGAGCGCATTTTAGATACCGCGAATGTTAAGTTGGTTTTATTAGCAATGCCACATCACCAAGGTAACCAGATCGCATTGCAACAGTTAAAGAGCCGACACTTCCAAGGCCAAATTGCCGCTATTGCTGAATATCCAGATCAAATGGATACGCTAATTGAAGGAGGTGTCGACGCCGCCTTTAACATTTATCGTGAGGCAGGTAGTGGTTTTGCTCGCCATGTTTGCGACCAACTGCAACCGAAGTTTTCTAAATAGTCACTTTTCTTTAGGTAGCGTTTCGCCACCTTTTCACCAAAGTGAACAAAAAAAGAACGCAACCTAGCTTTCATTCACTAAAATTGTTATTTTAGTGAATGAATTTTAACGACTAGGCCTTTCTTTAATTCTTTTTATTAATTACGGTTGATTTTTTTAATCAGAATGGCAAATTGAACTCAACAGATTGATATTTATTTAAAGGGAAGTGGTATGTGTTCGATTTTCGGTATTCTTGACATAAAGAGCGATGCTGAGGCATTGCGACCTGTTGCGTTAGAAATGTCTAAGATGCTTCGCCATCGTGGCCCAGACTGGTCAGGCATTTATTCATCTCAGAAAGCGATCCTCGCACATGAACGTTTAGCCATTGTTGGTCTTAATAGTGGTGCCCAGCCTTTATACAGCCCCGATAAAAAACACATCCTTGCGGTTAACGGCGAAATTTACAACCATAAAGAGCTGCGTGCGCGTTACGAAGGCAAATACGACTTCCAAACTGATTCTGACTGTGAAGTGATTCTTGCACTTTATCAAGAGATGGGTGCCGACCTACTTGAAGAGCTCAACGGTATCTTTGCTTTCGTGCTTTATGACGAAGAGAAAGATCAATACTTAGTTGGTCGTGACCACATCGGCATAATCCCGCTTTATCAAGGCCATGATGAGCATGGTAACTACTATGTTGCATCAGAGATGAAGGCACTAGTGCCCGTTTGCAAAACAGTCAGCGAGTTTCCTCCTGGCAGCTACCTCAGCTCAACGGATGGCAAACCACAACGTTACTATATCCGCGATTGGAATGAGTACGCCGCAGTTCAAGGTAACAGCACCAGCAAAGAAGAGTTGACCGAGGCACTAGAAGCGGCGGTTAAACGCCAACTAATGACCGATGTTCCATACGGCGTCTTATTGTCTGGAGGCCTAGATTCGTCAATTACCTCTGCCGTTGCTAAACGTTTTGCAGCGATGCGAATTGAAGATGATGATCAATCAGAAGCATGGTGGCCACAGTTACACTCGTTTGCTGTTGGTTTAGAGGGCGCGCCGGATCTAAAAGCGGCACGTGAAGTCGCAGACCAAATTGGTACCGTTCACCACGAAATGACTTACACCATCCAAGAAGGTCTTGATGCCATTCGTGACGTGATTTATCACATCGAAACGTACGATGTCACTACCATTCGTGCCTCAACGCCAATGTTCCTAATGGGACGTAAGATCAAAGCAATGGGCATCAAAATGGTTCTTTCTGGTGAAGGCGCTGACGAAATTTTCGGTGGCTACCTCTACTTCCATAAAGCACCAAATGCCAAAGAATTCCACGAAGAGACGGTACGCAAATTACTCGCACTCAACATGTTTGACTGTGCTCGCGCTAATAAATCATTGGCAGCATGGGGTGTCGAAGGTCGTGTACCTTTCCTAGACAAAGAATTTATTGATGTAGCAATGCGCCTTAATCCAGAAGACAAAATGTGTGGCAACGGCAAGATGGAAAAACATATCCTGCGTGAATGTTTTGAACATTACTTGCCAGAATCTATCGCATGGCGTCAAAAAGAGCAGTTCTCTGACGGTGTAGGTTACAACTGGATTGATACCTTAAAAGAAGTTGCAGAAGCAAAAGTGACGGATCAACAGATGGAAACAGCACAATTCCGTTTCCCATACAACACACCAACAACCAAAGAGGGTTACGCGTACCGTGAGATCTTCGAAGAGTTGTTCCCGCTACCATCAGCGGCCGAGTGTGTTCCTGGAGGCCCGTCTGTAGCTTGCTCATCAGCAAAAGCGATTGAGTGGGACGAGTCATTCAAGAACATGGCCGATCCATCAGGTCGTGCCGTTAAGAGTGTTCATAACGACGCTTATTAACATGGTCAAATAACCAAGATTACAAGAGGTGCCCATGGCACCTCTTTTTTTGCCCAAAATTTCTCTTTTTGCAAACTTCTCTTTTTGAAAACTTCTCTTTTTTGAAAACTTAGTTTGTAGCACGCCATTCATCTAATGACATGGAAAATTTCCATAATATTTTCAATTAGTTACAAGCAATTTATTTAAGGAGCTAAATTTTTCCGTCATTGCAGTTAATTACTCTAAGTAGTATATCTAATCACATATAAAAAACTTAATTGACAGCATTAATATAACTTATGGCAAACCAACAACATCAAATTTTAGGCCATCCTCGCGGGCTATTTCTTTTATTCGGTACAGAACTCTGGGAGCGCTTTTCGTATTATGCAATGCGAGCGATTCTGGTTCTTTATCTCACTGACACCACACTTAACGGCGGCTTAGGCTGGACAACCAAAGAGGCACTCGATCTCTACGGTATCTATACCGGATTAGTTTATATCACGCCAATGCTCGGTGGATGGCTGGCTGACAACTATCTTGGTCAACGTCGCTCGATCATGATTGGTGGTACTCTGATGGCCATTGGTCAGTTTACCTTGGCATTACCGGCAGATATGCTCGGCTTGAGCACTGTACACAGTTTTTACCTTGGGCTAGCTCTGCTAATAACTGGTAATGGTCTTTTTAAACCAAACATCTCAACAATGGTAGGCGATCTATATAATGAAGGGGATAACCGTCGTGATGGGGCGTTCACTATCTTCTATATGGGTATTAACCTAGGCGCATTACTTGCTGGTGTAGTATCTGGCTCCGTGACCAACTCATTTGGTTGGAAAGCAGGCTTCGTAGCTGCAGGTATTGGCATGATTGTCAGCCTTGTCATGCAAATGACCATGGCTCAATCATGGTTAGGCAATATTGGACGAGAACCAGCCGTTAAACGTGACCTAAAACTGAAAAAGTCAGATAAAAAAGAACCTCTTACAAAATCAGAAATGAACCGCATCAAGGTTATTCTTGTGATGAGTTTGTTTACTATCGTTTTCTGGGCAGGCTTTGAACAAGCTGGCGGTCTAATGAACATTTACACTCAACAGTACACTGATCGTATGATCGGTGGGTTTGAAGTACCTGCTGCATGGTTTCAGTCGTTAAACCCATTCTTCATTATCACTCTTGCACCTATATTAGCTGTTCTATGGGTGAAGCTTGGTAAACATGAACCTAACTCACCAAAGAAATTTGCATTCGCGATGTTTTTCTTAGCACTCGGTTTCTTATGCATGGTTGGCGCAGTAATGGAACAAGGCGGCGACACTGCAGTGAAAACATCCATGCTGTGGCTAGTAGGCGCTTTCTTCTTTCATACTCTTGGTGAACTGTGCTTATCTCCAATAGGTCTATCTCTAGTCACTAAACTTGCTCCATTACGTCTTGCTTCGTTGATGATGGGTGCATGGTTCGGTTGTAACGCAATCGCAAACTATGTTGCAGGTTACGTTGGTTCTCACGTCGGTGAACTCGGTGCTTTTGCTATCTTTAGTGGTATAGCCGTGACGGCAATAATCAGTGGCGTGGTGCTACTGTTATTCGCAAATACCCTAGTTCGTTGGATGCACGGTGCAGAATCACCAGTTAGCCAAGCCGAACCAATCGAACAGCCACAAACACAAATTGCTTAACGCTAGTTGTTCAAATAAAACGCCTGATCAATTTGATCAGGCGTTTTTGAATGTGCTATACATCTTAAGGTCACTTCATCAACATCCGTTAAAATTCGGTACTTCACCATTTTTACGCAAACGAAAGGAAGTTCTATGCGTAAACGTATTATCACATGTCTATTACTTTTTTGTGTACAGTCTTACGCAGAGCCTCTCTACTGGCAGGTACAAAAAGGAGGATTAAAATACATTGTCATCGGTTCAATACACGTCGGTGATGAAAGCATGTACCCACTGCCACAACCTCTGTTTAATAACCTTAAAAATAGCCGAGGTCTGATCGTCGAAACTGACATCAGAGAAAACCGTGGGGTCGTTTATCCGCAAGTGACCATCTCAACTCAAGATGTCCTTAACCAGGATCAGCAGAATAACATGCTTGGACTGGCCAATTTGCTTGAGCTTAACAGCAAAGACTTACTGAAGATGCCTCCTTGGGCAGCCGCTTTAACCATTCAGATGCGACAAATTGATTATTTAGGCTATTCCGCAGCGGATGGGGTCGATTCTCGACTGATGAATAAAGCCACCCTTTGGGATGTTCCCACTCTCAGTCTGGAATCGGTGCAATTTCAAATTGACTTATTAACGGGTCAATCGCAAGCAGGTAAAGAGATGTTGGTCAGTATTCTTGATGAGTTTGACCATTCAGAAGACGCGATGCGTTGCTTGATTACCAGTTGGAAAAGCGGTGATATAGAAAAGCTCAACGAATTTGCCAACCTAACGAAGATGTCACCTAAATTAGAGCACGAGTTTCTAACAGCACGAAATCTGGGTTGGGCGAAAAAATTATCAGATCCACAATGGCTACCTGAGCAAACAGGCACTTACGTGGTCGTTGTCGGTACTTTACATCTGATTGGTCAACAAAGTGTGTTAGCGCTATTGGCCGAAGACGGCTTCAAGGTTAAGCAGTTATCTAACAGCGAACCAGCCCGCTGTGAATTTAAGTTATGACCACCAAGTCAACTTGTCGTTTACGTAGCCTATTAATCTACGTTTACGTGACCTATTAATCTACATAACCCTGAAATGACGAAAGCCTGCTTTATATAAGCAGGCTTTCTAAATATGGTCGGTGAAGAGACATTCCTGAACATCAGACGAACCCCTCTCGGGTTCGGGGTCATTATACGTAGCCTATTAATCTACATAGCCCTGAAACGACGAAAGCCTGCTTTGTGTAAGCAGGCTTTCTAAATATGGTCGGTGAAGAGGGATTCGAACCCCCGACCCTCTGGTCCCAAACCAGATGCGCTACCAAGCTGCGCTATTCACCGATAATATGTTTTTATTTATTCTATGTTTCCAGAGTTTAACCCTCTGGTCCCGCTTATTCCAAGGTACGAGATGCGCTACCAAGATGCGCTATTCACACCGATAATATGTTTTTATTTGTTCTATGTTTCCAGAGTTTAACCCTCTGGTCCCGCTTATTCCAGAATCCGAGCTGTGCTACGCTATTCACGGAATATTCATTCTTTCTAATGAAGAATGGGGTGGCTAACGGGACTTGAACCCGCGACAACCGGAATCACAATCCGGGGCTCTACCAACTGAGCTATAGCCACCATCAAATTGTTGTCGTTTACTGCCAAGTCTAGCTATAAACCCAACTCTAATCCCGCTGATGCAGAATTGTAGTATTAGTGGTCGGTGAAGAGGGATTCGAACCCCCGACCCTCTGGTCCCAAACCAGATGCGCTACCAAGCTGCGCTATTCACCGACGATATATTTTTTTACTTGGTTTACGTTATAGAAGGTCAACCCTCTGGTCCCGCTTATTCCAAAAGCCGAGATGCGCTACAAACGCGCTATTCACCGACGATATGTTTTTCCTTGATTTTCACTCAAGAAAGGAAGCAAAGCTACCTGAATAATGGGGTGGCTAACGGGACTTGAACCCGCGACAACTGGAATCACAATCCAGGGCTCTACCAACTGAGCTATAGCCACCATTGAAACTTCTACCGATTAAACCTTTGGCGAATGGTACGCCCGAAAGGATTCGAACCTTCGACCTTTGGCTCCGGAGGCCAACGCTCTATCCAACTGAGCTACGGGCGCATGCCCCATCGGCGGAGTGGAATAATACGTAGTTCACACTATGCCGTCTAGTACTTTTTAAAGTTTTTTTATCGTTTGGTGCCTTTTTGGGCAATTAAAGTGTGATAAACCCCTATTTCCCATTAGATAACCGCCATAAAGCCAGTAACTTGTTGTTTATTGCAACAAGTTAACAGGATATAATCACCCATTATTTACATTGATTTAACAGCAACACCTGTGTTTCACGCACTTTGGTTCGATGTTGATCAAATCCCACTCTAATAACGGGTAAGCACGCACTTACCTTCAGGAATGTAAAGTGAGTTTAATGGATATGTCTCGAAAAATGTTAACCGCTTTGGTCGCTGCAATCACCTTTTCTAGCGCCTCTTTTGCAGCCAATGTAAGCCAAGAACAATATGACGCTATTGCAGAACGCATTAAACCTGTCGGTGATGTTTACCTCGCCGGTGCAGAGCCAGTAAAAGCGGAACCAACAGGGCCACGTGATGGCGCGACCGTTTACGCTACCTTCTGTACGGCTTGTCACGCAACAGGCGTGACTGGCGCGCCGAAAACAGGTAACGCAGACGACTGGGCTCCGCGTATTGCGCAAGGTAAAGATGTACTGGCTAACCATGCAATTAATGGTTTTAACGCCATGCCAGCGCGCGGCTCATGTATGGATTGTTCCGATGATGAAATCATCGCGGCCATTGAGCATATGATTGCCGACCTGTAACTGCCTTCTATAATAGATAGAGAAGAAAGGCTTGGTGGCCAACAAGCCTTTTTTTGTCTATTTCTTGTTAAACATCGCTTTTAGGTTGGCAATATGTGCCTGCCCTTTCGCCATCCGCTCTTCTTGAGTCACGGGCTTTTTGGTCTGTTCCCAGTCAACATCGTCAAATGGCAGTTCATCTAAGAATCGGCTCTGACTCGGTTTAATCAACTCACCAAACTGACGACGCTCTTTACACATAGTAAAAGTCAGTTCGCGTTGAGCACGGGTGATACCGACATACATCAAACGGCGCTCTTCTTCGACATTCTCTTCATCAATGCTGGTTTGATGGGGCAAGATCCCCTCTTCTGCACCGATTAAGTAAACGTAAGGAAACTCCAAGCCTTTTGAAGCATGCAGCGTCATTAACTGCACTGCATCACTATCTTCATCATCTTCGCCGCGTTCCATCATGTCACGCAGGGTCAATCGCTGAACCACCTCTTTTAAACTCTTCTCTTCTTGGTCGTAGTTGTCACCCTCAAGATCAGCAACAATCCAAGAATAGAGGTCCGACACGTTTTTCATCCGCATTTCTGCAGCTTTGGGGCTGGTTGATGTCTCATACAGCCAATCTTCGTAATTAATATCACGCACAAGTGAACGTACCGCTTCAACAGTGTCGCCCCGTTCCGCTTGATCAGCAATTTTCACCAACCAAGTGGTAAAGCGACGTAAGTTTTCTAAGCCGCGTCCCGATAAGCTCTGTTCAAGTCCTATCTCAAAGCTGACCTCGAACAAACTCTTACCGCGCATATTGGCATAACTACCCAGTTTCTCTAAAGTGACTGGGCCAATTTCACGGCGCGGCGTATTCACAATACGCAGAAACGCATTGTCATCATCTGGGTTCACCAGCACACGCAGATAAGCCATGATGTCTTTTATCTCAGCGCGAGCAAAGAAAGATGTACCGCCCGACAGCTTATAAGGCACGCGGTTTTGCATCAGCGACTTTTCAATCAAACGCGATTGATGGTTGCCACGATAAAGCACGGCGTAATCTTTATAATCGGTGCGGTTGAGGAACTTGTGGGCGATAAGCTCCCCCGTCACACGTTCAGCTTCATGCTCTTCATTTTTAGCCAACAGTACTTTGAGTTTCTCACCATCAGGGATTTCGGAGAATAGCGACTTCTGGTACACATGGGGATTATTGGCAATCAAGATATTAGCAGCGCGCAGAATACGGCTGGTTGAGCGATAATTTTGTTCCAATTTAATCAAGCGCAAATTCGGGTAATCTTCGCCGAGCAAGACTAAGTTTTGCGGTTTAGCACCACGCCATGAATAAATCGATTGATCGTCGTCACCTACCACCGTCAAGCGTCCGCGCTCACCAACAATTAACTTCACTAATTCGTACTGAGTGGTGTTGGTATCTTGATACTCATCGACCAATAGATAACGAATACGGTTTTGCCAACGCTGACGCACCTCTTGATTGGTGCGTAACAAGAGTACGGGCAGCAAAATCAAGTCATCGAAGTCGAGTGCGTTATACGCTTTCATCTGTTTTTGGTACATTTCAAAACAGAAAGCAAATAACTGTTGCTGCTCGCCTTGAGCCTGTGTTTTAGCTTGATCAGGCGTCAGCATGTCATTTTTCCAGTTGGAAATCGTACTGAGCAATTGACGCAGTAAGTCTTTATCACCATCAAGCTGCTGTTCGGTGAGCTCTTTGAGCAGTGCCAATTGGTCTTGGTCATCAAACAGCGAAAATCCAGACTTTAAGCCCAGCACCTTATACTCTCGCTTAATGATATTGAGCCCCAAGGTATGAAACGTCGATACCATAAAGCCTTTCGATTCGCTTTTGCCCAGCGCCTGACCGACACGTTCTTTCATTTCTCGCGCCGCTTTATTGGTAAACGTCACCGCTGCAATGTTACGTGCCTTGTAACCACACTGCTGAACCAAGTACGCCATTTTGTTGGTGATAACACGCGTCTTGCCTGAGCCAGCACCCGCGAGCACAAGGCAAGGTCCAGATACGTATTTAACCGCTTGATCTTGATTGGGGTTCAGCTTCATGGCTATCTCAGAAGTTGGAATACAGTGGCGCCTATAATAATAGTGCAATCATTAGATTGCTATGTTTATACCCAATAGACGTATATCTAAATCTGTCTCAAAGTGCCGCTTTGAGAAAATTTTACTCATTTCGTGCGAAAGTTTGTTGCATATTAGGTGTGCTTTGCGACTATAATGAATGAACGTTCATTCACCAACTGTTCTATATGGACCATGTCTAGGTTTCATCCTATGGAAGATAAAAGACAAAAAATTATTGATGCTGCTGAAAAACTGATCGCCGAATCAGGCTTTCAAGGACTCTCAATGCACAAGCTAGCTAGAGAGGCTGGGGTTGCTGCCGGCACCATTTATCGTTATTTCTCAGACAAAGAAGACTTATTGCAACAAGTTCGTTTGACGGTTTGTCAACGCAACGCTGAAATTATTCAGCGCGATGTTGATGACAATATGCCGCTCAAACAACGCTTTCGCAAAATGTGGTTAAACATTTTCGATCTTTCAAGGTCGAATATCGAGTCCTTAAAGAATCGAGCTCAATATGATTCTTTGCCTTGTGTTCGCAGCCATGAAACCAAAGAGATCGAAAGTCAGATGTTCCATAAAATCGATAAAATGTTTTCAGAAGGACGCGATCAGCGAGTTTTCAAATCTTTAGATAATTCGGTGTTAGCAGCACTGAGTTTGGAAGTGAGTGTTACATTGGCACGTAAACAATCTCTCGGATACTACCATCTGGATCAAGAGGCCATCGAAGCGGCCATCGAGGCCAGTTGGGATGCAATTACAACACACTAAATTTGGAGTTCTAGTCAGAATGAAAAAATGGACATTTTTTATGTTACTTATCGCGATACTGCTTTTTGGCAGTGTGATAGGTTTTAATCTCTTTAAGCAGCAGAAGATTGCTGAATACATGGCGAACCGGCCTGAACCTGAATTTCCCGTGACAGTCACTCAAGTCGAAGCGGTAGATTGGGTGCCGGTTATTGATGCGATTGGTTTTATCGAGCCAAACCAAGGCGTTACAGTAGCCAACGAAACCAGTGGTGTCATTGATAAAATTACCTTCGAATCGGGCACTCTCGTAGAAAAAGGTCAACCGCTGGTTCAACTCGATTCTGAAGTCGAGCAAGCGAACCTCAAGAGTGCACAAGCCAAATTGCCTGCTGCCGAAGCCAAATACAAACGCTATCAAGGTCTATTTAAGAAAGGTTCAATTTCTAAAGAGGCTTACGATGATGCAGAAGCGAACTATTTCTCTTTAAAAGCCGACATTGAAAGCTTGAAAGCATCTATCGATCGTCGTGAAATCAAAGCCCCATTTGCTGGTGTGGTTGGTATTCGTAATGTGTATTTAGGTCAATATTTACAGTCAGGTACTGACATCGTTCGCCTGGAAGACACCAGTGTCATGCGCTTACGTTTTACGGTCCCACAAACCGACATTTCTCGCATTTCAATCGATCAAGAGGTTGATATTTTTGTTGATGCTTACCCAGAATCACTATTTAAAGGCTCAATCACAGCTATTGAACCGGCGGTCAGTGTTCAAAGTGGTTTAATTCAAGTTCAAGCTGATATTCCCAACAATGATGGCAAGCTTCGCAGCGGCATGTTTGCCCGTGCGAGCATTATTTTGCCTAAATTGAGCAACCAAATCACACTGCCACAAACCGCGATTACCTTCACTCTCTACGGTGATAATGTTTATATCATCACAGAAGATAATGGTGAAAAACGCGTGAAACAAAGCGTTGTGAAGGTTGGAGAACGGACAGCAGACATCGCGCACATTCTTGAAGGCGTGAAAGCTGGAGACGTGGTGGTGACATCAGGTCAAGTTCGTTTAAGTAATGGAGTCAAAGTACGCGTTGTAGAAAGTGATGCAACCACTCCACCAGCTGAAACACCAATGCTTTAACCGGAGGAATCATGCGCTTTACTGATGTTTTTATTAAACGTCCAGTTTTGGCGGTATCTATCAGCTTTTTGATAGCCTTGCTCGGTTTGCAAGCAATGTTCAAAATGCAGGTCAGTGAATACCCTGAAATGACGAATACGGTAGTAACGGTCACCACCAGTTACTACGGTGCAAGTGCTGACTTGGTTCAAGGCTTTATTACTCAGCCATTGGAACAAGCGGTCGCACAAGCCGATAACATTGACTATATGACTTCATCGTCCGTACTAGGTAAATCAACCATTACGGTCAATATGAAACTCAATACCGACCCAAATGCGGCACTGTCTGACGTATTAGCTAAATCGAACTCGGTTCGCTCTCAGCTACCAAAAGAAGCTGAAGACCCAACCGTAACCATGTCGACTGGCTCAACAACCGCGGTAATGTACATTGGCTTTACCAGTAATGATTTAAAGTCGAGCCAAATTACCGACTACTTGGAACGCGTTGTTAACCCTCAGCTATACGCCGTCAATGGTATTGCCAGTATCGATCTTTATGGCGGTCTGAAATATGCGTTACGTGTATGGCTTGATCCTGAAAAGATGGGCGCATTGAAACTCACTGCAACAGATGTGATGGGTGTCCTCAATGCCAACAACTATCAATCCGCGACGGGACAAGCAACCGGAGAGTTTGTTCTCTATAATGGCAGCGCCAATACTCAAGTATCCAATGTTACTGAACTTGAAAACTTAGTGGTTAAATCCAATGATGGCCAAATCACTCGTTTAGGTGATATTGCCAAAGTCACATTGGAAAAAAGTCACGATGTTTATCGCGCCACAGCAAATGGTAATGAAGCCGTAGTAGCAGCGATTAACGCGGCACCTAGTGCTAACCCAATTAATATCGCCGCTAGCGTGCGGGATATGTTGCCGGACTTACAGCGCAACCTTCCTAGTAACATCACCATGAACATCATGTATGACTCAACCATTGCAATCAATGAGTCTATCAATGAAGTTATTAAGACGATTGCGGAAGCCGCTTTGATCGTTTTGGTGGTTATCACGCTGTTCTTAGGGTCATTTCGTGCCGTTATCATCCCTATTGTTACTATTCCGCTATCACTTATTGGTGTGGCAATGGTTATGCAAACCATGGGCTTTTCGTGGAACCTGATGACTCTACTGGCGATGGTTCTGGCTATCGGCTTGGTCGTTGATGATGCCATCGTTGTTCTTGAGAACGTCGATCGACACATTAAAGCAGGTGAATCACCGTTCCGCGCTGCAATTATTGGTACTCGTGAAATTGCAGTACCTGTTATTGCGATGACACTAACCCTAGGCGCAGTATATGCACCGATAGCATTAATGGGCGGCATTACCGGCTCACTGTTTAAAGAATTTGCCCTCACTCTTGCAGGTTCAGTGTTTGTCTCCGGCATTATTGCATTAACACTGTCACCAATGATGTGTTCAAAAATGCTTAAAGCAAACGAAAAGCCAAGTAAATTTGAAAGCACCGTTCATTCAGTATTGGAACGCATGACCAATCGCTACGAGGGAATGTTGCGCGCCGTTCTTACTCACAGACCGGTGGTTTTAGCGTTTGCTGTTATCGTGTTTATGAGTTTACCTTTATTATTTAAGTTCATTCCAAGTGAACTGGCGCCCTCCGAAGATAAAGGCGTGGTGATGATGATCGGTACGGGTTCTTCAAACTCGAACTTAGATTACATGCAAAACACCATGAATGAAGTCAACGAGATTCTGTCTGCTCAACCAGAAGTTGCATTTGCGCAAGTATTTACTGGTGTGCCTAATTCCAACCAAGCGTTTGGTATCGCTTCGATGGTTCCATGGAGTGAGCGTGAAGCAAGTCAGGCAGAAGTGACCAATCGTATTGGCGAGTTAGTCACTAATATCCCTGGTATGGCGGTAACGACCTTCCAAATGCCAGAATTACCTGGTGCAGGTGCTGGGTTGCCAATTCAGTTTGTTATTACCACACCCAATGCGTTTGAAAGCTTATTTACTGTTGCCTCTGATGTACTTGCAGAAACAACAGCAAGCCCGCTCTTCGTTTATTCAAACCTCGATTTAAACTACGATTCGGCGACGATGAAGATTAATATCGATAAAGATAAAGCGGGAGCTTATGGTGTGACCATGCAAGATATCGGTATTACTTTAAGTACCATGATGTCTGATGGCTACGTTAACCGTATCGACTTAAACGGTCGTTCTTATGAGGTTATCCCTCAGGTTGAACGTAAGTGGCGTCTGAATCCAGAGTCAATGAACAACTACTATGTTCGTTCAGCAAATGGCGAAGCCGTACCACTGGGCAGTTTAATCTCGATTGATGTAGTAGCAGAGCCATTATCACTGCCTCACTTCAACCAGTTGAATTCAGCAACCGTGGGCGCAGTTCCCTCACCAGGTACTGCCATGGGCGATGCAATTGCTTGGTTTGAAAACACCGCACAAACCAAACTGCCTGCTGGTTATAACCATGACTATATGGGTGAAGCTCGTCAATTTGTGACAGAAGGAAGTGCGCTGTATGCGACCTTTGGTCTGGCACTGGCGATCATCTTCTTGGTATTGGCTATTCAGTTTGAATCACTCAAAGACCCATTGGTGATCATGGTATCCGTACCGCTTGCTATTTGTGGGGCATTAATTGCTCTGGCATGGGGTGCTGCGACGATGAACATCTACTCTCAGGTCGGTTTGATCACACTGGTCGGTCTGATTACCAAGCACGGTATTCTTATTTGTGAAGTAGCGAAAGAAGAGCAGCTACATAACAAAAAGTCTCGCATGGAAGCGGTAACGGAAGCGGCGAAAGTTCGTCTTCGTCCAATTCTTATGACAACCGCGGCGATGATTGCAGGTCTTATCCCGCTGATGTACGCAACAGGTGCTGGCGCAGCGCAGCGTTTCAGCATCGGTATTGTTATCGTGGCGGGTTTGACGATTGGTACCATCTTTACCTTGTTCGTATTGCCTGTTATTTACAGTTATCTAGCAGAAAAACACAAACCCTTACCGGTATTTGTGGAGGATAAAGACCTCGAAAAGCTAGCAAGAATTGATGAAGCAAAAGCCGCGTGTCGCGACTTGGCCGACAATCGTTAATCCCTTGCTCGACATAGGCCACTTCGGTGGCCTTTTTTATCCCTATCACAACTCGCTCACCTCATTGCTCAACGTTAGTTCGACTTTTTGCTATCCAAGTAGCGACTTTCCCGTATCAATTACTTAGAATTAGAGCAAATTGAAAGGAGTTTTAGACACTATGTTTGACCCAAAGAAGTTAGAACAAATCGCTAAACAGATTCATGACTCAATGCCAGCGCCAGTTAAAGAGCTTGGCGCCGATGTTGACCAGAAAGTACGCCAAGTTATTCAAGGCCAACTGAATAAATTGGATGTGGTAAGCCGTGAAGAGTTCGACGTACAAACTCAAGTGCTATTGCGTACACGCCAAAAGCTGACAGAGATGGAGCAGAAACTGGCGGCTCTAGAAGAGAAGGTCGCGGATAAGTAATGCAACGCTAGAATAACAAAAGGCTTGGTCAACGGTGACCAAGCCTTTTTATTAGGTGCTGTGTTTATTGTGTATTTATTGACCCCAACCTAGCTGGAGTTGTTGACTAATTTAGCCACCTACCGCGATATTTTTCATATCCGTCATATAACCACGAAGTTCTTCTCCAATGTACTCAACAGGGTGGTTACGGATAGTATCGTTTACGGCGATGAGTGTTGCGTTATCAACGTGGTTAGACGTTTCGCCTAGACCTTTACCAATCACATCCGTTGAGACCGAAGGCATGAACTTCTCACGCAATAGCGGAGTCGCGACGTTGGCAAATAGGTAGTTACCGTACTCTGCGGTATCTGAGATAACCACATTCATTTCGTATAGGCGCTTACGTGCCACTGTGTTAGCGATAAGTGGAAGCTCATGCAATGATTCATAATACGCTGACTCATCAATGATGCCTGATGCGGTCATGGCTTCGAACGCAAGCTCAACACCCGCACGAACCATCGCTACGAGTAGGATGCCGTTATCGAAATACTCTTGCTCTGAAATTTCGATATCTGACTCTGGGTAATTTTCAAACGCAGTTTCACCCGTCTCTTCACGCCAACCAAGTAGGTTCGCATCGTCGTTGGCCCAGTCAGCCATCATGGTGCTTGAGAACTCACCCGTGATGATGTCATCCATGTGCTTGTTGTACAGTGGACGCATTAGCTCTTTCAGCTCTTCAGACAGTTCAAAGGCTTTCACTTTAGCTGGGTTTGATAGACGGTCCATCATGTGTGTAATGCCACCGAACTTCAGTGCTTCAGTGATGGTTTCCCAACCGTATTGCAGTAATTTACCGGCATAGCTTGGGTCAATACCGTCAGCAATCATCTTCTCGTAAGAGACAATAGAACCCGCTTGCAGCATGCCACATAGAATAGTTTGTTCACCCATCAAGTCTGATTTTACTTCAGCAACGAATGAAGACTCTAGACAACCAGCACGATGACCACCTGTACCCGCAGCCCATGCTTTAGCGATATCCCAACCTTCACCTTGTGGATCGTTCTCTGGGTGAACCGCAATCAGGGTTGGAACGCCGAAGCCACGTTTGTACTCTTCACGTACCTCGGTACCTGGACACTTAGGTGCTACCATCACAACCGTGATGTCTTTACGAATTTGCATGCCTTCTTCAACCACATTGAAGCCATGCGAGTAACCAAGGGCAGCGCCTTGTTTCATCAGTGGCATCACCGTTTCTACCACATTAGTGTGTTGCTTATCTGGTGTTAGGTTGATAACCAGATCCGCTTGTGGGATCAGAGTTTCGTAGCTTGCCACTTCAAAGCCGTTCTCTTTGGCGTTTTTGTATGATTGACGCTGTTCATCAATCGCAGCCTGACGCAATGCATACGCAACGTTGAGGCCTGAATCACGCATATTTAGGCCTTGGTTTAGACCTTGAGCACCACAACCAACAATGACAATCTTCTTACCTTTAAGGTAATCCGCTTCCGTGGCGAATTCGCTGCGGTCCATAAAACGACAACGACCAAGTTGGTCAAGCTGCTCACGTAGGTTTAACGTGTTGAAATAGTTAGCCATTAGGCGCTCCTTTAAGAATTTGTCCATTGAAGGTCGGTCGCTTTGTACCGAATGAGTTCATACTAAATCAGACAGTAAGTTGCTTAAAGTGATATATTCACAATTAGTTATTGCAATAAATGCAACAAGGATATGACGCTTTTATGAACATTAAGAGCCTGCAGCTATTCATTCATCTGTGTGATAGTAAAAGCTTTGCTAAAACCGCCTCTGCGATGCACATCAGCCCGTCAGCGCTCAGTCGCCAGATTCAAAAATTAGAAGCGGACACCACGCAAGTACTGTTCGTGCGTGACAACCGTTGTGTTGAGCTGACACCTGCCGCGAAAAAACTGTTCCCTGTCGCACTCAACATTTTAGGTGAATGGCAAGATTACAACGCTCACATTAAAGGCCATGAGCAGGAATTACGTGGTGAAATTCGCCTGTTCTGTTCCGTGACCGCCAGCTATAGCCATCTGCCTGAATTGCTGTCTGAGTTTCGCCTCCAGCACCCTTTTATTGAGTTTAAACTTTCGACAGGTGACCCGGCTCAAGCCATCGATAGAGTGCTTGCCGATGATGTCGATATGGCAATAGCGGCGAAGCCAGAACAACTTCCCGCGCGAATAGAGTTTGAGACCATTAGCGAAATTCCACTTTCGGTCATCGCGCCAGCTGGAGTCAGTAATTTCGCCAAAGTGCTGCAACAAGATAAACCTGACTGGTCATTAATTCCGTTTATTGTGCCAGAGTCAGGTACCGCGCGAGAGCGGGCCAACACGTGGTTTAAGGCAATGAAAATTAAGCCCAATATTTATGCGCAAGTCTCTGGTCATGAAGCGATTGTCAGTATGGTTGCGCTTGGATGCGGAGTTGGCATCGCGCCAGACGTGGTGATCAATAACAGCCCAGTAAAAGAGAAAATTGAGCGTTTAAAAGTGGCGTCGATTAAGCCCTTTAGTCTCGGGGTATGTTGCAAACGATCTCAATTGGATAACCCGCTGGTCAAGGCATTGTGGGACACCGCCCACGATACCTATATCGCGCCATAAGCCCACGCCAGATACAACAGAGCCACCGTTTTTCAGAAATAGAGAAAGACGGTGGCTTATGATACTTGCAGCGTTTAAATACGAAGAAAACTTAGATAACGCGAGAGAACTGCTGCTGCCTCGCCTTCGCTCTTAGATACTTATCAAAACACATACAGATGTTGCGAATCAACAAACGTCCACGCAACGTCACGCGAATGTCGTTATCGTCAATCTCAACCAATTGGTCATTGATAAAGGTCTGCAGCAACTCGAGATCTTGCTTAAAGTAACCATTAAAGTTGACGCCAAACTCAGATTCGATCGCCGTTTTGTCGAGCTTAAAGTTACAAATTAGCTGCTTAATCACTTCACGACGAAGTAAGTCATCACTATCTAAAGCGACCCCTTTCCATAATGCGTGGCGCTGTTCACTGACTTGCGCGTAGTACTTTTTCAGCTCTTTCTGGTTCTGCGCATAAGCATCACCCACCATAGAGATGGCCGACACGCCGAAACCGACCAAATCCGCCTCACCTTGGGTGGTATAGCCTTGGAAGTTTCGATGCAAAATACCCTGACGCTGAGCAACCGCGAGTTCATCATCCGGCTTAGCAAAGTGGTCCATACCAATAAATTGGTAACCATCATTGGTCAAAGTGGCAATGGTATCTTGAAGAATCGCCATTTTTTCATCAGTTGCAGGGAGATCCTCATCTTTAATCTTACGCTGCGCTGCAAACAGTTGCGGCATATGAGCGTAGTTAAAGATCGATAGACGACCTGGCTGCATCTCGAGTACTTGTTCTAGTGTCTTCGCAAATGACTGCTTGGTTTGCTTAGGTAAACCGTAGATAAGATCTAGGTTAGTCGAGCGGAAACCGAGCTGATTCGCTCGCTCAACCATGGCAAAAATGAACGCTTCATCTTGCTCTCGGTTGACGAGCTTCTGCACTTCTTTGTTGAAGTCTTGGACACCAATGCTCAAGCGGTTGAAGCCTTCACTACGCAAATGGTCAAGGACATCGAGTTCAATCTCACGTGGATCGACTTCAATGCTGATCTCCGCATCGGCCTCAAAGTAGAATTCACCACGTAAAATGGCCATCAAGCGGCTAATCTGCGTTTTACTGAGGAATGTGGGCGTACCGCCACCGAAATGAAGCTGAGTGACTGTGCGTTGTTGTATCAAAGCCGCGCGAGTGCGGATCTCAAGTTCAAGCGCATCTAAATACTCATCCGCTTTATGGGCGTGACGAGTGATCACCTTATTACAACCACAGTAGTAGCAAAGCTGGTGGCAGAATGGGATGTGAATATACAACGACAGTGGCCTGTCCGGATACTGAGCACATGCCATGTCATAGTCCGCTACCGTAAACGCCTCGTGAAACTCTAAGGCAGTCGGATATGAGGTATAACGAGGACCTGAATAGTTGTACTTATCTAGGATGGCTTGATCCCAGACGATTTGCTGGCTTGCGACGACAGGCTGCGACATGTTGGTATTTCCGTTTGGGCTATGGTGCTTATTGGGCGCAAGGCGCCATGTCATTAGCAGGCTATTTTGCCACACCTGATGCGAACGCGAAGGTGGGCAGTCTGCTTTTTAACAAGCAATACTCAGAAGTGATAACTCGATCACTACCCTTTTAGAGTGAGTGATCGAGACACGCTTAGATCATTTGAATGTTGATCTGATTGTTCAGTGGCTGAATCTTTTTCTGCAGGCGCTTAAGTTCTTCAATAATATCTTGTTGAAGACGCGCTTCTGCTTTGTGGCGCTCAAGGTTGTGCTTCATGCGCTGTTGCTTGTCAAGTTGCTGTCTTTCTTCACCGCGTGGCATATCTTTAACGATATGGAACAGCTCTGAAGTCGCAGGAAACTCTTGGTCGAAATCGACACGGTCTTCACCCTGAACATAGTCCATGATGTTATAAACACGAATACTGATTTCCGACAGGTCACACTGCTCTTGGATGCCGGCTAAGCAAAGCACACTCACGCTTTCAAAGATATTGGCATTACGCTTCTCAATGGCAAGCTGGTGATGCTGCAACTGCAAATCCTTTTGCTTCTTAAGCTGGAGCAGAAGGTAACCCGCATAAACGGTCAGACCGAGAATAATCGCTCCGCCAGCAATGGCTAATAAGGTTACATTCATAGTGCTCTTTACCCTTTAAATTGATTCAGGTCTAAACTCTCGAACTGAGACAATAATGCTTCATCAGAGTCGGCTTTTTTGCTCGGTTTCTTCGCCGCAGCAGGTACGACGACTTCTGGTTCAACTTCGTCTTGTGATTCTTCTTGGTAAATACCAAGTTGCCTCATCAATACTTCGATACGAGCAAGCTTCTCGTCAACGTACTTCTGCAGACCCACACCGAGCTTGTCACCATTGTCTAAACGATCAAGCAATACGTTGAGTTGTGCATCGTTTTCCAATACTTCCAGCTCTTTCTCTGCACTTATACGACGCTCAACCTTAGTTGGTTTCTTCGCCGCTTCAACAATCAGTGGAATTTTCTTCTTGCTGCCCAAACGTGGGTCACGTTTTTGACCTGCAGAGTGCTGCTGTTCACTTTGTGCGTCGGAGTGACGGTTGCCCGTTTTTAAACCTTTGCGCTTTTTATCTTTTTTACGCAAACGACCTTCAACATCGGATTGCGAGCGGTTACGCACTACGACTACGTCGCCATTACCGCCTGATCTTGCTTTTTTACTACGGCTCATTACTGGGCTTTCCTCAGTAAAATTACATCATTACCAATAAATTCAAGCTCGAGCTGATCCCGCTCTGCCAGAAAGTGAAACGTTGCTCGGCTAAAGAACACCACGTGGGTGGGATCATTCTTATAATGCCATGCCGCAAACGCTTCTACATCCTTAACCATCTTGGTCATTAGACCAATCCAGCCTCCTGGCTTAACTAAATTCAACCATTGCTGCCACACTTTGTTGGGCTCATATAAGTGCTCAATGACTTCGGTGGCAGTTATAAAGTCATACGTTTTCTGCAATACCTCAGTATCTGAGTGATAGTAGATATCGTACAAACTCATGGTGTGTCCCTGCTCTTGCAACATTAACGATAATGCTGGACCAGGGCCACAACCAAAATCTAACCCGTGAGAATGTGGCTCAATGCGCGTTAATATCGGGTCGGCAACTCGTGATAAAAAGCCTCGATACCCAGCGTCATTTGGATCATTCTCATGCAAATCGTAGTGTGCTTTCTCTTGCTTTGCATCAAGACGTTGCTCTGGATTGACAAACACCAAAGCACATTGCTGACATTGAAGATAGGCACGACGCTTATCTGCAAAATAGTGCTCTGTGTCCAAGCTTTGACAAAGGGGACAATTGTGCATGAATACATCCTCAAACAGGGATGCGAAACATACCAGAAAGTCAGGTCAGAGTGGAGTACTATTGCGCAAATAATCAGCAATTATTAAAAAATAGCAATAAAAAAAGCGATAGAGTATCTCTATCGCTTCCTAAATGCCGATTGGCAAAACTGTGTTGCACAGACTGGTGTGCTCCAATATTCCATTTGTTTTTTGTGCTTTCCCTGCCAAAAGGTGTTGTTTGCCACCATCCTGGTGAATTTTGGCTTTCCTTTTACTTCCTGATACCTGGGCTATCCCTTAGCCTGATCCGTTACCTGTCTGAACCATTAGACGAGTTGACCATCCGTATCGAGACAGCTTCCTGCTGACTCTTAATCCTTTAATGCTATCGAATCTCCGTGACTCGCAATCCTTGAAGACATCCTAGTCTGAATTCCTCTATCAGCGCCCTGCCGGTAACTTAACTTTATCGCGTTAGCAACTTGATACAATCCACGAATAGCAAAAAACCACTATTTTTTTCCAGCCGAATTTTAGACCTTTATTTTTCAATTATTTATCAATCAAAGCGCGTCGTATCAAGTAACAACTATGGACGATCTCTTACAAGTACAATCGCTAGATTCCTCACCGAGAGAACTCTCTAACTGTGAGCGAGCACGCATGAAAAAGCCCAAACCTAAGTTTGGGCTTTTTCAGTACAACTTTGTGCTCGAACAAATAAGTAGGGCTTAGTGTAGGCCACCAACGTATTTAGAAAGTGTATCGATATCTTCATCAGTCAGCTTCTTAGCGATATCACGCATCATCTCGTTCATATCGTTGCCACGATTTCCATCGCGGAATTTTTCTAGCTGAGCCTTGATGTAGTCGGCGTGTTGGCCGGAGATTTTAGGAAAACCTGAAAGCTCAGTACCGTTACCACGAGGACCATGACAAGCGATACATGCGGCTAAACCACGCTCTGCATCACCGGCTGTGTAGAGTACCTTACCTTTTTTGACAACATTTTCTGGCGTTGAGTTGCTAGAAATTGGCAAAGAAGCGTAATAAGCCGCAAGATCTTGCATATCTTGCTCAGACAGTGGCATAGCCATACCACTCATCACGGGATCGTAACGACCTTGCTTACCATTGCTAGTCATACCTAGCTTGAGGTCTTTGAGCTGCTTTTCTAGGTACTTAGCATGCTGACCTGCAAGTGTAGGGTACATAGCGAGTTGACTGTTGCCATCAGCACCGTGGCAGGCAACACACGTTTGGGATTTTGCTTTACCAGCTTCAATGCTGCCTTGGGCCCACACAGAGCAGCTGGCTAAAAGACTCAAGATTAGCGCTAATTTCTTCATGACATTCCATTATAATTATCAAGCTTCCGGTACCACTCTGCGTTAACACTCATGGTACAATAGGCGACCTTATGCCGAGCACGGTTATTTTACACAATTTCACAAAAAAGTAATCAATCGACTACACAAAGTCGAGATGGAGTTAACAGTGAGCGTAAAAATTCATTATCAAAACACGCATTTCATCACCAGCGCACCTGATATTCGTCATTTGCCTGAAGATGAAGGCATCGAAGTTGCGTTTGCAGGGCGCTCCAACGCCGGTAAGTCAAGCTCTCTAAATCGCCTGACCAATCAGCGCAACTTAGCTAAAACCAGTAAAACCCCTGGTCGTACTCAATTAATCAACTTATTTAAAGTGACTGAAGGTTGCCATATTGTTGATTTACCGGGTTATGGCTTTGCGCAAGTCCCACTCGAGATGAAAAAGAAATGGCAAAAATCTCTCGGTGAGTATTTACAAAAGCGCCAGAGTTTAAAGGGCTTAGTGGTATTGATGGATATTCGTCACCCAATGAAAGACCTCGACCAACAGCTGATTTTCTGGGCAGTTGACAGCGGCATTCCAGTCCAGGTGCTATTAACGAAAGCAGATAAGTTGAAAAGCGGCGCACGTAAAGCACAGGTGCTAAAAATTCAGCAAGAGGCCATCGGCTTTGGTGGCGATGTCAACGTTGCCCCATTCTCATCACTTAAAGGCATCGGCGTGGATGTGTTACGCAATAAGCTTGATACTTGGTTTGCACCCGCGATTGCTGCGCAAATGACGGATGATGTTATCGAAGCAGAGTTAGTGGATGGAACAGAGTCAGTGGATAACGACGAACAACAATAACGCTATGCTATAGAATCTTAGCCCTGCCAATTTTGGTGGGGCTTTTTTGTTGCTCATGTTTATTGCTAAAGAAATAAAGAGCCCCACCATCCTGGCGGGGCAATGGGAGAGAAATAATCGTTATTAGTTATTATCTGCTAAGCATTATGCATCTCGCGATGTAAATCAATCACCTAGATTACCCCCCCCTCACGATAACCTCTTCATTAGTTGTAGACTAACCCACTGATAAATTTATCTTTATTTATGGTTTACGACTTTTCTTGCCGATTGAGCCACTTTGATTTTCGAATCAAAATAACTAAAGTGTGATTGGTATAAAGTTACAAAGTTTTGCAAAATTACACATTCACACAGAACAGGAGTCGATATTAGGAAAAGTAAATAAGCGTTGGCAAGCGTAGCGTTAGAAGAGGGGATTGCGGTGAAAAGTCGTATAAAAAGCTTTCTTTGGCCCAATAAAAAACGCCCCAGTCAAAAGCTGACTGGGGCGGCTGAATCAGCCTAATCCAATAACGTGAAACAAAAGGTCTGAAAGATAGAACATCTTACCTCTGTACCCTACGTCGAATAATGTACAACAAGTGGTCAGAAATGAAAACCACTTTTGTAACTTTTTTTCATGATAGTTTTGTTAAACTACATATCAACCAGCAGATGCGTAACTTCTTTTAGGTGTAAAAAAAGCCAGTGTTTGTGCACTGGCTCATATTATTGCGCTATTTTTACGACTTTTATGTCTAGTGGGCCTGATCCCAGTTGTCACCGTGGCCTGACTCAGCCACCAATGGAACCTTTAGTTGTGCGGCAGACTCCATCAATTGTTGTACTTTACTTTCAATTTCGGCCAAAGCTGACTCTTTAACTTCAAAAACCAGCTCATCGTGTACCTGCATCAGTAATTTCACTCGACCATCGCCATGTTGCTCAATCCAGTCAGCAACCAGCAACATCGCCTTTTTAATGATATCCGCTGCTGTTCCCTGCATAGGAGCGTTAATCGCCGCGCGCTCAGCCGCTTTGCGGCGCATGCCATTACGTGACTTAATTTCTGGCAGGTGTAAACGGCGACCAAAAATGGTTTCAACGTAACCTTGTTCCGATGCTGCGCTGCGCGTGTCTTCCATATAGTGCATAACACCAGGATAACGTTCAAAATAGGTATCGATATAGTGCTGCGCTTCACCGCGTGGAATGCCCAACTGTTTGGCCAGACCGAACGCACTCATGCCATAAATCAAACCAAAGTTAACCGCTTTAGCACGACGACGCTGTTCGCTGGTGACCTGTTCAATATCAACACCGATGATCTCAGCGGCGGTGGCGGTATGAATATCTTTACCTTGTTGGAACGCTTCCAACAGTGCCTTATCGCCCGATAAGTGGGCCATAATGCGCAGTTCAATTTGCGAATAGTCGACGGCCATGATCTTATAACCATGCGGGGCAATGAATGCTTGGCGAATGCGGCGCCCCTCTTCATTACGAATTGGAATATTTTGCAAGTTTGGATCGGTCGATGAAAGACGCCCAGTCGCTGTAACCGCTTGATGATATGAGGTGTGAACACGCCCAGTTTCAGGGTTAATCATCTTCGGCAATTTGTCGGTATAGGTCGACTTTAGCTTGGCTAAACCACGATATTCTAAAATCAGCTTTGGTAGTGGGTAATCAAGTGCTAACTCTTGCAACACCTCTTCGTTGGTCGATGGCGTACCTGATGGCGTCTTCTTCACTACGGGAAGTCCCATTTTCTCAAACAAAATCGCTTGCAGTTGCTTGGGAGAATTCATATTGAACTCTTGCTCGGCAACCTCGTAAGCCTTTTGTTCAAGCTGATCAAGACGCAGAGCGATCTCTTGTGATTGCGTGGCCAGCTTCATATCATCAATCAATACACCAGTACGTTCAATACGTGAAAGTACAGGCACTAAAGGGACTTCGATTTGCTCATAAACCGCTTTGAGTTTTTCGTCCTGATCGATGTTTTCCATTAAGCGCTTGTGCAAACGTAGCGTCACATCTGCATCTTCGGCCGCATAAGGCGCGGCTTGGTCGAGTTCAATTTGATTGAAGGTGAGCTGCTTTTTGCCTTTGCCTGCGATTTGCTCGAAAGAAATACAGCTATGTTGCAAAAAGCGCAGCGCTAAGCTGTCCATGTCGTGTTTACCGCCAACACTATTGTAAACATACGAAGCCAGCATGGTGTCGTATTTGATACCTTTCAATTCAATGTCGTATCGAGCCAATACGCTTGCATCATACTTGAGGTTTTGCCCTACTTTGGCTTGCGAGTCATCTTCTAAGATCGGCTTGAGTTGTGCCAGAACCCAATCACGGTCAAGCTGTTGCGGGGCATCTAGGTAGTCGTGCGCCACGGGTACATACGCAGCCATCCCCTCTTCAACCGCAAACGAAACCCCGACGAGATTAGCCACCATGTAGTTGAGGCTATCGGTCTCGGTATCGAAGGCAAACACATCCGCCGCTTTAAGCTTATCGAGCCAAATATTGAACGTCTCTTGATCTAAAATCGTTTGGTATTGGCTACGATCGATGTTGACTGCTGAGACATTGAGCTCAGGCGCGTTTGTCACTGACCCCGAGTTACGCATTGCACCTGACTTTTCGTCGGCTTCAACCACACCAGTGCCACCTTCAAGTAGCTCGTTGAGCCATGACTTGAATACCAACTCACCGTACAATTTAACCAGCTCGTCTTTGTTCGGCACGCTCTTGAGCAACGCGTCGTAGTCTTGCTCTAGCTCAACATCCAATTTGATGGTCGCTAGCTCATACGAGAGCATCGCATTGTCTTTATTGTCGATGAGTTTTTTCGCCATGGTCTTGGAACCACGGAAACCAAGCGCCGCAATATCATCGAGATTTTGATAAATTTTCTCTAGGCTGCCAATGCCCTGTAACAAAGCCGTCGCGGTTTTATCGCCAACCCCCGGAACGCCCGGAATGTTATCGACTTTATCGCCCATCAAGGCTAGATAATCGATGATCAATTCGGGAGGAATACCAAACTTCTCAATCACCCCTGCACGATCAAGTACAACATTCGTCATGGTGTTGATCAAAGTAACGTTCTCATCCACCAGTTGGGCCATATCTTTATCGCCAGTACTGATCAGCACAGGGACACCATTTTGAGATGCTTGATGGGCTAAAGTACCGATCACATCATCCGCTTCAACGCCTGGAACACAAATCAAGGGAAGCCCCATGGCACGGATAACATTATGTAAAGGCTCGATTTGGCAACGTAGATCATCCGGCATCGGCGGACGATTGGCTTTATATTCCGGATACATATCATCACGGAAAGTTTTACCTTTGGCATCAAACACCACGGCCATACGATCCGACGCAAATTGACGCATCATACTGCGCAGCATATTAACCACACCGTAAACGGCGTTGGTCGGTATATCACCATTACTCATGGTGCCAGGATAAGCATGAAAAGCGCGGTAAAGGTAAGAAGAACCGTCGATGAGTATTAACGGATTATCAGGGATATGAGCCATAGTCTTTACGTATCCAAAGAAAATGCAAAAAGATCTGCCTAGAATGCCATGACTGCGTCAGTGAATCCATTTTAACTCCGTCACCGTTAGCTCTCTTGTTGGTTTATTCTGCTCTCGATCAACGCCACTCATTGTGGATAACTCTGTTTATACTATTTACCCACAGGTTATAAAAAAGGGTCCAAAGCAGGAGAACCAAAACATAAAATACTGAAATATAACAACAAACCACAAGATCGAACCCGTTAAGATCGATCTTATTTTGATCTTGAGTTGTGGAAAAGACTAGTGGTGTCCTTTTGTTCATTACCAAATCGCAGACATAAAAAAAGCGACATCGAAAGATGTCGCCTAGCAAAAAGGGTTAAAGCAAATACATAGTGAGGTGCTTTACCATAAAGCTATAAATTACACTGGAAGCAATGTGAGCAATGTCGTGTCAAAAAGAACTGGGGTAAGTCCGTAAAGTGCCGTGTCATTACCAAGCTCAATAATGAATTGGGTAATTCGACGTCTTTGTGAACTTCTCTCATTCCCTAAGACGAGATAAATAATAACCATTCTCATTTAATTATTCAAGCATTAAATGAGAAAAAGTCTCATTTAATTTTTAAGACTGTTTAAATGACTTAATAATACCAATTTAATTATTTAATTGGTCAAGTCGGTCCAACTTCGGTAGCACATAGA